>CAWJDM010000001.1:0-21840 GCA_963841605.1 uncultured Acidobacteriota bacterium
CAGTTTTCGGTTACCGCGTTTTTCGTCCAGATGAATTACCGCCTAGGGTATACGCTAATACCACGGCCCGACGCAAAATAAAACCGAGTCGTGCGTCTGCATGCATCGACCAGAAGAGCCGTTTTAGACACCATTCTCTGAGCGGGAACGCCGCCGATCTCGATTCGAGCGAGGACGGCTCATCCATCTCGATGGACCGTCGGGGAGAACAGATCATCTCAACCTGGAAGAGGGCTTGCTTCCCAAAGCAAAACGGCTCAAAATTTCCGGAACCCACACGGAGCGGAGAGTTGAAAAATTGCTGGTGGCGATTGCTTGCGGCGACACTGTTGGTGGCAGGGCTGCTGACCCCGCGAACGACCGGAGCCTATTCGGTTTTTACTCATGAAGAGCTGATTGACCTGACGTGGCCGACGGCCATTCGTCCGCTGCTCCTCAGGCGCTTCCCCGGAACCACTCCAGCGCAATTGCGCATAGCGCACGCTTTCGCCTATGGCGGCTGCGACGCGCAGGACCTGGGCTACTATCCGTTCGGTAATCGGTTTTTCAGCGACTTGACGCATTACGTCCGGACAGGCGACTTCATCAACAATTTGCTTCTACAAGCGCACGACGTAAACGAGTACGCGTTTGCGATTGGCGCAATGTCGCATTACGTCGGCGATTCCATTGGCCACTCGGAAGTGATGAACCCAGCGACAGGGGTCAACTTTCCCAAGCTGGCAAAAAAATACGGCCCCGACGTAACCTACGACGAAGATGAGCATGCCTACGCTAGCACGGAATTTTCATTCGATATCGAGCAGCTCTCGAAACGCACCTTAGCTCCGACTGCCTACATGCGCTACATCGGCTTTCGCACTCCGCGCAAACTGCTAGAGCGCGCGTTTGTGGCGACCTACGGAATCGACGTCCGCGAACTGGTCGGCAGGGTTTTGCCGGCGATGAGGAGCTATCGCAGCTCGGTGCGCACGCTGATCCCCGCGTTTGCAAATGCCGAGGTTGTTCTGCATGGGAAGCAGTTCGCGCCGGACACGCCAGGTCCCGCGTACGATACTTTTGTGAATCAACTGAAGAAAGCGGAATTTGAGCGACATTGGGCCTATACCTACAAAAACCCGGGAATCGGGCCGCATCTGCTGGCGATCGTCATTAAAATAATTCCCAAGATCGGGCCGGCATCCGATCTAGCCATTAGGATTCCTAACAAGCAGACCGAGGAGTGGTATATCGAGAGCGTGGATCACTCAGCCGATGTTTACCGCCTGCTGCTGGCCGATTTGTCGGCAAATCCAAGAGGGACGTTGAAACTTGCGAATCTTGATCTGGATACTGGCAAAAAAGTCCGGCCGGGCGGATATGCGCTGACGGATAAGACTTATGCTCAATTGGTGCAACGTTTGACGGCCGACCCGAACAGGACGATTCCGAAGGGATTGCAAGACGACATTTTGGATTACTACGCTGATCCCAACGCTCCGATTCGGACAAAAAGAAACCATCGCAAGTGGAAGCGCCTAATGGCTGAGCTAGAAACGTTGAAGAAAATGAAAGTGGCGTCTGCCGCAGCCGTAGCCCGCAGTGATTGAAAGCGGCAATGCCGTCGATTCCAGCGGACCCTGCGCGGCAAGGCATTACTCCTTCAACGCGCCGCTACCAACTGCGGAACGCGCGAACGCTTTTCAAACTCCTCATCCGCCAAGCGCAAAAAGGCGGCCGCGGATTCTCTACGAGATGTTCCACAGAAGAGGTCTCTGGAATTGGCGGCATAATCGGCGAACGTTTCACCGGAAACTGACCCGCCGCCGGAGCGCGGCGAGAATTGTTTTCCGTGCTTGTTCGCGATAGGCTGGCCGAATCGTGCTGCCATTCAAGTTGATCTACGACGAGCGCTACGATCTGAATTTGGGGACGCATGTGTTCCCCTCGCAGAAATTCCGGCTCATCCACGACCGGCTGCTCGCGGAAAAACTGGCTTCGCCCGATGATTTCCTCGCGCCAAAGCTTGCCTCCGATGAGGATATTCTGCGCGTCCATTCGCAGGACTACGTCTACAAGCTGAAATCAGGCTCGCTCAGCCCCGCCGAGATTCAGCGGATGGAAGTTCCCTACTCGAAGAAGCTGGTCGAAGCCTGCTGGCTCGCCGCGGGCGGATCGATCCTTGCGGGCCAGCGCGCGCTCGAAGACGGCTGGGCCGCAAACGTGGGCGGCGGCTTTCACCACGCCTGCCCGGATCATGGCGAAGGATTCTGCGTTATACACGACGTGGCCGTCGCGATCCGGCGGCTGCAGTTCGACGGCAAGATCGAGCGGGCGATGGTGGTCGATACGGACGTGCATCAGGGCAACGGCACCGCCGAGATTTTCGGCGGCGATGGAGACGTCTTCACGCTCTCGATGCATCAGGAACACAATTATCCGTTCCCGAAATCGCGCTCGACCCTCGATATCGACTTGCCCGACCGCATCGGCGACGCCGACTATCTGGCGATTCTCGAAAAGAACTTGCATCAGGCGTTTCACGATTTTTCGCCGCAGATTCTTTTCTACGTTGGCGGCGCCGATCCCTATCGCGAAGACCAGCTGGGCGGGCTCTCGCTGACGATGGAAGGCCTCGCGCGCCGCGACGCTCTCGTTTTCGACTACGCGCGGCGCAACGGCGCGCCGGTGGCGATCACGCTGGCGGGAGGCTACGCGCGGCAGCTGGAGGATACTGTGAGCATCCACATCAACACGATTCTTGGCGCTCGCGACGCCGCACAACTAAGCAGCGTAAAATCGCCGACACTGTGATCCTGCGAGGGAATCGTTGCCGCAGATGCAGAGGAGAGACGCCGACTTTCGAGGCACCCGTTGGAGCGTATTTCCCGGCGATCCGAAGATGTTCGATGCGCGGATAATTTGCCGGCCTGGAGGGTTTCCGCACGAACATTGCGCTCCACATCGGCACTGCGATAGCGGCTCCAACAACCCAGATTGCCGCAATGCTCGAACCGTACCGGCGGTCGATAGCGACGCATAAAGCGAGAATGGCCGAGGATGCCACAAAGATGAAAACGCCGGCGAACGACAGAAAGTAGTGCTTTCGAGAGAGCTGGCTGCCTTTCATCTTGGATGCCTCCTAGCCGGGCCGCCGGCCGGACTTCCTTTCGCGATTATACACACAATAATCTACTCGTGAGTTGTCCCGAGCGCGCTCTGGATGGCCGCCGTGAGGGATTCAGTGAATCCTTCGGGCGGAAGGCCTCCGACGCGATACACGATGTTGCCGCTGCGGCCGAGAATCAAAACCGTCGGCAGGCTATCGACCTTCATGAAATCGTCGAGGCCGTCGGCGTAGATCACCGGAACATCCCATTTCTGGCTCGCGACGAACGGCGCGACCTGCGTTTGATCGTCGTCGGTATTGGCGGCGAAGAACGCGACATCCGCGTTTCCCACGTAATTCGTGGCTACCTGATTGAAAAGCGGCTCGAGTTCCTGGCAGGGCTCGCACCACGTGGCCCAGAAACTCAGCACGACGACTTTGCCCTTGAGAGACGCGAGCGGAAGCGGCGTGCCATCCATCCGGCGCACCACAAACTCGAAAGCGTCCTTGGCGTCTTTGTTTCGCGCCGCCGGTCCCTTGGCGGCTTCCGACTGCGCAGGATAGGCGCGGTCGTACGCGGCAAGGATGGCGTCGCCCAGGCCCTGATCGCTGCCGTGAACGTGCCGCCAGACGTTGCCGAGTTTGAGCCGCAAATCGCGGCGGTCCACCTTTCCGGCCGGGCCATCCTCGGGCAGCGCAAACGCGAGGGCATATTCATCGATCGCTGCCGCGGGATCGTTTCTTAGCTCAGCGATTTCGCCGAGTTTTTCAGCGGCAAGCGCATTTGGGCGCGATGAATTGCTCTTCCGCGAGATCTTTCGTCGCCGCATCGTAATTCTTCTGCGAGGTTTCGATCTCGCCGCGAACGTAATAGAGGGCGGCGAGAAGCTGCGCTGTGGCCATCCTGCCATTCGGCGAGCGATTCGCTGGCGGGCTTCTCTTCAGGCAGAGTTTTTTCGACGCGATCGAGCACGCGCGACACGTATCCGGATGCGCGCACGAGGCTCGTATCGTCTCCCTTTTTTTGCAGGAGGCTCGTTGCGAGCAGCATCATCTGCGAATCGTCTGGGCGAAGAGCGATGAATCGCTCGGCGTAGTCGAGAGCGCAATTATTGTTGCGGATCTGCTGGCAGGCCTCGACGAGCGCGCGGTAGATGCTCGGGCGCCGCGGAGAGTCGGGAAAGCGCGCCAGATAGGCCGTCAAATCCCGTACCAGCGCGGCGCTGTCGTCACCCGCTTCGGCGAGCGCCTTTTGCAATTCGGCTTCCGCCTCCGTCTGCTTTTTTGCTTCAACATCCTGGGCGGCTTTGGGGGAGGGCGCGGAGGCATTCGGTTCCTGCGCCGTCGCAGTACTCGACAAAAAGAAAGCGCCGGCGAGGAACGCGAGCGGGAGAGCAGATCGCATCAGGCGGCCATCCGGTTGCGACGGTTACGAAGCATTCGGCGCATCGATTGGCGCCTCATTGAAAATCGAGCAGGACGTCGACTGTGTCGTTCGCCGGATTTTTCTGGAGGAAGCGCCCGATCTTTTCGTAGTGAAAGGGAAAGCCGGCAAACGCCTGCTTGATTCCGTTCTCGAGAAAGTCCTGGTACATGCTGTTGTCAAACACCGCGCCCGCCGGAATCTTCCAGGCGCCGCGAGCGCGGCTCTCGCCATCGATCGAAAGGCCGCTGAGGACGAGCTTGCCCATGTGATATTGCGGGCCTTCGGTAATGGAAACGGAGTAGCTGACTTTCGCCGCGGCGGCATCGAATTTCGCCACCGGCTTCAGATCGACGTCGAGGTAACCGTGCTGCATGTAAAGCGCGCGCGCCGCGTCCCATCCCGCCTCGATTTTCATTCCATTGGCGGGATCGCCGGCGTGCAGAGGGGTTGCCGTATCGAGATCGAGCACTCCGACGGCCGTATTGCCGCTCCACGTGGCGCCGCCCCAGGTGAAGGCGGGACCGGGAACGATCTGGGCTGTGACGGCGACCGCGCCATTCACAAATTTCGCCTGCGGCGGATCGAAACGCACTTGCAGGAACGCGTGCGCCAGATAGACGGGGCGCACCTGCTCGAATTCGAAGATCTCGATCGCGCTGCGTGAAAACGGCTGCCCGACAACGTCGCCCAGGCGCGCGCGAATGTCGCGGTCGGTCTGCGCGAGCGGATCGGAGAAGTCGATCGACGCGATGCGAATCGCATCGCCTTCGATGTGGAACTGCTGAACGTCATCGCCGGAGGGCAGCCGAATGAGCGCGTGAGAGACGGCGAAATTCATACCGCGCGTGGCGATCAATTTCGCGAGTGCGTTCGACATGGCATCGAGAATCGCGCCATGCGGCGGCGCCTGGCCGTCGAACAGCACGGCCGCGGATTTGATCGCCGCTTTCAGCTCGTCGTCCGTGAAGCCGGGAAAATTGTCGAACGAAAGCGGGACCTCGGGGCCATCCGTCACCTGATATTCAACGCGCACGCCCACATCGGTGCTCGAAAAACGGTAATTGACGGTGACGAACGGGCCGAGCTGCGCGAGCGTGTTGGCCGCTTTCTGCAGATCGTCGCGAGAGACTTGCGTGCCCACCTGCAGGCCGGTGGCGGCGGCCAACTGCGCGGCGGGAAAGCGCGAAGAGCCCGTCACCTGAACCGAATCGAGCCGCGACGTCCCCTCTTGCGATTGTGATTGTGCCGACCCGCGCGCCGGAAGCAGCGCGATCAAGAGCAGAATGGACGCAATGCGCATGTTTCAAACCTATTGGAAGCCGATCAGCACGTCAACGGTTGTGTTCGCTGCGTCGCGTGCCGGAGGCGGTTCACGCAATTCATGCGCCGATTCTATTCGACTGTGACGGATTTTGCGAGGTTGCGCGGCTGATCGACGTCGCAGCCGCGGCGCACCGCGATGTGATAGGCGAGCAGCTGCAGCGGCACGACCTCGAGGATCGGCGCGATCAGCTCGGGAGCCGAGGGAATTTCGATCACGTGGTCGGCGGTTCCCTTGGCGAGGTTGTCGCCTTCCGTGACGACGGCGATCACGATGCCGTCGCGCGCCTTCACTTCCTGCAGGTTCGAAATCGTCTTCTCGTAGCGCATGATCGACTCGGGATCGGATTCGTCGCGGGTCGCGATCATCACGACCGGCAAGTTTTCGTCGATCAGCGCGTTGGGGCCGTGCTTCATTTCGCCCGCCGGATAGCCCTCGGCGTGAATGTAGGAGATTTCTTTCAGCTTCAGCGCGCCTTCAAGCGCGATCGGATAATGGATGCCGCGCCCGAGATACAGAAAATCGGTGTGGCGGAAAAATTGGCGCGCGAGATCTTCGATCTGCGCGTCGTGCTGCAGGATCGTTTCGATCTTGTGCGGAGCGCGCGTGAGCGCCTGCATCAGCCTCTGCGACTCGGCGTTCGCGAGCTTGCCGCGCACCTGCCCGAGATATAGAGCCGTCAGCATCAGCGCGGTGAGCTGGCCGGTGAAGGCTTTCGTCGAGGCGACGCCGATTTCCGGGCCTGCGTGCGTGTAGATCGTGCCGCTTGATTCGCGGGTGAGCATCGCGCCCACGACGTTGCAAATGGCGATCACCTTGCCGCCCTTGTGGCGTGCTTCGCGTTCGGCGGCCAGCGTGTCGGCTGTCTCGCCCGACTGGCTGACGGCGATGATCAGGCTGTGATCGTCGACGATCGGATCGCGATAGCGGAATTCACTGCCATAATCGACCTCGACCGGCATCCGTGCGAGACGCTCGATCATGAATTTTCCGGCGAGCGCGGCGTGCCAGGCCGTGCCGCAGCCTAGGATTTTCACGTCGCGGAAATTGCGGAATTCCTCCTCGGTGATGTTCATTTCGTCGAGGAAAACTTTTCCCGTTTCCTGCGAAATCCTGCCGAGCAGCGTGTCGCGAACGGCGCGCGGCTGCTCGAAAATCTCCTTCTGCATGAAATGCTTGAAGCCGCCCTTTTCCGCCATGATCGGATCCCAGGTGATGTGCTGGGGCGGGCGCGTGATCGTGTGGCTTTCGAAATCGCTGAGCTTCACTCCTTGCGGTGTGAGAACGGCCATTTCGCCGTCGCCGAGGAAGAAAATGCTGCGCGTGTGCGCGAGGATCGCCGGAATGTCGCTCGCGACGAAGAATTCGTGGTCGCCCAGGCCCACCACGATCGGCGGCCCCAGGCGCGCGGCGACGATCTTGTTCGGATCCTTGGCAGAAACGGCGACCAAAGCGTAGGCGCCGGTCATCGCTTTCACGGCTTTGCGAACAGCCTCTTCGAGCGAGGCATCTTTCGAGAATTTCTCGATCAGGTGCGCGATGATTTCCGTATCGGTTTCGGTGACGAACTTGTGACCCTCGGCGATCAAATTCTTCTTGAGGTCGATGTAGTTTTCGATGATGCCATTGTGCACCACGACGATCTCGCCGGTGCAGTCCCGATGCGGATGCGCGTTTTCTTCGGTCGGACGGCCGTGCGTGGCCCAGCGCGTGTGGCCGATGCCGTAAACTCCATCGAGCGGAGTGATGCGAATTGATTCTTCGAGATTGCGCAATTTGCCGGGCGCGCGGCGGATCTCGAGCTTGCCGTTGTCGCCGACGACCGCGATTCCGGCGGAATCATATCCGCGATATTCCAGGCGCTTGAGGCCGTCAAGGATGAGGGGTACAACCCGCTTCGGGCCGATGTAGCCGACGATGCCACACATGTGTCTTCCTCCTTGCCGCGCCGCCGCACCGGCAATTCAAATGTTAGCGCAAAGGAACGGCGATAGCCTAGGGCCGCCCAGCAGTCGTTACTTGGATGCCACTACAACTCCCGAGGAAGCTCAAGTTGCTTCATGATGTTTCGACGCGGACCGAATTTGTTATGCATCGCGAGCGATCTGTGTTATCTATTCTTCGTGGCACGCGATCGACATCTTCGATTCTTTCAGCACCATCTTTCAGCGCACGAATTTTTCCGCCTGCTGAGCTACACAGCCAGCTACTTCTAAGCCACCGCAAGTAACGCAACACTCCATTCGCTACGGGTGTTTCCACTCTTCAATTTCCATTTTGAGCGGCTCGATCGGGAGGGCACATGAGCACAGCTACAGAGGTATTGGCAACGACTTCGATTTCGGCGTTCATCAAGCACCACTACCGGCATTTCAATGCGGCCGTGGTGGTCGACGCAGCGGAAGGCTTTGTGAAGCATCTCGCCAAGGGCGGCAAGATGTTTCTGACGCTGGCCGGCGCGATGAGCACGGCGGAGCTCGGCATTTCAGTCGCCGAGCTGATCCGCCAGAACAAGGTGCACGGCATCTGCTGCACGGGCGCGAATCTTGAGGAGGACCTTTACAATCTCGTCGCGCACGATCACTACCGGCGCGTTCCGGATTACCGGCAGCTGACGCCGGCGCAAGAGGTGGAGCTTCTCAACAATCATTTGAATCGCGTCACGGATACGTGCATCCCCGAGGAAGAAGCGATGCGCCGCATCGAACGCATCGTGATCGAGGAGTGGCGCGAGGCCGACCGCACCGGCCAGCGGTTCCTGCCGCACCAGTTTCTCTACAAGATTCTGAATGCGGGAAAGCTGAAGCAGTTCTACCAGATCGATCCGAAAAACAGCTGGATGATCGCGGCGGCCGAGAGGAACCTCCCAGTATTCGTCCCCGGGTGGGAAGACTCGACGCTTGGAAATATGTTCGCAGCGCAGGTGATCGGCGGCGGCGTGAAAAATGCCACCACGGTTCGCGGCGGCATCGAGTACATGGTCGATCTCGCTCGCTGGTACATGGAGACGGCGACGAAAAATTCGCTCGGCTTCTTCCAGATCGGCGGCGGCATCGCCGGAGACTTCCCCATCTGCGTAGTACCGATGCTCCACCAGGATCTGCGGAAGGAAAACGTGCCGTTGTGGGGTTACTTCTGCCAAATCAGCGATTCGACGACGAGCTACGGCTCTTATTCCGGCGCCGTGCCCAACGAGAAGATCACCTGGGGCAAGCTCGCCGTCGATACGCCGCGATTCATCATCGAATCGGATGCGACGATCGTCGCGCCGCTCGTCTTTGCATACGTCCTGGGCTGGTAGGGTTACTCGGGCGCGCCTGAAAGGGCGCGCCCCGCTTTACTGCTTGCCGTGGTACTGCTTCGATAACGCAATTTCCTTGCACGTGATGAATTCGAGCAGCGCCGGCACGCCTTTCCGCGTCTGCTCGATTCCGCGCCGAATCGCGGGGACGATCTGCGCGGAATCGGTGACGCGCTCGCCGTATCCGCCGAAGGCGCGCGCCATCGCGGCGTAATCGCCCGAAATATCCGTCGCGCGATATTTCTCGGTCGAGATGGGCATGATCGGAATTTCCATGGCCATGCTGAAATTATTCAGTAGGACCGAAAGAATCGGGATGCGCTCGCGCACCGCCGTCTCGAAATCCATTCCGGTGAAGCCGATCGCGGCGTCACCCCAGACGTTGATGCACAGCTTGTCGGGGCAGGCGAGCTTCGCGCCCATCGCAAGGCCAAGCCCGTAGCCGAGCTGCGTCGTTTTGCCCCAGCCAATGTAGGTGAGCGGCTTTTTCGTCACCCAGAAGGGCGCAAGCTGATCGCGCGGGCTGCCAGCATCGTGCGTGATGATTGTGTTCGCCACGTCGACCGTCGCCTGCAAATCCCGCAGCACGCGATAAGGCGAAAGCGGCTCTTCATCCGAGTTGATCCGCGGCGCCCATTCGTCGAGCCACGACTTGCGCACTTGCGCGATCTCCTCGGCAATGCCGGAGGATTCTCGCGGCTTCTTGATAAGCCGCTCGACTTCCGCGCAGAGTGCTTCGAGCGTGATTTGCGCGTCGCCGATCAGGCCGATTTCGGCGCGAACGTCCTTGTTCAGATGATTCGGATCGAGCGTCGCGTGGATGAATTTCTTCCCGGGCGGCATGGCGATACCGAAGGCCGTCTGGGTGAAGCTGCAGCCGATGCCAAGAATCCAGTCCGCCTTGGCGAGGAAATCCGGCACGGTGCGCGGAAAAGCATTGCCCCCCGCGCCGAGCGCGAGCGGATGATCCTCGGGAAACGCGCTTTTGCCCTGCAGGCTCGTCGCGACCGGCGCGCCCAGCAATTCGGCGAGGCACTTGAGCGAATCCCAGGCGCGCGCGTAGTGAATTCCCTGCCCCGCGTAGATCACGGGGCTTTTCGCATCAACCAGCGCCGCGGCAGCCCGGCGCACGTCCGCGATGTCCGGGCCATAGCGCGTCGAAATCACAGGCTCGTACGACCAAGGCTCCGGTATCTCCTCGGCAAAAAGATCGCTGGGCATCTCGACCAGCGCCGGGCCGCCGCGCCCATTGCGCAGGCGCGAAAACGCGCGCCGAAAAATATTGGGAATCTCGGCGGCGGCCACGATCGGCTCGGCCGACTTGGTCACCGAGCGCATGCTCGTCACCGAATTGAAATTCGGATCGACGTAAGCGAGCCGCCGCGCGTAGCCCATCGGCAGGACCAGAATCGGCACCGATTCGCTATACGCCTGCGCGACGCCGCCGAAAGAATTCTCCGATCCGGGGCCATGCTGCATCGCGAAAACTCCGATGCGCCGCCCGCTCGTGAGCCGCGAAAGCGCGTCCGCCATGTGCAGCCCCACGCGCTCCTGGCGCACGATAATCGGGCGAATGCCCGCCGCAGCCGCCGATTCGAGCAGGTGGTTCACCGGATAGGCGAAGATAACCTCCACGCCCTCGCGTCTTAGTATTTCGGCGATCGCATCGCCAACCTTCATAGGCCATGCCCTCCAGAAAATGTATACTCACCGAACGCGCATCGGCGCGCCGCCAGCAAGTGATCGAGAATACCCGGTAGAACGAACGGCGGAAAGCTTAATCCGCCGCCGCGGGAATCTCATGCACAAATTTCCGTGCGGCCGGTTGCACGCGCGAGGATGGGTTGATGACTCGACAGGAACGGAAAGTTTCGTCGCCGCGTGTCGTGAACATCGGCGACTTGCGGCGGCTCGCGCAGCAGCGGCTGCCGCGCGTCCTCTTCGACTATCTGGATGGCGCCGCTGACGCCGAGGTGACGCTGCGCGAGAATACGCGCGCCTTCGAAGAAGTCACCTTTCGCCCGCGCAACGCGCTGTACATCCCGGAGCGCGATACGCGCACGTCGATCTTCGGCAGCGAATTGAGCATGCCGATGCTTCTCGCGCCGTGCGGATTCAGCCACATGTTTTATCCGCACGCCGAGCCGACGGCCGCGCGCGCGGCGGGCAAAGCGGGAATCGGCTACGTCCTCACCACGATGTCAGGGCACCGGCTCGAAGATGTGGCGCAGGCCACGACCGGGCCGCTGTGGTATCAACTCTATCTCGCGGGCGGGCACGAAGCGGGCAAGGGCGCCATCGAGCGCGCGCAAAAGGCCGGCTTCTCGGTGCTCGTGATCACGATCGACACCGGCACGTTTGGGATGCGCGAGCGCGACGTGCGAAACGGCGCAGGCGCGTTGCTGGGCGCGAATCTGTTCGCGAAGATTCCCTTCCTGCCGCAGGTGCTCGCGCATCCGGGGTGGCTTGCCGGCTTCCTCGGCGCGGGCGGCGTGCGAAGGCTGCACAATATCGTCGTCCCGGGCCGCGGCACGCTGCCGCTTTCCGAAGCGCAGTCGAGCCTCGCGAAATCCGTCGTCACCTGGGACGACCTGAAATGGATTCGCAAGGAGTGGCCCGGGCCGATCGTGGTGAAGGGCGTGATGATCGCGGAGGACGCCAAACGCGCGGTCGAGGAGGGCGCGGCGGGCGTGATCGTCTCCAATCACGGCGGGCGCCAGCTCGACGGAGTTTCCTCAGCGCTGCGCGCGCTGCCGGAAATCGTGGCCGCGGTCGGCGGACGCACCGAGGTGCTGGTCGATGGCGGCATCCGCCGCGGCAGCGACATTGCGAAAGCAATTTGCCTCGGCGCGCGGGCCGTGCTGATCGGCCGCGCCTACATGTACGGCCTGGGCGCGGCGGGAGAGGCAGGCGTCGCGCGCGCGATTGCGATCCTCCGCGCCGATCTCGAACGCACCATGGCGCTGCTCGGATGCAAGTCGATTGCGGAGTTGAATCGTTCCTACGTGGATGTGCCTTCGAGCTGGGCGGTTCAGCCGCGAACATAGAAACGGCGGATCACGCGCCGCCGGTGGCGGAATTCAGCGCAATGTAATCTCGCCGGTAATGCCGGTACGTCAGCGGTAAAATCACCAGCATGCAGAGCGAAGCGAACACGACGGTGATCGACACCGACGGCCCCACCATGCGCTCGTTCCGGAAAAAATGATCGTTGAGCACTCCGGGAAGCAGCGGACCCAGGCCGATACCGCCGAAATTCAGAATGAACATGAAGAGCGCCGAAGCTTGCCCGCGAATCTGATTCGGGAAAATCAGCTGCACGCCCGCGTAAACCGTCCCGATCGGCATCGCTTGAAAAAATAGCCCCGGACCCATCAGCGCCAGCGCCACGTATGGATTCGGCATCAGCATCGCAAGTCCGAGAAACGATCCGGCGCCGATCGCGCTCAACGTGGCCACCTTCAGCGGCCCTTCGGCGACTCCCTTCCGCAGCCAGTGGTCGCACAAAAGTCCGCCCACATACATTCCGAGACAGCCGAAACTCAGCACGAGGATTCCCAACGCCCGGCCGGCCTGCCCCGCGGTCCATCCGTGAATGCGCTGAAAGAACGTGGGCGCCCACGAAAGAAACGCGTAGCTCGCCATCGACTGAAAAATCATCCCGATGGCCATGCCCCAGAAGGATTGCCAGCGCTGCCCGATCTGCCGCAGCATGTCGATCACGCTGACGTGAGCCATCGCGCCGGTAGAATCGCGCAGCACGTTTTTGCGTAGCGGTTCCCGCACCGTGTAGACGAGCAGCCCAATCACCACACCCGGAATGCCGACGAGCAGGAACGAGAGCCGCCACGTCGCAATCGTCCCCAGAATTGGCACGTGCAGCGCGGGCATATGCATCACGCTATCGACGACCGTCCCGCCGATCGCCAGCGCCACGCCCGAGCCGAAGAAAATCCCCATCGTGTAGACGCTGATCGCGAGCCCCAGCTTTTCCGCCGGAAAATAATCCGAGATCAGCGAAAACGCCGCGGGCGAAAGTGTCGCCTCGCCCACGCCCACGCCGATGCGCGCGAGAAACAGCGTCCAATAGCTGCGCGCGGCGCTGCACACCGCCGTCATGATGCTCCAGAGGAAAATGCCCACGCCGATCAGGTTGCGGCGGCCGTGGGTGTCGACGATTCGCCCGATCGGCAGTCCCGCAAACGTATAGAAGATGGCGAACGCGAAGCCGAGCAGCAGCCCCATTTGCGTGTCGCTGATCCGGAGGTCTTGCTTGATCGGACCGACGAGCAGGCTCAGGATTTGCCGGTCGACGAAGGAGAGCGTGTAGCACAGCATCAGCACGAAAACCACGTACCAGGCGTAGCGAAGGGAAGCTTTTCCGGCCGATGCGGGTGCTGCGGAGGGCGCCGTCGATGCGCTCGTTGCCAAGGCTAGGGTGCGCCCGTGCAGGTCAATGTACAGGTCAATGCCCGGATCAATACAAGCATCGCACAGACGCCCGAGCGTTATCACTCATCGAGATCGGATGGTCAAGCGGAATCTCGGCTACCACAGCGCGCGCGGCTCGACCATCTTGCCCGGGTTCATCCGGTTCTCGGGGTCGAGGGTCTGCTTGATCGCGCGCATCACGTCGAGCGCCGCGCCGTGCTCGATCGGCAGATACTTCTTGCGCCCCGTGCCGATGCCGTGCTCGCCGGTGCACGTGCCGCCCATTTCGAGCGCGCGCAGGATCACTTTTTCTTCCAGCGCTTTTGCTTCGGCTAATTCCGAGGCGTTGTTCGGGTCGATCATGAACGACATGTGAAAGTTGCCGTCGCCTACGTGCCCCACGATCGGAGCCGGGAAAGATGCGCGCTCGATATTCTTCTTCGATTCGACGATGCAGTCCGCGAGCCGCGAGATCGGCACGCAAATATCCGTGGTGAACATTTTCGCGCCCGTGCGATACGCCACGTTCGCGAAATACGCCTCGTGCCGCATCTTCCAAAGCTGCGCGCGCTCCTCGGGCGTGGTGAACCGCCGGAATTCGCGCCCGTGATGCTCTTCCGCAAGCTTCTTCACGGTCTCCGCCTGCTCGTCGACGCTGCGAACGCTCTCGCCGTGAAATTCGAAGAACAGGATCGGCGCTACCGGATAGTTCGTTTTCGAATAGCGATTGCATGCTTCGACCTGCACTTCGTCCATGAACTCGATCCGAGCCACGGCGATGCCGAGCTGAATCGTCTCCATCGCGGTCTCGATCGCATCGCGAATCGTTGCGAAGGTGCAGCTCGCTCCGCCCACTGCTTCCGGTAGCGGATGCAGCCGCACCGTCACCTCGGTCATCACGCCGAGCGTGCCCTCGGCGCCAACGAACAGCTTCGTCAGATCGTAGCCCGCCGCAGACTTCCTCGCGCGCGAGCCGGTCTTGATCACGCGCCCATCGGCAAGCACCACCTTGAGCGCGAGCACATTCTCGCGCATCGTGCCGTAGCGCACGGCGGTGGTGCCGGAAGCGCGCGTCGAGGCCATGCCGGCGAGCGTCGCGTCCGCGCCTGGATCGATGAAAAATGTGAAGCCGCTATTTTCCAGCGCCCTGTTCAGCTGCAGCCGCGTCACGCCCGCTTCGACCGTCGCCTGCAGATCCTCGACGCTGATGTTCACGATCTTGTTCATCTGGCGCATGTCGAGCGTGATGCCGCCGTAGATTGCGTTCACCTGCGCTTCCATCGATGTGCCGCCGCCAAACGGAATCATCGGCACGCCATACTTGGCGCTGATCTTCACGATCGCGCTCACCTCTTCGGTCGATTGCGGAAAGCACACGACGTCCGGCAGCGCGGCGGGATGATACGACTCGCCGTGGCTGTGGTGCTCGCGGATCACTTCGGCCGTGGTGGCGCGCTCTCCGAGCAGCGCTTTCAGGTCGTTGATCGCGCCCTGAATCTGCGCCGTGCCCGGCCGAGTGAATTCTGCACTTTGAGTGGCAGTCTCTGTTTTCATGTTCTCAGCCCGAAGCAAATATACCGCAACACGAAGCTAACGCCGAACGCCGTTCACGGATGCACGGTCACGTCGTAGTAGAGCACCGAGCCGTCGGCCGAGAGCGCTGGATCGATGCGCACCACCTGAAACGTCTGCCCTTTCAAATCGTCCGCCGTCCGGCCAAGAATATCGTGCGTCTCGCGCTCGAGCTCCGGAGTCGATTTGGTCGCGCGCTTTTCGGGAGGCAGCGCCTTTGCATCGAGGCGGTACGTGCGCGTATTGCTGTCCGTATCCTGGGAGACCATCTGCACGTCAGAGCTCGCCAGCACGCTCGCGTGCGGCTCGTCGTGAAACCATTTGCGCGGCGTCACGAGAACGAAGAGGAGGATCGCGACGACCATCACATCGTAAGGCCAGCTCCCGCGCTCGTAGGACCAGAAGATGACCCGACCGACGCCGCGCCAGAATGGTCGCATGTTAGTGGACGGCCGGCCCGTCGACCACGATTCCGTCGCGCATGTGCAGCACGCGGTTGCCGTAGGTCGCCGCTTCGGGATTGTGCGTGATCATCACGATCGTCTGCCCGAGTTCCTTATTCAGCTGGCGCAGCAAAGCCAGCACGGTCTCCGAAGTCTTCGTATCGAGGTTTCCCGTCGGCTCATCGGCGAGGACGATCTTCGGCTCGCTGATGATCGCGCGCGCCAGCGCCACTCGTTGCTGTTCGCCGCCCGAAAGCTCCGAAGGCTTGTGATGCAGGCGGTCGCTCAAGCCGAGCAATCTTGTCACAACCTCGAAGCGGTGCGGATCGAAGCCGTTGCCGTGGATGTGCTGCGCGAGAGCGATGTTGTGATATGCGTCCAGCGTGGGCAGCAGATTAAACTTCTGGAACACGAATCCCACTTTGTGGCGCCGCAGCAGCGTTCGCGCGGCGTCGGTCATGCCGGTGAGATCGTTGCCGTCGAGCAGGACGTGGCCCTTCGTCGCCTGCGCCAGGCCGCCGATCACGTGCAGGAAAGTCGATTTCCCGCAGCCGGAAGGCCCCATCACCGAAACGAACTCGCCCGGAAAGATTTCGACGTTGATTCCGCGCAGCGCCGGCACGTCCATTTTGCCCGTGCGATACACTTTCCACAGATTTTCGGTCTTGAGTATCGGCTCCAAAGCCGGCTCCCGGACGAGCGAACAAAGTGGCGCGGATAAAATCATTTTAGTCGCGTTTTGCATTTCTGCCTAGAAGCGAAAAGGTTCCGGCGATCATTCGTACGCAAGCGCTTCGACCGGATCCTTGCGGCTGGCGAGCCATGCGGGATAGGCGGCGCCCAGCAAGCCGCCGACGATGGCGATCAGCATGGATAGCAGCATCCATTTGGGAGTGATCAGAATCGTGAGCGAAGGAAACACGCGCAGGCAAATCATCCGGACCAGATAGCTGAGCCCGATACCGCAGGCGACTCCCCCGAGGCACAGCAGAGTAGTTTCGCTGAGAATGATTTCGACGATGTAAACTTTCGACGCGCCCAGTGCCTTTAGCACGCCGATTTCGCGCGTGCGCTCGATGATCGTGGTGTACATCGAGAGGAAAATCACCAGAAAGCCGATCCCCACGGCGATCGTGATCATCACGTTGATAAATGCGTTGAGGCCGGGCAGGTTCGACGACGTCATCAGCGATATGAAATCCTTCAGCGGCCGCACCTCGTAGCCCGGCAGCAGGGAGTGAACTTCATCCGCGGCCGCGGCGGTGTGGTCCGAGCGGTCGCACTTGATGAAGAACACCGAAGCCTTGTCGCGCGCGCCCGACATCTCCTGCAGCGTGGACATAAAAACAAAGAGCCGCGCGCCCTTGCCGTGCTCGACGATCCCCGCCACGTGAAAATTGTGCTCAAGGATGTGCAGCGTCTGCCCCACATGGACTTTCTTGGCGCGCGCGTACACGTCATCCACCAGAATGTCGTTCGGATCCTTCAGCGTCGTGCCTTCGCGCACCACAAATCCGCCCGAAACCGCGTCGAAGGTGTCCGGCTGGATGCCGTAAACGATATCGAGGCCGTTGACGGAATTAAACTGAATCAGAACGGGCGCCACCGCGTGCACGTAATCGAGCTGCAGCAGCTTATTGGCGATGCTGATCGGCATCGGCGCGCCGCTGAACGCCATGAAAATCGACGCCGAAGGCGGCTGCACCATGATATCCGCGCCGATTCCCTCGGTGCGCTTGGCGGATTCAAAAATCAGGCCGCTCGTGAGCCCCACCACGATGATCACGAGCATCACTTCGATCGCCACCGCGATCATGGTGATCGCCGTGCGGACCGGCCGGTGCATCGCATTGCGCAGAATCAGGTGGCCGATCAAGGCTTGGTCTCCGGCCCCGGCGCGCTTTCGCCCACGCGCTCGATCTGCGTTCCGGGCGGCTGCTTCAATACGAACCGGTCGGCGGTAATCGTTTCGTTCAGCGTCATCTTGGTGATGCCAATATCAAGACGGTAGTCGTTCTCCGGCCGTTCCAAGGAAATCTGGCGCGCGTATCGTACGCCGCCAAGATTATCCCATCCGCTGTATCGCACATCCGAGACGAGTTTGCCCCCAGAATCGTATGTTTCGATGCGGGCAATGCTCAGGTCGGCGCGATCGAACCGGATCCTGCTCGCGATTTCCCAATCCTGCGGGCTCGCGGCGTTCGCGGCTCGCACCACGGTCAAAACGTAAAATTGCGAATTTCCCTCTCGCTCCTGCTCGAAAAGAACCGGCGCATCCGGCGGAATCGGACTCAAGAAAACCGCGTTGATCAGGTGCTGCGGCCGCAGGTTTTCGATGGGCTTCGCCGAAGGCCGCTCGATGCTCGCGGAACCCGTGATGAACTTATTCTGCGATGGAATGAAAATCTCAAACGTCTCACCGTCGCTCACCATATCGAAAATGTTCGTCCCAACAACCGGCACCTGCCCGATCACTCGGATGCTCGAAGGCCTCGCGGCGAGAATGAATCCGGTGATCTGATGGTACTGCTTGATTACGCCCGTATATTGCGATCCCGCCGTCAGCGTCATCGTCACACCAGCGTTAAGTGACGTGACGGCTGTAGCTTGGCGATTGTATTCGGCGATCAGATTGGCTTTCGACGCGGTTTGTAGCGCCACCGGCGGGCCCGCCGGCTTCGTCGCCGTAGGCTGGCTCATCGCGCAGCCCCACGCCAGCGCCGCGCCAAGCGCAGCCGAAACCAGTAGGAATAATCCGGGGAGCCTATGTCCGCGTCGAGTGAGGAACACCAACCAACAAATTTAGCAGCCGCATTCAGTCGAGTCAACAAAGTGAGCCCCGTCTTCATAAGCCAGTTTCCAATTCCAACAGCCAGAACGTACAATGGGTGTCGCTTCTGAGGCCGAAGAGATATTGCGACTATCTCCTGTGCATCGGGTCGCACTTGCGTGGCTAATGCCTCTCGCGCCGCTAATCCCAGCGCGCTCGCAGGGGCAGGCTGTCGGCGCCACTGCAAGTTCCACACCTGTCGAGCTCACCATATCCGGCCCGCTGGTCATTCACGTCGGCGAGAATCTCCAATTCACGGCTACCCTGACGAATCGATCAACTCAGGTCATCGCCGTTCCGGCGATCGGCAGCCAGGACTGGATTTACATGGTCGGTGAGTGGTGGAAGATCGCCGACAAGTCCGGCAGGCTGCTCCGGTTCAAGCCGCCTACGGACCAGGCCTACGATCACATGGTTGGCATGCCCACCCTTCGCGACAGCGATTTCATCCTGCTGAAACCTGGGGGAAAAATCGAGTACGAGCACGAAACCTTCGGCGATCCCTCGGATAAGTTCTTGTTCCCCCGCAGAGGCACTTACTTTGTGTCGCTTTCCTGGAAGTTCTGCGCGCCGAAGGTACAGCACGGCCCAATGGGATGATCGGGTACAATTGCGGAATTACCAAGGAAATCAGTCAGTCCATCCGGGAGGTAGTTCTCGCGACGCCTTCGTTTGACGTGCAATCGAACGTTTGGACCATCTCACTCAAATAGCAATGGCGTAGTGGCGTGTCGCGCCATCTCCTCCTTCGAGACTCCAGCCAAACGGCGAACGAAAGGCCCATGACGATCCCAAGCATTTCGTTTGAGTGTTGCGAGCCGGTAGCATGCGAGGGCGACTTATCCCTTCTTGCGGTTTTCAAGATCTTCACCAGAAGTTTCTGTACCAGCGTCCGTTGCGCTCCGGCGCAACGCCATTTCGTCTTTATGATTTTTGATCGCTTTTTCGAGTACGTCCCGCAGAAGGGTGTCGGGGATGTCGCTGTGGAACACGAGCCGGATGGCATCAAAAGCTTCGTGATGGTCCATGATTAAGGGCCTCCGAGAACTAATGATCCCCGAAGATTGTCGGAAATCAATACGAAAGTGATTTCGCGCGGCCTCGAGGGCCTTATTCCTCACTCAAATAGCGCTGAGATGGTGGCATTCCGCCCGTTTTCTCTGTTACTGCACGGTCGAGCGCGGCGTAGTCGGCAGCGGCGAGGCATGATGCGCGACGAGCAGCCACTTGCCCTCGCGCTCGACGAAAATATTCGTCGCCTGCACGGTAGCTTCGTCGAATCCGTCCGCAAACGCCGTGGTGACGCGCGCCGTGCACGCCACCCAGCCGACCTGCCCTTCGACGCGCACCCAAATACCGCTTAGCGCCACGCGGACGCGCTTCGTATTCTTGAAAATCCGCGCCCAGCGCTCGCGCACTTCCTCCCAGCCGAGCAGCAGGTCCCAGCCCGGCTGGACGCATTCGACGCCATCGTCGTGCGCCCACACCGCTTCCATCTCCGCCAGGTTCAGCGCCTCGAACGCCGCGTAAAACCGCTGATTCGCATAGCGAACCGCATCTTCCGGCGTCTGTTTCTCTCGGGCAAGTTTTGGAGGCATCGGGCTCAGGAACGGCGCTTGGATCAACATTATACCCTCAAGATGACTGAATGCCGAAGCTCGGCCTCTTCGGGAGTGATCGCAGCCCTGCAGCGGCCCCGCGTGATTTCTTCAGGAGGTCGGAGCTTCAGTTCACCCTGAACGAGGTGAAGGGCTCCGATATAAGCTTCGCAAAATCCTCGCGGGCTTCAGCCGCTGAAGTTCCCGAAGGCGTCCCACACGCTCTCCAGCGCCCGCATGTAATCGCGTGCGAAGCGCGAACGGTGGAAGGGCTGGGCTTCAGCCCAGCCAAAAAACACGAGCGAAGCGAGCCACCTTCTTGCCCTGACGAAGGAAGGGTGCGCAGCCTCACCCGCGGCATGCGCGCCTTCCGCGCCCGCCGTGACGGGTGTTCGCGTTCTTTGGCGAGCGAGGCAGCTCCTACTGTTGCGCGCTCTCCGTCACGGCAGGGTCGTCCGTCGTGGCCATCTGGCCGTTCTTGTCGGCGCCATGCAGCTTCCCCGCCTTGTCGAGCAAAAACGAACGCCTCCCGCTCTTGCCGTAATTTTCAGGCGTTGCCGCGAGCTCGAATTTCGGGTCGCCCGGTTGCGCCGGCTCGGCCCCATCCGACGGCTCCGGCGCCGCAGCAATCACGCGGTATTGAAAATGGTAGCCGCCCACGCTGCCCGCCGCCAGCGTCGCGTCGATCAACGACGCCTGCTCGTCCGAAATCTGCCCCTTGGGCGCCGGGCCGAGCTGCGCGATCGACACCGGCAGCTTGCCATACGCGTCGCGATACGTGCGGATCGCTTCGGCAAGATCGTGCAGCGTCTGGATGGCCGCATCTTCGCTCGCGAGGAGATCGCTTTCCGCCCATTGCCTCGAAAGCTGCGGAATATCCAGCAGCACGAGCCCCAGCGAAAGCAATCGCCAGCCGCTATTCTCGCGCACGAGTCCGAATTGCGTCTGCTCGGCGTTCACCACGGTCACGGGAACGAACGCGAGGTTCTCGTGGGTGTTTGCGGCTCCGAAGCGAAACTCCGCCGTCTGCTGGTCCGTGATGCACCAGAAAACGGTGTGGCCTTGCATGTCGGCCGAAATCAGCGGCCGGCCAGCCTGATCCGAAAGCGAAAACCGTTTCACGAATGCCGTGCGCTGCTCCGGAGAAAGCGCGCGAAATGCCGCTGCATTATCCGCCGTCAGGTAGTTCGCGAAATCCGTTTCGTTTGCGCGGCACGCAGCCGAAAGCGCGCCCACCAGCGCCGCCACAGCGCCGGCCGGCTGCTCGTCCGCAGGAGATTGCTGCGCGACCGCCGGAAGCGCGAAAAGCATGAGCGCGAAAAACGCTGCGGCAGCGCCAACAGCGCGCCCAAACGCGTTCTCGCGTACCGGAAAGATCGAAACTGCTTTCATCAAGTTCGGATTTCGCGCGCGCAAGTAGGTTGCCAGGTTCTGGGTGAACTTCGATCGTGGCATCACGTCCGCGCAGCCCGCCGCCCGTGCTTGCGCCGCAAGATCGACCTGCACGTGGGAAAGAAAACCAATCAGAGGAATTTCCGGCCCGCTGGCGCGCACGCGCTCGATCGCCTCGAGCGGATTCGACCGCGCATTCAAATCCACCACAATCAGCTTTGGGACGCGCGCCTCAACCTCATCCGCCAGCGCGTCCGCCGTCGCGCACGTCCGCAGCTCCACGCCCAGCTGCTTCGCCGTCTCGACCAGCTTCGCCTGAAAAAACAGATCATCGACCAGCGCCACCACCTGCGCCATCCGCGTCCCTCCACTTTCGGCGTTTAACGATTAGTATGCGCCGCTGAGCGGAAATCGCCAGGCGAGTCGTACCCGTTCATA
>CAWJDM010000002.1:0-72908 GCA_963841605.1 uncultured Acidobacteriota bacterium
CCGCATTCGCGAAAGCGAGTGTGGCCTTTTGTTTTTGCAGCGCCCATGTCGGGCCAGGTTCCGTTTGACGTCGTGGCGCTTGTCGCGATGGATCGCAAGCGGTAGCATTGGTGCATGAAAGCGTTGGACTTCAAGGTGTTGCTCGAGCCGGATGAGGACGGTGGCTACGTTGTGGTTTGTCCGTCGCTTCCGGGGTGCTATTCGCAGGGCGAGACCGTGGAAGAAGCGCTGGCGAATATTCGGGAAGCGATCGAGCTCTGCCTGGAAGACCTGCAGGAACACGGCGAACCGATTCCCGATCCCTCGAATGTTTTAATCGGCAGTGTCGTCGTTCATCAATGAGCCCCAAGCTGCCGGTTCTTTCCGGCGAAGATCTGATACGAATTCTAGAAAAGTTCGGATATGTCCGCGTGCGCCAGAAAGGGAGCCACGTTCGTCTTCGCCATTCGACTGACGCAGGGCGGAAGCCTTTGACTGTGCCACTGCACAAGACACTGAGCGCGGCTTGCTGCATCGTCTGTTGCGCGACGCGCGCATCACTGAAGAGCAACTTGCAGAATATCTCTAAAAGCCGCCGTGCCTAAATACGAGAGAATCATCTAAGTCACCGCAGAATTAAGTTTCAAAGGCCGCATTCGCTTTCGCGAGTGCGGCCTTTTTGTTTTTGTGGCGGGCGTACGTATAATCGAATGCCTGTGAGGGGCAATGGCAAACCTGACAAGCTTTAAAGCGGACATTCGGCCGCTTTTTACGGACCGAGACGTTCACGCCATGAGCAAGGCGTTCAATCTGGGTAGTTATGATGACGTGAAGAAAAACGCGACGGCCATCTACGACCGCATTCGGGGAATCGGTGGCGCCGTCATGCCGCCCCCACCGCCGCGAGGAGAAGGCCCATGGCCTCAATCTCGCATTGAACTGTTCGCCAAGTGGATGGCGGACGGATACCAACCTTAAGCAAACCGCGACGCACCATCTAAAACGCTCGAGCCCTCGAAGGCAACAGCAACAAGATGCTGCGCTTCCCTTCGTTTCTCAGGGTAAAAAGACCGCGGCGCTACCCGCCGCTGCGGGTGCAAACGACGCACATTCAAACGTAAGGAGAGCCCTCAGCGTAGATTGTCGAAGACGGGGTCGTCCTGCAAGCGGCGAGGAAAGCTGCTCTCGTATCTGCCCAGGCCGGGACACATCAGGTGATGTATAGGGCTGTAGCCGAACTCGCGCATCTCTTGCTGGGCTTGTTTGGCAGTCCAATGATCTTGCGCCATGCGATACGCTGCGATCATCATTCCAGTGCGGTCGTCACCGAACCGGCAGTGCACGAAGATTTTCTTTCCCGGATTCTCTCGGATAATTTCTATAAACCGGTCGAACACCTTGTCTTTGGGAAGAGGGCAATACCATGGCAAGGAGATGTAGGTCATGCCCAGGCTTTTGACCAGCTTCTCGTCGCGCGTCGATCTGCCGGTATCAACGACGATTGCAATTCCCATGTGGGCGAGCGTCTCAAATCCTTCTGCCGAAGGCTGGCCGCCGCGAAACAGCGTAGGGGTGACCTGGCCAAAGTCGCGGACGCCCTTTGCTTCGAGGTGTCGTCCCATGGCGGGTTGGGCAACCGAGTGCTTCGACTGAGCCGCGCCCGGATGGTCAGTTGGAGGCAAAGTATTTGCGCGGGCCAACAAGGGGATCACAAGCAGCAGGAGTAGCGAATAACAATAAGCACGCGTCTGCATAGTTGGTCGCTCACAGTGCAGGACTATTCTGGCGATATTCATTCGATGAGCTAAGATAAACCAACTCCCCGGCATCTCGATTTTGCTGTGTCCCACTCGCGCGTCTCGCAATTCAAGTATAGAAAGAATCAGAAGAGGAATCGTAATATTTATTGATTTCGCCTACGGCGATGCTTGTAGGGTCTCGTCCGTATGGCGATTTTCCCGGGGCGTATAGAATTTGCTCGCCATTTTGGGCTCAGGGATTGTAGGGTGATGCCCTGAGGCTCGCTTTTGCAACTGCCTGAAATTCCAGCGGGATCCGCGATTTTTGCCTGGATTGGCACGCCCCTTGCAGCCTCACATCAGCCCCCCGCAAACCTACGAATAGGAGGCCGCGATATGCGTAATACGCCATTGCGGTTCACGAACGTACGGACGCTGTTACTGGTTGCGGCAGGCGTCTTATGCTTCAGCACGCCTGCACACTCGCAATCAACTCAAAACGCGCAATCGACATCCGCTCAAAATGCGTACGATCGAGACGCTCAGAGCAATCGATACGCTCAAGACAACGACCGTGCCCGGGACAATGACGGCCCGAGCCGGGGCGTGGTGCAATTCGATCGTTTCATGGACAGCCATCCTGACATCGCAACACAGGTTCGACAGAAGCCCTGGTTGCTGACGAACTACAACTTTCTCCAGAGCCACCCTGACCTGAATGCGTTTCTAAAAGCCCGTCCACAACTGAACGCGGAGATCAGCCAGAATTCGACGGCGTTCATGCAGCTGGAAAATCGCCTCGATCAGCCTGATGGCAGGCGCGACCTGGCGGAGCTCGACCGGTTCATGGACAGCCATCCGAGCATCTCCGCACAACTTAAGCAAAAGCCCTGGTTGGTGACCAACTATGAATTTCTGCAGAGCCACCCGGATCTGAACACGTTCCTGCAGGACCATCCGCAGCTGCGCACCGAGGTAGGACAGAATCCGGTCGCGTTCATGCAGGAGGAAAATAGCTTCGATCAACCGAACGGGACGGGTGCGAACGGGACGCGCGATCGTGATGCGGCCGAATTCAACCGGTGGTTGGACACGCACCGCGAAGTCGGCGAGCAAGTTCGCAAGAAGCCAGATCTGGTGAACGACCGGACGTTTGTGAAGAATCACGAGGACCTGCAAAGGTTTCTTCAACAGAATCCGGCCATTCGCGACGAGCTGAGAAGGGATCCAAACACCTTTGGTCCGGAGCAACAGCAGGTCAACAACCGCGAGTACGCAAGCAACCGCGATACGGACGTGACGCGTGACAACAATGTCGCACGACATCAAGACGCGGATGCACGTGACCGTGACACCGCCACACCAAACCGCGACAACGACCGCGATAACGGTCGCGGCTACGGTCGCGATAACGACCGACGAGACGTGGTGCAGTTCGACCGGTTCCTGGACAGCCACCGCGAAATCGCCGAGCAACTCCGCAAGAATCCTTCGCTCGCCGATAACCAGCAATTCGTCCAGAACCATCCTGCCTTGCAGGATTACCTGCGCGATAACCCGGGAGTACGCGATCAAATAGCGCAGAACCCAAACACGTTCATGCAGCAGGAAGATCGTTTGGATGCAGGCCAGCACTGGAACGATCGCGACGCGACGCACCAACACATGGCCAGCTTCGGAGAGTTCCTGGGCGGCCACTCGGACATCGCGCACGACGTTTCGAAAAACCCTTCGGTGGTCAAGAACCAGGACTATATGCGGAAACATCCGGAGCTCAACAGCTACCTGAGTGCGCACCCTGAAGTGCGGGACGACATGATGGCGGACCCGGATAACTTCGTCAAAGGAGCGCAGCAATTCAAGAGCGGCGGCAGCGCCGGCGTAGGCGTCTCCACCAGCGGAAGCGGCTCCGGCACCTCAACGGGAGCTTCCACCGGAACAGGTGTTTCGACCGGTACGTCGACTCCAAACCCCAAGCCGAGGCAGTAACTCACGCTCGCTCGCACGATGGGAAGGCCGCTTCGGCGGCCTTCCTGTCGGCGTGTTTCGCCAGTTCTCGAAGGAGGAGGCATTATGAGCCTCAAGAGTTCGTTCATTCTCATGCTTGTCTTTATTTGCGCGCTTCCGCTAAGCGCACACGATAAGAAGAAGAAAGACGTCCAGAGGGGCATGCTGGAAAAGATGGAGGCTGTGCCTTGCGGCGCGAGGGAGCGGGGACTCTCAGGCCTGGGCACTTTGTGGGCCTCGGCTGGCATTACGCACGTAAACTCCGACGAAAAGCTTTGCCCGCAGTATCTGTTGCGCACCGACCAGATGGATTACGAAATCCGGCCGATGAATCTGAAACACGCAACAATTCTGCCGGTCGGCCAGGAAGCTCAGTTCAAGATGAAGCAGAAGGACATGATTCTCGCTGTCCCGGAGGCCGGCCTCCGGAAGATGCGATCCTACGAAGTTGTCGCGATAAACCAGAACAACACAAACGCGGACGACAACAAATCCTCAAGCTTGGCGCCGGACGACCAGTAGCCGCGCCGCCCGGATCAGCCTCTCGATTGCATCGGACGGACGGCCGCTGAGGCGACGAACGCCCCAGCGCCGCCGGCCGTCTGCCTGATTCTCCCTCGGAATTACCGAAGCGCGTTTTTGAAAGAGAAAATTGGCGCCTCGCTGCGGTATCTTTGAATCCGCGAGGCGGGCATGGGCGCGGGCGGGATTCACAGCGTTGAGCTGATTGTTCTGGTGCTGCTGATACTGGTGGTGGCGTTTGCGGCGCTGGCGAAGCGGCTGGAAACTCCCTACCCGATCATCCTCGTGATCGGCGGGCTGATTCTCAGCGTGATTCCGCACGGGCCGCACGTGGAACTCGATCCGGAACTGGTATTCCTCATCATTTTGCCGCCGCTGCTGTTTTCGGCCGCATTCGTGACGCCTTGGCGCGATTTCCACTACAACCTGGTGAGCATTTCGATGCTTGCCGTGGGCCTGGTGGGTTTCACGGTGTTTGGAGTGGCCGCGGCGTCGCGGTGGATTCTGCCGGGATTCGACTGGCGAATGGGGCTGGTGCTCGGCGCGGTGGTGTCGACGACGGATGCGATTGCCGCGACGTCGATCGCCTCGCGGCTGGGCATGCCCAAGCGCATCACGCAAGTGCTGGAGGGCGAAAGCCTCCTCAACGACGCGACGGGTTTGCTCGCTCTCGAGTTCACGACCGCTATGCTCGTGACGGGCCGCAC
Source organism: uncultured Acidobacteriota bacterium (assembly GCA_963841605.1). Lineage (GTDB taxonomy): Bacteria > Acidobacteriota > Terriglobia > Acidiferrales > UBA7541 > Palsa-295. The sequence goes on from CAWJDM010000002.1 coordinate 4,955, forward strand.
TCCTTCGATTTTCGAGGGCGTCTGGCGGCTCCTCTACCTGGTATTCGGCAGCATCGCAATTGGCCTCATCGCGGGCAAGGTGATTCACGTCATCGCCGTGAGGATCGTCGACGCGCCAATCGAGATCACGATCAGCCTGATCGCGCCGTACGTCGCCTATCTGGCGGCGGAAAGCGCGCGCGCATCAGGAGTTCTTGCGACGGTGACGTGCGGGCTTTACCTCGGGCGCAAGAGCTCCCTGTTTCTTTCGAGGGGAGCGCGCCTCTCTGGGCACGCCGTGTGGGAAATGATCGATTTCGTGCTGAACGGATTTGTCTTTCTGCTGCTCGGATTTCAGCTCCCCTACATCCTAGCGGGCATTCACACACATCATCTCGGCAAGCTGGTGCTTCTTGGCCTGTTGTTCAGTGGCGTGGTGATCCTTTTGCGGTTCGTCTGGGTATATCCCGGCGCGGCGCTCTCGTATGCGATCCGGCGGCGTCTCCTGCATCAGCCCGAAACTCTCCCAAATCCCAAAGCGCTCTTCATCGTCGGCTGGGCGGGGATGCGCGGAGTGATTGCATTGGCAGCCGCCATCTCGCTGCCGAAGCTGCTGGATAACGGCGATCCTTTCCCCGGGCGCAACTTGATGATCTTCCTCACGTTCTGCGTGATTTTCGTGACGCTGGTGCTGCAAGGGCTTACGCTGCCTCCATTGATCCGGCGTTTGGGGCTGGCGGGCGTCGCGCAGCAGGATATGGAAGAGGATGAAGCGCGACATGCGATGGTCGAGGCGGCGCTTGCCTACCTCGAACACAGCCGCGACGATGCGGAGCCGGAATTCGCGCCCGTTTACGACGAGCTGATCCGGCTCCACCGCCGGCGCCTGAACGCGCTCGACAGCAACGAATCCGCGGAACGCGGTTCCCGGGCCGGGGATTATCAGCGCTGGACCCAGCTCTTGCGGCAGGTCGCCGCGATCCAGCACGCGACCGTGCTTCACCTGCGGAATCAGAACAAGATCAACGACGAAGTGATGCGCCGGCTCGAACGCGAGCTCGATTTGACCCAAGCGCGATACGCCGACTCCGAGTGAGAATATTTCACTCGGCCGTCTCGAAATGAATGTACCGATGACCTCTAAGAGCAATGCGAGGCGGTTCATGGCCACGATCTACAAGATCTGGCTGATGCGGCACGTCGATGTGCCGGTGGAGATTGGTCGCGCGCTCGAGAGGGAATCGGGGAAGAAGAAGCACATTCCGGTTGTTGCGATCGTGAATGGCAAGAGCGCGCGAGTGACACTCGTCCCGGCAGGCGGCGGGAGATACCGGCTGCATCTCAACACGGCGCTGCGCAAGGCCGCGCGCGCGGATGCGGGCGATCTGGTGAGCGTGGAGCTGCGGATCGACCGCGGATCGCGCAGCCTACCCGTGCCGCCCGACCTAAGCGCCGGGCTCAAGCGGCATCCCAAGGCGTGGCGCGCCTTTCAGTATCTCGCGCCGGGACATCGGCGGCATTTCATCCAGTGGTTCGATTCGGCGAAATCTGGGGCGGCGCGCGAGCGGCGTCTCGAACGCGCCGTGGACGCGCTTCTCGAGCGCGCGCTGCTCCGGTCGCCTGCGCACCCGGCAAAACGCAAATCGCGGTAGCGCGTTCCTTGACGACCGCGATGCATCCGGCGACAATCGCGCCGGCCTTCCGGAGGTGCACCATGCGAACGAGGTTCCGGCTATTGATCCTGCTCGCCGCGATCGCGCTGTGCACGCCGCTGCTTGCGGGCGCAGGCCAAACCAGTGCCGCCGACGCGGGCACCATCACATGCCGCGTGCTTGAGGCTCATGCGGGGGGCACACCCTGCGGTTGTGGCCGTCGTGTTCCATCAGGTGGAGAAAGCGGACCAGCCGCGGCTCGGATCGCTGCTTCGAGAGCACTCTGGCGAGGAGGCCCAAGTGCAGATTGGCGCGCAAACCCTGGATGAAGTCAGTGTTTTTCGGCTGAAAAGCTGTTTTGGGCGCGGCCTGCTCTTGTTGCCGGCGAATGCGCCGCCTTTGAAGGATGGAGCGACGTTTATTCTGAAGTTTTCCGAGGCCGGCGACAAAAATTGAGGCCCGCATTCCAGGAGGCTCATGGTGAAAAGTAGATTCCTGCCGATCGCACTGTTGCTCGCTCTGATCCCGGCCGCATTGCCCGCGCAGACGGGGAGCGCCACGGCGGCTCGTGGCAGCGCGACCGAGATCGAGGCCATCGCCGCGATCGAAACGCGGTGGGAGACGGCGTGGAACCATCACGATATCGCCGCCATGGTTCGGCTTTTCGCGCCGGACGCGGATGTCGTCAACCTGGCGGGGCAGTGGTTTATCCAAAATATATATTATTTATAATCTGCCACGCAACGATATGGACAACGATTTCAGTTAATGTTAGAGTTGCGCCACTTAATTCCATAGGAGGCGTAACTCTAACAAAATGCGTACCGCAGCATTCCACACCGCCCGTTTAGTCGAACTGTTTCGCACCGGCAAGATCGCCACGATGGCGGAGCTGAAGGCGGCTCTCGGAACCAAAGTGGACCTCACCGTGTTCCGCAAGCTCAAGGAACTCGGTTACCGGACGAGCTATTCGCACCGAGGTGGATATTACACTCTCCGCGAGATTGCACTGTTTAACGACTTAGGTTTGTGGTTGTTCCGTGGGGTGTGGTTTTCCCGTTACGGCACACTGGTTAAGACCTGCGAGGCTTTCGTGACTGGTTCGGAAGCGGGGTACTTCGCCGAGGAACTGGACAACGTGCTTCACGTGGAGACGAAGGCAGCCTTATTGAATCTGTTCCGTGCGGCGCGGGTTGGCCGGGAAGAGATCTCGGGACGATACCTCTATGCTTCGCCGGATCCAGCCGTTCAGGAGCATCAGGTGGGGGTTCGGCGGTCGCAGGAATCGAAGCGCAGCCTGAGCGGGAGCGTTTTCGGCGGGGAGGAAGTGCCGAATGAGCTGCGGGCGAAAGTCATTTTGTACTTCAGCCTGCTCGACGAAAAGCAACGACGCCTGTACGCCGGCCTGGAGTCTCTGAAACTCGGCTACGGCGGCGATCGGAAGGTGGCGGAGTTTTTGGGCATGGACCCTCATACCGTGGCCCGAGGACGAGAGCAGTTGCTGGCCGGGGAGTTCGAGCGGGGACGGTCTCGCAAGCCGGGGGCGGGGCGGAAGCCAGTGGAAAAAAAACGCCTGAAGTAATCGCGCGGATCGAAGAGCTGCTGGAATATGAGACCGCCGGAGATCCCATGACGCGGTTGAAGTGGACACGGAAGACGCTGCGCAAGATTGCGGCGGAGCTCGGTTCCTTGAGGATCCAGGTGTGTGCCAACACCGTGGGAAGATTGTGGCGCGAAATGGACTACTCCCTGCGGGTCAACCGCAAGGCCATTGCCACCAGCTCCGCTATGGACCGGAACGAACAGATGCTGCACATCGCGAAGCTGCGCCAGCGATTCACGCGTACCGCAGAGCCAGTGGTGAGCGTGGACACGAAGAAGAAAGAGCTGGTAGGCCCGTTTAAGAACGCGGGCGTGGCCTGGAGAAAGAGTCCGCTTCTGGTTAACGATCACGACTTTCGTTCCACGGCCGTGGGCATGGCCATTCCCTATGGGCTCTATGATCCGACGGTGAACTGCGGGGCGGTGTTCGTCGGGGTATCGCACGACACACCGGAATTTGCGGTTGCGTCGATCCGCCGATGGTGGAGCATCGAGGGATGTAGACGATACCCAACCGCACGGAAACTGTTGATCTTGGCCGACGGCGGCGGCAGCAACGGACCGACGTGTCGTCTCTGGAAAGAACGAATCCAGAGCGAGATCTGTGACCGATACGGAATCACCGTGAGCGTCAGTCACTATCCCACGGGTGCGTCCAAATGGAATCCAATCGAGCACCGGCTCTTCAGCGAGATCAGCAAGAACTGGGCAGGCCGCCCGCTGGACAGCTCCCAGACGATCTTGAATTACATTCGCACCACCACGACAGTAAACGGACTAGCGGTCAGGGCGAGTTTGATCCGCAAAAATACAAAACTGGAATCAAAGTGGGAGACGAACAAATGAGGCAACTGCAAATCGTCCCGGATAAGAATTTGCCCAGGTGGAATTACACTATAAGTCCCAGAAAGAATGCGAATAATTTTTGAGGGGCGCGTCGCGTTTGCGAAAAGCCTTGAGGGATTGCATTCGGCGAAGACCAAGGAAAGCGTGTGGCACACCGAGCAGATACAGACCAGCTTCCTGACGCCTGAAATCGCGATCGTGCACGTCTACTTCAGCTCGAGCGGCGAGCGCAATCCGGACGGATCGCCGATGCCGCCGCGGCGAGGCATTTTCACCAGGGTCGAAGCGAAGCGCGATGGGCACTGGGTGATCGTGGCTTCGCAGGCGACGAAGATCGTGCCGCCGGAAACTGTCGGCCCGATCGAGAAAGCGCCTGCAAGCGAGCCGGATCGTGCGGTCGCGCAGTTGCGTCCTTGAGATGCGCTCGATTACGATTTCAGTTATGCGCATTGTAGCCGCATCGGCCATTTTCCTTCTGCTGAGCCCTACATTTTGCCTCGCACAATTGCGATCAAAATCAACGCGGGACACGGATGCCGTTTACTTCGGGATGACGTGCGCGCAGATTCTCCAGATGAGGTCGTCCGAATGGATCGCGAAGATTGCGAGCATGGACGACTCGTGGGCAGATGGCCAGTTGCGTGGAATCGCCAGCTACGGAAAGTGCTACGACGAGCGCACGGACAGACTCGCTGCGTCGCTCGCGCGATCCCGCAAGGGGCCGTCGGTGCACGCGCGTCGCGACTTCCGCGATCTTATGGCAGCACTCGATGATTTCACGGCGAAGGCTCTCACCGATAGCCAGCCGCCCCCCGAGGCCCTCAAGAAAGCGTACGCCGCGCTCTACGAAAAGGAGTTTCGGTACGAGTTTTATCAAGGCTACGAACTGAAGGCTTCCGCAGCCACGCATCCGAAAACAACGGCCCCGGCGCCAGTCCGGGTGCCAAAGGTCGCTCCGGCGGCGAATCCGTCTGCGGCAGGGGCCAAGGCTGCCAAAACGCCGGTGAGCGAAATGACGCTCGCGAAAAATCAGTTCGGCGAGCTGCTGGATGCCATGCCGCCCGACAAGCTGCGCGAGATACACGCGGCGTTCGGAAAGGTGGTCGAGCTGCCGATCGCGAGTGACGAGGAGCTTGCGATTTATCGCTACGCGATCTTTGTCATCGAGCCTTCTGCACCGGGTGCCCACGCAAGCGGGCCCGCGGCCGCCGCCAAGCCGTTTGCTCCACCGCCATTTTGATCCGAGGGTTGACGTGCAGGGACGGAGCTGGAATCGCCGCGCCGAATTCGCCTAATCTGACTGGAATTTCTTGGTTTCCGCCGGCGGGTCGGAATTGGAGGCGAGCAGGCGGGCGACGAGGGATTGGAGCCGCTCCTGATCCGCCGTGGCAATCTCGGTAAACTCGACGCCCATCCCTTCGGCGCTCACGCTGCGCACAGTCGAGCGGCCGCGTATCTCTCCCTCGGGGACGGAAAGCAAGACCGTCAGCACCGTGCCCAAGGGCGCGGGTTCCTCAGTGGAAATGAAGAGCCCGCCGAGATTCAGATCGCTGACGCGCGACACGCTTTGCTTGACGTTGTCGCCCTGCCACGCGACCCAGATGCCCAGCGGCGTCTGAATCCTTGGGTATCTGCGCTTGCTCTTTCCAACCTTGTCGAGCATGGCTCCGGGAAATGGCGCGTTGAGGAGCGACGCGCCAACCTGCGTCATGCTCCGTGGGATTCCTTCAGCGCACGAGTATATCAGCACGCACAAGCCGGTCGATGAAATTCACGTTAACTTTAGTTCAACTTATCAAGGGTTCTGATCGCGGCCTTTGAAACCTTGATGGCCCGCCGCGACCGGCGGTTGTGGCTCGCGCGCTTTCGAGCCGGGGCTTGTGGAGACAGACCGCGTACAGTAAAGTTTTCTGCTTGCGAAAGGGCGGCGCCGAATGAAGGTTCCTGTTCTCGATCTGAAGGCCGAGTACGCGCAACTGCGGGATGAAATCTTGCCGGCGCTCGACCGCGTCTGCCAGAGCTCCGCATTCGTTCTGGGCGCGGAAGTGGAAGCGTTCGAGCGCGAATTCGCCGATTTCTGCGGCACCCGGCACTGCGTCGCGCTCAGCAACGGCACGGCGGCTCTCCATTTGGGGCTGCTGGCCCTCGGTGTCCAGGCGGGTGACGAAGTCATCAGCACGCCGAACACGTTTCTCGCGACGGCCGAGGCGATCACGTACTGCGGTGCCGTGCCCGTGTTCGTCGACATCGATCCCGCGACCGGCAATCTTGATCCCAAGCTCATCGAACGCGCGATCACGCCGCGAACCCGCGCAATTCTCCCTGTGCATCTGTACGGCCGCCCGGCCGACATGGACCCGATTCGCGAAATCGCTGCGCGGCACAACCTTCGCGTCCTTGAAGACGCCGCCCAAGCCCACGGCGCGCGCTATCGTGGCCGCCGCGCCGGAGCGCTCGCCAACGCCGGAATCTTCAGTTTCTATCCGACGAAGAATCTCGGCGCTTACGGCGAAGGCGGGGCGCTGACGACCGACGACGATCGCGTCGCAAAATTCGCGCGCGCCGCGCGCAATCACGGCCAGACCGCACGTTACGAACACGAATTCGTCGGCTACAACTATCGCATGCAGGGATTTCAGGGCGCGGTGCTGCGCATCAAGTTGCGCCATCTCTACGCGTGGACGGCGCGGCGCCAGGAAATCGCGCGCGAATACAGGCGCCTGCTGGCCGGCGCGCGCGTGGAGATGCCGGTCGACGACCCGCGCGACGAGTGCGTCTACCACCAGTTCGTCATTTACGTGAGCAATCGTAACGCGGTGATCGCGCACCTCACCGCGCGGGAGATCGAGACGGTGGTGCACTATCCGAAGCCTATTCACCTGCAGCCGGCCTACTCGTCTCTGGGCTGCCCGCGCGGCTCGTTCCCGCGCGCCGAGCTTGCGTGCGAGCGCGTGCTCAGCCTGCCGCTGCATCCGGGATTAACGCAGGAACAAGTTGAATACGTCGCGCGTGCGGTTCGCGAAGTAGTGGGAGAGAAGTAAGCGGACCAACTCTGGATGCGAGTGGCTGCGTCCCGCGACGGGGGAGTCCTAATCGCCGGACGCCGAGTGTTGATGCGACGCCGCGGATTCCGAGGCCGGCGGTGGAGCGAACCCGGCTGCATCCGCAATCGATTTTGTCTGGCGCAACATTTGCGCCAACTCTTCGAAGACCTTCGAGCAGGAATCGCGCAAGGAGTTGTCCGCCGAGGAAATCAGCGATTCGACGGCGCTTTGCCCGTGCTCGTTCAGGCGCCGCACGGACGAAACGACCCAGGAGTCGGAGCTTGCCTGCAGGCGCTCCTGATGCTTCGCGGCGGCTTCGGCGCTCGAATGGTCAAGGCTGGCCGCCCATTCGCTCTTGTAGGCCTCGCGATCGGTGCGGAAGCTCTCGAGCATCGAGGCGAATTCCGAGGCAAGCGCGTTGCGGCCTTCCACGACCGACGTCTCGATTTGGGAGGACATCCGCTCCTGGAAACGATTCACCGATGCCGAAGCACTGGACTCGAGATTCTGCATGGCTCCGGCGGTGAAGTGATCGAATTCCTGCTGGCGCTCGGCAAGGATCGCGCGGCTGTTGGTGGTGAACTGCGAGGCTTCCTGTTCGGAGATGCCGTGCAGGACCTGGCCGAACGACGCCGCAGCGGCTTCCGCGGCCGCCGCCAGTTCCGTGCGAGCGCGGCCGGAAAGCTCGTTGGTCACGCCGTCGAGTTCCTGGTGAATTTGGGCGATGCGCCCGGCGGACTGCTCGCTGAGCTTCGTCTCGAACTGTCGCGCGGCCTCCGCCGTCTTTTCATCGAAGGTGCTCGTTGCCGTCGCGAGCGTCTGCTCGACCAGGACCTGCATGCGCGCCCGCGCCTCCTGCTGGAACCATTCCGAGGAACGGCCGATGGATTCGGCGGCGGCATGGGACGCACGAACGCCGCCCGCATCCAGTTCCTCGGTCCATTTCGTGAGAGCCTCACGGCGCGCGGATTCGAAATCGTTGCGCAGATCGGCGACAGTCGACGCAAGTTGCGAGGCTGCCTCGCGCTGGTTGATTTCCGCAACCTGGCGCAGGCGCTCACGGAACAGCCGCAGGCTTGCATCGGCCTGTAACTCGCGCGCCGAAAGTTCGCGCAGCAGTTCAGGCACGCGCTCGACGTGCGGCGCGACTTTGGATTGCACGTCGGAGATCGTGCGCTCGGCAAGTTGCTGGCTCAGGGCGTCGAGCGCCGGGCCCAATCGTTCCTGCGCGTCGTTCGCGAGTTTTTCCACGCGCTGCCGCATTTCGTCTGTCTGCGCTTCGAGAATATTTTCGAGCCGGCGGTGCAGCTCGTTGACCGTATCGTGGCTCGCCGCTTCCAGCTGTCCGGCGTAGTCCTTCAGGCGGCCTGTGGAGTGTTCGATCTCGGCAAGGGAAGCGCGCCCTTGTGCAATTTCCCGCTCGAGGGCCGATTGCACGCCGGAGAGAGTCTGGCGCGCGTCGTTCATCAATTGCGCGAGAGGATCGTTGAGTTCCGCGAAGCGGCTGGATATTGCCTGGTCGGTGGCGCGCAAAACTTCCTCGGAACGGCCGGCAAGCTGCCGCGCCACGCGCTCGACACTGTCGTCGAGCGAGAACTGCAGGAGTTCGTTCCACTGCGCCTGAGCCGCCGCCATTTCGGATTGAAGGCGCTCGCGCAAGTTCGCCGTGACTGCCTCGGCGGCTGCCGCCTCCTCTTGCGGAGCGCCGTTATTCGGCTTCGCAGCCAATGCCGCTTCGGCGGCCTCTACCTGAAGCCGCGCCTGAGCCATTCGGCTCGTGGAATCGGCCGCGGCCTCGCTTTCGGCTCGCAGACTCGCGGCCTTTCTGTCCAGTTCATGCAGGAGCTCGCGCGCTTGCGCCAGGCTGCCTTCGAATTCCGCCCGGAGCGAGCCCAGGAACTCATCCTGCTTCGCGCTGAGACCCGAGGAAAACCCTTCCAACTCTTCGATGGCTTTGCGAACGCGATCGCCGGCCTGCGCCGCCGCACTCTCGGCAGCCCGGTTGGCCTCCCGCTCGATCTCCGCTTTCCAATCGTGCAAGAGCGGATTTCCCGGCTCTGGCATGGGTGGCGGCGCGAAAGTGGAAGAAGCGGATTCAAAATCGTTGGACGGGTTCGTCATCTCAGACATGATTGGTTCCTTTGTGGCCCAGGGATTTTCCTGTCCCGGCCGGGATGCAACGTCTCGCCAGTTCGCTGGCGCGGGATCCATGCCCCAGACGTTGGCCGGGCTTTCCAACTCGACTGCAATTTGGAAGAACTCGCGGACGGAATGCGGCCGCTGAATCCACGCGACTCGCGCACGCATGTTGCGCATCTCGCCGCCCTGAGGAACCTCGAGCGTGATCCAGCTGTTCCGCGGCAGGTGATGCTTGGACGAGTAACGGCATCCGTGAAGGTTGAGCGCGAGCGTGGACGTGCGCTCTTCGAATGGCTGGCCGAGCAGATCGATGCCGCGCACGATCACAGGAACCGATTCGGAGATTCGCTCGCTGCGACGGCGCTGGGTGTTGGGTTGGTTCGAGTCCATGGCGCGCACCAGATTCCTCAGAGACTCACCAGCGCAGCATAGCACTCCCGCACGCTCGGGTCGAGAGGCGAAAAATCGAGAAAAAAGCGACCGTCCGAAAATCCTTTTTCCGCCGCGACTACTTCTTCTTGGATTTTCGTTCGTTCACGAGGGTCGACGTTCCGCCGCTCAACTGATTCAGCCCGTCGAGAGTCGCCTTCGCCTGCGCCGCGTAAGGGCCGTTGGGATCGGCATCGATGCAGTGCTGGTACGCGTCGGTGAGACCCGGAGGGAACGTGTACGTCAGCTTGGTTCCTTCCTGTTTGGACGTGATCTGGTTGGCGAGCGCTCCACCGAGCAGATACCAAGCTTGCGCATCCTTCGCATCCGCCGCCGTAGCCTTCTGCAGCGGCACAACCGCTTCCGCGAGGTGGTTCTTGTTGCTCAACACGATCCCGATGTTCTTCCAGCACCGAGCGGTGAGGGTGGGGTCGAGCGTGCCGGCCTTGTCGCAATCGGCGCCTGCCTCGGTCACCTTTGCCGCGAGGTCGGTGGTATCCGTTTGCGCGGTGGCTGCGTTGACGGTGGCCGTGCTGAGATCGACGTAATAGGAAGGCTGCGGATTCATGTCAATCGCCTTCTGATATGCGGCGACGGCGTCGCTGTAGCGGCCCGCGCGATCGTAGGCCTGTCCCAGGGTTGACAAAACAACGGCGTGGTTCTTTACGTCCTTGGGCTGCACGCCTTTTTCGGCTTGCTCGAGCTCGGTGATGGCGGTCTGGTAATCCGCGTTCATCTTATCCTGGGTCGCAGTCTTTTGATCCGCCGGCATGGTGGCCATCTGTTTGCGCAGTGTGTCGGAGTCGTCCAGGGCGGCGCGTCCATTGTTGAAATGCGTCTGCATCTCCTTGAACGCGTTCTGCGATTCCTGGCGCTTCTTTTCCGCCTCGGCATTCGCCGGGTTAGTTTGCTGCTGCGCCATGATTTCTTTGAAGTTGAAATCGAAGACGTTCGAGTCGTCGGGCTTCACCTGTTGCTTCTCTGAGAAGTTGAGCCCAGCCGCCGGATTGGCCGGATCGGTGAGGGTAATCGCGTAGATGCCGCCGGGTATTCCGATCTGGCTGTACTTTCCGTCTTTGTCAGTCTTTAACGTAAAGGTCCGGCCCGTATCGCTCTTGAGCGTCACGGTGATACCCGCCCACGGCTTTCCGTTCATATCCAGAACCTGACCTGCCACGCGACCCTCTTGGGCCCTCACGGTCGCAGCGAGCAGCAGAACGAAAACCAGCGCTCCCAAGACATGCATCAGTCTTCTCATGTGATTACCATCCTCCCCCGATAGAACTCCCCTTGGCGTATTATGGCGCAAGTTGCACCCGATAGGCGATAGGGTCCCGCATTCCAGCCTGGGCAAAAGCCTGCACGCGCAGGCGGCAACTGTCGCACGTTCCGCACGCTTCGTCCTCGAACTGGTAACACGACCACGTGCGGTCGAGCGGCGCGCCCAGATCGAATCCGCGGCGGACGATTTCGCTTTTCCGCATCGCGATCACCGGCGTCGCGATCTCGATGTGCGTTTCCGGGCGCGTGCCTTCGCGGATCAGAACCTGGAACGCTCGATAATACTCCGGGCGGCAATCCGGATACCCGGAACTATCCTCGGCCACCGCCCCGATGAAGATCGCGGTCGCCCCGATCACTTCCGCCCAGCTCACCGCCGCCGAGAGGAAGTGGGCGTTGCGGAAGGGAACATACGTTACGGGAATTGCGGCATCCGGCGCAAGGGCTTCTCCGGATTCCGGGACCTCGATGCGGGCGTCGGTAAGAGCTGAGCCGCCGATCTGCGCGAATGCATCGAAGCGGACGACCAGACGTTCGCGAACGCCGTAAAAATCGGCGATTTCATCGAACGCGCGCCGCTCGCGCCTTTCCGTTCGCTGGCCGTAGCTCGCATGGAGCAGCGCGAGGCGATGAGTTTGATTGGCGATCGCGGCCGTGACGGTTGAATCCATTCCGCCACTCAAAAGCACGACCGCTTTGGGTTTTTCCGCCATGCGTGAGATCAAACTCCCTTCATCGCCGGGTCCCAGATGAATTTGTGCAACTGCAGGCCGAGCCGTACCGGCAAGCCGTCGGCGAGAATCCATTCGGCGAGTTCGCGCGGGCTCAATCCCGGCCATTGCCCATTTGGGTCTTCGAAGACTGGAGAGAATAGCACCTGATGCACGCGCTTCGCGAGCGCGTGCCGCTCGGTGAACTCGCGGGCGAAATCGTAATCCCGGCGGCTGGCAATCACAAACTTGATTTCGTCTTTCTGGTCGACTGCGTCGAGATTGGCCGGATCGAAGGTGTCCGCTTCGCCGGAATCGGGACATTTTACATCGACAATCTTGATGACTTCGCGCGGCAGCGTGCCGACGAAGCGCTCGCCGCTCGTTTCGATCATCACCGTGTAGCCGGCCGCGAGAAGCTTCTGTGCCAGCTCCGGCGTTTCCGGCTGCAGCAGCGGCTCGCCGCCGGTGATTTCGACGAGCGATGTGTTGCGCTCGGGATCGCCCGATAGCGAGCGCACTCGGTCGAGCACTTCGTCGCCGCCGCATTTCGTGCCGCCGTGGAAGGCGTACGCCGTATCGCACCACACGCAGCGAAGATTGCAACCGGTGAGGCGCACGAAAATGCAGGGCAGTCCCGCGCGAGTGCCTTCTCCCTGGATGGATTTGAAAATCTCGGTGATGACCATCAAGAAGCCTCTTGCGCGAAGGTACCGCAGACGTGTCGATTAGAAGTGGCGCCTATCGTTTGTTTTGAATAAGTTGCGGCGATTTCTAATCGCCAAATGTCGATTAGAAACCGGCGAAATATCGATGGCGGGAAGGAGCTTCTGAGCCGCGGCTCGCGGGTCTGCCCGGCGCCGGTACGTTGGTCGAATTCGGCCGTGATGTCCATTGATCTCTTCGTCGCTCTCAGAGCCTCACTATCAGGCTAACACGAGCCAGAGCGTGAAAGAATTGTACCGAGGTACAGGAAAAGGCCAGGGCTCTTTCACGCCTAGCGGAGCATTTTAACTGCGGGGCGTGAGAAATGCGGAAAATCAAAGGCCCTACCCTCACAAACCGACGATGGGGCACCCGAAAGATCAAAGGCGAAGGTCGAGGCCCAAGCTCGTGCTTCTATCTCGCGACTCCGCGCGCTTGCGCTACGGGCGATAGGTTGCTCTTGTTGTTTCCGTCTCCCAAACCGTGACGCTGCCGATTCCCGCGCCGTTGGGCGTCTCGCGAATTTGCTTCGAAATCTGATCGCAAATGTGGCGCGCGATATTTTCGGCGGACGGATTGATCTCATCGAAGGGCGGAAGCTCGTTGAGATACTTGTGGTCGAGCGACGCGATCACGCCGCGAATCACCTGCTTCAGATGGACGAAATCGTAGAGCAGCCCGACGTGATCGAGTTCTTTTCCAGCGAGGACGATGCGCACTTTGTAGTTGTGCCCGTGCAGGTCCTCGCACTTTCCTTTGTAATTGCGGAGGTTGTGCGCCGCCGCGAATGTCTCTTCAACGCTGACTTCGTACATGCGCCTTCTTTCCAGCCCCGGAAGGGGCGACCGCCGCCCGTCAAAACCGCGCTATTCGGAATGGTCCGCCATAAAGCGCGAGACGTGCGTCAGGTCCTGCGTGGTTTGGTACTTGGGCAGGGACTCGAGGAAAATTTTACCATATTGCATGCGCTGGATGCGGTTGTCGAGGATGGCGAGGATGCCGCGGTCGGTCTTCGAGCGGATGAGGCGGCCGAAGCCCTGCTTGAGCGCGAGCACCGCCTCGGGGACCTGATATTCGGCGAAGGCGTTGCGCCCGTCCTCGGTCAGCACCCGCACGCGCGCGGCGACGATGGGGTCGCTCGGCACCGCGAAGGGCAACTTGTCGATGATCACGCACGAAAGCTGCGCGCCGGGCACATCCACGCCCTGCCAGAAGCTCGACGTGGCGAAGAGGACGGCGTTGGGAGTCGAACGGAAGCGGTCGAGCAGGATCGAGCGCGGCGCGGTGCCCTGCAACAGCAGCGGAAAACTCACGCGCCCCGAAACGCGGCCGTGAATATCCTTCATCTGGGCGTAACTTGTGAAGAGGCAAAAGGCGCGGCCTTGCGAAATTTCGAGCAGGCGCACGATTTCGTCGGCTGCGCTCGCCGCGAATGTGGGATTGCGCACGTCCGGCAGCGATTTCGGCAGATAGAGCAGCGCCTGCGACTCGTAGTCGAATTCCTGCGGTAGCACCTCTTCTTGCGACGGCAGCACGCCGAGGCGCTGCTTCAGGTAGTCGAAGCGGCCGCCGACAGCGAGTGTGGCCGATGTGAGAATTACCGTATCGAATTGATCGAAGAGCTTTTCGCGGAGGATGTCGCTCACGTCGATCGGCGTGGCCGCGAGAAACACGCCGCGGCCGCGGCGCTCGTACCAGTAGACGTAGCTTTTCTCCTCGCTCTCCATCAGGAACGCGAGTTCGCGCCGCGTTTCAGCGGCGCGCCGCGCGAGGGCGATGATTTCCTCGGGCTTCGGCGAGATTGCCGAAAGTTCGGCTTCTGTGCGCTTCACGGCTGCGGCCAGATCGTCGTACGCCTCGCGATTCTGATCGAGGAAGGCATGTCTTTCGGAGGGACCGAAGGGATAGCGGCCCTCGCGCTCGGGGAAACGCTCGAAGAAGGCGCGGGCCCGCTCGCGCAGGCGCGCGAGATGCTTGCGCAGCGGCGGGGCCTCGATGCGCAGGATGCGAAGCATGCTTTCCGTGTCGCGCGCGAGTTCTTCGAAGCGGTAGCTCGAAAGCTGACGGCCGAAATAATCGCTCGCCACGTCTTCGATCTCGTGCGCTTCATCGAAAACGACCGCGGAATATTCGGGCAGGATCGAGCCAAAATCGTCCTGGCGGATGGCGAGATCGGCGAAAAAGAGATGATGATTCACGATGATCAGGTCGGCTTCGTGCGCCCGCTGGTGCATCGCCGTGACGAAGCAACGCTGAAATTCCGCGCACTTCTGCCCGGTGCACAAGTCGCTGCGCGCGTCGATGCGATTCCAAAGCTCGGCGTCGTCGGGCAGGAACGTCAGTTCGCTGCGATCGCCGGTTTCGGTAAGCTTCTCCCAGTCTTTAATTTGTGAGAACCAGTCGATCTCGTCGATCCCTTTCAGGACCGGCTGGCCCTCCATCTGATGGATTTTCTGCCGGCAGAGGAAATTCGCGCGGCCCTTCATCAGCGCCGCCTTCAGATTGGGCGCGAAATGCTTTTGGAGGAAGGGAACGTCCTTTTGGAAGAGCTGCTCCTGCAGCGACTTGGTCGCCGTCGAAACCACCACGCGGCGGCCGCTGCGAATAGCCGGCAGCAGGTAGGCGAGCGTCTTGCCGGTGCCCGTGCCGGCTTCGATCACAACGTGCTGGTGTTTGTCGAAAGCATCCGTGGCGATCTTGGCCATCGCGAGCTGCGATGGGCGGAACTCGTATCCCGGATGGCGCTTTTCGAGCATCCCGCCCGGCCCGAAGATGCCTTCGACGGTGATCTCCTCGCGTTGGGCGGTGGCTGCTTTTTTCGGCATGGGTGTCCGGTGGTCCCGAAACTGCGGCGGCGAAATCTAAAATAGCACAACGGGACGATAATGCTCGCGTGCGGCGAGTGCCGGTCAGCGGCGGGACGTCGCTTCGAGCAGCTTCGTCCAGCGCGCCAGGTGTTCGAGCGACGGAGTGTCTGTCTGGTCGATTCGCAGCGGCGTGACCGACGCGGCGCCATCGCGGATCGCGGCGTGGTCCGTATCCGGCTCGATGCCGCCGGTGAATTGCTGCTCGCTCAGCCAATAGTAGCGCCGCCCGCGCGGGTCTTCGCCCGGCTGCAGGACGTTGCGCGTGATCTTCGACGATTGCCGCGTGATGCGCACCTCGCCTGTCCAGTCTTGCGGGATGTTGACGTTGAGCAGCACGCCCTCCGGCAGCCCTTCGCTCAGAATCAACGGGGCGAGCGTGCGCGCGAACCCGGCCGCCGGCGCAAAATCGAATTCCTGCCTGCGGTAAGCAACAGAAATTGCGACCGCCGGTACGCGGTTGATCGCTCCCTCCATCGCTGCGCCTACCGTCCCCGAATAGAAAATGTTTTCGCCCAGGTTGCCGCCGCGATTGATTCCCGAGACCACGAGGTCCGGCTTGTCGTCGAGCAGCGTGTGCAGCGCGAGAATCATCGCGTCCGCGGGAGTGCCTTCGATCGAATACTCGCGCTCGGCGATCCGATCGCAATAGATCGGCTGGCGCAGCGTGAGCGATTGCGCCGCTGCGCTGTGGTCGCGCGACGGCGCCACAATCGTCACCGTGCCCACCTCAGCAAGCGCCGCAGCCAGCGCACGCAGGCCCGGCGCGTGAATCCCGTCGTCGTTGGTGATCAGAATATTCGGCATGAAGTTTGTAGGTAGCGCGTCATCCCCGAGAACTCTATTGTGCCGCTTCCCAAAGGCCGGAGAGCGCTTTTTTCATATCGTCGATGATTTCCGGGGTCAACAGCTTCTCGTGCGCTGATTTCATCGCCTCGCGAGCGTCGACCTCGATGTAACGACAGAGCTGTTGCTTTTCCGAGCTCGCAGCGGTGGCGAGGGGGCGAAAGCACA
Organism: uncultured Acidobacteriota bacterium; assembly: GCA_963841605.1. Lineage (GTDB taxonomy): Bacteria > Acidobacteriota > Terriglobia > Acidiferrales > UBA7541 > Palsa-295. Next base: position 21,220 of record CAWJDM010000002.1, read on the forward strand.
AAACATATTCGTCTCTGTCGTCGCGAAGCCACATCTCTGTCAATGAACACCGATATTCACTTTTGGCGAAGCTATCCGAGAGCCGGAAGAAACGAGACTCAAGAGAAGTCATGTACGAAGCAGGCGGAGGTGCCTCAAAGCAATGGTCGGGACGACTGGATTTGAACCAGCGACCTCACGCACCCCAAGCGTGCGCGCTACCAGGCTGCGCCACGTCCCGACCGCACAGGCCGCAATCAGCCCACATGCATGTGGGCTGTTTGGGCCGGGAATCAGCGTATCACTCGCGTTCGAGGAGGGTCAAGACAGCGAGCAGCTCTTCGTGCAGATCGAGCAGGAATTTGCGGTGCGCGCGCGATCCGCGATCGAGTTTGGAGGGAGCTGCGGGAGCGGCCGAAACAGTTTCCTCGGTTTTGGCGCCAGCGCCGCCATTCTGATCCATCAGGTGCTTTCGGGCACCCGCAATTGTAAAACCTTCGTCGTAGAGCAAGCGCTTGATCTCGAAGACCGTCTCGATATCCTCGCGGCGATACAGGCGGTGGCCGCTCGGGCTTTTCACCGGCTGCAGCATGGGGAATTCGGATTCCCAGAAGCGCAGGACGAACGTCTTCGTCGCCGTGAGGCGGCTGACTTCGCCGATGCGGAATAGCCCGCCGGTTTCGGAGCTTTCGGGAACTCGTTGGGCTGCGCTGGCCATGGCTTTGTCTGTATCCTAGGCCGATTTCGGGCCGTGTCAACCCCGGACGCCTATGGAAAAGGCGGTTTCAGCGCCCGTGGCGCCGTTTGGGCTTCTTGCTGTGGCGCGGCGTGCGTTTTTCGCCCTTGGGGAATTCAGGCTTCTCGTGGCCGGGGCGATCGCGTTTTTTCAGGCGCTGGTTGAAACGGATCGGCGTGCCCGTGAAATCGAAGGCCGAGCGCAGGCGATTTTCGAGGAAGCGCTGGTAGCTGAAGTGCAGCGGCTTCATCTGATTTGTAAACAGCACGAACGTGGGCGGCGCAACGGTGGCCTGCGTGATGTAGTAGATCTTGACCTCGCGGCTGGCGGGAGAAGTGCCGCGCTCGAGATCGACGTTCGCGAGCCAGCGATTCAGCTCGCCTGTGGAAATGCGGCGCCGGCGCGCCTCGACCACGCGATCGATCAGGGTGTAGAGCTTTTCGGTGCGTTCGCCGGTGAGCGCCGAGAGGAAAACGATCGGCGCGTAGGCCAGGAATTTCAGCTTTTGGCGGACCATCGGCTCGTAGTCCGCGAGCAGCTTCGCCGGATTCGCGCCCTTGCCCGCTTCTTTGCCACTGTGAGCTTTTTCGCGCGCGGCTTTTTCCTGCGCCGCTTTGAGCGCGAGGTCCCATTTGTTCATCGCGATGATCACCGAGCGGCCCGACTGCTCGGCGTAACTTGCGATGGTGGCGTCGTGCGACGTGACGCCCACCGACGCGTCGACCACGAGCACGGCGACGTCCGCGCGCTCGAGGTGATTGCGCGCCATGATCACGCTGAGCTTTTCGGCGATGAGTTTCGTCTTGCCCTTGCGGCGGATGCCGGCGGTGTCGAGGAAGCGGTAGGTTTTGCCGTGGCGGTCGACGACGGTGTCGACCATGTCGCGCGTCGTTCCTGCTTCCGGCGAAACGATCGCGCGCTCGGCGCCGACGAGCTGGTTGAGCAGCGTCGATTTGCCCACATTCGGCCGCCCGATGATCGCGATGTTGACGTCGGGCGCGGTTTGCACCGATTCGCCCTCGGGGAAGTCGTGCGTCAGCGAATCGAGCAGCGCATCGATGCCGTAGCCGTGCTCCGCCGAAATCGAGAAAATCTCGTCGCCTAGCTCGTAAAACTGCGCGGCGAGTTCTGACTGCTTCGCCGAATCCACTTTGTTCACGGCGAGCACGGGCGGCTTGCCCGCGCGCCGCAAAAGCTGTGCGAGTTCGGCGTCGAGCGGCAGCGGTCCCGCGCGGCCGTCGACGATCTGCACCACGCGCGTGGCATTCTCGATCGCGACGCGCGCCTGCCGCAGGATTTCGCCGGGAATCCCGGCTTTGTCCTCGGGCACGATTCCGCCCGTGTCGACGACTTCGAACGCGCGGCCGTCCCACTGCGCCGTGCCGTAGATGCGGTCGCGCGTGATTCCGGGCTCGTTGGTGACGATCGAGCGGCGCGTCCCGGTGAGGCGATTGAAGAGCGTGGATTTCCCGACGTTCGGTCGCCCAACGATGACAATGCTCGGAAGTTTCGAGGTCATTTCGCCGCCGCGGCCAGTTTCTTCTGCAGTTCGAGACGGCGCGAGAGCAGCCGGTTCAAATCTTCAGGCGGTGTTTGTGATTCGATCTTTTTCTGCAATTCGGCAAGCTCCTGTTCCACGGGGCGGCTGCGCAGCACTTCGAGGCAGCTCTCCGCCTCCTGCCACGTGGCCTCTTGCGGTTCCTCGAAAAGCAACTCGAAGAATAGGCCACGGTCCCGGTCCCCCAAGCTGGCGGCAAGAGTGGGCACGTCCGGGCGCCCGGATGTATTCGAAATCAGCATTTCGAATATCTGTTCGGTTTCGAGACCCCGATGCAAAGCTTCGCTCGCCAGCGCTCCACGCAATTGCTCGCGGAATTCTTCAGCTTCGACGAACATCTGCAGCAGCCTGCGCTCCGCTTTCTTGATGGGGCTTCCCATCAATTCAGCCTTGGGTTTCACCTCGCTGCGGCGCTCGACGGCGGCGCGGCGCAGGGCCTCGCGCAACACCGGCTCATCGACGCGCAGCTCCGACGCAATCCGCGTGGCCCATTCCGAGCGCAGCAGCCGGTCCGGTAGCCGCTGCACGTAGGGCATCAGGAAATTGAGCGCGGCCACTTTCCCCGCGGCCGTCGTGCGATCCATGTGGCGCGCCTTGCCGATCAGGTAATCGAGATACGGCGGCGCCTGCGCCAGCAGTTTCCGGTAGGCTTCCACGCCCTGTTCTTTGATGAATTTGTCCGGATCGGCGGCGCCCGGCAGCGCCAGCACGCGCACGTCGAATTCTTTTTCGAGCAGCAGCGCAATCGATCGTTCCGTGGCGACTTGGCCCGCCGTATCGGGATCGTAATTCACGATCACGCGGCGCGTGAACCGGCCGAGCAGCTTGATCTGCGCCTCGGCGAGGCTGGTGCCGCAGCTCGCCACCACATTCGCGATGCCCGCGCGCGCCACCGCGATCGCGTCCATGTAGCCCTCGACCAGAATCGCGACGTCGCCCTGGCGGATCGCTTCTTTCGCGCGGTCAAGATGATAGAGGACGTTGCTCTTCGAATAGACCGGCGTCTCGGGCGAATTCATGTATTTCGGCATGTCGTCGCCCATCGCGCGCCCGCCGAATGCGATCACTTTGCCGGAATCGTTCGCGATGGGGAACATGATGCGCCGCCGGAAGCGGTCGTAGAGACGCCCGCCCTGATCGCGCGAAAAGAGACCGGAGACTTCGAGTAGCGCCTCGGGATGTTTCGACTTGAGCTGCCGCAGCAGCGCGTCGCCGGCCGACGGCGCCCAGCCCAGCCCGAATCGCTTCATGGCTTCGCGATCGAGGCCGCGATCCTCGAGATACGCTGCGGCGACCTTGCCCTCCGCAGCCTCGTGGAGCTGCCGAGCGAAAAACGCCGCCGCCTGCTGGTGCATCTCGACGAGCGCGCCTCGCTGCTGGTTCTCGCGGCGCTCTTCGGGCGAGCGTTCACGCGGCCTCGGAATCGGGATGCCGCACTTTTCGGCGACCGTGCGCAGGGCCTCGGGAAACGTGCACTTGTCGAGCTCCATCACGAATTTGAACACGTCGCCGCCCGCGCCGCAGCCGAAGCAGTGGTAGATCTGCCGCACCGGATGCACCGCAAACGACGGCGTCTTCTCCTGATGGAACGGGCAAAGGCCCGTGAAATTTTGCCCGGTCTTTTTCAGGCGCACGTATTCGCCGATCACGCGGACGATGTCCGCCTGCTGCTTCACCTTCTCCGCGAATGATCCGGCCTCAGCCATTGTTGCCTTCTGGGTTCTTGCGAGGTGAATTGCCCTGCTCGTCGGGAGAATCGGTCTCCTCATACAACTCCAAATCGATATCAGCCGACAGTCGTCCGTCCGCAGAGATTCCAATCACTTCTAGAAATGGGTCGTGCATCTTCATTCTCGCCGTCAGGACTTCAATTCTGCCACAGTGATCGCGGTGCCTCCTCGATTTTCCGCCTCCGCGCGGATGCGTTCGACCAGAGGGTGTGCCGTGAGGAATTCGCCCAAGCCGCGACGCAGCGCGCCCGTTCCATGTCCGTGAATAATGCGCACGCTCGACCGTCCCGCTAGTGCTGCGTCGTCGAGAAACTCATCGACTCGACGCGTCGCTTCTTCAACCGTGCAGCCAATGACGTTGATCTCCTCCGAGGCAGACTCGACGCTCGACTGCGCATGAACCGTGATCCCGCGCTGCCGCGTGCCAGCAGCAGACGCGGCGCTTTTCGCCGACACTGTTTCATTCTCGATTCCTACGATATCGGCGAGCGGGACCTTCATCCGCAGCGGGCCGGCCTGCACTTCCGCCATGCGGCCGTCGTGCCGCTGGAAGACGACCGGCTGCTTGAATCCTTTCACAGCGATGCGCTGGCCCGCCGAAAGCAGTTCCGGCGCGACGGGCGCTTGCGGCGCCGCAATCGCCACGCCGAGGTCCGCCTGCGACGATGCGAGCGTTTCGACGACCGCCGCATCCGCTTCGGCCCGCGCGTCCGACTCGAACTTGCCCATGCGGCGCCCGGTCTGCTTTTCGAGCTGGGCGCGCAGCGCGCGATCCTTCACGTCCTCGACCACGCGCGCGACCTCTGCTTCGAGCCGCTTCTGCGCCTCGCGGAAACTTTTCTCGAGTTCGGCGATGCGCTTTCGCTGTCGTTCGACCCATTCTGTCTGCAGCGAGCGCCGTTCTTCCTCGAGCTGCGCCAGCTCCTCGCGCGCCTGCTGCTTCACGTCTTCCATTTCGTCGCGGCTGCGATGGAGATAGGCGATCAGGTCGCGCGCCTCGCGCGATTCCGGCGAAAGGCTTGCCTGCGCGTGTTCGACAACGCGCGCCGGCAACCCCAATCTTCGCGCGATTTCGATTCCGCTCGAGGTGCCTGGCACGCCGACGAGCAGCCGGTAGGTGGGCCGCAGATGCTCCTCGTCGAATTCCATTGCCGCGTTCACGATGCCGGGCGTCGTCGAGGCGTACGCTTTCAGGCGATCGTGGTGCGTGGTTGCGAGCGTCAACGCGCGCCGTGCGCGAAATTCCTCGAGCAGAGCTACCGCGAGCGCCGCGCCCTCCTCAGGCGCCGTGCCGGTGCCCATTTCGTCGACAAGAATCAGCGAGCGCTCGGTCGCGAGGTCGAGCATCGATTTCAGATTCAGCATGTGCGCCGAAAACGTCGAAAGATTCGCCGCGATCGATTGCTCGTCGCCGATATCGGCCAGCACGCGGTCGAAAATCGGCAGCTCCGCGTGCTCTGCCGCCACGGGAATTGCCGATTGCGCGGAAAGCGCCGCGAGCCCCGTCGTCTTCAGCGCGACCGTCTTGCCGCCGGTATTCGGCCCGCTGATCACCATCACCGTCTCGCCGCCGCCAAGCGCAAACGCCATCGGCACAGCTTTTAATCCCTGAGGCCGAAGCGTCGCTTCGAGCACCGGATTGCGTGCTGCTTCGAGGCGCAGCGAATTGCCCAGAGTGAACTCTGGCACCGTGCAGTCAAATTCGCGGGCGAAACGCGCTCGCGCCAAGATCGAATCGAGATGCGCGATTTCCATCGCTGCAGCGTCGAGCGGACCGCGCTCCAGCCGGACGCGCTCGGTCAACTCTTCCAGGATGCGCGCGATTTCGGCGATTTCTTCGTCGCTTAGCTGCACCAGCCGGTTATTGAGGTCGATCGCCTCAAGCGGCTCGACGAAAATCGTCTGCCCCGTGCCGCTCGCGCCGTGGACCACGCCGGGAACGCTGCGCCGTTCGGAAGCGCGCACCGGAATCACAAAACGCTCGTTGCGCAGCGTGATGTAGTCCTCGCCCTTTTCGCCCGAACCCTCGCCGCGCGCGCGCAGGATGCCTTCGAGCGACCGCTGGATTTTCTCGCGTGCCTGAGCGATTCCCGCGCGGATGCGCTTCAGTTGCGGCGAAGCATCGTCGCTGATTTCGCCGTTCGGAAGGATCGCCCGATGAATTGCCGCGGAAAGGTGCCGGAAATCCGCAAGCGCGGCGGCGCGTTCCGCGAGGCGTGGATATTTATCGCCTTCGCCGCGCAACGTCTGCCGCACGCCGCCCACCGTTTCCATCAGCGATACTGCGGCCAGCAGCTCGGCAATCGCAAGCACGGAACCCGGAACCACGAGCCGCGCCAGCCAAGCCGCTGGATCCGCAAGCGAACCGAATCCGAGTTCCGAGCCGGCGCGCAGATACGCGATGGCTTCGCGCACGAGCTCGAATTCCGCGCTTAGCGCCGTCGCGTCTTGCTGCGGCGCGAGCGTCTCGACCGCCCGCCGCCCGGGCACACACGTGGTGAATCCGCCGACGATACTCTTCAGGCGGTCGAATTCCAGCAGCTCTTCAGCAGGACGCGACACGGAACCTCTGCAAGCAAGATTGTAGCTCGGTTGACTGTGGGAAACTCAGCGCGCCTCAAATTGCCCGGCAAGATACGCGGCCGCATCCGCAGGAGACGAAGCCACGTGCACGAGCGGCCCATCATCGCCGCGACCGCGGTCGCGCGCGCGGCCGAATTCGACTTCGCTCACGAGATCGACCACCGGCCGCCAAAAGTCGCCGAGCACCGCGAACGGCTTCCGCGCCATCGCCCCTTTATTCAGCATCTCCCAGACGACCGCAAGCTCCACCAGCGTCCCCGTGCCGCCGGGGCACGTGACGTAGCCATGCCCGCGCTTCACCAGCTCGAATAGCCGGTCCTGCCACGTCTTCACGCGAACCTGCTCATCGACCCATTCATTCGCGCTCGAGCGAAAAAATTCCGACGTCACCGCAAGCGTTTGCCCACCCGCTTCCTTCGCCCCGCGCGAAACTGCCTCCATCACGCCGCCGTAGCCGCCCGAGCACACGCGAAAGCCTTTCGCTGCGAGGGCCGCGCCGAGCGCTCGCGCTTGCGCATATTGCGGATCGCTCGCGCGCACTCGCGAGCTGCCGAAGACCGTGATGATCCTTGCCTCTGGGCTCATCTCTTTTTCCGTGCGGACCCCCATCCACCGCCCAGCGCCTCGATCATCGCCTTCGCAATCGCGTCGATTGGCGCCGACGCGCCCGGCCCGTGCTGCGCGTCGTTGTTGCAGAAGATAGCGAACGCGAGGTATTCGCCGCGCAGCGTCGTCGCGTAGCCCGAGAGCGCGTGATCGTGCTCGAGCGTGCCGGTCTTCGCCTCGATCAGTCCCGTCGCGGCGCTATTCTTCATGCGATCTCCGAGCGTGCCATCGACGCCCGCCACCGGCAGCGTCGAAAGGAAGTCGTTTCCCCAGGGCTGCCGCGCTGCGTAACGCAGCAGCATCACCATCGCCCGGGGCGTCACCAGATCGTCGCGCGCCAGCCCCGAGCCGTCCGATAGGATCACGTCGCCATCGGGAATTCCGGCGGCGCGCCGGAAATCCTCTTCGACCTTCAATCCCGCCGCCGTCGATCCGAGCCCGAGTTTTTCCCGCGCCACCGCGCGCAGCAGCAATTCCGCATGCAAATTGTTGCTTTCCTTGTTTGTGAACTCGATGCTCTGAATCAGCGGCGGGGAAAGATGTTCCGCGAGCACCAGCCTATCCGCAGCTGCAGCGGCCGTTGCTTGCGCCGTCGCGCCCGCTGCCGGGAAGACCGGGTCACCCGTCGGCGTACTCTCCGGCGGCGCCGCATGCTGCACGCGCACGCCACCGGTCACATGCACGCCGAGCGCCTCGAGCAGTTCCTTCAACGTGCGCGCAGCCGTCTCCGCCGGGCTGGTCATCGCCAAATCGAGCCGCACCGGCGCGTGCCCCGCCGGAATCGTTCCGCGTATCTGAATGAAATCTACGCCGGGCTGGCGAACCACCGCGAGGTTGAAATTCGTTCCGAGCGCGACGGTCGTGATCTCGTGCCCGATCATGTCCGCCACCGCGCTCGGATCCGTTGTGATGGTGGCCGCATCGCCAGCGCGCTCGCCTGCATGCACGAGGACCGTCACCACGTTGTCGTTGAATGCAATCGCGCTCACCGGCGCGCCGAACGCGAAGAAGAGATCGCCCGCGTTCCATCCCTCCGGATACGGATCGTACGGAAAGTAGCTGTCGTCCGCGATGATGTCGCCGTCGACTTCCCGCAGTCCTTTCGCCACGGCTGCGTCCGCCATCTCGCCGAGCACACGATCGACCGACCCTTCGCGCTGGCCATTGCCGGTGTAGGGAAACTTGCGATTGGAAAGGTCGGGATCGCCGCGCCCCACCAGGACCAGATCGCCCGAGAGATGCCCGCCGCTGCCGAGCGTTCCGGGCGATTCGAGCGTGGTGCGAAATCGGTAGTCGGGGCCGAGCGTGGCCAGTGCGAGAGCAGTCGTAAAGATTTTGGCGTTCGAAGCGGGCGCGAAAAAGTGATCCGCATTCAGCGAATAGAGCGTTTCGCCCGTATCGCGATCGGAGACGACGATTCCCCACGCGGCCCGCTGCGCGTTCGCTTCATCCAGCGTTTTTTCGACGCGCGCACGAAACTGCGCCACGTCCGCCCGCTTGGAGGCGGGAGGCAACTGGGCCGCACTGACATTCGCGCAAGCCGCGAATAATGCGGCGCAAATAGCGATACGAAACGCCCGCGTCAGGAATCCAATATTCAGGTGCCGGCGGCCACGAGAACCGCTGCCGTCGGCGCGACGCATATGCGTGAGGGGTGACAACGGCTCAATTATATTGCATTCGCGGCCTCGATGGACCCATGACCGTCGCGCGCCGCGGATGGAGTTGCGCCGTGGCATCGAAAGCCCCTATCATGGAGTTCGCACTGATTTCATTGGAGGCACTCATGAAGAAGATTCTTTCGATTTTGCTCGCCGCCGCACTGACATGCTTGCCGTTGCTTTTCGCGTCCACCTCCGCGCGTGCGGATGATAAATCTCACGACGAAGACCGGCTCCAGAACACTGGCCAGGTGCTGAAAGAGATCATGAACATCCCGGATGACATTCCGCAGAGCCTGCTGGACAAGGCCGACTGCGTCATCGTGATTCCGTCGGTGCTCAAGGCTGCGTTTATCGTCGGCGGCAGCTACGGCCGCGGCGCGATGACCTGCCGCAGCGGAGAAACCTTCCAGGGTCCCTGGAGCGCGCCGACGATGATGGCCCTTGAAGGCGGCAGCTTCGGATTCCAGCTTGGCGGTCAGGCCACCGATTTCGTGATTCTGGTGATGAACCAGGGTGGCGCGAGGTCGATCCTCAACAGCAAAGTGAAATTGGGTGCGGATGCATCGGCTGCCGCCGGTCCCGTCGGGCGCGATGCCGAGGCCGACACCGACGTCACGATGCGCGCCGAGTTCCTCACCTATTCACGCGCTCGCGGCCTGTTCGCTGGTATCTCGCTCGAAGGGTCAACGCTGCGACCCGATAACGACGCGAACGAGCGCATCTACGGCCGGAAGCTGGAAGCGACCGATATCGCTCTCCACGGGGCCGTCCCGATTCCGCCATCCGCAAAGCTGATGATCGAAATTCTGAACCAGCACAGCCCCAAGAATCTTTCCAAGTAACGCTCTCGCGATATCCGCTTCGGAGGCGCGATCCTCCGGGGCGGGGAATCGCTCGACGATTTCGATGCTTCCTTCTTTGTTCCGTCTGATGGTTGACTTTTGCTCAAATATGACCTATGGTCATGTTTGGTCGCTGGTCACCACGAGGAATTGTCCATGGCATCTTCCACCCCCGCTTTTCGCAACAAAATAAAACGCGTCGCAGGCCGCCGCGAACGCCATCGCGCCGAAATGCGCGAGCGATTGTTTCGCGCCGCCCTGCGCCTGTTCGCCGAGCGCGGCTATCTCGAGACCACCGTCGAAGACATCACGGAAGCCGCCGACGTAGGCAAGGGAACGTTCTTCAATTATTTCCCGACCAAGGAGCACGTCCTCGCGACGTTCGGCGCCGAGCGCATCGCCGCGATCGAGAACGCCCTCGAAGAAGCAAAAAAGGGGGCTGCGATGCCCGCGCTGCGGCGCATGGCGATGGACCTAGTGGGCCAGTGGGCGGAAAGTCCCGAGCTTCTTCGCGCGATTTATTCGGCCCACGCCGCGTGCCCGCCCGTGCGCGCGGAACTTCACAAGCGCCTGATCGTCGGCCGCCGCTTGATTGCGGAAATTTTTACGCTGGCGCAGGAGCGCGGAGAAGTTCGGCGCGATCTTCCAGCCGCGGAACTTGCGCGGCTGACGCAACTCGTTCTGTTCGGCGTCACCCTTGCTTGGGCCATGAATCCCGACAGCTCTTTGCGCGCCACCGAGGGCCAGGTGTGGGACCTCTTCGCTCCGACTCTCCTTGCCGATGAGAAGAGCAGGACTGCCAAGAGCCAGCGGAGATCGAAGTCATGATAACAAGACGTGCTTTGTCTCGATTTCATAGGCAAGTTCTGAGTCCTTCATGGCGGCACCTTCATCCAAGCTACAACGAGCCGGAGGAGGATAATTCGTGATAGGTCGACCGCGGAATTTATGGGGCATTCTCATGTTCGCGCTGCTGCTCCCCGCAGCACCGGCGCGTGCGCAGACGGGCGCCGCAGGCGCCTCCTCAGGTGCATCAAGGTCAACTCCGATCCCGGCCCCCACGGCGACACAGGGCAATTATTCCGGCAGTGTCCCAACGGACCTCGTGCCCGGCGTGCTGAAACTTTCGCTGCAAGAAGCCATGGATCGCGGACTCAAGCAGAATCTCGGCATCCTGCTTTCGGGGCAGGATGTTCGTACGGCGCGCGGCGCGCGCTGGAAGGAGTTGAGCGCGCTGCTGCCGAATCTCACGACCTCCTCCTACGTCGACGCCTCGAAAACGGAGCCGGCCGAGTTCGGCTTCAGCTTTCCGCCGTCGGCCAGCTTCTCGATCCCATCGGTGATCGGCCCGTTTGCCTACTTCGATTCGCGCGCATACGTGACGCAGTCCATTCTCGACCTCCAGGCGATCAACAACACGCACTCCGCATCCCAAAGCCTGAAATCGGCGGAATACAGTTTCAAGGACGCGCGCGATCTCGTGATTCTCGCTGTCGGCAATACCTACCTGCAGGCAGTCGCGGACCAGGCCCGCGTCGAAACCGCCGATGCGCAAGTCAAGACGGCGCAGGCCCTGTATGACCAGGCTGCCGATCAGGTGAAGGCGGGAACTTCTCCCGCCATCGATGCGCTGCGCGCGAACGTCGAACTCAAAACGCGCCAGCAGGATTTGATCCAGTCGAAGAATAACTTTGCGATCGCCAAGCTCACAGTGGCTCGCGTGATCGGTCTCGCGCCCGGGCAGCAATTCGAACTCACGGACACATCGCTGTACGAGCAGTTCGGCGGGCTGACCGTCGACGAGGCGCTCAAGCGCGCCTACGCGAATCGCTCCGATTTTCAGGCGGCGCTCGCCGACGTGCACGCGGCGGAATATGGCGTGAAATCCGCGAAGGACGGCTATTTGCCCACTCTTTCCTTCAGCGCGGACTACGGCCTCGCGGGGACATACGACACACTCGCTACTCATGGCCTGATGGATGTTCGCGGCACGTTGAACATTCCGATTTTCCAGGGCGGTAGGGTTCGTGGCGACGTTCTCGAAGCCAGCGCGCGGCTCGAGCAAAGCCGCCAGCGTCTTGATAATCTGCACGCTCAAATCGACGACGACGTGCGCACCGCCCTGCTGAACATCGAATCCGCCGAAGAGCAAGTTCAGGTGGCGCGCAGCAATATCGATCTGGCCGACGAGACGCTTGCGCAATCCAGGGATCGTTTCGCTGCAGGCGTTACCGACACGGTCGAAGTCGTGCAGGCCGAGGAATCTGTGGCCAGCGCTCACGAAAGCTATATCGCCAGCCTCTATGCCGACAATTACGCGAAGATTTCTCTGGCCCGTGCCTTGGGCGCGGGCGAACAAGGCGTCAAAGAATTTCTCAAAGGAAACTAAAGACTATGGCACAGAGAACTGAAGTCGAAACCCCGACCAATCAGCCCGCCGAGGCCTCCTCTGCCAACGAAACGCACTCGGAAACGCAATCGGCGTCGCCTCCGCCCGAATATCGCCGCCCGGGTTTCTTTCAGGCCAATCCTCGCGCGCGCGTTTTTCTGGTGATTGCCGCGATCGCCGTTATTGTCGGCGGAATCTTCGCGTGGCGCTATTTTTCGAGCTATGAATCGACCGACGACGCCGAGGTTGACGGCCACCTGCAGCCACTCAGCGCCCGGATTTCGGGCTACATCCTGAAGGTCAATGTCGACGACAACCAGCACGTGCACAAGGGCGACGTGCTCGTCGAAATCGATCCGCGCGATTATCAGACCGCGCTCGATCAGGCGCGCGCCAATCTCGCCAGCGCGCAGGCCACCGCGCGTTCGCTGAACATCAACGTTCCGGTCACTTCCATCAACACCACCAGCCAAGTTTCTTCTTCTCAGGCGGATGTCGACGATGCGCAGGCGGGAATCGTCGCCGCTCTTCAGCAGCATGACGCCGCGCAGGCACAGCTTCTCGAAGCGCAAGCCAACAACCAGAAAGCCCAAAACGACCTTGTGCGCTACAAGCAGCTTGTCGATAAGCAGGAAATTTCCCAGCAGCTTTACGACCAGGCAGTGGCTGCCGCTGCATCGGGCAACGCGACCGTCGCCGCAGCCAAGGCGAATGCTTCCGCTGCTGACCAACAGGTGACCCAGGCTCGCGCGCGCCTCGCTGCGGCTGAAGCTGCTTACCGTTCTTCGCAAACCGGCCCCCAGCAGGTTGCCTCGACGAAGGCTCGAGCTCTTTCCGCCGAGGCCGACGTGAAGGAAAAGCAGGCCGCGCTCGAACAGGCCGAGTTGAATTTGCAGTACGCCAAGATCATCGCGCCGGTCGATGGCGTCGTCTCGAAAAGCGTGGAAGTCGGCATGAACGTCCAGCCCGGCCAGCAGCTGCTTACCATCGTGCCTCTCAACGACATCTGGGTGACCGCGAATTTCAAGGAAACGCAGCTGAAGTACATGCGTCCCGGGCAGAAAGCGGAGATTAAAGTCGACGCCAACGGTCGCACCTACAAGGGTCACGTCGACAGCATCGCCGGATCGAGCGGCGCGCGCCTCAGCCTTTTGCCGCCGGAAAACGCTACCGGCAACTACGTGAAGGTCGTTCAACGCATCCCCGTGAAAATCGTCCTCGATCCCGGCCAGAACTCCGACGATTATCTGCGATTGGGAATGTCGGTTGAGCCGAAAGTCTTCGTGAAGTAAGGCCACATTGTAGGGGCGCTGCCCTGGCCTGAGTCCGTCAGACGAAGACTTGCTGCGCCCCGATTCAGGCACAATCGCGCGCCAAGGCGCAGTCTCCGTGCACTCAATGCTTTCTCTGCGCTCTCTGTGTTTAGCAGACCGTTTTGAATTTCACCCGTTCGCACGCCATTTGCCGTTGGGTACCTGGTCGTAGGGACGCAAGGTCCGCTGCTGGCTTGCCTCCGAGGTTTGCTTCCCGTAGTCTGTTGAGCGCCCGTTGCGCGTGATTTTCATGAATTGCGAGGTTCGATGACCTGTCCAATCTGCGGCAAGCGCCCGCCGAAACGGTTTTGTCCCGCGAAGGGCGAGAAGATTTGCGCGGTTTGCTGCGGTCGCGAACGCGAGGTGACCATCGATTGCGTGCCGGATTGCCCGCACCTGATCACCGCGCACCGCTACGAGTCCGAACATCGCAAACCGATTCCTGCCGCGGAGGTGCCGTATCCCGATCTGAAGGTACCCGTCGATTTCGTCTACGAGCACTGGCCGCTGGTTTCCGGCGTCGCCACGACGATCTTGAATTTCCAGCTCCAAAACAGGGAACTGGCCGATGGCGCCGTGCTTTCGGCCATCGAAACGCTCGTCGAAACTTATCGCACGCTCGGCACCGGAATTTACTACGAGCATCCGCCGGACGCGCCGGTGGCCCGCGCGCTTTATGGCGAGATCAATCAGTTCCTTCAGGAATTCCGCAAGGAAGAAGCGGCGCGCGCCGGAATGAGCCGGCTGAAAGACACCGAGGTTTCGCACCTGATGGTGTTCCTGCTGCGCGTCGGCAAACAGGAAACGAACGGCCGGCCTCGCTCGCGCGCATTCCTCGATTTCCTGCGCGCTCGCTTCCCGCTTCCAGCCGAAGCGACGAAGGAAACATCGCGGATCATCATGCCGTAGCGGCGCCGGGTTTACGTGGCGCCAGCTTGCCCCGAGTCGGTCCGAAGGGCGTGTCGCCGGCTCTTCAGGGGGTCGGAGCTTGCTCCGACCAGGGTTCTCGGTGGAAGCGTGGGCCTTTTTACCCTGAGCAAAGTCGAAGGGCAGGCCCTCGAAAAAGCGCAACAACAAAAGGGGCTTCAGCCCTGGTTTCCCCGCAGCTCCTCCGGGGCGAGGCGCTCAGTCACCGCCGATTTTGAAATTCGGATTCTGAATTACGCCCAGCACGTTTCCGAACGGATCGTGAACGCTGCCGACCAGGATTCCTTCGCCGACATCCTGCACCGGCTCATTCGACGTCGCTCCGAGTTCGAGCAGCCGCTGATACGCCGCGCGGGCATCCGCCACGCCCCAGTACGCCAGCCCGGCCGCAGCGCGCTTCAGTCCAGCATTCGGCTCGGGCACCAGGCCGAGCTCGTAGCCGCCTACGTTAAAGCCCGCATAAAACGGCTGATCAAAGTATGGCTGCGACCCCAGCACTTTCGTGTACCACTCTGTGGCCCTGGCGAGATCCTGCGCCTGATACACGACGGTTCTTAGCCCGAGAAACATGCACAGTCTCCTTTGCCTGCGGCGCCGCATCCACTCGCGCGGCCGAAACCGGCGGACGCCCGGCCAGGAATGCGCCAAGGCACACGAGCGCGAACAGCATGATAATCCTAGACACTGTTTTGAGCTTTATCCCGCGTGGCGGTTTAGCGAGCGCCGCAGGAACGATCACGGACCCGAGGGTTTTGCGTGCAGTTGTCTTTCCGCTTCTGGCGCGTCTCGTTCGCTGCGCGTTCATTCTTGGCATGCCTGCTCTCCATTCTTCCAGTCGATTTGCAGTTGAGGTGATTTCCATGTTCGCTCGGGCGACGTCATCGGATTGAACGGCCGCGACTCGATTCCATGCTTTCGCCGCAACGCTGCCACACGTTCCGCGATTTCCTTGCGATAGCTTTCCGGCGCATAGCCGTAGCCGCGATACCATTCGCGATACTGCGCCGCGAGCCGCGGAAACTTCTCCTCGAGGAATCCCATGAACGTCTTCCACGATGCCGGCATCAGAAACACGACGCTCGCCGCCACCCACTGAGCGCCCGCATCGCGCGCCGCGCGTATCAGCGCGTCGAGATCGGCCTCGCGGTCGGTGATCCCCGGCAGGATCGGCATGATATTAACGCCCACGGCGATGCCGGCCTCGCGCAGCTTGCGCACCGCTTCGAGCCGCAGATCGGGACGCGGCGCCCGCGGTTCAAGCAGACGCGCCAGCCGCGTCCGCAGCGTGGTGACCGTCATATGAATCGTGATCGACGAGCGCTCGGTAATCCGCTTCAGCAAGTCGATATCGCGGACCACCTGGTTCGATTTCGTGGTGATCGAAAGGCTCAGCCCATCGCGCTCCGCCATCTTTTCGAGGATGGCCCGCGTGGCCCCGAATTCGCGTTCCGCCGGTTGATACGGATCGGTCGCCGTGCCGATGGCGATGTGCTCGCCCCAGATGTCTTCCGACGAGAGGTCGCGCCCGGCCAGCGGCCCCGCGTCCTTCTTGACGTAAATCTTCGATTCGAAATCTCCGCCGTTGAGTTCCATGTATTCGTGCGTGTAACGCGCGTAGCAGTATTTGCATCCGAATTCGCAGCCGCGGTAGGGATTCACGGTCCAGCGAAACGGCACCCGCTCCGAATGACACTCGTTCAGGATCGATTTGACGGGGAGGAGAAAGTACTCCGTCCCGCGCTTGGCTTCGGCGCGGAGGGAGGATGCGGCGAGGCGCGCAATGCCGACCAGTTCCGTCGGGCGCTTCTCACTCCGGGCAGGTACCGGAGGGGGCGCGGAAGCACCGTCAGGGGACTCACTGGTGCCGTGGCAAGCGGCTGTGGGGAAAAGGGTGAGACTGGTCTCTCTCGGGCGTCCCGGGCGACGCCGAAGCGTCGTCGGAGCTGCTCGAAGTATGGGATAAGTGGCCATTGGTCTCGCCGCACGTGACGCACTATATTCGCCTTCTGTTCGCCTTGTCAAGAACTTTTATTCGCTTTTATTTCGCCTGCTCGGGCGAACAGGATTCCGGCTGGAAACCCTCGCCTGTGCGAACGACCGGGGCCCGCACCTCGGTCGCTATACTGAAAGGGGAAACAAGGGGCCCAGCCGGTGGAACAGGTCGGTATTCTGCTCGTCGACGACGACGTTACGACCCAGCAAGCGTTGAAAAGCGTCCTGGATTCCGAAGGATGGCGCGTTCGAATTGTGCCCAAGGCTTCCGAGGCGCTAGGCGAACTCGCCACGGGCGGATGGGATCTCGCTATCGTCAATGTGGCGCTGGCCGATCCACGTGGCCCGCTCTTCGCGATCCTGCGGGAGCTTGTTCAAGCCGAGATCGACGCCGTCAATCCCGACGCCGCCATTCCCGAAAGTCCCGACGCCGCCATTCCCGCCGAGGAAGGCCCAGAGACCCAGCCCAAAAAGCGCATCCGGGTCCTGTTCCTTGTCCCGCTGCTGATGGCCAAGGACGTTCAGCCGATCCTCGAACGCGAGGGGCTGCCGCACTCGCCCAAGCCTTACCACCTGCACGATTTCCTCGAGCGCGTCAGCGAGCTGCTGCTCGAATCGGGCGCCATCGCGGAACCCATCCGTGGCGTCGGCGGCTTCGCTGAACGCAAGACTCGCCGCGGCGGCCAGCGCTTCGGCCGCGGCACTCGCCCCGGCGCGATGTTCGCCCCTCGCGAGGATTACCAGATGACCGAAGAAGAAATGAACGAGTGGGAGCGCCAGGAAGAGGAGCAGCGCAAAAAGCGCCAGAAAGACCAAGCCCCCGGCTCGGGATACTAGCCGCTTTCCGCGCTGCAGCTCCTACGAGATTTTTCGCCGCAAGCCTGCAAGAAAGATTCCCCTCGCCGTTCTCAGCATAGTGCGGCTCGCTGTGCGTCAATCGGCCGGCCGCGAGGGAGGCGAACCATGCGCAGCAAGACGAAACGAGCGGTGGCAATCGTGTTCGCGGCCATTTTCATTCTCGGCGGAGCCGCGATTCTGAAGCCTGACTGGGATTCGAATACGCGGGTGGCTTCCGCGGCAGCCGGTGGCGGATCATCTCAGCCTTGGGGACTCGGAACGTCCGTCACCTACCAGGACCTCACCATCTTTCCCGTCATCTCTTCGCAAAATCCCGACACGAGCGATTTCGAGACGCTCGACCAAGCGCTCAGCTCCGGCGACGCCGTCATCAGCGAACAGGGCGGCTACATGCGGCGCTGGCGCGAGGGCGAGTCGATGCCCGTTTACACCGGCGGCTCGCAGGTAAATCAGCTCGTCCTCGTGAACCGCGGCAAGCGCCCGCTGCTGCTATTAGCGGGTGAAGTCGTCTCCGGCGGCAAGCAGGACCGCATCATCGGCAAGGATCGCATCGTGCCCATCGGCTCGGCGCCGCTGCCGCTCGATGTCTTCTGCGTCGAGCACGGCCGCTGGACCGGCGACTCGATGAATTTCAGCGCCGCCGAGACGATGGTCCACCCGACCGTGCGCGAGCAAGCTGCAGTGAAACAGGATCAGAGCCAAGTCTGGGCCGCCGTGCGCGACGAAACTCCCAAGGTCGGCCAAAGCGAATCGGTCAGGGTCGAGGGCCAAGCTAGGGGAATGAGCGCGGACGCAGGTGGTGGTGTCCCCGCCGCACCTCCCGCGCTCTCGAGCGCCGCAATTGACGGCGTGATCTCCGAGGCGCCGACGCAATCCTATCGCCGCATCTATCAGTCGCCCATGGTGCAAAACTCAGTCGAGGGATTTGCGGAGGAGATGAGCCGTCGCTTCGACCGCGCGGCCTCCGGAATCAAAGGCGGCCACGTGGTCGGGGTGGTCGTGGCTTTTGGTGACGACCTCGCATGGAGCGACATTTTCGCGTCCTCGCAACTCTTCGAGACCTATTGGCCGAAGCTTCTGCGCAGCTACGTGGTTGAGGCGCTCACGCGGCCTGCGGTTCGCCAGGCCGCCACGATCGACGACGCTCGCGATTTCCTGCGGCCTGCGACTGGCCGCATCCAGGAAGATACCGAGTCCGGCGTCTACACCTGGCGTGAGCAGTCGGTCGACGGCCTCACCCAGATCGAACTCGAAGCGCTCGCGCCAAGGCCAATCACGCTTCATTGGCTGCGCGTCGCGCGGTGATGAGTGCACTGAAATGGTGCATTTTTTTCTGCAATAAGACGGGACTCGATGATCCCCCTGGCGGGGACCTAAACAGCCCTTAATGGGCGGCGAAAGCCACGTTTTGGCGGCTTTCGCTCAACGAGAGCTTTCGCCGCGCGGGGAACTGTCAGTTGGCAGCTTCTGCGGTTGGATTCCACCGCCTGACCTGGCTCCGATCCGATGTGGCGGCGAGCATCTGGGCGACAGTCCGCTTGAGCGCAGGATGCTCCACGCCGGGCGCGATCTCCGCGAACGGCACGAGGACGAACCGCCGCTCCGCCATCCGCGGATGCGGGATTTCGAGATCGGGTGCGTGCACCACAGCCGCGCCGAAAAACAAAATGTCCATATCGATCGTGCGCGACTCCTTGGGCCCGCCTTTCGCCGCGGGCGCGCGCCGCCGCCCGAGCGACCGCTCGATCGCGAGCAGCGCGTTCATCAATTGCCGCGGCATGAGATCGGTCTCCGCCTCGACCACGCAGTTCAAGAACCACCCCGGCCCGCTCACGTCCACCGGCTCGGTTTCGTAGAGCGACGATTCCCGCGTCACGCGCACGCCGCGTTCCCCGAGCGCCTCGATCGCCCGCGCAATATTCTGCGCGCGATGTCCCATATTCGATCCCAGCGACAAGTAGACAGTCTTCATGGCACTCTCGACATCTTAGTCGATCGAAGCCGCTTTCTCACGCTGGCATCACCCCGCCGGCAACCTGATAAGCCTCGGAAGGCATCGGACATAATCACGCAGGCACGTACTGAAATGTTATGCCTCTCATGGGGAGTGTGATATGGTGCTGGCCTCCTCGCCAGGCATAGGCAGCTTCATATTGGGCGGCAGCCCCGGAGCGATTCGCTGATGGCGCGTCACAAGACCTCGATATTCGTCTCCGGACTTCTCTTGTTTTGCTTATTCCTGGCGGGCTGCGGCGGCGGAACCGGCGGGAATTCTTTCACAATCACGATCACCTCGGCGCAGTCCTCGATCCCGGTCAGCGGTACCGAGGTATTGACCGCGACCGTCGTGGGCAGCAACGGCATCTCCCCTCCCATCACCGCGCTTAACTGGACCAGCAGCGCGACGAACGTAGCGACGATCACTCCGTCCGGCGGCCTCGTTTTCGGCTTGTTGCCCGGCACGACGCAAATCACAGCATCGGCGAGCGGCGTCACGAGCGATCCTTTCACGCTTACCGTAACGCCCGGATTTCTCGGCACCGGCAACATGAACGACGCTCGCGACGACGAAACCGAAACCCTTCTCGACAACGGAATGGTGCTGGTTGCAGGAGGCTACGGTTCCGACGGACCGTTAGCCAGCGCCGAGCTCTTCAACCCCGCGACCGGAGCATTCACGCCCACTGGCAGCATGAACACAGCGCGCTACTGGACGGTCGCCACCCTCTTGAGCAACGGCAAGGTCCTCATCGCGGGCGGTTACAACGACGGCGGTTTCCTCGCCAGCGCCGAGCTGTACGATCCGGCGTCCGGGACGTTCACCTTCACCGGCAACTTGAATACGCCACGCCGTCTGTTCACCTCCACGCTTCTCAACAACGGGCAGATACTCATTGCGGGCGGCTATGGCGCGAGCGGCGCATTGAACAGCGCCGAGCTGTACGATCCCGTCACCGGAACGTTTGCGCCCACCGGCAGCATGAACGAGCCGCGCCGAATCACCACGTCCACGCTGCTCAACAACGGCATGGTGTTGATCGCGGGCGGACTCAACGCAAGCGGCACCTTGGCGGACGCCGAGCTGTACAATCCGGCGACCGGTTCATTCAGCATCACCGGCAGCATGAGCGCAGCGCGCTACTACCACACGGCAACGCTCCTGAATAACGGGCGGGTGCTGATTGCCGGTGGTTACACCCCCAACGGTTATCTGGCCAGTGCGGAGCTGTTTGATTCCGCCACCGGACAGTTCAGCGCCACCGGCAGCCTCAACACAGCGCGCTCCGACGCCACCGCTACACTCCTCAACAATGGAACGGTTCTGATTGCCGGCGGGGAAGGCGGCACACTGACGAACTACTTTCCCCAGTCCAGCGCCGAGCTGTATGACCCTTCCACTGGCAAATTCACACTCACCGGCAGTCTGAACGCGGCTCGCGTCGCATTCACAGCGGCGCTGCTGGAAAACGGCACGGTATTAGTCGCTGGCGGCGCCGACTCAAACCGCAACGCGGAAAGCAGCGCCGAGCTCTACGAGCCGGGCTTGCTGACGCCGCCGGGGCTCGAATCCATTACTGTCGCACCCGCAAGCCCCACGGCCTCGCCCGGCACGTACCAGCGCTTCGTCGCCACGGGCACTTTCGCTAGCGGCACGCAACAGCTCGCCTCGGTCACGTGGAGTTCTTCGAATACCACGCTCGCTCAAATCAGCAACGACGCGACAAATCCGGGGAGCGCCGTAGCCGTCGGATCGCCCGGGGCGGCCACGCCCGCCACGATTACTGCGACAGATGGCTCGGTGAGCGGCATGGCGACGCTCAACGTCCGCCCGACTGGGTTTGTTTTCACCGGCAGTTTGATCGAGCAGCGCGAATTCGCTGCTGCGGTAACACTCTATGACGGACGCGTCCTGGTAACAGGCGGCGATGCGCAGCTCGTCCCTTCCCACAGCGAGCTCTATGACGCCTCGACGGGCACTTTCTCTGCGACGGGCGTTCCGGTCGTCGCCAACCGGACGTTTTTCACCGCCACACTTTTGATGAATGGCAAGGTACTCATTACCGGAGGTCTGGCAGCCGGCGGCGTTGCGACCAACAGCGTGGAGCTCTACGATCCTGCGACTGGAACCTTCGCCTCGACTGGAAACCTGATCGCCGCACGATATAACCACACGGCCACCCGCCTGATCGACGGCACGGTTCTGATTGCCGGAGGTCAGACTTCCCCAACAGCATTCCTCAATAGCGTGGAAATCTATGATCCCGTCGCCGACACGTTTGCGAGCGCCCCGAGCTTGCTGGTTGCGCGGGCGGGACATACAGCCACGCTTCTGCCTAACGACGCAGTTTTGCTGGCTGGGGGACAGACAACGGGCGGCGCCTTCACCGCTACCGCAGAGAGCTACGACCCGATCAACCGAGTCGTCACTATGACCGGAAGCCTTGGCACAGCCCGCGAGTTTCATTCTGCGACGCTACTTCCAGGCGGGGCCGTTTTGATCGCAGGCGGCTTATACTCGGGAGGCTGGTCGACCAGCGCAGAAATTTATTCCTTCGGACCCGGAACCTTTGCTCCTACCGGCAGCCTCAGCGCCGGGCGCAATTTCCATACCGCGACCCTGTTCGGGAACGGCAAGGTGCTGATCGCGGGAGGTAGCGATGTGAACGGAGCGCTCTCCAGCGCGGAGGTGTACGATCCTGCCTCCGGAACGTTTAGCTCGACCACCAATCTAAATAACGCGCGGCTGGGCGCGGCCGCCACGCTTCTCGACAATGGCCAGGTGCTGATCGTCGGTGGAACCGGTAATGCGGTGCTGAACAGCGCGGAGCTATATTAGCCGGCCGCCGCGCCGGCCACAGGCAAGTCCGTCTAACTTGCGGCCCGCTTCTTGCTTTTTGTTTTGCGCAGCAGCAAGAAAATTGAAGCGCCGATCCCGGCTGCCACTAACACGGCGATCGCTCCCCAGATCACTGGCCGCTCGTGCTGCGCGACAAACGCGAAGACGTGCCGCCCGTATCGCGCGGCCAGATACGCCAATATCGTGTATCTCACGGCTCGTCCGAGTGCGAGCGCCGACAAGAATTTTTTCACCGGATATTGCATAACGCCCGCGGCAAGCAGGAAGGGAACGATGGGCGCAGGCGGCGGCAGCAATGCCGCGATGGCGATCGCGCCGAATCCCCATCGCCCAAAAATCCTGTAAACCTTGTCCACCTGCCGGCGCGAAAACCGGCGCTCCAGCGTTGCCTTTCCTCCCCGGCGAGCCAGCCGGTACGTTACGAAGCCCCCCAGCACCGAACCCACCGTCGCCAACAACGCGTAGTAGAGCCACCAGCTATCCGGGCGCGAAGAGAAAATGATCGTGGCCACATCCACGCTGCCCGGAAGCGGAATGAGCGAGTTGTCGAGGATTCCGAGGGGGATCAAGCCGACGCCGCCGAGGTGCACGAGCCACCGGCGCACGCTTCGCGCAGCCGACGGCTTCAGCGCCGCCATCACTTGAACGAGGAGGATCATCTGTCTGGAGCCCGCGTGGATTTTCGCATGCGGCGCGCGAACTCTAACGCGTTTTGACGGGATGCGGAAGCGATCTTTCGCGTTGCAGTTGCAGATCGAGGCGGCCGCGGAGAGGGAGCACCGAGCTAGCTCTTGGGCGTCTCTTTAAAGAGGCGTGCCGGCGTTTGTGCGAGAGGCTTCGGTTTCTGCTTCTTCGGCTTTTTGACTTCGCGCCTGTGTGCGTCCTTGTTTCCCATGTCCGATAGCTTGCCACAGGTTGGTGGCCGTGGATAGCACTCCCAGATTCAAGTTTCGCGCCAGCGTCAGACGGAAGGAATCCGAAGGGCCGATTCTCAAAGTGTTCACAAATGGACAGATTCCTATGGGCATTGCGTCCCACAATCATGTGTCAAGTCAATTCCTCAGCGCAACTCTTGCGGAGGCGCACGAATTCAAGTGGGAGGGGGAGAACAGGAGGAGAGGTTGATGAACAATCAATGGATTGTCAAGAAACGCCATGAAACGCTGACGGTAATCATCTATTCCGTTATAGGTCTAATCGTCGTAACTGTGCTGGTCGCACTCGCAAATTACGCCATATATTCGAATTCCATACAGAGATAACAAGCCTGGTCACCGCGACTTCCGCACAACAACTTCAGAAAAGGCCCGGCTGGCGGCGCTCGTCTTTATCATCTCGTGATTTGTCGAAGGGCAGCCCGAAGTGCTTGTAAGCGCCCGCCGTGGCGACGCGCCCGCGCGGCGTGCGGTCGAGCAGACCTAGCTGCATGAGGTAGGGTTCATAAATATCCTCGATAGCGCCTTCGTCTTCACTGAGCGATGCGGCGATTGTATTTAATCCGACCGGGCCACCCGCATATTTCTGGATGATCGTCAGCAACAAGTTGCGATCCACGTCGTCGAGACCGTGCTCGTCGACGCCGAGCATCGCCAGCGCATCGCGGGCCACGCCGAGCGTGATGTGGCCCTTCGCGCGGACTTCCGCATAATCGCGCACGCGGCGGAGCAGCCGGTTGGCCACGCGCGGGGTGCCGCGACTCCGGCGTGCGATTTCCCGCGCGCCATCCTGCTCGAGCGCGATGCCCAGGATCTTTGCCGATCGCACGATGATGCGCAGCAAATCCTCCGGCGAGTAAAACTCCAGCCGGTGGACGATGCCGAAACGCGAGCGCAGCGGCGCCATGATCAGTCCGGCGCGCGTCGTTGCGCCGATGAGCGTGAACTTGTTCAGTTGATACGGATGCACGCGCGCCCCCGGCCCCTGGCCGATGATGAGGTCGACGCGAAAATCCTCCATCGCGGGATAGAGAATTTCCTCGAGCGCGGGTTGGAGGCGGTGAATTTCGTCGAGGAAGAAGAAATCGCGCGGCTCGAGTGACGTCAAGACCGCCGTCATGTCGCCTTTCTTTTCTAGCAGCGGCCCCGAACTGATCTTGATAGCCGAGCCCATCTCGTTCGCCAGAATTTGCGCGAGGGTGGTCTTGCCAAGCCCGGGCGGCCCGTAGAGCAAGACGTGATCGAGCGCTTCACCGCGATTGCGCGCCGCTTGGACGGCAATCTGCAAATTCTCTTTTACGCGGTCTTGCCCGATGTAATCCGCGAAGCTGTCGGGGCGGACGCTCGCGTCGATGCGCGCGTCGTCGTCGGACGGCCTGCCGGAAACGATTCGATTTTGTCTGTCGGTCATTCCGTTATGTAGACGTGGCGCATTCCGTCTTCCCGAGTCCGCGGCGGCGGCCGAGGCATCTGTTCTTTCTTTGATCTTTACTCCTCGCGGCCGGCGCGCGCGCCTTTTTGCATCGCGGAGTTCCCGAGGATTTGCAGCGCCGCGCGCAGCAAGGCTTCGAAGTTTCCGTTCCCGGAGGCGCGCGATTTCTCGACGGCCGTTTCGGCCGAGCGAGCGTCATAGCCAAGATTCACGAGCGCGGAAGCGACATCCGACTCGAGCTGCGAACGTGTCGCGGGTTTTCCGGTCTCGGCGACGTCAACCACCGCGAGTTTATCGCGCAATTCGACCACGATCCGCTCCGCCGTCTTGCGCCCCACGCCGGGAATGCGCACCAGCTGCACCAGATCGCCTTTTCGAATGGCAGGAATCAGCTCCTCGAGGCCCATTCCCGAGAGAATCTTCAGCGCGAGAGACGGCCCCACGCCCGAGGCGGATATCAGCAGTTCGAAGCACTGCTTCTCGCGCGCCGTCAGGAATCCGTAGAGCGCGAGTTGGTCCTCGCGCACGTGGGTGTGGATCAGTAGCGTCGCTTCGTCGTGCAGCGCGCCGAGGTTCGTGAACGTGGAAAGCGGAATCTGCACCTGATAGCCGACGCCGCCCACGTCGAGCAGGATCAAGTTCGGGCGTTTTTCGGTGAGCTTGCCGCGGAGCGAGCCGATCATGTCCAGCGATTATTGATTAGCTGCGCCGGAGTGTCAAACGAGCGGCCGCGCGGGCAGTGTCTCAGTTGCTCAAAGTGAGACATTGCGGTGGCGTGCGCCTTCTCGCCTGGCCACGAAATGTTACGCCGTACGAATTGTGAAACGGCGCCTCTACGGAAATTCGTATGCCGAGAAGATTTGACGCGGATTCCGGATAGTTCGCGAAAGTTCAATGGGATAAAACGTCCCGCAGAAGTAAATATGCGCGCAAGGCGGGAACAATTTTTTAGGCTCGCGCGTATCTATGCTTTCCGAGCCAGCGCTGCAACGTCTAAGCGCAGTGCAAGCCGGAAATTCGATTCAAGGAGGAGTCCCATGAAGTCATGCCGTTCGCTTGGTTTTGTTTTGTGCGCACTCGCCGCGCTGGCCGTGGCTGTGCCCATGATGGCCCACAACGCTTCCGCGAAGAATTCGAAAGGGACCACCGCAACGATGGATGTTCTGAGCGCCGCAACGCTGGGCGGCAAGGATATCAAACCCGGAACCTACACATTCCAGGCTGACGACTCGACGCTCACGGTTTTGCGTAACGGCAAGATGGTGGCCGAGGTCCCCGTGCAATGGAAGGATGAAGCCAACAAGCCCAGCGACTCGAATATCGTCGTTCAAAACAACGCGATCAAGGAGGTTCACTTCGGCGGCAAGATGAAGTACGTCGAAATCATGGAGTAGCAGCGCTGCGGGCGAACTAGCGGCGGGCGCGGTCTCGTCGCACGGCTTCGTCGACCAGCGAATCGAGTTCGCGGCGCGTGAGCGTCACGCGCTCGGCTTCGCCGGCGTCGGAGCCGGCCGCGCCCCTGGAGCCGTTGGGAGGTTCGGCGCCCGCGCCGTAGCGCACGCGCGCCACGTGGAGCTTTTGGACGTCGTCATTCGAGAGGACTTCCTGCTTGCCCAGAAGCTGCGTGACGAGCGCCACGCGGGCGAAGTGCTCGGTGGTTTCCATCCGCAGATAAGCGGTCAGAAGATCGGGGCCGCACGTAACGACGCCGTGATTCGCCATCAAAATCGCGTCGTGCCCTTGGACGAGGGGCTCGAGCGCCGCAGCCAGCTCGGGTGTTCCCGGAGTGCCGTAGCGCGCCACAGGAATCGATCCCAGCCCGATGATCAGCTCGCACAGGATCGGTTTATCGAGCGCCAAACCCGCCGCGGCGTATCCCGTCGCGGTCGGAGGATGCGCGTGGCACACGGCGTTGACCTCGGGGCGCAGCCGGTAGATCAGAAGATGCATGCCGATTTCGGAGGATGGCTTGCGCGATCCGCTCACCCGCCGCCCGGTCATGTCGGTGATGACCATATCGTCCGGGGTCATCATGCCCTTGCTCATGCAGGTGGGAGTCGTCAGGATGCGGTCCGCGCCCAGCCGCACCGACATGTTGCCGTCGGTCGATGCGACGAAGCCGCGTTCGTGGATCCACCGGCCGACGACGCAAAGGTCCCGCCGGTGTTCTTCTTCGGATTTGACCGCTCCGTGGGATATCGAGTCAGCAAACACGCGTGCCTCCCTAAATCGGGTTGAGTGCGGCGTAGTTTACGCGTAGAAGCCGCGTAATTTCAAGGCCCTAGCTACGCGGTCAATGGCGACGATATAGGCGGCGATGCGGTTGTTCACGTTGTGCGCGCGAGCGTACAGAACCACCTGATCGAAGGCGTGCTCCATCACGTCCTGCAGGCGCTCGTTCACTTCACTCTCGCGCCAGAAAAAGCCCTGGCGGTCCTGCACCCATTCGAAGTAGCTGACGGTGACTCCGCCAGCGTTTCCGAGAATATCGGGGATGATGAAGATCCCCTTTTTCTCGATGATCGCATCGGCGTGAGCGGTAGTGGGACCGTTGGCGCCTTCGCAGAGGATGCGGCAATCGACGCGGTGCGCGTTCTCGGACGTAATCTGATTTTCGATGGCTGCCGGAATCAGAATGTCGCAGGGGCGGAAGAGAATCTCGCGCGAAGTCAGCTTCTCGCCGGCGTCAAATTCCTGCAGCGGCTTCCGCAGCGTGTAGACCCAATCGTACAGCTTGGGAACGTCGATGCCCTTTTCGTTGTAGAGGCCGCCGTTGACGTCCGCCGCGCCGATGATTTTGTACCCCGCCTCGTGCATCAGGAGCGCCGCCTGTGAGCCGACGTTGCCGAAGCCCTGGATGATGACGCGGCAGCCTTCGCGCTTCATTCGCAGCTGCTCGATCGCTTTGTTGCAACAGATCATCACGCCGCGGCCAGTGGCTTCGCGGCGTCCGCGCGAGCCGCCGAGATCGAGCGGCTTGCCGGTCACAACGGCGGTGGTGGCCTGGCGAACGTGCATCGAGTACGTGTCCATCACCCAGGCCATCACCTGTTCGTTCGTGCCAATGTCGGGAGCGGGGACATCGCGCTCGGGGCCGAACCAGTCGCTCAATGCAGCTGTATAGCGGCGTGTGACGCGCTCCAGTTCCGATTTCGACATCTTCGACGGATCGCAGATCACGCCGCCTTTTGCGCCGCCGAAGGGAATGTCGACCACGGCGCATTTCCACGTCATCCACGCGGCGAGCGCGCGCACTTCATCGAGCGAGACTTCGGGAGAAAAGCGGATGCCGCCTTTGCCCGGCCCGCGTACGGTCGAGTGCAGCACGCGGTAGCCGGTGTAAACCTCAATCAGGCCGTTATCGAGCGCCACCGGTATGTAGACGGTGATTTCGCGCTCGGGATAGCGCATGTAGCGGTAGATGCCCTGCTCGAGGCCCAGTTTCTCCGCGGCAATTTCAAAGCGGGCTTCAGCGGATTCGTAGACGTTCAGTTCTTCCTGTGCGGCAATCGGCGCTTCTACAGGCATAGATACTCCCCCCCATGCCCATTTTAGCGGATGCCGGGCTGCGCCGGGCGAGCTCATTTGGCCCCCTTTCGCAAATCGTGACCTGTCATTTCGCGAGGCTCGGGGACATCGAGCACGCCGAGCATCGTCGGGGCGACATCGCGCAGCGAGCCGCCGGGCGCGAGTTGCACATGATTATCCGCCGTAACGAGAAGAAACGGAACGGGATTCGTGGTGTGGTAGGTGTGCGGGCCGCCGGTGACGGGATCGATCATCGTCTCGGCGTTGCCGTGGTCCGCGGTGATGATCCAGGCCCCGCCGCGAGGACGCAGCGCCTGGAAGATCCTGCCGAGCTGCTCGTCCACCGTTTCGACGGCCTTGATCGTTGCTTCGAGCTTGCCCGAATGGCCCACCATGTCCGCGTTCGCGAAGTTCATGATGATCGCGTCGAAGTCGCCTTTTTCGATGGCCTTGATTGCCGCATCGGCCACACCTGCGGCGGACATTTCCGGCTTCAGATCGTAGGTGGGCACTTTGGGCGAAGGGACGAGCACGCGTTCTTCGCCAGGAAACGGCTTTTCCACGCCACCGTTGAAGAAATAGGTGACGTGCGCGTATTTCTCCGTTTCGGCGATGCGCAGATTCTTGAATTCGAGCTCGGCGAAAACATTCGCGAGGATGTGCTCGAGCTTTTCCGGCGCGAGAATGTAGCGCAGCCACGGCCACGTTTTCTCGTATTGCGTCATGGCGACGAATGCGAGATTTTTGGGCCGCGCCGGGTCAAAGATCTTATCGAACGTCGGTTTCGCGTGTTGCATTTGACGCAGCTGTGCGCGCAACTGTTCATCCTGCTCTGAGATGACAAGGCCGCTGGGAATGTGTGTGACCCTAACGCCGAGATACTCGCTTCCGGAGCGTGGCGAAAAAGTGTCAATGCGCAGGTCCCTTACATCGATTTTGATCTCGATGTCTTCTGCCTCGCGAGGCTCGATCAGCGCTTTCGTGATCTGGCGCGCGCGGTCGGCGCGGAAGTTGAAGAAGATGGCGGCATCATCATCGCGAATCGGGCCGCGCGGCGCGGCTGGCTTTCCCGGCGCGGCCTGCGTGGTGATCGCGGCAGGAATCACGAATTCATCCGTGACGCCTTTTTCGTAGCTCGCTCGCATCACCGCAATCGGGTCGGCTCGATTTCACTTCCGAATCGCCATGCACCATCGCGGTGTAGGCCTTCTCGATGCGCTCCCAGCGATTGTCGCGGTCCATCGCGTAGTAGCGGCCGCTGACGCTGGCGATCTGGCCGACGCCGTACTCGCGCATCTTCTGCTCGAGCGCGCGGAGGAAGTCGATGCCGCTTTCGGGCGGCGTGTCGCGCCCGTCCATGAAGCAGTGGACGAACACGCGCTGCACTTTGTTCTCGCGCGCCATTCGCAGCAGCGCGAAAAGATGCTCGATGTGCGAATGAACGCCGCCATCGCTCACGAGCCCCAGCAGATGCAGCTGGTGCGTCCGCCCGCGCTCCATCGCTTCGAGCAGCAGCGGCTGGCGGAAAAATTCGCCGCTCGCGATCAGCGCATCGACGCGCGTGATGTCCATTTGGACGATGCGCCCCGCGCCGATATTCAGGTGGCCCACTTCGCTATTGCCCATCTGCCCTTCGGGCAATCCGACGTACGGCCCCGAGGTGTGAATCAGCGTATTGGGAAATTCCTTGAGCAGCCGGTCGTAGTTCGGCTTGCGCGCGAGGGCGATGGCGTTGCCCTTGGTCTCCGCGCGGTAGCCCCAGCCGTCGAGCACTGTAAGGACGATGGGACGCGGGCGTTTGCTCATGTAGCTCTCCGAGCAGAGAGATCCCTCGCTTCGCCCGCCGCGGCGGGCTTCACTCGGGATGCCAATGCTGGTCGCACCGGCAATAAAGTTAGCAGAAAAAGGCTTCAAAGGCCCTCTCTAACTGTGTCGATTAGAAGTGGTCGCCGACTTGTGTTTGCAACGAGTTGCGGGCGTTTCTAATCACCGAACTGTCGATTAGTCAGAAAGACGGCGATTGGCGACTGGTGAGTGGTTTGCGCGCTTGGAACTTGCGGACAGCCGCAAATCGTGGTGCCATAGGGCGGCGCTAGCCTGCGCCTGACGAGGCGAATTCGAACGTGACGCCCATACTCTCCGTGCGGGATCTTAAGATTCAGTTTGGCAACCGCGCGGTCATCAGGGATTTGAGCTTCACGGTCGATCCCGGCGACAGCTTGGCGATCATCGGGCCCAACGGCGCCGGCAAGACAGTCCTGCTGCGAGCCTTACTGGGTTTGTTGCCGTACGAGGGTGCGATCGAGTGGGCACCCGGTGCGAAATTAGGCTACGTGCCCCAGAAGATCGCTGCCGACCGGCGCCTGCCTCTCCACGTGAGCGATCTTCTGGAAGCAAAGGCGCGGCTGCTGAAAATCTCCGCCCAGGACGTTCGTTCCGTTTCAGCCACCGTGGGTCTTACGCCGGAACTGCTCGAAACCAGCGTCGGCATACTCTCCGGAGGCGAGTTCCAGAAGGCGCTGATCGCATTCGCTTTGCTGGGCGATCCAAACGTACTGTTGTTCGACGAACCAACCGCAAGTCTCGACGAACTTGCGGAGGCGCATATCTACGAACTGCTTCGAGACTTGCAGCGCGAGCGCCATATGACCGTTCTTCTGGTCTCACACGATTTGAGCGTCGTCTATCAGTTCGCGACCAAAGTCCTGTGCCTGAGCAAAGGAAAGACTTGCTTTGGTCCACCCAGGGAAATCCTGACGCCCGAGACTCTCGAAGCTGTCTATTCAGCCCCCGTGAAATTCTACGCGCACCATCACGAGCGTTAAAGGATCGGCGGATGCTTTATTCAGGCGAAACCTACGCAGTGGTGGTGGCCCTTCTCTTCGCCGTAGCCGCCGGCTTGGTCGGCAGCTTCGCGCTCATGAAGCGAATGCTTCTGGCCAGCGACGTGATCTCGCACGTGGCGCTTCCCGGCCTGGGACTTGCCTTTCTTTTCGGCTTCAATCCGTTGATTGGCGGCGGGGCGACGTTGCTTCTAGGGACGCTCCTGATCTGGCAGCTTCAGAAGAAAACGGGCCTCGCAACCGACGCCATGATTGGCGTGGTATTCGCGGCGTCGGTCGCCATCGGCGCCGTCTTGACTCCAAAGGAAGACCTTGTTGAGGCGTTGTTCGGCCGGTTCCAGGATCTCTCGCTCGCTGCATTCCTGATCGGAATCGCCGCGGTTTTGATCGTTATTGTGGTCATTTTCCGATTCAAGGACGAACTGATTTTGGGGCTGTTCGCGCCCGAATTGGCCGCGGCAACCGGAGTGAAGCTTGAAAGGCTGAACCTCTATTTTCTCCTGGTGTTCAGCCTGTCGGTTCTGGTGGGCTTGCGTTTCCTTGGCGCGCTCCTCGCTGGAGCGTTGATCATACTCCCTGCAACCACCGGCCGGCGGCTTACGGATGATCTCTCGCGTTTTCTGCTCGTTTCCTGCGTCGCCAGTGTCGTGGCCGTCGGATCGGGTTTCGCCGTCACCCGCTACTTACTGCCTCAATTCAGCCCCGGACCCGTGATCGTGATTATCTCGGCGATTCTATTCGCATTGAGTCTCCTGAAGCGGCCCGTCTCGGCCTAAGAATGGGAGCGCGTGACGTACGCAGCCATCGCAGCGCAGCCGGCCTGTCCGCCGGAGAAACACGAACAATACATGGAGAACACGGAGAGACGGAGACCAGCAGAGTCTATTTGCGGCCTTAGGTTTAAAGTGATTCGTCAGCGGGAAAGGGTGATACTTCCCATCGCGATCTTGAGTTAACGACCACGGGGAGGACAGCATGCCTTCATCGCGCTTGCGCGAGCGGAAGCTTTCGGTGCTTCTGACTCCTATATTTTCTTTGATCTTTGTTTGTGCGCCCTCCGCATCGGCGCAATTCAAAGCTTGGGTGATGGCCAAGCTTCCCGACACGCCCGAAGGTTTGGGAATCGATTCGCAAGGCAACATTTACGCTACTCAGTTTCACACCGGCGAAGTCGTGATGCTGAAGGATGACGGAAGCTACGAACACATCGCCTGGGTGCCGTCGAGGGAAGAGAGCGGCAAAGGAGATTTGAGCGGGCTCGACCTCGACAGGCAAGGCAACATCTACGTCGCGTACAAAGAGCATTCGAAATACGATGCCGGCGATTTGAGGAGCGCCTTCCACGCCCCGTGCCGCGATGCGACGGTCACCCGCTCGGGCGTGTACAAAATTGACGCGAAGACGCACGCGGTGACAGCCCTTGCAACGAGAGGGGATGGCTGGCCGTTCTGTTTTCCCGACGATGTGGCTGTCGACTCGCGCGGCAACGTCTACATGACCGACCTCACCTACTCGGCCATTTGGAAGATTTCGCCGGACGGCAAGAAGGTGGACCTGTGGTCGGCCGATCCGCTGCTCAACCCACCGTCCAAACCTTACTCGGGATACTACGCGGGCGTGAACGATCTCGCGCTCGACAAGGAAGAGAAGAATATTATTGCCGTCACCGACGGCGATCCCATGGTGCTCAGAATTCCGATCAAGGAAGACGGATCGGCTGGCGAACCAAAGCCGCTGCTGCCTGCCGGATACTCGTTCCTCGATGGAGTCGAGCTGGACGCAAAGGGTAACATCTACGTTTCGGAGATTCTGCAAAGCGACATTTGGGTGCTGTCGCCCGATGGTTCCCAGCGAATTTTGATTGCCAGCAAGACGAATGCGCCGCTCGATAACAACACCAGCCTCATTTTGAAGGGCGAGGTTCTGTGCGCGGCCAACCTCGGCTTCGCCCATGCGAAACCGGCAGAGGCGGACCGAACCGTCGTCTGCATGACTGGCTTCCCATTGCCCAAATAGATTGAAGGTAGCTGTCACTAAAAACGGATTTCACAAATGTCTCCAGGGGTATAATCCAGGCCGAACGGCGGTCCTCCTGGCACTCGCCTCGAGAGAGAAGACGCGGAATTCCGGATCTGTGGGGGAACAAATGCGCAAGGTGCTGAATTATGCTTTTGTCGCGATCGGCGTCGCCATCGCCGTGATGCTGGCGGCAAGCCCGGCGCTTGCGCACCATTCGTTTGCGATGTTCGACCAGTCGAAGAAGGTGACGCTGCAGGGAACCGTCAAGGATTTCCGCTGGAACAATCCGCATGTCTTCATCCAAGTGCTCGTGAAGAATGACGCCGGCAGCGAAGACGAATGGAGCATCGAGATGACGAGCCCGGAGCATCTGGCGCGAGTTGGGTGGCGGCCGGGAACCTTGAAGGCGGGTGACAAGGTCACCCTGGTCATCCACCCTATGCGCCATGGGACCGTCAAGGGCGGGCAGTATCTTTCGGGAACCGGGCCCAACGGGCCCCTGATCGGCGCACCACCGCCGCAAGGGGGCGGCAAATGATTTTGCGGAGATTCGGACAAGCTGCGGCGATCCTGCTGGCGTGCGTGGCGACATTGGTAGCAACGTCGGTGGCAACGGCGGTAGCAACGGCGGGCACGTCCACGTCCACGGGACTGCCCGACTGGAGCGGGCAGTGGGAAAACGTCGGCGCGACTCCGGATGCGACGGGCGGATTCAATCAGACGCTCGAGCAAGTGCTCAAACAAATGGAGTGGTCGCCGCCGCTTAACGCCGCGACCAAGGCGAAAGTCGACGCCATGCAGGCGAAGGAACGCAAGAGGCTTGCGGCTGTCGCGCGCGGAGAAGATCCGGGCGGGGCTTTCACGGCCTGCACGTTCGGATACCCGGGCCTGATGCTCGACACACCGTTGATGTTCGAGGTTCTGGTGACGCCGAAAGAAACGGCGCTGATTTTTTCGAGCCGCGAGATTCGTCACATCTACACGGACGGACGCCAGCACACGCCGAAAGATGACCTGTGGGCGACGCCTTGGGGCGATTCAATCGGCCATTGGGAGGGACAGACGCTCGTGATGGATACGATTGCGGTGAAAGATCCATACGGCCCTTCAGACTCGGGCAGTGCCGTGTCGGCGTTTGGGGACGTAGAGGGATTCCTAACGATCGGCATTTTGACGCAGCAAGCGCATTTCATCGAGAGAATGCGGATGATCGACCCGGGGCATTTGGAAGATCAGATGACCATCATCGATCCGGCCAATCTCACGGCGCCGTGGCACATGAAGCGCACCTACGAACGAGTGGCGCACATCCATCGCATGGTCTACGAGGACTGCGAGGGTGAGGACCGCAATCCAGTTGTCAACGGCAAATTCACGCTGACGCCACCGCCGCCAGACGCGCCGCCGACGGCACCAGCGCCGAGCGGCGCTCCGCCCGCCCCTCCTAAATAGCTTAAGCTGTTTGAAAACGCCGCCGAGATGCTCGCGATAAACCGGATCACGCGGCCGGCGGCGAATCACCGGAGCGGAACGACTGTTAGTTGCGCGACAGATACTGATCGAAAAAGCGGAAAAACAACTCTACCGCGACCAGCCACGCGACGCCCGCAAGCACCGCCGCAAGAGAGGCAAGCAATCGGAAGCTGCCTTCCAAACGTCCCGTGAGGAATCGCATTTGCGGAAGAGCAAGAATCCCAAGAACGATCAGCAGCCCGCCCAGAATCCTTGCGACCATTTTAAAAACGCCGATTACTGGTTGCCTAAACGCCATATGCGCTCGCCTGACAATTACCAATTTTTCTACCCTGATGCCATATCCATCGCAGTGATCGGGATCACACCAAGAAGTGCAAAGAGCTCATTACCATACGGAACACACGATCGCATTGAAGCGCCCCACAACGCGGGTTGTTGGAGATAGGCTGAAAATCGGGGTCGGGGCAGGTGAGGGCTTGGGCGAATAACGCGACTGGCGCGCGGGCGCGCTTGGCGGCCCGTGAGCTGGGCTGGCTATTGTTCGCCGGATCAGCCGGCGTATTGGCGCTGGCCGCATGGATGCGGCATTCCCATGTCGTACTCGATCTGTGGATGTATGCTGAAATCGAGATAACCACCGGGTTCCTCGCACTCACGTTCGCGGTGATCGCGTTGGCAAGATTCCGCGGCACCGGCGATCGCCTGTCGCTTCTTCTCTCCTTGGGATTCGTGATCGTAGGCGTCACGCTGATCAGCTCGAGCTTGTTCATTTTTCGGTATCGGCAACCCGATTCCGATGAGAGGCTGCGCGACCCGACCACGTGGGTCGTTGGGTGCACGATCGTGGCCCTGCTGATGGTCACCGCGCTGTACGTCGAGCGCCGCCTGCCGATGTCTCGCCGGCCAGCCCGGGAGATCGCGATCGCCTTGTGCGGCCTCGGGCTGCTGGCGACGGCACTCAGCAAAATGCACGGGTGGCTGCCCGTAGGTTTCGTGGTGAATCCCGGCGGAATATTTCCGAGGCCCGGGAACCTGTTCCCTGCGTTGCTCTTTCTGATCGCGACGATCGGCTATTACCGGCGGCTGGACTACGCGCATTCCGCATTCGATCATTCGTTGTACCTGACCACAGGATTGAGCGTGGCCTGCTGTTTCGCGGCGAGCCAGTCGGAACGCCGGTTCGACGGTCCATTTGCGCTTGCAGTCGGGCTGCAGTTCACAAGCTACTTCGTGCTGCTGGGAGGCGCCCTGCTCGACAATGTGAGACTGTTCGAGCACGTCCGCCATCTGGCTGCGAGCGATCCCCTGACGGGACTTGCGAATTACCGGCGGCTGGTCGACGCCGTCGGCGCCGAAATTGAACGCACCAAGCGCACCGCAAGGCCGTTTTCATTGGCGCTTTTCGACGTCGACGGGCTGAAGCGCATCAACGACACGTACGGGCACGCGGTCGGCAGCCGGGCGATTTGCCGCGTTGCTGAAGCTCTGCGATTGAATTGCCGCGCAGTCGATACGGCTGGGCGTTACGGCGGGGATGAGTTCGCCGTGATTCTGCCGGAAACCGGGAAGGAAGCGGCCCGCGATGTGACGCGCCGCATCTGCGAAGGCATTGCGAGTCAGGACGAATTGCCGCGCATCTCGACAAGCGTCGGCGTTGCCATCTATCCGGAAGATGGAGACTCGCTGCTGGCCCTGCTGGCCAGCGCGGACCACGCACTCTACGAGCAAAAAGGGCGCACGCTCCGCGGCTTGACTACAGTCGGCTAACGAGCCTTCAGCACTCCGCGAATATTTGTGAGTCGGTTTCTAGTGGCGCGGCTCGCTCGAGGGCGGGACGATGCCCTTGAGCCGCAGGTACACGGCCATCGAGCCGTAGCATTCGTTGTCGTGCTCCACGTTGCCCGCTAGAGCGGCGAGGCGCGGCGTTGGCCCGCGGTAGCTTTGTATGGGCTCGCTGGCGTTCGCGTCGGTGAGCGCGGCATAGGCGGCGTCGCAGGTGTCGAAGGAATCTTTCAGCGCGGCGACGAGATCAGCTTTCGTCGTTTTCGAGCCGGCGCTCGGAGTTTTCGGCGTGCCGAGGGCGCGCGAGCAGCCGCCTGTTTGGGCGTCGGCGACGTGCGCAACCCATCCGCCGAAGCTGCGTTCTTCAGGAGTGGGCTTGAAATCGTAGCCGTCGTCCGGCATTTTGTCCGCGGCTTTGAGCAGGTTGTTCTTCACCGTGTTGTATTGCTGCCGAATCGCGTCGGCGTTGCTCGGCGCCTGCGCCCGAACGACGAGCGGCGAAACCAGTAATCCCACAAGGCCTGCCACGATCATGGCGTAACGTTTCATCGCATTTCTCCTCGTCCGGCCCGCGCCGGAGCAACTGACTGCCCGACAGCCCCGCGGATTATAAGCCCGAGTGAATGGTGCGACAAAGTATTTGGGCCAGGCGCGAGTCATGGTGCAAAAACGGCCAAAATTGGCTTTTCTTGACCATGTAAACCCGGTTTAACCTCCCGACGAGAGCATCATTGATGCGCCCGCCGGAGCAGGGAAAATACCCGATGTGGCGCCGACAGCGCAGGGCGAGGATGACCGTGATATTAGGTTCGCCCGCCGGGAAACTCTTCAGTGTGAATGCTGCATCAGAAGGGAATCTGTTGTTATTAGAGGTAAAATTGATTCTGCCCCGGCGCAGTCCCGCCCGCACGAATGGGAGGAAACTTTGCTCGCAGTGAGAAACGCCGCATTCACTCTGCTGATGGTTCTCGTCCCCGCGATGGCGTGTGCTCAAACGCAGGCTGCCGGCCAATCGAATCCGTCAGAGCACCCACAGCAAAACCCCGCAACGCAAGGCAACTCGACTTCCGCACCGCCATCAGACAGCGGCGCCACTTCGGGGGCGGGTCAGAGTTCGGACCAGAATACGAAACAAGATCAATCCCAGCCCCAGCAGACGAAGCGCATGATGTACGTGGTTCCCAATTTCGCGGCTGTGAGCGCGAATACGGAGCTTCCACCACTCTCCGCGCGCGGCAAATTCGTGCTGGCGTGGCACGACAGCTTCGACTATTCGTCCTTCGTGTGGACGGGAATCGTTGCCACGCAGTCGTATGGCTTGGATTCCGATCCGGAGCTGGGCAGCGGGATTGCGGGGTACGGCCGCTATTACTGGCGCGCCTTCGTGGACGGAACGTCGGGGACGTACTTTACCGAGGCCATTGTGCCCGCGATGACTCACGAGGATCCCCGGTATTACACGATGGGCCACGGAGGCTTTTTCCGGCGCATCGGTTACGCGCTGTCCCGTTCTGTTCTCACGAAAACGGACTCGGGTGGAACGAGCTTCAATTGGTCCGAGGTTGGGGGCAATGGACTGGAAGCGGCTCTCTCGAACGCCTACTATCCGCCACAGGAGCGCGGCATTAGCCAGACTGCCACGAACTGGGCGACGCAAATGGAATCCGCCGCTCTGAATAACATCGCGAAGGAATTCTGGCCGGACTTCCGCAGCAAAGTGCTCCGCAGGAAATAAGAGGTGATCAGGCCGTCAGATGAAGCAGCCGAGGGTGCCTTCGAAGCCTTGCTCGACGCGGCCATCCGGCCAAACCACGATGGGGACCATATCGCCGTAGGTGCGGGCTTCGTCCAGCACCGATTGACTTAGCTCGACGCGGCGCTCTTCGTAGGCGACGCCTTCGGCGTCCCATTTTCGCAGAAGCTTTACGCAGGCGTCGCAGCCGCGGATCGTATAGACGATGGGAGTTTGGGTGGCCATGCGGCTGGCTTATCCGCGATCGGGCAGGTTTAGCGCAGACGCGAGCAGCGCGCGCATCTCTTTGATCGATTCCTTCTGCCAATCGGGGAAGCGCGGGCGGATTTTCGCGATTACCTCGCGGAGGAAGACCTGCTTGCTGGCCTCCGGCGCGTTTGCGAAGGTTGTGCCTTGCGGCAGATTCAGCTGGGTCCGGACCTCATCCAGGATCGCGGCGAGCTCGGCGTGGGCGCCGGCCGAGCGTTCCGTGAAGTGCGTGATGTAGCGCGTGTCTTTCGTGTAGAAGACGAACACGGGGATCGCGCGTGATCTTCCGTCGTTGCTGAGATATTCGTCCATGATGTCGCGATTTTGGTCGCGGAGAAAAACGCGCAGGTCCGCGCCCGTCGCTTCGGCGATGCGGGCTACGGTCGGAAGCTCGCGATACACGTCGCCGCACCAGGCTTCCGCGAGCGCGAGTATTCTTGCGGGGCCATTCGGCAGCGCGACGGCTTTCTTAAAAAACGAGATGTCGTCGGCGGTGAGCGGAGAATCCTTGTAATACTGCTCGAATTTGTCGCGATTGACGGTGGCTTCCGCCAGGAAATCCGCGTAGCGAAGCCCTTGCTCGAACCGGGCGGGTGTGACAACGGTAGTTGCGGCTTCCATAATATTTCGCCCCTTCCGAATCTGACTCTTAGCAGGCAAATTCTAGCATACGGCGCCGGACGCACCGGTTCGCAGCATGCTCGCCACACCAGTTCGATGATAAGAAGGCGCGGGAGGATTCGGATTGGCGCGACTTAACACCGACGAAATCACGAGAGCAGGAGGAGTTTGTGTGCGCCTCACTAAACACAGAGCACACTGAGAAGGCGCAGAGTTCACAGAGCCCGCAACCAGGCAAGGTCTAGAGAGGAAGAGGGGATTCGCGGCGGGTGCTGAGGGAGGCAGCCCGGTGCCACGAATCCCCGTTCCACGACAAGCTCGAATCGGCGTCGCCTTCGAAGGCCGGCGAGACGCCCTTCGGTACGACTCAGGGCAAGCCGGCGCTACGAGCGTTAAGCCGCGTTCTCCAAGACGAGGAGGCCTGTCGCGGTATTCGAGATGGCGATGTGGTAGCTGCTGTGAATCTTCGTCACTCGATTGTGGAGGACGCCACGCATCGCCAGCCAGAGAATGAATTCGGCTCCTTGCGCGCCCGCCTGGCGAACCAATTCGTGGATGGACATGCGCGTGAGGATTTCCGGTTCATTCACGATTTTGTCGAGGCAGAGCTGATCGAATTTCTTGTTGATGAAGCCGGCGCGCTCGCCATCGAGCTGATGGGATAGCCCGCCGGTGCCGATCACCACGACTTTCAGATCCTTAGGATACGATTCGATGGCGCGGCCGATCGCCTGGCCGAGCTTGAAGCAGCGCATCGGCGAAGGCAGCGGGTGCTGGACGGTGTTGATGCAGACCGGAATCGTCTTCACGCCGCCGTAGGAATGGTTGGGCCAGAAGAGCGACATGGGTACGGTGAAGCCGTGGTCTACGAGCATCTCCTGGCATGAGGTAACGTCGAATTCGTCCTGCACCAGCGAATTGATGATGTGCCAGGAGAGCTCGGGATCCCCCTGGAATGATGGGATCGTCGGAATGCCCCAGCCTTCGTCGGCGTTTTGGTATTGGAAGGCCGCGCCGACGGCGAACGTGGGCATCTTATCGAGGAAGAAGTTCAGGCCGTGGTCGTTGTAGATCACAACCGCAACATCAGGTTTCACTTTTTGCAGCCAGGCGCGCGCCGGCGGATACGCGGCGAAAAATTCCTTCCAGTAGGGATCGTTGAGGAGCTGCTGCTCCTTCGGAACCGCGTTGCCGATTGCGGGAATGTGCGATGTGGTGAGTCCGCCAACGACGCGTGCCATGGTTATTCTCCCTGTGCCTTGAGCATTTTCTTGAATTCATCGACCGAGATGCCGCGCTGTTGCGCGCCCACGTCCTGCACGGTGAGGCCGAAAATTCCGGCGAACTTCGCCAGGTAGTAGATGCATCCGCCGTTATGAATCATCGCGAGGACGTTGCGTTCGAGGATGGCCTTGCGCTGCTCGTCGGTGAGGCTGTACTTGCGGCAGTAGGCGTCTTCGTCCTTCTTGAATTCCGCCCGATTCTCGGCGTTATTGAACGAGAAGCACATTTTGTTGAGGTTGTAGCCCTTCATGGCCGCTTCACCATCGAACATGTAGGTGCCCGGGATCGGAAGATCGTGATGGCCGAATTCGACCGAGGCCGGCGATGGAGCCTTTTCTATCGTTGTCGCTACGGTCATGATGAACCCCCACAAATCGGATTTACATGCTCAGCGCCCTGCCGCCTATGCCAAAGTGGGCTGCTGTGCTGACAGGTCTACATTCACACTTATCGGAAGATTCGGGCGGTGACTTGCCGCACAAGTTGATGTGATCTACGTCACAGCGGCCGAGAGCAGAGGAACAAGCCTTTTATTTGCAGTAGGGTGAGACAATGTAGATAGACGCTAGCGGCGGAGACTGGGAACGAATCGGAGTTGCCACCGCGGAATCTAAGCTACATACACACATGCATACTTTCGACGTGATCTCTCTCGTTGTTCGCCACGGCTATCTTGTCGTCGCACTGTTTGTTTTCGGCGAAGCGATTGGGCTGCCCGTGCCCGCGTCGCTGGCGCTGGTGGCGGGCGGCGCCGCGTCGGCATCGCATGTGCTGCGCGCGCCGGAGACGCTGCTGTTTGCGATTTCGGCGATGCTGCTGGGCGACGTGATCCTCTACGTGCTCGGCAGCTACACGGGGTGGGCGCTGCTTGGCTTTTTGTGCAAGGTGTCGGTGAATCCCGAGACGTGCATCATGCGGTCGGCCGAGTCGTTCTACAAGCGCGGGCGAGCCGCGCTGCTGGTCGCGAAATTTATTCCCGGCGTGAATACGATGGCGCCGCCGCTCGCGGGTAGCATGAAGATGCCGTTCTGGCAGTTTTTCGGGCTGGACATCGTCGGCGCGAGCCTGTACGTGCTGGCATACGGCACGATCGGCTACGTGTTTCGCGATTTTATTGCGGCGATCACGCGTGGGTTTCGGACGGCGGGGCACGTGGTGGAAATCGCGGTGGTGGTGGCGGCGATTGTGTTCATTGCATATCGAATTCGGATTTATCGGAAGAATCGCGTGTTCCGCGTGGTGCCGCGCGTGCAGGTGACGGAGCTGGCCAGGAAGCTGCAATCGGAAGACTCCAAGAAGGTGTTGCTCGTCGACGTGCGGAGCCACGGCTACTACGATGCGGGCGCCACGCGGATGAAAGATTCGATCCGGATCGAACCGAACAACCTCGCGGCGGAAATCAGCAAGCTGCCGAAGGACAAGGATATTTATCTCTACTGCACTTGAGCGCGCGAAGCGACGAGCGCCCGTGTGGCGCATACGCTGCGGGAACAAGGATTCAACGCGTTTGTGATTGTGGGCGGATTGGCCGCGTGGCGCAAAGCGGGGCGGCCGACGGAGACGGTGCCGCAGAGCGATTTGGTGTTCCTGCCGACATTCAGCCGGCGACCGCTTCCATCAATTGCAAACGATGAGAAGCAGCGTATGGAGAAACCGATCGGATAGAAGACGAGAAAGTAGGGTTCGCGCTCGAAGTTCCCCGAATCACCAACCTTGCAATGTGACGGCAGCCGTCGCGCCCCAAAACACAAAGATGGCAAAGGCCGAGCAGACGGTAAGGACGATGCCGCAAACGGAAATCCAGTCCCTAGGGCGCTGGTGCGCGCGGTTGAAAAACCAAACCGCGACAAATTGACAGAGTGCTCCTGCCATAAAACCGTAGGCTTCGACCAGGCGATCGTCGGCGCGAAACAAGCCGGCGATCTTTGGGAAGAGGGAATCGGGCAAGACGGCCCACAGGATGATCGGCAACAATGCGAAGGCTACGCCGAGAGCGAATAGCCGTTTTCGGCGTGCGAGTTCCATTGTCAGGACGTTTTGTAGATGGGCACCAGAAAATACGCCTGGTAATCGGCGCCGCGAGCTTTGCCATTCGCTTCGATCTCCCAATAGGTTGGCGGAGTGGCCGCGAGATTCGTCTGCGGCTGGTCCGCGGGCACCCGGAATTCGACCGGGATGGGGCCGCTGGCGAGGCTGGCGAGCCGCGCGCGATCGAGGGTTGCGGCTTCGCTGTAGAGCTCGTAGCAGACGACCTGCGTTTCGCTGCGGTTGTCCGCGCCCCTGGTGGTGACGTATTTTTCCTGGACGCAGCGCAGGGTCAGCGTGAGCTCATCGAGCATCGAGACGTGGTGCCGCAGGCGAAGCTGCGCGCGAAGCGGCCCGCCGAGCGAATAGGGAAACCCTTCATAGCTGAGGTAGCTGTTGCCGTAGCGGAACAGGTCGAGCAGCATCGTCCACCAGCGGCCCCAGAGAATCAGGCCGAACAGACCGAGCGCGATTGCGACAGCGAGGAACGGCCAGGAGTGCTCGACGCCCACCCAGGCGAACGGCGCGAGGAAGGCGTTCCACCCCAGCGCGGCGAGAAGCCGCTTGAGCATTTCATCGAAGGCGGAAAACGCGACGCCTTCGCGATGCCAGTGAAAATCGTAGAGCCAGGGCTGGCCGGGAAGCCGCGCCGCTTCGCGCTGCCATTTTCCTTTCCGGAGCACTCCGTGCAGGCCGTGAACGAGGAAGAAAAGGCCGCCGAAGAAGAATGCCCCCGCGATGATGCCCATCACCCAGCCGGGGGCGTGCTTGCGCGGATCGGGTCCGCCGAACGCGGTGGCGCCCAGGAACGTGCCGGCAGCCAGGAATGGCGTGCCGAAAAGCGCGGATTTCCAGCCGTCGATGGCCGTGGCGCTTTGGGTCGGATGATTCAGAAGAACGGGCGGATCGCCGGGCTGCCGGAGGCCGAACCTGGTCGCGGCGAGAGTTTGAAGATCGGTGGTCGTGGCCATAGGTCTCCTTTTGGGCAGAATGGCTGGAGTAAACGACGGAGGCAATGGGACTTTTGCGAAGTAGTAAAGGCGGGTGGCAGATTCCCGGCGGCGAGCACCACGGCGGCGAATTGCCCGAGCGTAAGAGAGATTCTTCGCTCAGAATGACGAATTGCTTGCCCCCAAGTCTAATTAAGGAAACGCCGGGGCCGGCGACCTGTCACCTGCGTGCGATGCGGACGATGTCGTGGCGCAATTCGATGGCGCGGTCGGGGAAGCGGGCGGAGACGCGGGACTGGAATTCGGCGAAGGTGAGCGCGCCGTTCTGGCCGTTGAGCATGCGCGCGTCGTCCATGAGGATGACGTGACCTTTTACGGAGTGGCCGAGGATGGCTTCGACTTCGGCGGAGAGGCGCGCGGGGTCGCGGCGCAGCTGATCCCAGCCCCAGTAGCCGGCGTCGAGCCAGAAGAGCGCGGGCGCATCGAGCGACTTCAAGATCTCGGGCAGTACGATGGCGCTATCGCCTTCGAGGATGCGGATGCGCGGGTCGCGCTCGAAGCGGCGCGTGGCTCGCTGCGCGAGCGCGGGATCGTATTCGATCGAGTAGATGCGATCGAAATGATTCTTTACCGCTGCAACCATCTCGCCGTAGTAGGTGCCGGTTTCTACCAGCGTGCGCAGGCCGAATTTTCGGGCGTATTCGATCACGGTGCGCTGCTTCAGGAGATGCGGCGAACGGACCGGATGACTGCGAAGCTTCCAATACCAGTAGTCGGGATAGTGACTGAGGGATTTGTAAGCGCCGTAGAACGGCATGCGCTGCATGAACTTGCGGAACGATTTCAATGGGCCTCGCAGAAGCGCGTCGAGAAAACTAGCCTGCGGGCGAGGCAGTGTCAAGGCGGGCGGCCAGCGGGTGGAAGATTATTGGTGGCGGAAGAGCACAGAC
This sequence comes from uncultured Acidobacteriota bacterium, assembly GCA_963841605.1. GTDB lineage: Bacteria > Acidobacteriota > Terriglobia > Acidiferrales > UBA7541 > Palsa-295. The sequence continues at coordinate 65,102 of CAWJDM010000002.1, forward strand.
AGGATTGTCTGTGCCACTGTGAGCCGGGGACGTAATTTTCGCGGGCACGATGCGTAATAACTGTTGAGTGTTGAAGGATGATAGCTCGCCAGGGGCTCGCAGGGTGAATGCGATGGAAACGAAGGCTTACAAAGGAATGGGGATGGAAGGCGGGATCGCGCGATGGTACGCGAAGGTCACGCGCAAGGATTACGCGGAATTCGAGAAACTGGCCGCGCGGCTGGCGGATCAACTGCCGGCGGGAGCGAGCGTGCTCGAAGTAGCGCCGGGGCCGGGATACCTGTCGATCGAGCTTGCGAAATTCGGGCGCTACAGCGTCACCGGGCTCGACATCAGCGAAACGTTTGTCGAGATCGCGCGGAAAAACGCGGCTGAGGCGGGAGTGCAGATCGACTTCCGGCGGGGGAACGCGTCCGCCATGCCGTTTGGGGACGAGTCGTTCGACTTGATCGTGTGCAGGGCGGCGTTCAAGAATTTTTCCGAGCCGGTGAAGGCGATTGCCGAGATGCGGCGCGTGCTGAAGCCGGGCGGCCGGGCGATGATCATCGACCTGCGGCGCGACACGCCCAAGGAAGAGGTTTACGCGCACGTCGACAAAATGAATGTGGGCAAGCTGAATTCGGCGTTCATCAAGTTGAGCTTCCGGATGATGCTGCTGAAGCGGGCCTACACGCGCCCGGAATTCGAGAAATTCATCGCCGAAAGCGGATTCAAGAACGACGACATTCGCGAGGCGAACGTCGGCTTCGAAATCACGCTCGTGAAGTGAGCGGGCAATGGGCGCGCCATGATCTTCGTGATTCTCGCTGTGATCGGGTCCGTCCTGGCTCTGCTGCACCTCGCGATGCAAAAGCGGCCGCGGACGAAGCAGCGGATCGCCGAAGTGTTGTTGCTTTACGCTTTCGCATTCCCGATTGGGCTGGGCGGATTAGTTGGCTTCGTCGGGCACACGCTGCGCGCGGGTCCGGTTGCGGCGTCGATCGGCCGGCCCGCCGGAAATCCTTTTCAATACGAGGTCGCAGTCGCCAATCTCGCGTTTGGGGTTCTCGGGCTACTTTGCTTGCGGTTTCGGGACGGGTTTTGGATTGCGACCGCGATCGGCTGGAGCGTTTTCATGCTGGGCGCCGCCGTGGTTCACCTACACCAGATCCACGCCGGACAACCCTACGCGCCGGGAAACGCGGGGGCGATTCTTTACTTCGATATCCTCGCACCTGCGCTCGTGGTGGCGCTGCTGGCGATTCGCAACGCGCGGAACTGAACCGCGTTCGCGATCAGTGGGCGCTGGGGCGGCGGCAGACGAAATTGGCGGCATCTTTCATATCGCCTGTTCCTTTGTAATGCGCCTCTTGGGGATATGGGCATAGCGGATGCGTCATCGCGACGCCTTTCGCCGCGTTGCCATCGACGTAGCCCGAGGCGATGATACGATCCGGGGCTTTGCCTTCTTCGACCCAGCGTGCGAGCGCGAGCACGACGTCGTGGTCCGCGTCCTCTGAGGGCGCCGCGAATCCGCCGGCGTTGCCGAACATCGTGGCGCCGGGTCCGCCCGCGCAGTGCGACATCGTGGGGACCATGAACAGGCGATAGAAGCTTTTCGTGTCGCCCATCGCTTTCTGCACCGACTCGAAGTATTCGACGCTGCTCAGCGGGGGGATCGCCGCGTCGCTCCAGCCGTGATACTGGATGAGCTTTCCACCGTGCGCCTTGAACGCGCGAAGATTGGTGTCCATGGAGTTGAGAATCGCGCCGAATTTATCGTCCGTGAGTTTCATGCCGGAATCGAAGTTGAAACTCTTCGGATCCCATTGCGAATTCTCGAAGACCATGTCGGCGAAAAACTGATTTGCGAATAGTTTCCCAACGCCCTGTTGCGCCGCGCTCCCGCCGGTGATCCATACCGGCCAATTCGCGGGCACGGCCTCGCCACCGGGCGAAAAGCCGGGCTCGATCAGGGCGCCGGTTCGCGGATTCGTCAGCGGATCGTAGATTTTCTTCGCGGCGATCACTTGAGCGGCCGTGAGGCAGCCCGAGGTATCATCGCCCTTGCACTGAATGGTCGCGGGGTCGAAGTGGCAAAGGGAAGGATTCTCGATGAAGCCGTCCTTATCGCCGTCGAGCGTGTCGCAGGCGGCGATGGCTGCGTTCTGCAGGATGGGCAGTTTCGCGGGCGGGATGTAGCTTTCCGGAGTTTCCGTGAGCGCGAGTTCGTCCCAAAGACCGCGAGCGTTCAGATGGTTCCAGTTGATTGCGGGCGCACCCGCGATGATGCCCTGGAAATCGTCGGGGTAGCGCTCCGCTTCCGTCAAGGCTTCGCGGCCGCCTTCCGAGCAGCCGACGAAATAGAGGCGCGACGCTGCTTTGCCGTAGAAGGCGGCGATCAGTGCCTTGGCCTGCACCGAGGTTTCATGGACGGCGCGATAGCCGAAGTCCTTCACTTTCTCCGGGTGCCCGATTGCCCACTTTGCGTCCCGCGCGGCGACGTGCCCATCGTCGGTTCCGGATGTGGCATAGCCTTCGAGCAGCGATGCTGCCAGCGCGCTGAACGGGATCGTCCCCGCAAATCCGCCGTTGCCGACCTGCTCGTATTTGCCGTTCCAGCCGGCGAGCGGCAGCCAGACCTCGAAGCGGATATCGGAATCGCTCGTCGGCTTGGCGACGCCGGCGACGCGGCAGAACGCGGGCAAAGCTGCGCTGGGAGCGGGCAGGCCCGGCCCTGCGGGCGGTTTATAGCTCCCGGCCGCGACCGAGGTCGCCGACGTGACGGTTGCATTCGTCAACGTGACGTCGGCCAGCTTTTCGCAGGGCATTTGCGCGAGTGCCGCGCAGGGAAAAAACATGAGAACGGCGAAGCAGATCGGCAGTGCAATTCGCGATTTCACGAATGCCTCCATAAATTCGGATCGATTGAGTTACCCAAACCAAGAGCAAGGCACAACCACGCCCGACGCAGATTTATACAGCGCATCCCGGCTTGTGTAAATGCGATGTTTATTTCGCGGCGAGCGCGGAGCGGCCGGGGAAGCGGGCGGCGGAGCCGAGTTCTTCCTCGATGCGGAGGAGCTGATTGTATTTGGCGATGCGGTCGGTGCGGGAGGCGGAGCCGGTCTTGATCTGGCCGGTGCCCATGGCAACGACGAAATCGGCGATGAAGGCGTCCTCGGTCTCGCCCGAGCGGTGCGAGACGACGGCCGTGTATTTCGCCTTGCGGGCCATTTCTACCGCCTCGACAGTTTCCGTCACGGTGCCGATCTGATTCAGCTTGATTAGAATCGAATTGGCGATGCCTTCGGAAATGCCGCGGGCAAAGATTTTCGGATTGGTGACGAAGATGTCGTCGCCGACGAGCTGAATCTTCTTTCCGAGTTCGCGCGTGACGAGCTTCCAGCCCTCCCAATCGTTTTCGGCGAGGCCATCTTCGATCGAGACGATCGGATACTGCCGCACCCAATTGGCCCAGAATTCGACGATCTGCTCGGGGGTGCGGGCGGACTTGTCCGATTTCTTGAAGATGTATTTCTTGGATGCGCCATCGTAGAACTCGCTGGCGGCGGGATCGATGGCGATCGCAACCTGCTCGCCGGGCTTGTAGCCTGCGGCGGTGATGGCTTCGAGGATGCGCTCGAGGGCCTCTTCATTGGATTTGAGATTCGGCGCGAAGCCGCCTTCGTCGCCGACGGCGGTGGAGTAACCGTTCTTTTTCAGTACGGCTTTCAGATTGTGAAAGACTTCGACGCCCCAGCGCAGGGCCTCGTGAAAGCTCGAAGCGCCGAGCGGCATCACCATGAATTCCTGCACGTCGACGGAATTATCGGCATGCGCGCCGCCATTGAGAATGTTCATCATCGGGACGGGAAGCGTGCTGGCCGAGGGATCGCCCGAATATTGTGCGAGGTACTTGTAGAGCGGCTTGCCGAAGGCGGCCGCGGCGGCGCGGGCGGCGGCCATCGAAACGGCGAGGATGGCGTTGGCGCCGAACTCCGATTTATTCGGAGTGCCGTCGGCATCGATCATGCGCTTGTCGAGAGCTTTCTGATCGGCGGCGTCGAGGCCCTTGACGGTATCGGCGATCTCGCCGTTGACGTGTGCGACCGCCTTTAGCACCCCTTTGCCAAGATAGTGCGTTTTGTCGCCATCGCGCAGCTCGTTGGCTTCGTGCTCGCCGGTGGATGCGCCGGAGGGAACGGCGGCGCGGCCGAATGCTCCGCCCTCAAGGCGAACGTCCGCTTCGACAGTGGGATTACCGCGGGAATCGAGAATCTGGCGGCCGTGAACGGCGACAATTTTCGTAGACATTATTTCCCCCTATGAATTTTGCCCGCAGCGAAGCGCGGGTCGTTCCGAATGACTCACTCAGGCTCTTCGATCAGGGATTCTGGGCGGACGACCACGACGACGCCGCCCTCGGAGACGGAATAGCGCGCCTTGTCGGCTTCAAGGTCGTAGCCGATGACGGTGCCCTCGGGCAAATCGACGTGGCGGTCGATGATGGCGCGGCGGATGCGGCAGTGCCGACCGATATTCACGTGGTTGAAAATGATCGATTCCTGGACGTCGCTGTAGCTATTGACGCGCACGTCGTAACCGAGAACGGAACGCACCACTCGCCCGCCTGAAATAATCGACCCGCCGGCAACGACGGAATCGAGGGCCGCGCCCATCCTCTCGGGGTCCGCGAATACGAATTTTGCTGGCGGATACTGCTGCTGCCAGCTGTGGAGCGGCCAGCTCTTGTCGTAGACATTGAAAATCGGCGACACGGAGACGAGGTCCATGTTCGCCTCGTGGTAGGCGTCGACGGTGCCCACGTCGCGCCAGTAAGCGACATCCTTCTTATTCTCGTCGCGGAAGTTGTAGGCATAGACGCGGTATTTGTCGATGATGCGCGGAAGAATATCCTTGCCGAAATCGTGAGAGGATGTGGCGTCTTCCGCGTCGTCGATGAGAATGGGGACAAGAAGCTGCGTGTTGAAGAGGTAGACGCCCATCGAGGCGTTGCACTTTCCGGCGTGAACGCGCGAAGGCTTTGGATTCGCGGGTTTTTCCTGAAAGCCGATGATGCGCCAGTGTTCATCGGTTTCGAGGACGCCGAATTTCCGCGCGGCGTCGGCTGGATCCATTTCGATGGTTGCGACGGTAACATCGGCGCCCGACTCCGCATGCTGCTGGAGCATGGTCTGGTAATTCATCTTGTAGATGTGGTCGCCGGAAAGAATGAAGACGTAGTTCGATTGCTCGCTGCCAATCGAGTAGATATTCTGATAGACGGCGTCCGCGGTGCCTTGATACCAGTGCTGCGAGACGCGCATTTGCGGCGGCAGCACTTCGATGAAGTCGCCGTGGCCCATGAGATTCGACCAGCCGCGGCGCACGTGCCGGTTGAGGCTGAGCGCCTTGTATTGCGTGAGAACGAAGACGCGGCGCAGATCGCTATTGAGGCAATTGGAAAGCGTGAGATCGATGATGCGATAGACGCCGCCGAACGGCACGGCCGGTTTGGCGCGGTCGCGCGTGAGCGGCCAAAGGCGCTCGCCCTGGCCGCCAGCCAGGAGAACGCCGATCGCGTTGCGCATCAAGGGCATTCGATTCTCCGCACGGAACGCTCAGTTTGCAGGGGAACATTCTAGCAGGGATGCCTGCTTCATGGATTCGACAGTTGCCGTGCGCCTCCGGCAATCGAGCCGGCGGAGCATTTTGGATTACTGAAAAGTTGACTCAGGCGGAGCGTCTCCCTTTTTAATTTTAGCCTTGACTTGGGGGGTAGCCTCCGATAGAAGAGCACTCACTAGCCGGTTCGAGGTGTGCCGGTTACACTAGAAGTACCCAATCAGTCCAACTCAGAACAGGAAACGGGGGTGAATACGCGTGGCGGAAGTCGTCATTCAAGAGGGTGAATCTTTGGAGAATGCCCTTCGGCGGTTCAAGCGAAAAGTTCAGTCGGAGGACATCATCAAGGAGATCAAGAAGCACAGCTACTACATGAAACCTGGTGAAAAGCGTCGAGCCAAAGAGGCCCTCTCGCGTAAGCGTCTCCGGAAAAAGCAGCGGCGTGAGCAGGATTAGGCGTCTAGAAACCTGGATTCCATCCGAGCAGTTTCGTGCCGGCAGGCATATGAGAACCGGGAGTGTACCCGGCGCTCAAAGGCTTTTCCGGCGCGAGCCCGCACCGCTCCCTGTCCTGTGCAAACACGGTCCCGGAGCAACGTATGGAATACCACGACAAGGTCCTGAAGTGCGGGGAATGCGGGGCTGAATTCGTTTTCACCGCCGGGGAGCAGATGTTTTTCGCCGACAAGGGCTTCAAGAACGAGCCCAAGCGGTGTAAAGCATGCAAAGCGGTGCGTGCGCAGAGCAACGATTCAGGCGGGGCAAGCGTTCAGCGGGTCGAAACGAAAACGGTATGCTCGCAGTGCGGGAAAGAGACGACCGTTCCCTTTAAGCCGACACAGGGGCGGCCCGTTTATTGCCGCGAGTGTTTTCAGCAGCGGCGTTCGCTGGGGGCTTCGAACGCGACAGCCTGATTGAAGGATCGAGGGGCGCAAGCCGCCGATCCTGTGGTTGTTCAGCAGGGAAATCCACAGGCCGGCATTCGCCGGACTCTTCCGGCGAAGCCTGTGGAATCGATCTAAGAGGCTCTTTTCGGCGCGATCGATCGCGGCGGGAAGAGCCTTCTCTTCTTCTGGACTCGCCCACGATCGTTCAAACACCCGCGACCAAGGTAGCGTGTGCGCCGGAAGCTAGGCTAGAATAGCGCCTCTCTTTTCCAGGGAGTCTCCATCGATGACGCCGGAACAATGGCGACAAGTAAAGGAGCTGCTCGCCTCTGCTCTGGAGCAGCCGCCGAACGACAGGAATGCGTATCTGCTGCGCGTTTGCGCGGAGCCTGCCCTGCGGAACGAAGTGGAGTCGTTGATCGCCGCGCACGGTGACTCGGCCACCACCATTTTCGGGAAAACGAAGTCCCTGACGCACTCCGCACCTTCGCTACAGCCAGGCACCCTGTTGGGTCCGTACAAGATCGAAGGCCGCATCGGTGCGGGCGGCATGGGCGAAGTCTTCCGTGCCACGGACACGAGATTATACCGGACGGTCGCGATTAAACTGCTCCCGCACGGACGTTCCTCCGATTCGACGCAGGGGCAAAGGCTGCTCAAGGAAGCCAGAGCGGCGTCGGCCCTGAACCACCCCAATATCGTCTCCATTCACGACATTTCAAGCCACGAAGGGAAAGATTTTCTGGTAATGGAATATGTGGAAGGCCGGACGCTGAAAGAGTTGATGGAAACGAAAGCGATGCTACTCGGCGAGGTTCTGGAATTCGCCGCGCAGATCTCTGCGGCGATGGATGCGGCGCATTCGGCAGGCATCGTCCATCGGGACATCAAGCCGACGAACATCATGGTCACGGCGAGCCGACAGATCAAGGTGCTCGATTTCGGTCTGGCCAAAATGACGGAAGCTTATTTTCGCGAGCAGACGCGGACTCTGATTGATGTTACGGAGATTGGAGCGATCGTCGGAACGGTTGCGTACATGTCGCCGGAGCAGACTCGAGGCGAAGCGGTCGACGCGCGCTCCGACATCTTCTCTTTCGGATGCGTTTTGTACGAGACTGCGACTGGCACGCTTCCCTTCAGCGGGGCCAGCAGCCTGGCCATCATGCATGAAATCGCGACTGCTGCTCCGCCGCCGCCCAGCAAACTGCGTCCGGAACTGCCGGCCGCTTTCGATCAGCTGGTAGAAAAATGCGTGGAAAAAGACCCGTCGCGGAGATTCGCGCAGGCGTCGGAGCTTTGCCAGGCGATCA
>CAWJDM010000003.1:0-43468 GCA_963841605.1 uncultured Acidobacteriota bacterium
TCGTAGCCAGACACTCTATCCAGCTGAGCTACGGGCGCCCTATGCGGCAAAAGCGAAGAACTGCGATCCGAAAAAGTCTATCACAGATCGTCGGACCTTTACCGCCGGAGACTCGCCTTCGAAGAGCGAAATTCGCGGTCGAGGCGCGAGAGGAAGCGCAGAACGTCCGACGGCGCGGGCAGAAAATAGCGAGCGCGGGTGCCGTCGTTAGCGCCGACCCGGATTGTGATTTGATTCTTGAGGATCGCGAAGACGCTTTCGTCGGTTTCGTCGTCGCCGACGTAGATGGCTGCGGCGCCCTGCGGCATCTTGGCCAGCGCGCGCTGGACCGCCTCGAATTTTCCCGGCACCTCGGGCGGCAGGATTTCCCAAATCTTTTTGCCGCCGAGCACGTGCAACGATTTCCGCCACGGAGCCAAAATCCTCCTCAGGATTCGCCCCGCATTACGGCCCGTGGCCTCATCGGCGTTCCGATAATGCACGCAAAAGCTGAATTCCTTATCCTCAACCCAAATTCCCTGGAGATCTCCAAGCTGCGCTTCGGCTTCGTGTTTGGCGTGTGAGAGCGCCACTCGCGACGCCTTGCTCAGCTTGACGGGCCGCCCGTCGCGTTCGCCGCCATGCAAGCCAAAATAGCGCAGGCCGCGCACGGGAAGCAGCCGCCGGAGGTCGCTCGCCCGGCGCCCGCTGACGATGGCCACCCAAAAATTCGGATTGCGCTCGAGGCGTTCGAGAACGCGATTGACGCGCGCCGAAGAGCGCACGACGCGCGGGCTGCGCTGAATCTTTACGAGCGTGCCGTCGAAATCGAGGAAGACGGCGCGACGGGGAGCGCGGCGAAGGCGGGCGATGATCTTAGGCCATGCGTCGAAGGCACAGGTGACGGCGCGATTCTTGCGCGCGCGCGCCTTCACGAGGATTGCTTCACGGCGGACTCGGGCTCGCTTTCGTCGATGCGGATGTCGGAAAGCTCGGCGATCAGGCTGCCGGCCCAGCGATAGACGTTGTTTTCCTTGACGATCCGGCGCATGTGCTGCATGCGGACGGCGCGCTCGTCGGAATCCATTTCGAGCGCGGTGCGGATGGCTTCGGCAAGCTGCTCGGTGTCGTAGGGATTCACGATGATGGCGTCGCGCAGCTCGCGGGCCGCGCCCGTAAATTGGCTCAGGATCAGCGCGCCCTCGTCGTCCGTGCGCGCGGCGACATATTCCTTGGCGACGAGATTCATCCCGTCGTGCAGCGACGTGACCATGCAGAAATCGGCCGCGCGGTAATATGGCAGGATTTCCTTGTGGCTGTGATGGCGCGTGAGCAGCGCGATCGGCTTCCAGTTGCCGCTCTGGAAGCGGGCGTTGATGCGCGCCGCTTCCACCTGCACTTCGTCGAAGAGATCGTGATAGCGCGGGATGTTGGTGCGGCTGGGCGCGCCGATCTGCACGAACGTGAGCTTGCCCGCGTAAGCGGGGTACTTCTCGAGGAACCGCTCGATCCCGCGAAAGCGCTCGATGATGCCCTTCGTGTAGTCGACGCGGTCAACGCCCACGCCGAGAAAGCTCGCCTCGATCCCCAGATTCTTGAGCAGCGACGCGCGCAGTTCGTAGGGGGACGTAGCCAGTTCGCCGGGATCGGTTTGCATTCGCGGCAATCGACGCTGATCGGAAACGGACGCACAAACGTGCGGTGGCCGAGACGCTTGACGGCGAAACGCTCCCACTCGATGCGGGATTCAAGCGCGCCGTCGACCGTCTCGAGGAAATTATTGCAGTGCGCCTGCGTGTGGAAGCCGACCAGATCCGCGCCGAGCAGACCGTTGAGCAATTCGCGCTGCCACGGGCAGATGCCGAAGGCTTCGGGATTCGGCCACGGAATGTGCCAGAAGATCGCGACGCGAACATCCGGCCGCGCATCCTTGACCATGCGAGGAAGCAGAGCGAAGTGATAATCCTGCACCAGCAGCAAGGGATGCTCCGTGCCGGACATCTCTTCGAGCACGGCGTCGGCAAACTTGCGATTCACTTCCTGATAGCTCTCCCAGTCGGAGGTGCGAAAAAGCGGCCGCGCGTGAGCGATGTGGCACAAGGGCCAAAGGCCTTCGTTCGCAAATCCGTAGTAGTAGCCCTGTTCTTCTTCCTTGGTGAGCCAGACGCGGCGAAGAGTGTATTCCGGTTTGTCAGGCGGCACGCGCAGACGATCGTGGCGATCCACCGCTTCGCGATCCGCCGCTCCGGAGCCGTGAGCGATCCACGTGCCATCGCAGGAACGCAAAATCGGTTCGAGCGCGGTGACGAGACCGCTGGCCGGAACCACCGCCTCGATTCCCTTCCCTCGATACTCGTGCATGTACGGCTCGCGATTCGAAACTACGAAAAGAGATCCGAGAAGCTTTGTCTGAACGCTGATGCGCAGGCGCTCGGGCGTCCAAAGCGACTCGCCGCTTTCGCGCAGGCGCGCCTCCTGTTCCGCGGCAGCCCTCGCCTCCGTAAGGCTGCGGGCAAACTTCACCACCTCCTGCGAAAAGGGAGCGAGGAAACCCTCTTTCGGCAGCTCAGGACGCGGGCGCACCCGGCCGCCTCGCAGGTCCTTCATCCATTGCGCGGTACGGGAAATCGGAAGGACGATCGTCCAGCGAATGATGAGAACGGTGAGGAAAACGATGAGCAGCACCTGCGCGACGACGTGCCAGATCGTCTCGCGCCAGATGGTGTTGCTTTGAGCCTCGATGTAACTGGCATCGTGAAAAATTGCGAGGATGCCCTGAGGTTTGCCGTCATCGTCGTACATTCCGAGGTAGTACGCGTTCATCGGCTCGCCGCCGAGAGTGACAAATTCGCTGACGCCCTCGCCTTGTGCCGTCAAACGATCCAACGGAACCCGTGGGGGCGTGATTCGATTCGAAAGACTCGCGCTTTCAGCAAGAATTTTCCCGGCAGGATCGTAGACGATGACCCCCGCGAGACGCTCGCGATTTTCGAAGCGATCCACGATGCGGCGGAGCTGCACGTGCGAGCCACGCTCGACGGCAGGTTCGACAATCTCCGCCAGGCTCTCGCCCAGAATTTCGGCGCGCCTCTCCAGATCAGCGCGAAGGCCGCGCTTCTCGGAGCGAACCTGATTCCTGGAGATGAAGAACGTAACTAGGCTGATTCCAATGACCAAAGAAAGAATCAACCGTAGGCTGAGTCTCACAGCGGATCCTTTATGGCTATTCCGGCACGCGCGTGCCAGGCGAAAGGTTTCCCCACGACGGTGAATCGCGATCCACCGGGTCCGTACCGGTGAATTTCAACGCCCGCGATCCGGAAGCAACAAAGTTCGAGACACGTACAACGTGAGAGCTTGCACTGCGGAAGAGGGCCGAAACTCCCGCGGTTCCAGTGCGCCGCGCCGTGCTGGGGCGGCTCCACTCGCGTTTCCGTCGGGCGAGCGTTGACTGGCAGCTCCAATTATAGCGCCGAAGAGGAGTGGAGGCCACGACAAACGACCGGTTCCTGCGAACTGCGCGGCGGCTAATCGCCCGTGCGCGGCATCGGCGAGGGATGCGCATCCGCGGCGCCGCTCAAACGGGGACGAGCTTCCTTGCGGCGCGACAAGCGAGCGCGGAGGCGGTCCATGTAGAGGTAAACGACGGGCGTTGTAAACAGCGTGAGCATCTGGCTGACGATCATGCCCCCGACGATGCTGATGCCGAGCGGACGGCGCAACTCGGAACCAGTGCCCGTGCCGAGCGCGAGCGGCAGGCCGCCGAGGATCGCGGCTGCGGTCGTCATCATGATGGGCCGGAAGCGCAGCAGGCACGCCTGATAGATCGCTTCTTCGGGCGACTTCCCTTCCTTCCGCTCCACGTCCAGCGCGAAGTCGACCATCATGATCGCATTCTTGTTTACGATGCCGATCAGGAGAATGATCCCGATGTCCGCCATCACGGTGAGATCGTTGTGCGTGATGAGAAGGGCCAGAATCGCGCCGACTCCCGCCGAAGGCAGCGTCGAGAGAATCGTGATGGGGTGAATGTAGCTCTCATAGAGCATGCCGAGAACGATATACACTGCAAAGAGCGCTGTCAGGATCAAAACGGGCTCGTTCTCGAGCGACACCTGGAATGCCTGCGCCGTCCCCTGAAACGTGGCGCGAATAGTGGCCGGCATGTGAGCCGCGTCGGCGACGCCATTCACTGCGCTGACGGCGTCGCCGAGCGACACGCCGGGCGCAAGATTGAACGAAAGCGTGACGGCAGGAAACTGCCCTTGATGGTTCACGGCAAGCGGCGTATTCGCCGGTGCGAAGTGGGAAAACGCGCTGAGCGGCACCTGCGTTCCGTTCTGTGAGCGCACGTAGATGTTCCTGAGCGCGTCCGGACTGCGCTGGAATTCCGGCGCGACTTCCATCACAAGGTGGTATTCGTTGAGGTCGGTAAAAACGGTGGAGACCTGGCGCTGGCCAAAGGCATCGTAGAGCGTGTTGTCGATCGTCGCCGCGTTGAGGCCCAGCCGCGACGCTGTATCGCGATCGACGACGACGTCTTCTTCAAGTCCCTGATTCTGCTGGTCGGTTGAAACGTCCCTCAATTGCGGCAGCGCCTTTAGCTTCTGCAGCATGATCGGCGACCACTGGTCGAGATCGGGCAAACTTTCGGTCTCGAGCGTGTACTGATACTGGGCATTGCTGGAGCGGCCGCCGACGCGAATGTCCTGATTCGCCTGCAGATATAACGTGGCGCCCGAGACGACGGCGAGCTTCTTGCGAAGGCGCTGAATCACTTGGTCGGCGCTGATTTTCCGCACCGAAAGCGGCTCGAGCATCATAAACATGCGGCCGTTGTTCATGGCGTTCCCGCCACCAATGAAACAGATGTCGCTCTGCACCGCGGGATCCTTCGTAACGATTTCGGTGAACTGCCGTTGCTTCACACGCATTGCGTCGAACGAAATGTCCTGCGAAGCCTGGATCGATCCGCCAATCAGGCCGGTGTCCTGCTGCGGGAAAAAGCCCTTGGGCACGATGATGAAGAGGAATATGTTCACGCAGATCGTGAGGATCATCACGGTGAGCGTGAACGCCTGGTGCTTGAGCACCCAGCGGAGGCCGTGATCGTAGGCAGTGTGCAGTTCATTGAACCAGCGCTCGCTCAGCCGATAGAGACGGCCATGCCCTTCCTTCGGCGTGCTCTTCAGGAACCTAGCGCACATCATGCCGGTCGTGGTAAGCGACACGCCCAGAGACAGCAGAATCGTGACGCTCAGCGTGACCGCAAACTCGCGGAAGAGCCGCCCGACGATTCCGTTCATCAACAGAATAGGGATGAAGACGGCGATCAGCGACGTGCTCATTGAAAGCACGGTGAACCCAATTTCCCGTGAGCCGCGCAGCGCGGCCTGCATCGGCGAAAGCCCCGCCTCGTGATAACGCGTGATGTTCTCGATCACCACGATCGCGTCGTCAACGACGAAGCCAGTGCAAATCGTGAGAGCCATCAGCGAAAGATTGTCGATGGAGTAGCCGAGCAGATACATCACGCCAAAGGTGCCCACGAGCGAGACGGGCACCGCGACCGCGGGAATCACCGTGGCCCAGAGATTGCGCAGGAAAACGAAAATCACCAGAATCACCAGGAATACTGTGATCAGCAGCGTAATCTGAACGTCCTTTACGCCGGCCCGAATGGTGGTGGTCCGGTCAATCGCCACGCTGAGATGGATCGAAGCCGGAATCGAGGCTTGCAACTCTGGGAAAAGCGCGCGGATCCGGTCCGCCGTGCCGACGATGTTGGCACCCGGTTGGCGAAAGATAATCAGCAATACGCTGCGATTGCCATTTACGAGCCCGGCCGTATGGACGTCCTCGATCGAGTCCTCGACGTCCGCAATGTCCTCAAGGCGCACCGGGGCGCCCTTGTGGTAGGCAATGATGATGGGACGGTAGTGATTCGCATCGAATAGTTGATCGTTGTCGGTGAGCGTCCAACGGACCAGCCCGTTGGCAACCTGTCCCTTGGGTTCATTCGAATTCACGCCCGCGAGTGCCGTGCGGACATCCTCGAGACCGATGCCATAGTTGGCCAGCACCGAAGGATTCAGCTCGATGCGGACGGCCGGGCGGGCGCCGCCGCCCACATTTACCTGGCCGACTCCTTCCACCTGCGAAAGCTTCTGCGCGATGATCGAATCCGAGACGTCATACAACTTGCTGATCGGCAGCACGTCGGAACGCACCGCCAGAATCATCACGGGAGAATCGGCTGGATTGATCTTTCGCCAGAATGGCCGGGAGGGCAGATTCGCGGGCAACTGGCCTTGGGCCGCGTTAATGGCCGCCTGCACGTCGCGGCCGGCGGCATCGATGTCGCGATTCAAATCGAATTGCAGGGTGATCGACGTCGAGCCGGCCATGCTCGTCGACGTCATCTCTGTAACGCCCGCGATTCGGCTGAATTCGCGCTCAAGCGGAGTCGCTACGGACGAAGCCATGGTCGACGGGCTGGCTCCGGGGAGGCCCGCGTTGACCGAGATCGTAGGAAATTCCACCTGCGGCAGCGGCGCGACAGGCAGAAAGCGATACGCGATCGCGCCCGCAAGCAACACTCCGAAGGTGAGGAGCGAAGTCGCGATCGGCCGTTTGATGAAGGGCTCGGAGATGTTCATGGTCGTCGCCGCAGCGTGGCTTTCAGTTCCCTTCGATCAATCCGCGTGCATTTCGGCCTCGACCGGGTTGCCAATGCGATGGCGAGCCAGGCGGCGCGCGAGCCGGTCGAAAGCAAGATACACAACAGGCGTCGTGTAGAGCGTCAGCACCTGGCTGATGATCAAGCCGCCCACGATGCTGATGCCGAGCGGACGCCGCAGCTCCGATCCGGTTCCCGACCCGAGCGCGAGCGGCAAGCCGCCCAGCAGCGCCGCCATCGTGGTCATCATGATCGGGCGGAATCGCAGCAAGCACGCCTGGTAGATCGCTTCCTCGGGGGGCTTCCCTTCCTTGCGCTCGGCGTCGAGAGCAAAGTCGATCATCATGATGGCGTTCTTTTTCACGATGCCGATGAGCAGGATGATGCCAATGAGTGCAATGACGCTGAAATCCGTCCCGCAGATGATCAACGCCAGGATCGCGCCCACACCCGCCGAAGGCAGAGTTGAAAGAATTGTGATCGGATGAATGTAACTTTCGTAAAGGATGCCGAGGACGATGTAAACCGTCACCACGGCCGCCAGTATCAGCAGCGGCTCGTTCGCGAGCGAGGCCAGAAATGCTTGCGCGGTCCCCTGAAAGCTGGGGTGGAGAGAAAGCGGTATATTCAGCTCTCGCTCGACCTTATCGATGGCGTTCACTGCGTCGCCCAGCGAAGCACCGGGCGCGAGATTGAACGACAGGGTGACCACGGGAAATTGGCCCTCATGATTCACGGCCAGCGGCGCCGTCGTCTGCTCGAAATGCGTGAAAGCGCTGAGCGGCACTTCCGTGCCGTTCGATGAATTCACGTAGATATTCTTCAGCGCGTCGGGATTCTGCTGGAAGCGCGGATCGACTTCGAGCACGACGTGATACTGGTTGAGCTGCGTGAACATCGTGGACACCTGCCGCTGCCCGAAGGCGTCGTAGAGGACGTTGTCGATTGTGGCCGGCAGGATTCCAAGCCGCGAGGCCGTATCGCGATCGATCACCAGCTTTGCGTTGATCGCCTGATCCTCTTGATCCGACGCGACGTCGCGCAACTGCGGCTGCTCTTTCAGATTGGCCTCGATCTTCGGGACCCATTGCGAAAGCTCCTGCGCGTCCGCATCTTCGATCGAATACTGATACTGCGTGCGGCTGACGCGGTCCTCCACCGTGATGTCCTGCACGGGCTGCATGTAGAGCGCTATTCCCTCCACCTGGGCGAGCTGCGGCTGCAGGCGGCGAATAATTGCGGAAGCGTCGTCACTTCTTTCGTCGCGCGGCTTGAGATTGATCTGAATTCGCCCGCTGTTGGGCGTCATGTTGGTGCCATCCACGCCGATGAAGGACGACAAGCTCACGACATCCGGATCCTTCAGGATCACCGCGGCGAGCGCTTGCTGGCGTTCGGCCATCGCCGAAAACGAAATCGACTGCGGCGCGTCCGAGATGCCCAGAATCACGCCCGTATCCTGCACGGGGAAAAAGCCTTTGGGCACGTAGTAATAGAGCAGGATCGTCAGCACGAGCGTGCCGACGGTGACGACGAGAGTGACGGTTTGGTGCTTCAGCACGGCCTGCAGCGTCCGCCCGTAGAACGCGATCATTCGCTCGAAGACGCGCTCCGACGAACGATAGAAGCTGCTCTGGTTTTTCGGGTCCCGATATTTCAGCAGCTTCGAGCACATCATCGGCGTCAGGGTGAGCGACACGAACGCGGAGACCAGAATCGTCACGCCGAGCGTAACCGCAAATTCGCGGAAAAGCCGCCCCACGATATCGCCCATGAACAACAGCGGAATCAGCACGGCGATCAGCGAAACGGTCAGCGACACGATCGTGAAGCCGATCTGCTCGGCTCCCATCAGCGCCGCTTCGAGAGGCTTGTGCCCTTCCTCGATGAAGCGCGAGATATTTTCGATCATCACGATGGCGTCGTCGACTACGAAGCCGGTGGAAATCGTGAGCGCCATCAGCGAAAGATTGTCGAGGCTGTAGCCGCACAGGTACATCACGCCGAAGGTGCCGACGATCGACAGCGGCACGGCGACGCTCGGGATGATCGTGGCCGAAACGCTGCGCAGGAAAAGGAACATCACCATCACGACGAGCGCGATCGTGAGCATCAGTTCGAATTGAACGTCTTTCACCGACGCGCGGATGGTGGTCGTCATGTCCGTGAGCGTGGTCACTTGAATCGACGACGGCAGCGACGCCTGCAATCGCGGAATCAGATCCTTTACGCGATTCGCCACGCCGATGATGTTGGTGCCGGGCTGCCGCTGAATGTTGAGGATGACGGCCGGCTTGGTGTTCATCCACGCGGCCTGCAGGTTGTTTTCGGCCCCGTCCACCACGGTTGCAACGTCGGAGAGCCGGACCGGTGCGCCGTTCTTGTAGGCGATGATCAGAGGCCGGTAAGCGGCGCTCGAAAGAAGCTGGTCGTTGTCCTGGATGGTGAAGGCCTGGCGCGGGCCGTTGAGAGTTCCCTTCGCCTGATCGACGTTCGCATTTCCCAGGGCAGTCCGGAGATCTTCAAGGCTCAGCCCATAGGACGCGAGCGCCGTCGGAAGCACCTGCACACGAACCGCGGGCTTTTCTCCGCCGCTGATGGTCACCAAACCCACTCCGGAGAGCTGCGAAATCTTTTGCGCGAAGTTGGTGTCGGCGAAGTCTTCGACTTTTTCGAGCGGCAGCGTGTCCGATGTGAGCGCGAGCGTCAGGATGGGCGTATCGGCGGGATTCACCTTGCTGTAGACCGGCGGATTCGGGAGATCGCGCGGCAGATAGCTTGTTGCGGCGTTGATGGACGCCTGTACCTCCTGCTCGGCCACGTCGATATTCTCATTCAGATCGAATTGCAGCGTGATGAGCGATCCGCCGTAGGAACTCGTCGAGGTCATCTGCGAGAGCCCCGGCAGTTCGCCGAACTGCCGCTCGAGCGGCGTGGTGACCGCGGAGGCCATCACGTCCGGGCTGCCGCCCGGATAAAAGGTCAGCACCTGGATGGTCGGGTAGTCGACTTGCGGCAGGGCCGAAACGGGGAGCTGAAGGTACGCCACCACTCCGGCCAGCATGATCCCGACCATCAGCAGCGATGTTGCGACGGGCCGAAGAATGAACGGCCTGGAAGGGCTCACGGCTGCGGATCCGGCGATGGGTTCGAGCTGGCCGAGGGCATGCGACTGATGGTGGACTGGTGCGGCGTAACGGTCGATCCTGATTGGAGCTTGTCCGCCCCATCCACGACGACGACTTCACCCGGTTTCAATCCCTGGCGGATCATGGAAATATTGCCTTCGGTGAAGTCCACCTGCACCGCACGGACCTCTGCCTTATTGTCCGAGCCAATCACGTAAACGAACGGCCCCTGCGCGCCGGTCTGAACCGTGGCCGACGGGACGACAATGGCGTTTTTCTTCACGCTGAGAAACAGCCGCGTATTGACGAACTGATTGGGCCAGAGCGACATGTTTGCGTTGGTGAATTCCGACTTCAGCTTGATCGTGCCGGTCGTCTGATCGATCTGGTTGTCGAGGGTCAGCAGCTTGCCGTCGGCGAGCTTTGTACTGTTGTCGCTGCCGTAGGCCGCCACAGCCAGCTGCCGGCCCCGCATTTCCGCGACCACCTCCGGAAGATCTTCCTCGGGAAGCGTGGAATCCACCGCGATCGGCTGCACCTGCGTGATGACGAGCATTCCGTTCGTGTCCGTGGCATGAACGATGTTGCCCGGATCGACCAGGCGGAGGCCAACGCGTCCGTTGATCGGCGAAGTGATACGGCTGTATACCAGGTTGAGCTTGGCACTGTTGATTTGCGCCTCGTCGGATTTGATGGCGCCGTCAAATTGCCCCACGGTAGCCTGCTGCGTATCGAGCTGCTGCCGCGCGACCACGCCCTCCTGCCATAGCGTTTGGTAGCGGTTCAGGTCGACCTTGGCGTCATTCTGCGAAGCCTCGTCTTTTGCCAGCTGTCCTTCCGCTTGATCGAGGACGACCTGATAGGGGCGAGGATCGATTTCGATCAGCAGATCGCCCGCGTGAACGAACTGCCCCTCTTTGAAAAACACCTGCATGATCTGGCCATCGACGCGGGAATGCACCGTCACTGTGTTGAACGCCGTAACTGTGCCGAGGCCGGTGAGGTAGTACGGCACATCGCGCTGTTGAGCCGAAACCACTCCGACGGAAATTGTCTGGTTGCCCGATTCCTTCTTCGAGGCAGCCTCGGAACTCGAGCGCAGGCGGTAGAACACGAATCCCATAGCGACGAGCAAAACCACTACGATCCAAACTCCATAATGATGCCGGGGTTTGGCGTTCTCATCGTCGCGCCGCCCCGGCGGTTGAGGCGCGGAAGGATCGCTGCTGTCCGTTCGCGGCGCTCCTGACGAAGTCGATGACGGATCCGAAGATGATGACAACGAAGAAGACATGTACGCTGTACGCCCCTATCTGCCCTATTTTTTCACAAGTTTTAGACGTTCGGGAATCTTTCCCGGATACAGCCCTGTCGCGCGCGTGTGACCTGTATATTTCGATTCCAGGACGAGACGCGCGCGCGCGACGGCCTTCTGCCACCGTAAGTTACTTCCGCCCGTGGCGTGGCGAATTCCAAAGTTTCAGTCCTTTAAGATCGCATTCATCGGCAATTGATTTTGCGGAGAGAGCCTGGTGGTTTTTGGCAGGCTCGCACCACATACCCGTGGGCCGCGGCTTTCCGCCACAAAAAAATTGTTTCCGCTCATTTACACGGCTGGCATCGCGCTGCAACACAGAACGGCTATTCCTTCCGTCGCCCGAGCCCAAATCTAAGAGGAGACGGAGGAAATCGATGTCCTTCAAGAAGGTCGCAGATCTGTGCCTGCAGGGTGTTCGAATCGGTTTGGTTGGCATTTCGCTGTTCCAGTTTTCTCTGGGCGCTCCGCTCGCAGGCGCGCATCAGGAAAGCAGGGACTCGCAAACGCGCACTCCCATCAAGCATGTCATCGTCATCATCGGAGAGAATCGGACGTTCGATCACATCTTCGCCACCTACCATCCGAAGGATCAGCAAAAGGTTTGGAACCTGCTGTCGGAAGGGATCATCCACGAAGACGGAACGCCCGGTCCGAATTACTTCCGCGCCGCACAATTTTCGGCACTGGATGAAAGCCCCAGCCTCTTCGAGATGGCCCCGATGGGCAAGTCGCTCTATTCGGTGCTTCCGGTGCCGCTTGCCGGAGGAGCCAAGACGCCAATTTTCCCGTCGGCTGGTGCAGCGGAAGCCTTCGAGAATGGACTCGAGGACGCTCCGTTTGATTGGTACACGTATCTCACGACTGGCGGCACCGGCCTCACAAGCGGCACGCCGGACACTCGCATCTCCTATGACGGCTTCGATGTGTTCCAATTGCCGTCGGGCCCATTCCAGCTCACACCCGGCGTGGCTTACGACGACTACGCGGCCAGCCCCGTCCACCGCTTCTACCAGATGTGGCAGCAGCTCGATTGCAATAGGGCCTATGCGACCGAAGACAACCCGAGCGGCTGCAAATCCGATCTCTTTCCCTGGGTCGAAGTCACGATCGGCGCGGGAAGCAACGGGAAGGCCCCCGGCAGCCCGGCCTACGATGCGCCCAGCGGCGAAGGCGCCACGTCGATGAGCTTTTACAACATGGCGCAGGGCGACGCCCCATATCTGAAGCACCTGGCCGATAACTACGCGATGAGCGACAACTATCATCAAGCCGTCGAAGGCGGCACCGGTGCGAACCACATCATGCTCGGCACGGGCTACGCCATGGCGTTCAGCGACGGTAACGGCAATCCGGCCGTGCCGCCGTCGAACGAAATCGAGAACCCTAATCCGCAGTCGGGTACAAACAACTTCTACACCCAAGACGGTTACTCTGGCGGGTCCTACAGCGATTGCTCGGACGTCACGCAGCCGGGTGTGGCTGCGGTCGAGGATTACCTTGCGTCACTGCGGCACCCGATCAAGCCGAATTGTGAACCCGGCCACTACTACATCCTCAACAACTACAACCCCGGATATTACGGCGATGGAACCGTCGCGTTTGGCGATCCAAAAGGAACACCCTTCACGATTCCGCCGTCAACGCTGCGGACCATCGGCGATGAGCTGCTCGCAAAGAATATCTCGTGGAAGTACTACGGCGACGGCTGGAACGCTTACGTGGCGAATCCTTATTCCTCCACCAACACCTACTGCAACATCTGCAACTTCGAGCAGTACGTGACCTCGATCATGACGAACGCGAGCGTTCGCACCGCGCATATTCAGGACACCGCCAACCTCTATAACGACATCCAGGATGGTGCGCTCCCGGCCGTTTCTTTCGTCAAGCCGAGCGGCCTCTTGGATGGCCACCCGGCATCCTCGAAGCTGGATCTCTTCGAAGGCTTCGCGAAGAAGATCGTGGACATGGTGCAGGCAAATCCCGATCTTTGGAAGGATACCGCGATCTTCGTCACGTTCGACGAAGGCGGCGGCTACTACGATTCGGGCTACGTCCAGCCGCTCGATTTCTTCGGCGACGGCACCCGGATTCCCATGATCGTCGTCTCGCCCTACACGAAACCCGGACACATTTCGCACGATTACGCCGACCACGTCTCGATTCTGAAGTTCATCGAGGCCAACTGGGACCTGCCTCCCGTCACCAGCCGCGGTCGCGACAATCTCCCCAATCCCGTCGCGGACGACGACAATCCGTACGTGCCCAAGAACACCCCGGCAATCAGCGACCTGATGGATCTGTTCGATTTCCAGCACGGTCACGACGGAGGGAAAGGCGGACACTAGAACCCCTCCGTATCAACCGCCCGACATCGAGCCGAGGACGAAATCCAATCCTCGGCTCGACTTTTTGAACGCTCTGCCGCATCGCGTTCGCCTTGACCGCGAGAGGCAGCACTGCGTAGAATCAGGCATGGTCAATTTCACCTGCGCGACGATTCTTGCGGCCTGTTGTCGTCCGGCCACAATCGGCGCGGGTGTCTGATCCGAGCACTTGAAGACAGACTGAATTGTAGGCCCGCTACCTCGAACAAGACCTGGTAAGCGGGCTTTTTGTTTAGTGATGATTTCGATCGCGTAGGGAGCAAATGACACAGATTTCCGCAGGCACGGTGCATCTCGTCGGCGCAGGCCCGGGTGATCCCGAGTTGTTGACCGTCAAGGCGCACCGCTTGCTCGCGGCTGCCGACATTATCCTGCACGATGACCTTGTGCCCGCCGCGATTCTCGCCGTCGCCGGGCCGCAGGCCGACGTGATCAACGTCGGGAAGCGCTGCGGCGCGAAAGGCATCACGCAGGGCGAGATCGACGCGCTCATGATCGATTTCGCTCGGCGCGGCCTGGACGTCGTGCGCCTCAAGAGTGGCGATCCCGGAATCTTCGGCCGCCTTGCCGAAGAGATCGACGCGCTCGCGGCCGCCGATGTCCGCGTCGACGTGGTTCCCGGCATCACCGCCGGACTCGGCGCGGCCGCTTCGCTCGGCGTATCGCTCACGGACCGCCGCAAGAGCGCGCGCGTGATCGTCGTAACCGGCCACCATGCGCAAAAGGGCGGCCGGCACGAGAAGCCTGACTGGAAGAATCTCGCCCAGGGCAACGCCACGCTCGTCATCTACATGCCGGGCCACGATTTTGCGGGCCTGCGCGAGGAATTTCTCGCTGCGGGCCTCGCCGAAGATATTCCCGCGGCAATCGTTTCTCACGCCACCACGCCCCGGCAACAGCATCAGTACACGACGATCCGCGATATGGACAAGCTGCCGCATCTCGATTCGCCGACGATCCTGCTCGTCGGCCGCGTCCTCGAAGATGCCCGCCTGCGCGACGCCGGGAATCCACTGCTCGCGCTTGACGAAGAGAACCTGATTTTCTCTTCGCGATAGCCCGGCAGGCGCTGCTTCTCTCATCGCGCCCGCGTCAACACGCTCCACTCCTCCAAACGAAACCTCCTCTCCTCGTGTTAGATTCGTCTGGGATTCAGGTTCATCGCCCTTGGGATCTTCGGGAGCACGCTCGCGAGATGCTCGACCGCAAAAGATTACCGATCAGCTGGTTCGACGTTCTCATTCTGCTTTTGCTGGCCGGCCTAGCGGTCCTGCCTGCGCAAGACGAGCTCCACAAGCAGCTCATTCTTCTCGTTATCGCAATCCTTCAAATTCTGGAAGGTCCGCTCATTGCGCGAATGCCAGGCCGCGGGCGCACCTACAGCGTGCTTCTGAAGATCGCTTTGTCGACCTTGCTGCTCGCCCACACTGGCGACGTGGGAATCAACAGCGCCTACTATCCGATTTACTTTTTGCCGGTCCTTACGGCGGCCATCTATTTCGGGCCTCTGGCGACGCTTGCGTGGACCGCTCTTTCCTCGCTCGCATATTGCTCGTTTCTGATCGGGCCGTTGATAACGGACGAGTACGAGATCGGGGCGGAAGGCGCCACGATTCTCGCGATTCGCATCCTTTTCTTCTTCCTTGCGGCGATGCTGGTGAACCGCTTCGTGATGGACAATCGCCGCCAGCTCCAGCTCTACCGCGAACTTTCCGAGCGCCTCGAAGAAACGAACCGCCAGCTGCGGCGCGCCGAGGCCGATGCCCGCCGCTCCGAGCGCCTCGCCGCTCTCGGCCAGCTCTCGGCTGGGCTCGCTCACGAAATTCGCAATCCGCTCGGCGTGATCAAAGGCTCGGCCGAAATGCTGCAGCAAAAGTTGCAGGGCTCGGAGCCCCTCGCGGGCGAGCTGGCGGGTTACATTTCCGCTGAAGTGAACCGGCTGAACGCGCTCGTCGCCCGCTTTCTCGATTTCGCGCGCCCCGCGCATCTCGATCTGCACGCCCAGCGCGTGTGCGACCTCATCGACCGCTCGCTCGAATCCGTCCTCGCGCAATCACCAAATTCCAAGGTGCGCGTCGAGCGCCACTATTCCCCGGTGCCCGAAATATTGGCCGACGAACAGTTTTGCGAGCGCATCTTCGTAAATCTGATCCAGAATGCATTTCAGGCGATGGACGCATCGCCCGATGGCCGCGAGGAGGTGCTAAGCATCACCGTCGCACCGGGAACTTCCGGCGGCCGCTCCGGCGTCGACATCGCGATCGACGATACGGGCCCTGGTGTGCCACTCGAGGCGCGCGAGCAGATCTTCAATCCCTTTTTCACCACGAAGAAAGACGGCGTGGGCCTCGGCCTCGCCATCGTCGCCAAAATTGTGGACGACCATCGCGGTTCGATTAAACTGGAGAACGATTCGCGGCCGGGCGCGCATTTCCGGGTTTTTCTCCCGGCCGCGCCCGAAAACTCATGAGCGCCCAAATCGCATCGAATCGCCGCCCAATATGAAGCGTGAAAAACCATCCATCCTCATCGTCGAGGACGAAGCCAAGATGCGCCGCCTGCTCGAGCTGCAGCTGGCAGAAGAGGGATTCCAGGCGCGCACCGCGCCGGACGCCGAAACGGGCCTGCACTTCCTCAACAAGGACCCCTTCGATCTCGTTGTCACCGATTTCAAGCTGCCCGGGATGAGCGGCCTTGATTTTCTTCACGCGGTGAAACGAGTCAATGCGGAAATCCCTGTGGTGATGATGACCGCCTACGGCACGGTGGAATCCGCGGTCGACGCCATGAAGGCGGGCGCGAGCGACTACGTGCTGAAACCGTTTTCGCTCGCCGAGCTCGTTCTCGTGATCCGCAAGGAACTCGCCGCGCACCAATTGCGCGAGGAAAATCGCGATCTGCGCGAGGCGCTGGGCCGCCGTTACGAATACAAAAACATCATTGCGACGAGCGACAAAATGCAAGCAGTGCTCGGCCTCGTCGAGCGCGTGGCTCCGACCAACGCCACAGTCCTGATCGGCGGCGAAAGCGGCGTCGGCAAGGATTTGATCGCGCGCGCCATCCATGAGCATTCGCAGCGCGCCTCTGGCCCATTTCTCAAAATCAATAGCACCGCGATTCCGGAAACCCTGCTCGAAAGCGAACTCTTCGGCTACGAGAAGGGCGCTTTCTCCGGCGCCACTTCGAGCAAGCCCGGAAAATTCGAGCTGGCGGACAAAGGCACGCTTTTCCTCGACGAGATCGGCGACGTTCCGCCCGCCATCCAGGTCAAGCTGCTGCGCGTCCTGCAGGAGCGCGAATTCGAGCGCCTCGGCGGAACGAAAACGATCAAAGTAGATGTCCGCCTGATCGCCGCCACCAACCGCGACCTGCGCGCCGCCCTCGAAGAAGGCACCTTCCGCGAGGATTTGTACTACCGGCTCAACGTGGTCGCCATCGATATCCCTCCCCTGCGCGATCGCAAAGAGGACATCCCTGCGCTCACCACCTTCTTCCTCGAAAGGTTCGCGCGCGAATCCGGCAAGCCGACGCCGCGCATCACCCCGCAGGCGCTGAAGCTGCTGATGGATTTTCATTGGCCGGGCAATATCCGTGAGCTCGAAAATATTCTGGCGCGCAGCGTCATGCTTGCCGCCGGCCCCACGCTCGACGCCGCCGATATTCATTTCGATAACGCGCGCCCACGCGCCCACGCCGACTCGACTGCGGCCATCCTGCCTGACGGCGTCACACTCGAGCAGTGGGAAGACGAAATCATTCGCGAAGCCTTGCGCCGCGCCAACGGCAACAAGAGCCAGGCCGCGCGCGCCCTCGGCCTCTCTCGGAACGCGCTCCGTTACCGCCTCTCGAAAATGGGCGTGCCCGACCCTGACGCTGAAGCATGAGAGGGTGCTCGCCTGCGATGAAGGCTTCAAAGGAGGCATGCAAGCATGAAGAACCTGTTCGATGCGACGGTGGCGAATCAGGTAAAGAACCGGCTGGGAAAATTGGAGCCGCAAAGTGAGAGGCGCTGGGGCAAGATGACGCCGGCGCAAATGCTGGCACATTGCTCGGTGAGTATGCAGTGGGCGGTGGGAGAAGTGGTGCCCGAAAAGGGTGCCCTACCCGCGCGTTTGATGGGGCGGCTGGTGAAGCCGATGGTGTTTCGGAACGAAGCCCCGCTACGGAAGAATTCGCCGACGGCCAAGAGCCTGATTGTGGCGGACGAACGAGACTTGGGCAAGGAACGGGAGCGGTTATCGGGATTGATTGACAAATTTGCGGCCGGAGGGCCGGCAGGGTGTACGAAGAATCCGCATAGTTTCTTTGGGAAGATGACGCCGGAAGAGTGGGCAATCTTAATGTACAAACATCTTGACCATCATTTCCGGCAGTTTGGGGTGTGACCGTCTCAAAAACGGCAAATCCGATTGATGATCGCGCCGCTTATTGGGCGACGGGCTCAAGCCGGTGCCGAGTCCCAAATTCGATTGAGGCGAACCGGCCCAGTTTCATGGGTTGCCAGACAGACTGGTTGAAAAGCACCACCCTCCGCGCGAAAACCACCGTATGGTGAGGCTGTGTCAGTACCGATGCCCGCAAACCTCGGGCAGCTAACCCGCATCCTAAGAATAAGATCGAGACGAAATGGCCAAATGCCCTGTTTGGCACTGGCCCTGCATTACCACGGGTGGATTCGAAGGGTTTTCTGGCGGAGGTTCGCCAGGGGGAAATTATGAAAAAGCATCTCGCGAGTCTGGCAGTGATTTTCTTAACGATGGGCGTGATGTCCGTGAGCGCGCCGCTGAAGGCTCAGGATCAGCAAGCTGATACCGCGCCGCCTCCGCCCGATCAAGATTATTCTCAGCAGGCAGGTCAGCCCGATCAATCCGGCCCCGCGCCGGGCGTGGCGCGCGTGAGCGTGATCAACGGCAACGTTTCCACGCAGCGCGGCGACAACGGCGAATGGGTCGCGGCAACTGTGAATACGCCGGTCGCGGTTGGTGACCGCGTCTCGACGGGACCGGATGGTAGCGCCGAAATTCAACTCGATTCCGCAAACGTCCTGCGGCTGTCCCATAACGCGACCGCCAAGATCGCGAACGTCAGCCGCGAAAATATCCAGGTGCAGGTTGGGCAGGGGCTGGTGACCTACGCGGTGGTCCGGCCCGGCGAAGCAAACGCGGAAATCGACACTCCCAACTCCGCCGTCCACCCGGATGGCACGGGCGAGTATCGCATTCAGGTGAATTCCGACGACGAAACGGACGTGATCGTTCGCGAGGGTTCAGCGGACATCACCGAACCGCAAGGCAGCACGCACGTGAACGCAGGACAAATGATCTCGATCCAGGGAACGGACAATCCTGAGTACAAGACAGCGTCAGCCCCAAGCGAAGACGCCTGGGATTCCTGGAATATGGACCGCGATCACCAAATCACCAGCGCAAAAAGCTGGAACGATACCGATCAGTACTACACGGGCTCTGAAGATCTCGACAATTACGGGACGTGGAGCGAAGTTCCGGATTACGGCCCTGTGTGGATTCCGCAGCAGAATCCTAATTGGGCGCCTTATAGCGATGGCCAATGGGTCTGGGAGCCTTACTACGGATGGACGTGGGTTTCCAACGAGCCGTGGGGATGGGCGCCATATCACTACGGCCGCTGGTTCGTCTACGGTGATAACTGGGCTTGGTGGCCGGGCCCTGTCGTCGGCTATCCGGGTTACTACCCGATATGGTCGCCCGCATATGTCTCATTCTTCGGCTGGGGCGGCGGAGGCTTCGGAGTGGGATTCGGCTTCGGCAATGTTGGCTGGCTGCCTTGCGGTCCGGGTGACTGGTATCACCCGTGGTGGGGCCGTTGGGGCGGACGGTACGACACGTTCCGTGGCGGCGATGGCTTCCGAGGCGGAGACCGCGACGGCTTCCGTCCCATCGGGCCGCGAGGCGATCGTTCATTCTCCAACGTCAACGAAGCGTTCCGCAACGATCGCGTCCGGTCTGGCATGATCTCGATGAGGTCGAACGAGTTCGGCCGCGGCGCGGTGCATGGCGTCGGAACGCGAATGAGCGAGGCCTCTTTCCGTCAAGCAAGCATGGTGAGCGGCAGGATGCCGATTTCACCCTCGCGCCAGAGCTACAGCGCATCGAGCCGCGCTGCGAATCCGGCTTCGTTCCGGCACGCTCCGTCCAATTCGCAACACTTCTTCAGCGCTGCGGGGCGCACAAACACAGCGTCGAACGGATTCGGCGGCCGGTCGCTGAACAACAACGTTCGGACTCGCGAATCCTTCGGCGGAAACGCGGGTAACTCGGGTGCGCGCTCGTTCGGCAATGGCAGCAACGTGGCGCGGCAACAGTCGTTCGGAGGATCGGCGAATCAAAATCGCGGCGCGATTACGTCGAACCGACCAGGATGGCACGCGTTCACGCCGCCCCAGTCGGGCGGCAATCGCGGCTCGCAGACGCGGGGTTTCTCCGGCAACAATCGGGGAGAAGCGAGCAGCAATTCCTTCAGCCGCGGGAATGCGCAAACTCAGTCCGGGAATCGCGGCGGCTGGGAGCATTTCTCTCCGCAGACGCAGCAATCCGATCGCGGTTCCAACCGTTCTTTTAACTCGCCGCAATCGACGTCACGAGGGGGCTCCTCCAATTCATACCCCCGTTCATACTCCAGGCCCCAACTTAATATGAGGCAGCCCATCGTGACGCCGCGCGGCGGCGGCAACTACGGGAACGGCGGATACAACCGCAACGAATACCGAGGCTACAGCCAGCCGCGCGGAAACTACAGCGCGCCGCGTGGCAATTACAGCGCGCCTCGGGAATACAGCGCACCGCGCGGCAACTATAGCGCGCCTCGGGGAAACTACAGTGGGCCGCGAGGTAACGGCGGCGGTGGATACAACGCTCCCCGCGGCAACTACAGCGCTCCCCGGGGCGGCGGTGGCGGCTACAGTGCGCCTCGCGGCGGCGGTGGTGGTGGCGGCGGTTCCCACAGCGGCGGCGGGGGTGGCGGCGGCCATTCGGGTGGCGGCGACGGGCACCGCTAGTCTTATCAGAAACATGCGGCCCCGATCTTTCGGGGCCGCGCAGTATAGAGGCAAAGTGGTCGAACGAAACTCACGGTCGCGCAGCGGGTTGTATAAGCAGGAGGCAAAACACATGTCGTCAATGCGTGTTGCCGCATGGTTCACATGGTTCGCTGCATGGAATTGGCTGGCTCAGAGGGCTATGATATCAAGAGAGCGCTTCGCCAAGGGAGTCGTCCGTCCATGAGAAAAAGGGCTTTGTCTCTCGGGGTTCTGTTCTTCGCGATCGCACTGGTCTCCGCGTTTCCAGGATCCGCAGCGGCGCAGGATCAAGATCCTCCGGGACGCGTCGCGCGCTTGAACTACATCCAGGGATCGGTGTCGTATCAAGTTTCGGGAGATCAAGATTGGGTGCAGGCCGACCCGAACCGCCCGCTCACCACCGGCGACAATCTCTGGGCGGATAAGGATTCGCGCGGCGAGGTTCACATCGGTAGCACCGCGATCCGGATGTCGAGCGAGACTGGCATTTCATTCCTCACGCTCGACGATCGCACCACGCAGATTCAGCTCGCGCAGGGGACGATCGAAGTTCATCTGCGAATTCTACAGAGCGGCGATGCTTTCGAAGTGGACACACCCAATCTCGCGCTCACCCTAACACAGGCCGGCGAATATCGCATCGAGACCGATCCGAATGGCGGTTCCACGGTGATCGTGGTCCGCGAGGGCGCGGGAGAAGTGACGGGCGGCGGTGACACGTGGGGTCTGGGTCCCCTTCAGCAATACACGTTCAACGGCACCGATCAGCTCACGTACGATGCCGGCCCGGCGCCCGCTTTCGACGATTTCGAGGATTGGTGCCAGTCGCGCGATCAGCGCGAGAACGACGCCGTTTCCGCAAAATACGTTTCGCGCGATGTCGATGGCTACTACGATCTCGACGACTACGGCTCGTGGCAATCCGATTCCGACTATGGCGAAATCTGGGTGCCGAGCGGCGTTGCCGTCGGATGGTCGCCCTACCAGATGGGCCATTGGGTTTTCATCGAGCCGTGGGGCTGGACCTGGGTTGACTCGGAACCGTGGGGATGGGCGCCATTTCACTATGGCCGATGGGCCTACGTCGGCGATCGCTGGGGCTGGGTGCCGGGGCCGATTGTCGTTCGTCCCGTGTACGCGCCGGCGCTCGTCGGATTCGTCGGCGGAGGCGGATTCGGCTTCTCGGTCGCGTTCGGCGGAGGATTTTCCGGCGTGGGATGGTTTCCGCTCGGGCCGCGCGACGTTTTCGTGCCGGGATATCGCTGCAGCCCGCGCTACTTTCAAAATGTAAATGTGACGAACACGCGGATCGTGAACGTCACGGAAGTAAGGAACGTCTACAACACGGCCGTCGTCAATCACGACGTGACGCATGTGAACTACATGTACGGAAACAACCAACGCGCCATCACAGCCGTGTCGCGCGATACATTCGTGAACGCGCGTCCCGTGAACCGCGAGATCGTGCGCGTCAACGCGGATCAGATTCGCGGCGCTCGCGTAGCCGACACCACCGGGCCGATCGCTCCGGGTCGCACCAGCTACGTCTCGGCGACGGCTCGCGTTTCCACAGCCAAGCCGTCGTACTCCTTTGCGCAGCGTCCCGTGGTTGCGCGGCTGAATCCGGCGGTCGAAACGCAGCGCCGCACACCCGCATACACAAACGACAGCAAGCCGTTCAATCAGCCGCAAAATACACGCGTGAACGAAAATGGCAACACGCAGCCGAATCCGCGCGTGACGAACAATCCACCTGCGAATAATCAACAGGAATCTCGCGACGGATTCCGGCCGTTCACTCCCCCTGGGTCGAACAACCGCACGACGGCTCAGCCCGACAACCGGAACACCAATCAGACACAAGTCCGGCAGAACGAAGAGCGGCCGGCAATGAAATTCACTCAGCCGACGAGGGCTCGCGACAATATGTACGACGTTCATCCGCCGCTGAACCACCAGCAGAATCAGAGCCAGCCCCAGCCGAGGCAGCAGGAACAGCATTCCGCGCCCCCATCCCATTCGGAAAGCCATCCGCAAAAGAAGTAGAAACTCGCCGGAGGAGGCGGGCCATTCGCCCGCCGCCTCCAAAGGCTCGCCCAGTCGCACGTGGTTCCGGAAACACTGAGGAGGACCAGTCATGCGAAATCGACTTGGCACCAGCAAAACCGCAAGCACGCTCGTCGGACCTGTCGTCGTGGCGCTTCTCTTGGCCCTCGCAAGTTTGTGGATCGTTCCGCGCACCGCTGCGGCGCAAGACGACGCCGCGCAGGCCGACCCTCCCGGCCGCGTCGCGCGGCTGAATTACATCCAGGGATCGGTGTCTCTCCAGCCCGCCGGCACGCAGGACTGGATCGACGCAAATCCGAATCGCCCGCTCACCACCGGCGACAACCTCTGGGCCGATCAGGACGCGCGCGGCGAACTCCACGTGGGAAGCTCCGTCCTGCGCCTTTCGGGACAAACGGGTGTTTCGTTCCTGAATTTGAACGACCAGATCACGCAGCTCCAGCTGGCGCAAGGATCGCTCTACGTGCGCGTGCGGCAGCTCGATGAAGGCGAGGCATTCGAAATCGACACGCCGAATCTCGCATTCTCGATTCTGCGGCCCGGCCAATACCGAGTCGATGTGGATCCCAATGGCGGCTCCACGATGATCGCCGTGTGGGGCGGCTCGGGCAGCGTCACCGGCGGAGGCCAAGCCTTCACGCTGAATCCCGGCCAGGAATTCATGTTCTCCGGCACCGATCAATTGACGTATGACTCGCAGCCGCTGGGCGGGCGCGACGATTTCGACGACTGGTGCTTTTCGCGCGATCAGCGTGAAGATCATTCGACGTCCGCGCGCTACGTTTCGCGAGACGTGATCGGCTACAACGACCTTGACGATTACGGCACGTGGAGCAACGATCCCGAATACGGCGCGGTGTGGATACCTCGAGATGTTGACGCCGACTGGGCGCCCTATCACGATGGCCATTGGGTCTACATTGCTCCGTGGGGGTGGACCTGGGTCGAGGACGAGCCCTGGGGATTCGCTCCGTTTCATTATGGCCGCTGGGCCGTGATCGGCGGCAGATGGGGCTGGGTGCCGGGTCCGGTCGCAGTCGTCGCGGTGGGCGGGCCGATCGTGCGCCCGATGTATGCACCGGCGCTGGTCGGATTTGTGGGTGGCGGCGGCTTCAGTTTGTCGATCGCGATCGGAGGCGGCGCCGGCGTGGCGTGGTTTCCTCTCGGGCCGCGCGACGTTTGGGTTCCGTCGTATCGCTGCAGCCCGGTTTACGTGCAACACGTGAACGTTTACAACACGCGAGTGGTCAACGTTACGCAGGTCACGACTGTGTACAACCGCGTCTACGTGAATCATGACAGGGCAGAGTTCAATCGTTACACGTACGCGAACAACGTTCGTGCGGTCACGGCCGTCGATCACGATACGTTCGTGAATGGCAGGCCCGTGGGCCGCGCATCGGTGCGGATCTCGCAGGAGCAGATCCGGAATCCGCGCGTGATGCAGCAGACGGAGGTGCAGCCGACGCAGCGCAGTTCCTTCGGCGGACAGGCGAACGCGCGAGTGCGGCCTCCGGAGACGCTCGTAAACCGGCGCATCGTCACCAAGATCGCTCCCGCGCCGAATGCCGTTCCCATCGGCCACACGCAACCACTCGGGCGCGGAAGCAACGGGACGTTCGGCGGCCAGCGCGGCAATCAGCCGGGTAACCAGCAAGTCCACCAGCCGAATGGAAACCCGGGCAATGCAAACCAGGGTGGCCGCGGCAACGCGCAGCCGAACAATGAAAACAATAATCCGCGGCCGGGCTTCCGTCCGTTCCAACCGCCGAATAGCAACACCAATACCAATGGCGGCGGCAACAATCGCCGCGAAAACCCCGGCGGCAATCCGCCGTCCAATCGGAATGCACAGTCGAATAGCAACGCGCAGCCGAACAACCATACTCAGCCGACAATCGAGCAGCCTCCGCAGAATGGCGGGAACGCTCCATCCGACCGGAACGCACAGCCGAGAAACAACGTGCGTCCTTTCCATCCGCCGGCGCCGAACAACGGGAACGCGAATGGAAATGGGAACGCGAACCCGAACGTCAACCGAAACAACGAGCGGGGCAACGGGACGCCACCTGCCGGCACACAGCCCAACACCGCGCAACCGAACAACGCACAGCCCAGAAATGAGCAGCCGAGTAACAACGTGCGTCCCGCTTTCCATCCGCCGGCGCCGAACAATAGCAACACAAACGGAAATGGAAACGCGAACCCGAACTTCAACCGAAACAACGAGCGGGGCAACGCGACGCCACCCGCCAACGCGCAACCCAACAACGCGCAGCCGAGGAATCAGCAGCCGACCTTCCGCCCGCCGTCACGGAACAACGAGAACTCAGGTGGGAATGGAAATGGCGGTGCAAATGGAAACGTGAACCGAGGCGCGGGCGGAAATCCGCGTCCGAACGCCAACGAAAACAATTCGCACGGCGGATTCCAACCTCCACCACGCCAGCAAACGGAAGCGAAGCCGCCCCAACACAACAATCCGCCGCCGAAGGAGTCCAAACCTCCGAAGAAAGACGACGGAAAGGATCACAAGGACTGAGACGACCGAGCGATTCACAGAATAAAGAAAAAGCGAAACGAACCTGCTCCAACTGGAGCATGAAGCATGCTCTCGTCGGGGGCTTAGGAGGCGCTCAATTGGCCGAAAAAAGCCGCTTTTGGCCCGTTCTCGCCACGGAGGTCACCGCCCGTGCGCGGGGTGCCGCACCCTTCCGGTGTTGAAGGGTGCGCGAGGTAACTTCAAACCTCTCGAACGGTCAGGTTCGCGGCCCCGGCCCAATCCTGTACTCGCGGCCAGCTTGACCCGCGCGTTTCCATCTGCCAGGGTAGTTGTGGCGACAAGAGTCGCCCGCCCTCCTGGCGAGGGCCGAAGGCTCTTTGAAAATTCGGCGCATCAGGGACTCCACGACAAACCCCTTTGCCTCCCTGCTGCATTGCTTCATCGCTTCATTGCATCCTTGAATCACGAATCACCAGTTTTCTAATCGACATTTGGCGATTAGAAACGCCTGTAACTCGTTGGAAACACACGGCGGGGGTACATTCTAATCGACACGGTTGTGGCAGGGTCGCCGGGCGCTTTTTTTCTGCGCCTGCGCCCGGAAATTACGTGGGCAGATAAGCGTTCGTTCAGTTGATTTCATTTTTGGAGTAGCAGAGACGCTCGCCGTCTTAGCGCGACGTTGGGGCGGATTGATCCGAACCGTTTGGCACCGGCTGAGGAGTGGGGGGCGCGACGGGATTCGGGGCCGGCTCCGCCTGGGCGAGGGCGAGGTAGGCGCGGCCGAAGGCGGATTGCTGCGTGCCGGCGGCGATCACGATTGCCTGGACCGTGTAGCGGCCCGTGGGGAGCTTGGCGAGCGGGAGGCTGATGCGGAAAGACGCGGTATGCGTCTTCGGATCGAGAGCCGTCGGCGCGAGCAGCGGAGTGGAATTGATCTGCACGCCGCCGCGGAAGAAGACGAGACCCGCGCGCAGCGTGTTCGCGTCGAATGCTTCCTGGTTGCTTCCCTTCTCCGGATAGTATGCCTGGAAGAAAACGTAGAGGGTCTGCGGCTGCGTGAAGTAGCGCGTGACGCTTGGGATGATTTTAGTGCCGTCCATTTCGAGCGGCGTCGAGGCGAGCTTCGCGCGAAGCCCCAACGTTTTGTCTTGGACCGCATCCGTCTTTTCCACTGGCACGATCTGGCTCGACAGCATGACGGAGCTCAGCATCATGCGCGCGGGCTGGCGCTGAGGCACCACGAGCCCGGTCTCGAACGTTCCCATCCTTCCCGATTCATTTTCCCGCGCGACGAATTTAAGGCGGTAGCTGCCGGGCGAGAGAACGACTCCGCCTTGATACACGAGATTGCTACGGGTCACCTGTTGGTATTGCTGCTCGTCCAGGTGAACGGTGATCGTGTCGCGGAGAGCGGCGACGGTCTGTCCCGAAGGCACGCCTTTCACTTCGGCGGCGAAATCGAATTCGGCCGTGTGGAGGCCGCGCTTTTGCGCCCATTCGAGTGCGCTGGACGAAAGCTTGGCGGAGATGGGGACGTAGACCTGATTGTCGCTGAGGCGGAACATCGCCGTTTCGACGGCGACCGGCAATTCGACCTCGGGATTCGGCGATTCGAGGGCTTCCTCGAGCTGCTGCTCTTTGTCTTCCTTTTCGAGATGCTGGAAATCGCGCGGGGCGTAATAGCCGTTGCGATAGCGGACGTGCGCGCCCGGCGCTTTCACTTTCACGGCGACAGCGCGCCAGCGGCCATCGTGCTTCACGTCGGGCGGGAGATTGTAGCCGACGAGATAGTAGCCGCCGTTTTCCTGCTGGATTTTCGGGAAGGCGTCGCTGAGGTCGCCGAGATCGAAGAAGGCGCGGCCGCCCGTGTCGGTTGAAAGCGTGGCGAGCGTGTCGCGCGAATCCTCGCGCTGATCGGTCTGATGGAAGACGGAAGCGCCGCTGAACATCGACGTGCCCGTGGAGGCGGCCGTGGTGACATCTCCGCCCGGCGGCGTGGCGAACATGCCGCGCGCGTCGATCGAATAGATCGAGACGTCGGCGCGATTCGCGGCGTCGGTCGCGGCGGTCAATTCGGCGCGATTCTCTTCCCCGGTCTGGGTGATGCCGCCCGTGAATTCGACGAGCGCCTTGCGGCCCGGAATACCGGCCAGCACGTTTGTGAGGCTTTCGATGGCGATGAGCTTCTGGTCGGTGTTGAAAACGTTGAATTCGGTTTGATCGGGCGTGTACGCAGCTTGCGTATCCTGCTGCACGTCGTATTCGCCATTCTGCGCGGCGGCGTACTGATTGTCGGCGAGCTGCGAGGCAGCGCCGGGCATGATCTGGGCGACGGCTTTCTCAAGCACGGCGCGATTGTTGGTGAAATTCGCGAGCACCGAGAGTTGCGAGCTGAAGACGACGACCGAGACGAGGTCGGCGGGCGTCAATTGCTTCGCCAGGAATTTCTCGGCCGCGTCGTGCGCGCGGGTGATGTCGTCGGTCTCCATCGAGCTGAGATCGAAGAAAAGGACGAGCATGCGGCGGTCGCGCACTTCGTCGCTGACGGCTTCCTTGACGCTTGGCGCGCCGCCGTCAACCGGAATTACAACGGGCTTCGTGTTTTCAGGCCCGGCGGTGTCGATTCTTTCGATATCGGAGTACGAGAAGCTGGAAATCTTCTGAGGCTTGCCGTTGTCCGTCACGGTGAACTGATCTTCGCTCAGGCCCTTGATCGGCTTGCCGGAGCGGTCGGTGACCTCCACATCGATGCGGACCAATGAGGATTCGGCATGGAGCGCGTTCGGCTTCGTCGGATTCACTCGCGGCACGGACTGCGGAGCGGCGGGCGCAGCGACGACTGTGGGCTTGCCGGATTGCTGCTGCTCAGATTGCTGCTGCTCGGATTGCTGTTGTGCGGCGGCCGGCAGCGGGACGAGGGCCAGATTCGCGGCGATGATGCCGGCGAGCAAGGCCCGCGCGAAAGAGTCTCCCGTGTTTCCGCCGTTGATTCTCATGCGTCGCCTCACAAATTAAACCTTACCGTCAAGCTCATCGTACGCATTGAGCCCGCGCTCGTCACGTGGCCGAAGGGCGAAAACGACGCGCCCGGGGCTTCTGCCCCGCAGACAATTCCCGACACTGAGACGCCGGGTCCGCAAGGAAGCAGGGTGCCAATGGCATTGTAGTTGGCGGTATTCGTGAGATTCTGCACCTGCCACTCGATATTCATCACGTGGCGCTGCTCGGGTCCAAAACGAAACGCTTTCGAAAGGCCTGCATTCCAGCTGAACGTGCACGGGCCTTCGACTGAGCCACGCGCCTCGTTGCCATAGGTGAGATTTCCGCTCGAATCCGTGGGCAGAGCGAAGGCGCCGGTATTGAAGAAAGCGGAAGGCGAACCGCCGCAGATTCCCTGATTCGGGTCGCCGACGATATTCGGCCGCAGCGAGAAATTCGCGCCGGTGCCGTTGTCGGATGCCACGCCGCCGAGCAGAGCCGTGAATGGAGTTCCCGTTTGCCACGTAAAAATATTCTGGAGGCGCCAATCGCCGAATACCTTTTGCTCCCAGCCGTGATTCGCGCGGCGGTAGCGCTGGCCGAAGGGCAACTGCCACATGGAGATGAGGCGGAACTGGTTGCGGATGTCAAAGGTCGAAAGGCCGTATTCGGCGTGGAGGTTGCCGTCCTGCTGCTCGACGGTGCCGCCGCCGCCCGCGCCGCCGATGGAACTCGCGTCGTCGAGCGATTTAGCGTAGGTGTAGATGCCGACGAGGAAAAATCCCTTCCCGAAGCGATGAAGGATGCGCGCCTGAAGGGCATTGTAGATCGAATTGGCGCCGGACTGATCGAAGGTGAACCCGGTGGCATTCTTGTCGATGCGATTGGCCTGGATCTGATCCGAAGGTGTGCCGAGGGGTGCGCGATTCGGCGCGCGAAGAATATCGAGCTCGGTTCCCTTCGTGCCCGTGTAGGTGAGGTCGAGAACCCAGTTTTGCGAGATCGACGTTTCCGTGCCGAGGCTCCAAATCTGGGCGTAGCCGGGCTTGTAGTAGGGATCGACCGACTCGGTATTTGGGACCGCGATGAGATTCGACGAGCCTCCCTGAAAAGGAAACTCAAAAGTCAACGGTCCGCCGGCCGAAGTCGTGAGCGTTTGGGCGGTGTCGATGGGTGGCTGATAGGCCAGCTCGCGGACGAGCGTGTCGTAAATCGATGTGTTGTAGAAAATGGAATAGCCGGCGCGGACGACGGTTTTCGGCCTGATCGGCGGCTGCCAGGCGATGCCGATGCGCGGCTCGAAATTGTGATACTGGCCGTGAATCAGGGAGCGCGGCACCCCCGCTGCGCCGGGCTGCACGGTCGTGACGAGGGCGAGATCGGTGATATCAAGATTCACGATGTTGTTGGCGAGCTCGATGGGCGGCGTGACCGCGTCGTAGCGCAGGCCGAATTGAGCCGTGAACGTCTTGGTGATGCGGAAATCGTCCTGAGCGTAGAGGTCGAATCCCCAGCCGCGAAAATAGGTGTTGGGATTGCCGAACTGGCCCGTGGTATTGAACGGGAGCCCTTCGAGAAAGTCGGCGAATTCGTTGCCGGTGGCGATGCCGGTGAAGACGAAGCCACCGCGCGGATTCGGATTCGACTGCGTATTGAGATCGACACGGCGGACCTCGCCTCCGAAACGCATGGTGTGTTTGGCGTGCGCCCAGGAGATGTTGTCGTCCACGCGAAACGTCTGGTTTCGCACCAGGGACGGAATCGGATCGTTGAAGCCGGAGTACGTCGTGAAACTGACCTGCGGAATGCCGTAGTCGACTGCGAGGGGCGTGCCCGGGCCCAGATCGATGCCGAGACTGGCCGGCGAAAATGCGGCGTTGTATGAATTGTCGCTGAGCAACTGTACGCGATTGCGGCTCCAATTGACGCTCGTGGTTTCGACGACGTGCGGCGTCCAATTGTGCGAGAGGCCGAGCGTGAGATTCTGGCTGCGGGTGGAGTCGTGGCCGCCAATGCCTACGAAGTTGCTGAGCGTGTCTTCGCGCTGAGAGCTGAAATTGTAGCTGCCGTTGACGTTGAATTTCGCGTTGATCGTATGGAGGATCGTGCCATTCACGCGATCGGTGTTTTCCGGCGTGGCCGCTTGCAGCAGATAATTCTGAGTGCCGTTGAGACCGCTCGTCGTTGGCGTCGGCTTCGGGATGAAATTGAGGAGCTTCTGCGCGACGGGGTCGATGGGAACCTGGTCGTCGCCGGCCGCGCATGAACCTTGCGTCGTAACTGGAGTCGTGGTGAACGGCTGGAAGATGGTGCCGGTCGGGAAGCAGCCGTTGCGCTGGTCGGCGGTGGGAACGGTTGAAAACGTGTTGATCGCGTTGCTCACCGTTTCGTGCTGGTAGTTGAGGAAGAAATAGGTGCGGTCGGCGCCGTTGTAGATATGCGGAATCTTGAGCGGGCCGCCCATATTGCCGCCGACACGCTCGTCGTAGTGGCCGACTTTTGGAGCAGGCGTTCCGGTGATGGCGTAGGGGCGGGCGTCGAAGGCTGAGTTCTGGTAGCTATCGTAGAAGCTGTAGCGGATCCGATTGACCTGCTGGCGGAACAGGCGGCCGAGAGGGCCCCCGCGTCCACCTCCTCCGCCGGTGTTG
Organism: uncultured Acidobacteriota bacterium; assembly: GCA_963841605.1. Classification (GTDB taxonomy): domain Bacteria; phylum Acidobacteriota; class Terriglobia; order Acidiferrales; family UBA7541; genus Palsa-295. Next base: position 30,749 of record CAWJDM010000003.1, read on the forward strand.
AAGATCATGATGGCACGGCCACCACGTCCGCCTCCGAAGCCGCCGCCCGGACCGCCCCCGGGGCCGCCGGGACCACCACCGCCCGGGCCGGCGCCTCCGCCGAACATTTGCCCGGCTGCGCCTCCGGGCTCTCCGGCGTCACCGCTCGGACCACCTGGGCTACCGGGACCATCGGGACCGCGAAATCCTCCGCCCGGAAAGCCGCCTGCGTTGTAGGAAAGACCTTGGCCGACCGTTCCCTGCAGCAGAAATGAGTCGGACGATCCGCCGACGGTCGGAGTCACGGGAGCGTTCGCTTCAGGGATGCCCGCGTCGCCGCCTTCCGACGCGCCCGTCACATCGGTCTGCTGGAAACCGCCGCCAGCAAGACCCTGCTGCATGGCGTTCAACAAGCCCTGGGGAAGCTGCCCTCCTCGCCGGCCGCCGCCCTGGCCGCCCTGGCCGCCCTGGCCACCCTGGCCACCTCGGACCGCCGCGACCGCCGCGACCGCCCGGAGGGCCGTTCGCCGCGTTCTGACCAGTGCCTGGCGCGCCGCCATTCGGCCTTTGTCCGCGGCCGCGCTCGGGCTGATTCGATTCGGCGGGAGCGGTGAGTTCCGCCAGCGTGGCCACGCGCAAAATGAGCTGGAGGGCTGGCGGCTGGGGCGGAGGCGTGGAAAATTGCGCCTCCGTCGATGCCGGGGCAAACCCAAGCTGCGTGGCCTCAATCGTGTAGTGGCCGGGCGTAAGCGTCGGAAACTCGAACTTGCCCGTTGGATCGGTCCAGCTGACCCAGATTTGCCTCGTATCGGTGTTGGTGAGCCGGAGGGTGGCGCCGGGAACGGGCGAGCTGTCTGTGGTTTTGACGAAGCCAGTGGCGTCGATGGGACCTTGTGGCGGCAATCCGGCTGGCGCCTGGGCTGTTTGCGCAAGCTGGTCCGGGGTTGCAGTTTGCCGGGCAAAACTCGGAGCCGCCATCGCGAGAAGCGATGCGAGCAGCCACACGGATCCTTGGCAAATTCGGCGATGCACGACGATCCTCTCTGCTGACTACGGATCAAACGGGCTGAGCGTTACCCTGAACTTACCTGTCGAACCACGACGACCGAATATCTTCTTTGACGGCCTGCCCGAAGAATGGGTTACCTGCGCAGGAAAAATCTTGAGCGACAGACTGTTCAATGCGCTTATTCGGTTAGCGCGTAACATCGAAGTTGACGACGCCATGATTCCTTTCAGGGCACGCGAAGGTTCCACAATGTGCGGAAGGCTTTGGCGCGGGGTGCGTCCTCGGGTATCATGCGGCATGCTTCCTTTCACATGGCGCACGTGGTTCACAGGGCGACCGTGCCCGGGACGCGATCACCGACCGCGTCGATAGTTGCTGTGGGCGCGCGCGGGCGAATCGCGCGGCCTCCCGATCGAACAGCCGATCAATTAGCGCGAAAGGGGAAAGATCGAATGGCAAAATCCAGCCAAGTGCGCCTGGCCGTGTTGGGCGCGGGGAAAATGGGCGGCATATTGATCGAGGCGCTCGTGAAGGAAGGGCTCGTCTCGCCGAAGAATCTTTTCGCGACGGTGGCGCACGCCGGGGCCGAGCGGAAGAATCTGGCGTCGGCGGTTTCGCCGGGCAGCGACAACCGGGCGGCCGCGAAGAAGGCGGACGTCATTTTGCTGTGCGTGAAGCCGCAGGTGGTGGGGCGCGTGGTGGATGAAATCGCGCCGGAATTGAATGCCGGGAAGCTGCTGATCTCGATTGCGGCGTCGGTGCCGTCGGAGTACATCGAGCGGCGATTGCACGCGAAGGTGCCCGTGATTCGCGCGATGCCGAATACTCCTTCGCTGGTGGGCGCGGGAATTACGGCGATCTCGCCCGGAAAGCATGCGGCGCAGAAGCATGTGGAGCTTGCGCAGAGGCTTTTTGATGCGGTCGGCAAGACGGTGGTCGTGGATGAGAAGAACATGGACGCGATCACCGGGCTTTCGGCGAGCGGGCCGGCGTTCATTTACATTATTCTGGAGTCGCTGGCCGAAGGCGGAGTGAAGGTGGGACTGTCGCGCGAGCTGGCGACGTTGCTTGCGGCGCAGATGACGCTGGGGGCGGCGAAGATGGTGATCGAGACGGGGCACCATCCTGCGCTGCTGAAGGATACCGTGACGACTCCTGCCGGGTGCACGATCGACGGGATTCTCGAGCTCGAGGAAGGCGGGTTGCGCGTGACGTTGATCAAGGCGGTGGTGAAGGCTACGCAGCGGGCGAAGGAGTTGCTGCTGACGGACGAGCGCGCGTAACGCGGATATCGATTCGAGTTCCCTGCTTTGGCTGAAGAACGCACAATCCAAAACAAGATTGCGCCGGAAGGGCTCTGCGCTGAGTGCGCGTTTGCGCGAAGAATTGAATCGGCGCGCGGGTCGCAGTTTGTGCTGTGCGAACGCTCGCGCACCGAGGCGGCGTTTCCGAAATATCCCTGGCTGCCGGTGATCGCCTGCACCGGATACGGGCCGAAACCCAAGGGCGAGGAACGGCCGAGGCGTCAGAGTTCCGTTGCAACCGCGGCGAAAGATCCACCCTCACAAAACGAGGGTGGGGACCCGAAAATTCAAAGGCAAAGACGTGTCAGCCCTTGATCAGCAGGACGTTTACCGCTTTTACGACGACCTCGACTTTGTCGCCCTTTTTGAGGCCGAGCTCCTTGAGCGATTCGATGGTCATTACGGAGGCCATGTGCGATGGCCCGGAGACATTGACGTGGACGATCGACATCAGCGAACCCTTCTTGATTTGCGTTACCTTGCCGATGATCCTGTTGCGCGCTCCGACCTTCATGTTTTCCCCCATTGTGTTGAGTGACTGCGGCTGACAGGTTACTACGATTCTTTGCGCTTGCCGCCGTCCATTGTCAGCCGGATAATTGGCGCCGTTTGCCAAGGAGGGACGAATGAAAGCGATACGCGCAACGCAAGCGGGTGATCCAAGCGTTCTGAAAATCGAAGATATTCCGCAGCCGAAGCCGGGGCCGGGAGAGGCGCTTGTTCGGGTGCACGTGGCCGGCGTGAATTTCGCGGACATCTACTATCGAAGTGGTTCCGCGCGCGTACCGACTCCCTTCCCGTTCACGCCGGGAATCGAAGGGGCGGGCGTGGTGGAAGCGGTCGGTGAAGGCGTGAGCGAAGTGAAGGTGGGCGACCGCGTGGCGTACGCCGGCGGCCTGGGATCGTACGCCGAATATCAAGTCTTCAAAGCCACGCAGCTCGCACCGCTGCCGGGCGAGATGAGTTTCGAGAATGGGGCAGCGGTGATTCTGCAAGGCATGACGGCGCACTATTTGCTGCACGAGTTTTATCCGATCAAGCGCGGATCGACAGTGCTCGTGCACGCTGCCGCGGGCGGGATGGGACTGCTGCTCGTGCAGTGGCTGAAGCATATGGGAGCCGTGGCGATCGGGACTGTTTCGACCGAGGCGAAAGCGAAAATCGCGCGCGAGGCGGGCGCCGAGCACGTGATCAATTACACGACGCAGGATTTCGCGGAAGAGGCGAAGAAAATTACCGGCGGCAAAGGCGTGGATTACATCATCGACGGCGTGGGCAAAACCACTTTCACGAGAAACTTCGATGCGCTGCGCAATCGCGGATGGGCAACGATCTTCGGAATGGCGAGCGGGCCAGCGGAGCCGGTGGCCCCGAATTCGCTGATGATGAAGGCGCTCACGATCTCGGGCGGGGCGCTTTTCAATTTTATTGTGACGCGCGAGGAGCTGCTGGGGCGGGCGCGGGATGTTTTCGCAGGCGCGCGCGACGGATGGCTAAAACTGCATATCGATCGGACGCTGCCTCTCGCACAGGCCGCGGAGGCGCATCGGTTGCTCGAATCGCGGCAGACGACCGGCAAGCTCATCCTGAAAACTGCGGGCTAGGTTCGCGCAGAAGACGCCAACAACTGGCTACGGTATATCGAGTCGATGGCCCTCGCCAACCGCCGTAGCCTGTTCCTGACCGCGGAAACGGTAGACGACGATCAGCACTTTGTCCGCGCCAGGAGCCGGGTCGCCGCCCAACGAGCGGTTGTTTACGTCCAGGGTCAGCCCGCCGTCGCGCACCATGCTCCGCAGTAGGTCTGTCACGTTGGCCATTTGTCGTTGCACACCGTAGAAACCGAAGAGGATCGAAAAATCATCGCGATCACCCCGTCCGCGGTCACCGCGGTCATCGCGATCGTGCTGATCCTGGCCACGGTCGCCGCGATCATCCCGATCGTCGCGCGGCGCGGCGAAAATGGTGACGTCGATGGCGCTGCCCTCTTTATAATCGAATTCGTGTTCCTCGCCCTGTTGGTTTCTTGCGAAGATGCGGAGCCGCTTGTCCGCGCCGACAGCCGGGTCGCCGCCCATGGTCTGATTGTTGACCGCAACCCGGCCGTTCACTCCGCCGCGCGAAATGAGATCTCGCAGGATGTCGGAAACATCGTTGCTCTGGGAACGCGTTCCATAGTCGGCATGCTCGATCCGCCAGTCACCGTTCTGCGCGGCCACACGCGCTGTGAAGACCGTTGCCGTCAAACCTACAAAAACCATCGCAATCAGAAACCCGAACACACGACTCGAAGTCTTCATCGACGGAGAGCCTCCAGTGCCGGCCGCGACGGCCAACCAAGCAACTTTACTCCGATCGCGGACGGCAAGAAACGACTGGCGCGCCGGCCGTGACCAAAGAGCCGACAACCGGATCGACGAAGGGATCAGAAGTTCGTGTGCCAACCAGGCTGCCGCGCTGAAGACCGCGGCGCTACATTTGAGCCTTAACAACGGCGAGGTTGTCGCGCGCCGCTAGTGAGTGGTTGCGGGGCGCGATAGTTGGACCGTGGAGTGGATTTCGAGATTTACGGTGTCGCTGACGCGAAGGATGAAGGTGCTGGGGTTTTTCAGTCCCCATTTGACGAAGGGGACGTTGAATTTTGTTGAGGCTTGAAGCTGGCCGCCCTGGCCGCCACCGGACGGTGCGACGGCGACGGGGATCGTCATCGTGTGATCCTGACCGTGGAGGCGGAAAACGCCGGCAACCTGTAGCTGTGCTGGCTTTCCGGCGAGCATGTCGGCCACTGGTCCGGTCACCTGAGCTGGAGAAAACGTGATCTCGGGGAATTTCGCGCTCTCGAGAATCTCGGTGTGCATCTTTTTGTCGCGCGGGCTGTTGTCGGTATTGCCGCTCGTGGCGTCGAGGATTATCACTCCGCCTACCTTCCCTGTTGCGGGATCGAAATGAATCTGGCCGCTCTTCAGCTTGAACATGCCGTGGACGGTGTGGAGCGTGGCGCCGAGAGTGAAATCGACTTGCGTCGTGGCGGGATCGAAATGGACGACGACCTCTTGTGCGCACAGAGTGGGCGCTAATACGAAAGCGCATGCGGCAAGTGCAACGACGTAAGAGCAGGATCTCGAGCGCGCGATCATGCGCACAGTACCCGCCAGCCGAGATCGAGAATTTCCGCAGCGCCCAGCGCGTCGGGAGCGGCTTGGCCCGCATGAACCGAGATGAGATTCGAAAACACGGCCGGATGCGCGGCGAAGAGGCGCATCGCCTTGCGGCGAATCGGGGGGCTGGCGCTCATCAGAAGCAAGAGGCGCGTCATGCGGGCAGCATTTTGCATGATGCGGCGGTGCGCGGACTCGTAATACGCGAGGTCGCCGAGGCCCAGCGCTTCGCCGAGGGCCTGCGCTTGCTGAAACGCGAGGCTGAGTCCCTGACCGGCGATGCCATCGACTGTACCGGAGGCGTCACCGATGAGAGCGATGGTGGCGCGAGTCACTCCGCGGGCGCGGCCGAGCGAGGTGATGGCGCCCGCTTGCGCCGAGGCAGGTTGCGCGCCGCGCAGACGCTCCACAACGGCCGGGAATTCCCGAAGCGCGCCATCGATGCGCAGATGCAGATCACTCGCGAAGAGTGAGACACAGATTTCTTCGGCGCCTGTGGGAGTGATCACCATCTGGCAGCGTTTGCCCCAGTGGACTTCGACCAAATCGCTCCACGGCGCGACGGCGTAGTGACGACGGAAACCGAAGCGGGTGGGGCCGCGAAGACCTCGACCGAGTTTCGCAAAACGCCGGACGGCCGATTGCTGGCCGTCGGCGCCGATCAGCCAGGAGCAGCGAATCCATTCGCCGTTCACTTTCGCGCCGACACTATCGAATGCGGAAATGCGTGCGCCCCAAACAAACGACACGCCGGCCGCGGCGGCGCGCTCTACGAGCAATTTGTGCAAGATGGTGCGACGCATGCCAAACGCAGTTCCCCGAGGAAATCGTGCGGTCGCAGAGGAACGTTCATCCGAGAAACGAATTCCGGCGAACGGAGTGGGGGATGCGGGACCGAGATCGACGCCGAGCTTGCGCAGCGCCGCCACTCCTTCGGGCAGCAAACCTTCTCCGCAAGCTTTATCGATTGAGGGTGTGCGGGAATCGACGAGCGTGACGCGGAGGCATTTCGCTCGCGCCGCGATGGCGGCCGCCAGCCCGGCCGGGCCGCCTCCGACGATCAACACATCCGTTTGGACTGCCTGATTCAGATAGCCCTACCATCGGAGGAGGAGCAATTCCGAGCAGAAGCCCGGACCCATTGCGGCCAAAATGCTTAGGGTGCCCGGCGCCGGGCGCCGATGCTTGTAAACATCCTCCAGAACTAAGAGCACGGAAGTGGATGAAATGTTGCCTACTTTTCGGAGGGATTCCCAGGAAGCGTCCAGGTCTTTCGCGGTGAGCCCGAGCGCGTCGGCGGTCGCTTCGAGGACTTTCGGGCCGCCGGTGTGCATTATCCATGTCTTAATGTCGCTGCGCTTCAATCCCTGCTCGCCGAGGAACGTGTCCACGTCTTCCCCGAGATGCTGCCGCACCGTATCCGGCACTTCGGCGGATAGAACGATCTTGAAACCCTTCTCGGAAATATCCCAGCCCATCACGCGCTGGGTATCGGGATACAGGATCGATTTCGTGGCGAGGATCTCGGGGCCGCTGGATTTTCGGTCGGCGCCGGTGACGATAGCCGCCGCGGAGCCGTCGCCGAAGAGCACGGCGGAAATCAGATGCGCCATGGAAACGTCTTCGCGCTGGAGCGTGAGCGAACACAACTCGATGGACAAGAGCGCAGCAGCCTGGCCCGGGTACGCTCGAACGTAATCAGCAGCGCGCGAGATTCCGGCGGCGCCGGCCACGCAACCGAGGCCGAAAATTGGCACGCGCTTGATGTTGTAGGAGAGGCCCATGCGATTGACCAGGCGGGCGTCGAGAGATGGCGCCGCGATGCCGGTCACGGACGTAACGAAGATGGCGCCGAGCTCACCCGGCTCGAGGCCAGCGGCGGCCAGGGCGCGGCAGAGCGCCGTTTCGCCGATTTCCATGCCGGTTTCGATCCAGACGTCGTTGGCCTCGCCCCACGTCTGCATGCCTTCGTAAAAACTGATGGGACGCGCCAGAAAACGCCCATCCACCTTCATGCTGTCGTCAAGTCGATCGAGGATGTCGGGATTCACCAAGCGGTCTCGATAGTAGCCCTTCAACGCCGCCACAATAACGTCCTGCTTGAAGTAAAGTTTTGGGAAAGCGCTCCCAACACCGGCGATTCTCATTAACATGGCTCCTGGATGAAGGCGAGGTGGGTCGGCGCTTCCGGCCGAGAGCCGGGCCGACTTCCACTTGGCCTCTTTGCGAGTTTCGCGCGGGCTGAAAAGCCGTAAGTCGCTCACACGAATAGACACACTCGTATAACATAGGACCTACACACGTGTCATCATGGCATTCCTTGATATTTCAGGAGTGTCCAGGATTGAACACTCTGGGGTACGTCAAAATCGCCTTTTAGGTGGCAGTTCTGCCAATTTTCCGACGTTGAGAAGGAGCGACAAGGAAAGAGAAACCCGGGTCTGAGGGGTGCAGACCCGGGGTGGGGGGTAGAAAGGGACTATGGGCCGGAAGCTTGTTGCAGTAAAACTGCTGAGATCGATCTCTTTGGCTGCAAATTGCCGCTAGAACTCGGTAACTTTCCAGCGCCGGAGCATCGTGAACGCCCTGAAAATCAGCTGCATGCTTAGGACGATCATCGTGTCGCGGATTGCGGCCAGTTTTTCCTGGATCGACGATTCCTCAAGAACCGGCGAATGGGGAGGCGCGCCAGCGGGCCATCATTTCGGGCGTTCCAGCCGGGCCCGGCAATCGCGCTCATGGCGCCTCCCGTTAGTTGACGACGTAAACCGGGTTGTCGTGCTCGACGGCAACCACCATGGACTTGAAAACGTCAACATCCCAGCTATCGGCAATGCGCAGGCGGATCGCGTCATCGGTTTCCGACAGCAGGCGGCCTCACAAAGGCACGCGAAGCTCTCCCGCTGCAACTCAGAGGACTACAGGCTGCCCCAGATTGCGTAACCGCCTTCCATGAGGTCCTCCCTTCAGAAGAAACTCGTATCTCGAACACCTGCACCTGCTTATAGGGGGGTGGGCGGGCCAATGGTACAGGGAGCCAAAACCGCTGGGAGCAAATACTAGGGGCAACCTGGGACCTTCAGGCTACGAGTTTTCTGCTATTGTGGGCCTGATTTTCATGACGGAATTCGCCCAAACCGTGTTCCGCAAAACGCTGGCGGGCATCGATATCGAGGCGGCGCTCAAGAGGAACCTCGACCGCGACGGGCTAACAATAAGGGCTGGCGGGGCAACCCTCGATCTCGGGGGATTCAGGACGATCCTGGCTATAGCTTTCGGCAAGGCTTCCGTTGCCATGGCGCAGGGCTGGTGGGGATCTCGCGCCCGAGTTCCCGGTCGAGGGGATCCTCGCTGCGCCGGCCACGCCACCTTCGCCGCTGCCGGGATGGCGGGTGTTCACGGGCGGGCATCCGATCCCCGAATGCGGGGAGCTTTGCGGCCGGGCGCGCGATTCTCGATCGCCTGGCACGGTGCGATGAAAAGACGCTGGTTGTCTTCCTGATTTCCGGGGGCGGCTCGGCGCTGGTGGAGCAGCCGCTCGACCCTTCGATCAGTCTCGCGGATTTCCAGGCCGTTCACGCCGCGCTGGTGACCTGCGGCACGCCAATCGAGGAGATCAATGTCGTGCGCAAGCACCTTTCCGCCACGAAGGGAGGGAGGCTGGCTGCGGCGGCCCCGCGGTCGATGAAACTGACTCTGGCAATCAGCGATGTGCCGCTTGGGGAGGAGTCTGCACTGGCGTCGGGATCGACGCTGCCCGATCCCAGCACGATCGTCGATGCCGAACGTGTGGCTCACACCTGCGGGCTATTGGGCCGGCTTCCCTCTTCCCTGCGGGCCATTTTCAAAATCACGGGCTGCGCGAGACGCCGAAGGAGGGCGATCCGGCGTTCGCGCGCGCAACTTCGTGCGGCTGCTGAGCGTGCACGACCTGTTTCATGCGGCCCATCACGCGTGCGAGGCGGAGGGCTTCGTCTGCCTGTGCGACGATTCGACCGACGGCTGGCCCATCGAAAAGGCGGCGGACTATTTGCTCGCGCAACTCGCGACGCAGAAGAAGGCGAATCCGCATCGTCGCGTCGCGGTGCTGGCGGATGGCGAGCTGAGCAGCCCTGTGACGGGCGACGGAATCGGAGGGCGCAACGCCGCGTTCGTGCTCGCGTTGCGTGCCGAAGATTGCGGGAAAGGACATCACAGTGCTGAGCGCGGGGACGGATGGAATCGACGGAAATAGTCCGGGTGCCGGGGCGGTCGCGGATGGAAAGACATTCGCGCGCGCGCGGCAGATGGGACTCGCTGTGGACGATTTCGCGCGACGGAGCGACGCTTACAACTTCTTCGAACGCCTTGGTGACACGATTGTCACGGGGCCCACCGGGAACAATCTGCGCGATCTGCGAATCTTGATGGCCTAAAATCTACCTGGCCAATTGTGCTTTCAGGACGGCGAGCGATTCTTCAATGTACGGTTCTTCGCCCTGCGTGAGCTGGCCGCTCTTCAACATATTTTCGGAGAGGGGCGACTGCATTCTGATCGCCGCGCCTGCCCAAGGCGAAGATTGCCTCAAGGCGAATGTCGAAGCGCGGATCCTGGAGATACGATACGAGAGCTTCGGTGATCGATCTTCTCGCCCTTGTCGAGTCCCGCCATGGCGCCGATCGCCGCCTGGCGGCAGCGCAGCGGCTTTCCGGCGGCGGACCAATGGAGCAGGATCGGGACGCTGCGGGCGTCGCCAAGGAAGCCAAAAGCGTGAAGGCCCGCGCGGCGAAGAATGTCGTCCGGCGAGTCGGCGTCCACGGAAGCGGCGATGATGTCATACGCGTCGGGCGCTTTAACCGCGGCGAGGGCTTCAATCGCCGCTGCGCGGACCGTGTACGCGGGATCGTTGGATGCGGCTAGCGCCAAGCGAGACGCCACGCCCGGGTTTCCCTTGAAGGTTGCGAGGACGCCCGCTGCGACGTCGCGAACCCATGGCTCCTTCTCCCTGTTCAGTGACTGAAGGATTCGCGCCTCGGCATCGTCGCCGCCCGTCCTGCCGAGCGAGCGCAGGGCTTCCACGCGAACGCCCCAGAAGGGATCGTGTAATGCGGCGTCGCCGAGCGCCGCGACCGCCTGCGGATCGTCGCGGTCACCGCTGAGGGCGACGGCTGCTTCGGCGCGATCCGGGGCCGTCTCGCCATTCTTCAACTGATAGATCCACAGCGCCGTGCTTTTCCGGAAGTCCACCTTCTTGAAAATCTGGTCGCCCCGGTCGAAGACCACCATCAGAGGCGCGCTATCGGCGGGGAACGTGAAGTTTTGATCCGCATGGCTGACATCGATGGGATACGTCTTTCGTCCGCCGGCGGTAGCGATTTCGACTTGGATGGGAACATCGAATAGTTCGACGAGGCCGCCGACGTCCTGCGTCTGCTTCACATCCATGTCGACTTGGTGCATCGCCGGGTCGTACGTGTAGCTGGCCTCGAATTCGGGAGCGCCGGCGCGATAAATCCACTGATGGAAGAATCGATCGACGTTGATCGATGTGGTCTGCTCGATCGCTTTCTGCAGATCGGCGGTGACGACGTTTTGCCCGCGATTCGCCGCGAGATAGTTGTGCAGGCTGCGGAAGAAATCATCGTCGCCCAGCTTTTCGCGGAGCATGCGGAGGACCCAGCCGCTCTTGTTGTAGACGTTGCCTTCATATTCGGTCGAATCGTCGAAATGGCGATTCAGGATCGGCACGCGGAAGAAGCGCGGCTGGCGGAACCAGGCGTTCTGGTCGCGCCAGAATTCGTAGTCCGCGTCGTCGACGCTGTAATGCTGTTCCATCCAGTAGTGCTCGAAATAGGTGGCGAAGCCCTCGTTGAGCCAGAGGTTCGCCCAATCCTTGCAGGTGACGAGGTCGCCGAACCACTGGTGCGCGAGCTCGTGAGAATTCACATCGTCCGTGCCGATGCGTTCTTCCGATGTGAGCTTGGGATTGACGAGATTATCGACGGCGAGCGTGGTGGCGCTGGCGTTTTCCATGCCGCCCTCGACGAAATCATCGACGGAAGTCTGCGCGTACTGCGCCCACGGGTAAGGGACGCCGAACTTGGAGGAGAATAGGTCGAGCATTTCCTTGGTGCGCTCGAAGGTTGGGTCGATCGTCGCGCCATCGCCGCGCGGGACGACGTAACGGAGCGTGAGCCCGTGCCAGGTGTCGTCTTTCTCGACGAAATCGCCGGCGACCACCGAAATCAAGTATGTGGAGATGGGCTCGGATTCCTTCCAGTCCCAGGTTTTCATGCCGTCGGTTTCGTTTTTCACGCCAAGGAGGCGGCCGTTCGACACCGTGATCCAGCTGCTGGGGACCGTGAGAATCATCTCGGAGGTGGTGCGATCGTTCGGGTAATCGTAGAGCGGAATGTAGTATCGAGTGTCTTCGGCTTCGCCTTGGGTCCAAATCTCGCTCGGCTGCTGGGGATAATGGCGGTCTGGGAGAATGAAATAGAGGCCCTTCTTCGGCTGGCCTTGGTAGCGAATCGAGATTTCGTGACGGTCGCCGCGGTTGGCGGGACGATCGAGCGAGATTACGAGTCTTTTCGGATCGACCGCAAAATTGGCGGCTTTGCCGTCGACCTGAACGCTCTCGATCTTCAAATCGACCGAATCGAGCGAGAGCTGGGAAACGTCGTCGCGAAGCGCGGAGATGCTTTCCGTCACTTCTCCGTGAATCGCGCGCCGGTCGAGGTCAAACCACAGATGAGTGCGGATATCCTGCAGCGCGTAATTGCGGCTCGGCGCGTACGGCTCGTCCGCACGGCACGACTGCGCGACGATGGCCGCCAGCAAGAGCGCCGCGGTGCATAGGACCGCCGCGAGACACCGGCGGGCATGGAGTCCCTTCATCATTCGAATGTCCTCACAACGGAAAATTCTTCCCAAACAAACATTTCATTATATCCCGTGGCGCAGATTCTTCGCGCCCGATATGTGCCTCTGCCTAGCGCACCGTGCACGATGCGCGAACGAAATCGGAATCGCCTTGTACCGCGAAAGTGCAGCCCCTAAGATGCGCCATGACCATTTTCGGCTGGTTGGCTGCCATTGAGTTGGGTCGCAGCTATGGCGCTTAGGTTCTTCTTGTTTTCGCTTCCCCGCCCTTCCGGGCGGAGCTAGCTTGTGTCGCGCGTCCCGCGCTGACGTGATCGGTGGCCGGTTGTTGGCTGCTTATTGGAAAGGCCCCGCCCTCATAAACCGAGGATGGAGCACCCGGCTAGTGACAGCCGTGGTTGGGAACTT
>CAWJDM010000004.1:0-6682 GCA_963841605.1 uncultured Acidobacteriota bacterium
CCGGAGTGCCGCATGGAAAAGAACGCGCGCCCCAATTTATGGCGGCGAGCATTCGCCGCTGGGCCCCGAGCGTGCTGTGGTCCTTTGGGATCGATCCCTATGCCGACCTTACCGAGTCCGTAATCTCAACCAAGCTCGCCAATTGGAACGGCTCCGACGAGCAAGTTTCCTCGGTGAAAGGCGCGCGCCTGAACGATTCGAACTTCCGCTATGCACAGGCCTACCGCGTGTTTCTCGTGCACGCCCACTTTGTTGAGGGCGAAGTTCCAGGGAGCGTTTCTGTCGCAGGCGGATTTTCGCGGCGCGGACTTGGGCCAAAGCAATCTGCGATACGCCGTTCTCGATCAGGCGCAGCTGAATCACGCGAATCTCGATCGCGCGGTTCTCGACGGGGCGAATCTTTCCCGCGCCGACGCGCGCGCGGCAAATCTTTCGTACGCCTCTCTGGCGGGCGCTACGCTCGTGGATGCGAGGCTTGATGGCGCAACTCTTTACGGCGCGAAGCTCCCATTGGCTACTTTGATCCGCACGAACTTTGAAAAAGCCGACCTTCGCGAGTCGCACCTGGAAGGCGCAAACCTCGAGCACGCCGATATGCAAGGCGCATATCTCTGGTCGTCGAAGCTGGCGGGCGCTCATTTGAATAACGCCCAGCTTGGAAGTGCGATATTTGTGGACGCGGATTTGCGCGGCGCGGATCTTCGTTGGGCGCAACTCACGGGAACCGTTCTCACCGGGGCCGATCTTACCAGTACGCTTCTCGACGGCGCGGATTTCCCGGAGCGCCGTGGGATTCGGCGCGAATCAAATTTGCTCGGCGAAATCACGCCGGGGATTGCTGCTCGCCGACGCGATGCAAGCGCAAGTGACCGCGCAATGCGGCCTCGCTCATTAGAAATCGCTGCTAACAATTGCTTCGGACTGGTGCTATTTTCAAGCCCGTAAACGGGCAAAATTCTGCACGAATTGCGCCGCTAACAGCCCCTAAACTGTCAATTTTGCGCACGCCCCGAGGCCGGCACCCAAGCCGACTCATCGACGCGAACCTTGAGCGGCGGGCAACCAGCCCTTCGGTCGAAGGGCCGGTTTGGGGTACTAGGCCGAGGGCGCGCGCCGGCTATTGAGCGGGCGGCGTGCCAGCGGCAGGAGAAGCACCGGCGTTTGGGCAGCCGGCCTCGGCGGTTCCTGGAACCGCGCGTCTTCCACCGCCGTGTTCGCTTCGATCTGATCGAATTTGTATGTCTTATCGCCCTCGGGGCTCAACAAGTGAACAGTCGCGGCGACCTTCAATCCGCTGACGTCGCGATAATCGTCGAAGTCCGTCGTTTCGGGAACGAGCCGAGCACGCTGTTCATGTTCGTCACAGCGCGGACGAGCAAGCCAGTCTGCGCATCGAAATACAAGCGATCCATCCCGATCCATTATTCGCCCACCGATGACAACATAAACGTCGTGTCCGTCGATCTTGTCCATCGTGCAATACGCGTGTATTCGTGTGGTCTTCCTTGAAGTTCCAGGCGGGAACAAATTCCGACCAGTCCTGCACCGTAAAAAGCTCGCCGCCCATCAATTCGCGATTCACAGGGCCAACAAGCCAGCCAGAGGAACCGTCGTAGCCCTGCATCGCTGGCCAACAGGCAATTTGATGAACTCCGCAGCCTTGTTGGGAGCTTTGCGATAAACTTCGACGGCGGGATTCCCCATCTTTAGGAGGTCCTTGCACGCCCGGAGGATTCGGCATCAACATCTCAACCGTTCCGTTTTCCACGAGCGTCGTACCGGCCTGCATGGCCGCGCTGCCGCCCACAGCTTGCTGATACTTCGCCAACAGATCGTCCACGGAGGGAAGCGCGGAAGGAGTGACTTGCGCTCGGTCGGCGGCCGCTGGGCGTTCCACTCGAGCCGGCCCCATGCTGGAATCAAGCGTGAGGTTCGGAATGGCAACGTTCGCGAATGAGTCAGGAGGCGGCATTTGTGCTGGCGGCTTTTGGCCCGGCAGCAGCTGAGCGTCCGCGCCGATTGGAGCGCCGCGATGGCAGGTGTAGCAAGTGACTTCGCGCTTGCCGGCAAAGGCCGTGTCATCGAGGGCGTACATCATCTGGATCATGTTGCGAGCGGAGCGCTTGAAGACATTGTCGTCGCTGTCAAATTTCCGCACATCGTGGCAATACGGGCAGCCGACGCCAAGCGCGACGGTGATGTATTCCATCGCGGGATGGAGCTCGGTCGCCGGAAGATCCTTGAGCACCTTGACGTTCTTAAAAACTCGCCCGCGGTCTTACCTTGCATGTCTTTCGCTTTGGGCTGCTGCGCGTTCAGGATTACAGGATTGACGGCCAGGCCGAGCGCGGCCGCGGCGACCGCCAATATGCCTCCGACCGAATAGCGACTGGAGAAATTCCTTTCATGGAAAGCGGGCCATCCTTTCGCCAAAACTCTTCGCTAAAATTTTACTGTGGCGATTCCTGATACGCCACGCACAACTCATTGATTGATTCCATCGATTGATGCGCGAAGATTCACCTTCTTCGCGCGAGAAATCATACCCGAAACCCCGGAGTCAACCGCCGGGAATTACATCCTTTGCAGGGTATCCCCACCCTTCTGGTTGAAGGGTGGGGGCCTAGTTCTTCGTGGTCAATTGTGAAGGCCGACTATCTAGCGGGCGGTGCGCCGGGGGCGGGAGGAGTTCCGGCAGGTGGCGCGGCCGGTCTCGGAGGCGGTTGCTTGAACTTCGCGTCGTCTACCGGCGTATTGGCGGTTATCTGGTCGAACTTGTAGGTCTTATCGCCTTCGGGGCTCATGACGTGAACCGTGGCGGCGACTTTCAGCCCGCTAACGTCGCGATAGTCATCGAAGTCGGTGGTTTCGGGAAACGCGCCGAGCACGCTGTTCATATTGGTCACATCGCGCAGAGCAGGCCGTTCTGGGTGTCGAAATACAAGCGGTCCACACCCGATCCATTTTTTGCCGCGCCGGTGACGACGTAAACATCGTGCCCGCCGACCTTATCCACGGCCGCAACGCGCGCATTCAGATGTTCCTCCTTGAAATTCCAGCCGGGAACAAATACAGCCCAGTCCTGGTCGACCTCCAGTTCGCCGCCTGTCAACTCACGATTCACCGGCCCGCCAGCCAGCCCATAGAACCATCGTATCCTTGAAGGCTTCGTCCATTGGGCAGCTGAATCGTCTGCAGGGCCTTGCTGGGCGCCTTGCGATCGATCTCCACAGCCGGGTGGCCGATCCGGGAGGTCCCTGCACGCCGGGAGGATTGGGCACGAGCATCTCAACGGTGCCCGTCTGAACGAGAGTGGAGACCTTCTGTACGGAAGCCATGCCGCCGATGGCTTGCTGATACTTCGCGAACACATCATCCAACGAAGGAAGCACAACGGGAGCGGGCTTGGGCGCATTCGCGGGAGGCGCAGCCGCAGGCGCGTCGCCGGGGCCTGGACGAACCGGGGCCATGGTGACATTTAGAGTGAGGTTAGGAACTACAATGTTTGCGAATGAATCGGGAGATGGCGCCTTTGTCGGCGCTTTCTCGCTGGGAAGCAACTGCTCGGCGGCACCGATGGGCGCACCGCGGTGGCAAGTGTAGCAAGTGATTTCGCGCTTGTCGGCAAAGACGGTGCTGTCGAGAGCGAACATCATCTGCATCATGTTGCGGGCGGAGCGCTTGGTCTGCTTGCCGTCATCGTCAAATTTTCGCGGATCGTGGCAATAGGCGCAGCCGACGCCGAGGGCGACGGTAATGTATTCCATGGCGGGATGAATGTCCGCGGCCGGAATGTCTTTGAGAACCTTGATATTTTTGTAGAACTGGCTCGCGGTCTTCCCCTGCATGTTCGCCGATGTGGCAGGGAGCTGCGGGGCAGCGGGGGGCGCTGGGCGCTCAAGATTGCGGGATTCACAGCCAGGCCGAGCGCGGCCACTGCCACCGCCAATATGTTTACGACCGAATAGCGAACGGAGATTTTTCGAGTCATTTTCAAGATCATCGCAAGGACCACCCTTTCGCTGAACTTTCTGCTGAAGCGCTCGCTGGAAGTTTATTCGAGGCGCTTCGTGGTGCACGGCGCGCAGCCTGTTGGCTTGGCGCGGCATCCACCTCTTCGCGGTGAATCATACCCGAAACTCCCGATAAGACAAAGCACCAGCGGCGTGCGGCCGACTTGAACGAAGCCGCCCGCGCGGCAGACGCTACGCGTGAGGCGAACGGGCGATGGTTGCCTGATGGTTGAGATAAGTTGGGCCACAAGGAGGCATCCCTGTGACCCATCTGCGAAAAATGATGCTGGAGGAACTCCAGCGCCGTAATTACTGTGAAAGTACCACGCGCTGTTACATTCGCACAGTTGAAGATTTTGCAAAGCGATTCAAGTGTTCTCCCGATCGTTTGGGTCCTGAACACATTCGCGAATACCAAGCCGAGCTGTTCAAGAAGAAGTTGTCACCAGGAACGGTTACGCAACGTTTGGCGGCTCTGCGGTTTTTCTACATCAAGACCCTCAAGAGAGCCTGGAGCATCGCCGAGACTCCTTATCCGAAGCAAGGATTTCGCCTACCGACGATCCTCAGCCAGGAAGAAGTGGCGCGACTCATCGATGCAGCTCTGACTCCCTACCATCGCACTTTGTTGATGACGCTCTACGCCACCGGAGTACGGCGCGCTGAATTGACACACCTCAAAGCCAGCGATATCGATAGCCAGCGCATGGTGATTCACGTCCGGGGCGGCAAGGGACGCAAAGACCGCGATGTGATGCTCAGTCCCAAACTGCTCGAGGAGTTGCGTGAGCACTGGCGCCGCTTTCAGCGCAAGCCTAGTACATGGTTGTTTCCCGGCAACCGCTGGCATACCGGTGACACCCCGATCGACACCAAGGTGGTTTGGAGCGCTTGCCAGCAAGCCGCCCAGCGAGCTGGCATCCAGAAAAACGTGCATCCTCACACCCTGAGGCACTGCTTCGCCACTCATCTACTCGAAGCCGGCGCGGATTTGCGCACCATCCAGATGCTGTTAGGCCATCGCGATCTGGAAGAAACCACCATCTACCTCCATCTCTCGGAACGTCACCTCAACGCGACCGCCAGTCCTCTGGACTTGCTGAAGCGGAAAGGCGAATTACCGCAGGACGGCTAGATGTGCCGGCCACCGCTGGAGGTGGCCGATCTGATCCGCGCTGCAGGAACTGCATTCATCGAACGAAACCGCCACTGGCTCGGTGGGAAGCATCTCAAAGTCCTACGAGCCATTCGGCGCTGTCGCACCGCCGCACTCGGCGGCCATCTCGATCAGTGCACCCGCTGCGGGCGTCGCGCCATCTCCTACAACTCCTGCCGGAACCGGCACTGCCCGAAGTGTCAGAGCAGTGCCCGCGACCGTTGGCTCCAAGCACGTCGCCAGGAGCTTCTCCCGACGCGCTACGTCCATGTTGTCTTCACTCTTCCTCGTGAGCTCGCGCCACTGGCCCTCCAGAATAAAAAAGTCGTCTACGATCTCTTGTTTCGAAGCAGTGCGGAAACACTTCTGGAAGTTGCTCGCGATCCTTCGCATCTTGGTGCCGAGATCGGCTTCTTCAGCGTACTGCACACCTGGAATCAGAAACTCGGGCTTCACCCGCATGTCCATTGCGTGGTTCCTGCCGGCGGACTCTCTCCCGATCACACCCGCTGGATCAAAACTCGTTACGCCTTCTTTCTCCCCGTCAAGGTACTCAGTCGCGTTTTTCGCGCCAAGTTTGTGGCGGCTCTCAAGCGCGCCTTTCGCGACGGCCAACTCGGATTCCACGGAGAGCTGACACTCCTTGCTCAGCCAAAGACTTTCTCCTCGTGGCTCAGAAAACTGTTCCGAAACGACTGGGTGGTCTACTCGAAACGCCCCTTCGGGGGACCAGAGCATGTGCTCCATTATTTAGGCCGTTACACTCATCGCGTAGCGATCTCCAACCATCGGCTCGTCTCGTTAGCGGATGAAAAAGTCACCTTCCGCTGGCGCGACTCGGCTCACAACAATGAACAGAAGTTGCTCACTCTATCTCTCGATGAGTTCCTGCGCCGATTCCTGTTGCACCTGCTTCCGAAAGGCTTCGTGCGCATCCGGCACTTCGGCTTCCTGGCCCATCGCCGGCGTGCCGTTTTCCTGCCGCTTTGTTTTCACTTGCTCGGCTCAGCACCGCAGGAGCCTCAGATCCAGCAAGAGCCTTCCGCTGCCGACGGCTCACACGATCTTTGGTTCTGCCCCCAATGTGGTGGTCCGATGATAATTCTCGAGAGGCTTACTGCCGTTCAGATCCAGCTTCGTTCTCCGCCCCTCATGATCACGGCTGTCGCATGAAGAGACTCTCTACAGTTCCGACACTCCGCGTGCTTCGGCATGATCGGTGGCTCTCCGCCTTGTCGTCGAACAAATCTCTTTTTCCTAACTCGCCACACTTCCAGTTCGCGTCAATATCGCGTTGCCGTAACTCTCTCCTCGGTCTCCGCTACATTTCCTACTCTGCCGTGCGGCTCTCTCCGCCCCCAACACCGTCGCTCTACCGCATTCAAATTGCATAACGCCCGCGTCTGCCGCAACCGCGGGCGGCTTCCTTCAAGTCGCTGTATCGAAAGCGCGCCGAGCGCCTTGCTCCATCCTCATTTTTCTTGGATACGCGCTTCCGATACAGCACTAGGAC
>CAWJDM010000005.1:0-35137 GCA_963841605.1 uncultured Acidobacteriota bacterium
CTCTGAGCAGCCGGCGGCGTGAGGAAAACCCCAACCCGAGCAATAGAAGGCCTACTAGCCCAATCGAGAGCATCCCCGAGGTTCCGGGCTCGGGCACCGATGTCGAGGAACAAGCACCGTTGTCGTCAGGGTTAGAAGTCGCAGGGCCGCCGCCACCGACGAAGCCGGTGCAATCCGCGCTCGCTAAATGGCCTGCGAACCAAGTGTCAGCGCTGCCGACGGTTTCGAAATCTGCGGCTGAAAGACCGGTTCCGGTAATGGTGAGGGTGAAATCGCACGCTGCATCGGCCATCGTCCCATTGCAGTCGCTCCCAGTCGATCCACCATTATTACCAGTCAGGTACACATAACCGAACGTCCCGAAGCCATCCAAGTTGGTTCCGCCGGACTTCGGCGTAGGTGGAGCGATACCCGTGATCGTCCCACCCGTGATATTGAACCCAACAGTATCGAACTGATATCCGTCGAGCAAACTGGTGAATTCAAGGGTGGCGCTGGTGGAAGAAGTTACGTCGATAGTCACCTCAGCGCAGCCGCCGACAGGACACGTGACGAAACCATTCGTCAAATCCAAAGACACTGTATCGGCCCTGAGCGGCGCAGCCCCCAAAACTGATAAACCCACCCCAACAGCCATCACAGCCAAGAACCGTTTTAGCATCTTATACTCCTCATCCCCCAGGACTAGGCTCGGCCCGCACTAGCCGACATGGTCCACTCGACCTTCCGTCTTGTCCGTAGAGCTCGCAATTTAGGTGACCAAATCCAGCCCCCCTCAATGGAATCTCTAAAGCCTTTGATAACATTTAGATAGACTTCGAGTTTTTCGGGGGCAGATGACGACCTTGCGGTTTCGACAAACGGACTGCCGAAAGAGGGTAAACATTTGCACTCCGCTCCTTGGGAGGCAGCCATGGCGCATGCGGACCGAGCGCCAATCTTGGCGCATCCACATCAGTTACCCCTGGACGTACTGGACCAGGTCAGCCTGCCCCCTCCCATTTGCCCATCCTCAACTCGTCCGAAGTGGCCGAAGGCGCGGACGTATGATTACGTCAAGGAGCATGCCACCGTGACCACTCGCCAGCCCAAGGTTCCCACGCAGCTCGGCCGAGCCGCCGTCCGGATCTTCGCGGCCAACGAGCGCATGAACCAGATTCTGATCGAACATCTTGATCCTGCCGCATGGAACGCCAAACCGCCCGGCCAAGTCCGCCCCATTGCGGCGATTTTTACCCACATGCACAATGTCCGCACGAAATGGATCAGGCTGACGGCTCCGCACCTGAAGGTTCTGCGCCAGCTCAACCGCGCGCATTGCACGCCGCGGCAGGCCCGCGCAGCGTTGGCTGAGAGCGCCGCTCGCTGCGCGGAGATGCTCGCGGAAGCGCTCGGCAGCGCTGGGAGCCGCATAGAAGCGTTTCGCCGAGACGGCTGGGGCCGGCCCTGGCCCGTCGGCGTCGAAATGCTCTGCTACATGCTTACTCACGAAGCTCACCATCGCGGCCAGGCGTGCATGCTCGCGCATCAGCTGGGATTCCCGCTACCGAGCGCGCTAACGTCCAGGATGTGGAATTGGGAAAAGCTGTGGAAAGAGTGCGGGGCGACTCGCGGCCCCGCCGCCGATTCTTAGCGAATCGGTCGAAGACCCGATGGCCCTCCGCCTGCCCCAAAACTGGCCTTTAGAGCAGTAGTATCTTCGATTCGACGCGCCTAAAATTCTTCTAACGTTCAGGGGGAGCGTTTCGTTCCGGTGCAAAAATCGCAGCCATTTCGCGGCAAAACGCAGCCCAAGCCGGCCACCCTCCCGGCAGAACTTTCTCCTTTTCTCTCGCGCCTGGATGGATATAATGCGGGCGGTTCCTCGAAAGCGGGCGAGAGGCAGGCGAAACTGGCCTCTCGAACACGACGAAGTCCCAGCCAATTGAAGGGTTCCAGCGTGGATGACCGTGCGGCCGCCAAACTGTCGGCCGGCGTTTTCGTTTCGAATTCATCATCCGCGTGGAATCCGCTGGCGCTCTTTGGGAGCCATGGCTTCACATCGACGAATGCGCGCGTCGCCCTAGCCCAACCGAACGGGCACGGGAGAGACCGATGATCGAAGCACGAAGATATTTGCAGGGACAAATCGTCGAGGGACGATTCCCACTCATCCAGTACCTCGGCGGCACCGAGCACGGCGGCGTCTTCCTGACCGAGTGCGCGGACACTGAAAACCATCGGGCCGCGATCAAGCTGATTGACGCGCCGCCCGGAAATGCGCAGCCTCAACTCACCCGCTGGCGGCTCGCCGCGCGCTTTTCGCATCCGCACCTGATCCGCCTGTTCGACGCAGGCCGTTGCACGGTCGAAAACACCCCCATGCTTTACGTCGTCATGGAATATGCGGAAGAGAATCTCGCCGAGATTCTCACCCAGCGCCCGCTCTCGCCGGCGGAAACCAAGGAAATGCTCGGCCCCATGCTGGATGCTCTCGGCTACATTCACGGAAAGGGTTTCGTGCACGGCCACATTCAGCCGTCGAACATCCTGGCCATCGGCGATCAATTGAAGCTTTCGATCGATCGCATCTGCCGCATCGGCGAGCTCGGCGAGCGCCGCAATGGCAACGCCCGCTACTGCGCGCCGGAATGCGTCGCCGGCGAACTCACCACCGCAGGCGATGTCTGGTCGCTCGGCGTGACGCTCGTCGAATGCCTCACCGGGCGTTTGCCGGAGCCCGAAGAACGAAGCCGGGGAACGGTTTCTCTCCCCGCGGAATTGCCCGCGCCGTATCTGGAACTGGCGCGACATTGCCTGGCGAAGACTCCTAAGCGCCGCTGGAATGTCTCGAACCTCAAGGCGCGTCTTGAGGCCAAGGCTGCGCTTGCTGAAGTCGAGGAAGTCGATCCCCCGGTTGCTCGCCGCGAGGAGACGCCCTCGAAGCAGCGTTATCCCCTTGCTTGGATTGGCATAGGGCTCGCTCTGGCAGCGGTCCTCCTCGTCGTATTGCCCAAGTCCGCCTCGCACAAGGCGTCGCCAGCAACTCATCCGGCCGCGATCGAATCGCCCGCGGCACACGCGAAAGTCTCGTCTGCAAAAGCAAAAGAGGAGGCCCCTGCGCAAGTGCAAGTGCAGCCGCAACCCTCCCATAGCGCGAGCCCAACTATAAGCGGCTTGGCCGAGGCGGCTCCCCTGCCTGCTGCCGCTCCTCCAGCTCCGGTCAAGCCCGCCGCCTTGCCTTCGCCGCGGGCCGCAGTTCTCGCGCGAGGCGAAGTGCTCAGTCGCGTGCTACCCGACGTGCTCCGCTCCGCCAGCGCCACCATTAGCGGCACCGTTCGCGTGCGCGTGCGGGTCAACGTGGATCCCTCCGGCAACGTCACCGGCGCGCAATTCGATTGGCCGGGACCGAGCCGCTATTTTGCCCGATTGTCGATGGCCGCCGCGCGCCAATGGAAGTTCCGTCCGCCCGGCGTCAACGCCAAAAGCGCCGCGAGCGAGTGGATCATCCGCTTCGACTACACAAACAGCGCAATCAGTGCAACCGCCGTCGTACTGCATCCCTAAGCCCCAACACCTGCTTCCGAGTCTCCGGCGCGGGCGAAAGGCGCCGCCGCGCTCGAAATTGGCGAATCGAGCCGATAGATTTAATGAATTGGACGATATCAACGTCTACCCTGTATTTTTCATATGCTTGAATCGGCTTAGCTTCTGCGCCGTTTCACATCTCATGGCTGGGCGTACGCATAATCCCGGCCCACTGGACACCACAAAACACTATGAAGAAATATAAACTGGAGTACATCTGGCTCGACGGCAGAAAACCCATCCCCGAGCTGCGCGGTAAGACCACGATCAAGGCATTTGAAAATCCCCCCACGCTCGCCGATCTGCCTCTGTGGGGCTTTGACGGCAGTTCCACGATGCAGGCCGAGGGGCACAAGTCCGACTGCATCCTGAAGCCCGTCGCTCTCTATCCCGATGCCGCGCGCAAGGACGGCTACATTGTCCTCAGCGAAGTGATGCACCCGGACGGCACCCCGCATCCCACCAACGCGCGCGCCACGATCGAAAACGATCCCGATCTCTGGATCGGCTTCGAGCAGGAATATTTCCTCTATAAAGACGGGCGCCCTCTCGGCTTCCCGGCGGAAGGTTATCCGGGTCCGCAGGGCCCTTACTACTGCGGCGTCGGCTACAAATACATGGGCAACGTGGCCCGCCAGATCGTCGACGAACACCTCGATCTGTGCCTCGCGGCCGGCATCAATCACGAAGGCATCAACGCCGAAGTCGCGAAAGGCCAGTGGGAATTCCAGATCTTCGCGAAGGGCTCAGCCAAGGCCGCGGACGACACCTGGACCGCTCGCTACCTGATGGCGCGCCTCTGCGAGAAATACGAGGTCGATTTTGAATTGTATTGCAAGCCCATCAAGGGCGATTGGAACGGCTCCGGCATGCACACCAACTTCTCGACGAAATACATGCGCGAAGTGGGCGGCAAGGAATATTTCGAATCCCTCATGGCGGCCTTCGAAAAGAACATTCCCGAGCACATCGCCGTGTACGGCCCCGACAACCATCTGCGCTTGACCGGTCTGCACGAAACGCAGGCCATCGACAAGTTCAGCTTCGGCCTCTCGGATCGCGGCGCCTCCATCCGCATGCCCGTGAACTTCATCAAGAACGGCTACAGGGGCTACCTCGAAGATCGCCGCCCGAACTCCCAGGGCGACCCCTACCAGATCGTCTCCCGCATCCTCAAGACGATCAACACCGTAGCGAAGCCCGAGATGGCCGTCAGCGCCGACTAAGTTTCGAGCAGCGAGTGGGCCGCAGCGAATGTCGCGGCCCACTCGCCGCTCACCATCCCGCATCACGAAGAAACCCCGCTTTCGCTGACATTTCCCGCCTACAGCAAAAAATGTATTTAGTGTTTCGAGACGCAACCTTCCCGTTGGTACTTCGCCTCAAATAGGTTCATAGCAAAATATCCCCAGCATTTTGCTTCGTTGATTCGGACACCGGTTCGTTCGGCCCAAGCACGAGGAACGCGTCAATCAGGCAAAGGAGAAAGCACATGAAACGGGTCACCTTCTTCATTCTTGCGGGAATCTTATCCGCTGGAAGCGCGTACGCCCAATCGCAGTCGCAATCAGGAACGCAAGCCGGCGCATCGGCAGGGAGCAGCACATCCGCGGACGCAAGCCGGTCAGGCGGCGTTCAAGCGGGAAACAGTTCTTCCGCGGCCGCCTCGGCGCAGCACAATGGTACACAGACGGGTTCGTCTGCCGCCGGCGCCACTTCGGCGAGCGCCAATAAGAGCGGCGCGCACGCGAGCAACAGCGCGGTGAATTCGGCGGCCGCGAGGAATTCGCATGGCTCCGCTTCGTCGGCGGCGACTTCGAGCATGAACGCCACCCTTCTTCATCCGGTCGACGCGAAGAAGAATAAGCCCGGCGATCCTGTTCGAGCACGAACCACGCGTCCCTCGAAGGCTCCGGACGGAACCATGCTCCCGAAGGGCACCGAACTCGTCGGACATGTGACCCAAGCGCAGGCCCGCTCCAAGCACCAGTCGGAATCGGACCTCGGCCTCGTGTTCGACAAGGCGGTCATGAAGAATGGCCACGAAGTTCCGATGAACGCCACGATCCAGGCGATGTCCGTCGCGCAGAGTGCTGCCTCGATGGCTGATAGCGGAGATGATCTCGGAGTCGCCGGCCAATCCATGGCGGGCGGCGGAGGCGGTGCCGGCTTGGCGGGTGCAGGCGGGTCGCGCGGTGGTGGTGGCCTCGTTGGCGGAGGCGGTGGTGCGCTGGGAGCCGTTGGCGGAGCTACTTCATCCGTTGCAGGAACGACTAGAGGCGTCGCCGCGCCGGTGGGCAACGTTGGCAGCACCGTGGGCGGCACCGTCGGTTCCACGACAAATGTGGCCGGCAGCGCCTCGCGCGGCGCTGTGGGCGGTTTGAACTCGGCCGGGCAGCTCACCTCGAACAGTCAGGGCGTCTTCAACATGCAGGGGCTGAATCTGGCCTCTTCGGCGTCCAACGCAACGCAGGGTTCGCTGATTACGTCCACCAGCCGCAACGTGCACCTCGATGGCGGCACGCAGCTTCTGCTCAGCGCCACCAGCGCCGCGCAGATGCAAGCCTCGAAGCGCTAGCCGGAATCGCGAACCCGCGAAAATCCGCTAAGCGCCAACCAAGCCTCCGGTGGCGAGTGGGCCGCTCGCACAGCGCCCCACTCGCCACCTCATTTCGCGGCCAGGACCTTCGATCGTATTTGGTATCCACCCGAAGTCCCGCGGTTGCCCTGGTCTTGCCACGCGAACTGCTCGGTCCCCGTCCCGTAGGTAAACTTGGTTTCGTAATTCAGCGATATCGTCACATTCTGGCTGCTGTGCCACGCAATCCCTGTGCGATTCAGCTTCGAATCCTGAACGTCTCCAAGCTTTTGGTGCACGGACTGCAGCAAATCCAAGAAAGTGGCTTCAGTAGTCTTTCTCCGTAGCGTTTCGTCCGCCCCGTCATAGATTGCGGCATACTGCCCCGCGGCAAGCTGAGCGTGGAATCGCTCGACGGCTGGGTTGGTGAGTTCGAGATATCTATCCGTCTGGCGTTCGAGCAGTGTGACGGCGCCCAATACCAGCGCCGCTATGCCAAACACAATCGCGAATTCCTTCGTTCCAGTCTTCGCAATCGTCGGCGACTGCGCGGTGAAATAGCCTTTCTGGCGCTTCCACCAAAACCCCCAATAGAGCGCGACCAGCGACCCGCCAACGATCACACCGGCGAACGCAACCCAAGGATAGTCCGTCTCCGGCACTTGGAGGGCGGCCGATCCCGCGAGAACGAACAACTCCAAGAATGTTGCGGCCAGGATGCCCCAGCCAAGCTTCCAAGCGAATATTGCTTTCGTGTGAATTCCGTAGAACTCAGCTGCATACACCAAGGCGATGACGAGTAACCAGATCGCGGCCAAAATTCCGTGCTCTGTGCTCATCGACTCCGCTGCGGATGAGTGAGCCCTCATGATCGCGACGAACCGCGCCACACAACTTAGGCAAGCGAAAATGCAGAAGATTTTTAGGAGACGCACGCCTATTACCTCGAGCTGATTCCGTCCGGATTACTGCGGCGACATTGCGATTTTACTATCGGAGAGAAGAACGAAGTCGGCCGCGACTGTTGATGTTTCTTGAGTCGAAAGCTTCCTCAGGCTCGGCGCCGCGCGAAGGCGCTCGCGGTCGTCGAATGCATGCGAGCGCCTCTTTATTCGTTCACGGCCATCGCCGCTGTCGCCGGCCACTCTTCGGCGAGGACGGCGTACAAATACGAATCGCGCCACTCGTTTTTCTCGAAGGCGTTTTTGCGGAAGTGGGCTTCGCGGCGCATGCCGATCTTTTCCATCACGCGATACGACGCATGATTGCGCGGATCGCACGTGGCCCACACCCGATGCAGCCCGGCGCGGCGAAACGCGGCATCGACCATCGCGTGCGCGGCCTCGGGCATGTAGCCGCATCCCCAGCAGCGCCGCGCGAGGACGTAGCCGATGTCCCCGGCGTGGTTGGCCTCGTCCTTGATGCGCAGCCCGATCGACCCGATCGCGCGGTCCTCGCCCTTCAGCTCGATCGCGAGCCCCACCGAATTCCGCGGCCACTCTTTCTGCTCTTCGAGAGTTTTCGTCAGGAAGGCGCGCGTCAGCTCGCGCGTGTTCGGTCCCCAGATCAGCAGCCGGACGACCTCAGGGTCCGAGGCGTACTCGTGGATGTCCAGCTCGTCCTCAGGACGGAACTCCCGTAGCACCAGCCGCGGCGTCTCGATCGGAAACCAGCGCATCATCCGGCTATTTTAATGGCGCACGCCCCCGCGCCAAGCGCAAATTGCCAGCTCCGCGCCCCTGCTCCAAAACTGTCCTCCCGGACAGCTTGAATCGCACGCGCCGCTCTGCGAACCTGATTGCGGTGGCAAAAGCCGCCCGCCCTCCCGGCGAGGGTCGAACGCTCTTTGACAATTCGAGTGGGCAATCCGCATTGAGCAATTCCCGTGTTCTGCGCGCCACCAGGGATTCTCCGCGTTCTCTGCGCCTCAGCGGTGATTCCTTCTTTCTCCGTGGTCTCACGCTTTGACTCAGTGATCTCTGTGTTTAGCGCAAATGTTCGCTTTCGTCGTTCTCTGGCCAGAGTCACCAGCCACTGCATTTCTAATCGACATTTGCCGATTAGAAACGCCCGCAACTCGCTGTAAACAAACGATGGGGGTGCTTTCTAATCGACACGGTACGGGGGGGTGCCCGGCGGCCGAAAAATACCCCGCGAAAACGCCGGTTGTTCATTCGCCTTCTGTTCGCCCAAAAGAAATCTGCTAATATAGGGCCTTCCGCGCATGGCAACCACCACAAATCCGAAGGACCGCCCCGCACCCGGCTCGGGCTTCCCCCTGAATCCTGAGCAGCGCGCAGCCGTCGAGCACGGCGAAGGGCCCCTGCTGGTGATGGCGGGCGCGGGCACCGGCAAAACCCGCGTCATCACGGAACGCATCGCCACGTTGCTCGCCTCCAATCCCGATCTCGCCGGCGAAAACATTCTCGGACTCACTTTCACCGACAAAGCCGCGGCGGAAATGAAGCACCGCGTGATGAAAGCGGCCGGAGACGATCGCGCCAAGGACGTCTGGCTCAGCACGTTCCATTCATTCTGCCTCGAGAAGATCCTGCGCGAGGCGCATCCAGAAATTCAGCCGCTCGACGACATCGACCACCGCATCCTCCTGCGGCGCCACATCGCCGAGCTCGACCTCAAGATTTTCCGCCGCCTGTCCGAGCCGGCGGAATTCCTCCGCGACTTCCAGACGTTTTTTTCGCGTTGCCAGGACGAGCTGGTCACGCCCGATGATTACCAGCAATATGTGGACGGCCTGCGCAGCAAGCACGAAAAGATGAAATCGACGCTAGAGCCCGACGCGCGGGCCATCGCCGCAGAAGAACTCGCCAAGCAAGAGGAGCTGGCGCGTGTCTACCGCGTCAGCGAGCGCCTGCTGCGCGAGAGGCACTTGCACACGTTCGGCGCGCAATTGCTGCAGGCGGTCGAGCTGCTGCGCGCGGATGCGGCGCTGCTCGCCCGCATGCGCGAGCAATACAAATACATCCTCGTCGACGAATTTCAGGACACCAACATCGCGCAGCTCGAGCTGCTGCGCCTGCTCGCGGGCGGCCACAAAAATATCGTCGCCGTGGGCGACCACGATCAGGCGATCTATCGCTTTCGCGGCGCGTCCTTCGGCAGCTTCACCCATTTTCTCAAGAAATTCTGCGGCGCCACCGCATCCGGCGCGGCGCTGCAGAAGGACCAGAACGCGCAAAAACATTTTGTTTCGCTCTCGCAGAATTACCGCTCCACGCGCCGCATTCTGCGCGTCGCAGGCGAGATGATCAAAAACAACGAGCCCTCCCCGCTGCTGCCGCCGAAGAATCTCACGACCGACAATCCCGAAGGCGAAAAGATCCGCATCGTCGAATTCGCCGCGCCCGGCGAAGAGGCGCACTGGGTCGCGTCCGAAATCGAGCGCCTGCACACCGCGGGCGCCCACTTCAAAAACTTTGCCGTCCTCTATCGCAAGCATGTCCACCGCGCGCAGTTGGTCCAAGTGCTGCGGCGGCGCAAGATTCCGTTCGTGATACGCAAGGCTTCGATCCTCGGCAACACGCTGGTGCGCGACCTGCTCGCCTGGCTGCGGCTGATCGCCCTGCCAGCGGACAATGTCGCCTGCGCCCGCGTGCTGGCCGCGCCCTGCTGGGCGCTCGAACCGCGCGATCTCGTCCGCTTCGCCGAGCGCGCGGACAAAAAGCGCCCGCGTGGCGCCCTGTGGGATGCAGTCGAAGCGGCGAAGGACGAAAAGCCGAAGCTCGCCGAGCTGGTAGAGACGATGCAGCGCCTGCGCCAGAGCGCGCGAAAAAAGACGATGACGGATCTGCTGGATGAATTGATCCAGACGCTCGAGCTGGCGCCCTCCGAATCCGACCGGCAATACGTCGAGCGGCTCGCGGAGTTTGTGAAGGAATGGCAGCGCAAAAACGACGACACGCGCCTGCGGGATTTCGTTGAGTACCTCGGATATTTTCACGAGCTCGATGGCGACATCTGCATCGAGGAAGAAATCGCGGACGATGCCGTGCAGCTGATGAGCGTTCACGCGGCGAAAGGGCTCGAGTTTCCGAATGTTTTCATTCTGCGGCTAAGCAAGTCCGACTTCCCTTCCGGCGTGCGGCGCCCCGTGTTCGAATTCCCGGTCGATCTGATGAGAGAGGATTTGCCGCAGGGCGATTTTCAGATTCAGGAAGAGCGGCGGCTGTTTTACGTCGCGGTCACGCGCGCACAACACCGGCTCACGCTCTCGACGATCGTCAACAAGCGGAAAAGGGCCTCGATATTCCTGGAAGACATTTTGAAGGACGCGAAGATTAAGAAGCTGGACACCGCGCAGTCGGCTCCGCACGTGATCGTGCCGGACGAAGAGGAAACGGGCGCACTCGAAGTGGCGGAGTCCGATCCGGCGCCGCTCTTCCGTTCGCTGCGCGAAAACTCGAAGGCGTATTCGCGAATTGCGCTCTGGGCGAAAGCGTTTCATCCGCCGCGCCCCGAGCCGCTGCAACTCAGCGCGTCCGCCATCGGCACGTACGAGACCTGCCCGATGAAATATCTCTTCCGCTACTCCTGGGGAATTCGCGGCGGGCCGCAGGCGCAGACGCAATTCGGGAACGTGATGCACACCACAATCAAGGAATTCGTCGGCGAGGTGAAAAAGCGCGGCAATGCGGTGCCGCTCGAAGAAATCCTCGCCATCTTCGACCGCGAGTGGACGTCCGCCGGATTCCCGGACGAATATCAGGAAGAAGAGTATCGCAAGGCGGGGCGCGAGCAACTGGAAGCGTTCTATCACACCTACATCGCGGCGCCCGCCGACGTGCTGTATCAGGAGAAGCCGTTCGAATTGCCGCTCGAGCATGAAGTCGTAGTGACAGGTCGAATGGACCAGGTGAATCGCCGGGACAAAGGCGAAGTGGAGATCATCGACTACAAAACGGGACGACCGCGTGACGCGAAGAAAACCGCTGCCGATCTGCAGCTCGGCATCTACGCGCTCGCCGCGCGCGAGGTGCTGGACCTCGAGCCTTCGCGCCTTGTCTTCTACAATTTGGTGAACAACGAAGCGGTCGCAACCACGCGAGACGAAAAAGCGCTCGCCGCGACGAAACAAAAAATCGCCGAAGTGGCGGACCTGATTCGCGCCGCGGAGTTTTCGGCGAAGCCCGGCTTTGCTTGCTCGTATTGCGACTACAAACCGATCTGCCCGGCTCACGAAACGCTGGTGGCCATCCGCCCGATGGCTCCGTAGAGATGTTCTTTCTCCGGGTTCTCTTCTCTGCGTCCTCTGCGTCTCCCTGCCCTGAGTCTGCTTACGGCGAAGGGTGCGGCAAAAGTTTTTCGTCTCGGGTCGCGCACATCAATGAAATGCGCCCATCCAAAATAAAAGCGGGACAGCTTGTGGCTGCCCCGCTTTTTATTTCTCAGAGGCTCCGTTCAAACCCGAAGCCCGGATCGGTTCCGCGCATGAATACTTGGAACTTTCTCCCTGCGAAAAGCGCGCCAAAAATTCACGTCGCTGCTCAACTCGCTCACTCATCTATAAAGGCTGTCACGAATCAAGTCAAGAAGAAAAAACCCGCGCGAGGTGCCGCGACGGAAAATTTTCAGCGCGACCCGCAATCATAATTGTCCCGCGCGCGTACGCCTCAGCGCCCGGCCGCAATCGCGCTCTCGTAATAGCCCGAGCGCGCGGTCACGTTGAGCCCCGGCTGCTCGACGCGCACCTCAATCGAATGAAAGTCCTTGCCCGTATTCGTTTCCGCGGGAGGATAGAACGTGAGCGTGTACTCGTTGCGGGCCTGTTCGGTCACGTCGGAGTAGAGCCGCTCGAGATCGGCGTCCTTCGATGAGAAGAACGTGTCGCCTCCGGTCAGATTCGCGTACTTGTCGATCGCGGCGATGCCGCGCTGCGCGATCGATTTGCCAAACGGCACCGAGCGCGTGACGGAAATCGAGTAGACGGAGACGTTACCCTCAAGAAGCATGCGCAATGTTTCGTCAAAAGTGTGATGATTGTTGTTGGAATTGCTCCCGTCGGTGATCAGGAAGATAATCTTACGGCGGTCGCGCGGACGCGAACGAAGCATTTCGCCGGCAGCGTAGACCGCATCGTCCAGGGAATTCGTGCTCTTGCCGCGCATGGAGCCGTGCTGGGGCGCGCCGGTGGCAGTCGGCACCGGCTTGCCGTTGATGAAGGGACCGGCCGTCGTGGGATCGGAAATAACTGCCGTGGGATGCGAACCGAGTTCGAGGCGCTTGAGCTGAGTGAAGAGCTGATCGTTGTTCGTCGAAAAATCGAAGACCAGGTTGGGATACTGATCGTACGTGACGAGAGCGACTTCATCGCGCGGGCCGAATCCACCGGAGATGGCCTCGAGGCTCTTTTGCACCTGAGTGACGGCGCGGTCCGGGAGATCGTTGTCGATGAGAACGACGGTCGATAGCGGAATGGCCTCCGACGAGAATCCCGCGATCTTCTGCTCGATGCTGTCGGAGAAGAGGCGGAAGTCCTCCTTCCGGAGACCAGCGACGAGCTGGCCGCTGGAATCTTTCACGGTCACCGGAACGATGACGACGCGAGTGATATTGCTAATGGCCGGTGGCTGCTGCGGCCGAGCGCTTTGCCGCGCAGAAGGCGTCGCGAGCGAACGTGGCGCGGGCGGATTCGCCTGGGATTGCGCGCCAGCGGAAACGCCGAGGAGTACGATGACCGCAGCCAACAGCGTCATTCGAATCATGAGGTCTCGATTCCGCCCGCAGGCCTTGCAACTGAAATTCGGCCGAACATCCGGGAGCGCGTCCGCAGCATCGTACCAGTTTAAACCGTTCCCCAAGGAGATTCCACAATGCGGCTGACCAGCCTCGCGGCAGGAATTCTCACCCTCGCCATCGGCGTCTATCCAGTGGCGAGCACGATTGCGTCTCGCGCGGCCGCTGCGCCGCGCCGCGCGTTTGCCGCAGCGCAGGAGGAAGCGCCGCCAGGACCGATGGGAACGACGCGGGACGATGTTCCACCGCAGGCGCAGCAGGATCAGACGCAGCGGCTGCCTGAGTCTTCGCAGCCATTGACTGCGGCGACCACCGTCGTGAACGTCTTCGCCACGGTGCGCGACCATCACAACGAGATCGTCACCGACCTGACGAAAGATGATTTCAGAATTTACGAGGACGGGGTCGAGCAGAAGGTCAGCTACTTCAGCAAGGAAGTGAACCTCCCGATCACGCTCGCCCTGCTGATGGACACAAGCGGCAGTATGTACAACATTTTGTCCGCCGAAAAGGATGCCGCATCGCGATTCGTTCGCGAAGTATTGCGCAAGAGGGATGAAGCTCTTGTGATGTCCTTCGACACGGACGCTAACCTGCTGGCGGATTTCACCGAGGACCCGTCGGTGCTCGATCGGGCGATCCACCGTGCGACGATCAATGTGGACGCCTCCGGAATCGGCGGCACCGGAGGAACGATTCCGTCGAACGGGCCCGGAACCGACCTCTACGACGCGGTCTATCTTGCCTGTAACGAAGAGCTCGCGCATGAGGCGGGCCGCAAAGCGATCGTCCTCCTGACCGACGCCGAGGATACGGGAAGTAAGGTGAGCCTGGGCCAGGCCGTCGAGGCCGCCCAACGCGCTGACGCCGTCATTCACGTCATCTTGATTACGGACCCCGGCGCGACGGAAGGATATGGGCCCGGAGTGGCGGCGAGAATGACTTCCGACACGGGCGGACGCGTGATCAACGTCCGCAACGAGAACGGACTCGAGAAGGCGTTCGACGAAATCTCAACGGAACTGCGCTCGCAATACGTGCTTGGCTACTATCCGCTAAATCCGAAGCGCGACGGCACTTTCCGCAGGATCAAGGTCGAGGTGCACCGCGCCGACGTGAAGATCCTCGCGCGCAAGGGATACTACGCGCCCGGAGGCTAACCTGGTCTAATTAGCTCTTGAAAATGAAAGAGCTGAACAAAAAGGCGTTCGGCGGATTGCTGCGCCTTTTCGCCACCATCGCAGCGCTGTTGTTCCTCCCCGCATGGACCCTCGATTACTGGCCAGCCTGGATTTTCCTGTTGGCATTCTTCGCGCCGGTCCTGGGCATCACTTTGTACCTCATGAAAAATGATCCGGCGCTGCTCGAGCGGCGAGTCGATGCAGGTCCAGGCGCGGAGAAAGAGCGCGTGCAAAGGATCATACAAACTCTGGCGGCGATCGCGTTTGTTGTCGTGATCGTTTTTCCGGCGTTCGATCGTCGTTTCGGCTGGTCCACGGTGCCCGCGTGGGCAGCGGCGGCCGGGGATTTTCTTGTTGCGCTCGGGCTCGTCTTTGTTTTTGTCGTATTCAAAGAGAACACTTATGCCTCGGGAGCCATCGAAGTCGGCGCGGACCAGAAAGTGATATCGACAGGGCCGTACAAACTGGTGCGGCATCCGATGTATGCGGGAGCAATCGTGATGCTTCTCGGGGTGCCCGTGGTGCTGGGTTCATGGTGGGGGCTGCTGGCGGTCGTTCCCATCACGCTCGTGATCGTGTGGAGGCTTATTGATGAAGAGCGATTTCTAGCCCAGAACCTGCCGGGTTATTCCGAGTATCGAAACAAAGTGAAATATCGGCTCGTTCCGCTCGTGTGGTGAGCCCGACAGCGTCTATCGCGAGGATGGATCGACGGCAGTGGGGGCGACCGCGTAATAGCCCTTGCGCGTGCGGACGATGAGGCCCTTGCGATTCGTCTCGACCTCGATTTTGCGGTACTCGCCCCTCGGCGGCGGTCCCGACGGCGAATAGGCGATGTAATACTGGCTGCGCAACTCGGTTCCAATGTCGAGGAACGACTGCGCGAGGTCGTCGATGCGGTACGGGAAGAAGGCCTGCCCGCCGGTCTGATCCGCGAAGTTCAGCAGAATTTTGTCGCCGGGATCGAGATTGTACTTCTTGGGATGGCTCGGCTCATCAATCGAGAGCCAATCCGTGTTCGTGCTGACCGTGAAGATGGCGGCCTCGGAGCGAATCGCGGCGTCGATGGCGTCGCTGAGGGCGTGATCGCTCAGATCGTCGTTGCCGTCGCTGATGATGATGATCACCCGGCGAACTTCAGATTCCCCGCTCTTCGGGATGGGCGCGTGCTCGAGCTTTTCCGAAGCCATCACGATCGCGTCGTTCAGGGCGGTGCCGCCACCGGCGCGCTGCTCCTCGATCGCCGATTGCAGCAGCGAGAAGTCGTCGGTGTAGTCCTGAATGATCTGCGGCTCGTTGTCGAACGTCATCAGAAACGCCGAGTCCCTTTCGCGGCGGATCATCTTCGAGAGGAAATCGGTGGCTGCATCCTTCTCGAACTGGAGGCGCGGCCGAATGCTATTGGACGTATCGAGGAGCACGCCGATGCGAAGCGGAAGGTCCGTCTCACTGCCGAAAAAGCGAATCTGCTGCGGCCTGCCGTCTTCGAGGACTGTAAAATCACCTTTATCGAGGTCGGTGATGAAATTGTGGTGATGGTCCATCACGGTCACGACGAGATGGACGAGGCCCGTGGTGGAAACGAGCGGAGGCACAGCTGGGGCGGGTGGCTGCGGAGCTTGCCCCTCCTGCGAACTTGCGGCCCATGTGGGCGGCGCGGGCGTGGCGGGGGGCGGAGTTTGCTGGCCGCGCGCGAGAGCGGCGGAGAACACAAGCACGGCGAGCGCTAGAAATGCGGGCGAAACGAAAGCAGCTACGCGTCTGGCCGTGCGGCGAGTCACAACCGCGATTATAGGTATTCTCGCAGGAGAGCGTCAATCAAAGTGCGATCGGCCTTCGCGGCGCTCCCGAGCGCCACGAGATAGTCGCGAAGCTCGGCAGGCAGCGGCGCGCGGATTTCGATGCGCTTCGCGGTGCGCGGATGATCGAACGCCACGCGCGCGGCGTGAAGAAAATTCCTCTCGAGCGGCGCAAGTAGCTGCGAATCAACGCGTTCCTGGCGCGGCGCGCCGTAGAGTGTGTCGCCGACCACGGGACATCCAAGCGCGGAAAAGTGAACGCGAATCTGGTGTGTACGGCCCGTGCGCAGATCGGCTTCGATGAAGGTGAACGCGCCGAGGCGCAGGCGCGCGCGCCAATCCGTGCGGGCCGCGCGGCCCTCTCGGCGCCGAGCCGTCATGCGCGAGCGGCGCCGCAGATCGCGCGAGACGGGAAGATCGACCGTGCCCGCCTCCCCTTTGATTTTTCCGTGCAGCAAGGCAACGTAGGTTTTCTGCACGAGCCGATCCTGAAAATCCTCGACGAGCTTGCGATGGGCTTCATCCGTGCGTGCCACGACAATTGCGCCCGAGGTGTCTTTGTCGAGGCGATGCACGATGCCGGGTCGCAACGGGCCGCCAATCGTGGATAGTCCCTCGCTGCTGAAGCGGTATAGGAGTGCGGCGACGAGCGTGCCCGTATTCGCCCCCGCGCCGGGGTGCACGATCATTCCGGCGGGCTTGTTGACGACGGCGACATCCGCATCTTCGTAGAGCACATCGAGCGGAATCGCTTCGGCTTCAACGCCCGCGGGCGGCGGAGGCGGAATCTCGACCGCGACATGTTCTCCGGGCGCCACGCGATGCGAGGCGCGGCGCGAGGCGCCATCCACCTGCACGCGGCCCTCGTCCATCAGCGCTTGGACGCGCGCGCGGCTCAGCTCGGGCAGCTGCGAAACCAGAAACCGGTCGAGGCGTTCGCCGGCGTCTTCCGCTGAAACAACGAATTGGCTGTGGGCGGCGGGATTCACTTGAGATGACAATTAACGGCTAGCCGCGCGCGCCGGCTCGCGCGAAATCGGCGCTTCTCCGCGCAAGCCGCGCCACCAGAGAAACGCGCCGGTGAGAACGAGCCCGACGCTCACAAGCTGCATCAGCGAAACGGAATCGTGAAACATCAAGGTACGCCCGGGATCGTCTCGCAGGAATTCGATCGAGCCGCGCTCGAGTCCGTAAAGAAAGAAGTACGCGCCGATCAGCTGCCCGGAAAAGCGCTGGCGCGTGCCAAGCCAAACGATCAGCAGAAAATTCATAAATTCGGCGCCCGCCTCGTAAAGCTGTGTCGGGTGCAGCGAGATATTCAGCGGCGTCCCGGAAATGCGCGCGGCGATGGGATTCGTGAACGTGACGCCCCATGGCAGCGAAGTCGGCTTGCCGTAGCAGCACCCCGCGACGAAGCAGCCCACGCGCCCGATCGAGTGCCCCAGCGCCACCGGAGCGGCGCAAAGATCGAATACGCCAAGCAGCGGCAATTTGTGCAGCCGCGTGTAGAAAAGCACCCACAGAATTCCGCCGACCACGCCTCCGTAGAACGTTCCGGCCGACTGAAACGTCCCGAGGCTGAAAATGTCGCGCGGATTCGCGATGAAGTAATCCCACATGCTGACGATGTACCACAGCTTCGAACACACCAGCGCCACAAGGATGCCGTAAACGCCGAGGTTCCAGACGACGTGAGGATCGAGGCCCGCGCGCGGCGCCTGCCGGTAGGCCCACCACAGCCCCAGCAGGAATCCGGCGGCGGCCAGCACACCATAGGTGTAGATCGTGACCGGGCCAAATTGAAAGAGGACTGGATGCATGTTAAGCGCGCTCGTGCGTAGGATGCCGCCAATCGCGCAGGAGTTCGAGGATCACCAGGCCCGCGCCGACGACGATCGCGGAATCCGCCAAATTGAAAGTGTACCAGTGGTGCGTGCCGATGTAGAAATCGATGAAGTCGGTGACGCTGTGGTGCAGCACGCGATCGAGCACGTTCCCCACAGCCCCTCCGAGAATCAGCGTCATCCCGCTGCGCCCCGGCCAGCCCCCCGCGCGTCCCGTCACCAGCAGCCAAACGATCAGCCCGATCACGGCGGCGGAGAAGACGATGAGCAGCGGCGCGCGCCATGGCATGTCCGAATCGGCGAAAAGCCCGAATGCGACTCCGGGATTGCTCGTGTGAATCAGATTCAGCATGCCGGGAATAATCACGCGAGACGTGCCCGAGGGCATCATCCGATCCACGGCGAATTTCGTGGCCTGGTCGGCGGCGAGCACGGCGAGTGCGAGCAGAACCAGCGGCCATGCCGAGCGTGAACCCGACAACATCAGGACTTCGCGCTCCCCGTGAGGACGCCGCCGCCCGCTTCGATCTCATTGAACGCGGCGATGCAACGTTCGCAGAAGGTGGGGTAATCGGAGTTTTCGCCCACATGCGTCGAGTAATTCCAGCACCGAACGCATTTCGAGCCGAGGGCGCGTTCGGCGCGGATCGCGAGCATTCCCGGGCTGCCGGCCCCTGTCGTTGAAGGCTCGCCATTGGAGGCCGCAGGTTCAATTTCCACCTGCGAGACGATGAAGAATCCTGGCAGATAGGCCGCGTATCGCTGCAGCAATGCCTCCTGCGCGCCGGATGCGGTCAGGATGACGCGCGCTTCGAGGTTGGCGGAGATGGTTTTCTGGGCGCGCATCGGCTCGAGCGCTTTCAGCACTTCGTCGCGGACGCCAAGCAGGCGATCCCAATTTGCCGAGCGCTCGGAATCGAGGGCGCCTTCAAGTTGCTCGGCGGCTGGAAAGAGCGCCATGTGCACGCTCTCGGGATCGGACGCGGCGCGCGGCAAGAATTTCCAAATTTCCTCGGCCGTGAAAACGAGAATCGGCGCGACGAGCCGCAGCAGCGTGCCCGCGATGCGATAGACGGCCGTCTGCGCGGAACGCCGGCCGCGATTTTTCGGCGCAAACGTATAGAGGCGGTCCTTCAGCACGTCGAAATAAAAGGCGCTGAGATCGACGGTGCAGAAATCGTGGATCGCGTGGTAAATGCGGTGGAATTCGAAATTCGCGTACCACTCGGTGCACTCGCGGACGAGCTGCGCCGTGCGGCGCAGCATCCAGGCGTCCATTTCCCACAGATCGGCGTCGGCCAGCGCGTCGCGCGCGGGATCGAAATCGAAAAGATTCGAGAGCGCGAAGCGGAACGTGTTGCGAATCTTGCGATAGGCCTCGGAGAGCTGCGTCATCATCGCCGGCGAGATCCGCATGTCGGCGGTGTAGTCCTGCGAGACAACCCACAGTCGCAATAAATCCGCGCCCCACTTATCGACGATTTCCTTCGGATAGAGCGCGTTGCCCTTCGACTTCGACATCGGCTGGCCCTGCTCGTCGAGCGTCCAGCCGTGCGTCACAACCTGCTGGTACGGAGCGCCGCCCCGCGTGCCGATGCCGACGAGCAGCGAGCTTTGGAACCAGCCGCGGAATTGATCCGGGCCTTCGAGATACACCTGCGCGGGCCAGTGGAGCCCGTTGGCCTCGGTCAGCACGGAAAGATGCGTCGAGCCGGATTCGAACCACACGTCGAGAATGTCGTTCTCCTTTTGCAGTTTCGCCGAGCCGCACGCGCATTTCGTTCCGGGCGGCAGCAACTCTTCCGCCGAGTGCGTGTACCACGCGTCCGAACCTTCGCGTTCAAAAAACGGCAGCACGTGGCGCAGCGCGGCCGGGTCCGTCAGATGGTTGCGCTCGCCGCACCCCTCGCAGCGAAAAACGATCAGCGGCACGCCCCAGAATCGCTGCCGCGAGATCGTCCAGTCCGGCCGGTCGGCAATCATGCCGCGCATCCGGTCGCGTCCCCACTCGGGCAGCCATTTCACTTTCTCGATTTCCGCAAGCGCCGTCGCACGCAGCGGCGGCGCCTTCGGCGCGGGAACCATCGCTGATCCCGCATCCATTTGAATGAACCACTGTTCGGTCGCGCGGAAAATCACGGGATTGTGGCAGCGCCAGCAGTGTGGATAGCTGTGCGTGATTTTCTGCTCCGCGAGCAGCATGCCGTTTCGTTTCAGCAGGTCGATGATGAAAGGGTTCGCCTCAAAAACGCCCTTGCCCTTGTATTCGGGCAATCCTTCGACGAACCGCCCATCGTCGTCGAGCGGCGCGTAGACCTTGAGGCCATACTCCTGCCCGGCGCGATAGTCTTCGATGCCGTGCCCCGGCGCCGTGTGAACGATTCCGCTTCCCTGCTCGAGGTTCACGTGATCGCCGAAGACGGCGGGCAATTCTCGCTCGAGGAACGGATGCTTGAATTTCGCCGAAGCGAAAGCCCATCCGGGAAACGCGTCGGTTCTCGCCACGAATTTCAGGCCGGTCGCGGCCGCCACTCGATCCACCAACTGCTCGGCCAAAATGTAGGTGTCTCCGTTCGCGTCAGTCGCCAGTGCATACGAGAGATTTTTGTTGAATGCCAGCGCCATGCTGGCGGGCAGCGTCCAAGGCGTCGTCGTCCAGACAATGGCATAGAAACCACCCTTAGCGTTGGCAGACACCGGAGAATGAATCACCGGATACCGCACCCACACCGAAGGGCTCACGTGGTCGTCATACTCGACTTCCGCCTCGGCGAGCGCGGTGCGGTCATACATGCACCAGTAGACCGGCTTCAGTCCGCGATACACGTAGCCCTTTTCGAGGAAATCGAGGAACGCTCCCGCGATCGAAGCCTCCATCAAAGGATCCATCGTAAGGTAAGGCTTGTCCCACTGCCCGAAGATGCCGAGCCTCCGGAATTCGCGCTTATGAATCTCGACGTACCCCGCAGCAAATTCGCGGCACATGCGCCGGAATTGCGCTGCATCCACCTTCGTCGTCTTGCCGCCGAGCTTCTTTTCGACCTGCGTCTCGATGGGCAGGCCATGGCAATCCCACCCGGGAATATAGGGCGAACGAAACCCTGACATGGTCTTCGACTTGACGATCATGTCCTTGAGCACTTTGTTCAGCCCGGTGCCCAGGTGAATTTCGCCCGTGGGATAGGGCGGCCCGTCGTGCAGGACGAAAAGCGGTGCGCCCCTGCGCGATTCGAGTATGCGGCGGTATAGGCCGGACTGTTCCCAGGCGGCCAATTGCTCGGGCTCGCGCTCGGGCAAACGCGCCTTCATCGGGAAATCAGTCTTGGGCAGATTCAGCGTGCTTTTCAGGTCGATGGTTTTTGCCATCCTGCGGTATCGAGAACCTTTCTTTCGTTGCAACCCGGCGGATCAAGACACTTTGCTCTGGTGCCCGTGTGGCCTTGTGTATTACAAGATGGCGCGGCGGAAACCGGAATTTCGGATCAACCGTCGTATGTTACAATGAAATGGAAAGCGTGTCAGCCGTGGGGGAGCCGAGACATCCTTTTCCGCAAATAAGCGTCTAACTTTTGTATCCGGCGGGACTAGGGGCGAGGCAGCCGACATGTCAGACTTTGGCGCGAGACTCGACGAAGCAGGTCGCTCGACAAGCGAGCCAACGCTGAGGCTTGGCCGGGCGGCGGCGCCCGTGGCCCACGGGTCCTCCCTGAAAAGCCTGCTTTCCAACCTCAAAGATTTCCTCACGGAGCGGCCGCCCAAGGTGCGTCCCGGTGCGCCCACGTCGTTTAACATGCCGGAATTCGGCGCGGGATTCGGCGGCAACATCAAGGAATTCTTCCGTTCGGGGCCGCGCGGCCGCGTGAAGTCCGATCTTCTGGTGAATTGGGACGAAGAGCCCAGCCTCTGGCAAAACATCCGCGACGTGATCGCTCCTCGCAAGCTGCCGCCCCTGAAGACAACGAGCAAACCGGTGGCCGTGCCGGAAATTTGGTCGAAAAACCGGCAATTTTCCAGGGTACAGCTGGTTTCGATTCTCATCCACGTGGTGGCGATCGCGCTGGTGGTGCTGATGCCCCTGATACTGTCCGAGTGGCTCCCGCCGTACACCACGAAGGCGAGCGACGTCGACATGACGCCGATCGACACGGTTTCGCCCTATCTCCACATCATCAAGCCATCCACGAAGCGCGCGGGCGGCGGCGGCGGCCAGCACGATTTGAAACCGGCGGCAAAGGGCCAAGCGCCGAAGTTTTCCTACACGCAGATCTCGCGCCCGCTCGTGCACCCGCCTTTGCATCCTGAGATCGCGATTACGCCGACGGTTCTGGGCAATCCGGCGATCGTCGTGCCCAATAACCTCATGAAAAACTGGGGCGATCCGCTCGGCAAGGCGAACAACGATTCCATGGGCAATGGCCGCGGAAACGGCGTCGGGAATGGGAACGGGAACGGGCTGGGACCCGGCGAGCAATATGGCACCGGCGGCGGGTTTCCGACCGAGGGCACGGGTGGTTACGGGTATCCGGTCTGCCTATATTGCCCGCGAGCCGATTATAGCGACGCTGCCATGAAGGTGAAGGTGCAGGGCGTGGTCGTGCTCGAGGCGGTCATCACGGCAGATGGGCGCGTGACGGACGTACATGTCGCCAAGGGCCTGGGCTTCGGCCTCGATGAGAAGGCGGTGGAAGCCGTTCGCACCTGGCGATTGACGCCGGCGCGCGGTCCAGACGGAAAACCTGCGGCGGTACGAGCGCCCATCGAAGTCACGTTCGCGTTGTATTGAAACCCTTCAAGTCCCATCCGCGTCCGTGGCTCGTTGGAACATCCGGGCCGGAATCCCCGAACAGAGGTAACCAACTAGACCCACGCACTCCGGCGACGCCGTTGCTTCTGCTACGATGAGCGGCATGAAAAGACAATTTCAACTGGGGATTCTCCTCTCCGCGGTCGCGCTGGCG
This sequence comes from uncultured Acidobacteriota bacterium, assembly GCA_963841605.1. Taxonomy (GTDB): domain Bacteria; phylum Acidobacteriota; class Terriglobia; order Acidiferrales; family UBA7541; genus Palsa-295. The sequence continues at coordinate 22,681 of CAWJDM010000005.1, forward strand.
TTTGTCCTGCCGGCGTCGCCGCAAACTGGGTCGATCGAATTCGTGGCGCAGGCGACGCCCACCGACGGCCTCCAGGAACCCGTGCGCGGCTTTCCGATTTTCCTGCTCAGCAAGAGCTACGAAGGAATCTGCAAGGAAGCGAGCGAGACCACGCCGCCGCCCGATATGGACGGCTTCATCAAAAAGCTCGACGTCTCGCCGGAGCTCAAAGCGTGGATGAAGAAGAATCACTGGGTCACGCTCAACGGCGAGGATTTCATCCATATGCTGAAAGTGCCCGACGTCATGGGCGTGCCCGAATTCTACAAGGCGTACCGCGAACGAAACGCCGGCGACGAAGCCTCGAATTTTCCGGACCCGAAGTTCAAAGCCTCCGATCAGCAGAAACATCCTGACAAGTACGCGCGGCTCCAGAAGGAATACGAGGACGCGATCCGCGCCTTCATGGAAGCGCACCCCGAAAGCATCGACGGGATCGACGGAAACCTAACCGAAGTCGACCCGAGCGCGAAATGGAACGAGATCGCGGGGAGACACGACACGATAGTCCGCCAGCACGAACTGAATCTGGCTGAATCCAAGTATCTCGTTGCCCGCACGCAAACGGATCTTCAAGGCCAGGGCGTCCTGCGCGACGTACCGCCGGGAACCTACTGGCTGAGCTCGCTCAACGTGGCTGCGCAAGTCGGAGACGCGCACCCGAAGTGGGACGTGCCGGTCAGAGTCGAGCCGGGCAAGACAGAACACGTCGCCCTCTCGAACGTGAACGCGCTGCCGCCGTCGTTTGTAGCGCCATAATCCTCGCGGGTGCATGAGCGAAGCTCGCCACATCGCCCGCTGGATCGGCCAACTCGCCGATCCGGACCCTGCACAACGCAACGCCGCCGCATCCCTGCTGTATCGCGAAGGCGCCTCGCTCTGCGCGTCCGCCACAAGCAAGTGGATGAACGATCCCGAATTTCGCGCACTCGTGCGTTCGGACGAATGCGTGGTCGGAATCGCCGTGCAACCGCAAACCTTCGAAGCGATCCGCGCCGCCCACGGTTCACCGCATCTCGCGGACGTGCCTCCCGATCAGGACGCGAAGGAATTCGAGCTGCCGATCGGTGCCGCCCATTTCGATATTCTCACCACGCGCGAGCCGGACGGCGCGGGAGCCATCGCGCGATACCTGCAAAAGTTCGGCGAGGGAATCCAGCAAATTGAAATCAACGTGAGCGACGTGGATCGCGCAACGGAGCTTCTCCGCGCACGATTCGGGCTCGACCCAGTCTATCCGGCAACGCGTCCCGGCGCCGACGGCACCCGAGTGAATTTCTTCCTCGCGCCCGCCCAAGGCAAGAAAGCTCTGATCGAATTGGTGGAGGCAGCACCAACGTAGAGGAACTGATCGGGGCGAAGGATTGTACGCCGGTCGCCGCCCACGCGGAGGTGTTGTAGGGGCGCTGCCCTGGCCGGAGTGTCGAAGGCTTGCCGCGCCCCTTGCCGAGGCAACTCACCCGCGGCAACCCAGTTCTATCGAAGGCTCGCTCTGCCGTCGTGGCTGCAGCTCCCGCGCTGCACGGGTTGTGGCGTGGCCAACGCCGAGCTATTCCCCGCTCTGCTCGAGCAGCTTAGCCACCAGCGCCGTCCACCCGGTCTGATGGCTCGCGCCGAGGCCGAGTGCGGTGTCGCCATGAAAATATTCGTAAAAGAGAATGTGGTCGCGCCAGTAAGGATCGTTCTGCAGGATCGCGCTATCGCCGTAGACCGCGCGGCGCCCATCGCGCCGCAGAAAAATCCCCGAAAGCCGCCGCGCCAAATCGCTCGCCGCGTCCCATAGATTCTTCTTCTGCCCGGAGCCCGTGGGAAATTCCACCTCGAACTCATCGCCGTAGTAATAATGAACGCGCTGCATCGACTCCATCAGCAGAAAATTCATCGGAAACCACACCGGCCCGCGCCAGTTCGAATTCCCGCCGAAAAGATTGCTGGTGGATTCGCCCGGCTCGTAATCGACAGACGATGACTGCCCGTCGAAACTGAGCATGTAGGGATGATCCTTGTGGAATTTCGAAAGCGCGCGGATGCCGTGGGGCGAAAGAAACTCGTTTTCATCGAATACGTACCGGTAGATTCGCTCGAGTTTCTTGCGGTTGGCGATCGTGAGCAGCAGGCGCGGCCCCTGCTCCGTGTGCCGGCTCATGTCCACATGCTCGCCGACGTCCGGGTGATGATCGAGGAACCAACGCATGCGCCGGGAAAACGACGGCAAGTTGGCGATATCCTCGGGCTCGAACGTCTCGACGGCGAAGAGCGGCACGAGCCCGACCATCGAGCGCGCCTTCATCGGAATGTGGCGGCCGTCGCTGAGGTGAAGGCAATCATAGAAAAAGCCGTCCTCCTCGCTCCAGAGGCCGACGCCCGTTCCACCCATGTCGTTCATCGCCTGCGAGATGTAAACGAAGTGCTCGAAAAACTTGCTGGCCACATCTTCATACGCGGGATCATCGTGCGCGAGTTCGATGGCCATCGCCAGCATGTGAAGGCAATAGGCGGCCATCCAGCTGGTGCCGTCGGACTGCTCGATGAAATTCCCGTCTCCGAGCGGCCGCGACCGGTCGAACACGCCGATGTTGTCGAGCCCGAGGAAGCCGCCCTGAAACACATTCTTCCCCTCGGGGTCCTTCCGATTCACCCACCACGTGAAATTGATCAGCAATTTATGGAAGACGCGCTCGAGAAAGTGGCGGTCGGGTTTCCCGCTGATGCGGCCCGCAATCTTGTAGACGCGCCACGCAGCCCACGCCTGCACCGGCGGATTCACGTCCGAAAAATTCCATTCGTACGCGGGCAGCTTGCCGCTCGGGTGCATGTACCATTCGCGCATGAAGAGAACCAACTGCTCCTTGGCGAACTCGGGATCGATCGTGGCCATCGTCACGCAGTGAAATCCGAGATCCCACGCCGCGTACCACGGGTATTCCCACTTATCGGGCATCAGGATGACGTCGGAATTGTAGAGGTGCGTCCAATCGTGGTTGCGCCCGAATTGCCGACGCGGATCGGGAGCGGGCTGCGTGGAATCGCCGTCGAGCCAGCGGCGCACCTCATAGTGATAGCTCTGCTTGCTCCAAAGCAGCCCCGCGAAGGCCTGTCGCTGCACGCGCCGCGCGTCCTCGCTTGCTTTCGGGTGCGCGCGAGCGGCGAAGAATTCGTCCGCCTCCTTCACGCGCTGGACGAAAATAGCGTCGAAGGCATCGCCAAACACCTGGCTGGCCTGCGTCGGTCGCTCGGATGGATTGCGATCGGTGAAGCGCAGGCGCAGCGTCCAGCTTTTTCCCGGCAAAATCTCGGAAACGTAGTGCGCCGCCATCTTCGTCCCTGAAAGCGCTGGATTGACGGCGGACTTGTCGCAGCCGATCAGATAGCGGTGAAAGGCATCTTTCACGTAGGGCGTGCGATTCGTTTCGTTGTAGAGCCGCTCGGTGTTGGTCTCGTTGTTGGTGAAGAGCAGCTCGGGATTGCCTTCGGCGAGCAGCCAGCGCATGCCGTAGTGGTAGTCGTGCATCTCGACGACCTTCGCGCCCGGCACTCCGTCCACCCACGCGACGTGCGGCATGTCGTAAGGATCGCCCCAGCTCCAGCGGTTGCGGAACCACAGCGTCGGCAGCGCGTGCAGGCGCGCGGGCTCAGGCCCGCGGTTCCACGCGGTGATGCGAACCAGCATTTCTTCCGATGTCGCTTTGGCGTACTCGACGAAGATGTCGAAGTAGCGGTTCTCGCCGAAGATTCCTGTGTCGATTAGTTCGTATTCGGGGTCCTGGCGCGAGCGGCGCCCGTTTTCGGCAACGAGCTGCTCGTACGGATACGCGGCGTGCGGATATTTGTAGAGAAATTGCAGGTACGAACTCGTCGGTGTCGCCTGAAGGTAGTAGTAATACTCTTTGACGTCCTCGCCGTGATTTCCCTCGAGATTCGTGAGCCCGAAAAGGCGCTCCTTCAGAATGGGATCCTTTTCATTCCAGAAGGCGAATGCAAAACAGATGTGCTGGTGGCGGTCGCAGATGCCGCCGATACCATCTTCGCCCCAGCGATAGGCGCGCGAGCGGGCGTGATCGTGCGGAAAATAGTTCCAGGCGTCGCCGTTCGGGCTGTAGTCCTCGCGGACCGTCCCCCACTGGCGCTCGGAAAGATAAGGCCCCCAGCGCTTCCAGTGGACCTCGCGCTCGACGCTCGCTTGGAGCCGCTCTTCCTCTTTGGTCATTTCCCACCCCGAATACCCGCCCAAGCAATTTAGCGTGCTCGAATGGCGCGAGGCAAGGCGCAGCACGGTTTTTCGCGCGAGGACGTAGCGCGATCGCCACTCGATTCTGTATTCTCGACATGCCGCCCCTCCAAGGGCGAACCACCTTGGCACAACTGACCACCGAAGTAGCACCTCCGGTACAATCCGACGCCCCTTCGTGGCGCATCCGCACGCTGCTCTCCCTGATGGCGGCGACCACGGCCGTGGTCGCCCCGATGCCTTTTCTCGGCAATGCGTCAGGCCACGACTTCCAATTTCACGTCGCATCCTGGATGGAAACCGCGAGCCAGTGGCACCAAGGAATCCTCTATCCGCGCTGGGCGGAGTGGGCGAATTGGGGCTTCGGCGAGCCGCGTTTCATTTTCTATCCGCCCGCGTCGTGGATGATTGGCGCGGCGATGGGCTTGGTGCTGCCGTGGCGCGTGGTGCCGGGCGCGTTCATCTGGCTGGCCCTGATCGCCGCCGGGATGTCGATGTGGAAGCTCGCGCGCGAGTGGGTCGACGGCCCGCAGGCGTTGGTTGCCGCGGTGCTCTATGCCGTGAATCCGTATCAGCTCATCCTGGTCTACTACCGCAGCGATTTTGCCGAGCTGCTCGCTGAAGCGCTGTTTCCGCTCCTGCTCTGGGGAGCGGTGCGCATCTCGCGCGGCGAATGGCGGAAGGTCCCATGGCTTGCAGCAATATTCGCCGGAATCTGGATTTCCGATGCGCCCGCGGCGGTGATGGCGACGTATTCGCTCGCGCTGGCAATCGCCGTCGGATGCATCGTGCGCCGCAGCGTCCGGCCTTTGCTTCCCGGCGCCACGGCCATGGCGGCCGGCTTCGGCCTCGCGGCGTTTTACATTTTGCCCGCCGCCTGGGAACAGCGCTGGGTGCAGATCGACGAGGCGCTCGCGGATCACTTTCGCCCGGTGCAGAATTTTCTTTTCACCCATGCGAACGCGCCCGATTTCATGAAATTCAACTGGCGGGTCTCCTGGGCCGCGCTCGGGGCCATCCTCGTGACGATCGCGGCGATCGCCGCTGCCTGGCGACGCCGGCGCGAGGTGCCCGACGTCTGGTGGATCGTAGCGACGCTTGGCGCTGCGGCTTTGTTCTTGATGACGCCCCCCAGCGCCTTGGCATGGCGGTATCTGCCGCGACTCCAATTCACGCAGTTCCCGTGGAGATGGCTTGGGGCGCTGGGCGCGGCCTACGCGCTTTTCGTCGCGGCAACGATGGGCCGCCTACCAAAACGGACGGCGTGGCTCGTGCCGGCGCTCGTCCTCGCCGCGATCATCGGCGCGGCAACCGCGCTCATCCGCACGGCGTGGTGGGATCCGACGGACGTCCCTACCGTCGCCGAAGCGATCCGCTCCGGCCGCGGCTACGAAGGCACGGACGAATACATGCCCCTCGGCGGCGACCGTTACCAGCTCCCCGGAAATCCGGACGACGACACGCGGCCCGATGACGTCTCGGCCGACCCCGCCCCGCGCATCGCCATGGTCGATCCGGCTTCCGGTGCAATTGTCGCAGCGAAGGGCGCGCGAATTCACGTCCAGCAATGGAATGCGGAGCACAAAATCATCACCGCAGATAGCGCGGCTCCGGTGCGGATCGCCCCGCGCCTCCTCGCCTACCCCGCCTGGGAAATAAGAGTGGACGGCGCAGCCACGCCATACGACGAGGTGCCAGCAACCACGCAAATGATCATCGCGCTACCCGCCGGCGAGCACCGCATCGAAATCCATTTCCGCCGAACGTGGGACCGCACGGCAGGCGCCGCAATTTCGATCGCGACAGCAGCGATGCTGCTCGGATTCGCACTCCGGCGGCGTGCAATCAGCGCCAGCACCCGATCGTCCTCGCTTTCGTAGCGGCCGCTTCCGTGATTTGTGCGGAGCGGGCTCATCACCCTTCGCCTTTGAACTTCCCGGTGTCCCACCCTCGGTTTGTGAGGCGGAGCCTTTGCACTATGCGTTCCGGCACCCTGATCGGTAACCCCCGATCCGATATTGAACGTGTTCAAAATAAATCTTGACTTAACCGAGCGAGCAGGCCATATTTGAACATGTTCAAAATACAGCTGCCGGCGAAACAACCCTCCAATAAGGCCGAAATCACTGAGCGCAGGATTCTCGAAGCAGCCTTGAATTTGTTCCGCACCAACGGATTCGAGGAAACCACCATGCGCGATATTGCCGCGGCCGCCGAGGTCGCTACGGGAGCCGCCTATTATTACTACCCCTCGAAAGACGCGATTGTTCTCGCTTTCTACCAGCGTTCTTGCGTGGAGATGCAGTCGCGAATCGAAGATTCTGTCGCGCAAGCACCGGACAATCTCGAAGATCGCCTCAAAGCGCTGATCCAGGCGAAGATCGAGTACTTTGCGCCGTACCGCGGCGTTCTTCGCGCTCTGCTCAAGAATGGAGCCGATCCCTCGCATCCGCTCTCGCCATTCGCCGAGAACAACAAGCCAATCCGCGACACAGATGTCGCATGGTTTCGAAAAATCCTGGTCGACTGCGGCATTCGCGTCCCGAAGGACCTTGAACCTCATTTGCCCGACGTGCTCTGGATGTTTCAGATGGGCGTGATCTATTTCTGGGTTACGGACGATTCACACGGCCAGCGGCGTACGGGTCATCTGCTGGTCCTCGGTGCAAAGATTGTCGCGACTCTTCTCAGGATTGCGGGACTGCCTCTCACGAAACCGTTGCGAAAAGTCGCTATCGAGCTGATTGAAACCGTTAAGAGCGCGTAAGGGGAGGGAACGCCATGGCATCTCACAAACGCCTAATCATCGGAACTGTCGTCGGACTGGCACTAGCTGGTTTAGCGCTCTCGATGCTCCACACAGGCACCTACGGCTTGACCTTGTTTGTCGTACTACCTGTTGCGCTTGGTGCATTCTCGGCCTGGCTGGTGAAACCGAAAACCGCCGCGAAAGCCGCCGGTGTCGGAATGGTTGCGAACCTGATTGCCAGCCTCGCATTCCTTGTGTTCGGTTTGGAGGGACTCGTCTGCATCGCGATGGCGCTCCCTCTCGCATTGCCCCTGGGAGCCTTAGGCGGATGGCTTGCATATTCCTCGAATCACAAGCGCATTTTGGCGAGTGGAACCGCAATGCTGGCGCTTTTGCCGCTCGGCGTTGGAACGCTGGGATTCGATATGACGGCAAGGCCGGATGTTTTCGAGGTCCATTCCTCCATCGAAATTGCTGCGCCGCCCGAGCGCGTCTGGAAGAATGTAGTCACATTTTCTGAGCTGCCGCCGCCCACCGAATGGTATTTCAAAGCCGGTATTGCATATCCGATCCGGGCGCGGATCGTGGGTACCGGGCCGGGTGCGATTCGATATTGCGAATTTTCAACGGGCCCCTTCGTCGAACCCATACAGGTATGGGACGAGCCCCACCTGCTTCGGTTCTCAGTTACTCAAAATCCCGCACCATTGAACGAATGGAGCCCCTACTCCAGGATCATGCCCCGCCATCTGCACGGATATTTGATTTCAAAGCAAGGTCAGTTTCTGCTCACGCCCCTGCCTAACGGACACACGCTGTTGGAAGGGACCACCTGGTATCAGCACGGCCTGTGGCCCGAATCCTATTGGACCGTATGGTCGCAGGCAATCATTCACCGCATTCACATGCGCGTCTTGAATCACATCAAGAACTTGTCGGAATCGGAGGGGTATTAGTTCAAGCGCCGATGCTTGAACCGCTTCTCACCCATGGCATAAGGCGCCACGGTCTGCCCGCTGCCGTAGAGCTTGTACTTATAGGTGGTGAGGCCTTCCAGCCCCATCGGCCCGCGCGCATGCAGCTTGTTGGTGCTGATGCCGACCTCGGCGCCAAATCCATAGCGGAAGCCATCGGCAAATCGCGTCGACGCGTTGTGGAAGACGCCGGCGGAATCAACTTCGTTCAGGAATTTTTTCGCGGCTCCAGCATTCTCGGTCACGATCGCGTCCGTGTGATGCGAGCCGTAGCGATTGATGTGATCGATCGCTTCATCGAGGCCGGCCACAACTTTGATCGAGAGGATCAAATCGCCATACTCGGTGCGCCAATCCTGCTCGGTGGCAGGCACGATTCCTGACTTGGGCAGCAATGCCAGAGTTTTCGCACAGCCGCGGATTTCGACCCCTGCCTCTTTCAACTTCGAGGTGACCTTCGGCAGAAATTTCCGCGCGATTGCCCCGTCGACCAGTAGCGTCTCGGCGGCGTTGCAAACGGCGGGATATTGCACCTTCGCGTCGTAGGTGATGTCGACAGCCTTCCGCAAATCCGCGGCGCGATCCACGTACACATGGCAGATTCCCTCGCCGTGGCCCAGCACCGGAATCCGGCTGTGCTTCATGATGAAGCGAACAAGCTCGTAGGACCCGCGCGGAATAATCAGATCGACGTCGTGATCCATCGCCAGCAGCTCGAGCACCGCCGCGCGCGACTGCAATAGGCTGATCGAATCGACCGGCACAGCGGGAAATCGCCGCAAGGATTCGCGCCAGATCGAAACCAGCGCCTCATTCGTGTGCGCCGCTTCGGAACCGCCTTTCAAAATCACGGCGTTGCCCGATTTCAGCGCCAGCGACGCAAGCTGTGGCACCACATCCGGCCGCGATTCGAAAATCACACCGATCACGCCGATCGGGCACGATTCACGATGGAGAACGAGCCCCTTGTCAAGTTCCGTAGCAGCGAGCCTGCGCCCGAGGGGATCTTCCATGCGCGCGACTTCGCGAATCTGCGTGGCCATCTGCTTCACGCCCGATTCCTTCACGCGCAGCCGCGCGAACATCGCGGCCGACATCTTCCCTGTCGTGACCGCAGGCTCGGCGGCGCGGCAATCAGCGGCGTTCGCTTCGAGAATCCGCTGCCCACTTTTCTCGATCGCCTTCGCCGCAGCCAGCAACGCCTCGTTGCGCTGCTTGGCCGAAAGTTTGGCGACCTCGCGAGATGCCGCGCGCGCGCGGTGCGTAATGGAAGCGACCGAGTCCCCTCCTGCGTCGATCTGCGTTGTGGCAGGCCGGCTCATGATTTCTGCAGTAGCACGATATTGTCGCGCGTCACAAGGACAGCCGACGGCGCCGCGTCCCGCCCCGCTCGCCCGGCTTTGCGCCCGGAGCTTTTCTCGGCGTCTTCGCTCGCGCAATTGGCGATCCCGCGCGCGAATTCCCTGCCCTCGGAATCGACGATGCTCACCACATCCATCGGCGCGAAATGGTTTTCCACGCGCACGATCCCCGAAGCCAGCAGGCTCGCCTTCCCCTGCGTGATCGCCCGATGCGCGCCTGCGTCCACCACCACGCGCCCGCGAACGTCCGCCGCATAGGCGATCCAGCGCCGCTTGCCGCGCATCCGTCGCGCCGGCAAAAAAGCCGTGCCGATCCGCTCTCCGGCGAAAATCCGCTCAAGCGCGCGCGGATCGTTGCCGTTGGCAATCACGGTGGTCCCGCCGCAGTTCATGGCGATTTCCGCCGCTTCGAGTTTCGTCTTCATGCCGCCGCGTCCGCTCGCCGAAGGTCCCGCGGCAAGCGCCTTCAATTCGGGCGTAATTTCCTCGACCACCGACACGACCTCGCCCGCGGAATCCGTCGATCCGTTCCGCAGCAGCCCGTCCACATTTGTAAGGAGCACGAGCGCGTCGCCTTCGAGCCCGCTCATCACCAGCGCGGCGAGACGGTCGTTGTCGCTGAAAGCAGCCACACGCGAGCCGGCGGCGACGGATTCGAGCTCAGCCGTGGAAACTGTATCGTTCTCATTCACTATCGGCAGCACGCCGAAACCGATCAGCTTTTCCATCGTCTCGCGCAAATTCGAATAGCGCCGCCAGTTCGTGAAATCTTCTTCGGTGAGCAGCACCTGCGCCACCTTGATCTCCCACTGCGCGAAAAGATTCTTGTAAGCATCCATCAGCAGGCTCTGCCCGACGGCGGCGCACGCCTGCTTCGTCACCAGATCGTCGAGCCGCGAGCGATGCAGCCCCAGCCAGCCTCGCCCCAAGCCCACAGCTCCCGACGACACCAGCACCACATGCCGCCCAGCCTTCATCAACTCCCCAATCGACCGGACGATCGGCTCGACCCTCTCGCGGCAAAGCTCTCCCTCGGCTCCCGTGACCGTCGCCGTTCCGACCTTGATCACCAGCCGCCGCGCTGCCCGCAGCTTTTGCCGCTCCGCTTCCATATTTCGCCCTGCCCTATCGCTCGAGTCTACGATCGTCTTATCGTGATGGAATGACACCAACTCGCTCGATTGTACCGAAATCGCTCAGGACGCGCCCGCTCTTCTGCCGCGTCATTGCCGCGCATCCGCCAAAGCGCACGCCAACGAATTTGCCCCAGCGTGTTGACAGCAGATTCTATTAGGCGCGAAGTGGAAATCATGCTACATTCACATTGCGTTTGTTGCTCTTGTAACACCTTTAGATTCGATGAAGGGGCTGCGAGTACAAACTTGCAGCCTTTTTTGCTTTACGGCTGGAGGCGGTCGAGCAGCACAAACAGCTTAAAAAGAAAAGTGAGTACATCAGTGAGAGAACAAGGAACAGTGAAGTGGTTCAATGCCAGCAAGGGTTTTGGGTTCATCCAGCGCCAGTCCGGCGAGGACGTTTTCGTCCATTTCTCGGCCATTCAAGCCGAGGGATACAAGTCGCTGAACGAAGGCCAGGCGGTTGAATTCGAAGTCACCCGTGGCCCCAAGGGCCTGCAGGCTGCGAACGTCACCAGCCTCTAGTCGGAAAAGGGCGGCCCGGCATCAACCGGTCCGCCCTTTTTCTTTGTCTGCACGTTTTCGATCCCGCCGCAAGCACCTCCAGGCACCCATTCCGAATCTCTGGTACCGGGGTACTCCCGTTTTGCGCCCCTGTATTATCTAGTTGTACGAATCCCTCACAACTGAAGCAACCCACCAGCCGCCTCCAAGGTAAAATTAATGATTAGCAATGCCCGGTACCCGGCCGGGAGCGATCCCATTTAGGCCAGAACTCGCGAACAGAGGGAGATCTCATGTCCGACACTAAACCCAACCTGCAGGGCGCGGCCACCGAAAGCAGCGACCGCCGCCGCTCGCATCGGGTCTACATCGCGATGCCCATCCTGGTTCGGGGAAAACACGCCGGACAGCCCTTCGAGGAAGAGACGCAGACGATCTCCGTCAGCGCGCACGGCGGCCTCCTGCGCGTCGCTGCGAAGCTCGTGCGCGGCCAGGCCGTGTCGATCGTCAACGCCAAGACCGCCGAGGAACTTCCCTGCACCGTCACTTCCCTCGGCCAAAAAGAAAACGGCAAGACCGAAGTCGGCGTCGAGTTTACCGAAGCCTCGCCGCTCTTCTGGCGCATCGCATTCCCGCCCGAGGATTGGGACCCATCCGAGCGCAAGCGCCCCGGCTCGCATGCGCACCGCCCCAGCCCGCCGCCACTCCCCAAGCGCTAACGCCGCTCCAAGAGGACGTGGGGAAGTTTCCGGAATCTCCGTGAACTCAGCGCCTCTCTGTGAACTCTGTGTTTAGCTCGCGTTCAAATCCACGCCCCGCTTTCGAGTCATGCTATCTTTGCTTGCAGGCGCGCGGTTCGCGTAGCGCCGGTTCACTTTGCTCGCTACGAGACACGCACATTGACGCAAGCACCTAACCAGCCGCTCTCCCCCTGAGAACTCGAATCCAGCTCAAGGCACCCTTGCCGCGCAAGAGTTGAATCAGCGCTCGCGCAATCGTCGCGATTCACGCGCGCGCACACGCGCCGAATCCTCGCAATTTCCGCGCTGCTTCTCGTGCCGTGCTGCCGGCACCGCCGCATCGAAGCGAGCGATCTTGGCAGCCACGTGTACAACGCGTGGCTCGCGCAACTAATTGGGCGCGGTCAGGCGCCCGGCCTCTGGATCGCCCACCAATGGACCAACGTGCTCTTCTATTTCCTGCTGAGTTCTTTGGGAGCGATCTTTGGCCTCGCTGGCAAATTCCACCTCGCGGAGAAATTCGCCGTTTCGGTGTGCGTCCTGATTTTCTTCTGGGGCGCATTCGCGCTGGGTTTTGCCGCGACGCGCCGCGCGCCATGGCTGCTCACGCCGGTCATCGCGCTCGTCGCATACGGCTACACATTCCGCATGGGCTTTTTCAATTACTACCTGGCGATCTCGGCCTCTGGTTTTTCGCCCTGGCGATTTTCTGGCGCGGGCGCGGCT
>CAWJDM010000006.1:0-21583 GCA_963841605.1 uncultured Acidobacteriota bacterium
ACAAATCAAGCTTGGGCAGAGATCAGACGCGCACGTTTCCGCTTGTCTATACCTGCGTCGGCTTACCTGGGCGCTTCAGGAATGGGATGAGCATGGGGGTGCGCTGGCGATATTGCCTGTAGGCATCGCCGAAGAAGGTGATGAGGTCGTGTTCTTCGAACTGGATGGCGAGGAGAATATAGCCGGTGGTTGCGATCGAGAGAATAGCAGATGGCCCTGCGTCATCCGAGGCGTGGCCCAGAAGGCGACGAGGAACCCGAGGTAGATCGGGTGGCGGACACTCTTGTACAGCATGGGCTCCTTGAAACCGATGGGCTCGTACGGCCGGCCGCGCAGGTAAAGCGCCACCTGCCGCAGGCCGAAAAGATCGGCGTGGCTCACGAGCAGAGTGCTTCCCAAGACGATCAGCCAACCCACAAGGCTGAGGGCGAGAAGTATCCAGCGGCCGGCGGCGTTTTGGACGCTCCAGACGACGCCCGTCATAGGCCGCCACTGCCAATAGAGGAGATCGAGGCACAGGCTCGCGAACAAGACGTAGGTGCTGCGTTCCACGGGGCGGGGAACCAATTTCGTCCACGCATGCTTGAACCATTGGCGCGCCATCACGCTGTGCTGAATCGCGAAAAGTCCCAGCAAGAGCGCATCGATTCCCAGGGATTCGACGGAAAAGCCTCCCACGCCGGAATCGATGGTTTTGGGAACGAAGAAGTTTTCGACGAAGGCGATGGCGTAGAGAAACGTCGCCAGGAAAATCAGGTAAACGATGATTCCGTAGAGAAACGCAGCAACCTTGCCCATTGCTTTGCCTCCCAAACCCCAAATCCAATTTGGTCCCGAGGCCCGAGGTATGTCGCTGAGTTGATGGTCCAGTTGCCGGCTAATATAGAGCGCAATCCCCGTTTGTCAAGCGAAACCCAGCGCGAGCATCAGCAAGCGGGACGGTCCTGGCGGCAGATCGGCCGACATCCGAGGTAGCCCGCGGCGGCATGTGTCGCGTACAATTGCGCGCGGGGCGAGGGCGGAGAATGATGAGGATACTGCGAGTACGGGAGCAAAAGGCTGTGCGTTCGGGAATCGGGATTGTAGTTGCTCTTGGCGTGATCGCGGTCGGAGTGGCGCTGAGCGTGACGCCCGCTTCGAACGCGCAGACGGGGACGACGTTTGGCCCGAGCAATCCGTTCTATGCGCCGAGCACGCTGCCATTCCAGGCGCCGCCATTCGACAAGATCAAGGACAGCGATTACCAGCCCGCGTTTGAAGCGGGAATGGCGCAGCAGCTGAAAGAAATCCAGACGATCGCGGATAATCCCGCGCCGCCGACCTTCGAGAACACGTTCGTGGCCATGGAGAAGAGCGGCCAGCTGCTCGATCGCGTCCAGTACGCGTTTAACGACGTGAGCCAGGCCAACCTGGACGACACGCTCGAAAAAGTGAGGGACATCGAGGCGCCCAAGCTGGCCGCGACGCAGGATGCCATTTTCCTCAACCCGAAATTATTTCAGCGGATCGCGGCGATCTACAAGGAGCGCGCGTCGCTCAAGCTCGATCCAGAATCGCTGCGGCTGGTGGACTTCGATTACAAATTGTTCGTTCATTCCGGAGCCAACCTACCGGATGCCGACAAGGCCAAGCTGAAGAAGCTGAACGAGGAGGAATCGACCCTCGAGAGCACGTTCATGAGCAAGCTACTGGCCGGGACGAAAGACGGGGCGTATCACACCACCGATAAAAACGCGCTTGCGGGATTGAGCGGCGCGCAAATCGATGCGGCCGCGCAAGCTGCGAAAGAACGGAAGATGGACGGCTATGTGATTCCCCTGCAGAACACGACGCAGCAGCCGAGCCTAACTTCTCTGAGCAATCGCTCGACCCGCGAGGCGCTCTTCGAGGATTCCTGGAACCGCACCGAGCGCGGAGGCGCGGACGATACGCGCGCCACCATCGCGCGCCTGGCGCAGTTGCGGGCCGAGAAGGCCAAACTGCTCGGCTTTCCGAATTTCGCCGCATGGCAGCTGGAAGATCAAATGGCGAAGACGCCGGACGCCGTGCAGAAATTCATATTCGCGCTGGTGCCCGGCACGATCGGGAGCGCCGACAAGGAAGCGAAAGAAATTCAGGAAGAAATCGATCAGCAGAAAGGTGGCTTCCAACTCCAGCCGTGGGACTGGAATTACTACGCCGAGCAGATTCGCAAAAAGAAATACGACATCGACGAATCGCAAGTGGACCAGTACTTCGAGCTGAACAACGTCCTGGAGAACGGCGTCTTCTACGCGGCGAACCAGCTCTACGGGCTCACCTTCAAGGAACGCAAAGACATTCCGGTGTACAACCCGGATATGCGCGTATTCGAGGTGTTCGACGACGCGGACGGCAAGCCGCTAGCGCTGTGGTATTGCGATTACTTCAAGCGCGACAACAAAAGCGGCGGCGCTTGGATGGATGTTCTGGTCCGAGGATCGAAATTGATGGGCACGCTGCCGGTAGTCTACAACGTGGCCAACTTCACGAAGCCGGCGCCGGGCCAGCCGGCGCTGCTCAGCTTCGACGATGTGACCACGATGTTCCACGAGTTCGGCCACGCGCTGCACGGCATGTTTGGCCAGACCGAGTATCCCAGCCTTGCCGGCACCAACACTCCGCGCGATTTCGTCGAGTTCCCTTCGCAATTCAACGAGCACTGGGCGAGCTATCCGGCTGTGCTCGATCACTACGCGAAGAACTACAAGACGGGCGCGCCGATGCCGGCCGCGCTCGCCGAGAAGATCAAGAAGACGAAAAATTTCAACCAGGGTTACGACTTCACGGAACTGATCGCCGCGGCGGAACTCGACATGCAGTGGCATATTCTGCCGGCGAGCGCACCGCTGGAAAATCCGGATACATTTGAAAAGGAATCACTGGAGAAGACGCATCTCTGGCTTCACGACGTGCCGCCGCGTTACCGCTCGAGCTACTTCCTGCACATCTGGGCGAACGGGTACGACGCCGGATACTACGCGTATCTCTGGAGCGAAATGCTGGATGACAATGCGTTTCAGTGGTTCGAAGACCACGGCGGCATGACCCGCGCCAACGGCGACCGTTTCCGCAGGATGGTCCTCTCGCGCGGCAATACCGAGGATCTTGCGAAAATGTACGCGGCGTGGCTTGGCGCGGAACCCACGGTCAAACCGATGCTGAAATACCGCGGCCTCACGCAGCCCGCGAATTCCAAGTAGACGGGGGGCGGCGACGGAAATTTTCATGAGCAGCGGAGCAAGTCGCACGCGGGCGAGGGCCTGGCTGGCATGGAGTTCGGGAAAAGATAGCGCCTGGACGTTGCATGTGGTGCGCGAACGCGGCGAGTACGATGTCGTTGCACTGCTCACTACCGTAAATCGGACGCACAACCGCGTGGCCATGCATGCGGTGCGCGAGTCCTTGCTCGAAGCGCAAGCGGCCGCCGCCGGGTTGCCCCTCGTCATCGTGCCAATCCCTTCGCCGTGCCCAAACGAACAGTACGAACGTGCGATGGCCTCAGCCATGAGCCGTGCGCGCGAGGAGGGTGTGACGCACATGATCTTCGGCGATCTCTTTCTCGAGGATGTGCGTCGCTACCGGGAAGACAATCTTGCGAAATGCGGCATCACTCCGGTATTTCCCTTGTGGGAGATTCCCACGCGGCAACTGGCCGCCGAGATGATGGCGGGCGGCCTGCGTTCGTTTATCACCTGCATCGATCCGCGGAAGCTCGATAAGTCGTTCGCGGGGCGTGAATGGAATGCGGCGCTGCTCGCGGACTTGCCTCCGTCGGCGGACCCGTGCGGCGAAAACGGTGAGTTTCACACGTTCGCGTGCGCCGGGCCGATGTTTCGCGCACCGATCCCTGTGCGACCGGGCGAAATTGTGGAACGCGATGGCTTTGTCTTCGCCGATTTGCTCGGATGACCCGCTGGGCGATCGCGCTGGAAAGTTTGCCGCGCGTGTCTTCGCCCAGTTTGAACGGAAAGCCGCTGCGCTACCTCTAAATGTTTGGGTATCGGGCGGTGTAAGCTGTGATTTGGGAGCGAGACGATGGCTGCCATTTCGCTGAAAGTGAACGGCCGGGATCACGCGGTGGATGTCGATCCGGAGACGCCGCTGCTGTACGTGCTCAGCGACGAACTCCAATTGCGCGGGCCCAAATTCGGCTGCGGCCTCGCGCAGTGCGGAGCCTGCACAGTGATCATCCAAGGCCGGGCAGTGCGTTCGTGCGTGATGCCGGTCGGCGCGGTGAAGGGCCGAGAAGTCACTACGCTCGAGGGCGTCGGAACTCCGGAAAAGCCTCACGCGATCCAGCAGGCTTTCATCGATGAGGGAGCCGCGCAGTGCGGCTTCTGCCTCAGCGGCGTGATTCTGACGGCGAAAGCGCTGCTGGATGAAAATCCGAAGGCTTCGGACGGGCAGATCCGGCAGGCGCTGTCGAATGTGCTATGCCGCTGCTTTACGCACACGCGAATGATGCGCGCGATCAAGCGCTACCAACGGAGCCGCGCATGAAGAAAGAACTCTCTCGCCGCGACTTTCTCCAGGCTTCGGGCGCGCTCGTGGTCAGCTTCAGCGCGGCAGCTATCATCGAACCATTCGCGGCAGCGCAGGGGCCGTTCGACACGCATCCATCGCACATCGATCCGCTGAAGCTGGACTCGTGGCTGGCGGTCGCGTCCGACGGCAGCGTGACCGCCTGCACCGGAAAATGCGACCTCGGGCAGGGCATGTACACGGTGCAGACGCAGCTGGTGGCCGAGGAGTTGTGCGTGGCGCTCGATCGCGTGAAACTAATCCAGTGCGACACGTCCGTAACGCCGGATCAGGGAACGACGTCCGGCAGCCAGTCGACACCAACGAATTTCAACGCGCGGAATCTCGCGCAGGCGGCTGCCACGGCGCGCGAGGCCCTCATCGGAATGGCGGCGGAGCAACTGGGCGTGCCGATGGATCAACTTACGCCGGAGGGTGGCGTCGTTAGTGCGAAGGGCGGCGGCCGCGTCCGCTACGGCGACCTGATTGGCGGCAAGCAATTCAACCTGCCGGTGAATCCTGCAGCCAAGCGCCGATCACCAAGCGAGTGGACGGTGCTGGGGAAACCGATTCCCTCGACGGACCGGGTTGCGCTGATGACCGGCACGTTTGAATTCGTTCACAACGTGCGCGTGCCGGGAATGGTCCACGGCCGGGTGGTGCGCCCGCCCGAGATCGGCGCGACGGTCGCAAATGTGGACGAGACATCCGTGCAGCATATTCCCGGGCTCATCAAGGTCGTTGTCCGAAAAAATTTCATCGGCGTTGTGGCGGAAAAGCAGTGGCAGGCGGCGCAAGCGGCGAAGGCCCTGAAGGTAGCGTGGAATCCGGGCCCCGGCCTGCCGGCGCAGAGGGGCTTCTACGAGTACATCCGCAAGCAGCCATCGAGCGACTTCCTGCTGGTGGATTCCAAAGACGTGGAGGAGAAACTGAAGGCGGCTTCGCACGTTTTGAAAGCCACGTATTCGTATCCCTATCAGGCGCACGGTTCGATCGGCTCGTCGTGCGCGGTGGCCGATGTGCAGGCGGACCGCGCGACGATCTGGTCGCCCACGCAATCCGTGTATCCGACGCAGCACGGAATCTCCATGCTCACAGGCCTGCCATCCGAAAGCGTGCGCGTGATCTTCGTGCGCGGCTCCGGCTGCTATGGACTCAACGCGGCGGATACCGTCTCCTATGATGCGGCGCTGCTCTCGCAGGCGGTGGGCAGGCCCGTTCGCGTGCAACTCACGCGGGAGGACGAATTCCTTTCCGAGAACTACGGCTCGGCAAGCGTGATCGAGCAACAGGCCGGGATCGATGCAAGCGGCGCGATCGCGGCCTGGGACTGCGTGAGCTGGTCGGTGTCGCTCGGCAACAGACCCGGATACGAGAGGCCGGGAAATGTAATCACGGGCATGCTGGCCGGCTTCGATCCCGAGACGGTTTCGCCGCGGGCGGCCGTCGAGCCAACCCGGCCGCTGCGCAATGGCAGCAATGCGGTGCCGTCCTATTTGGCGGGATGCGTGGGCGCCCAGTGCGGCGGAGGCGGTTCGATCCGCAGCGAGCGCGTGATGATGCGCACCGTGGCCTCGCCTTTGTTTACCGGGCCGCTGCGCTCGCCATCGCGATTGCAAAACACATTCGCGCACGAATGCTTCATGGACGAAATCTGCGCCCATGTGAAGGCGGATCCGGTCGCATACCGCCTGAAGCATCTGAGCGAGACGCGAATTATCGATGTGCTGAAGGCTGCGGCGCAGAAAGCCGATTGGGTCGCCAGGCCCTCGCCCCAGCACCGCAATCCGCACGCTGGCGCTACCGCCACCGGGCGCGGCGTCGCCTGCGTGGCCTACGAGGGCGGCAACGGGTATGCTGCGGTTGTCGCCGAAGTGGAGGTGAATCGCGCGACCGGGCACGTGCAGCCCAGGCGGTTTGTCGTCGCGATCGATTGCGGGCCGGTGTCGAATCCGGACGGCTTGCGCAACCAGATCGAGGGCGGAATATTGCAAGGAACGAGCCGCGCGCTCGGCGAAGAAATCACCTGGGACGATCGCAAAGTGACTTCGGTCGACTGGCGCACCTACCACTCGCTGCCGCTCGGGTTCGAGGCGCCTGTGATCGAGAGCGTTCTCATCGACCGCCCCGACGCCGGAGCGACGGGAGCGGGAGAAACGGCGATCACGCTTTCCGCCGCGGCGATCGGCAATGCGATCTTCGATGCTACCGGCGCGCGCATCCGGCAAGTGCCGTTCACGCCCGAGCGCGTGAAAGCGGCGCTCGCTGCGAAGGCGTAACGACCGGAGACGATCGCCTCATTGACAAAATGCGCTCGCTCGGAATAATGGAGGGACCTCTCATGAGCCCCAGCTCGAGCGCCATTCGCAAAATCATCGCTTGTTGCGTGCTGCTGGGATTTTCCGCGAGTCTCTGCGCGGCGCAGGAAAAGCCGGTGAAGCAAGCGAAGCCGGATTCGTCGCTCGCGGCCGGCGCGAAAATCTACAAACGGGATTGCGCCGTCTGCCACGGCAACGACGGAAAAGGAAACGGGCCGCCGCCCGCGTCATCGCCATTCAAAGAGCCGCCTCCCGATCTGACGACGCTCGCCAAACGTCACAACGGAGAATTTCCCGCAGCCTACGTGAGGTCCGTCCTATTGGTGGGCGTGAAAATGCCGGATCATGGCCCCGCGGAGATGCCGGTGTGGGGCGTCATGTTCAAGGCCGCTACCAAATCCGACGAAGCGAAAGTGGCGGCGCGCATCGCCGACCTCACGGAGTACCTCAAGTCCCTGCAGGTAAAATAGGCCGCCGCGACGGGGCGGAGGCTTGCGTTTTCAATGGCTTGGGGCGCTATAATGCTCCCCAGGTGCGAACCAGTTTCGGCCGCCCAGGCGCTTCCTCGAGGTTGCGTGAGCCATGGCGGCCGGGGGAGGGCGGCGATGGACCTGCAAATTTCGGAACGAAAATCCGAGAACGTCACGATTCTGGACCTGCGGGGCCGCGTGGTCATTGGCCGCACCAACGATTCCCTCGCCGCGGAATTACGCAAGCTGGCCGAGAGCGCGCCGTGCAACGTTCTCATCAATTTGAACGACGTCGCGCAAGTGGACAGCTCGGGTCTGAGCACGCTGGTGCGATCGTTCGTCACGCTCGAACGCGACGGCGGCAGCCTCAAGCTCCTCAATCCGAGCGGACACGTGAAGGAGATTCTCGAGCTGACCCGGCTGGTGCAATGCTTCCCCACCTACACGAATGAAGCAGAAGCCCTCGCCAGTTTTCACGATAGCGCCGCCCACGCCTAATCGCCGGCGATCAGCGCCAGTGCCGGAAGTCCCAAAATACTTTTGGCCTGAAGCGAGCTTATAATCGGTGAGTCGGCTAAACTCGGAGGCCCGCCATGGCGCAAACCTGCAAGCACACCAAGGAAATTCGCGACGTTAAGCCCAGCGGCAACGGATGCAAAGAGTGCCTCGAGATGGGCGACACCTGGGTCCATTTGCGGCTGTGCCTTAGCTGCGGCCACGTCGGATGCTGCGACAGCTCCAAGAACAAGCATGCGACGAAGCACTTCCACGCATCGCACCACCCGATCATTCAGTCGTTCGAGCCCGGCGAGGACTGGCGCTGGTGCTACGTCGACGAAATGATTGTCGGCTGACACTGACCGCAGGCCAAGGTTCCTGACTAAGCTGGGATCACGTCAGTGGCCGTATGATGTTGTCAAGCCGCAGATCGAATCGCCTGTGCTGAAGACTTATATTGCCGGCTTGGCAACACCGTGTAAGTCCGCATCGACAAGAGGCCGCCTCTCGCCGATATTCAGGACATGAGCTTCGATGCGCTCGCTACACTGGCCACGGTTCTGATCATGGCTGGATTGACCATGCTCATGCTCGACGCAGTGCTGGGCAGAGACTAGCCGGTGCGGCAATCGATGGTCGCCTGCAGCCGCTCGGACCCAACGTCGCGAGTCGAACGCCTTGGCTAGAGCGCATCCCCCTGATAAGGGGGGGTAAGGCGATCCCTGGCGAGCACCAAGAGGAAGACAAGAATGGCTGCGAACCTCATCATCCGCTTCGCAGCTACCCTCCGATGGTCTTGAGATCGTCCTTGGCCTGTTGCTCCGCGTCCTTTGTCGCCTGTTTGGCGTCAGCATCCGGCTTCAGCTGATGGATGGCCTTGGTCAGATTCTGCGCTTTCTCTGCGTCGGCAACCTTACAGCCAGACATATCCGCGCTGGTGAGCACACCCGTCACGCCGGCGCGGAGGCAATCGAAATCGACTCCGAGATTGTGGCTGGCGTGAAGGACAGCCAGGCATCCATCCAATGTCGTGAATGATGCACACGCATCTGTAGCGGTCGCGTTAGCGGCCAACAGCCCCTGGGCCTGTAGGCCTGGCGTGAGCTTTTTCTCCACATCGCTTCTGTTTCCGAGCGCATCGGCGGAATTCTTGGAATCTTTCTTGAGCCACCCGATCGGATTAAGGGAATACGGGCCGTCCTGGGCCGCAGCGGCCGCGCCCGAGCCTGCCGGCCCTTGCGCCGCGGTTCGTTCCGCACCCACCGTCAAAAAAATCGATACGCCGAAGAGCAGAACTACGGCAGCAAAGAGCGTTTTGTTCATACGTGCCCCTTCGTCGAAGATACCTGTCAAAAAGTAGGCCACAGCATTGATGCTGCCGGGGCTAAAGCGGGACGGCACTCATCCAATTGGTCACTACTGGACGCTCATTTGCATAGATAGAAGGTACACAGCTGGCGTCCATCAGTTTCTTGCAGCTTTCTGGGTAAGTACCGCGACTACAGGGCAGCGGAGACGCTCGTCCCGGCGGCGGCAAATACGGAGGACATCTCGGCACGCGCGAGGGGAAGGAAGTGATGGACCACGCCGGGATCAAACTGCGTGCCACTCGCTGCGAGCAGACGACGCTCGGCTTCCGCATATGGCATTCCCGCGCGATAGGGGCGGGAGGAGACCATTGCGTCAAACGCGTCGATCACGGAAACGATGCGCGATCCGATCGGAATCTCATCACCCTTCAGCCCGGCCGGATAGCCTTGGCCATCGTAGCTCTCGTGGTGATGCAGGATCATGAGGCTGGCGCATTCCATCCCCGGCACGTTGCGCATCACCGCCCAGCCGTATTCGGGATGCTTTTTCATCAGGCTGTACTCTTCACCGGTCAGCTTGGCGGGCTTGTGGAGGATGGCGTCGGGAATACCAATTTTACCGATATCGTGGAGCAGCGCAGCCACCTCGAGATCGGAGAGAGAGCCTTGGTCCAGGCCAAGTTCCCCAGCGACATGAAGCGCCCACTCCGCCAATCGCGTGCTGTGAACTCCCGTGTTGAGATCCTTGAGGTCCAAAAGCTGGTTGAAGGCGCAGATCAGCGAGGTGCGCAGGGCCAGCGCCTGCTCCTCCATCTGCTTAATGCGAAGAATTACACCCGACCACTGGCGCGGAACGCTCGCCGGAACGGTGAGAAACGGGAGCGCTTCCGAGAGTGCCTCGATTCGCGTGGGGGGCTCGGAAGCGCTAGCCGGCGTGTTGGCCATCGTCTGCATCGGAGCGTCTCTCGCCGCCTACTGAAGCAGACCCTGAAGAGGATTCATCGCGGACAACGTCCAGTAGACGTTGAGACGGCCGTAGCCCATGTTGAGCCCAACGAACTGCGCATGCGAGATGGCCCACGACGCCTGGCTCTGAGTGTCCTGCGATTGCATGTTCCAAACAAGGTCGGCCGTTCCAGCGACGAAGGGCGAACTGAACGACGTTCCCCAGCCGGCGGCGTAGAGGCCGAACGGGTAGGTGGTGATCACGCCTTCGCCGGGAGCGGCGACCCACACGATCTTGTTTCCGTAGTTCGAGAAGCTCGATCGCTGGTCCTGATTGTTGGTGGAGGCGACGCCCATCACGTTCTGGAGGCCCGCAGGATAGACCATTTCCTGGACGCCATCGTTGCCGGATGAGGCCACCAAAATCACGTGGTTGCTGTTGGCGTAATTGATGGCGTCGGTGAGCTCGGTCGAGTTTTGCAGCAAGTCGAAGCTCATGTTGATCACGTTGGCGTGATTCTGGACAGCGTAATAGATGCCCGCGATAATGTTGGAAAGCGAACCGCTTCCATTGGCGCTAAACGCCTTCACCGGCAGAAGCTTGGCCGTTGGCGCGACGAGGTGAATCACGCCCATCACCATCGTGCCGTGCCCAAACGCCTCGTACGCAGTGCCGTCGAGCATTGAGGCAGTATGCTGATCAAGCATCGCCGCGGTGTGCTGATTCACGTAGGCGGCCGCGCACGAACTGCATGGCGGAGGCGCACTCATCGAGATGTCGTTCATCTCAGAGCCGCCGGGCTGGTTGCGCGTGAAATCGTAGCCCTGCAGCAGCACGCCCCGGAAGGCCGGATGGTTCGGGTCTACCCCCGTATCGATATCGGCCACGATTCCGGTGCCGCTCACGTTGAAGACGCTATGAGCTTGCGAGATCTGGACGATTTTCGCAGCCGGCTGATTGACATAGCCGTCGGTGACCGTGTTCCCGTAGTAGTTGACGGGTGTCGTGTCCCAGAGACCGGGGGGCGGGTTGCCGGTGGTCGACTGGCTGGTCGGGCTTGGCGGGATCACTAGGGTCTGATCGGGCTCCGCATCGAGAATTCCTGTGACCAATCTGAGAACGCCGGCAAGAAGATTCGGGAGCAGTCCTTGCACCGGCCTGACGAGAAAGACCTGGTTCTGGTTTCCGTCGATGTTGCCGACGACCGTGCATCCATTGAGCGAGCAGGTGTTTTGCAATCCGGCGAGGCCAAGGTTTGTGCGCACGATGACGCCCGGCTGGGGCGACGTTAGACTTGACAGTACGCTTCCAACGGTGGAAAGCAGGCCGCCCAAGAGCCCCTGAGCTGCGGCCGGCCGACCCCACAGACCGATCGCAAGAACTAAGGTGATTAGCCAGATTCGACGCTTCATGTTTGCCACTGCTCCTTTGGCGTACCCACCCTGTAGCCGCTGTATCTTCTCGGTACTGCTACCACCCGAGTTTGGCCGCGTTGACTGATTTTGGGCCATAGTACAAACGGCTAGTTTCGAGGGCTTCCGCATTAGACCTTCTTCCTAGTACGTTTCCTATCTTTCCTCAATTTTTTGCTAACAGGCTTTGAATCAGTAGCTTCCGAAAGCGGTCGGGAACGCTCGATGGTAGGCTCCATCACGGGAAGGCACAGGTCTTCGTGAGGCAGGCTCACCCTTAGCTGAAGCCCCTTCCCTAGGTCACATTCCACGTCGAATTCGCCGAAGGGGCTGGTCATTGATTCTGCAAGCACCTTGCGGCCCTGGCATAGCCGCACCGGCACTGCTCCGATACTTTTGCCGGGGTCGGTCGAATTGAGTATTTGGCCAACGAGCGCGACTCTCTCGGAATTCGGCTGAGGCTCGATTCGGACGTCGACCCGGTATTTGCTCACGCCGTAGAGTAGTTGGCGTTCAGTTGTGGCGGCTGACCGGACGCCCGCCGCGAGCGGGGTCCTGGCGCTGTCGAACAGCAGACTGGCGATTGTCTGGGCCGCATGCCCCACCCTGCGAGGGCGCTGGATGGCGAATGTGCCCTTCACGGTGCCGACGAGGCTCTGGGGCGGCACGTATGCAGATTCACGCCTGCTGGCTTCCGAGACGCGCTGCCATAGGCTCAGAGTCTTCGAACACTGCTTGCAGCCGTCACTCAGGTGACTTTCCATCTCAGCCCTTTCACGCGGCCCGATAACGTTTCGGGCAAAATCAATCCACTGCTCCATCGAAAAATGTCGCATCCAGTCCTCCCCCAAAGTTCGTAGTTTCTGCTGCTTGCCCCGATCCCCTTCCGGCTTCCATCTCGATGGCTCGGCCGGAATCCTGCATCACCAACCCATAAGGGCGAGAAGGCAGCCGAAAAATATAGGGTACAGAAAGAATTCCCGGATGGCAGGTCAGTTAGGCTAAGGTCTTTCCAATCAATACGAAAGGCGCCCAGTAGTAGGGATGGGGGTAGCGCGAGCGGAGTTCCTGCATCGCGCCCCGGAGGGCGACGGCTTTGGATTCTCCAACGCTGAATCGGCGGTAGAACGCCGTCATGAACTCGGATGTGCTGCGGTCGTGGACGTCCCAGAGCGTGAGCAGCAGGGACTGGGCTCCAGCGAAGAGCAGCCCTCGGATCAGACCCAGCAACTCGTCGCCGGGACTGACCACGTTCATGCCGGTCGCACAGCCGCTGAGTGTGACCAACTCCGCCTGCAACTTGAGCTGGTAGAGGTCGTAGAGGTTGATGTAGGCGTCGCCGAGCCGAATGCCGGAAAACATCGGGTTGTCCTGACGAAAACTGCCGTGCGTGGCGATATGAATCAGGCGGCTGTGCGATCCCTTCTCGCGAAGGTTCTTTTCGTTTGCCTCGGCACCAATGATCAACTCCGCTCGGGGCAGAATTCTTGCCACCGATTGCACCTCGTCGAGAATCAACGGGGCGCGCGAATCGGGGACTCCGAGGATGAGCGAGCCTCCCGAAGCGAGAGATGGCTTACGCTGGCAGAGAGCGAAAATGCTGGCGCTGGGCGCGTAAGAAACCGTGACGGAGTCGATGAGGTACCCGGCGCCGTCGTACAGGGCGTGAAACGGGAGATAGTGCAGGACGCCGTGTGGCACGATCACGACGTGCCTGGCGCGCAACTGGCCGCGCACCGCGGCGAATACCTCGTCGTAAAGTTGGGCGAGGTGAGATTGCATGGCTTCAAGCAGCGGCTTCTCGAAGGTTTGCACGTACTCCGCGCCCAGGCGGAATTTCGAAATTTGCAGATGGAGCATTCGCAGCAAATTGACGACCCGTGAGATCGGGGTGACGGGAACGATCTCGAGCGCGTCGTGCGTAACCACAGCGGCGACGAACTGATCCTTAATGCTGAAATATTCGACGAGCGCCGTCTCGGGCGGCAGGCACTCGCGCACATCTTTCAGAGACGCGATCGCGGAAACGGAGCTTGCAGTTACGCCGATGGCTTGGGGCGCCGGAAGATCGCGCAGCGCGCGAAGCAGTTCATTTTCGTGCGCCAAGGCCTCTTTCTGAAGCTTCTCGATACGCTCCGGCGATGGATCTTCGGAACGCAATTGCTCGAGTTCGATGCGGCGGTAATACCAATTCAACTCCTCGCGCATTTCGCGGACCCGGCGGACAAAACCGCTTTGGCCCGCATCCGCCACCGGCAGCACGTGACCGTGTTGCACGAGCGATTCGGCCAGGCTTCGCGATTTGGCCAATTCCATGTAGCCGAATGCTTCCTCGCGCGAATCGCGGCGTTCGTTTCCGCCGATACAGAGATCGACGAGGCATTCGTAGACCTCAAGTCGGTTTTTCATGAAGGCGATTTTGAGTTCTTCGCCATGGAGGCTGCTACGCAGAGTTTCCAGCGCGCTGCGCGCCCTCTGATACGAATCGTATGCGCCCGAAGGGTCGTCGGACGCCTGCTGAATCTGCCCCATCAGGAATTCCGCCTGATAGCGCAAGACCGGGGCTTCGAGTGACGCCAGGCGCTCCAGGGCGCGGGCACATTCCGAGCGAGCCGCGGCGCGATCTCCCGTGCGCATCGAAAGCCGCGCCAGCAACAGGTGACACAACACAGCCTTGCCGGGGAGAAACGACGTGTCGAAAAACGCGGCGGCGCCCGCGCACAGGCGGCGGGCTTCGAATAAGCGGCCTTCGTTATAGAGAACGACAGCCTGGTAGAGATCGATCAGCCACGGCCAAACGAGATTTCTTTCGCGAACGAACTTGGGCCGGGCTTCGGCGAACAGTTCGAGCGAGCGGATGGCTTTTCCGAGCTGGCTGAGCGCCATGGCTTCGTTCGCCTGGCATTTCGCTTCTTCGTAGCCCATGCCGAGCTTCTGAAATCGAAGATAGCCTTCGTGAGCCGTCTCCATGGCTTCCGAACTGAGATTGAGCTCCAGATATATTTCGGACAAATCGAGGTAGCAGAGAGCCATCACGTAGGCGTCGCCATTTTTCTCGCACTCTTCACGCGTGGCGCGCAGCATCTCGATGGCGCGCCCGTATTCGCCGCGCAGATAGTAGAGGTAAGCGATGTTGTAGTCGCTTTGTGTGACGAGCAGCTTCATTCCATGCTGGACGCACATTTCTCTAGCGCGCTGGTAGCTGGCGAGGGCGCGCGGGAAATCGTTGAGCGTGATCAGGCAAACGGCTATGTTGTACATGGCGACGGCGAGGCCCTCGGAATCGTGGAGAGGAAGCAGAGCCTCGTAGGCGCGCTCGTAGCAGGCCAGCCCTTCCTCGAAGCGATCCTGGCGATGGTAAATGTTGCCAACGTTGATCTGAACGTGGGCCAGGCGCTGTTGATCGTTCAGGCGCGTGAAGATTTCTTCGGCGCGTTTGGCGGTCTCGAAGGCTTTGTCGTATTGGCCAAGCAGGATGAGGGGCTGAATCGAGGGAATCAGCGTTCGCGCTTCTTCTTGCTCGTTGCGGATTTTTCGAAAGACCTCGAGGGCTAGCGCGTGAAATTCCAAAGCCTTCTGATTCTCGCCGAGGATCATCAGGGCGTTGGCCTTGGACCGTAGGGCGCGCCCCAGCGCTTCCTTGTTGCGCAGCTTTTTTGCGATGGCGATCGCCGATTCCACTAAGGCAATCGCGTGGCGAGTATCCGAGCGGAGCATCGCTCGCGCGATTTCGTTGAGTTGCTGAAGCGCCGGCTCACGATACAGGCTTTCGTGCTGCGCTAGAAAACGTTTGCGGGCAACATCCGTGGCGAGACTTCCGAGGTCGCGAAGCAGCTTCTCGGAAAGCGGCGCCTTTGCACTCTTCTTGGTCACGAAAAGCCTGCCTCGAGGAGCTTCTCGCGCAGACGATCGAGGCAACGCTGCCGGATAAAGCCGATCGAGCCCGGGGCGATTCCGAGCTCGCGCGCCACCTCCTGATATGGGCGCGCCGGCTCCTCAAAGAAGAGCATGCGCACCAACCGCTGGCAGCGCGCAGGCAGTTCGTCCATCGCCCGGCGGATTCGCTGTTCCTCCTCCGCCTCGCGCAAGATGCTTTCGGCCCGTGCAGGCGTGCTTTGCTCGAATGCCGGGTCATTCGGGTCTGTCGTTTCCGTGCGCTGCGCATATTTCTTTCCGTGAAGGCACTTGTGCGCGGTTACCTGGATGATCCACTTCGGCAGCGCTTCCGGCTTTCGCAGGTTCGGCAGTTCCGCGAGGAGTTCGAGACAAACCGCCTGAAAAATGTCGGAGGCGTCGTCTTGGGAGAAGTGATATTTGACCGGGATCGAAAAGATCAGGTTCTTGTATTTGTCGACGAGCACGGACCATGCTTTGTCGTTCCCATTGAGGCACTCCTGCACGAGCCGGCGGTCTGGCCAGGCTTTGAATTTGTCTTTTGCATGCGCTTCTCGCCGGAGTGGCATCGGTTTCTCGGCTCCAGCTTCAGCGGACATACAGCTCGTCGATATTCCACAGCGTATAGGGATCGAGGATGGCCGGCTGGAAATTTCCGACGCGATCGCTGGCGCCGACCAGAATATTCGGGCTCACGAGGCAGATGACGGGCAGATTCCCGGCGATGATTTCCTGAACTCGATCGTAGAGCCGCTTTCGCTTCGCATAATCGAGAGTAACAAGCTGCTGCTGCATCAGGCGATCGATTTCGGCTTCCCACGGCGTGGCGGGCTTGCTTTCGTTCGGATGCCAGAGGTGGGTGTCGCCATTCGACATCCAGACATTCATCTCCGCGGTCGGATCCGCATCGCCGCTGGCCAGGCCCATGATGGCGGCTTCGTAATCGTGGCTATTCAGAAGGCGGTCGACCATCGTGTGAAATTCGAGCGAAACGACGTGGACGTTCATTCCGAGATGGCTAAGGTCGTCTTGAATCAGTGTGGCGATTTTCACGCGCTGCGCATTGGAGGAACTCGTCAGGATAGAGAACTCGACGGGGCTGCCCTTGCCGTCCACGAGCGTTCCGTCGCTCTTCCAGGAAAAGCCAGAAGCCTTCAGCACTTCACGCGCGTGGGAGACAGACTTTGGCGGGTGAGGAATGTTGGGATCGATCCAGAGCTTGTTGCCGGGGGTGACCTGCGTCCAGAGCGGCGTGGCGCGGCCGTTGTACACGAGGCGCACGATCGCTTCGCGGTCGATCGCCGCCGAAACGGCCTGCCGAAAGCGCACGTCCGCGAACCAGGCTTGCTTCCGTGCGATATCCGGAGAGGCTTTCGGGCCAAGATCGTTGAGATTGAAGAAGAGAAAATTGTATTCGAGCCCGGGACCTAAATCGTCGAGGTGGTAGTGCCGAACCGCCTGCTGTTTGGCCAGAACCGCGAAATTCTCCGCGCTGAACCGGTCGAGTATGTCCGTATCGCCCGCCTGGAACCGAATCGCCTGCGCATCTTCGCTCGATACAAACAAAAACACGATTTCGTTGAGATACGGCAGCCGGTTGCCGCTTCGATCCTGCTTCCAATAGTAGGGATTGCGCTCGAGGACGAGCCGCTCGCCCGGCACGTATTCCTTCAGCACGAATGGGCCGAGGCCCGCAAACTGGCTCGGCGGCATCGACATATTCCACGCGCGCGAGAAATCACCGCTGCGGTAAGCGCTCTCCAGAAGATGCCGTGGGAGAATCGCGAAGCCATCGAAGAGGCGGTCGGCGGCCGCATATGGCTGGGCCAATGTGAAGCGGACCGTGCCGCCATCGATTTTCTCGACCGTAATCGGTTTGCCCCCGACGATCAGCAAATCGCGCTGCGGCGAATCGATTTTTTCGTCGAGATACAGCTGGAAACTGAAGACCACGTCGTCCGCCGTAAGGAGCTGGCCATCGGAAAAGCGGATTCCCTCGCGCAGGTGCAACGTGTACTGCTTGCCGTCGCGCGATACGGCCCATGACTTTGCGAGCGCGGGCTCCGTCTTTTGCGTTTTGCGATTGATGTCGATCAGGTCGGCCGTGACGCAGCGAATCACTTCCTCGGAAGCGGCGTCCTGGGCAAGGACCGGATTCAGCGTCTTGGGCTCGGAGCGAAGCGCGAGCACGAGCCTTCCGCCGAGATGTCCCAACGGGCTACTCGTTACCATGAGCTCTTCGCCGTCGGGCCGCGCTGCGGACACGCTCGGCGCGATGGATAGGGAGCAAATCGTCGCAATCCCAAGGACAAGAATAGCTGTCTGAAACCGAGCCTTGGCCATGTTTCAACTCTTAACAAAGATTCGGTGGTTTTTACAGCGAGACGGACTTGAGGCGTTCCTGTAGCGCATCGGCAGTAGTGTAATAGGCCAGAAATAGGGGAATCAGCAACAGGGCGGGAAGGAACATCCACCAGTAAGACGAAAGTATGTAGTACTGCTGCAGCGACGAGAGTAGCGTGCCCCAGCTGGCCATGGGTTCGCCGACGCCGAGCCCGAGAAAACTGAGCGTCACCTCGGCCAGCACGTACTGCGGAATCAGCAGGGCGATCTGCGTGAGCACCACACCGTAGGTTTGCGGCAGCACGTGCTTGAAAAGCAAGTGGGCGTCCGACGCTCCGAATCCTCGCGCTGCGACCACGAATTTGCGTTCCTTGGCACTCAGTACGACGCCGCGAATCAACCGCGCCGGGCGCGCCCAGCCGATCAGGCCCATCACCGCAACCAGCAGCAGAAACACTTGCCACTCGGCGATGTGCAAAGGCAGCGCGGCGCGCACTGCGAACAGCAAATAAAGCCACGGCAGCGCGAGAAAAATTTCGCTTCCGCGCATCAGGAGTTCGTCGATCCAGCCGCCATAAAAGCCCGCGAGCGATCCCACGAGAATACCGAGTGACACGGAAAGCGCCGCCGCGAGCAATCCCGCAAGCAACGAAATCTGCCCGCCGTAGAGAAACCGGGAAAACTGATCGCGGCCGTAGCCGTCGGTTCCCATCAGGAATAACCGGCCGTCGCCGGCGACACCGAGGAAGTGCAAATGCGCTTCGAGAAGCCCGGCGATCTTGTACGGCGAGCCCTGCACGAAAAACCGCAGCGGATAGATGTGCGCCGTGTCCGCCGTGTAAGCGCCCGGATTCGCCGGATCGTCCTTCAAGCCGTAGACGAATGGGCGCAGGTGAAATTTCCCCTGGGCGTCCGTGAGATGCACGCGGGTCGGCGGCGCGAAAGGCATGTCGCGGTCTTGAACCGCGAAGCCATACGGCGCAAAGAAGCCGGCGAAGAGGATCAGCCCGTGAAAAGCCGCCAGCAGTATCAATGCGCCCCAAAGTTTGCGCCGGGAGTTCACTCATTCTCCGTTCGGATACGCGGATCGCTGGCGAAAAGCAGCAGATCGGCGAGCAGATTTCCCATCACGAGAAACACGGACGAAAGCATCACGACAGCAACGACTAGGTATACATCCCTTGAGAAAATCGATTCGACCAGCAACGGACCCAGCCCCGGCCAGCTGAGAATCACTTCCGCCAGCATCGAGGTGCTCAGCATCGTCGCCACCGAAAAGCCGAAAAGTGAAATCAGCGGATTCGATGCCGCCGGAAGCGCGTAACGAAACAGCAAGCGCGCGCGAGGAATTCCGTGCCCGCGCGCCGCGCGGATGAATGGCGATTCAAGCGATTCGATCATGGCGGATCGCACGTGCCGCACGAGCACAGGCAACATCACCACCGCCAGCCCGAAGGCCGGCAGCACGAGATGAAACGCAACATCCTTTGCCCGGCTCCAGAAATCCATGTCGTCGATTCCGGACGAGACCATGCCACCCGTCGGAAACCATCCCGTTCGGACAGCCAGCAGAAGTAATCCGAGAAACAGCAGCAGATCCGGAATCGTCAGAATCGTGGATGTGGCAACACTTCCTATGCGATCGACCCACGCCCCGCGTTTGGCCGCTCCCCAAACGCCGATCGGCAGAGCTAGCAGCCATGCGAGCAGTGTGGCCGTGCCGGATAAGAGGAGCGTGTTACGTGCGCGCGCGCGCAGCAGCGGAGCGACAGGGCCATTCGAAGCCAGCGAATAACCCAGGTTGCCTTTCAACATCGAACGCAGCCAGCGTTCGTAGCGAATCGGCAGCGGCTGATCGAGGCCGTACTCCGAGCGAATATTCTCGACGGTTTGCCGCGAAATCTCGGGATTGAGCCGCATCGCGTCGAAGAAATCGCCGGGCGCGAGCTGCAGCAGGGCAAAAGAAAAAAACGAAACAGCCAGCAGGAGGAGGACCGCGTGAATAAGCCGCCGGCCGATGTATCTCATCGCGGCATCCTAGGCCGGCCGCCGCAGACAGATGGATTCGAGAGAGGGCATCGCAGCGAGCAGCGCCTTTGTGTCGGGATGCTCCGGGCGCGCGAATAATTCCGCTGCCGGCCTCTGCTCGACGATGCGCCGCTGGCTCATCACCGCTACTTCGTCGGCGAACTCCGAAACCATTCGCAGGTCGTGCGAGACATGAACGTAAGTGAGCGAATGCGCCGCGCGTAGATCGGCGAGAAGTTTCAGTATCATTTGCTGGTTCAGCAGGTCGAGGCTCGATAGCGCCTCGTCCAGGATCAGCAGCTTCGGCTCGAGCGCCAAGGCGCGCGCGATCGCCAGGCGCTGGCGCTGCCCGCCGCTGAATTCAAGCGGCCGTTTGTGCCCGGACCTCGCTGGTAGGCCGACTTGCTCCATGAGCTCCTCTGCTCGCGCCCGCCTACTATCTTTTGCACCGATTCGCTGAATGACTAGCGGTTCCGCGATGATCTCTTCGGCGGTGAGCCGTGGGTTCAGCGCCGATGTCGGATCCTGAAAGATGAGTTGAATCTCGCGGTGCACGGAGAACAGTTCCCCCTTGCCAAGCCCGAGCAGATTCTTGCCCTCGAACCAAATCTCGCCCGCCGTGGGCTTTTCGAGCAGCGCCAGGCACTTCGCGAGCGTCGATTTCCCCGCGCCGGATTCGCCCACAATCGCGAGTGTTGTTCCGCGATGAATCGCGAGATTCACATCTTCGAAGGCGCTGACCGCGAACGGCGTTCGCGTCAGCGGCCGGCGCTGAGCGTACTGCTTGCTCAGGTTCGCGATCCGCACGAGCGGATCGGGCCTTGCCGGTGCAAATTGGGTATGGGAACTCATGCCTTCCATGTTTCCACAAGCTCTTGCCCTGGGCTTTCTCGTACGCGCTCAGGCTCCTTCCGGCCCAGCAGCGCTCTCGTGTACGGGTGCGAGGGGTTGCGGTACAAATCCTCAAAGCGTCCCATTTCGACGATTTTGCCGCCCTTCATCACAGCCACGCGGTCGGCCAGGCTCGCCTGAATCTCCGGCGTGTGACTGATGAGGAGCAGCGACATTCCTCCGAAGCCTTGCTTCAATTCGCGCAAAAGCGCCACGAAATCGGCGCGGCTTTGCGCGTCGAGCGAGGCGGTGGGCTCGTCAGCGATCAGCAGCGCCGGTTGGCAAACCAATGCCTGCGCCAGGACGATCCGTTGCAACTGTCCGCCGCTCAATTGATGCGGATAGGCGGAAAAGATTCGCTCGGTCGAAGGCAGGCCCACCCGGCCGAGCATCGCGAACGCCTCGTCGCGGCACTCTTGCCGGCCACATTTCCGGTGCGCTCGGACGATCTCGGCGATCTGCGCCCCGACTCGCATCACGGGGCTCAGCGCGATCCCCGGCTCCTGATACACGATCGAAATCGCGGCTCCGCGAATCTTCTGAAGGGCCTTTTCGTTCATGGCGAGCAGATCTTCGCCGCGAAACACGATGGAGCCGGAAACTTCGGCCGCCCCGCGCGAGAGCAGGCCCAGCAGTGCAAGCGCGATGCTCGTCTTGCCGCAACCGGACTCGCCCATGACGCCCAACACCTCGCCCCGCGCGACCACAAAACTCACGCCTGCGACGGCGTCATGCGGCAGGGCCTCGGCGGAACGATAACGGATCGCCAGGTTTTCGACCTTGAGGAGATTCTCCACCATACCCCCAGAAACTCGGTGCTGAGCCACACTCGGGCTCTTGCACAGATTAGGTGGGGGGCGCGCATCCGTCGATAGCCCGCGCGTTCCATGTCACCAATGCGGTTATGGTACCTACGTACCAGCGATCGGAC
>CAWJDM010000007.1:0-13333 GCA_963841605.1 uncultured Acidobacteriota bacterium
GAGAGAAACTACTGAATGGGGCGGGCTTCCGCGGGACTTCCCGCGATGGAGCTCAGCGTTTTTGGCCGACAAGGCCTGCGATTGTATCCATCAGGTCGAACTTTGTGAGCACTTCGAACTTGCCGCCCTCCATCTCGACGAAAACGGCGGGGCTTTCGTGGCTGAGGAGATGCGTGACGCGCTCGATCGGCGCGTTGGAAGGAACCTGCGGGAGCGGCGGGCCCATCACTTCGCGAACGATCAGCTTGCGCAGATCTTTGCCTTGTAGCGCGAGATTCAGAATCTGGTCCTCGAAGATGGTGCCGACCGAGCGTTCGTCCTCGAAAACCGGAAGCTGGGAAATATCCTCCTGCTGCATGGTGTGGAGCGCCTGGAAGACGGTGCGATTCGGCCCGACCACGACGGGCTGGCGCGTTTTGCCATTTTGATGCTTGACGCGAATCACGTCCGAAGCGGTCAGCGTGACTTCCGCGTCGGCGTAGCCGTGCTCGCGCATCCAGCCGTCGTTATAAATTTTGCTTAGGTAGCGGCTGCCTGTATCCGGCAGGAACGCGACGACGAGGTCGGCCTTCTTACAGCTCTTGGCGACGCGAATCGCCGCGGAAACGCATCCCCCGCCCGAGCCGCCCGTGAAAATGCCTTCGCGTTTCGCGAGCCGGCGCGCCCAGAGGAAGCACTCCTCGTCGTCCACCTGCAGGACGTCGTCGAGCACCGAAAAATCCATCGTCGACGGCAGGATGTCCTCGCCGATCCCCTCGACCACGTAGGGGTGCGCGGTACCGATGTTGCGCGTCTTGAAATATTCGTGGTAGAGCGAGCCGAGCGGGTCGACGCCGATGATTTTGATCCCGGGATTCTGTTCCTTGAGGAAACGGCCCACTCCCGTGGCCGTGCCACCCGTGCCAAGGCCGCACACGAAATGCGTGATCTTGCCTTCGGTGTCTTTCCATATTTCGGGGCCGGATGTGTGATAGTGCGCTTCAGGATTATTTGGATTCTCGTATTGATTCGGGTAATAGGAGTTGGGGATTTCGCGCGCGAGTTTTTTCGCGACGGAATAGTAGCTGCGAGGATCCTCCGGCTCGACCGCCGTGGGGCAAACGATCACCTCGGCGCCAAACGCCTTGAGCGAATCGATCTTCTCGCGGGATTGCTTGTCCGTGACCGTGAAGACGACCTTGTATCCCCGCACCGCCGCGACGATCGCCAGGCCGATGCCCGTGTTGCCCGAGGTTCCTTCGATGATCGTGCCGCCCGGCTTGAGCTGGCCCTTGCGCTCGGCCTCGTCGATCATGCGAACCGCGATGCGGTCCTTCATGGACCCGCCAGGATTCAGATAATCGGCTTTCACGAAGATTTCGGCGGGCACATCCTTCGCCACGCGGTGCAGCCGGATGAGGGGTGTATGGCCAATGGCTTCCAGGATGTTGTTGCATTTCACGGGAGGCGTGTCTCCAATAAAGTTTTCAGCTGAAGTAGCTTAGAGACTTCGCGAAACTCTGTCCAGAAGCAGTTTCTGGGCTCGCAGATCGCCGCGCGGAATGCCGGAACGGGCCGACATGCTATGCTTTTGCCAGAGTGCCGCAGGACGCGCCTACTACCGAGATGCTGTTTTACGACGGGCACTGCGGATTGTGCCACGGGGCGGTGAAATTCGTGGTGAAACGCGATCGCGGCGGCCAGGCCTTCCGTTTCGCGCCGCTGCAGGGCCCGACTTTCGAGGCGCGCGTGCCAGCGGAACGCCGCGCCGGCCTGCCGGATAGCATCATCGTGCTCACGAACGAAGGAGCCTTGCTCGCGCGATCGGATGCTTTTCTGCACATCCTGCGGGGCCTGGGCGGCGGATGGAAAGTTCTCGCGGGCGTGCTCAGCGTGGTCCCGCGCGGGTTGCGAGATGCGGCTTACGATTTTATCGCGCGCATTCGCTATCGCATCTTCGGCAAACGAGACGACCTTTGCCCGATCGTGCCGCCCGATTTGCGCGCGCGCTTCGATCCCTAAAGGAGAAACGATGCAACGGCAGAACATTTCATCCGGCACCAAGTGGGAACCGATCATCGGCTATTCGCGTGCGGTGCGCGTCGGCCCGTACGTTCACGTTTCAGGCACGACGGCGACCGACGCGGAAGGCAAAATCGTGGGCGCGGGCGATGCGTACGCGCAGACCGTGCAGGTGCTGCGGAATATCGAGTCGGCGCTCGCGAAGGCCGGCGCTCGTATGTCCGACGTGGTGCGTACGCGCATGTTCGTGACGCACATCGCCGACTGGGAGAAGATCGGGCGCGCGCACGGCGAGTTTTTTGGCGAGATTCGGCCCGCGACGGCGATGATCGAGATCAGCCGCTTGATCGATCCGGAGATGCTGGTGGAAATCGAGGCGGAGGCGATTGTTGCTGGGTGATAGCGGGAGAAATGCCGGAGAGATCCTGGTCGGATCGTCAGGGCAGGCAGGATGACGATCCCTGCCTGCGGCGGGCAGGCTGGTCGGATCGTCAACTGCCTTTTTCGAGTTCTTCGATCATCGCGGGAACGACTTCGAAGAGATCACCGACAATGCCGTAGTCGGCGACTTCGAAAATCGGGGCGTTGGGGTCTTTGTTGATCGCGGCGATCGTGCGCGAGCCTTTCATGCCGACGACGTGCTGGATCGCGCCGCTGATGCCGAGCGCGAGATAGAGCTTCGGCGCAACCGTCTGCCCGGAGCTGCCGATTTGCCGCTCCATCGGCAGCCAGCCCTCGTCGCAGATCGGGCGCGACGCCGAAATTTCGCCGCCCATTAGTTTCGCGAGCTTCTCGGCCATCTGAATATTTTCGGGCGCTTTGATTCCGCGGCCCACCGAAACCAGAATGGGCGCCTGCGTCAGATCGACCGCCTGCTTCGCTTCCCGGAAAAGTTCGAGCGGCTTCGTCCGAATCTGCTCCGGCTTGAGATCGACGCTCACCGCTTTCACGGGCGCTTTGCCGCTCGCATGTTTTGCCGCAAGATCGGCGCGAAACGCGCCCGCCTGAAACGACGCGATCCACGGCGGCTCGCCGGTGAAAACGACGTCCGCAGCGGTGCGGCCTTGAAACATCTGGCGCACGAAAATCAGTTTCCCGTTTTCGTAGCGATAAGCGATGCAATCGCCGATCATTCCCTTTTGCAGCGATGCCGCCAGTTTGGGCGCGAAATCGCGGACCTGATACGTGTGCGGGAACAACACGAGATCGGGCTTTGCCGCCTCGACCACCTGGCGCAGCGCAAGCGAAAAGCCATCGGGGGTATACGCGGCGAGCAGGTCGTGTTCGATGAGCAGCACTTCGTCGAGCTGGTAGCCGGCGAGTTGATCGGCAAGTGCGGCCACGCCCTTGCCCACGACAGCGGCGGAAAGCGATCCCTTCGTCTGTTGCGCGATCTGCTGCGCCGCGGCAACGGTCTCAAAGCTGACTTTGTTCCAATTGGCGTCGCGCTGCTCGGTGATGAGGAGAATTTTCATGGCTTAGAGCACCCGCGCTTCGTGGCGCAGCTTCTCGATCAGTTTCGCTGCGGCTTCTTTCGGCGAACCGGTGATGAATTCGGTCTTCTTCGTTTTCTGCGGCACGTAAATGCGCTCGACATGTTCGGTTTGCGTATCCGCGACGCCGAGCGACGCGCGCTCGACGGTCGAGATCTCTTTTTTCTTCGCCGCCATGATGCCTTTAAGCGTGGCGTAGCGCGGCTTGTTGATGCCGGACTGGATCGTGAGCACCGCGGGCAGCGGCAGCTCGACCCACTGAAACCAGCCCGCTTCGAGTTCGCGCTTCAGCTTCATGCGGCCATCGGTGACTTCGATCGACATGATGATCGTGGCGTGGGGCCTGCCGAGAAGTTCCGCCAGCAACACGCCGGTCTGCCCGAATCCCTGATCGTCGCTCTGGAGGCCGGTGAGGATGAGATCGAAATTTTCTTTTTCGATTGCGGCCGCAAGCGAACGCGCCGAGGCCAGCGGATCGAGCTTGTAGAATGCGTTGTCGGCAACGTGAATGCCGCGTTCGGCGCCCTTGGCGAGAGCTTCCTTGATGGTTTGCTTGGCGCGCTCGGGACCCATCGAGATCGCGACGACTTCGCCTCCGTGCTTTTCCTTGAGGCGCAGCGCTTCTTCGAGCGCGTAGGTATCCGGCTCGTTCGTTTCAAATCCGATGTCGGATTCGCGAATCCACGCGCCTCCATCGACAATCGCGAGCGGCGCATCTTTGGCGGGAACCTGCTTTACGCAAACGCCGATTCTCATGAAAGGCTTCCCTTCAACTCCGCGGCCGCCCGTACCAAGAGAGATCCTTCGGACGGCAAAAAATCAAAGCGCCGTCCTCAGGATGACGATGCTCGTCGCATCGTCAGCGGCCGTCCCATCGCTTGAATATCAATGATGCGTTCGTGCCGCCAAAGCCGAAAGAGTTCGAAAGTGCGTAGACCACTTCGGCCTTACGCGCGTGGTTCGGGACGTAATCGAGATCGCACGCGGGATCGGGCGTTTCCTGATTGATCGTCGGCGGAAGAATCTGATCGCGCAGTGCGAGCACGCTGATGCCTGCCTCGAGCCCGCCCGCGCCGCCGAGAAGATGCCCGGTCATCGATTTCGTCGAGCTGATGGGAACTTTTTTCGCGCGTTCGCCGAAGACGCGGCTGAGCGCGGATGTCTCGATTGCGTCGCCCATAGGCGTCGACGTGCCGTGCGCGTTGACGTAGCTGACGTCATCCGGCGTGATTTTGGCGTCCTTGATGGCCGCGAGCGACACGCGATAGCCGCCGTCGCCTCCCTCGGCGGGCTGCGTGATGTGATACGCGTCGCCGGACATCCCATAGCCGACGATCTCGGCGATGATATTCGCGCCGCGGCGCTGGGCAAATTCAAGCGACTCGAGGATCAATATGCCCGAGCCTTCGCCGACGACGAAGCCGTCACGGCCAGCATCGAAAGGGCGGCTGGCGCGCTCGGGCTCGTCGTTGCGCGTCGTAAGAGCGCGCATGGCGCCGAATCCGCCGATGCTCATCGGCGTCACGGCCGCTTCCGAGCCGCCGGCAATCATCACCTCGGCGTCGCAGCGCTGGATAATTTTGTATGCATCGCCCACGGCGTGAGCCCCGGCGGAGCAAGCGGTAGCGGTGGCGGAATTCGGACCTTTTGCTCCGTAGCGGATCGAGACGTTGCCCGCCGCGAGATTCACAATGGCGGAAGGAATGAAAAACGGGGAGATTTTGCCCGGGCCGCCGTTCAGATACTTCGAATGCTCGCGCTCGATGACATCGAATCCGCCGATGCCCGATCCGATGTAGACGCCGGTGGCATCGGCGTTGCCCGGCGTGACTTCGAGCTTGGACATCTGCATCGCGAACTCGGACGCGGCCATCGCCATGTGGATGAACCGCGCCATCTTCTTCACTTCTTTTTTCTCGATCCAGTTCAGCGGATCGAAGCCCTTCACCTCGCCGGCAATCTGGCAATCGAAAGCGGAAGCGTCAAATTGGGTGATGAGGGCAATGCCGCTTTTTCCGGCCAGCAGGTTGCGCCAGACCTCATCGGTCCCGATACCACATCCGCAGACCAACCCAATGCCTGTCACGACGACTCGGCGGCTCAAAAGAAAATTCTCCTGTTTTCGGAATGGGACGACCGGCGAGACTACTTGCTTGCCTTGGCGTGCTTCTCGATGTACTCGATGGCGTCTTTCACCGTGGCAATCTTCTCGGCATCCTCATCCGGAATTTCGACGCCGAACGCTTCCTCGAAGGCCATCACCAGCTCGACCGTATCGAGCGAATCGGCGCCGAGGTCGTCCACAAACGAAGCGCTGGGAGTCACTTCGCCTTCATCCACACCGAGTTGCTCGACAATAATCTGCTTTACGCGTTCTTCGACGCTGGCCATTCTAATTATTCCTCCGATTTCGGCTGTCTTCGCCCCGCGGGGCGGCACGCTAGGCAGGGGTCGCACCCCGCATTTGACTTGCCCATTCTATGCGTCGCGTATCGCGGGGTCAACCTTTGCGGCGCAGAAACGCGACATCGGCGCGCGGAAATCCAAACACGCATACGGCAATGCCTAGCCCATGTGCATGCCGCCATTCACGTCGAGCACTTGGCCGGTGATGTAGGCGGCTTCGTCGCTCGCGAGAAAAACGATGGCGGCGGCGATCTCGCGGTCCTTGCCGAAACGCGCGAGCGGAATCAGGGACTTCATTTTTTCTTTCAATTCCTGCGAGAGCGGATCGGTCATCGGCGTTTCGACGAAGCCGGGCGCGATCGCATTCACAGTAATGCTTCGCGAGGCGACTTCAACGGCAATCGCGCGCGTCAGCCCGATGAGCCCCGCCTTCGAGGCGACGTAGTTCGCCTGACCCGCGTTGCCGGTTTCGGCGACGACGGACGAGATATTGATGATGCGGCCCGAGCGCTGCTTGAGCATCGCGCCCAGCGCCTGCTGGATGCAGAGGTGCGCGCCGGTGAGATTCGTCTGCAGCACGGCGTTCCAATCGTCGAGCTTCATCCGCAGCGCCAGCGTGTCGCGCGTGATCGCGGCGTTGTTCACGAGGATATCGAGCCTGCCGAATTTCGCGAGCGCCTGCTGGAAACCGTTTTTCACCTGCGCGGCGTCGGCCACGTCCATCGGGACGGCCAGCGCTTCGCCCCCGGCGGCCGCGATTTCCCCGGCGAGCGTGGCGAGCTTATCGGTGCTGCGTGCCGCCAGCACAACCTTGGCGCCCGACTCGGCCAGCGCCAGCGATGTGGCGCGGCCGATGCCTTGCGACGCGCCGGTAACGAGAGCGACTTTATCTTTGAGCGAAAACATGAATTGGATTCTACGTGTCGGCGACTTCGGCGCGCGCCTGCGCGATTTTGTCGAGCGACGCCCGCAAGCTTGCGGCGTCTTCCACGTTGAAGCAGCGCACGGAGCGATCGATCTGGCGTAGCAGCCCCAAAAGGACTTTGCCCGGCCCGACTTCGACGAAGATATTTGCGCCCTGATCGATCATCTCGCGCACGGACTCGAGCCAGCGCACCGGCGCTGACACCTGGCGAATCAGCGCCTCGCGCGCTTGGTCGCCCGACTCGACCGCCTCCGCGTCCACATTCGTGATGACCGGAAAGCGCGGCGCGTCGAATTTCGTCGCGCGAAGATCGGCCTCAAAGCGCTTTTGCGCCGGAAGCATCAGCGCGCAGTGAAAGGGCGCGGACACGGCGAGCATGACGGCGCGCTTGGCGCCCGACTGCGAGGCGATCTCGACGGCGCGCTTCACGGCGCCCGCATGGCCTGAAATCGCGATCTGCTCCGGCGAATTCACGTTT
The DNA here is from genome assembly GCA_963841605.1 of uncultured Acidobacteriota bacterium. GTDB lineage: Bacteria > Acidobacteriota > Terriglobia > Acidiferrales > UBA7541 > Palsa-295. Next base: position 7,304 of record CAWJDM010000007.1, read on the forward strand.
GCGGGCGAGACCACTTCGTTGTCCGCCGCCTTCCGGCAGATTTCCGCGACGTCGGACGGGGAAAGCCCCAGGATTGCGGCCATCGCGCCTTCACCGGCCGGGACGGCCTCCTGCATATACTGCCCGCGGCGCCGCGCCAGCTTCGCGGCGTCGGAAAACGCAAGCGCTCCCGCGGCCACGAGAGCCGAATATTCGCCGAGGCTGTGTCCAGCAACCAGATCGGGCGTCACGCCATGTTTTTCGAGCGCGCGGTACGCCGCCACGGAAACCGTCAGAATCGCGGGCTGCGTGTTTGCGGTCAGCTTGAGATCGTCTTCAGGACCTTCAAAGCAGAGTTTCGAAAGCGGAAATCCGAGCGCGGAATCGGCCTCTTCGAAGACCGCATGCGATTCGGGGAAATTCGCGTCGAGGTCGCGGCCCATGCCCGCGTACTGCGAGGCCTGGCCGGGAAAGAGGAAAGCGATCTTGCTCATGACGGTTGCGTTTTCCGCTCGTTCAGCCACGCGCCAGGATGGCGGCGGCAGCGGAAAGCTCCTGTTCGATTTTCTCGTTGACGCGCGCGCGGCAGAGTTCCGCCGCCACACGAATGGCATTCTTCACCGCGTTGGGATTCGACCGGCCGTGTCCGATCACGGTGATGCCCTTGACGCCGAGCAGCGGCGCGCCGCCGTATTCGGAATAATCCGTGCGCTTGCGGAAATCGTCGAAGGCGCGCTTCGATAGCGCGTAGCCGAGCTGCGACCTGAGGCTGCTCTTGATCGCTTTCTTCAGCATGCCGCCGATATGCTCGACGACGCCTTCGCTGATCTTGAGCGCGATGTTGCCGATGAAGCCGTCGCAGACCACCACTTCCACGTTGCCTCGAAAGACGTCGCGGCCTTCGACGTTGCCCGTGAAATTAAGGGATGTCAGCTTCAGCAAAGCGGCTGCATCGCGCGTGAGCTCATTGCCCTTCATCTCTTCTTCGCCGATCGAAAGGAGCGCCACGCGCGGCCGCTTCACGCCCCAGATCGTGCGGTAGTAGATTTCGCCCATCACCGCGAACTGCTCGATCTGCTCGGGCTTCGAATCGACGTTCGCGCCCACGTCGAGAATGATCGAAACTTTTTCCTTCATGTTCGGGAAAGCCGCGGCCAGCGCCGGGCGATCGACCGAAGGCAGCGTACCAAGGACGAATCGCGCTACCGTCATCACCGCGCCCGTATTACCCGCGCTGACAAGCGCGTCAGCCTTGCCGTCGCGGACGAGCCGCGCAGCCACATGCAGCGAGCTTTCTTTCTTGCGGCGAAAAGCGTGCGAGGGCGAATCGGTCATCGTGATGACGTCGTTGGCGTTCACCACCTCGATGGGCAGGTCGCGGAGTTTGTGGCGCGCCAGCTCCTGGCGGACCGTCTCTTCGATGCCGACCAGCAGCACGCGCACTCCCAGCTCGCGCGCGGCCAGAATCGCGCCTTCGACCTCTGCGCGTGGCGCATGGTCTCCACCCATGGCATCGAGAGCGATGGTAATCATCTTTGCTCCAGGGAGCACCTTACAGACGACCCGGCGGGGGAAACTTAGGCCGTCTTGGCCGAAGTGTCAATCACTTCGCGACCTTTATAGTGACCGCACTTGGGGCACGCCCGGTGAGGCAGCTTCTTTTCGTGGCAATTCGGGCATTCGGCCAGGGAAAAGGCGTGGAGATGGTCGTGGGCGCGCCGTGTGGAGGTGCGCCTCTTCGAATGGCGTCGCTTTGGATTGGGCATTCTGCTCCTCGTGACAGGCGTCGACTCACAGCGGCCTGTAATGAATAGGATAGTGTAGCGTCTTATTGCTTCTTGAACCAGTCCTGCTTCAGGCGCGCGAGCGGGGCAAGCCTGGGATCGCTGCCGTTTTTCTCGCAGCGGCACTCTTCGTTGTTGAGGTTCGCGCCGCAGTGTGGGCAAAGCCCGCGGCAATCGCTCGAGCAGATCACCTTCATGGGCAGCGCGAGGTTCACCTGCTCGGCCAGAACGTCCGCCAGAAACAGGCCATCGCCCTCGAAGAAGGCGATCTCGGTGTCGCCCAGCGCCAGGCGCACTTCATCGTCCTGAGCGATCGAGGTCATCGGGCGGTAGAAGAGATCGAAGTCGCGGCTGATCTCCTCGATCACCGTGTCGAGGCAGCGCGCACAGACCAGCTCGATTCTCGTGTGCAGGTTGCCGTAAACGCGGATCTGCCCTTCGATAAGCTCCGCCGTTGCACGCACTTCCAAGGGTTCGACCTGCCGGAATTCGCCGGAATGAAAATCGATGGTTCCCGGGGCGTAGCTTTTCCGGATGCGTGTCTTGCGGACTGCCAGTTCTTTTACATCCAGAAACATAAGATTTCCCCTGAGCTTTAAAGCTCATTATATGTCGCTTGGGAACAGTGTCAAGGAAGCCCCCGAGCAAAGGTGCGGCGGGGATACGCGCAAGTTACTCCGTGGGATGGCACCGCCGCAACGCTAGGAGACGCGCGACACCGGAGCACCGAGCAGTTCCTGACACTGGCGCAGCAGGAAATGGTCGGTCATCCCGGCAATGTAGTCGCACACCACCCGGTGACGCGGCTCATTCTGGGCCAATTCGGCATAGTGCTTCGGCATGCGATCAGGATGATCGAGGAAAAAGGAGAAAAGCGCATCCAGCGCGGCGACGGAACGGTCGCGCTCCTCGGAAATGGCCGGATGGGAATAGACGCGCGCGTTGAGAAACTGCTTCAGGCCCGCGTTCTGCCGGGCTACATCGAATGAGAACTCCGCCAGGCGGTTCGCGTGGCGCCGCACGTCCTCGACGTTGGTGACGCCGCTCGCTTCCACCTGGCGGCGCGTGTTGTCGATGAGATCAGTCGCGAGGCGATCGAGGATGTGTTTCAGCGCTTCATTGAATTTCAACTTCCGCGGTCCGCTCGGATGGCGATGCTCGACCTCGGTATAAGCCGCGTCGAATACGGGAACTTCCGCGCGCAACTGCTCGAAATCGAGGAGGCGCGCCTCGAAACCATCGTCGAGATCGGCTGTGTTGTAGGCGATTTCGTCGACGAGATCGATCAGTTGGGCTTCAAGCGGCGGTCTTTCGTCCAGGAGATACTCGGCGAGCGCCGGAAATTCCGCCGCGGAATAGTCCCGCGAATGCTTGATGATTCCCTCGCGCACCTCAAAGGTAAGGTTGAGTCCCGGAAAATCGAGATAGCGCTGCTCGAACTGCTCGATGATCCGCAACGCGTGGAGATTGTGATCGAAGCGGTCCCCATGCTCGCGCATGCGCGCATCGAGCCGGCGTTCGCCTGCGTGGCCGAATGGTGGATGCCCGATGTCGTGGACCAGCGCGAGCGCCTCGACCAGGTCGGTATTGAGATCGAGCGCGCCCGCCACCGTGCGGGCGATTTGCGCCACTTCAATCGTGTGCGTGAGCCGGTTGCGGAAATGATCGGAGAAACGCATGGTGAAAACCTGCGTTTTCGCTTCGAGGCGGCGAAACGCGCGCGAGTGGATTACGCGGTCGCGGTCGCGCGCGTAGTCGTTTCGGTAGGGGTGCTGCGGTTCCGGGTAGCGCCGGCCTTGCGACCGCCGCACGTCCATTGCGTAGGGTGCCAGCGGCATCGCACTCATTTTAGTGCATCGGAACGCGCCTCGGCTAGCCGTCGCCGCCGGGCAAGCGGCAGTTGCTCAGGATTTGCTGCCGAGCAGCGCGAGCGCCTGATCGGCCCGCTCGGCGATCGGGGTATCGGGGTAATCCGCCTTGATCTGCGAGTAAAGCTTCGCCGCCGCCGAAGGATCCTTCTGGCTATAGTGTTCGGCAAGCGCCATCATGGCGACTGGCTTCGGGACGAGCACGCTCGGCTTGGCGATCAAGCCTTCATACAGCTTGACGGCCTCGGCATCCTGCCCCGCTCGATCGTCGATGCCCGCGAGTTCGAGTTGCGCCAGCGCCGCCACCTCCTGATCGCTGCTGCCGGCGAGATCTTGCAGCGACTTCTTCGCATCCGCCATTTTGTCGAGTTTTTCATAACTCAGCGCGGCATAGTAGCGCGCGAGCTGGCCCGCATGCGTGCGCGGGTATTTCGAGGCCACATCGGAAAACTGCTGCGCGGCGGCCGTGAATTTCTGGTTGTCGCTCGAGTAGGAAGTTTCGCCCGGCGTCGGCGGCGTTCCCACAGGCGACTGGAAAACCTTCATCGCGCTGTCGAACCCGGCCGAAGCTTTCACGGTCTGCCGCTCGGTGTACGTCTTCCAGCCGAAAACACCGACCGCAACGAGCACCGCAACGAGCAGAAGGTAGATGGTGAACTTCTGGTGAGACAGTACGGCGTCGGCGCCATGCTGGAGCGTCTCGCGAACTTCATCTTTCTTGAGCTGCTTTCGAGGGATATGCTGTGGCAAATCTTGGCTCCAGCCTGAATTTCAGATATCAAACATCCTATCACAAAGCCTCATACAGAGGTGTATGGCCCCGAGCGAGCACACAACAAGTGCCTGCATCCATCCTTCAGGCAACGCGCATTGGCCAAGAGAAAGGCCCCAAGAGCAACACCCTGGGCCGAAAAACCCTGCCGCGCGTTATACCTTCGTGACGCCTTCGGCCTGGAAGCCCTTGGAGCCCTGGCGGACCTCAAACTCCACAAGCTCGCCTTCATTCAGCGATTTATACCCGTCCATTTGAATGGCCGAGAAGTGAACGAAGACGTCTTCTCCCGATTGCCGTTGAATGAACCCATACCCTTTCGATGCATTGAACCACTTCACCACACCCTGTTCTCGAGCCAACGGTGTCTGCTCCTGTCAATGAAGTCCCGACTCAGGCGACGGAACGCCGGTCGCTCGCGCAGCCCGTGGAACTGCATTGGGCTTGCGCTCCCCATAAGCGGCGTTACCACACCCCGATCAGCGGCGGGATTTTTGCATAAACCGAATTCGGTGTCCAGAGTTTGAGGTGCAGAAAATCAAGGAAAGCAGGGGGTTGCGGTCGCGGTTCGCGGCTTCGACGGGAGCTGGGCTTAGCGGGCGCCGTTGCCCGCTGCGCGTGCCGGGAGCTTCTTCACCATCACGAGCTCGGCTCCTCCACAGGCGCCACGCTGCACGATAAAGTCGTCCATAAACGCCTTCATGAGAAACAAGCCGCGGCCCGAAGTTCGCAGGAGATTTTCCTCGGCGAGAGGATCGGGGACATCGGTAAGCTCGAAACCCTGTCCTTCGTCGCAGACGTGGACGATCATCCGGTCGGGCTCGAATTCCACGGACAGGCGAATCTTCTTCGTGCGATCCTGACGGTTGCCGTAGTTGTAGGCGTTGATCACGCCCTCGCGCACCGCCATCCCGAATTTGTGGACATCCTCCTCGCTAAAGCCGGCAGCCTCGGCCACGCGCTGCACGATGTTTTCGGCCAGGTCCACGCTTTCGAGCAGCGTATCCAGCGTCACTTCGAGCTTCGATGCCTTGGTCGCCATACAGTCCTTAGGAACGCCCCAGTGGATGACGGTCTTATGGGTACCACACGTCAGCAGAGCCGTCAATCGCGGTCCGGTACTAGAATGGGTGGGAAAATCATGTAGAAGAGCTCCAGTAAGTCCGGTCGAGGGTACGGTACTGGATCGCCTCGCTCAGATGTTTGGGCTCGATGGATGGCGCCGCCTCGAGATCGGCGATCGTCCGCGACACCTTGAGGATCCGGTCATGGGCGCGGGCCGAGAGCCCCAATCGGGCAATCGCAGACTCCAGCAGTTTCTCGCCATCGGCGTTGATCGCGCAGTGCTTTCGAATCAGCTTGGGCGGCATTTGGGCGTTTGCGTAGAGCTTCTTCTCCTCGCGGTAGCGGTCGAGCTGGATCTGCCGCCCTCGGAGAACGCGTTCCCGCACGCTGGCGGAACTTTCGATCTCGACGTTCCCGCGCAGTTCCTTATACTTCACGGCCGGAACCTCGATGTGAATGTCGATGCGATCGAGCAGCGGCCCGGAAATCTTCGAAACGTAGCGCTGAATCTGCGGCGGCGAGCAGTGGCATTCGCGCGTGGCGTCGCCAAAGAACCCGCACG
>CAWJDM010000008.1:0-642812 GCA_963841605.1 uncultured Acidobacteriota bacterium
TCGACTCTGATTAAGCTGCCAGCTCAACCGGTCGATGCAACACCATCCAATGCGTTCATTCGACCATATTTCCCCGGGAGAATTGGTTTGTTTGGCTGTCCTCGGTCAAAACCTAGCCAGGGGGTGTTCTGGCCGATCTAACCGTAGCGAGCGATTTAGCCTTTGTTTTCAAAGCAAGTCGGGTTCGACTGACTGTTGCGCCGACCTATTGAGATCACCGCACTTACCGGTAAAGTGGGTTTCAGTACCACTGTTCTCCTAGCTGACCTGGCGCAACTTTCGCTGAACCTTTGAAATGAGGTATGCAACGCCGACCACCAAAACTCCCAGAAAACCATACATTGCAATCCTGTGCGATGGGTGTTGGCGGTAATCAAGCTCAAACTCCCAACCCATATCTGGGTGCGGTCATAATTCTTGCTCGGAAATATCCGCGAGGTCGGCCTCCACGGACCACCATCGTCGTAGCCGGCCGGTTGTTAACTCATCAAGAACTCCGCGGCTTCAATTTGGGCCTCCAGCGGTATCCACCAAGGTAGAATTACTGGTGTAACTCGTTGTTTTCGAAGACGCATTTTGCGTTTGAGCTCCTTTCCCATTTTCATCAGCAAAATCGCATTGGGGTGAGACCAGGCATGGCATTCAGTTTGCCAGTGGGTTGCCGACAAATCGGCGAAAGCTTCGAAGAAAGGACTTGGGCGGACTCACGGCCCGGCGAGAGATTTGCCCTTTTGTGTGCGATCCCGTGGGGAAAGGGAGTGGAGAGATGAATTCGGCATCCGTCGAACTCCCTCGCGTCGAATCCCCCCCGCTATTGAACAGGCGCGCATCCAATCCCGCCCACGTTGGCCTGCGTAAGATCGAGCAGCGCGAGTGGTGGCTCTGGGGATCAGCGCTTCTGGTAACTTTCATTCTTACGCTGGGAATCGTCTCGTCCCTGCTCCCGATAGGGGCGCCGCGTCTCGGAGAGGCCGACGAGTTCCAGATGAGACTCGCCGTGCGCGGGCTGATTGGCCTTGTGTTGCTGTTCGACATCTACACGATCTATCAGCAGTATCAAATCCATGGCGTTCGCCACCAGTTGAATGAGCGAGATGAGCTCTTCCAGCTGATTACTGAGAAAGCCGCCGACATGATCGCGGTCGTGGATACAAGCGGGCACCGGGTCTACAACAGCCCTTCCTACGAACGGATCATGGGCTATAGCCGCGAGGAGCTTGGGGCTACATCGTCGTTCGAACAGATACATCCTGACGACCGTGAGAAGATCAAAGCGGCAGCGGCAGAAGCATCTCGCAGCGGAGCAGGCCAGCAGATTGAATACCGCATGCGCCACAAGGACGGCACCTGGCGCGTTCTCGAATCTACGGCAAGCACGATTCTTAATGCCGAAGGGAATGTCGATAAGCTCGTCATCGTGAACCGTGACATTACTGACCGAAAGCGCGCCGAGATAGCGCTACAAGAGTACAAGATTCATCTGGAAGAGCTTGTGGCGATGCGCACTGCCGAACTGATCGAGGCCAATAAACGGCTTCAGTGCGATATCACCGAACGGAATCGGGTCCAGCAAGAACTCACCCGCAAGTTGGAGGAACTGGCCCGTTCCAATGCGGACCTGGAACAGTTCGCTTATGTGGCCTCGCATGACCTGCAGGAGCCTCTGCGCATGGTGATCAGCTATACTCAGCTTTTGGCACGGCGCTACCAAGGAAAGCTCGATGCTTCGGCAGACGAATTCATTGGCTTCGCAGTGGACGGCGCGAGCCGAATGCAGCAGCTCATCCAGGACCTGCTGTCTTATTCTCGCCTCACTATCAGGGGTAAGGCGCTTCAATTCACTGAAACCGGGGCTGCTTGCGACGCTGCCCTTGAGAATTTGCGAGAGGCTATCGAGGATTCAAACGCCGAAGTGACCGTCGGACGTCTACCGACAGTTGTTGCAGATGCCACCCAGCTTTCGCAGTTGTTCCAGAATCTGATCGGGAACGCCATTAAATACCGCAATGAGCGCAGGCCCGAAATCCGCGTCGACGCACGGTCCGACGGAAATGAATGGGTTTTTTCTGTTCAGGACAATGGGATCGGCATCGAGCCGCAGTACTTCGAACGCATCTTCCAGATGTTCCAGCGGCTCCACACGCACAAAGATTACTCGGGCACTGGCATCGGACTGGCCATTTGCCGAAAGATCGTAGAACGACATGGGGGAAGGATTTGGGTGGAATCACATCCCGGGCGAGGTTCGACGTTTCGGTTTGCGATTCCGCAGGCGGAGAAGATGGAGCAATGACTTCGACACCCTTCGAAATTTTGCTGGTGGAAGATAATCCGGGTGATGCACGGCTGACTCTGGAAGCGTTCAAAGAAGGCCCGGTACTCAACAACTTTACGGTGGTGAACGATGGGGTTGAGGCCCTCGCGTATCTGCGTCGGGAGGGCCAGCATGCGAAAGCGGTACGACCAGAACTGATCCTGCTCGATCTGAACCTACCCAAGAAGGACGGCCGCGAGGTCTTGGCCGAGATCAAAGCCGATGAACATCTCATGAAGATCCCGGTGATCGTCTTGACCACGTCCGCAGCCGAGGACGATATTGCCATCGCTTACAGGCGCCATGCGAACTGCTACATCACGAAGCCGGCAAATTTGGATCAATTTCTGCGTGTGGTTCAATCGATTGAAAGCTTTTGGCTCACACTGGTCAAGCTGCCATCAAGGTGACTCAATCATGTCAACTGCGGTAACGAAAATTCTGCTCGTCGAGGACAATCACGGGGATGCGCGCCTCATCGAAGAAGCGCTTTCTGAAATTGGTAAATGGCGGTTTGAACTTGTTCATTGCGAAACCTTGGCGCAAGCCTTGGAGTTCTGTTCATCCAGCAGTCCCGATGCGGTCTTGTTAGACCTCGGGTTGCCGGATGCTCAAGGATTGGAAACCGTGCGACGGATTCATGGCGCAGCTCAACAGACGCCTCTTGTCGTGTTGACCGTTAGCAACGACGAGGATCTGGCAATCAAGTCCCTGCATGAGGGTGCGCAGGATTACCTCCCGAAGGGGCAAATTGACGGTGGGTTGATCTGGCGGGCCCTCCGCTATGCTATGGAACGACAGCGCTTGCAACTGGAACTCCTCAATCTCTCTCTTGTCGACGAGCTAACGGGTCTCAATAATCGAAGGGGATTTCTGGCTCTCGGTGAGCACCATATCAAGGTGGCCAGGCGCTCGGGAATGACATTTATGGTTGCCTTTGCCGATCTTGACGGATTGAAGACAATTAACGATACGTTCGGCCACCAGGAAGGAAACCGCGCTCTCGTCGAGGCCGCCAACCTGCTACGAGACTCCTGCCGACGGTCTGACATCCTTTCCCGGATTGGGGGAGATGAATTTGCAATCCTTATTGGCGACGTGGACAAGGACTGCGCCGACGTGGTTCTTCGCCGAATCCAAAAGAAACTAGATTCTTGCAATGCCAACCCAGGCCGCGGCTATCCGCTTTCTCTCAGCGTAGGAATAGTCGCCGCAGATGGAACTCTAGACGTCAACCTTGGGCAGCTTCTGCAGAGAGCGGACGAACTGATGTACGTTCAAAAGCAAAAGAAGAAGCTACCCAGGTGCTCCTCGGCCCCATTCACTCCCGGGTTGATTAGGCGTTAACGGACTCCCGAAACGATCCGAAGTATCTCGCCATCGATTCGCCGAGAATTACTAATAACGGGTCCAGCGCCTCCGCTGCCGCAAACCTTGTGCCATACCGTTCCAAGTACAAGGAGCAATCCGCGCCCGAGTTCGCCCGAACCCCGCGCAAGATTCGAAGGTGCCACATCGCTTCGTTCTGAGAAGCGTGCGCGAGGTAGCTTACGCCATCTGCGGCTGCGAAATCATCCACAGCGGTCGGGCCCTATTTCATTGCGTTACTTTGGTCTCGGGCCAGGAATCAAGCACTTCGCATAACTTGAGCATCAGTGCCTCTTGAGAAAACGGTTTCTCAAGGAAGGATATCCCGTGGTCCAACACGCCGTGGTGCACAATTGTGTCACTCGCGTACCCAGACATGAACAACACCCTCATATCAGGACGCTTCGCGGTCAGATAATTGGCCAATTCTGGCCCGCCCATTCTTGGCATCACGACATCGGTGAGTAACAAATGGATTTGTTGGTTATAGCGTTCAGCGAGCTTTATCGCCTCCTCGCCACTTTCCGCCGCGAGCACCGTGTAGCCATTCATTTTCAGTAATGCAGCAGTGAGTTCGCGCAGCGCGTCGGCGTCCTCCACCAGCAGAATCGTCGCGACGCCTCGCCGTAGTTTCCGATCGGCCCGATCGGCCTCCAGGGCTTGAGCGGGCTCGTCTACACGCGGAAGATACACTTTGAAGGTTGTTCCCTTACCCAATTCGCTGTAAACCCAGATATAGCCTTCGCTTTGCTTAATGATCCCATAAACGGTTGCCAAGCCCAGTCCAGTTCCCTTGCCTTGTTCCTTTGTGGTGAAGAACGGCTCGAAAATTCGCGCTTGAGTCGCAGCATCCATTCCCATTCCGGTATCACTTACTGCGACCATTACGTATTGTCCTGGTTTGGCTGATGAATGGGACCGGCAATAGGCTTCGTCCAGGTCCGCATTTGCGGTCTCGATGGTTAGTTTTCCGCCGTTCGGCATGGCGTCGCGAGCGTTAACAATGAGGTTCATAATTACCTGTTCGATCTGCCCGGGATCGGCTCTCACCTGTCCGAGTCCCTGCTTCAGGATGTTTGCCATCTCAATGTCTTCGCCGATCAGACGGCTGAGCATTTTATTGAAATCGGCTACCAAGACGTTAAGATCCAAGACCTTCGGCTGAAATACCTGTTTCCGGCTGAAGGCAAGCAGTTGGCGCGTCAGGGAAGTCGCGCGGACCGCCGCTTTCTTGATATGTTGCAACTGATGGCATCTTGAGTCGTCACCAGCAAAACCGTCTAGGACAAGATCGGTATAACCCATGATGACGCCCAGAAGGTTGTTGAAATCGTGAGCGACGCCGCCCGCCAGCCGTCCCACAGCTTCCATTTTTTGCGATGTGAATAACTGAGCTTCGAGCCGTTTGCGCTCCGTGATGTCCTGTCCAATTCCAAAGATTCCGATCGCACGGTCTTGGGTATCCCTAATCTGGCCAGTACTGAGAAATATAGGATAGTCGGTATCGTCCTTGCGGCGACCGATACATTCACCCCGCCATCCGCCACTGAAGATAGTACGGGCTCGAATTTCTTCATCGATATGTGGCGGATTATTCTGTGAGATGAGCATTTTCCCGAAGAACTCTCCGATAAGCTCGCTTTCCTTATACCCAGTGGCTAAAAGGAGAGCGTGATTGACGAATGAGATGCGGCCGTCGGGATCGGAAATGGCAATCAACTCGGCACTATTCTCGACGGCTTGAGCTAAGAGGCAGATGCGTTCCTCAGCGCGTTTGCGCTCCGTGATGTCGAGCTTGATGGCGATGAAGTGTGTGATTTCTCCAGTCCGGTCCTGCACTGGCGTGATGGTCATCTCCTCCGGGTACACAGTTCCATCCTTGCGCCGATTTATCAATTCTCCCCGCCACCGCCGCCCGGAAAGGATGATCTTCCACATATTTTCGTAGAATGAAGGGAGTTGATGTCCCGATTTGAGCAATCGGGTGCTTTGGCCAATCACTTCGTCTCTCGTGTAGCCCGAAAGTTGCTCGAATGCCTGATTGACCCAAATAATTGTGCCGTCTCGTCTACTGATGATGATGGGGTTGTCGGCGGCTTGGAGGGCAGTCGCCTGCAGTTGGAGGAGGTTTTCTGACCCGAGAAGATCAGTGGGCCTTACGGGTTCTGGATGATCTGTGCTCATGCGAAGCTATCTCATCGCAGCCTTGGTCGCTTCGGCAATGGTCCAGAGAAGGAGCTAATCTACTGTGCATGAACGATGCGACCAACGATGCTCTGTATATGGTAATGACTTATTTTGCGAATGAGTCACTGCTCATTCTATGGAATCGCCGCGTAAAGGGCGAAATAATGTGGGGTATTCGGTACGGTTTAGTTACTAAGGCAGAGTAGAGCAGTTGATATCCGAGGCGAGTCGCTTGCTTGGCCGTGCACTTCACCGCTCATGATTTGGAAGCGCCTCCGTCAAGATCGAAATTGCGCGCCGATGAACGCATCAGCGAATGATGCTTCATGTTGTTTCCTTAGCGAATTGTGCGACGAGAGAATTTCAGGGGATGGGCCACAGACTTCGCGTTTCGATCCAGTCCGATCTCAACGAAGGTTCACTTCTCAATGAGCGCATCGCAATGCGAAGGCTCGGACCTACGAAGCAGCGGGCACCACTGTCTTCCAGATCTCAGCGCGGTTGCGCCCCCCGGACTTCGCTGCATACAAAGCCAGGTCGGCATGATCCAAGGTCTGCTCCACACTGTAGTCGGAGTCCAACGCGGCGATTCCGAAGGAAGCCGTCACGCCAATAAGCATATTGTTGTAATGAACCGGCATTGTTGCCAACCCCTCACGAAGATGGTTTACCGTGATCAAAGCCACTTCCGAGGTTTCGTTCTGTAAAGCGAGGACGAATTCCTCTCCTCCATACCGGAAAATTTTGTCGTATGGACGAAGATGCTGCGTGACGTATTTGGCGGAGGCGACCAGGACGCGATCACCAGCCTGATGCCCATACGTATCGTTGATGGTCTTGAAATGGTCCAGATCCATCATCACTACGCTGCACGGCATGACATTGCGTTTGACCAACGCCTGTAGCTCACGTAGGACTGTGAGTAGAAGAGTACGTCCGTTGACCCCGGTGAGGGGGTCGACATGCGACAGCATATCTTCTAATTCTCGTTTCAAGGTGGTGGCTTCCAGGCGCAGACTCTTTACCGCACTGCTGAAAAGCTCGTAGTCTTGTACTCCAATTGGAGTACCGTCAGCTGCGGCGAGTAGCAGACGGGCCACCAGCTGGTGCATACGACGGTGTTCGCTTTCTATCGCAGCATAAGAAGGATGATCATCCAGCAACCGCTGCCCTTCACCGTAGAGCCACTGACCAAAGCGACAGCGGCGAAAAGATTCGTCATGAACGTCATCCTCATCGTATGGCAGGCGACACATCAGGGTTGCGATTAGCGATTCATGCCATCGATCATGGTTATAAATAGCTTGGTCCACATTTGAAATCAAAACTTGGAGTTCAGCGGGAGTACGAGTGAACATTCCGGTGCCTCAGGCAAGCCCTGGCCGAAGCGTGGCGAGTGTGCTGGTTGCAAACCGCCCCACACTTTCGGCTTCGTCGAAAACCGCATGCGACCGGCTGCAAAGAAAGCTGTTGTTGTCCATAAACTCAAATCTATAACCTGTCGGAGTAGCCTCACAGCGCAGAGTCTGAAACTCGTTCTCACGGATAACTCCGGGAAAACGCGCTTACGGACAGTGTCTCGCTTGATCGTCGGACGATGCCGACCCTGTCTCCGATAAGTTATCCAAAAAGATGATGAAAAGAAGATTTTCGGTTTAGTGGACCTCCATCGGAACGACCTTGACCCTGTTTCTGCCAAGCCGTTTTGCGGAGTAGAGAACCACGTCTGCCTGTCCGACCAAGCGTCCGAAATCCGGGACTTCGCCACGACGAAAGCTCGCAATGCCAAAGCTTGCAGTTACTCCTACGGTTCCGCTACCGAATGTAAACTTCTCCGCTTCGATTTGCTTGCGGATACGTTCTACAGCGACTTGAACACCCTCCAACTCAGCATGTGTAATGACAAAGAGAAATTCGTCGCCGCCGATGCGGGCACACATCTCGGATTGCCTAGTATTAGCCTTAAGGATTGCAGCGAACGTTTTGAGGACAATATCTCCAGCATCGTGCCCGTAGATGTCATTGATGCTCTTGAATTGGTCTAAGTCGGCCAAGACGGCCGAAAAAGCGAAACCATGCCTAAGGGCACCGCCGAGTTGTCGGGTGCCCCACTGTTCAATTGCACGGCGATTGGGCAAACCAGTTAGATCATCGGTGAGTGCCAGTTGTTCCAAAAGACGATTCTTCGTTTCGATCTCTCGGTGAAGCTTCACGATTCTCTTGCCTACCTCGGTCCGCGCCAGCAGTTCGTCCGGGTGAAACGGCTTGGTCAGGTACTCGTCGGCCCCCGCTTGCAGTCCCTTTACGACTTCAGATTTCTCGGAAACGCCAGTAAGCATGATGATATATGTGAAGCGGTCTCGAAACCCGGTACGCAGGCGCTCGCACAGCTCGATTCCGCTTAAATCGGGCATCATCCAGTCTGTGATCACCACACCGGGGCTATGTTCCGCGAAAAGAGCTAATGCTTCGCGTCCGGTTTTCGCGAGGAGAATGGAAAATCGGTCCGGGGGAAGCGCGTTTTCGATCAGTTTGCGCGCAACCGGCGAATCATCCGCGACGAGAACATGGAATGTTTGGTCAGGACACATTATTTACCAACATGGGCGCTGGAATTCCGGCTCGACTGCAATCGAAACACAGTCATCATACTGTTTCTCGACTTGCTAAGTATACCGGTTGCAAAAGGGCATGCATCGTCCTAGTGCGAACCCCGTGTTCAAACGAGCACAACCGACGATCGTGGCTGAGAAGACGCCCAGATCCTCAGAGCGCAAAATCAATCGAAAGGTAACCCGCCTCCTCGAAATGTGTTTTCCGCTAAGGCATGACCGTGTTACTGCGAGTCGCGAAACTTTTCAATGGGAGCACGCGGAATTGCACTGCTTAGCCCAGTCGGACTAACGGCGAGACCTGGCAGGCTAGCCGACCACTCTTGAACATGCCCAACATGGCTTGGTTCATGAAGACCTTCTGCTCCCGTCGCTTCGCTTCTTTGCGCAGCTGAAATCCGCCGGTCGCATAGTTCGCGCGATTTGTCGGCGACTGCCGGCGGCCCGCCTCGGCTTTGCTCGAGGTACGTCGTGAGCTCAAGTTACCGTTAGGTAATGTATAGGAAAGCTTTCGGAAAACGGCCGGACGGATCCTCTATTATCAAGGTTCGGGCCGATCGCAGATCCACCGGTTTCTGAATAGGCAGCGTTTCGCCCTGCCGCTTCACAAGGAAACGGATGTTGTGAAGAAAACTCGACGAACTCGCAAAACGCGCGGAAACGCGCCTCGACAGAAGCGCATCGAGGAGCAGACATACGTCCTCGCGCAAGCCGTGGAAAACAGCTCCGAAATGATCGGCATGACTGATCGAAAGGGCTACTTTACGTTCGTGAATGCCGCCTTTCTCAAGTCGCTGGGATACGCGATGGACGAAATGATCGGAAAACACTTCCGAATCGCGCATGGCGATGCCAATCCGCCGGAACTTGTGCGGGAGATCGGCAACAGATCTCTGGGGAAAGAAGGTTGGCGCGGAGAATGCTTCTTCGCCCGGAAGGATGGAACTTCTTTCCCGGTTTCTTTGAGCGTGGGTCCCGTCGTCGACCGTGAGCGGCGCGTGATCGGGGGCTTTGGACTGGCAAAGGACATCACCGCACGGAGGGCCGCTGAGCAATCGTTGCGTGAGAGCGAGGAACAGTTTCGGCAGCTCGCCGAAAATATCCGCGAGGTATTTTTTGTCGTCGCGCTCGACCCGGTGCGCTTCGCCTACATCAGCAACGCGTTCGAAGAGGTCTGGGGAATCTCACGTCAGGAGCTTTACCTCCGCCCGACTGCGTGGATCGATGCGGTTCATCCGGACGACCGCGAGCGCGTGTCAAATTTCTTCGAGCAATCCGCAAGCGGCGTTGCGATCGACATGCAGTACCGGCTGGTGCGGCCGGATGGCGGGCTCCGCTGGATCAGTGCGCGGACGTTTCCCGTCCAGAATGAAAAGGGTGAGCTGCACCGCCTGGTCGGAATCGCCGAAGACATTACTATACGCAAGCAAGAGGAGGCCGCGCTAAGAGCAGCGCACCAAAAATTGCACGTGGCGTTGCGGGAATCCGAGCAGCGCGCGAAAGAGGCGACCAAGCTCACGGAACTGATCGACATCTTGCAGTCATGCCAGACCGTAGGCGAAGCTTACAAGATCGCGGGCGGCGCGCTGCCGAGAATCCTGACCTCGGAGTCAGGCGCTCTCTGCATCATCAACGCATCGCGGAACCTGGTAGAAACCGTGGCCGTCTGGGGCGAAGGTGCGACGACCGAGAAAACCTTCGGGCCGGACAGTTGCTGGGCGCTGAGGCGCGGGAAAAGCCATCCTGTGGACGATCCAAGTTCGCCTATGCGATGCAGTCACGTTCATTCCTCGGTGGCAGGATACGTGTGCGTTCCGCTGGCGGCGCACGGCGAGACGCTCGGAGTGCTCTACATCGAGAAGGCGGCGCGGTCGTCGATTCCGCCGGGGCTGCTGCCGGAAGATCAGATGGAGGCGCTCTGCCGACAGGGGGTCGCCATCGGAGAACGCATGTCGCTCGCGCTGGCGACGCTGCGGCTTCGGGAAGTGCTGCGCAGCCAATCGATCCGCGATCCGCTGACGGGATTATTCAACCGCCGCTACATGGAGGAATCACTCGAGCGGGAATTGCGGCGCGCGAATCGCAACGGCCAGCCGGTCGCCTTCATCATGCTGGACATCGATCACTTCAAACATTTCAATGACACGTTTGGCCACCAGGCGGGCGACGCGCTGCTGCGCTCCCTCGGCGACTTGATGGGAGAGCGGACTCGCGGGCAGGATGTAGCTTGTCGCTATGGGGGCGAGGAGTTTTCGCTAATCCTGTCTGGGGCGTCAAAGGAGGCAGCCCGCAAGCGCGCGGAACTTCTCCGGGACGAGGTGAAGCAGCTGTCAGTGACACACGCCGGGCAGCTGCTTGGCAAAGTTAGCCTCTCGTTCGGCGTTGCTGCATATCCGGAAGACGGCCGGACCGCCGAGGTATTGGTCCGAGCCGCCGATCAAGCGCTCTATAGCGCGAAGGCCACGGGGCGCGACCGGATCGCCCTCGCCCGCGAAGCCCAGCCATGTTCGCCTCCGGGTTCCGCAGAGCTCACTACCAAGGCAGGCTGAACGCGATGAATGCGAATCACTGTATACGGGAACCGGTGCTGACTTGTCGGCCCCGCGTACCCGGTGGTCGGGATACGCTCACGATAGCAAGCACGAATGTCGGCAATGTCGCGCTTTCGTTCCCCATGACCCAACGACTGACCAGGAATGACCCGGCCAAAGGAGCGCGAGGTGCTGGGCGAGACGTGCATCTCAAGCTGATCCTCCAGTTCCAGCGAAATTCGCTAGCCTGCTCATCGTTTACCAATACGACACTTTGTATGCTCGGAATCGGAAGCAGCGCGAGAGAAACCGGGAGTGACTCCCAACTTGCCAGATTATACTTGTGGATGGATTTGCGCAAACCAGTGTCTTGGATGTGCTGCGATGAACATCTCACGAGTTCAAGCGAAGTGCGAGTCGCCTCCGTTAACGAGGATCACCGCGCTCGGCGGGATCCCATTGCACGCTCCTCGAGTTTAAGTGGTCAGTCCTGAATGCTAAGCCAAATGCCTTCCGCCACCAATCCGTACTCGGCTATGCGCAGTATAGAACGCCGGGAATGGGCGCTTTGGGCGTTCGCCATTCTCGTGACACTGCTGCTGACAGCCGGAATCATCTCACTAGTCTTTCCCGTGCTGCACCAAGAGCTAGGTGACTTCCGGACTCTGCACATGCCCGTTGCCGTTCGCGCGTTAGTTGGCCTGGTGCTGCTCTTCGACATCTACACGATTTATCAGCAATTTCAGATCTCGCAGATTCGAAAGGAACTTGTGCAGAGAGAAGAGTTATTCCGGCTGATCAGCGAGAACGCGGGGGACATGATTGCGGTCGTTGATGTGAATGGAAACAGGATCTACGACAGCCCGTCGTACGAGCGAGTCCTTGGTTACAGTGCCGAGGAACTGCAGGGCTCGCCGCGATTCGAGCAAATTCATCCGGACGATCGCCACCTCATCGAAGAAGTAGCGCGGGAAGCGCGCGAGCAGGGCGTCGGGCGTTCGATCCAGTACCGGATGCGCCACAAGAACGGAACTTGGCGGACTCTGGAATCAGCTGCAAACGCGGTGCGCGGCTCGCACGGCCAGGTCGAGAAATTCGTCATAGTGAACCGCGATGTTACGGAGCGCAAACAACTTGAGGAACAGTTCCGGCAGGCGCAGAAGATGGAGGCCGTCGGTCGCCTTTCGGGAGGTGTGGCGCACGACTTCAATAACCTCCTCGGGGTCATCATAGGTTATGCGGAGTTCGCGCAGGAGCGCATCGAATCTCCGGATTCCATTCGAGGAAGTATCGACGAGATCCTCAAAGCCGGAAAACGGGCCGCCTCGCTCACCCGTCAGCTCCTGGCTTTCAGCCGGCTGCAGGTGCTCGATCCCAAAATAATCGATTTGAACAGTGCCGTCACCGATATGGACAAACTCCTGCGCCGAGTCATCGGCGAAGACATTAATTTGGAGACTTCACTGGCTCGTGATTTAGGCCGCGTGAAAGCGGACCAGGGGCAGTTCGAACAGGTAATTGTGAATCTCGCGGTGAACGCACGTGATGCTATGCCTCATGGCGGGAAGCTGATCATCGCGACTGAGAATTTCGTCATGGATGAGGACTTCGTGCGCCGCTACCCATACCCGGTGCGCCCCGGCCCCTACGTGCTTCTGACAGTGACCGATACGGGAATCGGCATGGATGGTGAAACCAAGGCGCGAGCCTTCGAGCCGTTTTTTACGACCAAGGAGAAAGGAAAAGGTACGGGTTTAGGCCTGTCGACCGTTTACGGAGTGGTTAAGCAGAGCGCAGGTTATATCGATGTCGAAAGCTCGCCTGGCGTGGGCACAACGTTCAAGATCTATCTGCCACGAGTCAATGAAGAAATAGAAGCACGAACGCATTCTTCAGACGGGATTATTAGGGCCCCCCGGGGAACGGAGACAATCCTGCTGGTGGAAGATGAGGAATCGTTGCGAAGGCTTACCCGCACGAGTTTGGAGCTGGGCGGTTACAAAGTCTTGGAGGCGGAAGATGGTTCTAGCGCTCTGAAGGCTAGTGACAGCCACGACGGTTCAATCGACTTGCTGCTGACCGATATCGTAATGCCCGGTATGGGTGGACGAGAGCTGGCGCAGGAACTGACCCGCCGGCGCCCCGAAATCAAGGTTGTTTACATGTCCGGATATACGGGTCAGACGATCGGCTTACAGGGACCGTTCGAGCCGTCTAGTGATTTCCTCCCGAAACCGTTCAGCCGAGAGGTGCTGACGCGCAAGATCCGCGAGGCGCTAGATCGCCCCGTGGTTAAGGAGTGCGAATGAGTACAGTGACCAGCCAGCAAGGGAGTTCGGGGGGCAACGCGACGACCACGCGGCCGAAAATACTGGTGGTGGACGACGAGGAGTCCATGCGCAAGATGCTGCGCATGAGGCTGTCCGACACGTACGAGGTCGTCGACACGGGCGACCCGGAGCAGGCAGTTGCCCTCGCCCTGGAACACAAGCCCGATGTCATCTTGCTGGATCTGATGATGCCCGGTTTTTCGGGATTCGAGCTCTGTCAGAGTCTGCACAGCTTGAGCTACACGTCGCGAATCCCCATTTTCGTGATTACCGGTCAGGAGGGCGCGAAGTACCGCGAGCACTGCGCGAGCCTGGGTGCCAAAGGCTACTTCCAGAAGCCGATTGACTTCGTGGCGCTAAGAAGTACGCTTTCGGCGGAACTAGAGGCCAAGCAAACGGAGCGCCGGAAGCACAAGCGCGTGCAGATGCGCGTTCTGCTTAAGTTCCGCGGCACGGACGCGGCAGGAAAAAGGTTCGAAGCGGCCACGACCACGGAAAACGTGAGCGCGGGGGGATTCCTCGCCGCGTGCGCGACGGAGCTGGTCAAGGGAACGCCAGTGGAGGTCTTCTTGGCCATGGGAGGGCAAGAGCGCTACGCTGGCCGCGCCCAGGCCGTGCGCAAGGAATCGCCGGGCTCTCCCTGGCAACGATACGGATTCGAGTTCCTCGAAACGACCGCCGACTGGGTACTTGAGGACAAGTAGACGGCTCAAACCGATCGTCGCAAACAGCAGTAGGGTGTCCCCGAAGTCGACGCGAGTATTCGCGCCTCGGTCGAAAGCTCAGAAGCCAAGGAGCGGTGAAAAGCAGGTCGCAGGGCGATGGGGCCACTGCACAGCCTGGCTGATCGTCGTCTCGACCAACCGCCCCAACTCACGGCCACGTTATTCTGAAATCGAGGCCTTCAGGTACTGAATCTCGGGCCGCTGCTATCGCACGAACATGACCATTGCGATATCGGAAATTGCGCTGATCCAGGAATAGCAAATGAGTTGAGGATCCACCGTCAGTAAAAAACGATGGGTTCTTCAGCGTACCTCGCGATTCGCCTCATAATCTGATAACTATCTCTGTAAGATGTATCATTGTGATACACGCTGCTCGAAAATGATACGCTCCGCCCCTCATGTCCGGTTGCGCGATGTTGGGGCTCTCCGCAGAGAACACATAAGACGGGGTTTGGCCGGGAACCATCCGGCCATCCCGGCCCTCAAACGGTGCCCCTCGTGCAGTAGTTACGTTGGGCGTGGGCCGAGAGGCTGCGCTCGTTTTCCCGGAGGGCGCATCTGTTCCAGAAACGCACAGCAATGCACTTGCTCACGGCTGGCCTGATAGCCGCTTTCGGCATTTGGGCGCCTCGGTCGTGCGCGCAGAATTCGGGTGCAGATTGGCAGACGGAAGTCCGCAAAGAAGTCGCCGCGCATAATTGGGACACCGCTCTCCACACGATCGACCTCCAAATCGCGCAATATCCGCGGGACATGGACATTCGCGCCTGGCATGCGCGCGTGCTGGCGTGGGCCGGGCGGCTTCCCGAGGCGGAAAAGGAATTCGACGCTATCGTCCAGGCCGTCCCCAATGATCCTGACAACTGGATGGCCCTCGGGAACGTGTACATGCAGGAGGGCCGGGCGCAAGAGGCGCTGCGCGCGACGACCCGCGCAGTCGAAATCGATCCGAGCCGCGCCGATTTGCACGAGGCGAGGGGACGCGCGCTGCGTGCGTTGGGCAACCCGTGGGAAGCGCGCCGGGAGTTTCAACGCGCGGCGGATCTCGATCCCAACGATGTCGACGCGCGGGCAGAGCTGCCATCGCTGCGTGGCGAGACGAAGCACGAACTCCGTATCGGCAACGACGACGACCTCTTTAATTTCACGTCAGGCAATCAGGGCGAGTGGGTCAGCCTGGTTTCACACTGGTCGCCGCACTGGACGACGAGCGCGGCCGGCAACTTCTACCAGATCGCAGGCACGCCAGCGGGCAAATTCGTCGGTAGCGTCACAGGAAGCATGCCACATTGGGGCGCGCTGACCGTTGGAGGAGCTACCGGGCACGACAACACGGTGATCCCCGAAAGCGAAGCATTTTTCGAAGGCGATCACGGTTGGCGCATCAGCGAGTCTGGCGTCGTGCGCGGCGTTGAGATTACGTATGGGCAGCACTGGTATTGGTATTCGACGGCCCGCATCTTAACGCTCAACGAAAACACGCTCGTGTATTTCCCGAAAGACTGGTTGTGGTCGCTTGGCCTTACCGGCGCGCGCAGCCATTTCTCCAGCACCGGCGTGGACTGGAAACCGTCGGGTCTGAGCAAGATCGCGTTTCCAATTCGGAAATGGGGCGAGCGGCGGCTGAGCGGCGATGTGTTTTTCGCAGTCGGCACCGAGGATTTTGCGCTCGTCAACGAGATTGGAAGCTTTTCGTCGCAGACGTATGGCGGAGGGTTGCGCTTTCAGATCACGGCGCGCCAGGACGTCACCGGCTACGCCGCTTTCCAGCAGCGGACGCAGAATCGCACGGACACGAGCTTTGGATGGAGTTATGGAATCCGCTTTTAGCAAAATCTGGGCGCTTGGTCCAGCGGCCTTCGTCGTGAAGGTCATCGTGGCGGCTGTGGTCGCCGACGCGCTGCTGCTCGGATTCATTCTGTTGCGCCGGACGTATCGGAGGCGCTACTTCGCGAAACGCGATCGCCGCGTTTACGAGTTCCGGCAGAAGTGGGAACAATTGATCTCGGGAGAAATTCCGTACGACGCATGGCGGCTCGACTCCTTCGACCGGCAGATCGTTGAGGACATCGTGCTTGATGCCTTCGAAGCCGCTAGCCCAGTGGAGTCCGCCCGCCTGCTGCGCTTCATGCGCACGACCGGGCTCATCGAAAAGCGAATCTTCGAGGCGCGAAAGTATCGCGGCTGGCAGCGGATGGCGGCTCTGGTCGCCCTGGGACGCACCCGCGCGCCGGAGGGCATTCTGGCACTGGGCGAGGGACTTCGCGACGCGAATCAGGAAACGCGGCACGCCGCGCTGCGAGGACTGGCGCGCACCGCGTCGCCCGAGGCGGCGGAAGAAATTCTGACCTGGGTGAGCGAGCGCGGCTTACAGGCGCCCGCACTGCTCATTCAGAACGCGCTGATCAATTGCTGCCGCGAGTCTCCGCGAATGCTGGTTCCCTACTTGCAGCAAGCCGATCGGGAAGTTCGCGAAATGCTGGCGCGCGTGCTGGGCGAAATCCCCGTGAATTCGATCGAAGGGGCGCTGATCGCGCTGGCTGAAGATGAGCTGCCGGAACTGCGCGCGGCAGCGGCTCGCGCGCTTTCGAACGCGGATCACGGGCAGGCCGTCGAGGCGCTTTCACAATTGGCGCAAGATTCGGTGTGGTTCGTGCGGTTGCGCGCGGTTGTCGCGCTTGGAAAAATCTACGAGCCTAAGGCCATCCGGCCGCTATTAAAGGCGCTGACGGACTCGAACCGCCTCGTTCGCATGCGGGCTGCTGAGGGCCTCGTCGACCGTAAATCCGATCTCGTGTCCATTTTCGCCGAGGCCGTTGCAGCGAAAGACCGCTACGGCTTGTACGCGTATTTCGCGGCGCTCGAGAATGCAGGTCTGAGAAAACAGCTCGAAGCGGAGCTGCAAGAACGCGCATCCCAGGGTGATTCGAATGCGGTGAGGTTGCTAGCCACATTGGCGGCCGGCGAATTGACGCACGCACCGGGCGCCGAGCAGCCGTTCGCGCCACAGCCGGCAATGGCCCCGAAATGATCCAGTTCCTCAATGTCGCGAATCACATGCTGTTCGTCTACTACCTCGTCTGCAATCTTTTCTACCTGGCGGCGCTGCTGATTGCCCTGAAGACGAGCGCGGCGCATCAAAAAAGGCTGAAATCGTTTCGTCTCGAGTGGTTCAAGGAATCGCCGCTCGTGCCTCCGATCACCCTGCTTGCCCCGGCGCACAATGAGGAAAAGTCCATCCGCGTCTCCGTGCGAAACATGCTGACGCTGGACTATCCCGAACTCGAGGTGATCGTTATCAACGACGGGTCGGTGGACAGCACGCTCAATCAGATGATCGACGAATTCAAACTCGAGCCGGTGCGCGCGGTCTACGTCCAGCAAGTTCCCTGCGCGCCCGTGCGCGGTCTTTTCCGCAGCCTCGCGGACCCGCGCCTGCTCGTGATCGACAAGGAGCCCGGCGGGAGCAAAGCGGACGCTGTGAACGCAGGATTGAACGCGGCGACTTCGCCCTATGTCTGCGTGGTCGATGCGGACTCGATCCTCGAGCGCGACGCTCTACTGCGCATCATGGTTCCGGTGCTCAACGATCCCGGCAACGTGGTGGGCGTCGGCGGGATCGTGCGCGTGCTCAACGGCTCCGAGATCTCGGACGGACGTCTGAGCCGCGTGCGCCTTCCGAAGAAGGGCTTTGAAGTGATTCAGGTGGTCGAGTACCTGCGCGCTTTCCTGATCGGGCGTGAGGCTTGGGCGCAGGTCAACATGCTGATGATCGTCTCGGGCGCGTTCGGGCTGTTCCGGACGGACCTGGTCCGCGCCGTCCAGGGATATCGGGCGGCCGCGATCGGCGAGGATTTCGATCTCGTCGCGCGCCTGCACCGCCACCTGCTCGAACGCGGCGTTCCATACCGGATTCAGTTCGTGCCAGACCCGGTTTGCTGGACGGAAGTTCCCTCCGACCTGCAATCCCTCGGCCGGCAGCGCGCGCGCTGGCAAAAAGGGCTGGTCGATGTGCTGCTGAAGAATCGCGACATGCTGTTTCGTCGCCGCTACGGGAGGATCGGCTGGATCGCGCTTCCGTACCTGTGGCTTTTTGAGCTATTCGCTCCAGTGATCGAACTGGGCGGGATCGTCACGATTCTGCTGGCGGCGTTTCTGGGCGTTCTGGACGCGAAATTCTGCATCGAGTTCCTGATCTACGGCTACGTCTTCGCGACGATGATTTCTATCGGTTCGGTGCTTCAGGAGGAGGTCACCTACAAGCGCTACAACGATTGGCAGGATGTGCTTCGGCTGGTGACCTACTGTTTTCTCGAGCACTTTCCCTACCGCCAGCTCCACATGTTCTGGCGGGTCCAGGGGATGTGGCAGTTCGCGCGCGGCGATCTCACGTGGAAGCCGCTCAAGAGGCAGGGCCTCGAGTCAGTCCATCCGGGCTAGCGATTCGCACTCGCTCGATCGGGGTGCCGGCGAAAAAGAAGAATGAGGCACGAATCCGCTCAGCCAAAGACCTCTCCGGGGCAATACGGCCGATTTTGCGCCGCCTTGCCGGGGGGACTCGCCTGCGCAGCCATACAAAAAATTCCTATTATGCTATTGACAGCAGCACGACAGCGATTCCGCAACGAAGAAATTGATATAGCCTAAATAGGGCTTCCCATTAGAATTACCCCTTCCTGTGCTCACAGTAGCAAATTCGCATTCGCTCTTTTGCGCTTGACAGTAGCTGATACTTGTATACTGTAGTGTATAAGGAGGCTGCTTGCACCGCTCACAGTTCTCCGCCCGGGAACGGCAGCAGCGATCTCGCCTGGCGCAGGTCGTCCATGCGGCTCGCTTTCTGCGCGGTACCCTCACCATTCGGAATGTTCGTTGTGGCAAACCGAGCTGTCATTGCGCCCGGGGAGAACCGCATGCCTGTCTCTATTTGGTCCGACGTAAGGGAGGGAAATTGCGCCAGATGTTCGTGCCTCGCCAATGGGAGGACCGCGTGCGGCAAGCCGTCGAGAATCAGCAGGAGATGGAACAGTTGATCGAGGAACTCTCTGATTTAGAGTGGAAGCGCCTGCGGGAGAGAAAGGAGTAGCCGGTTCTCCGACGACTGATCGCCTATTCAGAAAAGATCTTCCGGTTCTCCCGGGACGTTATCGCGCCGCTCTCGGACAGTAGAACGGAGCCGCGTATCTCCACGGCGGCGGTAGTGAAGTCCGCGACGGTGTTGTTTTGGGCCAGGATGGGGAGTATCAATGCCTGGGAACACCTGGGTGGGTCACGTTTTTGGTGCCGCTGGTTGGAAGAGCGGACCTTCAGTGCAGATACCCTGGGTCGCGTTCATGCCCTGCTTGACGCCGATGGCCTTCGCCAAGGGATTCACTACATCTATGAACGTCTGAAGCGCAACAAGGCCTTGCCGGACATTTATGGTCTGGGTGTAGCGGTTTTGGACGGTCACGAAAGCCACGCCAGCTATTGGCGTCATTGCCCCGGTTGCTTGCAGCGAACCATCCGCTCGGAGGGAGGCGATCGCGTTCAGTTTTATCATCGGCAAGTCACGTTGATGCTGTTGCCGGGTGCAGCGCCGAAACGCCCAGCGGTTCGTCTGCTACTCGATCATGAACCACAACAAGCCGGGGAAGGGGAAGTGGAAACCGCCCTACGTTTGTTGGCCCGGGTCATGGCCGCCTATCCGCGCGCTTTCGATTTGATCCTGGCCGATGCACTGTACGCGGAAGCACCCTTTTTCAACTTTTTGCTCGCTCACGGCAAACACGCTTTGGTAGTTCTCAAAGACGAACGACGCAACCTCTATCAGGATGTAGCGGGGTTGTTTCCTCACGTCACGCCTCAACCAGGTAGCTATCGATCTCGCCAATGCTCGTGGTGGGATTTCCCGGACTTGACCTCCTGGCCCCAGGTGGATGCCCCTGTCCGTGTCATTCGTTCCTTGGAGACCTACTCGATACGCCGGCAATCCGACAAGCAGGAGGAGCCGCAGAGTAGTGACTGGATCTGGGTGACCACGCTATCGGCTACCCAGGTTCCCGTTGGCCGAGCCGTCCATTTGGGACACCAGCGATGGGATATCGAGAATTATGCCTTTAACGAACTGGTCAACGAATGGCACTCCGATCACGTCTACAAGCATGATTCCAGCGCCATGGAGTGCTTCCTGCTGGTAGCCTTCCTCGCTTACGACCTCTTTCATGCTTTCCTTGCACTGAATATCAAACCAGCGGCGCGCCGGGGCAAAACCCAGATCTTTTGGGCCAAACTCATTGCCGCCGAACTTTATAGCGAAGTAACTCCGGCCGGCTTGTCGCCCTGAGTCTTTCGCCAATCCCTCGTCTGAATCTCGGTAGTCCCAGACCTGAATCCAGGTTTTCCCATTGTCGTCTCTGGATACATCGCGCGCCGCCTTTTTCTCCTTCAAAAGTCCCTGCGAATCACCCACGAGTCCACACAAGAACCAGAAATCATCTAACTTCCGCCAAATGAGCTTGATTCCCGTGTCATCCACTGTCGTTGCGGAAGAAGAATTCCTAGCCTCCTGGTGGCGGATGCGATAGACTTTCTCGCGTGGCGGCTCAAGAAGTATCGGTCGCAGGGAGCGATGAGCACCCGACGACCGCGGCCCAGGCGGTCGATGGCAACCGAGCCGAGCGACACAATCTGCGTAGTACGGAGGCATGAGCGTGCGCAAACCCCTTCCTTCGCGCGGTGTGTTGATTTTCTCCGCGGCGTGTCTCGTTTGTTTGTTCGCCGCCACTACCACCTTGTCCGGCCATCAAGACGAAGTTCATGGCAAGCGCTATGCCGTCCTCACCGACTGGACGACCCACCACGTGTTGTATCCCCTCCATGGACGCGCGGACCGGATGGCGATTGCAGGGCGCGATCCCCGCTCCACGTTCAGCTGGCTGCGATATGATTCGAACGCTCCTCATTGGAGGGGGCCGCGACGACACCGGAAGGATTCGCAAAGCCTCGATCGCGACTGGAGCATCAATCTCGGTACTGCGGGAACTGCGGCATATATGTTCCCCGCGAAGTTTACCTTCGATATCACCGCCGCGCCGGATTGCACGAACGACTACATCGTCTATCCCGTGAATACCGCAGGGAGCACGACGCAGGCAAACATCGTAGCGTTCAACAACCTTTACAGCGGCACGGCCGGTGGCACGGGCGTTTGCAATCGCGCAACACCGCTAGCGGACGACGACGGAGTCTCGGCAACTGTATTGTGGTCGTATAACGTGAGCGCGATCGGCGGCGCGGTCACGACGTCACCGGTGCTTTCCTGGGACACGGGGGGTGCTTCTCCGTCCGTGTTGGGGACGAAAGTGGCTTTCGTGGAGTCGGCTGTCGGACAGCCCGCTCATTTTCACGTTTTGGCTTGGAAGGCGGGCGATGGCCAAGACACCACGGACGCGGATGGCCTTCAGAACACAAAAACACCTGTGCAGATCACATCCCTATCGTTCGTTACCACGGATCCCGTGGCTGGTAGCGGAACCGCTACGGATTTGACCTTCGGAATCGACTCAGGAGCTTCCGACACCTTTTCTCCGCCTTTTGTTGACTACACCAATGATTATGCCTATGTCGGCGACGACGAGGGCAATCTGTACCGCATCAAGGACGTGTTCTGCCCGTCCTACCGTACAGATGCGGGTTGCATTGCGGGTCTTGCGCCGAGCCTGGACACGGCTTGGGGTACGGCTGGCGTGGTATCGGTCGGCGGCGGCTGCGGAGCACTGAGCGGCCCCGTCGAGGACTACGCAACCGGTAGGGTGTTCGTGGGGTGCGCGGACGGAAGGGTTTACGGTTTTACGTCCACCGGAGCAAAATTGTCACCCAGCTTTCTCGGGCTGGGCGACGGCACCCTCGCGACTGGCGGAATAGTCGCTCCCCCGATTGTGGACAGCTCCAATGGGTTTATCTATGCCGTGTCAGGCACGAACGACTTCAGCTCGGTGCTCATGCAGGCTAGCACGACGTTTGCGAGTGCCACGCGGAAGATCGTGGCATTGGGCCAAGCTCCAGCTTCCGGAGAGTATCTGAGTCTGCCGACTTTCAATACCGCTTACTTTTCAAGTGTTATCTCCTCCAATTGGGCGATACTCTCATGTGGCTACAATTCGACCGGTTCCTCGACCGAGCTTTACGACGTGGGGTTCGGCAGCGGCCGCGTGATGAACGTCACGACACCGACAGGGTCCGCAGTACACCAGTTGGCCACCGACGTCGAGGCGTGCTCTCCCCTTACAGGATTCACGAACGTAGCTGGCCCGCCGCTGGGGATCACCGACTGGCTCTTTGTGGGCCTCTCCGGGGGGAACCTCTACAACTTCAATCTCAACGGCACCACCGGATCTGCTGGGTTTCCTGGCGGCTTCGCCGCTACGACAAGTTTTTCTGTGGCGAGCGGTTCGAGCGGCATCATCCCGGACAATGAGAGCACCGTGACCCAGGCCTCAAGCATCTACTTCTCAAATCTGGGAGCGGGACCTTGCGGCGCCGGAGGCACTGGTTATTGCGCTGTAAAACTGACCCAAGCGGGGTTAAATTAGGTACATGAGAGATCAACAAGGGCACGCTGCGGCAACTGGAAGAGCGACCGATCCGTCCGTCAAAACGAAGAGGCCTTATACCAAGCCGTCCTTCCGCGAGGAGCGTGCCTTTGAGACAATGGCGCTGACCTGCGGCAAACTCGCGACGCAGGGCCAGTGCCTCAGTAACCCAAAGAATTCCTAGTCCTCAGCGGTCGCCATGAGCGAACAGGCCAACCATCGGCGCGAAGACATTATACTTAGCCTTGCAGCGGAGATGTTGTGGTCGTCTGGTGAATTTCGGTTCATCGCTTGGGGCAGTAGCATGGTTCCCTCCCTATTCCCAGGAGATACTCTCATTGTTCGCCGGGCGGCGCCTGAGGACGCCTGCAATGGAGACGTTGTGCTCCTCGCCCGGAAGGGCCGTTTCTACGCGCACCGATTGGTCGATCGTAAGATGGCAGCCGATGTGCCGATCCACCTGATTACGCGGGGCGATGCTCTGGACAAGAACGACCCGCCTTTCTCTGAGAACGAACTGCTCGGCCACGTCACGGCTGTGCTTCGCCGCGGAAAGCGAATCGAACTTGATCGGCATCCCGATGCGGGCCAAAGGCTCCTTCGATGGGTGGTGCAGCGCTCGGGCGGCAGCGTGAAATGGCTGCTGCGATGGCATTCGCTGCGCGCGCGGCTCCGGCGGACTTCGACTTCGGCCGGCAACCAGGCTGAGCTGCAATCCCAGGGAGCCGTCTGATGGCCGCCGGCGTTTCCTCCTCTCGAATGGTCGACCCGACGCGCGTGGAGCAATTCGGTGCGACCGTCGAAATTGGCGGCATGCCTATTTTTTTGCAGACCGCCAACGAGGATTTCCGCAGACTGATCGAGGAGCGCTACGCTGGATTTGTGAATCCCTCGGCGGAGCCTTCCTGCCGGCTTGTAATTCATCTGGAACCGCCAACGGACCGTACGCCGCAAGATGTGCAGGTTTCAAGAAGCGGCTCGGCGTGGCGCATTGAGCGCGGCGACTTCTGCGCTGAATTCGACGCGCGTTCGCGGCGCGGCTGGGTCCGTCAGTCACCAAACCCGTACTCGCTCGACGCGGTCATGCGAATTATCCATTCACTGGTTTTGGCTGAAGAGGGTGGTTTTCTGGTGCACGGAGCGAGCGGAGTGCGGAATGACCGCGCGTTTGTGTTCGCGGGCGTCTCGGGCGCGGGCAAGACAACGATGTCGCGGCTCGCACCGCCGGATGCCACGTTGCTTACCGACGAGATTTCCTACATTCGGAGGAGCGGGAGCGGCTATCATGCGTATGGCACTCCTTTCGCGGGGGAGTTAGCCCGCTTGGGAACGAATGTGAAGGCGCCGCTTGAAGCGCTGTATTTTCTCGAAAAGGGGCCGGACAATTGCATCGTGCCAACCAGCGAGCCCGATGCGGCGCACGCCCTGATTCGCAATATTCTGTTTTTCGCGCACGACCCGGATTTGGTGAAGCGCGTATTCGAATCGGTGATCGAGTTTGTTTCGCGCGTACCGGTGGCGCGGTTTGTTTTTACGCCCGATGAACGAGCCTGGGAACTGATACGGTGAGCGACAAATACATCGCACGGTCGAAGGCGGTCGCCGCGCGCGTGTTGGGCGGCGAAATGATGATCATGTCCGCCGTGGATTCGAGGCTCTTCAGCCTGAGTGATGTGGCGACGGTGATCTGGGAAGCGGCGGACGGGCGCACGCCCTTGTCCGAAATTGTGGCGCAACGCGTTTGCACGGAATTTGACGTCCCAGCTGATGTCGCTTATCGGGACGCAGAGGCGCTTGTCGAAGAGCTGGCTACGCGCGGAATCCTGTCGATTTCGAACCAGCCTTTTACGGACGCCGAGCGATCTGCACCGGAGGCACCGTGAGCCTGATGCAGGAGCTGAACGACAAAGCTCTCGGTTTGGGTGTGCCTTTGAGCGCGCACGTCGATGTCACCTACCGCTGCAACGAGCGTTGTGAGCACTGCTACCTCGACCACGACGATCACGGCGAAATGACGACGGCCGAGATCAAAGACCTTCTCCGCCAACTCGCGGACGCGGGGGCCTTTTTTCTCACGCTCAGTGGCGGCGAGGTTTTGATGCGCCGCGACTGCTTTGAGATTATCGAGTACGCGCGCTCGCTGCTCTTCAATGTAAAGCTGAAAACCAACGCCGTGCTTATCCGGGAAAAAGAGGCGCTGCGCATCCGCGCTCTGGGCGTCGAGCAGGTGCAGATCAGCGTGTACTCCCACCGGCCCGAAGTGCACGATTCGATCACCAAGGTGCCCGGTTCGCTCAACCGCACGCTGGCCGCGATTCGTTTGCTGAGGTCGCAGGGCCTGCGAGTGAACATGGCCAATGTCCTGATGCGAAGCAATCGCGCAGACACAGGAGAGCTCCACGCGCTTGCCAATGAACTCGGCGCGCATTACACGCTTGATCCCACGATTACTCCGATGATGGATGGGGATCGTTCCGTGCTCCGCCATGGCGTGGATTCGACCGAGCTCTCGAACTATTTCCACAATCCCGACCTGGTGGGCGACGTGGAGAGTTTCTGCGCGCCACCGACCCCGGTGGACCAGGAAGTCCTTGATCGCTTGCCCTGTAGTGCGGGACACACTTCGTGCTACATCTCGCCCTACGGAGACGTCTACCCCTGCGTGCAGTTTCCGATCACGTGCGGGAACGTGCGGCAGCAGAGGTTTCTCGATATCTGGCGGGACTCTCCGCAACTCGCCGAGGTTCGCTCGATCCGCCTCAAGCACCTGACTACGTGCTCGTCCTGCACGCACGCCGGCAGCTGCACACGTTGCCCGGGACTTGCTTACATGGAAGGAAATATGCGCGGTCCTTCGTCGGCTGACTGTGAGAAATCTTTCGTGCGAACGGGAATTGTTACCGCAGGAATGATGGCGAAAGAAGCGCGATCGGCGGGCGCGTCAGGCCTTGTCCAGATCGAGCTGTAAATCCGCCCGCGGCCTGACCCACCCTGACGATTCCGCCAAACACAGTCGCTTAGTGCGCCGACTCGACTCCGAAACGACCCGAGGCAAAGCGCTTGCGCGTGAAACCCGCCAGGGCAAGCAAACCGATTCCCAGCAACAGGAACGATGACGGCTCTGGTGTCGAGACGGATGGGCCCGAGATCAGATCGAGTGTGAAATAGCCGTCGACCGGAAGGTTCGCCAAATCGATCTCGATAAAGGATGACCCAAAGGTGACATCGGAAGCCGTCAACCCGGGCATGTTCGTTGTCAGCGTGAAGCCGGTCAGCGAATCACCACTGGCAAAAGTCAGCCCAGTAAAATCGAACCCGTTGAACGACGCGGGAGCATAGGTGCCCACGGGATAATCCGAGGCTGTGTAGGAAATCGAAGAAGGACCCACGCTGAACGTCTCGGATCCGAGGTCGCCATAGCCTGCGCAGATCGGCGAGGCGCCCGGGCAAGCGAGCGAGGAGCCGTCTGCAATCGTATCGGTCGCATATGTCGTGGATCCATCTGGATAGAGCCAAGTGATGCCGGTCGAGCCCGTCAAAGTGTCCGCGCGCGTCATGCCGGGGGAAAGCACCAGCGCACAGAGCGCCACCGCAGCCACCATTAAGCATACCCGTACAGTTTTCATAAATCCTCTTTGGCCGCCCACTTTAGGCGCCGCCCCCAGAAAAACGGCGCACTCCAAACTTTAAAGATCTCCTTGATGCAAGAGCATGTTTTGTGCCAAATGAACCGGGACCTAAAGGCCGTAATGTATTGCGAAAAAGCTAGTTATCCCTCCCAAACGAGTGCCGTTCCTCGTCTCGATATGAGATGACAGAGTTTTCTTGCCGATCAAAGGCAAAAATATTCCATAAATGGAATGAAGGGATTGGTTCTACGACTCGAAAATACGAGAGCAATAGGCAAGCACTCGCTCTGCTTGCGCTATCCAACGCTGGCCCTCGGGCAGGACTTACTTAAGGTAGCGGGGATACGAGATAGGAGAGAGCGAAGCCCTAATTACACAATTGTGGTGCAATGCGATGTTTGCATTCTTGAGGTCGCAAGTTTAGGCCGCGTGGGTGCTACCGAGGCTGGAGGATTCAGCTAAGGTTTTAACATACACTCTGCGGCGAGGTTCCGCAGATTCTATATCTCGGGCGAGGGGATGGACGCGGGCACGCACTCATCTGGGGGGCTGCGTTGGGTCTGGGTCCCCTTACCGCTATTTTGCTCGCGGCCCCGAAATTTGAGTAGACGCGTCGGGCGGTTCTGATTCAAATTAGACAGGGGTAGCAGAGGCGGTGAGGGTGGTTCAGGGAGAATAAGGCGATGAGACATTTAGGGTTTGTCTTGGGGGCCATCGTTCTTTTCGCGCTAAGCACCAGGGCTCAGGCCAATTCGGGAACTCCGGCAACGTCGACGTCAACGATTCAGGACACTGTTCAGAACACTACGCTGCTCGCGCCGGCCGCAACCACTCTATATGCCGCTGCGTTGACACCGGCAACGCCATCGTCGCCCCTGATTCAGCCTGCGCAGCCTGACCCTGCTCCGGCGTCGCTCGTTCAAAGCGTTTTCCAGACGTATAACCTGCAGGCTTACGTGGGCTATACGTTCTTCCGCATCTATCTGGACCCGAAGTTAACGAATAACATGAATGGTCTCAATCTTGGCCTGGATTACTACCCAGGAGGGAAGTGGATTGGTATCGACGGGGAGTTCATCGGCACTTTCGGTTCCACCCCGTCTTGCACCACAAAGTTCGTCATGGCTGCCGGCGGCCCGCGGTTCCGCTGGCTTGGGCCGCGGGGTATCGAGGTTTGGGCCCACGGCCTGATAGGCTACTCAAACTTCCTTCCTCAGACGGCGTTCGGAACCCAGTCTGCATTTGCCGTCGAAGCCGGAGCAGGTGTGGACCTTAACATCCGCCAACAGCGTTGGGCGTTGCGTTTTGCGGGAGACGCGATCGAGTCGCATTATTTCGGCACTTTTCAGCTAAGTCCGAAGTTCTCGACCGGCGTCGTCTTCAAGTTCTAGGGATTCGATGAAATCCTGAACGGATTCCGGGAGCCACTCTTGAGGGCTCTACTGCAGGGTTGTAATCTGAGCGTGAGTTTTGGATGCGCTTCGGCGAAATTCGACGAGCCTGGAGGCGGCGATGAAAGTGCAACGAGGATCGTATTGCAGGTTTGGCAGCGAGTTCCGCATCAAGAACTACGGCGACAGGTGGGCTTCGTCGAGAACTTCTGGGTCGAGCGCGCGGCAGTCGAGGATGCATCCTGATGTACCGCTTCACCGCACAGGTGGGCTCCACGCGATGGATTCGGCGATCCCCTTGGCACACCAGCCTCGCCGGGCGGGGTACCGGAAAAAAGTTCGCAGGGCTTGCACGTGATGCGAAACAGCGACGCGTTTCCAGCGGCCAGCGACTGCGCTGGCAAGTAGGTGGAGATACTTCTGGGTGACAGCGCTGTCATCTGAATGTGCTTTCGCTTCATCTAGGAAGGGAAGAATTTGAGGGAGTGTTCGTACGCGCGGATCGTGACATCCGCAAGACCTCTTTCTTCTCCGAGAAACGCGAAGAACTCTCCCAGGAATTCCCCGTAAGGCAGTTCCTCTTTTTTCTCCTTGAAGCGGTCCAAGGATCGCATCCAACTTGACGCAACGAACACGAAGTCAGTGTTCCGCCACAGACATCAAGGCATTGTCTGTATAGGATCGGTCCCCGCCAGGTCGACACGTTTGGCAACCTCCAGTAATAACCAGTTAAGGGCTTTAAGGCGGTCTACGCATCGGCCCTCCTGCACTAAACGCTCCATGAAACGGCTTTTTTCCTCGGCGTATGGACCGTTACGATACTGAGCCGATGATTCGCTACGCTCGCAATCTCGCCCATGAGCAACTCCTCCTAGGGAATCAGCGATATGAACGCTTGCGCCGATGGTGAACTTTAGCGCTGCTTGTCTTCCCAGATTCTGCGAGGTAACGTCACAAGATCATGGCTCTTGCGGCAACGGGAAGACCGGCAGGAATGATCCTTGCCCATGCGGCAGCGGCGAGAAATACAAGCGGTGCTGCTTGGAGCAACAGTCGGTAGAGCACTCTATTTGGTCGCAGCAACGCGATGAATCCGACGATCTGACAAGGGCAATGATCCGCTATGCGCGTGATGCCTTTGAGGACTTCGTAGGCGACGCTTGGAAGGATTTTCATCTGGGCGAGGTCAGCAGACCTTTCTCATGGACCGCTGACGAACAGATGATCTTCATGCCATATTTTTTGTTCCACTGGGATCCGGAGTATGTTGGCAAGAGGAAGCGGAAACTCCCCGATGGCGGAGTCGTAGCCGCAGCTTTCCTTACACGAACGCCCGCCGTTTAACTGCACTCCAGCGAAAGATGCTTGAGCAGGCCATGAAACAGCCGGTCAGCTTCTACCAGGTATTAACGAGCAAGCCCGGTGAGAGCTTCCAACTTACCGATGTTCTGACGGGCTCGCAGTTTGACGTAAGGGAACAAATGGCGTCACAACAGGCGCGACCCGGAGATCTTCTTTATGGCTCCATTTGGGTTTTGCCCGAGATCACCATCCTCGGCTGTTCCGCGCCGATTACGATACCGCTTTCTTGGAAGCCAGAGATCATAGGCCTTCGGAAGATGTTGCGGAGAAGAATTGCGAAGCAAAAGCGGGCTCTAAATGCTCAAGATCTGTTTCGGTATGCCGACGAGATCCGGGCAACATACCTGCTCGTTCGAGATTCGTTTGATAAGCCGCCGAGACTCAGCAACACCGACGGTGATCCACTCGTGTTTCACACTCTCACTTTTCAAATCGAATCACCGACAGGTGCTTTTGAAGCCTTGGCCTCATTGGCCGAAGGGCATTCCCGGGAGGAACTTCTGGACGATGCGGCATTTGATGGTGCAGGAGAACTCCAAGGGGTGGCGTTCGACTGGCTCAAAAAAGGAAATTCGAAAATTTCAAGCTGGGATAACACGATCCTCGGCAACATCAAAATCTCTGGACGCTCTCTGGTTGCCGAAGTGAATTCCGAGAATCGCGCCAAGCGACTCCGCGCGGAAATAGAAAAGCGGCTGGGAGCAGGTGTGACTCACAAGGATACGGTCGTACAGACGGTCGGCGAAATGCTTGCGAAGGCACCAAAGCGAGACAGAATACGCGAAAAGGTTGACGAAGAGACTATTGATGACATCCTGCGCGACCCAGAGGTGAGGAAACAAATCCAGGAAAAGGTGCAGAAGCAGGTCGAGGCCTGGGCCTATGAAAAGATTCCCGCTTTGGGTGGCCGCACCCCCATGCAAGCGGTTGGTGACCCTGATGGACGGGAAATAGTTGAGGCACTCTTACTGGATTGGGAACGACGAGCTGAAGAGGGTGTTTATCAACCCGGGATTCGACCGGACTTCAATGTTGTCCGCAAACTACTGAAGCTCATCCCGATAGAGTCCTGAAGCTTGCCAGATCGGGCACCGTTATTATGTGGCGCTTATCCACACGGATCTCCCCGTTTCCGGCAGCCGTCGACGCCGAGCGCCACATAAGTTTTATCGTAACTCCTGCAGGAGTTCGCACAGTGTGCGGAATTGATCTCGATCGGCTCGGTGCTGCAGGAAGAGGTGACCTACAAGCGCTACAACGACTGGCAGGACGTGCTGCGGCTGGTGAGCTCAGTCCTAGAGCATTTCCCTTATCGCCAGCTCCACATGTTCTGGCGGCTCCAGGGCCTGTGGCAGTTCGCGCGCGGCGACCTCGCGTGGAAGCCGCTCAAGAGGCAGGGCCTCGAGTCCGTTCATCCGGGTAAGGATTCGGCGCGCGCCTTGCCATTGCGGGAGCGGAACTACTGTTCTATCGTTCTCGGCGAGGCTTTTTCGCGTGCGTCCACAATTTGCGAGCGTTCTCCTGTTTGTTGCTGCTTTGACCGCGGGGCCGAGCGCCCTGGCCCGGCCTCAAGGCGCCGCGGATGAAACTGGAACCGCGCAACGCCGGCTGGGGTACCTGCGGCACGGCATCAACTTGAGCAAGTGGTTCGCTGGATCGACCGATCCCTCCGCGTACACGCAGCAGCATTTCGAGACTGCGATCACGGCGCAGGATATCGCGCTGATCCGCGCGATGGGATTCGATTACGTCCGCCTGAGCGTCGATCCGCGCCCGATGTTTCACGAAAAGCAATCGGATCAAATTGCGGGCGATTACCTGACACAGCTCGACACCGCCGTGAAGATGCTTCTCGATCAGGGTTTGGCGGTAGACATCGACATCTACGCCGATTCGGATTTCAAGCAGCGGCTGGCGACGGATGATGAGTTCGTCGAGGAGTTCGCGGGCTTCTGGCGGGCGCTGGCGCAGCACTGGGCGGCGCTCGATCCGGACCGCGTTTTCTTCGAGATTCTCAACGAGCCCGGCGGCAAGGATAGTTACCGCTGGTACGGCGTCGAGGCAAAGCTCGAGACGGCAATCCGCGAAGGCGCGCCGCGGGAAACGATCATCGCAACGGGCGCACACTGGTCGGATGACGACGATCTCGTGTTTCTCGAGCCACTGCGCGATCCGAACGTCATCTACGCGTTTCATTTCTACGAGCCGCACGTCTTCACGCATCAGGGAGCGACCTGGTCGACGAACTATTGGCACTCGCTGAAAGGCGTGCCGTATCCTTCGAATCGCGACAACATTCAGACGGTGATGCAACAGCTCACCGATCCGGTGCACAGGCTGGCTCTGGAGCGTTATGGGATGGACCATTGGGGCGCGGCGCGCATTGATGGGGAAATCTCGCAGGTCGCCGCGTGGGCCAGCCACTGGAACGTCCCCGTGATCTGCAATGAGTTCGGCGTGTATCGCAAAAATGCCGATCCGGGCGACCGCGCGGCCTGGATTTCGGATGTGCGAACGTCGCTTGAAAAGCACGGCATCGGCTGGGCTATGTGGGACTACGACGGCGGGTTCGACGTGGTGAACAGGCAGCAGGACGGCAAGGCCGTGCCCGACGCGGCGACGGTCCGCGCGCTGGGCCTCGCCGTGCCGGCTTCCGCGAATTAGGCGCGCTTCCCCGCCGCATCGGGCAATCCTTCGGCTATACTGCAATTCGCGCGATTTTCCCGGGCGATTCGCGCGGCACGCTCCTGCATTCAAATTCGGCAAGCGGTGAATCCTTAGCATGTGCGGAATTTGCGGCGTCATCGGAATCGAATCGCGAGATGCAGTCGAGGCTGCCGTTCGCCGCATGATGGCCGCCATGGTTCACCGCGGCCCGGATGAAGAAGGCATTCTCGTTGCGCCGCCGGTAGCCGCGGGAATGCGGCGGCTCAGCATCATCGATCTTTCAGGTGGCAGCCAGCCGGTTTGGAACGAAACCGAAACGATCGCGGTGGTCTACAACGGCGAAATCTACAATTTCGCCGCGCTCCGCAAGGAACTCGAGGCGCTGGGCCATCGTTTTCGCACGCATTCCGACACGGAGACGATCGTGCACGCCTACGAAGCCTGGGGCGAGCGCTCGGTCGAACGTCTGCTCGGCATGTTCGCCTTCGCGATTATCGAGATGCCCGGCGGCCGCGGCGGGCGCGCGACGCGCGTGTTTCTGGCGCGCGACCGGCTCGGCATCAAGCCGCTCTACTACGCGCGTGTGGACGGAGTTCTATTTTTCGCCTCCGAGGTGCGCGCGCTGCTCGCGAGCGGCTGCATTCCGGCGCGCCTCTCGACGCAGGCGTTATCCGCCTATCTGCTGTTCGGCGCCGTCAGCGAGCCGCTCACTCTGATCGAAGCCGTTTCTTCGCTGCCGCCCGGTCACACGATGAGCATCGAAACAGGCGCGCCCGTTGCCGAGCCTGTGCCGAAGCCCTACTGGGATTTTGGCACTGGTCTCCGAAATGCAGCCGCCGCGAGCGCTGACTCGAGCGCGCAATCGCTGAAGCCCGCTCAGCGCGTGCGCGCGCTTTTGGAGGATGCCGTCGCGAGCCATCTTGTGGCCGACGTGCCGGTGGGCGTATTCCTGAGCAGCGGGCTCGATTCCACGGCCATCGCCTCTCTCGCGAGCCGTTCGCAGCGCGGGATCCACACCTTCACAGTCGCCTTTCCCGACGCGGAATTCAGCGAGGCGGAGAAAGCCCGCCGCACGGCCGGACGCCTCGGGACCGAGCACAGCGAGCTGACGCTTTCGGGCGAGGAAATGGTGGCGCGGCTTGACGAAGCCGTGGCCTCATTCGATCAGCCGAGCGCGGACGGCATCAACACCTATTTCGTTTCCTGGGCCGCGCGCCAGGCCGGGTTGAAGGTGGCGCTTTCGGGCCTCGGCAGCGACGAGATCTTTGGCGGCTATACATCCTTTCACGCGACGTCGATGGCCGCGCGCATGGCGGCGCTCGGACGGTGTGTTCCCAAGCCGCTGCGCGCGCCGTTCGCCTCGGCGATTGCCGCCGCCGGAAGCGCCGCTGCTTCGCCCGACGCGCTGCGAAAGGCGTGCGCCGCGTTTCTCGATCCGGGCGAGTTTCCGCATCCGTATTTTTTCACGCGGCTGCTCTTCACGCCGCGAATCGTTGCATCGGCTATGAAGGAGAATTCCCTCGCGCATGGCGGCGGGCCGTGGCGGCGGTGGCTGGCCGATGCGACAACCGAGGTACGAACCGCGGACGGTTTCACCGCCGTGTCCTGGCTCGAACTGCGTTCCTATCTCGCGAATATTCTGTTGCGCGATTCAGATGCGATGAGCATGCGGCATTCGCTCGAGGTG
Organism: uncultured Acidobacteriota bacterium; assembly: GCA_963841605.1. Taxonomy (GTDB): domain Bacteria; phylum Acidobacteriota; class Terriglobia; order Acidiferrales; family UBA7541; genus Palsa-295. Next base: position 33,380 of record CAWJDM010000008.1, read on the forward strand.
CGCGTGCCGTTCCTGCATTCGCCGCTCGTGGAATACATGCTTTCGCTGCCCGAATCGGCCAAGCGCGATGGCTCGCGCCCCAAGTCGCTGCTGGTCGCGGCGCTCGGCGACCTTCTGCCCAAAGAGATCGTGGCGCAGAAAAAGCGTACGTTCACGTTTCCCTGGGAGAATTGGCTGCGCGGGCCGCTCGGAAAACGGGTCGCGGCGGGGCTGGCGGACTGGTCGCCCGCGCTCGAGCCGCAGCTTGGCCGAGACTTTGCGCTCGCGATATGGCAGGATTTTACGCGGGGTCGTACGTCCTGGTCTCGTCCTTGGAGCCTGTACGTGTTGAACGAATGGGCGAAAAGGAATCTAAGCGGAGAATCCGAGGCGAGCCCGGACCACGGCAGAGCTGTTGCGATTTCGACGCAGTAGGCATCTAACTGGCGCAGAGCACGTTGGGGTCAGGGCGAGAGCTTCCAATTTCGATGGTCATTCTTGGGATCAATGCGTATCACGCGAATGCCGCCGCTGCGATTGTGGTGGACGGCCAGCTCATCGCTGCCGTCGAAGAAGAGCGGCTGAACCGCGTGAAATATGCGGCCGGCTTGCCGTCGCAGGCGATTCAATTCTGCCTCGATCGCGCGGGCATCGAGCTCACCGAGATCGATCACATCGCGGTGCCGCGTGATCCCTGGGCCCGCCTTGGTACGAAATTGCGCTTCGCGATCCGCATGCCGAAATTTGCGCTCGATCGGATCCGCGTGATGAAGCGCTTTGCGGGCATTCGCGAAGACCTCGCGTCTGCCTTCCAAGTAGCGCCCGAGGCGATCCGCGGCCAGTTTCATCGCATCGAGCATCACACCGCGCACCTCGCGAGCACATTTTTCGTATCGCCATTCGACCGCGCGGCCGTGCTTTCCGCCGATGGCCTCGGCGATTTCGCAAGCTCGATGAGCGCGGTCGGCGAAGGGCCGAAGATGCGCGTGCTGGGCGAAGTCGCTTTCCCGCACTCGCTCGGGATGTACTACACGGCGCTTACGCAGTACGTCGGCTTCTGGAAATTCGGCGACGAATACAAGGTGATGGGCCTTGCGGCCTATGGCCAGCCGGAATTTCTCGAGGAATTTCGCCGCATCGTGTGGTCGGATAGACCGCTTTCCTTCCGCCTCGGCCTGGAATATTTCACGCATCAGAGCCAGGGCGCCGATATGACCTGGCGCGACGCGACGAGCACTCCGGTGCTCGGCCGCCTCTTCTCGAATCATCTCGAGCAGCGCCTCGGCCCCGCGCGCAAGGCCGGCGAGCCGCTCACCCAGCGGCACTACAATCTCGCCGCGAGCATGCAAGCGGCCCTCGAGGAAGTTCTCATCGCTTATTGGACTGGCCTCGCGAAACAAAGCGGGCAGAAGGCGCTGTGCCTGGCGGGCGGCGTGGCTTTCAATTGCGTCGCCAACGGGCGAATCTTCGACACGACGCCCTTCGAGAAAGTGTGGGTTCAGCCGGCGGCGGGCGATGCGGGTTTGTCCGTGGGCGCGGCTTTCGCCGTGCACCATCAGATTCTCGGCCGCCCGCGCGAATTCGTGATGGAGCACGCTTACTGGGGACCGCAGTTTTCACCCGCCGAAATTCGCGCTCTCGTCGATCGAGTGGGCTCAGCGGACGAGGTTGAAATCGCGCAGCTCGACGAAGCGGAGCTCATACGCGCGACCGCGCGGCATATCGCCGACGGGAAAATTGTCGGTTGGTTCCAGGGGGCGGCGGAATGGGGACCGCGCGCGCTGGGCAATCGCAGCATTTTGGCCGATCCGCGCCGCCCCGAGATGAAAGATATTCTGAACCAGCGCATCAAGCATCGCGAGTCGTTTCGTCCATTCGCGCCTTCGATTGCAGAAGAGGCCACCGGCGAATTTTTCGAGAAGACGCACCCTTCGCCTTTCATGACGTTTGCCTATCCCGTGCGTGCGGAGAAACGCAGCGTGATTCCCGCGCCGACTCACGTGGACGGCACAGCGCGCCTGCAAACCGTGAGCCGCACGTCCAATCCGCGTTATTGGAAATTGCTGCATGCGGTCGGCGATCTCACGGGCGTGCCCGTCGTGCTGAACACATCGTTCAACGACAACGAGCCGATCGTCTGCCGCCCCGAGGAAGCGCTCGAATGTTTCCGCCGCACGCGCATGGACGTCCTCGTGCTCGGCAATTTCATTCTCGAAAGGAAGTACGCATCCGGCGATCGCGAGGCGGCTGCCGGGCGCCTTGCCAACCGCGACAGCTGAACGCATGCACATCCTGCTCCTGAACGAATACTACCCGCCCGACACATCGGCGACGGCGAAAATGGCCGTGCAGGTGGCAGAGACTCTCGCCAAGAGCCATCAAGTGACGGTCGTCGCAGGCCGGCCGTCGTACGATCCCGACGAGTTCTATCCATATAAGCTTTTGCGCCGCGATACCCGCAACGGCGTGGTCGTCGAGCGCGTTGGATCGACGGCCTATCCCCGGCACCAGATGAAGCGCCGCGTCTCGAACTATTTGTCGTTTCTCGCGCTGGCGGTCCCGCGGGCGCTGGCGATTCGCCCCGACGTGGTGCTCGCGATGACGGACCCGCCGGTTGCGGGCATCGCCGGGGCGTTCATCGCGCGGCTCGCCGGTCGGCCGTTTGTTTACAACATCCGCGATCTGTATCCCGACATGGCGATCGGCGGCGACATCGTGCGTCCAAACGGCTGGGCCGACCGCTGGGAGAAAATGCATCGAAAGGCGCTGAAGCGTGCGGCGCGGGTGATCGTTCTCGGCGACGACATGCGCAACCGCATCCTCGCCAAGGGTGTCGCGCCTGAACGAGTGGTCGTCGTGCGCGACGGCACTTCATTTCCGGTTTCGATGCCTCTGCAAAGCGATCCCGTGGTGCAGGAGATTCGCAGCGGCTTTCCATTCGTGGCGTTGCATGCAGGGAATCTCGGCTTCTACGGCGCGTGGAGCACGCTGCTCAAGGCCGCCGAAATGCTGCGCAACGAAAACGCCGCGCTCGTGTTTGTAGGTGACGGAGCGAACCGCGCTTCGCTTGAAGCGTCCGCGGCGGGCTCGCCGAACGTGCGCTTCCTGCCGTTTCGCCCATTCGAGCAGGTGCCGCACGTGATGATGGCGGGCGATGTTCACATCGTCACGATCAAGCGAGGCCTCGAAGGCGTGGTGGTTCCCAGCAAGCTTTACTCGATTCTCGCGGCGGGCCGCCCCGTCCTCGCCGTGGCGCCGGATTCAAGCGACGCGGCGCGCATCGTGACGGAATCCGGCTGCGGCCTGGCAGCCGACCCGGATGATCCGGCGGCAGTGGCGAAAGCCATCTGTGAGCTCCGAAGGGACCCTGCTCGGTTATGTGAGATGGGCCGGCGCGCCCGGGAAACCGCGCAGAAGTATGCTAGAGTAAACGAGTTGCAGCTTTTTGCCGGGATCATCGAGCAGGCGGTTCTCGAAAGCAATGGAGGGCGTCATCTGGGATCATAAGAAAGTTCTCGTTACTGGGGGTGCGTCTTTCATCGGCTCGCACCTGGTGGATGCGCTGCTCGCTCGCGGCGCCAAGGTGCAAGTCGTGGACGACCTCACCAGCGGCCGGACAGGCAATATCGAGCAGCACGTCAAGGCGGGCCGCGTCACGTTTATCGAGGCGGACCTCCGCGAGCCGGGCGTGGCGCGCGCCGCAATGAAAGGCATCAACGTCGTCTTCCATCTGGCCGCCGACCATGGCGGGCGCGGTTACGTCGACCTGCACCAAGCGGGCCCTGCCTCGAATCTTTTTCTCGACGGCGTGGTTTTCTGGGAAGCGGTGAAGGCCGGCGTGGAAAAGGTGGTCTACGCCTCTTCGGGCTGCGTCTATCCGAACTACATGCAGACCGATGCCGGTAAAGAGCTGTACCTGCGCGAGGCCGATGTAAAGCCTCCGCACGACGCGGACAATATGTACGGCTGGGCAAAGCTGATGGCCGAGTTGACGCTGCAGGCGTACCACAAGGAACACAAGCTCGGAGCGGCGTCCTGTCGCTACTTTACTGTGTACGGTCCCCGCGGAGTTGAGAATCACGCTGTGATCGCGATGATCGCGCGGGCGTTCGTGAAGCAGGATCCGTTCGACGTTTGGGGCAATGGCGAACAGATTCGCAATTGGACCTATGTGGACGACATCGTCAACGGCACGATCCTGGCGGCCGAGAAGATCAACGACGGCACGGCCGTCAACCTCGGCACCATGGAGCGCATCCGAGTAATCGACGCGGCGCGCCTCGTGCTGGAATATTCCGGCCACAAAGCGCAGATACGCCTGCTGCCCGACATGCCGACAGGCCCGGTGAATCGCGTGGCCGACAACAAGCTGGCGAAGCAGCTTCTCGGCTGGGAGCCGAAGACGCCTTTCCGCGAAGGATTGCGCAAGACGATGGACTGGTACTTTGCCAACCACCAGCGCGCGGCGGTGGACGGCGTCCTCGAGAAGATGCTCACCGCGCGGTGAGCGGGGAAAAAGATCAGGCGCTTCTGAAAGTGACGCGCGAGCGCCGCTTTTCTGCTGAGACGATTTTGAGCAAGCTATGACGCCCTACTCCGATCTGATCGCATTCGCGGTCGCGCTTCTCGGATCCCTGGGTCTCACCGTTCCGGTTCGCCGCCTTGCGCTCCACTACGGCATGGTCGATCGCCCCGGGCCGCGCAAAGTTCACCTCAAACCGATTCCTCTCCTCGGCGGCATCGCCATCTACCTTGGCTTTGTTCTCGCCGTCGTTCTTACGCTGCGCGGCGCGCCAAAGCAACAGATCGCGGGCATTCTTGCCGGCGCCACGCTGCTGGCCACGGTCGGCCTGCTCGACGACGGCGGCATGCTCCACCACCAGGTGAAGCTCTTCATCGGCATGCCCGCGGGCGCATGTTTCCTGCTGGCGTCCGGCATCCGCGCTCAATTTTTCTCGGTGTTCATCCACGGCACGGCCGGCGTCATCCTGGACGGTTGTTTCACGATCTTCTGGGTGGTCGGCATCACCGCGGCTTTCAGCATCCTCGATCACATGGACGGCCTGTGCGCCGGAATCGCGGCCGTAGCAGCCGCTTTTTTCACGATCTCCGCCGCCATGAATCACCGCATGATGGTCCAGACTCTAGCCGCTGCCACTCTCGGGGCGGCGCTCGGCTTCCTGCGATGGAATTTCAATCCCGCGAAAATTTTCATGGGCGACGGCGGTGCGATGTTCCTCGGTTTCCTGATGGCGACGCTCGGCCTGAAGCTTCGCCCGCAGGGGGCAAGTTTCGCCGTATCGTGGCTGGTTCCGATCCTAATCCTCGGCGTACCAATCTTCGATACCACGATGGTTTCGATTTCGCGCGCCCGCCGGGGCTTGCTGCCCTTTACGTCGCCGGGAAAGGATCATACGGCGCACCGATTGTCGAATCTCGGCCTGGGGCATCGCGGCGCCGTGGTGGCGCTCTATGGCTTGGCGGTGCTCTTCGGATGCACCGGTCTGCTCATCCCTTACGTTTCGCCGGGGACCGCCTACGCCCTCGCGGGAGCGGTGATCGTTCTCGGATTGATCGCTGTGGCTCTGCTCGAAAATGTGCCGTACGAGCGCCAGGCGTCCAAGGCCTCGCGCGCCGCCTGAAATCTCAGCCGTTGCCGAATGCCCGTAGGATATACTTAGCAGCACGCTTGCCGTCGAGTGTCGGATTCAAGTGGCACAAATCGCAATGAGGCCCATCGATCGAATATGCCGAACCTAGAGCGCCCTGCAGACAACGACTCGCGTTCCACTTCGCGCGCAACTAACCCAAGCATCGCGGTGATCGGAGGATCGGCCGCGGGCCTTTTCACATCGCTTCTGCTGGCGCGGCGCGGACTTGCCGTGCGCGTCCTCGAGCGGATCGAAACGCTCGAACCCGAGGCGCGGACGCTGATTGTGACGCACCGGATGCGCGCGCTTCTAGGCCGCGCTGCCGAGGATAGCGTGCTCAACGAAATTCGCCGCTTCGAGCTTTTCACCGATGGCCGCGCCGCCACGATCGCGCTGAATCATCCCGATCTCATCATCGAACGCCGCACCCTGATCCAGGGGCTCGCCGCGCAGGCGCAGCAGGCCGGCGCAAAAATCGAACTCGGCCGCCGTTTTCAGGCGCTGCATCCGAACGGCCACGGCCTTGTCGTCGAAGCGGAGCGCTCCGAGGATGGCGCGCGCGAGGAGATTCACGCCGACACGGTGATCGGTGGCGACGGAGCCGCGAGCCGTGTCGCACGCGCAGCCGGATGGTCGCCTCTCGAGACGGTTCCGCTCGTTCAGGCGATCGTGCCGCTGCCGAAGGACATGGCGCCCGATACGACGCGCGTCTGGTTCGTCCCGGACGACACGCCCTACTTTTACTGGCTGATTCCGGAATCAAGCGAGCGCGGGGCCCTCGGCATCATCGGCGAAGATGGCGCGGAGACGCGCCGCTGCCTCGAACGTTTCCTCGAAAAGCGCAAGCTCGATGCAATCGAATTTCAGGGCGCACGTATCCCCGTGTACAGCCGCTGGGTTCCCGTCGAGCGGCAGGTCGGCCAAAGTTCGGTATACCTGGTTGGCGACGCGGCCGCGCAGGTGAAAGTGTCCACTGTGGGCGGCACCGTCACAGGTTTTCGCGGCGCGATCGGCGTCGCGGAATCCATTCTCGGCGGCGGGGATAGCCCGGAACTCCGCAGCCTGCGCCGTGAGCTCGACCTGCATCTACTGCTGCGCCGGTCGCTGCACCGTTTTCAGCAATCGGACTACAGCCGCCTCGTCGATCTGCTCAACGATCCTGCCAAGCGTTCTCTGGGCGAGTATTCGCGCGACGAGGCCTGGAAAATCCTGTGGCGAGTCTGCCTGAGCCAGCCGCGCCTTCTTCTGCTTGGTTTGCGCGGGCTGCTGATGCGCGGCCGGTCGGTCGAACGCGCGAGCGCCGATCCCGCGCAATAGCTCCCGTTAGCCCCCGCACAACGCTATGCCGAACGACACACGCCGACTGAGCCGCTCTCCGTTGCTTCGCCGCCTTCGTGCAATTGTCCTTCTCGCCCTTTCGCTGGCTCTTGCGATCGGCGCCGTCGTTGCATTTCGTGGCGTCGGACGCTGGCTGGTTCGTCCCGATCCCCTTGCACCCGCCGATGTGATCGTTGTCCTCAGCGGGACGATGCCGGCGCGCGCTGAAGAGGCAGCGCGCATTTTCCAGATGGGCTACGCGCACAAAGTCTGGATCACTCGGCCCGTGAGCGCCGCCGACGAACTCGCGCGCATGGGTATTCCGTATGCGGGCGAGGAAGACTACAGCCGCGAGGTGCTGATCCACGAAGGCGTCCCCGCGCAGGCAATCCGCATTCTTCCGGAGACAATTGTCGACACGCAGCAGGAAGTGGAGGAAATCAGCCGGGCAGCGCGCGCCGAAGGAGACAGCCGCGTGATGATCGTCACCTCGCTGCAGCACACGCGGCGCGTGAAGGCGCTGTGGCTCAAGCTCGTGGGACGAAATCCGGCCTTAATTGTTCGCGGCTCTCCGCAGGACGGATTCGACGCGGATCACTGGTGGCGCAACACGCGCGATGCATTTTCCGTCGTGCGCGAGCTGATGGGCCTCTTGAATGTTTGGACGGGGTTGCGCGTGCATCCGCATTCCGCGTGATGCGCGAGAGACCTGGCTTTCATCGCCGCCCGGCGCCGAACGGCATGGACGCCGGCTCCAGAATCTTCCAGCGATCCCATTGCGATTTCTTGTTCAGGTCGCGCAGCCGCAACTGCCACTCAATCCCGAGCGCTTCGTCGCCGCCTGAATAGAACGCTTGCCACGGCGCGCCGGCCGGTGCCGCTCCCGCGCCGGTTTCGTTGCCGTTGCCGGCTTCGTTCGAAGGATCGTGGCTCCGAAATTCGGCCAGCTGCTTCGTATCCAGCGGCACGCGAAAGAAAACCACCTCCTCATAATCGCCAGCACTATGCCCGTCGCCGCCGTGCCCGTTGGCACCGTGGCCCTTGCCGCTGCCGCCCTCCCGGGGCGCGAGATGCCCGAGCAGATCAATGGAATTCTCGCGGAGGACGAGTTCGAGCGAAGGCGGCCGCTCGGTCGAAAATTTCATGCGCACGAGCGCCAGTTCCCACAGAGTGAGCCCGCGTCCGGGCTTGGCCGCGTCGGGATAAAAGTCGAGCGACCGCATCTGCCAGCCGCTTTCCTTACGGTCGGGCGGCACTTCCGCCACCGTAGCCACCGTATGGCTGCGCCAGCGATCGAGCTTTACCGATCCCACGAAACTGCCGAATTCGCGGATGAACCGCAGGTTTTCGTCCGTCGTGTGCACGGCATCGCGCCAGAAGCGGTCGTTCAGGCGAAAGGTGAGCGTGAACACCTGCTCAAGCGGCATCGGCGAGGCCTCGTCAAGGCGCCGGCGGAATTCGGGATCGGCCATGTCCTCGAGATCGCGCACGCGTTCCGTGAGTCGGCGGATGGTCCACGCATGTTGATTGAGGACTTGCCGCCAGTGCTGCGCCAGGACGAAGAAGATGAATCCTACGATGACGCCTATGCCGATTGCCGGCCAGAGGATGTCCATTCAACGCTCTCCGAAGGACTCCAAACACGCGCGTGCGCCCCGAATGGCCCGGATTCTACTACCAAAGCCGCGCTGCGCATACTCGCAAGTCCGGCAAGCCGGCCGGGCGGCGGAGATGCTTAGGTCGAATGTGCCGGTTTCTCGGCGTCTCCGTGTTCGCAGTGCCTTTTCCGTGATCTCTGTGTTTCGTCCGGGTGCAATTCGCTCCTGTTCTCTAATTTCGGTCGCCCGCACCGGGCAGACAAAGTGGCCTGTTTGCCGGGGCGCGCGGATCTCAAACGTGCGAGCAATCGAGGGAGGCAATTGGTAGATTGTTCGCAGGAACCTTTCCATGGAAACGAGCACCTATCGCCGGTCGTGGAAGACGCTGCTGGCTTTCGTGATCATTTATTTCGTGTGGGGATCGACGTTCCTCGCGATTCGCATCGGCGTCCACGAAATGCCGCCGCTGGTGATGGCGGCGATGCGTTTCACGGCCGCGGGACTGGTTCTGTACCTCTGGATGATCGCGCGGGGCGAGCCTTCGCCTAGCGCGCGCCAGTGGACGGCCGCATCGCTTCTCGCGATTCCCCTCTTCGTGATGGACTACGGATTGCTCTTCTGGGCTGAGCAGCGTGTGCCTTCGGGCGTTGCCGCCGTCATGCTGGCCACGATTCCCGCGTTCATGGCGCTTTCTGAAATCATTTTTCTGAGAACGCAGAAGCTCACCGTGCGCCTGACTTTGGCGCTCCTGATCGGATGCGGCGGGGTAGCCGTGCTGATGAGCCGCTCTTTGGCCCTCGGCGGCGCGCCCATCGACAGGCTCGGAGCGGTGGCGTTGATCGTTGCGTCGCTGAGCTGGTCTGTTTCCTCGGCGTTTACGCGCAAGCTGCCGCTGCCGCCATCCAAAGCCATGAGCTCCGGGCGTGCAGATGCTGGCGGGCGGGGTGTTTCTGGCGATCGTGGCGGCCGCGTTCGGCGAGTTTCGCGATTTTCATCCTTTCGCCGTTTCGCGCGGGGCGTGGTTTTCTCTGCTCTACCTGATCGTCTTCGGCTCGATCATCGCGTTCACCGCCTACACCTGGCTGATCCACCACGAATCGCCGACGAAGGTCGGCACGTACGCGTATGTGAATCCGGTGGTCGCGGTGATTCTCGGATATTTCCTCGGCGGCGAACCGCTCGGCCTGCGCACCATCCTCGGCGCTCTCTGCATTTTGGTCAGCGTCATCGTGATCACCACCACGCCCGCGAAGAAGCCGGCTGCCCTCGCTCGCGCCGGAAGACACCGCCGAAGCCACGCGGCTCGTAACTTGCTTTTGCTCTGCGCCCTTTCCTCATGTCCTCATGTGCGCCGTTTGCACCCGCAGCGGCGGGTAGCGCCGTCGCTCTAACCCAGTGCTCTGAGCGGAAAGTCGGCTTCGGGCCAAAATTTGCGGCGCGGATGCCGGTCGACAAGCAGCGCTGAACCTAGATCCCCGGGAGAGACTCGCACTCCCGACTAATCCTACTTGCACTATATCCTGATCCAGACATACCGCCGGCAGGGGTGGTGAAGGCACCGTAAGGGCAATCGTCGTCGTATTCGTTAAGCTGCCGCACGTACCCTGATGGTCACTGTCACGGTTCAAGGAGATCAACAACTAGTTGAAGCATCCTGAGCGGCTTGTAGCACATTGTCCGGCCTACCCAGATCACGCCAATAATATTCATCGGCCCGAAAGGCCAGGATTTTTTCTCCGCGCGCGGCGAGACGCAGATAGGAGGTGATGATGGAAAAAGCGCCTTCTTCAATCATCATCGGAAGAAGGCGAGGAGAAATAATGTGGATGCCGGAAAAAGCCAGAGCCTGCACTGGTTGTGAAGATCGACCGAATTCATCCTTCTGACCGTGTGCTGATCGACGGCCGCAAAGCTGAAGCTGCTCGTCGAAGAGCAGGTATCTTGATGTCTGCCGGTCTTGCACTGCCAGAGTGGCGAGAGCCTGATTTTCAGCGTGGAATTGCACCATGCGTCGAAGATCAATCGTGCTGATGACGTCTACATTGTGCAAAATGAATGGCCTTTCGAAATCGTTTGAATCCTCGAGGAAAAAATACGCAGCCTTTTTCAGGCCGCCCCCGGTATCCAGCAAGACCTCCTCGCGAGAAACTTCGATATGCATGCCGAAGTTATCGTTCGCTTTCAGGTACTCGAGAATCATATCGGCAAAGTGATGCACATTGATAATCACGTTGCGAACATCAAAAGCGCACAGGCGGGAGAGTGCGATCTGCAGCATCGTGCGGCCAGCGACTTCCACCAGCGCTTTGGGGCGATTGTCGGTGAGCGGCCGTAAGCGTGTACCGAGGCCAGCGGCCAAAATCATCGCTTTCATTTGTTCATGTTCTCCAACTCAAGATGCCGCACCACCACCTCCACTCCGTTCCTGCCATTCAAACGTTTCGCCAATTGCTCCGCTAAATAAACCGAGCGATGCTGGCCGCCCGTGCAGCCGAACGACACCGTCAAGCTGGTGAAGCCGCGCTGCTGATAGGTATTTACGCTGGCATCCACCAGCGACATCACGCCGGCCAGAAACCGATGAACGCTTTCTTGCTGATTGAGATAATCGATCACCGGCGCGTCTTTGCCCGTAAGAGCCTTGAATCTCTCTTCGCGTCCGGGATTCGGTATGCTGCGGGCATCGAAAACGAATCCCCCACCATGCCCGGTCTCGTCTTTCGGTACACCCCCGCGAAAAGAAAAACTGAAGATTTGGACGATCAGATCACCTTCCTTAGAAGCCAGACCCTGCAATTTCTCCGAGCCTACCATGCTCGTGAACGCGTCCATTAGGGTCGGCAGCGCGATGGGTAGCTCGACATGCTGAAGCAGCCAGCGTAAGTTTGTCAGCGCGTACGGTATGCTTTGCAGAAAATGAGTTTTGCGCTCGTAGAGGCCGCGAAATCCGTAAGCGCCCAGGGCCTGCATAATGCGGACGTAAACGTAGGCATAGTAGTAGCGCATGAACACTTCGCGCTTTAGCTCGATGAAATCGCCAAGCCGGTCGATATAGCGATCGAGCAATTGCTGGCGCAATTCTGGCGGCAGATCGGCCTTGGCATCGTACAAGAGAGAAGCAATGTCGTATTGAAGCGCACCTTTGCGGCCACCTTGATAATCCAGAAAAAATGGATGGCCGTCGCGCAACATGATGTTGCGCGATTGAAAATCCCGGTAGAGAAAATAATCGAGGCTTGCGCTCAACAAGAAGTCCGTCAATCGGCAGAAGTCGTCTTCCAATGATTGTTCGTTGAAGGGAACGCCAGCAAGCCTAAGAAAGTAATACTTGAAGTAGTTCAAATCCCAGGCGATCGACTGCCGATCGAAGGTGGCACGCGGATAGCAAACTTTATAATTCAAATCGCGGCCAGCTTCGATCTGAAAGCGCGGCAACAGGGTCACAACTTTGCAATATGCTTCAACCGATTGAGGGGCAAGGTGTTGGCCGAGACGGTTTTTCGAGAGAAACTCAAAGAGTGTTGTGTCTCCCAGATCTTCTTCGAGATAAGCGCCTTGGCTCAAATCCTCGGCATAAATTTCTGGCACCGGCAGACCGTGTCCGCGAAAATGCTTTGAAAATTCAAGGAAGGCGACGTTTTCTTCGCGTACGCCATACAGAACGCCAACCGCGCTGAGCTCTTCGTTGGCAAGCCGGATGATCTTGCGCCCCGAACCTCCAAGTTGGCCCTGGAGCGGCTGCACTCGCGCGACCGGTGAGTGGAAATGCTGTTCAAAAAGCTTTTTGAGAACGTCCATCAAGATCCATCGCCGCAACAGGGAGTCTGAGACTCAAGTCCCAAGGCTGCCATACAAAAACGAGTCTAGTCGCTCGGAGGTCAGATGGCGAGTGGCTGGCGATAGAGAGGTCGAAAAAGGCACTTCTCTGACAAAGACGCCAGAGTATCAAAGGGTTTGCTCGATCACTCTAATCTGATCACGCCCGGCCCGGAAGAACTGGGAGAAACAGCCGCTTTTCGTTCCAACTTCTTCGTGGACAGGTTTGCACTCCTCGGATGCGGCAGCTCTCGCGCTTGCCGCACCCATTTCCAGGTGTTTGTAATCGACATTGCGGCGATTAGAGAATCGCTGTAAAGGACTCAAACCGAACAGTCCTTGCACATTCTAATCGACACAGTCACGGGAGCAACCGCGTCGCTCAGGACTGCATTCGTGGCGCTTTCGAGTGGGGGATGCGGGCGCGTCGCTTGATCTGGCGCGTCGCGCGGGATTATGCTGAACCCTCAAATCGGTCCTCGAAGGGCTGGGCGCGCGAGTCGAACGATGAAACTCACCCTGAAGCAAGCGAGAATTCTGGCGGTGTCGGCGGTCTGCGCCATCTGCGCGACCTGTCCAAGTTCTCCGATCTGGGCGATGCCGCTCCCGCAAACAGCATCTCAGACGCAAACTCGAGCGCAGGTATCGACCACAGCAGCTGCAGCTGACACCCAGGCCGACGCTGTCGCCGGCAAATCCTACGAGCTCGACGTCGATGGCTCGAAGCAGTGGGTCGATACGAACATCGACCTGCGCATGGGCGAGAAGATACACATTGCGGGCAGCGGGACGATCACGTATCCGGCAGCGGATACGTCGAAGCCGGCGCAGTCGTTCAATCCCGACGGGCTCGCGCGCGGCTGGAAGGACCTGATCCACCAATATGCGGTGACCGATGGCGGCCACGGCGCGCTGATCGGACGGCTCGGCGCAGCCGATGCGGGCGGGCAGCCGTTTCTGGTCGGCTCCGCGAAAGATTACCAGGCACCCGTCGCGGGCCGGCTTTTTCTCGGCATCAATCAGAGCTACAAGGATTCGCAGGCCGCACAGGGCAGTTTTCACGTGACGATCGAGCGTGACCGATCCCGGATTGAGCACGCCGGTGGCGATGCGGTTGCGGGCGGCCCGCCGAAACGACGATTGCAGGCATCACGCCCGCGCTTCTCGCGGAAATTCCGCGGCGCGTCAGCGATCCGCAGGGCAATCCCGGCGACATGGTGAACATCCTGATCGTCGGCAGCCAGGCCGATCTGGTGCAGGCCTTCACGGCGGCGGGCTGGGTGCAGGTGGATCGTTCAGCGCAGGATTCGGTCGTGGCCGGACTGGTGGATTCGCTCTCGAAAAAAGATTACCTGACGATGCCGATGAGCACGCTCTATCTTTTCAGTCGCCCGCAGGATTACGGCTTCGCGCACGCCGAGCCGGTGCGCGTGGCGATGTCGCGCAATCACCTGCGCGTGTGGAAATCGGAGTACACGGTGGGAGGGCAGCCGGTGTGGTGCGTCGCCGCCACGCACGACATCGGTTTCGAGCGCGACCAGCGCAACAACGGCGTGACGCACAAGATCGATCCGGCAATCGACGGCGAACGCGAGTACGTCAACGACACGCTTTCGAGCACGGGGCTCGTCGTTGCGCGCTCGCACGTGACACCCGCGAGCCCGTTGACTGAGGCGAAGACGGCCACCGGCGGCAGCTTTCATTCCGACGGGCGGATTCTGGTCCTCGTGCTCAAAGCTCCTCAGGTGGCCGGCAACAACAACTGACTACTGCGACGCGTCGGCGCTTGTCACGTTTATCCTGAACCACTGCACGTTGTCCGGGTACTGAATATCCTTGATCTGGACGTTCTGCTCTTCGCCCGGACCGAGCGTCACCGGCATCTCGCCGTCATTCTGGGCGATCACGCTTTGATTTGGGCCACCGTACGTGGTGTGGAACTTGATGTGGCTGTACGTGAGCGTTCGCGACTCGTTCCGCACATCGACCAGCCACGCAGCGTTTCCTGCGTCGTCTTTGACCATCGTCGGTTCGCTGATGAAGTGCAGGTCCTTGACGGGATCGCCCTTCACGACAGGCGCAGCGCTCGCGGCCGTGGACGACGAGGACGAGAAAGCACCTTTCGAAACGAAGTACGCGAGCGTACCCACAATCGCCAGGACGATCACGATCGAAACAAGAATGATCGTTCCGCGCCGACTGGACTGCTGATCCTCTTCCAGTTGTTCTTCAAACATGGAATTGTCCTCCGTCTCTGGCTGGGGGCGGACCCATGCTCTTGCCATGCGTTGGTGGACGAGCTTCGAAGATGGGTGCGCCGAGTGACATACGACCCCAAACAGCATTCCCCTAGCGGCGGAAGGTAGCACAGCGCCCCGGAGAGGGCAATAAAATCTCTTTCCGAGGGCCTCCGGAGGAAGTAAATTACTGCGGCCCGCCGGGCGAACGAAAACCAGCGCGTTGAGTCGATAGGCGATCCCAGAAAAACGGAGGCGAGGTTCATGGAGACGATGAAGGCGGTGCGCATTCACGAGTACGGAGGGCCGGAAGTGCTTAAATATGAGGACGCTCCGCGCCCTCAGCCTGCGGCAGACGAGGTGCTGATTCGCGTGCGTGCCGCCAGCGTGAATCCGGTGGACCGCGCCATCCGGCAGGGCTACTTCAAGGAGCGGATTCCGTTCAAGCTGCCGTTCGTTCCGGGATGGGATGTGGCGGGCGTGGTGGAGGCGGTTGGCTCGGGCGTTTCGAGGCTGAAGCGGGGCGACGAGGTGTACGGGCGCACCGATCTTTCGCGCGAAGGTTCGTACGCGGAATATATGGTGGCGCGCGAATCGGAAATCGCGCTGAAACCGAAATCGGCCGATTTTGTCACTGCGGCTGCGATTCCGCTGGCCTGCCTCACGGCGTGGCAGGCGCTCTTCGATAACGCGCAGCTCGCAGCCGGCCAGACCGTGCTGATTCATGGCGGGGCCGGCGGCGTGGGGCACTTCGCGGTGCAATTGGCGAAGATCAAGGGCGCGCGCGTGATCGCCACGGCGTCGGCGCGCAATCATGAATTTCTGCGTTCGCTCGGCGCCGATCAGGTGATCGACTACAACACGACGCGTTTTGAGGACGTGGTGCACAACGTGGATGTGGTCCTCGACACGATCAGCGGAGAAACCGCCGACCGCTCGTACCAGGCGATCAAGAAGGGCGGAATCTTCGTGTCGATCCTGCGGCCCCCTTCGCCGGAGAAAGCGGCGGCGCACGGCGTCCGCATGGGACATACGTTTGTGCAGGCGAACGTCGCGGAGCTGGAAGAAATCGCGAAGCTGGTGGATTCCGGCAAGCTCAAAGCCACGATCGAGAAGGTTTTCCCTCTCGCCGAAGCTGGCGCCGCGCACGATCTCAACGCGACCGGCCACACGCGCGGGAAGATTGTGCTCCGCGTCGTGTAGTTTCATGGCGTGGCCGCCGGCGGCTGCGACCTCTGTTAATCTGTATGGAGCGATTACGGAGGCCTTCATCGAAACACAACAGTTGCCGGCGGCTCATGGCCCGACAAAAGAAACGGTGCTGCACGAGAGCTTCCGCGTCAGCATCATCCTCAAGGGGCTGCACGCGCTAGTCGAGACGGTCGGCGGCATCGTGCTACTCAAAGTTTCGCCGCAGACGATCAACCGCGTGGTGATGTCGATTCTCACCCAGAATCTCTCGCGGGATCCGCATGATCTGATCGTGACGAGCCTGCATCGCGCGTTCGAGCGGCTGGCCGATGGCGGGAATCATTTTGCTTCGTGGTACCTGCTCTCGCACGGCGGGGTGAAGCTTTGCCTCGTGGTGGCGTTGCTCTGGAACAAACTCTGGGCCTATCCGCTGATGATCCTCATGCTCTCGGCGTTCATCGGCTATCAGGTGTACCGCATCGCCCTCACGGGCTCCGTGCCGATGATCCTGCTGACGGTCTTCGACCTCGTGGTGATCGTGCTCGTGTGGATTGAATACCGGCAGCAGATCGCGCACCGGCACGCGAAGGTTTCATAGGAGCGAATGTCGGGCCCGAAGTGCGAGTTTTGCCAGGACCGCAGGCGGGGCTCCCAAGGGCGCAGCAAGCCTTCGCAAAGGCGTTCAGGCCAAGGCAGCGCCCCTACAACAGAACCAATCACTCAGGGGGCGACCCAGGTTGGGCCAAGATGCGCGGGAGATGGTGCTGGTGGAGGGAATCGAACCCACACGGCCTTGCGGCCACCGGATTTTGAGTCCGGCGCGTCTGCCAGTTCCGCCACACCAGCACTGTCGTATAACTCTATCTTACTGAAACACTTGCTGCAACTCTGTTGCTTCGGTACCTACTGGAACAAACCCCTTGGTGTCGGTAGTGGTGTCGGTCGGTTGCTCTGTAGTGGCATCCAACCGCTCCACAGCGGCAAGGGTGTGCTTCGGGGCCAAGTGGGCATAGCGTACCGTCATCGCGATAGTTTTGTGACCCATTAGCTCTTGCACCGTGCGGATGTCCACTCCAGCCATCACAAGGCGGCTGGCAAAGGTGTGCCGCAAACAGTGCCAGCTAAATGCACTCAATTGGGCCGCTTTCACCACAGGCTCAAACCAGCGGCGAGGCTCGACCGCACCACCGCAGACAAACTCTGAACCGTTCGACCGCTTGTTCAGCGATTCGAGAGCACAGAGGGCCGCCTTATTTAGCGGAACGTGGCGGGTCTCACCGTTCTTGCTTCGTGGAATAGTGAGAGTACGCCGAGTAAACGACACGTCTTCCCACTGGAGCCGGTACTGCTCGCTCATGCGAAGGCCGGTATTTAACGCAAGGTCAAGCTCGGGGATGCGCTTGGGGCAAGCGGCTTCAATGGCCGTCCGTAATTGTGTTTCTTCCTCGGGTGAAAGGAATCGGATTCGAGCGTTGTTTTCGGGCCGGTGTGGCACCAAACGGGCAGGATTCTCTTTCACTTTGCCATTGCGGATCGCCAGCCGGTAGGTGAGGGAGAGCAAAGCGCGGTGTCTATTCATCGTGGCGGGAGCCCAAGTCTGTTGTTCGAACCGCCTTTCGATGTCCTGAGGTGTAATGCCTTCGGCGGGATATTCTCGAAACCAGCGAAGGAGAGTCTCCATGCGCCACACGTCATCGCTATAGCTCAACTTGTTCGATTTAGAGTAGGCCAGCGCATCCTTGGCAATCTCCGCGAAGGAAACCGTTGCACGGCGGAGTTTCTCGGGAAGTTTCTTCCCTTCGAGAGCCCCATTCTTGCGTTTCCTGTAGAGTTCAATCGCCGCTCCCTTAGTGCCCGCCTTCTCACGCCTGAACCGGCCTTGCGCGTCTATATAGCGAATCCACCAGGGCGAATTCTTGCCCGGTACTTTCTGAAACACGCCGCGCGGATTGCGCCGCGTCTGAGGATTGCCCCTTGTTTCAATGAGGGACAGGGTTTCAGTTTCCATGACGTTTTGCTCCCTTCCTCGGCGGGCGTCCGCCGAGCCTGCCATTCTCTCGCGCAATTTCCCGGAGCCGTTCGATACCAAATCTTTCGAGGCGAACCCGATAACTTTTCTTTCCCAAGAGACTAGCTGCCTCGCTTGCCTTGGTTTTTCCCATGCTCATATCCTAAACGTTTAGGTTATTCTTGTCAAGCTCTAAAGTGCGCGCTAGAATGCGCACATGAGACCACCGAAACCACATGCGGGACTCTACGGCATCGATGTAAGCACTCAGTCGAAGGCGATGGGATTGCTACGCGAGCACCTGGGGCCGGAACCGTACAAGCCACTAAACTCCGAAGAATCTGCCGCGTTGGCCAGCCTGAAGGTGCCCCGAAGTAATACCTCTATCGAAGAGCGGTTTCGCCGGTTCGTACTGCGTCAGTTGGCGACGATCCGCGATTCAGGGGACCGTCAACGGCAAGGGAAACGCTCGCGCAGAGCCCAGGACTTGCGACGCCAAGCCCATAGAGTCCACACCGCTATTAGGCGCTTGGTTGAAGGTGAAAGTGTTCTACTGAAAGTCGAAGGCCTAATACCAAGCCTTTCATCGTGGCATCTGGACGAAGCCGTTCAATCGCTTGGCTCCTATTTGGAAAGTCTTGATTGGCACGCGAAATCGCTGAGAGCGAATGCGACGCGCCGAGAGGTCCGTCACACCGTGACACCTCAAAACTTGGAAATTCTCGAACTGGTGGCATTCGTCCGACAGGTAACCGGGAAGCCTCACTGGACGCACCTCGCGATTCTTCTGAAAGGGGCTACGGGAGACGCTGCGGGGATGAACAGCAAACGCCTCTTCCAGCTCTATAAAGACAGAGAAGGTACTGGGCAGAAGCGGACGCTTGGCGTGTTTCGCCGAGCCCGGCTTCGCGTCGCGGCAGGAAAGCTCCACTTACCGTAGGCAGTACAGAAATCAGGGCACACTTTTTGCCTGTCGATTTCTGGATGGCACGAAGGCGAGCCTGCGCGCAATGTAGCGCGCATGACTACTTTCCAGGGAACATCCACCAAGCTTCTCGTTACGAAGCGCGAGGCCGCCTCGGCCTTGAGCGTTTCGATCCGCACGGTCGAAAACTTCATCCGTCGGAAAGAGCTAACCGCTCGAAAAATTGGCAGACGGACGCTCATCCCGCTTGCATCGCTCGAAGCATTCGCACGGCGCGACCACGCAAGCCCGGTGAACAGCGATGATGCCCATTGATGCCCCGAGCATTCTCTCGCGCTTCGAGTGCGTGCGGCGCAGCGGTTCCGGGTGGACCGCCAGATGCCCGGCCCACGACGACAAGACGCCCTCACTTTCGATCACCGAATCCAACGGGAAAATCCTCGTCAACTGCCACGCGGGTTGCAGCGTCGGAGAAATTTGCGCGGCGGCGGGAATTCAGATGCGCGAGCTTTTCGAGGACAGCGCGTCCGTGAAACGAATCGAGGCAGTCTACGGCTACATGGATGAGTCGGGCGAGTTGCTTTACGAAGTAGTGAGGTACGCTCCGAAAGAGTTTCGGCAGCGCCGACCCGATGGGAAGGGCGGATGGATTTGGAACCTTAACAGTGTCCGCCGTGTGCCTTACAGACTTCCTGAAGTCCTGAGCGCGCAAGACGTGATCGTTTGCGAGGGCGAAAAGGATTGCGAGGCCGCACGAAACATCGGCCTTGCCTCGACGTGCAACGCGGGCGGGGCAGGTAAGTGGCGCGAGGACTACTCCGAATCCCTACGCGGGAAGCGGGTCGTCATCATCGCGGATGCCGATGAACCAGGCAGAAAGCACGCGCGGCAAATTGCCGCTTCCCTTCTCGGCAAAGTGGAATCGCTTAAGGTGCTGGAATTGCCCGGCGCAAAGGACTTGAGCGAGTGGGTAAAGAGGGGCGGGACGCGCGACGGCTTGCTAGAGTTGATTCGCGACGCGCCGGAGTGGAAAGCAAATCCAAGCGCGACCGCAGAGATACCCCTTGTGGCGCTCGCCGTTGAAGAATTGCTGATTCGGGAGATCAAGCCGCGCGAGATGCTGCTCGATCCAATCCTGCCGGACCAGGGTCTTGCGATGCTCTATTCCTATCGCGGCATTGGCAAGACGTTTCTCTCCCTGGGAATGGCGGCTGCCGTTGCGAGTGGCGGACGCTTTCTGCGCTGGGCGGCTCCGCGAGCACGCCGGGTGCTCTACGTGGACGGCGAACTACCGGCAAAGACGGTGCAGGAGCGGATCGCGATGATTCTCGCTGGGATGGAGGACTGCGAGCCGGGGGCCGACATGCTGCGGATTATCTCCCCGGACTTGCAGAATCGCCCGATGCCAGACCTTGCGACGATTGAAGGGCAAAGACTCCTTGAGCCGCAGTTGGAAGGGGTTGATCTCGTAGTGCTAGACAATCTCTCGGCGCTCTGCCGGTACGGAAACGAGAACGAAGGTGAGGCATGGCTGCCGGTTCAGGAATGGGCGCTCAATCTCAGGCGGCGCGCCTTATCGGTTCTATTCGACCACCACGCGGGCAAGAATAAATCGCAACGCGGCACATCCCGGCGCGAAGATTTGCTCGACACGGTTATCACGCTCAAGCATCCGGCGGACTACAATCCGAACGAGGGTTTGCGCTGCGAGATCCACTTCGAGAAGACACGCTCCATGCTGGGCGACGCCGCAAAGCCGTTCGAGGTGCGGATGGAGAGCGGCCTGGACGGGCGGGCTGTATGGACGTGCCGCGACCTTGAGGATGCGAAGGCGCAACAAGCGGCACTGCTATTCTCTTCGGGAATGTCCGTGCGCGACGTGGCGGAAGAAATCGGAGTGTCGAAATCCACCGCGCAGAGATTTCGGGAAAGGTGGGTACGTGGCGAATTTGGCGACGTGTCCCACCGTCCCACGGCTTAGGGCGGGACAGATGGGACAATCGGTTTCAATTAGTATTAAAGCCCTCGCTTTGAGTGTATTGGCTGCGAGCAAGCCTGTCCCAGGCTCTAAGAGTCCGGGGACAGCGCCTGGGACACCTGCGGCATTGGAACGCGAGTCGCAAGTACACCAAAAGGTCCAGTATGCCGCGTGCGGATCGCCGGATTGCGCGGGATGCTATGACGTGGGCGACGGCAGGAAAATTCACCCGCCGAAATGCGGCGAGGACTACAGGGCGTGGCTGGAACGCTGGGAAGCCAAGGGAAAGCCGCAGTGACCACACAGCGCGGTTATTACCGGATTCCGAGAAAGAATCCCGCCAATCGGGTTGACGGCGTGCTGGCAGAGGTGGTGCGAGCGAAATTTTCCGAGGGTTGGCCGAAGGCTCACATCGCCCGCGAATTTCGGCTCGACCGTCGCACGGTGATTAGGATTTGCGCGACGCCAGTTCGGAATACCCCCGCGACGCCACTAAGTCCGTTCATCCGATGCGTCGGCTGCGGGATAACAATTCGACAAACCATACTCAAGGCACACTGGCCGAACTGCCCGGCCGTACGAGAAGGACAACTCTCGCTCGAGGATTGCCCCGTGTAGAGCCAAGCAGACGGTCTCCGCCTGCACGGAATCCAGAGATAGAAAAACATCCAGAAACATATATTCCCAGAGGCACAGTCCAACGGTCCGCCTGGTCCCGATAAAGGCCGGAAGGCCAATGTTTTCCGAACGTGACTGGCGATTCTGCTGTAACATCGCAATCCGAGCCGTCATAGACGTTCTGCCCAGACCCTTGCACAGAATGTTTTCCTCACGGCCAGTTAACTATCAAGGTTAGGTCCCGGGGGGAGTACCTCTATGCGACTGCGAACCGTCACCGGATTGGCCGCGATCTGTTTGCTTGGCGGTCTACTGTCCGCCCAGCAGAGCACGAAGCGGATTTTCCTCTCGCCGAAATCGAACATATCCACCGCTGAAATCGCAGATGGTTTTGCGAAGTCTTGCCCCAACGTTGTGCTGACAGAGAACGAAAGCAAGGCTGATTACGTTCTCGAAGCGGCGGAGACGGTTAGCGCTGACGAGGGTACGACTTCCCGGCATTGGCACCTGACTTTGATGAACCGTGACGGCGATGTCCTAATGACCACGCACCCGGAAAAGCACTTCACCCACAGATACAAACATCACTTCGAATCTGTCTGTGCTTTCATAAACGGTCACAAGTAACTCACTAGCGATGGTTGATTGCAAATGCGATGCGCGTGAGCTCGTCGCGGACGGCCTTGAAGGCCGTGGTTCAATCGCTGTTCGCCACACTCCCCCGTTTCTGTATCTACAAACGCGATGTACTGATCGCTCGGGTGGTAATCCACGCCAAGTAGTCTTTGGAGTGGGTAGTGTGTGAATTTGGCAGGGGCCAAAAATAAAGCCCCTTGCCAGTTGGGGTTTGATTGTTACCGCTTTGGACTGCGCTTGCCTACTGTGACGTGTTCCTTCTCAGTCGTACGCGGATGCCTGTCCGTGTAGCTGAGAGGGACGAACCGACCGCTGATTGAACTGCGACCAATGAGTTTTTTAGCCATTCGTGCGCCTCTCCGTTTAGCCGCGCTGGATAACAGAGCGGGCTAGGCGAGAGCATGCTGACGCATGCGTCGCTGTGGCCGTTTTCTCTTGACGGAGAGAGCGTGAAGTGCCTAGTATGGAGGTGTCGGTTCCATCTCTCGGCCAAGAGATTAGTTCTGTACAACGCCTCACTCGCAAAAGTGGGGCGTTTGTATTTTATCACTATTCGCTTTTGTTTCGCGCAAGCTATTTTTGCAGCAGCTCGACGATTTCCTGAATGCTCCACACATGGTCTGTGATTCCGGCTTCCATCGCTGGCGTGACGCGCAAGGTTTGGTGAATCCGGCAGAAGTTATAATGCATATAATGCAGAGCGAGCGCCGCGATGTGATTCTCGATTTTCTTACTGAAAGCGTTGGTCAGCCGCGTGAATCGGCGCATTTTCATTCGCATCGTTAGATTCTGCCTCTCAACGTGACTGGTGGAAATGTGCTGTGGATTCGGGCGTCCCATGATTCCGACTCTCACGC
This sequence comes from uncultured Acidobacteriota bacterium, assembly GCA_963841605.1. Classification (GTDB taxonomy): domain Bacteria; phylum Acidobacteriota; class Terriglobia; order Acidiferrales; family UBA7541; genus Palsa-295. Next base: position 56,191 of record CAWJDM010000008.1, read on the forward strand.
TTTAGCATGTCAAGACAAACTAATGCCGATATTTTGTAAGCGGGGGAGGGGGCAGAATCTAGAGGTCTAGGGCGATTCTCAGAGCGGCATTGATTTTGACGATCACTGGAGTCGGTAAGTGTCCAAGTCCCTTGGTAAGGCGAGTCTTGGAGATCGCACGGACTTGTTCACACATGGCTATGGAGTCTTTGCGAAGCCCCCCATCGCCAGATCGAATTTCAACTTGACTGGGATAGATACGGGGATGGTTTTCTTTCCCAGAGACGGGAACGATAATTACGACCGGGCTGCTCTCGTTAATAATTTCGCGGCTTACGATGATGGCGGGACGTGTCCCACCTTGTTCTGATCCCTTGGTGGGATCAAGAACGGCCTCGAACACGTCCCCTCGGTTCATACTACTCACCAGCCATCTCCAAAGCTTCCCAGTCACTTTGACTAAACTCTTCGGCAATGAGTTTGGCCTGTTTCTGGTAACTTACATCCCCCGCCATCGCAGCAAATTGAGCATCAATTTGCTTTCGTCTGATTAGCTTGACGTAAGCAACTATCGCTGCAACGAAGAATCCATTGATAGATTCGATTGGGATAGCGTTACTGTTGACGAACGAGCGAGCTTCCTCATATACAGGTTTCGGAATACTTACCGTCGTTCGGACTTTCCTTTCGTTCATTTCTGCTACTGGCATGGCCGCCTCCTCGTTAAATCTAACTCCCGGACACACCATGTGCGGTAAATCCAGTGCATTAGAGCTACTGTTCTTAGCACTAGGTTAGATGCATGTCAAGGCACAATCGGTGCACCAACTCTAACGCCACAATAAGTAGCAATCCTGATGCCATAACTCATCGAAAAAGATGCTGCATGTTCGCAGCTTTGATTAGTGCTTTGTTTTCTTCCATCTGGAATTAGCTGCTTTCCTAGCAATAGATTTACGTTTAGCAGCGGTGAGGGTTTGTAGACGTCTTTTCCCGCCTATTTTGCCACCTTTTCTTCCCATCTCGGCCATCACATGGGATAGCAGCGCACGGTCAATTTCGGGGCCTGGGGACTTCGTTTCGCTCTCGGCTATGGTTTGCTGTAGGACTCGGAATGCGGTCTGGTTCACGTCCTCAGACTTCGACTTATTCTTGCTAATTCGCTTTGGCATGCGCCCATGATGCCACGGACGCGGAAGCCTGTTTATGGGGTGTCAGATTCAAATTCACACACTACCTTGGAGTGTGCATCCTTGACACGTTGGGCCGCATGGAATAGGCTGCCGCTCGGTCCCTGCCAAGAGATTCCAACGAAAGGACTACCGACCGTGAACAGGCCATTATTCGCGTTGTTGCTTCTCTTTAGTTTGCAGGCGAGTGCGCCGTCCGCACCGCAAGCGGCCTTCCCCACTGAGCCTGGGATGTACGTAAAGGGTGAATCGGGCTTCGCCGGGGTTCTCGGCCAGGCCGTCACATTCGAACGAAGCGGCAGCAAGCTGGCGAGCGCTCTGACGCTGCACATCAAGGCCGAACATAGCAACATCCAGATACCCGGACGGCACGCGCAAACCATCACGGATTCCCAGCCTGTCTTCGTGTTTCTGCCGAGTCCGCGCGAAATCGAGAATGGAGTGACCGCCGGCGATGTGGTTCTCGTGACCCTCGAAGTCCACGGCGATCGCCGCCAGATTGAGATTGGAGCCGTCGGCAGCGCGCGCGAGAGCGGAGGGATTTCGATCACGCATCAAGTGGCTTCGGCGCGGTCGGAGCCCGCGTCTGGAAAGTACGAAATTAACCCTGCGAGTCCGCTCAAGACTGGAGAGTACGCGCTGTACCTTCAACGCGGGGAAGGGCTGCCTGCGATGCTTTACGACTTCTCGGTGCAGAGCGCAGAAAAGCGCTAGCGGCCACGGACTAACCACTCCCGCGATCCGTTGAAACGTTTCTCAAACTATAGAACAGATAGCCAGTCGCTTTCCCTTCGCGCGCGTGCTCCGCAGACCGGTACGCACACGTTCCGCAATTAAGCTGCGCTGCAACTCGGTCGCCTGGTGTCGGTAGTGGTGCCGGTTGGCTTTTCGTATTCCTTCGCATCGCTCTGCGGTGCTGCGCAGTAGAGGCCCACGGAAGGCCCATGAACAAAGAGGTTTTTCGCGGTGGTGGGTTGTCGGTGCGCTGTGCTGCGGAAGGGCTAGAACGGATTTTGAGTCCGGCGCGTCTGCCAGTTCCGCCACACCAGCGTGAGGGTGATTATACAGGCATCGCGCCGCGATTCTCCACTAGCACGTCGCTCCGATGCGCGTGAGAAATTGAAACAAACGTTGAGACGTTGGGTGAAGAGCCGCGTCTAAGCGATGGACCGGGCGATCCTTAGCTGATGGCCGCGTTTGCATTGGCGGTCTTGTGCTGACAAAATCGAAGGCTGCATTCAACACCCAATAAACGTTTACATAGATGCCCTGCACGATAGGAGACTGTTCGATGATTAGAAAGGCTCTTATTCTTATCGCACTGGCAATCGGAATGATTTCCGTACAGGCGCACGCGGTCTTCGCGCAGGCGCAAGAGCCGCCGAAAGAGCCGGCCAGCGCCGCGCAGGCGAAACCCACGGAGACAAAGGCCGGTTCGGAAGCGACGCCGAAGGAAGAATCGTCGGTGACCGAGCATACGATTCGCATTGGCGGCCAGACGATCCCGTACAAGGCTACTGCCTCGACGATCCTGCTCAAGAACGACAAGGACGAGCCCGTGGCGCTGATGTATTCGACCGCGTACACGCGCACGGACGTGAAGGATCCGAGCCAGCGGCCGATCGCGTTCATTTATAACGGCGGGCCGGGATCGGCCTCGCTTTGGCTGCACATGGGGGCGTTTGGCCCACGCCGGGTGGTGACGGAAAATGCCGAGCCCACGGGCGCCGCTCCGTATCAAGTAGTTGATAATCCCGACAGCCTCATCGACAAGACCGACATGGTCTTCATCGATCCCGTCGGCACGGGATTCAGCCACGTGGTTGGCAAGGGCGAAAACAAGGATTTCTGGGGCATCGATCAGGACGTCCGGTCGCTCGCGCAGTTCATTCAAATCTATATCAGCCGCAACGGGCGCTGGAATTCGCCGAAGTTCCTGATCGGCGAGAGCTACGGGACATTCCGTTCGGTAGCGCTGGGAAATTATCTGCAGGATCACGACGGCATCTACATCAATGGCATCGTCCTGATCTCGAGCGTGCTCGATATTACGACGCTGGAATTCAATACCGGCGACGACCGCTCGTACATCTTCTACGTTCCGAGCTACGCGGCCGCGGCCTGGTATTACAAAACGCTGAAGAACCGGCCGGACGACCTCGACGCTTTCCTGAAGCAGGCGCGCGATTTCGCTTCGACTGAGTATGCGGCGGCGCTGATGAAGGGCTCGAATATCACGGACGCCGAAAAGACGGCCGTGGCGAACAAGCTCTCGGATTTCACGGGAATTAGCGCGGACTATTTCATCAAGGCGAATCTTCGCGTGAACCTGCCTCAATTCGAGGCTGAACTTCAAAGGAGCCGCGGGCTGGTGGTGGGCCGCTACGATTCGCGCTATTCGGGGCCGACGCAGGATCTGCTCGCGGAATATGCTGCGTACGATCCCTCGTATTCGGCCGTCAGCGGAGCGTTCACCGCAGCGATCAACAGCTACCTGCGCGATGACCTGAAATTCAATCCGGAGATGACGTATCGGGCGTTGCCGAACGATGTGAGCGAGCACTGGGATTGGAAGCACGGCGGCCGGGAGGGCGGTCCCGGCGTGGCAAGCGTCGATCAGGATCTGGTGTCGGCGTTTATCGACAACACGCACCTGCGCGTGCAGGTCGAGAACGGATACTTCGATATGGCCACTCCGTTTTTCGGCACGGAATACACGATGGACCACCTCGGGCTTCCGTCCGAGCTGCGCAGCCGGATCGAGTTTCACTACTACCGCTCGGGCCACATGATTTACCTCAACGAAAAGGAGCTCCCGAATCTGAAGGCAAACATCGCCACTTTTGTCGACGAGGCTGCGAAGCCCTGATTGCGGCGGGCCTTTCGAAATTAATCACGAGAGCTTTTGACAGCTGACACTCTGTGTGTTCAGATGGCCCGCGGAGAATTCATATGCGGCGAAATCGTTTGGCACTGCTGATTGCAGCGTTTTTCGTAATCTTCGTAATCGTCATTCCGCTCTTTTCAGTCGGCGTAGGGTTGCTGGTTGATTGGACGTGGTTCAGCCACATCGGTTTTCGCGAGATCTTCGTCACGATGGTGGGGACGCAGTTCGGGCTGGGCATCGGCTGCGGAGCCGTCTTTCTGCTGCTCGCCGGCCTGAACCTCTGGGCCGCGCGAGGCGTGGCGCACCGTTCGGGTTATCTTGCGACCGCACGGCCGAGCGCGCGGATCGCCGAATTCCCCGCCATCGAGAAGTTTCCCGCTGTCTTTCGCAGCCTGCTTTGGTTCGCCGTTGTGCTGGTGGCCTTCCTCGTTGGGCAATGGTCGGCGACTCACTGGGGCTCGTACCTGCTGGCGACGCACGCGGCGCGCATGACGGAGACAGACCCGATCTTCGGCATCAGCCTGAGCTTCTATCTGTTCCGGCTGCCATTTCTTTTCTTTGTGTATCACCTGGCGCTGATCGTCCTGCTAGTGAGCCTGCTGACGACGGCGCTGTGGTATCTGATTGAAGGGGGCGCTTGGATTTCGCCGCGCGGATTGGGCATGGGCCGCAATGCGCGCCGCCATTTGATGATTCTCGGAGGGCTGCTGTTCCTGCTGCTCGCGTGGCGAGCGCGGCTGGGGATGTACGACCTGGTGTACTCGCCGGGCGGCCTGGTTTTCGGCGCGGGCTACGCGGACATTCACGTGTCGTGGCCCGTGCTGTGGATTCAACTCGTGCTCTGCGTGGTCGCTGCGATTGCTTTTTTTGCAGGGGCGCAGGATGGCCGAATGCGGCCGGCGCAGTACGCGGTGGGCGGAGTGCTGGCGATGGCGCTGGTCGGCGGATTGATCGCGCCCACGCTGGTGCAGTGGTGGCTCGTTGCGCCGAGCGAGCTTGAGAAAGAACAGCCGTACATCGCGCGCAACATCAAATTCACCAGGCAGGCGTATGGGCTCGACCGATTCGACGAGCGCGATTTCCCGGCGATTCAGGACCTGACGGCCGCGTCGATCCAGCAGAACGCCACGACGATGCGGAATCTGCGTTTGTGGGATCACGGGCCGCAGCTAACGACGTTTCAGCAGCTTCAGGAAATCCGCACCTATTACGATTTCGTCCAGGTTTACAACGATCGCTACAACATCCATTCGGAATTGCGCCAGGTGTCGCTTTCGGCCCGCGAGCTTTCCGCCGACAGCCTGCCGGACCCGAACTGGGTGAACCAGCACCTGATCTACACCCACGGATACGGGCTGTGCCTCGGCCCCGTGAACGAATCCACGCCGGACGGCCTGCCCGTGTTTTTCATCAAGGACATTCCACCGGCCTCGTCGATTTCACTTAAGGTGACGCGCCCGGAAATTTATTACGGTCAAATGTCGAACAATTATTGTCTCGTGCGGACGAGCGCCAAGGAATTCGATTACCCGTCCGGCGAGGACAACGTTTACAACGTGTATCAAGGTTCGGGCGGCGTTCCGGTGGGCGGCTTGTGGAGACGGCTGCTCTATGCACTGCACTTCGGCAACATCAACATTTTGCTTTCCGGCTACATTCAGCCGGCAAGCCGCATCATGATCTATCGCCGCGTTCTGGACCGGGTGCAGGCGCTCGCTCCCTTTTTGTCGTTCGACAGCAGCCCGTACCTGGTGATTGCGGATGACGGCTCGTTGCAGTGGATCGTGGACGCGTACACGACCTCGGACGAGTACCCTTACTCCGACCCGACGGAGGGAGTGGGCAATTACATCCGCAACTCGGTCAAGATCACGATCAACGCGTACTCTGGCCAGGTGAAATTTTATGTCAGCGATCCGTCCGACCCTGTGATCCAGACGTACGAAAGCATCTTTCCCGGCGTTTTTCATCCGCTGTCAGAGATGCCGGCGGACCTCCGGGCGCACATCCGCTACCCGCAGGATATCTTCGCCATTCAGGCGGCCAAGTACGCCGTATACCACATGACGGATCCCAGCGTGTTTTACAGCAAGGAAGATCTGTGGCGTGTGGCCACGCGCACGGTGAACGGGCAGTCCACGGCCATGAATCCCTATTACGCCGTGATGAAGCTGCCCGAGGTGGGGACGACCGAAGAATTCATCCTCATGGTGCCGTTCACGCCCGCGCGCAAGAACAATATGATCGCCTGGATGGCGGCCCGCTGCGATGGCCCGGATTACGGCAAGGTGCTGGTGTTCACTTTTCCGAAGGAGAAACTCATCTACGGGCCGGAGCAGATTCAATCGCGCCTCAATCAGACTCCGGCCATCTCTCAGCAGCTCACCCTGTGGGACCAGGGCGGATCGCGGGTGATTCACGGCACGTTGCTGGTGGTTCCGGTGCAGAACGCTGTCATGTATGTGGAGCCGCTCTACCTTGCCTCCGAGGGAGGCTCTTCGCTGCCGCAATTGAAGCGAGTGATTGTGGCGTATTCCGACCAGTTGGTGATGGAACCGTCGTTGGATGAAGCCTTGAACGCGATTTTCGGCGGCAATGCGGGCGCGCCCGCGGAAACGGCGGCGTCTAGACCTGCGTCGGCAACCTCTGCGGCGCCGGCGAAAACTATTCCCGCTTCGATCGAAAATCTTATCCAGCAGGCCAACCAGCATTATGAAAAGGCGCAGCAGGATCTCCGCCAGGGCGATTGGAGCGGCTACGGGCAGGAAATACAGAAGCTCGGCGAGATTCTGAAGCAGATGCCGGCGAAGAATCCGTAGCGATGTTTGTTTGAATCGACGGGCTGTTGCGACCTGCGGCGAATCGAATTGTCTTCCCGTTACGTCTAAGGGAATGCCGGGCGTTCACCCGTTCGAGGGGGAAATATGCGCGCAAGTCTTCTGGCAGTTTGTGGCTTCCTGTTGGCGGGGCTGGCAATGGTTGCCGCGCCGAGCTGGGGACAGGCAAGCCCTCCGGCGAAGGCGGAGTGCAAATTCGCGGACGGCAAGACGATCCACGTGGATTATTCGAGTCCCCGCATGCGAGGGCGGAAAATTTTCGGCGGGCTTGTGGAGTACGGTGAAGTGTGGCGCGCCGGCGCGAATGAAGCCACGACGTTCGTGATCGATACGGACGTGCAGGTTGGCGGCAAGTCCGTGCCGGCGGGCAGCTATACGCTCTTCGCCCTTCCGAAGCCGGATTCGTGGCAGCTGATCATCAATAAGACGACGGGCGAGTGGGGGATTCCCTATCCGGGCGAGGATTCGGATTTGGCGCGCGTGCCGATGAAGCTGTCGAAGATTTCGCGGCCGCTCGAGGATTTCACGATCGGGTTTGATGGCGATGGTAAGGTCTGCACGATGCATCTCGACTGGGATACCACTCGCGCGGCGGTGGATATTACCGAGAAGAAGTAGGTCGCTCGGGATCCCCAAGGAATGGAGCAGATTCCCTCGCTCCGTCGCGCGCCCGCAAACAACGCCCTTCTTTTGTCAGGGCAGGCGGGAAAGACAAGACGCGCGACTCCACTCGGAATGACAGCTCCTGAATCGCGCGAATTATTGAGTTTCGAGGCGGGACTGCGCGCGGACTTTGTGCGTGTGCGGCTCGACGATGGCGCGGAAGACGCGGCCGCGCCCGATGACGTGCTCGCCCGAGCGGGCATCGACGTCGAAAATCAGGAAACGGCCTTTGTATCCGACCAGTTTTGCGCGCGCGCGAACCGTGGCGCCGTCCGGCACGGCTTTCAGGTGATCCACTTCGATGCGCGTTCCCACCGTGATGAATCCCGGCGGCAGCGTCGGCTGGACGGCTGCCACCGAGGCGTGTTCCATCAAGCCGATCATCGAGGGCGTGGAGAAAACCGGAGGGAGATTCGGACTGACGTGCCGGATCGTATGCTCCGGCAGAACGACACGCTCGATCGTGGCTTCAAGGCCGAGGGGCGGGCGAAATTCGAGCGGCGACGGCGCGGGCTTCGCTGAGGCCACGGGCACTTTTCGCGGGGAACGCTTCGCCGTTGTCTTCGAGTCGGACTTTTCGGCTCGGCGCTTTTTCGGTGGCGTCATCGCAAGAGTTCGCGGCGGGGCCGGGGAGCGGGCATCAGGGCCCGCGGATTGAGGATGCTGCGCGTGAATTGCAGCAGCGTGATCCCGAACTGGTTCCACACGCGCCGCTTCAGCGTGCGATAGTCCTGCGAGCCGCTGAAGACGTCGCGCATCAGATCGCGGAACGCCGGGGAATAGTTGAGCAGCTGGACCATGCGCGTGGTGATCGCGCCGCCAAGAAAATTGCCACGGAAGAGTTTTCGCGCGATGCTCGCGGCGAATTCGAGGTCCGCCGAAAAAGCCGCGCGTAGCCGCTCGGGATACGCTTGTAGCTGGCCCTCGATCAGCGCCTGTGCCAGAAGGTCGCCCGAACGCAGCGCGTAGTAAAGGCCCTCGCCCGTGACGGGATCGACGCAGGCGGCCGCGTCGCCCGCCATCGCCCAATTTCTGCCGACGATGCGACGGCCGCGAATCGTCTGCGCCTGCGGCGACGGCAGCACATGGCTGTAGAGGCGCGCGCCCTCCATCGGAATATTTTCTTCTTCGACGAATGCGTCGAGATGGCGGCGAAGCTGCTGGCTCGAGCTCTGGCCCATTTTCGCGCAGATGCCGACGGAGAGATGGTCGGCGCGCGGGAAGGACCACAGGTAACCCTCGAATTCTTTCAGGAATTTCACCTTGATGATGTCTTCTTCGGTCGGAACAAAATAGCCGAGCGTGAGCTCGAGATCATTGGTGGTGAGTGCCGTGGTTTCCGCGAGCAATTGATTGCGCGCGCCCGCTGCGAGCACCACGAAATCGGAGCGCCGCTCTTCACCGCCCGCCATGAGGCGAACCTGAGAGCCGTCGGTATCGACGCTCGTGACGCGCGTGCAGACCGTGGTGCAGCCGGCCGAGACCGCGCGATCGAGCAGGAGGCCGTTGAGGACAGTACGCGCGTAAATCACGATCGGGTGGCTCATCTCGAAACGCGCGCGATGGCCGCCACCGGAAATCAGCTCGGCGGTGCGGACGATTTTCTTGGGGTGCTGTCCATCGAGAAGGAAGGGATACGCCTCGATCGCTTTGTGCGTGAGGCCGCCGCCGCAGGGCTTCTCCCAGGCGAGGCGCTCGTCAAAAATCGTGACCTGAAAACCCCGGCTGGCAAGACGCTCGCCGCAGAGGGCGCCGGCAGGCCCTCCTCCGACGATGGCTATATTGTGCATGGCGTTTGTTGGCTATCGGGCCCTCTTACGGAGTTTTACGGCGCGAACGGGGCTCTTTTGCCACCACCTCTACAATCTGTCAAGTCAGTGGAAAGATCGCTGCTACAAACCAGGCGGCGAGTATAGCACCAAAAAGCGCGCCGCCGATTGCCGAGCCGGTCCGTGCACGTAACGCATCGGTAGCGAGGCGCTGGAGGGCCGAAAATCCCGCCAAAGCGAAGAAAAGAATGAGAATCAGCACCTCGGCGTTCGCGAGGCAGCAATATGCGAGCAAGCATGCGAGCCAGAGTTCGAGGCGGAGCACGAGAGCGATGAAATATCGCAGCGCGCGCGGCTTGCCTTGTGGGACAGCGCCGAGAACGACTTCTTCGGCAAAGCAAAAGATACAGGCGATGGGTAGAAGGTCGGCGAAGCGCAGCCAGCGCGGTGCGTTCATCCACATGTCGGCAAGTTGCCAATTCAGCCACGCTCCCGTGGCGAGAAGAATGGCAAACGCGAGCAGCGCCGCAGCCAGGATCGGCCGTGCGCGCGGCGACCAGGATCCCTTCACAGCTTTCCAATTCAGCAGCGAGCAGAAAGAGGCCGTCGATCAGCAGCAGCGAGGCGAGATAGTCGCCTGCGTAGAGATGCAAGAACCGGAGCGGCACACCCAGCGAGAGAATGAGGACCGCCACCAAAGCGCCAACGGCGCCTTCAGCGGCTGCCAGCGCGCGGCTGGGACGCGCCGGTGACAAATCATCGCTCGCCGGGCCAGCGAGCTTCGATGCAATCGTGAGCGCAAACGGAAACAGGAGGGCGAGACCGATCAACCCGAGAATGGCTCCGGCCAGGCGACGGCGGCCGCGGCTGAATGTCTCGTACGTGGCCAAATCCAAATTGAGCGCGAGCGTGTTGGGCGGCACGCTCGGGAACAGCGCCTGCATCGCCCAGAGCTCGGAGCGATGCGCGACGCCGCGATCGACGAGCCCGGTGGTATGCGTGGCATACGGCAGAATGACGAGCTGGAACGCGCGGTCCTCGGCGAAGTCAGACGATGCGGTTCGGTCGCCACCGGCTGCCGCGGCCAGAGCGCGCGCCTCCGCTTTTACGGGCCAGAGATCGAGGCCACCGGCGATCACGAGCAGGTTCGAAGGCATGCGTTGGGGCAGCGTCATGGGAGCGGGCGAGAGTGCGATGGTTGCCGCGACGGGATCGTGGTCCGCCATGCGGACCGCGATTTCGCCGCCCATGGAGTGGCCGAGGAGGATCGTCTTGCGGGGATCGATCGCTCCGCTCCGGGTGAGAGAGTCGATTGCGACGGCCGCGCACTGTTCGGCTCGCGGAAAGGTGAACGGGTCGGTGTTGTCGCCATGGCCCGCGAGATCGAAGAGATAGGTGCGGAATCCATGGCCGGCGAAATCCGAGCCGAGGTACATCATCACGCGGCGGTCAGCCGAGAGGCCGTGGAGCACGATGGCGGAGCCGGCAGGACTGACGCCGGGAGGTGGGTCGAGGATGGTGACGGGCGTGTGGCAATTCCTGCCATCGAGCACGGCATCGTGGTGCGGAAGCTCGGCCCGCTCGATCCAATGGGCGCCGAGGACGAGAAGAATCGCGCCGAAAACGGCGAGTTCGAGCGCCCAACGCTTCATCGCATTTGGCCCGCGAAATTCATGCGACTGGCTTCATGCGGCGCTCACCGCGCGCTCCGCGATGGCGCGAGCGCGCGTGATAGAATTGAAGCTTCGACTCTTCCTGCCGGAAGAGATCGGGGGGGCAGTCGATTGGGACAAGTCGTTTCGCAAGGTGAGCTGATTCTCCGCCGGAGCGAATGGAAACGCAACGGGAGGAAAGTGGTGTGCGCGAGCGGGTCGTTTGATCTGCTGCATCCCGGGCACATTCGTCTACTCGAGCAGGCGCGGTCACTCGGCGATTTTCTGGTGGTCGCGGTGCAGGGCGACGCGAGCGTTCGCGAACAGTTTAGCGATGCGCCGGAGGCTGTACGCCCGGTGACGCCTGCCGCCGAGCGGATGGAAATCGTCGCGGCCCTCGCTGCGGTGGATTTCGTGATCCCATTCGACGAACCTTCTCCGCATCCGTTCTTGCTGCGCTTTTTGCCCGATGTGTTTGTCGAGGGCAGCTCCGGAGCGCAGCGCGAATTTGGTCTTCACCAGCGCGAGCTGGAAGCGATGGGATGCAAGATCGTGCACTTCCCGCTCGAACCCGGCTATTCCACGGCGCAACTGATCGAACGCATCGCAAATCTCCCTACATGATTCTTCCGCTGGTTTCCGAACTTTTCGGGCGCATCGGCCGGCAGGCGGCGGTCGATGACGCGTGCGACCGGCTGCGCCGCGAGGGCGGCAAGGTCGATCTATCGGGCCTCACCGATTCCGCGAAGGCGCTACTGGTTCCGATCGTCTTCGGCAAGCTCGGGCGGCCGGCAATCGTGGTGGTCGAATCAAACCAGCGCGCGGAAGCGCTGCTCGATCCGCTGCGCTGGTTTTACGAGGCGGTGACGGGCAAGCCGGGGCGCCGCGTGGCATGGTTCCCGGCCCACGACGTGTTGCCCTACGAAGGCCGCTCGCCGCACGCGGAGATTTCGGAAGCGCGCGCGGTTGCGCTGTGGCGGCTGGCGACGGGCGAAGCGGATATCGTGATCGCACCGGCGCAGGCGGTCCTGTGGCGGATGCGCGAATCGCAGTTTTATCGCGGCTTGGCGCGCACGATCGCGCGCGATGAATCGATCGGGCACGAGGACTTCGTCGAGTTTCTCAGCGGCGCAGGTTATGAGAAGCACACGACGTGCGAGATGCCGGGGCAGTATTCGGTACGCGGCGGCATCATCGACGTGTTTTCGCCGGAAACGCCGCAGCCTGTCCGCATCGAACTGTTCGGGGACACGATTGAATCGATCCGGGCATTCGACCCGAACACGCAGCGGTCGACCAATCCGATGGAGCGCGCGACGCTCTTGCCGTTGACGGAAGCGCTGCGGCAGGTTCAAGTGCTCGAACCGATGCGCGTGTCGTCGGAATCGGGCCGCGACGACAGCGATCTGCCGGAAGGTTTCTATCCCGGGTGGGAATTTCGCAACATGCTGCAGCACGAGCGCAACGGCGTGCTGTTCGATCTCGCCACCGATCCACTGGTGGTGCTCGACGAGCCGTCGCTGATTGCGGGCGCGATCGAAAAGTATCGGGCGCGGCTCGACCAGGCGTTTGAGGAAGCGGAGGATCCGCTGGCGGAGTCTGCCAGCCGCTACATCCTGAGCGAGGAGGAGTGGTCGCTCGCGCTCGAACTTTTTCCGCGCCTGGCGATCGAGCATCTTGGGGTTGCGATGGAAGGGGCTACGCCGCTCGCCATGCAGACGCAGCCTACGACGCGATACCACGGCAACGTGGCGGCGTTCATGGGCGAAGTGCGGCGACGGCTCGGCGAGGGCGAGCATGTGGTGGTTTCCGCCGCGAGCACGGGTGAGCTCGAGCGGTTTGCCGACATCTGCCACGAATACGAATTGCCGTACCGCCTGGGCGAGCTCGAAGAGAACGTGACGGTGACGCGGCTGGCAGAGGAAGGCAGCACCGGCAACGCGCCCGCGATGGTGATCGTGAAAGCGCCGCTGGCCGAAGGTGTGGTATTTCCCGCGGCGCGGCTCGCGATCTACGGCACCGCCGATCTTTTCGAGACGCTTCCGCCGCCCGAGCGGCAGCGCGCGCGTCCGAAGACGGCCAGTTTTTTCAGTGATTTCTCGGATTTGAAGCCGGGCGACTACGTGGTGCACGTGGATCACGGGATCGGGCAGTTCGACGGATTGCGGCAAGTCGTGGTCGAGGGCGCGACGGGCGAGTTCATGCTGCTGCACTTCGCGGACGACGCGAAGCTCTACGTGCCGCTCGCGCGGCTCGACCTGGTTCAGAAGTATCAGTCGCTCGGGGGCGAGGCGCCCACGCTCGACCGCTTGGGCACCACGGTCTGGGAGACGCGCAAGACGCGCGTGCGGAAGTCGGTCGACGACATGGCGGACGGGCTTCTTGCGCTCTATGCCGAACGCAAGACGGCCGTAGGACATGCGTTTCAGGCGGATTCCAATTTCCAGCGCGAATTCGAAGATGCCTTCGAATTCGAGGAAACTCCCGACCAGCTGAAGGCCATCGAAGATGTGAAGCGCGACATGGAATCGACGCTGCCGATGGACCGGCTGCTGTGCGGCGACGTCGGCTACGGCAAGACGGAAGTCGCCATGCGCGCCGCCTTTAAGGCGATCTCAGATTCGAAGCAGGTGGCCGTGCTTGCGCCGACCACCGTGCTGGCTTTCCAGCACAACGAGACCTTCCGGCGAAGATTCGCGGCGTTTCCTGTGCGCATCGAGATGCTAAGCCGGTTCCGCAACGAGAAGGAGCAGAAAAAGACGCTCGAAGAGCTCGAGGCTGGGAAGGTAGATATCGTAATCGGCACGCACCGGGTGCTTTCGAAGGACGTGAAGTTTCACGACCTCGGATTGCTGGTCGTCGATGAAGAGCAGCGATTCGGCGTGGCACACAAAGAGCGGCTGAAGGAGATGCGCAAGAACGTGGATGTGCTGACCATGTCGGCGACGCCGATTCCGCGCACGCTGCACATGTCGCTCGTGGGATTGCGCGATATGAGCGTGATCGAGACGCCACCGAAGGACCGGCTGGCGATACAGACGACGGTAGCGCCATTCAGCGAGAATTTGGTGCAGAAAGTGATCGAGGAGGAGCTGGACCGCGATGGGCAGGTGTTCCTGGTGCACAACCGCGTCGAATCGATCGCGTCACTGGCGTCGCTCGTGAAGCGCGTCGTGCCGCGTGCGCGGATCGTGGTGGGACACGGCCAGATGCGCGAGACGGAGCTCGAGAAGGTGATGATGAAGTTCGTTCGGGGTGAGGCGGATGTGCTCGTATCAACGACGATCATCGAGAACGGCCTCGATATCCCGCGCGCGAACACAATCGTCATCAACCGCGCGGATCGGATGGGGCTCTCGGAGCTGTACCAGCTGCGCGGGCGAGTGGGGCGGTCGAACCAGCGCGCGTATGCCTATCTGCTCGTTCCGCCCGACGTGCCGCTCACGCCAATCGCGCGGCAGCGGCTCGCGGCGCTCAAGGAATTCAGCGATCTCGGCGCGGGATTCCGCATCGCGGCGCTCGATCTCGAATTGCGCGGCGCGGGAAATCTGCTGGGGCGCGAACAGCACGGCTATATCGAGGCCGTCGGCTTCGACATGTACTGCCAGATGATGGAGCGGGCCGTCGCCGAACGGAAGGGCGAGGCGGTGACGCCGGAGCGCCGCGCGACGCTCAACCTGGGCCTGGATGTGCGGATCCCCTCGGAGTACATCGATAGCGAGAATCTGCGGCTGAGAATCTACAAGCGCGTCGCGAGCGTGATTTCGGACGCGGCACGCGACGAAGTGCGGAAAGAGCTGGAGGACCGGTTCGGGCCCCCGCCGCCAGCTGTGGTGAACCTGCTCGATTATGCGGTGCTGAAGGCGCAGGCGGAAAAGCTGCTGGTGGCTTCCATCGACCGCCGCGGCGACGAGGTGGCGATCAAATTTTACGAGGATACGCCGCTGGGTCCCGAGCGACTGGTCAAACTGATCCGAAAGCACCGGGACATGAGGCTCGATCCGACCGGGGTGCTCTGGTTGCATTGGAAGGGCTACAAAGGCGGCGTGATGGAGGCGGTCAGAAACGTATTGCGGCAACTACAATCGTAGAGATAGAATTTCGCGAGAGACCACATGAAAACCCGAAATTTGCTTTCCATGGTATGGCTGGCTGGTTTTGTCGCGTTCTCTTTGGCGCCTGGGGCGGGAGCACAAGCGCAGTCGCAGTCGAAAGACACCCTTGTCGAAGAGATCGTGGCGCGCGTGAACAACCAAATCATCACGCTCTCCGACTACGAAAAGGCGGCGCAGGGGTTGGCCGAGGAGGTCCGGCAGGATTGCCAGAATTGCACGCCGGACCAGCTGCAGGCGCAGACGAAAGAGCGGCAGAAAAACCTGCTGCGAGACATGATCGATCAGCAGCTTCTGATCGAGCGCGCCAAGGACATGGGCATCGACGTCGAGACAGAGCTGGTGAAGCGGCTGGACGAGGTCCGCAAAGAGAACAATCTCGCCACGATGGACGATCTGGAAAAGGCCGTCGAGAAACAAGGGATCGTCTGGGAAGATTACAAGCAGCAGATGAAAAACGGTCTGCTGACGCAGAAGGTGATTCAACAGGAAGTGGGCGGCAGGATGGACATCGGCCCAGACGAGATCAAGAAATATTACGACGCCCACAAGCAGGATTTCGTCCGGGCGGAACAAGTGGACCTTTCCGAAATTTTCCTGAGCACGGAGGGAAAAACTCCGGAAGAGATTGCGGCGATCAAGACGAAGGCCGACGACTTGCACAAGCGAATCGTCAACGGCGACGACTTTGCCGAACTGGCGAAGCGGCACTCGGAAGGATCAACCGCGCAGGACGGCGGCGGGCTGGGAACTTACGAGCGGGGCCAACTCGCGCCGCAGCTCGCGGATGCGGTGTTCAAACTGGACAAGAACGGCATCACCGACGTGATCCAGACGAAGACCGGTTTTGAAATCCTAAAGGTGAACGAGCACTATCAGGCGGGTTTGCAGCCGCTCGACAAGGTCTCGGAGCAGATTACCAACGTCATCTACAAGCAGAAGATGGATCCCGCAATGCGCAGTTATCTTGCCGAGCTGCGCGAAGAGAGCTACGTCACGGTGAAACCCGGATTCACGGATACGGCCGCGGTGCCGGGCGCGACCGTGATCCAGGAAGTGGCCCCGACCCCGGACGCCGTTACGAAGAAGAAGGGCAAACACAAGATGCCGCTGCCCAACGTCAACGGCGGCCTATGAAATCCCACTTCATCACCGACCTCGCGGACGGCCAATTGGTGGCTTCGCTCTTTCTGGTTCGCGAGAAGGAAGTGCGCACATCGCAGCGGACCGGAACTTCGTGGCTGCACCTGGAGCTCGCTGACCGCACCGGAACGATTCCGGCGAAGATGTGGGAGAATTATGCAACGCTGGCGGCGACATTCGAGTGCGACGACGTGGTGCAGATTCGCGGGCGAGTGAAGCTGTACAACGGGCGCAAGGAATTGACGCTCGAGCAGATCGTTCCGGCGCTCGAACGCGACTACGACCTCGGGGATTTCCTGCCGCACACGAAGTACGACGTCGAAGAGCTCTACGGCCGATTGCGCCAAGCGATTGGCGGGATGAAGAATCCGTGGCTGAGACAATTGCTGGCAAGTGTGGTCGACGATCCCGCAATTGCGCCGAAATTGAAACGCGCGCCCGCCGCGATGACGATGCATCACGCCTTTCTCGGCGGATTGCTCGAGCACGTGGTCAGCCTGATCGGGCTGGCAACGGACGTATCGGCGCACTACCCGCAACTGGATGCGGACCTGCTGCTCGCCGGCGTGGTGCTGCACGATATCGGAAAACTGGACGAGTTGAGGTACACTCGCGCAATCGATTACTCGACCGAAGGGCGGCTTCTCGGGCACATCACGATCGGCGTGGCGCTCGTGCGGGAAAAGCGGAAGGCGATTTCGGGATTTCCGGAACCGCTCGGCGTGCTGCTGGAGCACCTGATCCTGAGCCATCATGGGTCGTACGAGTTCGGTTCGCCGGCGCTGCCGCAGATTCCGGAGGCGCTGGCGCTGCACTTCATCGACGATCTGGATTCGAAGATGGCGGGAGTATACGCGACGCTCGATTCGACGGGCGGCGAGGAGATTTGGACGGAGCGCAATCCCTCGCTGCGACGGTCGCTGCTGCGGACGAAGCCGTTCCTGAACGACAAGGGCCCCGACGCCGCAACGACGGCGACCCTGCCTTTTGGCGACGCAAAGGACTCGAAAAAAAGATGAGCCTGCCGCTGGACGAAACGATCGAAAAGGACGCGTTGCTTCCGCATTTGTCGAAGCGCTCGGTGCTCGATCTTGCGCCGCTCGAACTCGATTGCATGAATACTCTCTGGCCGATCGGCGAGGGCACGGTGCGCGAGATTCGCGACCAACTGGCGCCGCGCCGCGCGCGCGCCTACACGACCATCATGACGATCATGGACCGGCTGACGCGCAAGGGAGTGGTCGAGCGGCGAAAGTTGGGACGCGCGTACGTCTACCGGCCAAGGCTCAGCGCGGAGGAGGCGCGGGCGCAGGCGCTCGGGCAGGTGATCGAAGGCTTTTTCGGCGGCTCGAAGGAGGCGCTGCTCGCGCATCTTGTAAGCGCCTCAGGGGCGCGACGGGCCGTGGGCGCGGCAGCATCCGCCTCTGCCGCGGTGCCGCTGGCGGCCGATGTTGAGGCAGGCGAAACCTTCTCTCGCGAACGGCTCGACAGCACGCGCGTCTAGCGCGACTCTCTTCCTATGTTTCCAGCAGAACTCAGAATCCGGAATGTGGCGATCCGCCCGGCGACGATCCTCGCGCCGATGGCCGGCGTCACCGATACCGTCTTCCGGCGCGTGATCCGGTCGCTCGGCTCGTGTGGGCTGATCATGACGGAGTTCACGAGTGCCGAGGGGCTCACGCGGAGCGCGGCGCGCACCCTGCGGTATCTCTATTTCGACGAGGACGAGCGGCCGATCGCGGCGCAGATTTTCGGGTCCGATCCGGGCGTGATGGCTTCGGCGGCGGCGCTCACCGAGGATTTGGGATTCGATCACGTCGACATCAATCTCGGCTGCCCGGTAAAGAAAGTGGTGAAATGCGGCGGCTCGGGGTTGCTGCGCGACTTGCCGCTGATCGAGCGGCTTTTTCGCTCGGTGCGCGCGGCGGTGCGCATCCCGCTGACGATCAAGATTCGCTCAGGCTGGGACGAGAACAACATCGTTGCAGTGGACGTGGCGCGCATGGCCGAGCAGATCGGGATTGAAGCCGTCGCGGTGCATCCGCGCACGCGCATGCAGGGTTATGCGGGAACGGCTGACTGGAGCGTGATCCGCGCGGTGAAGGAAGCCGTTCGCATTCCGGTGATCGGCAACGGCGACATTCGCACTCCGCAAGACGCCGTGCGCATGATCGAAGAGACCGGCTGCGATGCGGTGATGATCGGGCGAGCCGCGTCTTCAAATCCGTGGATCTTCCGGCAGATCGGGGATTACATCGCGACCGGGCGTTACGACGAGCCGACCGAAGGGGATCGCTACCGGTTGCTGTCCGGCTATTTCCGCAGCCTGATCGACGCAGAGATGCCGGATGCGATCGGGAAGATGAAGCAGTTTGCGACGTTTTTCACGCATGGCGTGCGCAACGGCGGCGAACTGCGGCATCAAGTGCACCACGCGCAGACGGCAGGCGAAATCCTCGATCGCGTCGATGCTTTCTTTTCGCGCGATGCGGTCAATTGCGACCGCGCCGCTTCGTAAAATCACTCCGGCTTCGCGAGACCTTTCGCGATCGCATCGTCGAGGAGCTGTTTCATCTGCTCCGCCCCTTGACGGGCTCGTTCCACCTGCTGGCGCGCGATCTCGCCTTCTTGCCGTCCCAATTCGCCCATTTGGCGGCCAAGGTCGCCAGCCTGGCGCCCGAGGTCGTTCATCTGGCTCCCGGCTTGCCAGCGCGTCTCACCCAGCTCGCGCTGAAGTTCGCCGACTTCCTTTTGAAGGTCGCCCAACTGCTGAAGCGTCGCGCCGCTCGCGTTAAGGTCTTTCACCTCCGACTGGAGTTTCTGGATCTCCGCCGTGAGATCAGGAATTTTTACGCGGAGCTCGTTCATTTTCTGCTGAACCTGCTCGCGCATTTCCTTCCCGAGTTCCTCCTGCTTTTTCCGGAGAACTTCCTGCTGCTTCGCGAAATCGCCGCTGCCGGCCCATAGCTGCTTCGCGCGATCGACAGTGGCCGGATCGCGAATGATGTAGGACTTTTCGTCGCGCTCGAACCAGATGAAGTCGCCCGGGATTTTGCCCTGTAGCGATTTCGCGTGCTGCATATCCTCCCCGGAGCCGGACATCATCCACGGCTCCGAGCCCGGCGTGACGATCACGAAGCGCGAGCCCCAGGGCCAATTGTTGGCTCCCCAGTTCCAGTCGCCCCAGCCCGCAACCGGCGCCGGCGGCGCGGGCGGTGTGGGCTGCCGGAACCTGCGCCTCGGGAGGTTCCGGCGCAACTTGCTGCAGCGGCGGCAGAGGCACAACATTTGGCGCTGCCTCGGAGGCGTTTGGTTCGCTCGGGTCGTTCGGCAGATTGGGAAGCGGCGCAACCGCCGGCAACGGAGCAGGCACAGGCTCGGAGCTTGCGCTCGGATCGGCAGGGGGCGCGAGTTTCGGCGGCGGCGGCGGAAGAAGAGCAGGAATTTGCTGCGTCTGCAAGCTGAAAAAGGCGGGATGCAGGGACGCCGTGAGCGCGACAACCGGCGCCGCACATATGACCAGCCATATCGCGAGAGCCTTCGTCAGCCTGTTCGACATCGCATTCCTCCACGAAAGAATTCGCTCGACCCTTTTTTCCGCCTGCCCGGCTTTAGCCATCGCGACACCGTGCCACCACACGCGTTCCGGCGCTTCGAGCTCCGCGAAAAAGCCGAGCAAGGTTTCGGCGTAACGTGTGCGATCGGCGCCTCCGGCCAGCGCGGCTTCGTCGCTTGCTTGCTCCGAGAGATCCGCCAGATGGCGTTCGAGCCACCACGCCAGGGGACTGAACCAAAAGATCGCGCGGTGAATCAGCGCCAGCCGCTGCCACAGCGCGTCGCGCCTCTCGACATGCGAAAGCTCGTGCGCCAGCACAGCTGCGAATTCCTCGTCGTCCCATCGGCGCCAACCGGCGGGCAGCAAGATCGCGGGTTCGCGCACACCCATCATTAGTGGGACCGAGAGCATCTCGGATTCCGCCAGCCGGGGAATCGCGCGCAATCCAGCGGCGCAGGAAGCGACGGAAAGAATTTCTATTGCTCGCGCGTCTCGGATCGACACGGCCGCATCCTGTAGCCGCTTTCCATAGCGAATGCCGATGGCCAGCCTAAGGAAAAATGCAAGAAGGATGACCAGATACGCGGCGACGGCGAGAATGGGCCACGGCACTTGACGATGCCCATCGGGAGCGACAAGCGCTTCTTCCGGCGCGGCGGCTGCTTTGGACTTCGCCGGTGCAGGATCCGCGGTGCCCGGTGGGATCCCCACGGTCGGCGCAACGGTGGCTGGATAGGCCGCCACACTTGGCGGCGCTTCGGCCTGAACGGCGGCGACGTGCCGCGCCAGGCTCGGAACTAAAACGGGGAGCGGAATCGCTGGGCAGAGCGCGACGAGCAAAGGCATCGAAAGAGCCGCGATGAGAACGCCTCTCCATGCGAGCATCTTCAGTCGTACGCTCTTGACGCGGAAGACGGCGAGCGACGCGGCTGCGAAACAGCCAAGCAGAATCGAGCGCGCTGCCGCGTCGGCTAGAGTGGCGAGAAAAATCGAGCTTGCATGAATCATTGCGGGCGACATAGTCAGCTCCCCTTCTTTGCGGAGCGGCCCCTCGCTCCGGTTGAGGATTTTCCTTCCGTTTTCTGCTGCGCGATTTTCTTCGCGAGGCGTTCGAGCTGCTCGCGATCGATGACGGCGTGATCGACCATGCCGACGACGAGTTCCTCGGCCGATCCGCCGCAGAAGCGGTCGATGATGCTCTTCACGGCGCGCACGGCCACGTTTTGCCGGGCTTCGGCGGCGCGATAGATGTAGGTGCGGCCTTCCACTTCGTGGGAGACGAAACCCTTCTGTTCCAGACGGCTCAGGATCGTTCGCACGGTCGATTCCTTCATCGGGCGCGTGGACGCGAGATCCTCGCGGCAGGATTCCGCCGAGCAGGGCCCGTGGGCCCAGACATAATCCATCACCGTCTGTTCGACTTCGCCGAGGCCTTTTGGGCGCTTTCCGTATGTGTTAGCCATTGTAGCGCTACAATATGTAGCGGATAGACGGATTCGTGTCAAGCGGAATTTTCAGCGGCTTTATGTCGCGGGATCCTTGGGCGCGCTGGGACGCGTGGATGTCTCACTCGTCGCGCGTGATCAGGAGCTGCTTGTAGGCTTCGCGACGGGTGATGCCGCGCTCGCGGGCGGCTTGTTTCAGCGCGGCTTTGCGGTCGACGCCGCGGTCGTTGATGATTTCGTCGACGCGGCGCGCGAGCGGAACCAGGCTTGCAGTTGGCGCGTCGGCCTCGGTGTGCGTTGCGTGTCCATCGGGCGGGCCGATGAGGAGAGTGATTTCGCCGCGCGGAGCTTTCTTTTGCGCGGCGGCGAGCAGGTCTTCGATGTGCCCGCGCTGGAACTCCTCATAGGCCTTCGTGATTTCGCGCGCGATCACCGCGGGGCGATTGCCGAGGATTTCAAGCGCGTCCTCGAGCGTGTCGAGCAGGCGATGGGGCGCTTCGTAGATCGCGACGGTTCGCGGCTCGGTTGCCAGATCACGAAGGGCTTTGCGGCGTGCCGTGGGCCGCGCCGGCAAGAAATCCCACGAAGACAAATTCACTGACGGGCATTCCCGAGGCCGCCAGCGCGGCGACGAATGCCGAGGCGCCCGGCACGGGAACGACTTCGACTCCGTGGCGCAGGCAGAGGCTCACGAGGCGGTAGCCGGGATCGGAAATCGCGGGAGTGCCGGCATCGCTGACGAGCGCGACTTTCGCGCCCTGCTCGAGCTCGATGACGAGTTCCGCGGCGCGCGTGATTTCGTTGTGCTCGTGGTAGCTGACGAGGCGCTTCGGGATATCGAAGTGCGAGAGCAGCTTTTGCGTCTGGCGGGTGTCCTCGCAGGCGATCACGTCGGCTTCCTTGAGGATGCGAAGCGCGCGGAGCGAAATGTCTTCAAGGTTGCCGATGGGCGTTGCGACAACGTAGAGGCAGCCGCCGGTCGCGGCGTCTGGCTTCGCTTTCGAGCTGTTCTTGGTCGCCATATCCAGCGTCGCCTTCGCGGTCCACTGAGCGTATGTCCTACGACATTTTTTCGCAAGGCGGGACATTCGTCCGGAGCAGTCCGCCGGTTCACAACGCACTTCGGCGGCATGCCACATCCGTGTCGATTAGAACGTATCGCCATTCTTTGTTTCCAACGAGATGCGGCGATTTCTAATCGCCAAATGTCGATTAGAAATCGAGGGGCAGGAGCATGCTCGCCGCGTGATCGGCGCCGCTAATTCAATTGTCAAAGAGCATCCGAACCCTCTCCGGGAGGGCGGCATACAGGCGCGTTCCGCGGTGAAGCGAAAAACGAGCCCGACCCACGTTAATGCATTCCGGAGTTTTTTTCTATTGTGGAAACTACGCAGGGCGCGAACCGGCATCATTGGCAGAGGCAGGAAGGTATCTGGTTTGAATTGCTATGAGATAGGAAAGCTCATACGGCCGGGGACAGCACAGATATCCAGTGAACGCCATCGCAAACTGGCCTGATGGCCGACACGGCAAATTGACAGAGATGGGCGGGTCCGCTACTCTGGTTCTTCCGAAACTACACACGAAGGAGCAATGAATGGCTCAGGGTACGCCGGTAAAGCATAGAAAGAAGACGAAATCGGTCCTCAAGAATATCCGCCAGGCCGAGCGGCGCGCGGCCATCAACCGCATGAATCGCACGAGGGTCCGCACGGCGCTGCGCCGGATGCGGGCGGCGCTGACGGCTGCGGACAAGCCCGGCGCGGAGAAGCTGATGTCGGCGACATTTTCCGAACTGGACAAGGCGATTCGCAAGGGCACGCTCGCCGAGAATACCGCGAATCGGTACAAGTCGCGGCTGGCGCTTGCGTTGAACGGGCTGCAGGCAAAGAAGTAGCAGAGGCCGAGAACAGGCGATTTTCGTTGAGGCGCCCCGAGGTTTCGGGGCGCCTTTTCTTTTGCACTACCGGGCGTGGGAAACGAACGCGGAGGCGGGCGTCGTGAGGCGCGCGATCAGGAATTCCATCAGCGCGCGGGGATCCGGGTTCGAGGATTTCAGCTGGCTATCGGCTTCCGCTAGTGCGACGAGACCAGAGAGCAATTCGCTCTTCGGGACACGATGCGCCTGGCGGACGGCTGCTTCGGCGGCCTCGGGGCGCATGCCGAGCTGACGCGCGGCCTGGAAACCACCGGTGTGAGCGGGAAGATCGCGCGCTTCGATGAGTTTGCGATAGGTCCACGCCAGCGCGCCGACAATTCCGATGGGCTGCTCGCCTTCGCGCAGAAGATTGTCGAGGAACGCGAGAGCGTCGCGCCGCCTGCGGCTGGCCAGCATATCGGTGAGCTGCCAGACGGTATTCTTGCGCGCCGCGACGACAAGAATTTCCACGTCGGCCGCAGTGATGCGGCGTCCGAGCGCGTAGGTAGAGAGCTTTTCGAGTTCGCCGCGCATGCGGGCGGGCTCGCCATTGACGATATCGGCCAGCAGCGCGGCGGCATCGCGGTCGATTTCAGCGCCGAGGTCCTTCGCCATTTGCGCCGCGAGCGCGGCGGCCGATTCGCCGCCGATCGTCAATTCGACAACAAGGGCTTTCTCGCCGAGAAGTTTGCGGAATTTCTGGCGGCCGTCCAGCTCGGATGCCTCGAGCACCAGGATCGTAAACGGCGCGGGCGAGTTCAGGTATTTTTCGAGCGCCTCGATAATTTCCTCGCGTGATTTCTCGCCGAGCTTCTCGACCGATTCCACATCCTCAACAACGATCACCTGACGCGGCGCGAGCATCGGCAGAGTCTCGGCGCGCTGCAGAATCTCGTCCCATCCGGCATCGCGGGCGGAAAGCCGGGCGAGGGCCCAATCGCGAGCGGCTTCCGGAACGCACGTCTCGATGATCCGATTGCGGCACATCTCGCGGAGGTAGTGGTCCGTGCCGAGAAGAAGCACAGCCCCGATGGCCTTGCCGCGAGCGAGCTGTTCGAGGAACTTCTCGGGAGACGTCGCCGCCATCAGAAGCCCTCCAGCACGTTGGCGACGATGTGTGAAGCGAGATCGCGGGACATGCGCTCGAGAGCGGGATCCTGCTGCTCGAAGAAGCTGTTCACGTCGGCCGAGATCTGATACTGGTCGCGGAAAACCATGTCCTTATCCTGATACACAGGTTTCTGCGTGTGGTTGTCGACAAGGGAAATCTTCGTGTGTACGGTGACGAGCATGGTGGTGACTTCGCCGGTCGTCGCATTGAACAGCACAGGAGTGGTGTCAATCGAGAGGACTTCACCGTGGAGCACGGCGTCGGCGGACGCGGGGTCCTGCACGACGTGGTATTTCGTGCGCGTGATGAACTCGCGGATGGTGGCTTCCGTGAAGCGCTGCTCGATGCGATAGCGCGTCGTGTCGTTCTTGAAGGCCGGAATCGAGATCGTCGTCCATTCGGAGGGCAGATTCGGGGAGTGCCCAGCAACGTGGTAGCCGCAGCCCTGCGCCAAGATCGCGACCGCGAGTGCCGCAAGAAACATGGGGAAGGCTAGGGACACGCGCGGCGTTCTTGCGGACCGCGCTCCCGCAGGCGGTGGCGTTTCAATCGGGCAACTTCGCAACAAGTTCCTCCGCAATGCGCACGGCGTTCGTGGCTGTAAGCCGCAGATTATCGACCACGCCCCAGATCCAGGCACCGCTTTCGACGCTGGGATCAGGTTCGATCCGCGCCAGGTGAATCTCGCTTTCGCCGGCAACGCTGACGTTCGTCGGCGGGGCATCATCTGGCGCGGCTACTTTTACGCCGAGGCCTGCAAATGCCGCTTCGAGCTGACCGAGCGATTCGGCGGGGCTCGACGGCCCAAAGTCAGCATAGGCAGCGAAAGCATACCCGTAAAATACCGGCGCTTGCACCAGTTGAATTGCAGGAACTGGAGCGCGGCCCGCGAGATAGCGGACCACATCGCGCGCGACGGCAGCGCGCACGTCCTCGATGCGTGGTTTGCTCGCTTCGCCATAGCGCGCGAGGAGATTGAAAGCGACTTGCGCGTCAAAGACGGTGCGCTCGATTTCACGGAAGGAAAGAAGGCTGGCTGTCTGGCTCTCGAGTTCCTCGATGCCGGCCTGATCGCGATCGGAGACGGGAGCAAAGAGCAGGAGAACGATTCGCTGCAGCTGAAGTTTGGCGAAGCTGGCAGCAAGCGTACAGGCAATGATCACGGGCGCCGCCGGAGAAGCGTAAGGAACCGGCATTGGCGAAGGGCTTGGCGCACTTTCCGGGGGCAATGCCGATGTGAGCGCTGGAATCCACATGATGGAGCCAGAACCGTTAGGCGCCGCCGACAACGCGCCGGTGAGGTCAATCACGGTGGCGCCTGCGGCTTGGGCCGTCCGCCAGTTGTGTTCGGCGTCGGCGGGTGTGCCGGCGAAGAAGACGAAGCGCGCGCCTTCAAAGCTGTCTTCTTCGAGCGCGCGGATAAAAGTGGGCTCACCGGCCGCTTCGGTGAGGGTTCCGGCCATGACGCTCTCATCGAGCAAAATTACGTCGCTTGTGGGGAAATTGCGATCTTCGAGAACCTGTTTCAATTCCTTGCCGAGAAGCGAGGAGGCTCCGACAATAGCGACGCGATGAAGAATTCCGTGCCCGGAGGGCATGGCTCAGGCGTGGCGCGAAGCGACGCGGCGGCGGACGGTCTTCACTGCCTGAAGGACGAGGCCGTGCGCCGTGTAGATCGTGGCGATAATCATCAGCGTGGGGCCGGAAAACTTGAAGATCGCGCCGACCAACAAGACGAGCAGAACGACAAAGAGAGACGGGCGGCGGCGCGCCCACTCGATATCCTTGAAACTATAGTGACGGATCGTGCTGGACATGAGGCCGCCGAGCAGAACGAGCAATAGCAGCCAAAGGACGGAGAAGCGAGCGTCCGAAATTGGAATCTGGAAGAAGTGCACCGTGGCGGCGATCATGCCGGCTGCTGCCGGGCACGGCATGCCTACAAAAAACCGATTGCTGCCCTCGGCCATCCCTTGAATATTAAATCGGGCCAGTCTCCAGGCCGTGCAGCCGAGGTAGAAGAAACCGAAAAGCCACCCGAGCTGCGTTAGGTGAAGCGCATCCGGCGCGCCCTCAGCCGCCATGGCACGCACTCCCCAGGCGTAGGCCAGGAATGCGGGCGCGATGCCGAAACTGATGATGTCCGCCAGGGAATCGAACTGCTTGCCGAACTCGCTGTTGGTGCCCATGGCGCGAGCGACGCGGCCGTCGAGAGAATCCAGGATGATCGCGAAACCGATCGCGCACGCGGCGTTATTGAAATCGCCAGCGTGGCCCTCGAGGGTCGCGAGGATCGCGTAATAGCCGCAGAGAAGGTTGGCGACAGTGAAAGCGCTTGGCAGAAGATAAACGCCACGCCGCAACCGATGATTGCGGAACAGCCGGCGAGGCTCTTCTTCCTGGCCGATCGGATCTATGGTGTTGAATTCCATTTGGCTATGACGCTTGCTCCGCCCGCGACGTTCTGGCCGCGCTTCACGACGATTTCCGCGTCCATCGGGAGCCAGATATCGACGCGCGAGCCGAAGCGAATCAAACCCACGCGCTGGCCCAGCGAGACTTCCTCACCCGGGCTTTTCCAGCATAGCACGCGTCGCGCGATGGCTCCGGCGATTTGTTTGAAAACCATGTTTCCTTGTGGCGTATGGATATAGATGACGTTTTGTTCGTTTTCGCGAGAGGCTGCGGAGCGGAACGCGCCCATGAATTTGCCCGGGCGGTAGACGACATTCGCGATGCGGCCTGCGACCGGCGCGCGCTGCACGTGAACGTTCCAGATCGAGAGAAAGATGCTGATGCGGTGCCCCATGACCGAGTCGAGCGGCTCGTCGACGATTTCGACGATTCGGCCGTCGGCCGGCGAAACGACAACGCCGGGATCGGAGGGAATCACGCGCTCCGGGTCGCGGAAGAAGTAGAAGACAAAAAGGCCGAGGAAAATGAAAATCCCCGCCGGCCACTTCCAGCCAAAGAAAATACAGATGACGCCGATGGCGATCGGTGGAATCGCGAAGCGATACGCTTCCTTGACCATGGTTGCGGAAGCCCGACTCATCCGGGCGGGAGCTGTGCCTCACAAAGAATCAGATTTGGGGGAGGAGGCCTCAACGCCGGAGCCGAAACAAAATCTGCCGGCCGCGGGCGCAACGGCACTCCTAAATTGAATACAACTGTATTGTACGACAGAAGTGCATAACCGACTGGACGTTAGTGCGGTAAATGCCGGTGGCGCGCCAGGATCGATTCCATCTGATCCTTCAGGCGCAGCTTGATCTTCTTCAAGGTCGCCTCTTGGAGGAGATCTTCCGAGCTTAGATATGATGAGTTGAGGATTTCTTCGAGGCGGGATTCACAACGAGAATGCTCTTCAAAAAGACTGCGAAACTCCGGATCCTTCATCAACAGGGACTGCCGTATATCGTGGGTCGTGGTCGGCATAGGCTCCCTCCGAGTTGGACTTCGTTCACATAAGCGTAACAATTACCACAAACGAGAGGCGAATCCAATAGGCCTGTCGAAAAGATTTCGATCAGGGCCGCGAGAACGCCTACGCCAAAGCGAAACGATCTTGTCGGAGTCGGAGTTAATCGCGTTCACAGCGAATTCAAAAGCTCGAGGGAGAGCAGACGCGCCTTTTGAGCGAGATTCTGGGCGCGAGCCCAATCGCCGCTCTTGCTGGCATCGCGGGACTGCGAAGCGAAGCTGGTAATTTTCGCGACGAGGTCCTGTTGCGCCGCACTTAGCTGCTTTCCGCTTGCCTGGCCCAAGTTCTTCTCGGCGACGGCGAGGTCGTCAGTCGTTTTGCGCTCGTAGCTCGCTTGATCGCCTGGGGAAAGCTCCGGCGTGATCTGTAAGGCGGGTTTACGCGCGGCCGATCCTACGTCGCCCTGATCGGGTGACTGGCCTTCCGAGGGCCGGCGCGGAGCCGGTGCGGGCGTCGCTGCCGGAATCGCGACGGACGGCGACGGCGTAGGTGACGCTGGAATCGAGGGAGGAGGAGAGGCAGCAACGTCCATCGGAGGAGTGGCGTCCGTGTCGGGCGCCGTGGTCATCGGGCGGTCGGCTTGGGCCGACGCAGGCGCAGGAGCGGACGCGGGTACCGAGGCGCGAACATTCTTGCCCTCGCATCCTGCGATTGCGAGCGGAAGCACGCACGCCAAGAGGGCAATAGCGATTCGGTTGTCGAGACGGCTGGGCATTATCGTTTTTCAGCAGCGAACGGTTGCGTCAGATCGCGGACCCTCCCCGCGGGGGCGTCGGCAATACGACCAAGGGGCAATTCTATGCGAAAGGTGGTGCCGCGTCCCGCCTCCGATTCAAATTCTATGCGCCCGTTATGCAACTGCACAAAGCGAAACGTATTGGCGAGGCCGATACCGGTGCCGCCCGGGCGCGTGGTGAAAAAGAGCTGGAATATTTTCTTTTGATCTTCGGGCGCGATTCCCTTGCCCGAATCCCGCACTTCGATGATGGCGTAGTCGCTGTTGCGCTCGAGAGAGAGCTTGATTGTTCCGCCCGGGCCGGTGAAATCGCACGCGTTCAGCAGAAGGTTGAGAACGGCCTGGTGGATGAGTTGGTGATCCACCAGGACGGGCGGGAACACTTCGGGCAAACTGGCCTGCAGCGTGAGGCCGGCCTTGTTGATCGAGGGGCGCGCCGCGTCCAAGACGTCCGCCAGGAGCGTGGGCAAGGAGGTTTCCTCGAGGTTGATCTCCAAGGGCTTGGTGAAATTGAGGAACGTTTTGACAGCGCGATCCAGCCGGTCGATTTCGCTGTCGAGCATCTTAACGGCTTGCTGCGGCTCCGGATCGATGGGCATATTGGCTTTCAGGACCTCGAGCCACAAGCGCATGGAGTTGAGCGGGTTCTTCACCTCATGCGCCACTCCGGCGGTCACGCGCCCGAGAGCTGCAAGGCGCTCGGAGACCTGTAGCTGGCTGCCGATGCGTTCAATCGATTCCACGTCGCGCAAGGTGACGAGTGTTCCGATCCGTGCGCCGTGCTCCCGAATCACCTGCACGTTGACACCGATGCGCTGCGGGCCATCTCTTCCTTGAAGCGTCAGTTCCTTACCCTCGGCGGGTGCGATCTCCTCGCCTTGAATTTGCAAGACGTCGCGCAACGGATGACGCGTCGAAAAGATTTCGCTTACGCGCCGGCCCCTTAGCTCCTCCGGCGAACGGCCCAGGAATTTTTCTACGGAAGGACTGACGAGAACCGCTCGGCCCTCGGAGTTGAAGAGAAGAAGTCCATCGCCCAAGCCGCTCATCACCTGGTCGAGATTTTCGCGCAACGTGCTGAAGATTTCGCGGACGTCCCGCAACTGCTTGCCGATGCCGACGATCTTCGTGCTGACCGCGCCCAGTTCATCGCCGCGTTCGACGGCAGGCCCGGCGTCGAACTGGCCGGCGGAGATGCGATCCAACTGGGCCGAAATTCGCTCGATCGGCGCGAGGGCGACGCGGCTGAAGACGAATACGAACAGAGTCGAGAGCAACACAGCTCCGAGGGCCCACGTGCCGGCGGATCGGAGCCCGGGGGAGATCTCGTCGCGGATCAGGGCCGAAGAGAAGCTTACGCGGATATCGCCAAAGGGGGCGGTTCTGAGTTCGAATGGAAGCGAGAATTCGTAGATCTGCGGCGGGCCGTACAGTTCGCGCAGCTGCTCAAAGAATCCCGCGCGCACCAACGAGCTGATCGGGGGCCGTGCGGCGACTTTCTGGTCGCGCAGCGACGCATCACTCGACAAGAGCACGACGCCATCCTTATCGCTGATCGTGATTTCGTAGATTGTGCCTGAGATGCCGATGTCGGACTCAATGAGCGAGTTGAGGGTGCTGCTGTTATCGAAAGCCCGGCGCACGTAGTCGCGGAGATCGGAGGGATCGAGCGAGGCGGGTGCGTCTCCGCGTTCGGTTGCTTCTTCGAGTGCGTTGCCACAAGCGCTGTAGATCTGCTGAGCGACGAAGCTGGCATTTTCATTCGCTTGCCGCAAGGTTTGCCGCATGAGCCGCCCTAAATACAGGGCCGAGACCGACGCGACCACCGCGAGGACCAGCAGCGAGGTGGCAAGCGTGAGTTTAGTTTTCAGGCTGAGACGCATTTTTCCGCCCCGCCTCGTATTCTTTCAACTTATTATGCAGCGTTTTCAAACTGATTCCGAGCAACTCGGCCGCGCGCGTCTTATTCTGGCTGGTCGCCGACAGGGTTTGAAGAATGAGTTCTTGCTCCATGTCGTCCACGGTTGTGCCGATCGGGAAACGGATACCATTCAGGCCGGCCGTGACGGTCGCGGCGGCGTGGCCAAAATCGGACGGCAGGTGTTGCCGGCCAATAATGCCGCGATCGGAGGCAATCGCCGCACGCTCCAGCACGTTGCGCAACTCGCGAACGTTTCCGGGCCAAGGATACGAGCGCAGGAGTTCCATCACGTCCGCGCCGACACCTGAAACCTTCTTGCCGTGCTTTTCCGAAATTTCCTCGAGTAAATGCTCGATTAGCAGCGGCAGGTCTTCCTTGTGCTCGCGCAGAGGCGGCAGGTGAATGTGGAAGACGTTAAGCCGGAAATAAAGATCCTGCCGCAAATGCCCCTCCGCCACGGCCTGCTCGGGATTCTTATTCGTAGCCGCGAGCACGCGCACGTCCACAGGGGTTTCCACCTTACTGCCGAGGCGGCGGATCTTGTGATCCTCAAGGACCCGCAGAAGCTTCGCTTGCGTGGGAGCGGGCATTTCGCCGATTTCATCGAGCAGAAGCGTGCCGCCGTGCGCCAGCTCGAAGCAGCCGATGCGGCGCTCCGCCGCGCCCGTGAACGCCCCTCGTTCGTGGCCAAAGATTTCGCTTTCCATCAGCGATTCCGGAATCGCCGAGCAGTTGATCGCGATAAAAGGTCGATCGGCGCGCGGGGACAGCATGTGCAGCGAACGAGCCACCATTTCCTTTCCCGATCCCGTTTCGCCCGTGATGAGGATGGATGCTGTTGAGGGCGCTGCCATTTCGACCTGTCTCATGACTTCCTGCATCGGGCTTGACGAACCAACCAGCACGCCGAGTTTGCCTGCGTCTCGCAGTTGACGGGTGAGGACGGCAACCGCCTGACGGTCCCTCAGGCGCCCAAAGGCGCGATCGAGGAGCGCGCGGAGGACGGGAGGCTTCAGCGGTTTCTCGATGTACCAAAAGGCGCCTGCCTCGATCGCCTGGACGACGCGTTCGTCGCTGCCGCGCCCGGTGATGATGATGACGGGAATTCTCTCGATTTCGTCGCCCAGATGGCGCAGCAGGTCGAGTCCGTTCATCCCAGGGAGCTCGACATCGGCGAGCATCACGTGTGGATTGAACTCCTGAAACTTCGCGAGCGCGTCTTCGCCAGTGCCTACGCCCAGGACTTCGAAGTCCCATTTGCGGAGGAGGGCTTCGTAGCCCTTCCGGGCGTTGTCCTCATCCTCCACAATGAGAATTCTTTGTTGGGATTGGTTATCGGGCGCCATCCAGAATTGAATCTACCAGCAGTCTCCAGGAATTCCAAGCGAGCCCGCAGAAGCAAAAATGCGGTTTCGCGAAAGCCCTGCGAGCGCACGGCCGCATTGCTGCGGGTCGAATTTGACGAACTTCAGTTAGCCGGTGCGGTCAGCCCCGCCCGAAGTAGAGCGACCTCTCGAGGATGATCTCGATTTTGGTGTCTTTTTGGAGCGTCAATTCCTGGCCGATGCCCGACGTGACCATATAAGCTGTGGCCGCCGCCACCGCCGCTCCCATGGCCGCGTCCTTTTCGTTGTGAGACGCCACGCCGGCGGCCGCACCCACCAGCGCGCCCGCTGCAGCAGCCTGGACGGCCTGCTGGCGTTTGCTGGAACTGACTTCGATTTCGCCCTCGCGGTCGTAGTCAACGCGGATCGAGTGGATGCCGGGGAGATCGTCGACCATGGCGATCAGGGGCATCCAGCCGTCGGGAGTCCTGATATCGTCGAAGGTGAGCCACATGCGGGCGCGCCCCGTCTTGCCTGCGGCCTCGACCTTGTCGACGTGGCCGCGGACCTCTGCGCCCGCGGGAAGGGTCGTGCCGTCGGCGCTCGCAAGAGGCTCAATCGTGTGCGCCGTGAACCGGCGCCCCGCCTTCGAATTCCGGGAGCCGAGCTCGTCGTCGAGGCGGATCAAGAAACGCGTTCCCGGCGCCACCTCGTTCGGCGCCATGGCACTACTCGAGTTGCGAGGCTGGTCTTGGGCCAATACCCGTGACACCGAGGGGAATGTGAGGGCCAGCAAAGCAGCCATAGCCGGAAGCAGAATCGTCCGCTTCATTTGCATCTCCTTTTCAATTTGGCTTTGGCGCTCTCTGCTGGATAGAAAGCGGTTCGGAGCAAATTCGATTATCTGAGATGTCGGAAGCGCTCGGCGAGGTTGGTCGTGAAATACCGCTGCCCAACGATTCCGAATCCCTGGGGGTATTCTAGTCCGGAAAGCGATCCATTTCCATTTCGGGTTCCAAGCGATTCCTAAATTTGCATCTTGCTGTCGTCTAGGGGCTTAGCGGCATGAGTAGTTTTGCTCTCTTGCAAAACGTTCCCTTTTGGCACTACACTCCGCGCCATTGAACGTTAGTCCAGTCTGTAACGGCCCTCTTTTCAACGGAAGACAGCGACGCAAGTTGGTGGTGCTTGTGCATTCACATGTCGGAATGGGACTCCCGAAAGGAGAACCCGCATGTACGCAACTGGAGCAGAAGCGACGGTAGCGGTGCAGGGTCCGCTTGCGATCAGTGTCCTGATCGTCGAAGACGAGGACGCGACCAGGAACCTGTGCCGGGACGTGGTCGTTGACGCAGGGCTGCACGCGCGGACGGCTGCCACTACCGAAGAAGCACTCGAAATCCTCGAACAGCATCCCGTCGACATTGTGATCACGGACCTCCGCGTCCCGCAGATGGGCGGGCTCGAACTCCTGAAGCACATCCGGGAAGTCTACCCGCAGACCGCCGTGATGGTTTTGACGCAATACGGCACGATCGAGAGCGCGGTCGAAGCCACGCGGATGGGCGCGGCCGATTACGTGACGAAACCGTTCCACATTCCCGAGCTGCGCGGAAAGCTCGATCGCGTGGTGCGGCTGCTCGAAGTCGATCAGGAGAATCGCATTCTGCGCGAGCAGTTGCGCACGCGGCCGGGATTCGGCGGACTGATCGGCACTTCGACGAAAATGCAACGCGTGTACCGGTTGATCGAGAAGGTGAACCAGCACAACTACCCGGTGTTGATCTTGGGCGAGAGCGGAACCGGCAAGGAACTGGTGGCCCGCTCGATTCACTTTTCGGGCTCGCGGAGCAATAAGCCGTTCGTCCCGGTGGACTGTTCGGCGCTCGTTCCCACGCTGATCGAATCCGAACTCTTTGGCTATGTGAAGGGCGCATTCACCGGAGCGATGCATGCGAAGACCGGTTTGATGGAAGCGGCCGGGAGCGGCACGCTGTTTCTTGACGAGATTGGCGACATGCCCATTGATCTGCAGGCAAAGCTCTTGCGCGCGATTCAGGAAAAGGAAGTGAAACCGGTCGGTTCGACCGACCGCATCTCCATTGCCGTCCGTGTGATTGCGGCCACCAACCGGGATCTCGAAGCGGCGGTGCGCCAGGGTCAGTTCCGCCAGGACCTTTTCTTCCGGCTCAACGTTGTGCAGATCAAGCTTCCGCCCTTGCGGGAGCGCAAGAGCGACATTCCGCTGCTCGTGAATGCGTTCCTTGAGAAATTCAGCGAAGCAGGGCGAATGCGCGCGATTTCGGAGGAGGCGATGGCCCGCCTGATCGCGTACGACTGGCCCGGGAACATCCGCGAGCTCGAAAATGCCATCGAGCGCGCCGTGGCGCTCGGCTCCGGCCCTATCCTGCACGTGGGCGACCTGCCGTCCGGACTGCACTACGCCGTCGGCGACCGCATGCCGCAGGCTGACGAGTTGTTGCCGCTTGAAGAGCTCGAACGCCGCGCGATCCTGCGGGCGTTGCGTGAAGCGGGGGGAGACAAGCTCGCCGCCGCTCGCCTGCTGGGCATCGGCAAGACAACGCTCTATCGCAAGCTCAAGCAGTACGAAACGGAGTCGCATTCGCAAGCCAGCTGATCCGTGCGAGCGTGCGCCGTTTGCATCGTTGTTAGCTCCTTCCTAATCTCGCCCATCGATCCGACAGATTCCTAGACAGGGACATTTGTGTCTGCATTCGTATCGAAGTGGGAAGATGCGCGTTGGCCTCGTTTTCTTTCTCCCCCTCCAATGCGTTGAAACGCTGGGACTTTGTGTTGCGTGCCGCTTGGTCAGAGTTATGCAAGCACCTTGTGCATGTGCGAGAGACGAAAGTTCGCAGCGAGAGTGCGCCAGGCCGAAGTGGCGCGGCGTTTGGCGGAATATGCGATTGCGATCGGCATTGCAGTCCTTTGCGGCTACGGAATCGTTCTCTGGCCCTGGTAGTGAAGCCAATGAGACCAGTGATCACCATGAGCAACGCAAGCCATTCGTCGTCTCGGAATCAAGCAGGGCAGGCGCCGGGGCTTGGCATCAACGTCGGCTACGGGGATGAGCTGCTCGCCGCGGTTTTCGATTCGAGCGCGGAGGCTCTCGTCATCATCGATACCGCCGGAACGATTCAGAGGGCCAACCCGCGCGCACGCGAATTGCTTCATCTCAAGGAACCGACGCGCCGCAGTCTCGACCTCGGGGATTTCCTCGCGACCCCGGCAGCTGACCAGTTGGCCTCGCTGTGGGCGCCGCGCCAGCGTCCGGCGCGCCCGCAGAGCTTCGATGCGGCGCTAACCACCGGATTTCCGGTTCGCGTCACGCTGCGATGGATCCTGCCGGGGACGCAGCACCTGCTGCTGTGCATCGAGGATGGCCCGGTGGTGCGGCGAGCGGAAGCGAAATCGCGGCACCTGGAGGCCGAACTTCGAAGCTTGCTGGATTCGGTTCATGCGGGCGTGCTGCTCAGCGATCCTTCGGGCAGCATCCGCTTCTCAAACGCACGATTCGGGCAATTGTTTGGATTGAGCATGCGCGAAGTTGAAAAAGCGGCGGGCATGGATGCGCTGGAGGAATTACTGGCGGAGCGTTTCCGCAATCCAGCGGATTTCGGGGCACCATGGAGAGCGTATGCGAGCGGTTCAGGAGAACCGCGGCACGATGAACTGGAGTTAACGCGGCCGGCGGGACGCGTGTTCGAGAGGTATTCGCGCCCGGTGCTCGACGCAGAAGGCCACCCGCTGGGGTGGCTCGAGCTC
This sequence comes from uncultured Acidobacteriota bacterium, assembly GCA_963841605.1. Taxonomy (GTDB): domain Bacteria; phylum Acidobacteriota; class Terriglobia; order Acidiferrales; family UBA7541; genus Palsa-295. Next base: position 91,705 of record CAWJDM010000008.1, read on the forward strand.
TATAGGGATGTGACGGGCGAGCGGCAAATCCAGTCGAAGATGCTGCAAACGGAAAAGATGGCGGCGCTCGGCCAGCTGGTTTCAGGCATCGCTCACGAGTTGAATAATCCGCTCACGGCGATCATGGGCTACGCGCAGCTGATGCTCGGTCACGGCCTCAACCCGAACCAGTTTTCCGAGGCGAAGAAGGTGTATCAGGAGGCCGAGCGCGCGCGAGACGGCGCCCGAACGCACGCAAGTGAACGTGAACGAGATCGTGGAGCGCACGCTGGCGCTGCGCAGCTACGAGCTCAAGACGGAAAACATCGTGGTGACGTGCGAGCTGGCGCCGGGCTTGCCACAAACAATCGCCGATCCATATCAGCTCCAGCAGGTTGTGCTGAATCTCCTGATCAACGCGGAGCAGGCGCTGCTCGAAGGGCGCGGCAAAGGGCACGTACTGATTCGTACGACCCACATGATCGAAGGAGTGGGACGCCACGCGGTCGACCGCATCGTCCTCGAGGTGTCGGACGACGGCCCGGGCGTATCGCCGGAGATCGCGTCGCGCATCTTCGATCCCTTCTTTACGACAAAGCAGCCAGGCCTTGGGACCGGGCTGGGTCTGTCGATCGTTTACGGCATCGTCCACCAACACCACGGAGAAGTGACTTTCGAAAACCAAGCGAGTGGCGGGGCGCACTTCGTCGTCGAACTGCCAGTCGTCGCGGTCCCGGGGAATTCGCACGTTCCCCTGCTACTCGAGCCTGCAGGGCGGGACGGCGCTTCGCCGACGGGCCGGATTCTCGTGGTCGAGGACGAGCCAACCGTGGCGCAACTCGTTGTGGATGTTCTGCGCGAGGAAGGGCATCAGGCCGAGGCTGTTCTCGACAGCCAGGAAGGGCTGACCCGCGTGTCGCGGGGCGTCTACGACCTTGTGATCTGCGATCTTCGAATGCCGCGGTTGGATGGAGTGGGCTTCTACGATGCGCTGGTGCGAACGAAGAGCCCGATCCGCGACCGGATCATTTTCATCACCGGAGATACACTCTCGCCGCGCACACACGAGTTTCTCGATCGAAACAAGCTGCCCTACCTTGCCAAGCCTTTTCTGGTGGAAGAGATCAAGCTCGCCGTAAGTCGCGCACTGACCGCCGTGGCGAAGCAAGGAGCGTGAGGCCGATGAGCGTCATCACGTCCTGCGCCATTGCCGTCGAACGCGTTCCTTTACTGGGCATTGCCGACCCGGATGTAGCGCAGCGGATGATTCAGGCACTGAAAGGTGTTCCCGGAACGGCCGGGCTCGTCGTCGCGTCGAGCCTGGAGCACTTCCGCCAAGCGGCAGCCGGCGCGGCGATCGAAGTAATTCTTTTGGACTCCGAGTTTATCGGCAACGTATCGCTGGAAGATTTTCTGCGACACGTCGCGGTTTCGGCGCCGGTGGTTCTCGTTGCGCCACTCAAACGACAGATTGAGGTCGTGCGACTCGTGGCCGCCGGAAACGTGGAATTCGTGGCCCGCGTCGGGGATTTTGCTCCCCTGGCAGCGGGTCTTGTGGAGCGGAGACTCCGCTGGGCCGCGGCCTCCCGCTCGGCATTCAGCCCCCCTTGGACGGAATTTTATGACGATATCGCGACGGTCTTCCGCCACGAAATCAATAACCCGCTTACGGGAATTCTGGGCAACGCCGAGCTGCTACTCACGCACAAGGACCGGCTGAGCGCCATCGAGACGCAGCGGCTGCAAACGATCGTTGACCTTGCCGTGCGGCTCCGCGAAACCATCCGCCGTATCAGCAATGCCTGGGAAAACCATTCGCACGCAGTGAAATCTGCATAATCACTTCTGCACCTGTACCAATGGCCAGTATGTGCGCCGCAGTGGAGGATTCGCTACGTCCTCCGAATCCGCCGCCGGACTTTCGCCGAAATTCTTCTAGACTATTCAAAAGGGGTGTTTGTTCCGGAGGCAGCTTGCCGATGCTTTCCTCTTATTGCGCATTGACGCTCGGACTCGTCGCGGTAATCGACGTGCGGCTCGCCGTCTACGCGGTAATCGGTATCGTGGCCGGCATCGTTCTGTTTTATCGCGGATTTCGAATGCTGCAGTTCAAGCGGCTGGTGCTGAATACGCCGTTTTCAAAGATTCGCAGCGCCTCGATGGGACTGGTGGAAGTGAGCGGTACGGCCACCGGTCCCCAAACGATCCCGGCCGGGATCACGGGTGCAGCCTGCTACTACTACTGCGCAACGGCCTGGGAGTTGAGGCAGTCGGGGAACAGCCGCCAGTGGAAGAAGGTGGCCGAAGAGACTCTGTACGTTCCCTTCTTTGTCGATGATTCGACAGGCCGCCTGATGGTCGAGCCACAGGGCGCCGACCTTGACGTCCACCGCACCTTTCGAGATGAGTTCGACAAATCACTCTTCGGCAGCAACATGTTTCCTGAAAACGTGACGCAATTTCTCGCGCGCAACGGCGTTGGTGCCTCCGGGAACATTCGTCTGGAAGAACACTGCATCGAGCCGGGGTATCCGTTGTTCATCCTAGGTACGCTGGCCCAAAATTCAAATCGTGCGAACAGCGCTCCCGCGACGCACGTTCTGGTTCCGACCTCGTCGATTCGCTCCCGGTCCAGTTTTTCGTTTTCCTTCGGAAGCACAAACGGATGGTTCCAGGGTCTAACCGGGATTTCGACCACGGCTTTCGGCAGCTCGGCCACGCAGATTCCCATGTCGCGCGTCGCGGACGCACCGCCAGAACGAATCGCGGCAAGCGCGACAGTTGCGCCCGGCAATTGGTCCTCGGTTTCGATGGACAATGTGCATCCGCCGCCCAAGGGCACGGAGGCCCAAGCGCCGTCGCGCGAGTTTGCCCCTCGGGCCGCCACAGCGGTAGCCGAGAGGCCGCAGGCGACAGCACAACAGCAACCGGCGATTCCGCCGCAAAGCGCGGGGTTCGACACGCATCCCACGGTTGTCCTGGCCAAAGGGGCGGGCAACGACCCCTTCGCAATCTCTTCGCAGAGCCAGCGGGACGTCGTCCGGGCGCTTGCCTGGAAGTCAACGGCGTACATCTGGGGCGGTCCGCTGCTCACGATGATTTGTTTTTACATTTTGTCTGAAATTCTCGGGTGGCTATAGCCGCCGGGAGGAGAAAAGTCGATGGGAACGATAGTGCTGCTTGTTTCGTTGTTTGCCGTAGCCGGGGCGGTGGCCTACGTGGTGATGCTCTACAACGGCTTGATTGCCGTGAAGAACAACGTTGATAAGGCGTGGGCCAATATCGACGTCCTGTTGAAACAGCGGCACGACGAGCTACCGAATCTCGTCGAGGTCTGCAAAGGCTACATGAAGTACGAGCAGGACACCTTTCAGCGTATCACGCAAGCGCGTTCGGCATACGCGCAGGCAACCACCATCGACCAGAAGGCGGAAGCGAGCGCGAATCTGACGTCCGCCATCGGCCGGCTGATCGCGACCGCCGAGAATTATCCGGACCTGAAAGCAAACAACAACTTCATGCAATTGCAATCGCGGATCACCGAACTCGAAAGCGAGATCGCCGACCGGCGCGAGTTCTACAACGATTCGGTGAACACGTTCAACACCCGCATCCAGGAAATGCCGGACGCGATTCTCGCGCGCAACATGGGCCTCGCGCCTCGGGGAATGTACCAGGTGGCTGAAGAGGACAAGGCGCCCGTGAAGATTGCATTCGCGGATGTCTCGCACTAACGCTTAAAGAAGCAAAAGCCCCGCCGCGAATTGAATCTCGGCGGGGCTTCGTGTTTTTGCGAAGATGTGCCGTTCTATTGCAGCGCGAATGCGTAGATCGCGTTGGCCCCGGTCGTCAGTTGCACGCCGCTTTGCCTGGCGAGCACGCCGTTCGCGAGGTTGTCTCCGGTGATCACGGCGACGTACTGCTTGCCATTTACCTCGTAAGTGATTGTGCTCACCGAGATCGGCCCGCCGAGGATGGACTGCCACAGTTGTTGGCCGGTCTTGTCGTCGTACGCGCTAAAGCGGCGGTTGATGTCGCCGTGGAAGATCAAGCCACCGGCTGTGGCGAGCAGCGCGCCAGTGCCGGGCGCGTTCTGCACGGCGAATTTCATCATCTCGCCGGTGGAAAGATTGATTTTGGCGAGGCCCCCGAGCGCATCCATCTTCGATCCGTCGCGGAGCACGCCATGCCGGATTCCACTGCCGCCATTCGCCGTCATGTCGAGGCAGTTGTCCACGTACGAGGTGTAGAGCGAATTCGTTTCCGGATCGTACGCGGTCGGCCAGTAGCTGCGGCCATTCCAGTAGCAGATCACGTGGTGATCGCCCGGCTTTTTCATTACCACGTCCCAGTTGATCGTGGTCAGGCCGGTCTTTTCATCGATATTCGAGATGGCCATATTGGGCGCATCGACGGGAACGGGCTCCGCCCAAAGAAACTTGCCGTCGTTGCGATCGAGAACGAACATGATGCCGCTCTCGCCGACCATCGCCGCCACATCATGCTTCGATCCGATTGGCACCGTGGTGTTGTACCACTTCACCGCTTTGGGATCGGGATTGAACGTGGTAGTGACGAGCGTGCGTTCGTGCGTGTGGTCGGTATCCCAGTCGTCGGCGGGCAGATGCTGGTAATACCAGATGAGCTTGCCGGTCTGCGGATCGAGCGCAATCGTGCAGTTGCTATAGAGGTCGGCCGGAGCCGTGCGCGACGTGCCATCAGGATCCCCGCCGTGGCGCGCGAGGCGTTCGTATGGCGAAGGATTCGCGATGCCCCAGTAGATTACCTTGCGAACCGGATCGTAATTTCCGGGCATGCCCCAAGTCGACGCCGTGTCATTCGTGTTGTCCGCGCCGCCCCACGAGGCGTAGCCGGGATCGCCCGGCCCTGCGACGTTGTAGAAGCGCCAAAGTTCCTTGCCCGTGTCGGCATCGTCTGCCTCGATGAAGCAGCTCTCGCGTCCGCGGCCGCAAGTCCCGCCCGAAATCACTTTGCCGTCCACGACGATCGCGCCGGAGGTGTTCTGCGTGTCCGTCTTGTACGTTTCCCAGCGGACTTTGCCGGTGGTCGCATCGAGCGCGACGACGTAGCCGTCGGGCGCCGTGTAGTAAATCATGTCCTTGTAGATTGCGAGAGCCTTGGTGCGTTCCATGGCAGCCACCCGGGGTTCCTTGAAGTCGCGGTGGTACTGCCAGATGATGTCGCCATTGGTGGCGTCCACGGCCATCACGTCCGCGCCCGGCGCGATCAGATACATCACTCCGTCGTGAACGATTGGAATCGTCTCCGTCGTTCCGGCGGGCAGTCCCTTCACCCAGGCGATGTGCAGCTGACTGATATTTTTCTTGTTGATCTGTTTCAGCGGGCTATACCGCCAGGCGTCGTAGGTGCGGCTGTACTGCAGCCAATCGCCGGGCGGCGGATTCAGGAGCATCTCGTCCGTTACGGGCTTGTAGTCCTTGACCACGCCGTGAGGCAGCGGCGCCGCCATGAACATTCCCGGGGGGCGCTGCGCGGGGCGCGCGGCGGCCGGAGGGGCGCCTTGTCCCTGTGCTGCGGGCGGTGGCGGTGTTTCATCCTGCGCTTGTGCCGGGACAAGTGCTCCGGCAAGAAATAGGAATGCGACTAGACAGTATGCTTTCCTCATGCGGATTTCCCCCAAACAGAATTCTTAGGCTTCATTCTGTGGCTATGTGACGCGCGGCAGCCGGTTCACGTTTCCTCTGCCAGTGCCGCGCGTTTTATATCGCATTCACACGCAGGGGCGCAATGACCATCCGTGGGAGCACAGCCGTCTTGTGCAAGCGCACGCGGGAACACTCGCCGCACGCGAGGGGAAGCAGGCCGGCGCCGGGGACAATCTACGTCCCGACGCGGAGCGAGCGCGTGAGGTTTTTCAACGTGGCGATGGCCGAGAAGGCCGCGAGCTGCGACGTGCGCGGATTCGATTTCGACGGCACGTTCTCGACTTTCACCGTGAGTCGGCCGAATTCGCCCTGCACGCGAATTTCGTGGACGTTTTCGTTTCCGCCCGGCACGGCAACTACGCGGACGCGCACGGGAACCGGCGCCACAGGGTCGACGGCGAGCCGTAGCGAAGCCGCGACGTTGGAGGTTGCAGGAAACGCGCGAGCGGCCTCCTCGGCGAGCCCCTCGAAGATCACGGTGTCCTCCTTGAAAGTGTCGAGCGGTAAATTGCGGTCGACGACGTACTTCGATCCCTTGAGAGCCGCGACGGGCTTGCGGCTCGTCAATAGCGCCGATTCGATCCGCCCGATCGACGCCGATTTAATCCCATCGAGGCCCGCGATCGCGCCCGAGGGCACGTAGATGTGGCAACCTTTCTCGCGCGCCTGCCGCAACCACTCTTCGCGGCCGAGCAGGCCACCCACGCTCATGATCAGCATGTCGCGGCCGCGTGCGAGCGCCTTGGGCACGAATTCCGGAAGCGCTGCCTGGCTGGCCGCTTCGACCGCCAGCTCGCAGCGCTCAATCATCTCGTCGATAGAGACGACAGGCGGATGGCCGGAAAGCTCGGAAGAGAGAGATTTGGCGCGAGTGCAGTCCTGGTCGGATAGCGCGACCAATTCCGCATCCACTTGTTTTTGATCGAGCGCTACGGCGATGGTTCTGCCGATGGCGCCGACTCCGAGTAATCCGATTTTCAGCATCGTCGCGGCCTACGCCAGCTCGAGCATGCGATCGATCGCACGCTTCGCCTTGCGCGCGATCTCTTCGGGCACGCGTACCTGCGGCGTCAGAGTTTCGAGCGAGCGAATCACGTTGTCGAGCGTGATGGTCTTCATGAACGAGCAAACCGCATCCGGGTTCACGGGATAGAATTTCTTATCGGGAAACTTCTTATTCAACTGATGCATGATGCCGAGCTCGGTGCCGACCGCGAATTCGCCGGCGGGCGAGTTGCCGATGTGCCGCAGCATCCCCTCGGTGGACAAGAAGAAGGTCCGGTCAGCGGGCAGCGTGCCATCGACCGCCTTCGCCATGCAGGAGCTGACGCAGCCGCATTCCGGATGGAGCAGCAATTCGATGTCTGGATGTTCATCCATGATCTCGACGACCTGCTCCGGACGAATCGTCTTGTGGACGTGGCAGTAGCCCGGATAGGCAACGATGTTGCTGCGCCCGGTCTGTCGCGCGACCACCGTCGCGAGGAATTTGTCCGGCAGGAAGAGGATCGTCTTGTCCGCGGGAATCGCCGAGACGACTTTCGCGGCGTTGGCCGAGGTGCAGCAGTAGTCGCTTTCAGCCTTCACCGCGGCGGACGTATTGATGTACGCGACGACGACGCAACCGGGCAACCTCTCCTTCCACTTGCGCAGCTCCTCGGGTGTGACGGCTGCCGCCAGCGAGCATCCCGCACGCAAGTCGGGCAACAGAACCGTCTTCTCCGGCAGCAGAATGGCCGCCGTTTCAGCCATGAAGTGCACGCCGCAAAATACGATCACGTCGGCGTTGGTTTTCGCAGCAGCTTGCGAAAGTTTCAGCGAGTCTGCGACGGCGTCGGCCACTTCCTGCACCTCGGGGCGCTGATAATGGTGAGCGAGCAGAATCGCGTTGCGCTCGGCGCAGAGTTGGCGGACGCGCTCCTGCTTTCTGCGAATCTCGTCGGCCGTGTCGGTGATGTTCTCGACCACCGGAAGGGTGTAGCGCGATTCGAAAGCTTCTTGTACGGCGCTTGCGTTTGTCATGACGGGGTCCTCTTTCCCAAGGGCTATGAAATTCTCTGGCAAATATCGAGCGCGCGGGCCGAATGCGTGAGCGCGCCGATCGAAATGGCGTCGACGCCGCGAGCGGCGTACGCGTCCACATTCGATTCAGAAATGCCGCCGCTGGCCTCGATCAAAACGTGATCCCATAAATTCTCGCGGCGCAGCACGTCGAGAATCGCGCCGGTTTGATCCGGGGTCATGTTGTCCAGCATGAGCAGGCATGGATATTCTTCCGCCGCATTTTCCTGCAAGCGGCGAAACGTCTCGGCCGCTGCGCGCGCGGCGGCTTCGCCGCGCACTTCAACCTCAATGAAGGCGGAATCCTTGCGAAACGCCCACGCCTTTTCGATCGCAATCGGTGCGGCTTCTTCCTCGCGAGCAGCCAGCAGCGCGAGATGGTTGTTTTTCACGACAATGGCGTCGCCAAGCCCGAGGCGGTGCGTGCCACCGTTGCCGAGATGCAGTGCGCGCTTGTCCAGCAGCCCCCAGGGAGTCTTGCGCGTGCCGACAACTCGCGTGGCGGGACACTGGCGTTTGGTGCGCTCCTGGAGGCAGCGAATCGCGGTCGCGATGCCGCTCATTCTTTGAATCAGATTCAGCCCCACCCGTTCGAGCGCGAGGAGTTGCATCTCCTCGCCCTCCGCTCGCAGCAGCAAATCACCGGGTCGGATCGCGTCGCCGTCGCGCTTCTCTAAGCTGGCGGCCACGCCATGCGATTGCAGCAAGAAAGCCAGTTCAGCGAGGCCTGCAACCACCCCACCATCGCGCGCCAGGATCGCGGCTTCGGAGTGCCCGCCGCTGACGCCGAGGGCGGCGACGGTGAGATCCCGCGGCGCAAGATCGTCACGCAAGAGGGCTTCTGTAAGCGCGCGAACAGTATCGCGGTATTCCGGGTGGTCGAGCGTGAGACTCGCGCCCCGGAAGAGGGCTTTCTCGGTTCGTTGTTCGCGTGTGAGGCTCATCTCGAGGTTGGCCTGATCCCGCCGCTATTTCAGAAGAAAACCGCGAGCGCGCAGCTGTGTCTTTGCGCGTGAAATCATCTCCGGCCGCGAGGCTTCCACCGTGTGCAGGTGCACCCCGTCCGTGAGCGAGGAGAGCAGCGCGGCATGCGACGCGCGCACGTGCTCGAGAAAGTCCTGCAGGTCGGCGCGCGACTCAAGCATTAGAGAGCCCCGAAGCTCTCCATAGAGCGGGTGCTCGACAATCACGTCGAGAATCCGGACACCGTGGTCGAGAAGAATCTGGAGTTCCTCTTCGGTTCGCTCGGGCGGATGCTTGCAGGCGAGAATTTCTCGATGGGCTCGATTGGATTCCGCGGGTAAGCGATAGCCTGTCGGCGTCGCCAGAATCTCCTCGCCGCGCGCACGAAGAATTGCCACGTCTTGAACCAAGCACTGGCGGCTTACGCGGAAATGCTTGGCGATCTCGCTGCCCGGAACGGGTCCGCCGCGGGCGCGCAGCCATTCGACGATCTGGCGCCGCCGGTCGCTGGTCGCATCGTACGTGCTCGGCCGCAACCGTCTCGGCCGTGGGCCGTGGGTAGGCTTCGCCGGACTCAACTGTCTTGTCACCAAGCTAGTCTACTGTAAAGGTCGGCGATCTGTACAGTCCGGTCGCGCCCGAGCCCGAGTTTACTCCGGAGGGCATCGCGCGATATTTTCAATGGGCGTGTTGGGCCAATGGAGGGATAGTGGATGGGAGACGAGGGGCGCGAATCGAATATGGCCGGACAGACAGGACAGAGGCGAAGCGAACGGCTCCTGCTTGATGTGCCGGTCGTAATTTGCGGCGGACCGGCCGATCACCCGGCGTTTCGCGAGGAGACGTTCACGGTAACCGTGAGCGCGCATGGCGCCCTCCTGATGATGGCCACGAAAGTCACTCTGGGTCAAAGGCTGGTCGTCATGAATCCACAGAACTGGGACGAGCGCGAAGCGAAAGTGTCCTATTTAGGCCCCGATCGCGCTGGTTTGGCCCAGGTCGCGGTTGAATTCCTGCAGCCCGCTCCTGAATTCTGGGCCGTGAACACCCCGCCTGCGGACTGGAAACTCCCCTAGAGCATCCAAATTCGAGTAAAATTAATGGTTGGGAGCGAGAGGGCCACATCGTGCCGCGATGCCGCAGGGCAGTGCTATGCACATTTCTCGGCTTTGTCGCGGCTTTCGCTTGTAACCGCGGGCCATTTCATCGCACGGTATTTGCGCAGTCCGCCGAGCCGGGCGCTTACGCGGATATCTTGAGTCCCGTAGAGGAGAAGCTCGGGACCGCCAAGTTCTTCCCTGTTGCGGATGGCGTGAAAATAGAGCTGGACGTGATCCAGCAGGTGCCTGGATTGCACGCCGTGCGCATTCTCTCGGTAGGGAAATGCGAGGGCCCGGACTTCACATCCGCCGGAGCGCCCTTCGATCCTGACGCGAAAGAACACGCAGCAGCCAACGCCAGCCGGCCATCCGCGGGCGACCTTCCCAACGTAGAGGCGGGTCTCGATGGCCACTTGCAGGCAACGATTGTAGCGAAGGGAGTGACTCTCGGCGATGGATCGAATTCGCTCTTCCATCCCGGTGGAACCTCAATTGTGATCGACGAAAACCCGGCGGATGACAAGGCCGAGGGCGGCGGGAATTCAGGTCCTCACGTAGCCTGCGGCGTGATCGAAAGGAATGACCCAGCCGCAGCGCCTTAAGTCTCAAGCTCGGCAATCCAGGAATCGAGGATCCGAAGCTGATCTTCCGGCGGATCAACAAACGCGAGACCCATTCCGATCCCCTCCTGAACGTAGATGATCCTCGCCATCGTGGCGAAACTGCCTTGATCGCGCGTTACGCGCAACTGAACCGTGGTACCGACCGGCAGCGTGTTCAGGATATCGAGGTAACAACCTTTGCGGCTGATCTCCGAAATCCGGCCGGACATCCGAGCGTCTGAAGGGGGTTCGATCACCTCGGCAGTGGCGATCAGTGAGTAGCGCGGAACAGTGCGGCGCTCTCCCCAGGACTGTCCAGAAGCGGTTGGATCGAGTGTGTCGGGCATGATCTCGCCCCCTGGCGGATAACCTCAGGGTCGCACAATCGCGCGTTTGCGACCAGTCGCACGGCGCGGGATGATACGAAAGCGAAAACATGCCTAAGGAAACGCGAATCCGGGTTCCTCAACGGCACACCAGGAGCGGCTATCAGCGCAAACCACCTAAGTTTGCACCGATGACGAAAGTTGCAGAAAACATCCTGCAATTGCTTCTAATTACAAGCAGATCAGTACTAGTAAGCATTCTTGTTGCTGACCCGGAGCATCAGTGTAGGGCAACGAGCTTTTCGGTTCTGACTACAACTCGCTTCAAATCAGTTGATTCGACTGAGGGAAAGATTTAAGGTGTGGTAATTTGGTGGGCGGGTCATGAGAAGTTGATGTTCCGTGCTGTGATGTTCCGTGACGGCAACAAGTTCATCGGGGCCACCTATGCGTCCAGGAGAACAACTTCGGGAACTCCGCAATCGGCTTGGGGTTACCACTCGCGAAGTGGAAGAATTCAGTCGTACGATTGCCGAAGACCGCCAGAACGAAGAATTCTACATTTCGAACGCCTGGCTCACGCAACTCGAGAATAAGAATTCCATACCCAGCATTTACAAGTTGTACAGCTTAAGCGTGATTTACCGCACAAAGTTCCACGAACTCCTCGCCGTCTTCGGGATCGACTTAGGCGCGACTTCGCGTTACCAGCTCGCGCTGCCCCTGCAAAACACGCATCTGGCTTCGTTCGAAGTTCCCGATGGCGAGAAATCCGTCACCTTTCCGGTGCGCTTCGATAAAAGCTTCAGCCTGGAAACCACAAGTTTGATTTCGAGAATGGTGGAGGTGTGGGGCGAAATACCGGTGGCGTTGATCCAGAAACTCGACGTGCGCCACTGCCAGTATGGATTCATCGGGTTGCAGGATCACACGATGTATCCTTTGCTCCGACCGGGTTCATTCGTGCAGATCGACAGCCACCCGAGCAGACTGCAGCCGGCGGAGTGGCGGACGGAATTCGATCGGCCGATCTTCTTCGTTGAGCTCCGGGATGGATATGCATGCTCCTGGTGCGAGGTACGGGGTTCGCAGCTGACGTTGGTCCCGCATCCGCTTTCAGGCACTGCGATTCGGCAGTTCGCGTATCCGTCGGAGGCCGAAATTGTGGGGCAGGTAACAGGCGTTGCTATGCGGCTAGTCCCGCCGGACGAGAGTCCAGCTGAGATTCCAAAACTGCCAAGGCGATCTTGAAGTTCGAGAACAGGAATTCGGCGGACAAGGGATCCGCTTGCACCGGTACGGCGACACGGTAGGGCTCGAGTCTTCCCCAAGCTGTCAGAAACTCGCGCGGGCTGGTATGCGTTGAGCTTCTGTACGCGTCGAGTTGGGACACAAGCTCGTCCAGCGGGCAAATTACCAGTTCGCGGAACGCCTCGCGGTGGCAATCCGCTAGGGCCTCGCAGGCGACTTCTTCGGTAAAGCGGGACGCCAGGCCGTCGTGATGGTAAACGCCTGTGTTGTAGTCCCTCATGGAAGCCAGGTAGATCAGGCGGTCCAAAGGGCGCTGAATTTCGGACAGTGTCCGCCGGCATAGGTCTTCGCGGGCCTGTTCCACGTCCATTCGCTTGGGCGAGCTAATCACGCGTGTCTATCTCCTACGATGGCAGCGAATTATGGGCATATGGCTTCAGCTGCACGGGGTTCAAAAAGCCAAGTGACTGCTCGGAAATCGCGCAGATCTTGGCCGCTGCGATTGCTGTGGTGCCGACCATGCGAGGAGCCACATAAGGGCCACCCACATATACCGCCAGGCGCAAAGCGCGACAGCCCACGAGCAAAGCTGCGAAGTGGCAAGCAAGCTGAAACTCGGTGCGCAGGCCAAGCCGTGTGTAGGATCGCGCGGCACCCACATGGAAACGTCTCAGACTCGAGATTTGGCGCCGAACCTGGCTGATCCATGAAAGGGCGATTTTCTTCCGCTCGACAACGAAAAGATCGCGCACAGACTTGGAGGCCGGCATCGAGATCAGATAATCAAGATCATCCTTCGCGAAAATCCGTTGTACAAGCTCCTCCGGAAGCAGGCCTCCCTGCAGAGCGTCGAGCGCCTTTCGAGCTTCCAGGAGAACTACGGAATCTCCTTCCACACGGGAGCCCCCATGTCGCGAAAGAAACAGAAGCGACGAGAGAAGCGCGGCGCCGATAAGAAGGAAAAAAAACAGTTGAATCACGTTCGGACCGCCTTTACGTTGCGATTGTCACTGGAACGAGCAACCTCAACATCCGGCCACCTGGAGTCGTAGGCTCGGATCGCATACACCCAGTCCAGCACTGCCAGGAGCAGAAACCACCGAAAGACTCGGTAGCCCGGCTCCAGATCGCTGACACTATCGCTTATGGCCGCGAGTGTCCAGAGATAAATAGTGACGAGGCCGCCAACTACCAAATAGAGTATCCAGCGCCGGTCCCCACCGTACGGACGGGCCCGAGGATACCGCCCTTGTAGTCTGTTCCCGACTCTTGTTGTGAGCGCCATCGTCATCGCGAATCGATCCAATACAACGCCATCAGTTTAGGGCTCGCTAACTCGGGAGGCAATAGTACGAACATACTGGTCGGCCAGCGGGGGTGAAATGGGCGACCGGCCTGTCAGGGCCGAGCGGCCTTCGTAAGATGCGACCGCATTGAAGCCAGGGCGCGCCTCGTCCTCCTGGCGAGCATCTCGTAATCTTCTTCCAGGGGCACAGCTGAGTCGGGGGCAGGATTCGGTTGGTACGACCAGAGCGCTACCAGCCAGATCGTCAGGGACGCATCAAATGAGAGCGGCTGAATCACGTTCCAAGTGTCATTGAATCTGGGGCCAGCATATGCTCGGATCGCCAGAGTGGACAGGCTCGTGACTATATAGAGACCGTATCCCGCAATCATCCCCTTGATGTTCTTTCCCAACGGAACCCGGTAATAAGAGACCACGACAAGTATTCCGAACAGCAAGATCGCCTGTACGGTTCGCACGTTTCTTTCAAGTTCGAAGAGCGTCCTGCCGGGCGACGGTACGATGAGCCGGTACACGATGGCAAAGCAGAAAACTGCTCCAAAGATAAAGAGCCCTATCGCCATGGCGAATTTTTCCGCGCCACGATAAGGAGACAATACGTGTCTGAATATCTCCAGGATGATGCCACAGCCGATCAAGAGGGTCGCAAACTGCAAGATCCAATAGGACCTTTGATATGAAGCGGGGGCTAGTCTCCAAAGCACGAGCGCTAAGGCGTTGCCCAAGAAATCGGAAAGAATGTACGCGTAGAAGAAAGAATATCCCGCGAGCAACCTCTCTCTAAAGCCTCGAAGCAAAATCCCGACCTGCAGCAGGAGTCCGGAGCACAAAACAATCAACCACACCATCAGGATTCACCTTTCGGGCGAAAGGAAATCCTAGCACAGCCGGACGGGGCGCAGAGTGCTCCCCGTCCGATTATGGCCTCCAAAGTCTAAAGAACGTGCGGCGGCGGGAATGGGCCGGCCGAAAGGTCGCGGACCACCGTCCTTGAAAGGGTTCCCTGATAAATGGCCTGCGTCGCCGGAACCGCGAGCACTGCGAGTGTAAGGACCAACAGGCAAGCTGCCTTGATCGATTTCATGAATGTCTCCTTAGCGTTTTGTGGAACAACCCCGATGCCCGCGAATATAGCGTGGAAGAAAAGTGGAACGATGGCGAAGGTGCGAACGCTAACGAGGAGAAGCAAGAATCAAGGTCGGGCGTCCGTTGATATATAGTAAACACCTCGGGAGCGGCGCATACCGGGAACGCCGAAACGTGGCGAAGACCCCTACCGCGATGCCCGCACCGTAAATTCACGGATGGCGATATGGAAACCGTCTCGAACATACCATTTGGAGTTTCCGCCCAGATCGGGGTACTAACATATGAAAGCATAGGCGCATCAAATGGTCGAAACAGGACCCTCTCAAGAAAGCCCAAAAACGGAGCCGGAGGCCTTCCGCGAAAATCTGCGGAGGCTGGACCGCCGCCAGTGGTGGCTATGGTCTTCGACCGTGCTGGTCCTGATTCTGCTGACGATTGCGGTCGCTTCGTTTGCTTTCCCGGCCATGTTGGCCCGGGAGCAGGGAACCTACTCCTTTTACCTGAATCAGTCCGTGCGCGCGCTCGTGGGGATTGTGCTGTTATTCGCCGTATACCTCGTCTACCAGCAGACGATGATTATAAAGATGCGCAACCAGATTGCGGACCAGGTGAACTCCTTGACGAAGGTTGAAAACCTTACCAATGAGGTGTACAAACTCGCGGCCCTCGATCAGCTCACCGGTCTCTATAATCGCCGGTCGGGCGAGCAGCGTCTTGCGGAGGAAATCAGCCGCGCGGTGCGCCATGAACGGCCACTGACCGTTTTGTTGATGGATCTCGATGGCCTCAAACAGATCAACGACAGAATGGGCCACCCGGCAGGCGATCTGTTGCTCAAAGGCTTCGCCGAGCGTTTACAGAAGGCCATTCGCGGCTCCGACTTGGCCGTGCGCCTCGGAGGCGACGAATTCATGGTACTTCTTCCCGAGTGCCGCGCAGGTGAAGTCGGGCACGTTGTCGCCCGTGTCGAGGGACTGGAAGTCCAATATGGCACGGAGAAGATCCCTTGCCGGTTCTCCCGAGGGTGGACCGACTACCGAGCGGGCGAGACTTCGGAAGAATTACTGAAACGAGCCGACGAGGCGCTCTACACCAACAAACGCGCCGGTAAACAAAGCGCGCAGAATTCGGCAACACAGCCCCCCGTCGTTCCGTCGGTGCTGTAGGAGCGCCTCAGCCATCACCTCCTCTTCCTCTTGGATTCCGGGTGTCGGCTACAACCTTATCCCGGCCCTGCGCTATCATAGGGATTCAACGGCGACCCGCCCCGGCGGCGCGAGGGCTGTCCACGCTTCGCCTGCGTCAGAACCGCGGAGGCATCCATGAAAATACAAGCAAGGCTGTTCAGGATAGCGGCCGGGAAGTTAAGCCGTCTTGCCTTCGTACTCGCTGGATCAGCGATCCTCAGCTGCGGACTCGCGGCGATTGCTTCGGGCGACATTCTTGAGCTGCGAGACGGGCGCGTCATCCAGGGACAGTTCGTAGGAGGTTCGCCCCTTAACATCCGGTTTCGGGTGGATGGTCAGGAACAAGTCTTTGCGACCAAAGACGTACTGAACATCGGCTTCAGCGACGCAGGTGACACGTCCAGCGCGCCTGCCGTTGCTCCTGAATCAGCACCCCCCCCTCCAGCCCAAGCGGTCGCCCCGGCAACTCCGCCGCCGGCGCCAGCCTCTCCTGCGCCGGCAGCTGAGACGACAGCCTCAAATTCGGCACCGCCGCCGGCCCAGTCTGGCGCGCAGACCACTCAGGCGATTACCATCCCAGCCGGGACCTCGGTATTTGTAAGAATGATCGACGGCGTGGATTCCTCAACGAATAAGATCGGTGACACTTTCCACGGGAGCCTCGAAAGTCCGCTCGTAGTTGGCGACACCGTCGTCGCCCCGGCGAGCGCCGATGTGTATGGCAAACTCACCCAAGCCAGGGAAGCCGGAAAAATCTCCGGAGCGGCACAACTGACGCTGGAACTGACCGGCATCCGAATCAATGGCAACATCGTTCCCGTTGATTCCACCGACTACGAAGTAGCAGGCAAGGGCCGCGGCACTCAGAGCGCGGAACGCATTGGAGGCGGAGCCGTACTCGGCACGATCATCGGTGCCATCGCAGGCGGCGGCAAGGGCGCAGCCATCGGCGGCGCGGTCGGCGCGGGAGCTGGCGCGACCGTGCAGGTGGTGACCAAGGGCGACCAGGTTCGCATCCCGAGCGAGACGGTGCTCGAATTCAAGCTTCAGCAAGACGTTACGGTACCTCTGGAAGGCCCTTCCAACTAGCGCGAATTGAGCGCAAACTAGGGCCCCGGCAAAGGGGTTGCTGATAGGAACGCCGCCCGAGATTGGCCTTGTGCCGGTTTTGGGGTAACTCGTAAGATACCATCTGTTGTAGAGAACGATACTCCACGCAGGAAGTGACGCCATGCCAAAAGAAAAGCCCAAAGTGAATATCGGCGAAGTGATTCGATCCTACCGCAGCGACCGCGGCCTTTCCCAGGGCGATATCGAGCGCCGCACAGGGCTTCTCCGATGCTACCTGTCGCGCGTCGAGAACGGCCACACCGTTCCTTCGCTCGAGACGCTTGCGAAGATTGCCGAAGCCATGGAGATCAGCTTGGCCGATTTCTTCCCGGGCACCGACACGGCCCAGGACCGCGAGACCCGCAAGATGCTCGGCGAACTCTCGGAAGAGGAGATCCGCTTCCTGGCCGATATCCGTCGATATTCGACCACGCTCTCGGACGACGATAAGAGGCTCGTGCTTGCGATGATCCGGAAGATGGCGACCATCGTGCCGCCCGTCCGAAACGGGAAGTCCCATCCCGTCCCCCACCGCGCCGAGATGTAAGCAGCGCCGGAGGCGCCACAACTCGGGAGGCCTGCCATGAAACTCTCGGTCTTCTGCGGAGTGAGCGTTGATGGCTTTCTGGCTCGCACGGACGACGCGCTCGACTTCTTGCACGCGGGTGAGCAGGAGCCTCACGGGTTCAAGGAATTCCTTGCTGGCGTCAATGTAGTCGTGATCGGCCGCAGGACTTTCGAGGTTGTGCTGAACCTCGGACATCTGGCGCTTTATGGCCACAAGCCGATGATTGTGTTGAGCAGCCACTCGCTTGATTTCTCCTCCGTCAAAGGCGTGATTGTCGAGCAGACGTCTGGGGAACCGGCCGAAATCGTAAGACAGCTCAAAGCACGTGGCTTCAAGCATGCTTATTTGGACGGCGGCATCACGATTCAGCGATTCCTCGCGGCCGGATGCATCGACCGGTTGGTAATCACGCGCGTGCCGGTACTCATTGGGGCAGGCATTCCGCTATTTGGCCCGGTGCCGCACGACATCCCGCTTCGCCACGTCGGAACGCACTCCTATGCAGGTGGTCTCGTGCAAAGTGAATATGAGGTCGGCGACTGAGGGCGTAGCCATGAATCAGGCGCCACTTGAGGGGAGGCAACGCGGAATTCGCCCACACGGACGGTTGACGGCCCAGCCGGAAACTGCCGCCTAAGCTCCCTGGCATCCCGCTGCCCGATTTCGCTAGAATAAAGCTTCATGCCAAAGAAACGACATGCAACGGTCGGCGTGAAAGTCGGCAAAGTGCAGGTGGGCGGAGGCGCGCCTGTCGTCGTGCAGTCGATGACCAACACCGACACAGCCGACGCCGCCGGCAACCGCCCAGCAGTGCCTCGAACTGGCACAGGCCGGATCGGAACTGGTTCGCATCACCGTCAACATGCCCGAAGCCGCCGCACAGGTAGCCGAAATCAAGCAGCGCCTGCTCGATGCGGGCTGCGATGCTCCCGTGATTGGCGACTTCCATTACAACGGGCACGTCCTGCTGACGAAGTATCCCGATTGCGCCCGCGCGCTCGACAAGTACCGCATCAATCCCGGCAACGTCGGCCACGGCCAGCGCCGCGACGAGCAGTTCGCCACGATCTGCAAGGTCGCGCGCGACAATGGCAAGCCGGTGCGCATCGGCGTGAATGGCGGCTCGCTGAATCAAGAGCTCGTGATGAGCCGCATGCAGGAGAACACGGACAAAAATCTCGGGAAGACATCCGAGGAAATCATCAACGAGTGCATGGTTCTCTCGGCGCTCCAATCGACGGAACTCGCTATCGAGTCCGGACTGCGCAAAGACCAGATCATCATTTCCTGCAAGGTGTCGCGGCCGCGCGATCTCGTCGATATCTATCGCGACCTGGCGGCGAAAACCGATCAGCCGTTGCATCTCGGCTTGACCGAAGCGGGCATGGGCGCGAAGGGCCTCGTGTGGTCGGCGGCGTCGATGGGCATTCTGCTCGCCGAAGGCATCGGGGATACGGTTCGCGTGTCGCTCACGCCGCGACCGAACGGTGACCGCCGCGAGGAAGTCTACGCCGCCTGCGAGCTGCTGCAATCGCTCGGCCTGCGGACCTTCGCCCCCAGTGTCACCGCTTGCCCCGGCTGCGGCCGCACCACGAGCACCACGTTTCAGGAGCTTGCGGAGAGCATCCAGGGCTACATTCGCGACAACATGCCCGAATGGAAGCGCCACTACGAGGGCGTCGAGGAGTTGAAGCTCGCGGTGATGGGCTGCATCGTCAACGGCCCCGGCGAATCGAAGGCCGCCAATATCGGTATCAGCCTGCCGGGCACCGGCGAAACGCCGCGCTGCCCCGTCTACATCGACGGCCAGAAATTCACCACGCTCGAAGGAAATTATGACCAGCTCTCCGCCGCTTTCCAGGCGCTGGTAAACGACTACATCGCGGCGAAGTATCACAAGCGCGAAACCCCGCTGCCCGACTCGCCCACTTCAGTCTCTGGCGGCCACGTCACCATCACGAAGCGCTCCCTCCGCGTCATTGCCTAGCT
The DNA here is from genome assembly GCA_963841605.1 of uncultured Acidobacteriota bacterium. Taxonomy (GTDB): domain Bacteria; phylum Acidobacteriota; class Terriglobia; order Acidiferrales; family UBA7541; genus Palsa-295. Next base: position 110,923 of record CAWJDM010000008.1, read on the forward strand.
TGTTGCCGCGGCCTCGCTGCCTCCGTTCCTAGAAACGGATGCACTGGGCTTTACATGCCACAAACACCCTTGCGATAGAATTGCAGTAGAACCCAGGCCGATGGCGACGGCTACCTCCAATCCCGATTCCGCAGCGCGCCCGAATGAGCCTGCGTCAGGCGCGCCGGTGCATCCCTCCCAGCCGCCGCGCGACTGGAAGCGCGGATTCTGGAACCTGATCGCCACCCAGTTCCAGACCGGCTTCAACGACAACGCGCTGAAATTCCTCGTCACCTACATCGTGATCGCGATGAATCTCCCGCAGGCGCGGCGCGATTCGCTGGTCCCGATCGTGGGTGCGATGTTCGCCATTCCGTTCATTCTATTCTCGATGACGGGCGGCTACCTGGCGGACCGCTATAGCAAGCGCACCGTGACGATCGGCACGAAGCTATTCGAAATCGCCGTGATGGCGTTTTTCATCGTCAGCCTCGCATTGCGCAGCCTGCCTTTGGAGTGCGCGGGCGTATTTCTGATCAGCACGGAAGGCGCGCTTTTCGGACCGTCGAAATACGGCTTGCTTCCCGAACTCCTGCCGGAGCCGCGCCTTTCCTGGGGCAACGGCATCATCGAGTTCGGCACATTTCTCGCCGGCATTGGCGGCACGATGGCAGCCGGTTATCTCGCCGAGCGTTACGCGGGGCACGAGGCGATGGCTGGCGTCTTGCTCCTGGGATTCACTTGCGTGGGGCTCATCACGAGCTTCGGGATTTCGCGCGTCCCCGCCGCCGATCCCACGAAAACCTTCCGTTGGAACGTGTTCGGCGATTTCGCGACGCAAATGAAGACGATCGTCGCCGACCGGACTCTCGGCTGGGCCGTCCTCGGGAACACATATCTTTTCTTCCTCGCGGCGCTGCTGCAATTCACAATAATCATCTACGGGCACGATACGCTGCACGTCGACGACACCCACACCACCTATTTGCAGGCGGCCGTAGCGGTCGGCATCGGCCTCGGCAGCATCGCCGCAGGCTATCTCTCGGGCGGAAAGATCGAGTACGGCCTGATTCCCCTCGGCGCAGTTGGAATGACGATCTTTGGCGCTGTGCTTTACTTCGCTGGCCATTCGTTGACCGTGGTTGGAACTCACCTCGCATTACTCGGATTTTTCGGCGGAATATTTGCCGTTCCCTTGGGCGCGCTGATCCAGCACCGGCCGCGCCCGGAGCAGAAAGGCGGCGTAATCGCTGCGGCGAATCTGGTGTCGTTCATCGGGATCGGGCTCGCATCCGGCGCGTACTACATTTTCACGGATGTTTTCCATCAGACACCCGCTGCCATTTTCCTCGACGGCGCGATTCTCACTCTCGTCACCACCGCCTATTCGATTTACTTGCTCCCCGATTCCCTGCTGCGATTCGTCCTGTGGATCGCAACGCATTCGATCTACCGGATCCGCGTGGAAGGACGAGAAAATATTCCCGAGCGCGGTGGCGCGCTGCTCGTCTGCAATCACATGTCTTTTGTCGATGCGAACCTGTTGCTCGCTTCAGTAGAGCGGCCAATTCGTTTCCTGATGTACAAGGGCATCTACGACCTGCCCTATGTAAAACCGTTCGCCAAGCTGATGGGCGTGATTCCGATTTCCTCCGAGTTGCGGCCGCGCGAAATGCTCCACGCGCTGCGCGCCGCGAGCGACGCGATCCGCGCGGGCGAACTCGTCTGCATTTTCGCCGAGGGGCAGATCACGCGCATCGGCCAGATGCTTCCCTTCCGCCGCGGCATGGAGCGAATCGTGAAAGGCATCGACGCGCCGATCATCCCGATCAATCTCGACGGCGTTTGGGGCAGCATCTTCAGTTTCGATCGCGGGCGTTTCCTTTGGAAGAGGCCGCGCTCAATTCCCTATCCCGTCACAATCAGTTTCGGCAAGCCGATGCCGCCTACGGCAACGCCCTTCGAGGTGCGCCGCGCCGTGCAAGAGTTGCAAAGTGCGGCGTACGTCCACCGCAAGAAACATCTGCGCACGCTGCACCGCTCGCTGATTCGCACCGCGCACCGCACTCCCTTCCGCTTCGCGATGGGCGACCGGCGTCGGCCGCGCATGAACTGGGGCAGCGTCCTGTTGAGCGCGATCTTTCTCGCGCGGCGGCTGCGTAGCAGCTGGGCCGGGCAGGAAATGGTCGGCATCCTGCTGCCGCCTTCGGTGCCGGGCGCGCTTGTGAATTTCGCGGCGATGCTCGCTGGCAAAGTTCCGGTGAATTTGAACTACACGATCTCGGACGAAGCGCTCGCGTCGTGCGCCGCGCAGTGCCAGCTCGAAACCGTGATCACCACAAAGGCGCTGCTCGATCGCATCCCGCTCAAGGTACCCGGGAAGACAATCCTGATCGAGGAAGCGGCGGCCGGCTCGCGCCTCGGTGAACGAATCGCCGCGCTGCTGCTCTGGTTCCTGCCGGGCGGTTGGATCGAACGCGCGGTGAGCGGCAAAAAGCAAACGCTCGACGATCTCGCCACGATTATCTTTTCGAGCGGCAGCACCGGCGAGCCCAAGGGCGTGATGCTGACGCACTACAACATCGCGTCCAACATCGAGCAGATGGGGCAAACCTTCATGTTCGGCAGCAAAGATAAGCTGCTCGGCGTGCTGCCGTTTTTCCATTCGTTCGGCTTCACGGTTACGCTCTGCCTGCCCGCGGTTCTCGGCGTCTCAGTCGTCTATCATCCGAGCCCGCTCGATCTCACCGCGATCAGCGAGCTCGTGCGCGACTATCAGGTAACTTTCTTGATGGCGACGCCAACGTTTTTGCAGGCGTACATGCGGCGCTGCTCGCCGGAAGATTTCGGCAGCCTCGATTTCGTGCTGGTCGGCGCGGAGAAATTGCCGGAGCGGCTGGCGCTGGCATTCGAAGACCGCTTTGGCGTGAAGCCGCTCGAAGGCTATGGCGCCACCGAATGTTCGCCGGTCGTCGCCGTGAACACGCGAGACTTTCGCGCGCCCGGCTTCCGCCAAGTCGGCGGGAAGCGCGGGCGGATCGGGCATCCACTGCCCGGCATCAGCATTCGCATCGTCGATCCCGAAACGCGCGAGTCCATGCCCGCCGGCGCGGCCGGATTGCTGCTGGTTCGCGGCCCCAACGTGATGCAAGGCTATCTCGGCAAGCCCGAAAAAACAGCCGAGGCGCTGCAAGACGGCTGGTACATCACGGGCGACATCGCCACCGAGGATGAAGACGGCTTCCTCACCATCACCGACCGCCTCAGCCGCTTCAGCAAAATTGGCGGCGAGATGGTGCCGCACATCAAGGTCGAAGAGCAGTTGCACGAGATCGCGGGAGCCACCGAGCAGAAATTCGTGGTCACGGCCGTGCCCGACGGAAAAAAGGGCGAGCGCCTCGTCGTCCTGCACCTGCTGCCGCCGGCGGAATTGAAAGCCGTAATCGAAAAGTTGCCGCAGACCGGCTTGCCGAATCTGTGGATCCCGCGCCCGAACCAGTTCTTCGCAGTAGAAGAATTTCCGCACCTCGGTACCGGCAAGCTCGACCTGCGCCGCATCCGCGAATTGGCCTTGGAATTTTCGCCGGTGGAGAAAGAATCGTGATTGGTGAGTAGTGATTGGTGAGTGGTGGCAAGACAACTGATCAGTGAGTGGTGATTGGTGAGTGGCGGCAGAGTCGGAGAAATAGTGTTCCGGCAGCGTACTCCCGGAGTACGTCGTCGGGCCGATAAAATCGCCTTAATTGGCGGATTTTGGCGCGTTTTGGTCGATTGTGCCAGGATGAGGCTGGTGACTCGTGATTCGTGACTGGTGATTCGTGAGTGGTGACCCGCCTGCAACTTCAAGCAAGGATTACCTGTTACTTGATGACGTAGGGCGAGTGATGGCAGGTTTGTTCTCAGGATCGAAGTGACACGCAACAGCATCACGCAACATGTGCCGGAGTTCCTCAAGGCTCTCGCCCTGGGTGAAAATCGAATGCCCGAGCGCTCGCGCCTGATAGCCGCCCTCGGGCGATTCCTCGACGACAAAGATGATTTCGCGGTCGGCCACTGGTCGGTTCACCTGGCGATAGTATAACCCAACACAGTACCGCCGCCTGCCCTCCGTTAAGGCGATGATGACTTGCTCGCAATCCCTCTAGTCGCTCTCACGTCCATTCAATGCGGTCCAGGCGCATTTCGGCACCGTGACTAATCGGTCCAACCCCGGCTTTTCGCATTTCGCAAATTTACGCTTGCATCAACAATCGCTTTCCTCTACACTGCGCGACGCTGGAGAACATTCGGCATGACCATAAGTGACAAACACAATTCGTTACCAAGGCAAGCGCTGGCGCTGCGCCGGGATTGTGGCCGAACGGGCTTCAGTCCCGCGCATTAAGCATCTCCTTGCAGCTCAGTCGCTTGACCAATAAAACTTGACCGCTGGGTGGCGTAGCTTGCGGCTACTTCACTGTCCATGAAACGTGCCGCACGCGTTTGTTCCCCCAGTTTGATCGGCCAGTGGCGTAAGGCACGGATACTTCTATGGAAAGGCTGCGTCTGGCAAAGCCAGCCAGCGGGGTTTCGATGCCCCAAGCCGCGCCTGCTTGTTCCCTTGGCCCAGATTTTCGCCGGTGGCGAAGGCCAAGGGTTACGTCCGCTGCTTAGTTGCGGCGCAGGGCTGGAAACCCTGGCGGGAGAAACTCGGGACGAGCACCCTGGGCGCTTGTTCCCCGGCGAAAGATTTTTCACTGCGCAGCCGAGAGCCGCGGCTGCGCAAATCCGAAGCGCCGCACGCGCTTCTTAGAAAGGGTGACGCCGATGAGCGTCAACGTGAAAAACGGCACGCCATTACACGGGCCGCCGCTATGTGAGACCTGTGTCCACGCGCACGTCGAGCGAGGGTTTAGCGAGAGTGAGGAAATCGTGTTCTGCCAGGCGACGTGGCCCGAGCACCGTGTCCGGTTCCGCGTGCGCCAATGCTCCGGCTACCTTGAAACCAAGCGGCAGAGCCTGAAGCAAATGGAAGAGATGGCGTGGGTGCTGATGCCGCGAGACGGCAAGCGCGTCCTGGGCTTTGTGCGCCCGGACGAACGGCCAGAGGACGAGCACCAAATCGAAATCGAACTGAACGGATCGAAATAGATCGCACGCCGGTGGCGTAGGCAGCGCTTACTTCGGTAGAGCGCCCGTCGCGAAAGCGGCGGGAGGTTGCAGGTTCGACGCCTGCTCCCGAGCAATTGGGATAGCTCAAGAAAAACGGCGCAAGCCATAAGCGCAGCCGCTTGTTCCCCGGCGGAAAGTTTCGCGAAGTGCCGCGAGCTGCTGGCCCTGATCGGCATGATCAGCAGCAAAGTTGCGGAGGCGCGGGGCGGAGTCGGGTCGGCTCCGCGCCTCGAGGTCGAAGATGAAACTTCGTACGCTGAGAAAACTGCAGAGGAGAAAGAAAATGTCGGACACGAACGAGACGGGCTACAACGTAATCGTTTCCGAAAAGGGCGTGCCGATCAAGGCCTGGACGAAGGGTGTGCCGCTCGAGGCTCAGGCGCGCGAGCAGCTCCTGAACGTCGCGCAGCTGCCGTTCATCTTCAAGTGGGTGGCGGCCATGCCCGACGTGCACTGGGGTATCGGTGCCACCGTCGGCAGCGTGATTCCGACGAAGGGCGCGATCATCCCGGCGGCGGTGGGTGTCGACATCGGCTGCGGCATGATGGCCATGCAGACGGACTTGAACGCGCGCGATCTGCCCGAGAGTCTCAAGGGCATTCGCTCGGCGATCGAGAAGGCGGTGCCGCACGGGCGCACGAATCATGGCGGGCGAGGCGATCGCGGCGCGTGGGCGGATATTCCCGCGCGCGCGATGGAAGTGTGGGCGGAGCTCAAGCCGCGTTACGACGCGATTCTCGCGAAGCACTCGAAGCTCGATCGCGGGAATCACGCGAATCATCTTGGCACGCTCGGGACGGGCAATCACTTCATCGAAGTGTGCCTGGATGAGTCGGACGCGGTGTGGTTCATGCTGCACAGCGGCTCGCGCGGCGTGGGCAATCGAATGGGCAGCTACTTCATTGAACTTGCACGCAAGGACATGGAGCGGATGTTCATTCATCTGCCGGACCGGGATCTCGGCTACTTCCCCGACGGGTCGGAGCATTTCAAGGACTACGTCGAGGCCGTCGGGTGGGCCCAGGATTTCGCGCGTTGGAATCGCCACTTGATGATGGAGCAGATTGTGGCTGCCGTGCGCGCTTGCGGAGAGGTTCGTCCTTTCGAGGCCGAGCTCAAGGCGATCAATTGCCACCACAACTATGTGGCCCGCGAGTCGCACTACGGTGAAAACATTCTGGTCACTCGCAAGGGCGCGGTCCGCGCGCGCGAGGGTGATATGGGAATCATTCCCGGCAGCATGGGAGCGCGTTCCTACATCGTTCGCGGCAAGGGCAACCCCGAGAGTTTCAACAGCTGCAGCCACGGGGCGGGCCGTGCGATGTCGCGCGGCGAAGCGAAGCGCCGCTTCTCGGTTGCGGACCACGAGCGCATGACGGCGGGCATCGAGTGCCGCAAGGATGCGGACGTGATCGACGAAACTCCCGCGGCGTACAAGCCGATCGAAGCGGTGATGGCGGCTCAGACCGATCTGGTCGAGGTTGTCCACACGCTCCATCAGGTTGTATGCGTGAAGGGATAAACGAAAAAACCAAATTCGCCGGTGGCGAGGACGACGGTTACTTCTAATCGGACGGTCGCAGGTTCGAGTCCTGCCGTGACGGCGCGCAAGCGCCATCGCGTAGCTCAGCGGCAGAGCAGCCGGTGGCGCAAGCCACAACCGTCGCCGATGATTCCCCGGCGAATTCCCGATTGCGAGAGAAGGGAGGCAGCAATGGCACGACTCAACCTGTTCAAGATTCCGTGGGGGCCGCGCACGCACGAGGGCGGTCCCGCGCGCAACATTTCTCCGGAACTCCAGCTCCGGCGCTCCGTGCTGGCCTGCCTGCTCTGGGAAGACCAGTTCTACGAAGAGGGAGTAGAGATTGCGGGGCGCATTCAGACGCTCGTGCCCAAGGTGAAGCCGGAAGCGGTAGCGGTTCTCGCCGTCGAGGCGCGGACGAAGATGAAGCTGCGTCACGCACCGCTTCTCCTGGTGCGCGAAATGGCGCGCCACAAGACGCACCGCGCCCTCGTGTCGCAGACGCTCGCGCAGGTGATTCAGCGCGCCGACGAGCTCGCTGAATTCGTCGCCATCTACTGGAAGGACGGCAAGGTCCCGCTCTCCGCTCAGGTGAAGAAGGGGCTGGCGCAGGCCTTCCGGCGCTTCGACGAATACCACCTCGCGAAGTACGACCGCACCGGGCCGATCCGGCTGCGCGACGTCCTGTTCCTCTGCCACGCGAAGCCGCGTGACGCCGAGCAGGCCGCGCTCTGGAAGCGGCTCATCGAGGGAAAACTCGAAACTCCCGACACCTGGGAGGTCGCGCTTTCCTCGGGCGCGGAAAAGCGCGAGGCATGGGAGCGTCTGCTTCGCGAGCGGAAGCTCGGCGCGCTCGCTTTGCTCCGCAACCTGCGCAACATGAAGCAGGCCGGAGTGGACGAGGATCTCGTGCTGGCGGCGCTCGAAGGCATGAACACAGCGCGAGTGCTGCCCTTCCGCTTTCTCGCGGCGGCGCGATATGTGCCGCAGTGGGAAGAGCCGCTCGAATGGGCGATGCTGTCCGCGCTCGGCGAGCAAGCCAAGCTTCCCGGCCGGACCGTGCTTCTAGTGGACGTCTCGGGCAGCATGACGTACGCCTTGTCGCGACGGTCGGAAATGCTTCGTACCGACGCGGCATACGGCCTCGCCATCCTGCTCCGCGAAATCTGCGAGAAGGCGGCCGTGTACTCGTTCTCGAACGATCTGGTCGAGGTGCCCCCGCGGCGAGGGTTCGCGCTGCGCGACGCAGTAGATGCTAGCCAGTCGCACAACGCGACCTACCTCGGCCGGGCGCTCGAGAAGATCCCGGAGAAGTACGACCGAATCATCGTGATCACCGACGAGCAGGCGCACGATCGCGTGCCGGGGCCGCGAGGCCGCGGCTACATGATCAACGTGGCGAGCGCCCAGAACGGCGTTGGTTACGGTCCCTGGGTGCACATCGACGGCTGGAGCGAAGCGGTTGTCGAGTACATCCGGGCGCTCGAATTGGCGTCCGCAAACTAAATCAAAAACGGATCAGCCCTCCGGGCCTGCATGCCCTGGGGGCTGGTCTTTATCTTCGAGAGACGCGGTCACTTGGCCGCTGGAACAGGATGGCGGCAGCGACAGAATTCGTCACTGACAAAAACGAGTCCAAATTGGCTCTTTTCGATCAATTAAGCCGCCTGTAAGCCCCCCGACGGGAGCAAGCTCCCTGCTGCACTTGCTGCAGATTTTGCATGGCGCCGAAAAAGCGAAACCTCCGGCGCGCCGTGCGACGCAGCTGCCTCCTAGTTTCAGAAAATACCGAGCTTGATGTGCAGGAATTTCTTCGGATCGCGGCGGAAATCGGAGATCATCAGGCGCATATCGCCCGAGAGTCCGGTTAAGTTGTCGTACAAGGCCGGGTCGTTGAAGAACTTGCCGACCGAGCCTTGATTGGAATTGAGCTTTCCGGTAGCGTCGCGAACGTTTGCGGAGGCATCGCGCAGGTTGGAGTAGAGAACGTCGTCGGTGGCGAGCTTGCCGAGGGTGCCTTTGCCTGCGCGGACATCGGTGAGCAGCGCGTTGCCCTTTTCGGCGAGGCCGTTGATGTTGTTATAGGCTGAAGGATCGTAGATCAGCTTGCCGACCGTGCCTTTCTGGTCGTTGACCGCGGTCATGGCGTCGTCGAGTTTCGAGACGGCCGAATCGGCCTTGTTGTAGAGTTCGTCGCTCTCGATCAGTTTGCCGACGCTGCCCTGGCCCTGCTGGATGGAAGCCGTCATCGCATCGGCCCTGGCCGCGATGCTATCGAGGTGATTGTAGAGCGAGGGATCGTTGAGCACCTTGCCGATCGTGCCCTCGCCGCGCCTCACTTTGCTGACGATCTCGTTGAGCTGATCGGAGAGCACGCTGAGGTTTTCCGCCACATCAGCGCCGCGTTCGACCACCTGCTTGATATCCGGTGCCTCCTCGGCCGGGAGAATGCCGTTTGTCGGGATCACCGTCCCGGTCAACCCGCGCGAGATCGTGACGTAACGGTCGCCGAGCAAACCCTGCGTGACGAGGCTCGCCTTTGAGTCGGTCCGAATGTCCTTCTGAAATTTCTTATCGACGCGCAGCACGAGCGTGATGCTGTGCTCGTGATCCGTAGGGTGCGGCGTCAAGTCGATCGACTGCACGTTTCCGACTTCCACGCCGTCGAGATCGACGGGCGCGCCCGCTTTCATTCCCTCCACCTCGGGCAGATACGTGATCAGGCGATACCTCGGTCCGAGGAATCCCGCGCCGGTGACGTAAAAGATCGCCACCATCAGAAGGAAGAGCGCTACGAGCACGAACACGCCAACTCGCAGCTCGGTCCACGTCAGTTGCTTTCGTTGCGCCATCGGCTTGCCTCCTCGGTGCCCTCGCCGGGAAACGCTACTCGGCGGAAGCCAGGAACTTCTTCAAATAATCATCGGTTGAGTGAAGGATCTTGTCGGGTGCATCTTCGAAATAGACCGTGCCATCGCGAACGACGAGAACATTGGTCGGCGGAATGCCGGAGTGAGAATCGTTCTGCCCGGGAGCGGCAGCGCCGTTGCCGTCCGCGCGGAGAACGCGGCCCGTCGCTGCGTCGAAACGGAAATGCGCGAGGCCGAAAGCGTCCTGCACGCGGTGCGTGGCGAGCAGCGACGTGACGCCTTGCAGGTCGCGGCCGCGCAGGATCAGCGTGATGATGGTTTGCGAAGTGACGGGATCGAGCCCCGCGGTCGGCGAATCGTAGAATACCAGCGGCGGCTTGTCGACAAGCGCCCGGGCGATCGAGACGCGCCGGCGCATGCCGCCCGAAAGCTCGTCCGGATATTTTTCGATGGCGGGCTCCATTTCGACGAAGCGCAACGCCTCGCCCACGCGCTGCTCGATTTCCTCCTCGGGCACGTTCTCTTCGCGCAGGCGAAAGGCGACGTTGTCCGCCACCGTGAGTGAATCGAAAAGCGCGCCTTCCTGGAAGACGAAGCCCACCTGCCGGCGGAAATCCAGCAGTTGGTCTTCCGTCATCTCGCTGACTTTCTCGCCCATCACCCACACCGTGCCGGAATCGGGCCGCAGCAGCCCGGCCGCTAGTTTCATGATCAGGGTCTTGCCGGAACCGCTCTCGCCAAGCAAAACCGTGGTCTCTCCGGGCCACACTTCGAAGGAAATCCCCTGGAGGACCTCGTTTTCGCCGAAGCCGAGGCGCACGTCCTTGAATGCGACGAACGGCTCGCCCGGGGCGATCGTTGCCAGTCCTCGCAACGACCCCGGTCGGGTAGGGCTCATCGTCGAATTATAGATGGAAACGGCGGAGATCGCAGTCAGGGTTTCATTTGCTAAGTTGCCAAAGGACTTGCGAGGAGCGCCGGCTCTATTTTTGGAACATATAGATCAGCAGCTTTGCGAGGAATACATCGGAGACCAGAACGAGTACGGAGGAAATCACCACAGCGGACGTCGTGGCGCGGCCGACGCCCTGGGTGCCTCCTCTAACGCGAAGCCCCTGAAAACATCCGACCGTGGCCACGATAAAGCCGAAGACGAGAGGCTTGGTAAACCCTTGCATGAGATCGCCGAATTCGAGCGCATCGATGGCGCGCGTCCAGAACTGCACGGCGCCCAGCCGCAGCGTGAAATACGACGCGATGAATCCGCCCACAAGGCCCACAAAATCGAACACCGCAACCAGCAGCGGCATCACGAAAATGGTCGCGATCACGCGCGGCGTCACCAGCTTGCGCATGGGATCCGTTCCAAGCGCCCGCATCGCGTCGACTTGTTCGGTCACCACCATCGATCCAAGCTCCGAAGCCATCCCCGAGGCGTTGCGGCCCGCGACTAGGAGCGCCGTGATCGTGGGGCCGAGCTCGCGAACCAGGGCCAGCGATACGGCGTCGCCCGTCAGGTCCGTCATGCCGAAGCGCTGGAATTGCGAGGCCGTGTTCAGCACGAGCACGCCGCCGATGGAAAGCGAGGCGGCCAGAATGATGGGTAGCGAACCAACGCCGATCAGGTCCATCTGTTCGAGGGTGTCCGACCAGTAGGCGGGCGGCATGAAGACGTTTAGAACCGCCTGCAACGAAAGCAGAGAATAGTCCTGCAGGGCCAGAATCTCGCGTTTGGCGATGCCGCTGAGGACCGAAAGTATGGATGGAGCTTCGCTGGCTTCAGGCATCGTGTGGAAGCGCGGTTGCGGGCCACCCAGCGCGTCACCGGAAGCCTAACTTCCACAATGCACTCCGTCAAGCGAACATCATCCGTGCCGCATGAATTCGCGGCGGGAGAGCAGAGGCCGCGCAGCCTTTACGGGGGAGGGTGCGTCCGGTAGAATCTTTCGTTTGTTCCAGATATCGGCACATCACTGAACATGCTGCGATTCGTTACCGCCGGAGAGTCTCACGGGCAGGCGCTGGTCGCCTGGGTTTCCGGACTGCCTGCGGGCGTCCCGGTCGACCCCGAGTTTGTGAGCCGAGAGCTGCACCGCCGCCAGCTGGGATTCGGCCGCGGGGGGCGGCAGCGGATCGAGAAGGACCAGGCGGAATTCCTATCGGGCGTGAGGCACGGCAAGACGATCGGCGCGCCGATCGCCTTGCGCATCGAAAACCGCGACTGGAAGAATTGGGAGAAAGGCGCTGCCGGTCGAGGACAGCGAAGGCGCCGAGGACGCGCAACGCCCGCTGACGGCGCCGCGCCCCGGGCACGCCGATTTGCCCGGCTCGCAGAAGTATAATTTCCACGATGCGCGCTACATTCTCGAGCGCGCCTCGGCGCGGGAAACGGCGGCTCGCGTCGCTGCCGGCTCGCTTGCGAAGCTGCTGCTGCGCGAGTTCGGCGTCACGATTCTTAGCCATACGATTGCGGTGGGGCACGTGCGGCTGGAACGAGCGGCAACGTGGGACGAAATCGTCGCGATCTGCGAAAATCTCGAATCGCCGCTGCGTTGCGTGGATCGCGACGTGGAGGGCCGCATGATTGCCGAGGTCGATCATGTGCTGCGCGCGGGTGATTCGGTGGGAGGAATTTTCGAAGTCGTCGCGCGCGGGCTCCCGCCCGGCCTTGGAACGCACACGCAGTGGGACGAGAAGCTCGACGCGAAGCTGGCGCAGGCAGTGATGTCGATGCAGGCGGTGAAGGCGGTCGAACTTGGTACCGGTGTGACGAACGCGAGCAGCTACGGCTCCGAAGTGCAGGACGAAATCCGGTACGATGCGTCGCGGAAGCGATTCGACCGCTCATCGAATCGCGCGGGCGGGCTCGAGGGCGGCATCACGAACGGGCAGGACGTGGTCGTGCGCGGGTATCTGAAGCCGATTTCGACGCTGCGCCGCGCGCTTCTTACCGCCGACATGAACACGAAGGAAGCCGTGAAGGCGGCCTACGAGCGCTCGGATGTGTGCGTGGTGCCGGCGGGAGGCGTAGCGGGCGAGGCGATGGTCGCGCTGACGCTTGCCGGAGCGTTCCTCGAGAAGTTTGGCGGCGACTCGCTCGAAGAAACGCGCAGGAATTTTGACGGCTACCAGCGTCAATTGGACAATTTCTAGAAGGCGAAACGGCGATGATTCATCCGATTGTGAAATACGGCGATCCGGTGCTTGAGGCTCCGACGAAGAGGGTGGAGAAATTCGACGAGGAACTGCAGGCGCTCGTCGACGACATGTTCGAATCGATGTACGCCGCGCAAGGCGTCGGGCTGGCCGCGCCGCAGATCGGGATCAGCCGGCGCCTCGCCGTGATCGACGTGACGAACGGAAAAAATCCCGAGGGGCGCATCGTCTGCGCCAATCCGCAAGTGATTCACGCGGAGGGCGAACAGCGCGAAGAAGAGGGATGCCTTTCGGTCCCCGGTTTTCGCGGGCACGTGGCGCGTCCGTTGTACGTCACGGTGCGCGCGCAGGACGCCGGCGGCAAGGAATTCGAGATGCGCGGCGAAGGGCTTCTGGCGCGCGCCTTCTGTCACGAGATCGATCATCTCGACGGCATTCTCTTCATCAGCCACCTCAGCATGCTCAAGCGCGACATGATCAAGCGCAAAATCCGCAAACTGAAAAAAGCCGGCGATTGGTAGGCGTATTGTGGCGCTGCGAATCGTCTTTTGCGGCACGCCTGCTTTTGCGGTGCCGTCGCTGCGGCATCTGATCGCGCAACAGGATTTTCGCGTGGAGGCTGTCGTGACGCAGCCCGACCGCCCTCGCGGCCGCGGCCAGCAAGTTGCGACATCGCCGGTGAAGGACGCGGCGCTCGCGGCCGGCGTACCCGTTTTTCAGCCCGAGAAAATCAAGTCGGACGCGGCGCTCGACTATTTCAAGCGCCTCGCGCCGGATGTTGTCGTCATCATCGCCTACGGCCAGATTATTTCGCAGCGCCTGATCGACATCCCGCGGCTCGGGTGGATCAACCTGCACGCATCGCTGCTGCCGAAATATCGCGGCGCGGCGCCCATCAACTGGGCCATCGTAAATGGCGAGGCGCGCACCGGCCTGACCACCATGCAAATCGACGCCGGGCTCGATACCGGGCCGATGCTGCTGAAGTACGAAACCGAAATCGGCCGCGACGAGACCGCTCCTGAGTTGGCAGCCCGGCTTGCAGAGGCCGGCGCGCCGCTCGTCGCCGAAACTTTGCGCGGCCTCGATCGCGGCACGATCGAAGCGAGTCCGCAGGATGCCGCGCAGGCGATGCTCGCGCCGCCGCTGAAAAAGGAGGATGGGCGCATCGATTGGTGGCTGAGTGCGCGGAAAATCTACGACCGGATTCGCGGGCTGCAACCTTGGCCCGGCGCGTTCACGTCGTTCCGCGGCAAGAGCTGCCAGATTTGGGGAAAGCCGCTCAAGCCGGTTGAGGCGGGCGGCATGCCCGGCATCATGTTGCCGACGCAGGAGGATGGCTTGCTCGTAATCTGCGGCGGCGCCTCCGTCCTGCGGATTGAACAGGTGCAACTCGAGGGACGCAAGCGCGTCACGGCGCAGGAATTCATGAATGGCGCGCGCATCGTGCCCGGCGAACGATTCGGGGACTAGCGGCGCGCTCCGAAAAATACCTTGTTTCTAGCGTCGAATTTCGATCTTGCATGAGTCCGGGGCGCAGCAAGCCTTCGTAGTCCTCAGGCCAGGGCGGCGCCCCTACGGCAAGCTACGAGCGCGAGATCGGGCAGCGTCATTTGCCCGACAGCGCACCAGAAGCGGCGCAAAGCTACCGATGGCCATTAGTCCCGCCAGAAAAATCGCGTACGACGTGCTGCGGCGCGTGGAAGCAGAGGGCGCCTACGCCAGCGATCTACTGCACGCCGAGCTTGGCGCGAGGGTCAAGCCCGCCGATGCCGGCCTTGCGACAGAGTTGACGCTCGGCGTGCTGCGCCAGCGGCTGCTGCTCGATTTTCTCCTGGAACTTCATCTCGAAAAGGCCGTCGAGCGGCTCGATCTGCCTGTGGCGGTCGCCTTAAGACTCGGTGCATATCAGCTCCGATTTCTGCAAAGGATTCCGGCGTCGGCGGCCGTGAACGAATCCGTCGAACTGGTGAAAAAGGCGCGGAAGGCGTCTGCGTCCTCACTCGTGAATGCGGTTCTGCGGCGCGTGGCCGAAGAATCGAAAGTCCCGGCTGAGAAATTTCTCCCGACTGGATACCGGCGCGGCGGAAAGGCTCGCCACTCTGCATTCGCACCCCGTTTGGATTGTCAGGCGATGGCTGGCGCGTTTCGGCGAAGCGCGAACGATCGCTCTGCTCGAAGCCGGCAACCGCACACCGCGCCTGAGTTGCGCGCTCAGCGACCCGGCGCAGAGACAACACGTATTCGCCGCACTCGAACAAGCCAGCTTGCGCGTGGAAGCCGGGACTTTGCTGCGAGATGCTTTTGCCGTCAGTGGAGGAAGCGTATCGCGCACGGCAGAGTTCCGCGCGGGAAGAATTTCAATTCAGGACGAAGCGTCGCAGGCGATTCCGTTGCTGCTGGGCGTTCGCAGCGGAGATCGAGTGCTCGACTTGTGCGCCGCGCCGGGCGGAAAAACGCAATCCCTGGCGCGCGCCGCCGGAAGCCAGGGCGCAGTCGTCGCCGCGGATCGCTACGGGCACCGGCTGCGCCTCATGGCGGCGCAGCTCGATCGTCTCGCACTGTCGAACGTGCGGCTGGTGCAGCTCGACGCGACCCAAAATCTGCCGTTTGACGAGCGGTTCGATCGCATCCTGTTGGACGCGCCCTGCTCCGGGACTGGCACGTTGGCCCGCCATCCGGAGATTCGCTGGCGATTGCGCCCGGAGCAATTGGCGGAGTTCCACGCGCTGCAGGTGCGAATGCTTCGTGTCGCCGTCGCGCATCTCGCTCCCGGCGGCAGGCTTGTCTATTCAACATGCTCGATCGAGCCCGAGGAAAACGAGGACGTGATCGCGGAGATTTTGCGAGACGCGAGTGGCGTTTCGCGTGTGCCTCCCGGCGAAATGATCGAAACGCTCGCGCCCGATCTGGCTCCCGGGATATCGGCGTCCGCCCTAATTGACGATGCCGGCCAGTTCCGCACGCTGCCGGGCCAGCAACAAACCGACGGTTTCTTCGCCGCCGCCCTCCGGATTTGAGGCACCATGGAATGGACATGAACGAAGCGAAAAATCCCTGGACCGTGGTGTCCCGCGCGACCGCTTACGAGAATCCATGGATTCGCGTGGATCACCACGACGTGCTGAATCCCGCGGGCAAGCCGGGCGTGTATGGCGTCGTCCATTTCAAGAATCACGCCATCGGCGTCGTCCCGATCGATGAGGATGGGAACGTGATTCTGGTCGGGCAGTACAGGTTCCCGCACGCGGCTTACAGCTGGGAAATACCCGAGGGTGGCGGACCCGCGGGCTCGACGATCCTTGAATCCGCGCAACGGGAACTCCGCGAGGAGTGCGGCGTTACCGCGAGAAATTGGCTTGAGGTTGTGGGCATGGACCTGTCCAACAGCGTGACGAATGAAAAGGGCACGGCGTTCCTCGCTTGGGACCTCAGCCATGGAGCTGCCCAGCCCGAAGATGACGAGCAACTCCACGTGGTGCGAGTGCCGTTCCGCGAGGCGCTCGAACGCGTGAAACGCGGCGAGATTCGCGATTCGCTCAGCGTCGCCGCCATACTTCGAGTCGCGCTGATGAGCTTGCAGGGTGAGTTGCTTGAACCGCTCCGTGGGCTGATCCGCGTCTAGGCATGGTTCTGATCCTGCCGATTTTTCTTGCGACGTTTTTCCATCGTGCTAGCGTGATGATTATGGTGATGGATACGGAATGATGTCCGACGCTGCAACACCTGGGATGACCCGATGAACCTGCGCGAGCGCTTGCACTGGATTTTCCGCATGTCTGTGCTGGTATTCATATTGTCTTCGGTCGCGTTCCTTAGCGCATTGACGGCGATGCGCTTTGCCGTCGAGGGCCGCGAAGTGGCGATGCCGGATGTTGTTGGAATCAAAGCGCCCGAAGCGCAGCAGATTCTTGCGAAGCGCGGCATCGGAATCAGAGTCGAAGACAGGCTCTACAGCAACCTGCCCGTCGACGCCGTGATCCGCCAGAGCCCGCAGGTGAATATGGAGGTGAAGGTCGGGCAGAGCGCGCATGTGGTGCTGAGCCTCGGTCCCCAGAAGGTGACGATCCCGGAGCTCGAGGACAAGAGCGTGCGAGCCGCGCAAATCGAAATGCTGCGAGAAGGTTTGCAGCTCGGCGAGGTATCGAGCGCGCACCTGCCGGATTACCCCGCGGACGCTGTGATCGAGCAGGATCCGGCTCCGGGCACGACCGACGTCACGGGGCCGCATGTGGACCTGCTCGTTTCGCTCGGCCCCCAGCCGCCGGCCTACGTCATGCCCCAATTGATCGGGATGCCGGCTGCCGAGGCCGAATCGAAATTAAACGCCGCGGGGCTGAAAGTCGCGAAACTCGCATCCGCCACGGTGCCGGGCGCCGTTCAGGGTGCGGTAATCGATCAGACGCCCGAGCACGGGCGCCGGGTGGACGCTAACACGCCGATCGAGTTGCAGGTGGCCGAATAACGAAAATGCCCGTGCAGGCGTGCTAGAATCCATCGGACTGCCATGAGCTACTCCCGCATCGAAATCGCTCCGTCCATTCTCGCGGCGAATTTTGCCCGATTGGGCGATGAAATCAAGAGCGTCGAGCAAGGCGGCGCGGAAGTGATCCACGTGGACGTGATGGACGGCCACTTCGTCCCCAATATTTCGATCGGCATCCCGGTCGTGGCGTCATTACGCAAGGCAACCCGCCTGCCGCTCGACGTGCATCTGATGATCGAGCAGCCCGAGGAGTATATCGAGGAGTTCGTGCGCGCGGGCGCGGACCGCGTCCTGGTGCATCAGGAGGCCACGCCGCATCTGGATCGAGCTCTGGCCATGATTCGCGAGTCGGGCGCGCAAGCTGGCGCAGTGATCAATCCGGCCACGCCGGTGGCGATGCTTTCCGAGGTGCTCGATAAGGTCGATACGGTCCTGGTGATGTCGGTGAACCCGGGCTTTGGGGGGCAGAAATTCATCCCCCGTGCGATTGAAAAAATCCGTCAACTGAATGACTGGCGGGGGCGCTATAATGCCGGGTTCCGGATCGAAGTGGATGGCGGGGTGGAGCTTGAGAACATAGGGGATTTGGCGCAGGCCGGTGCGAATACGTTCGTCGCGGGGACTTCGATCTTTCGCACGCCCGACCCAGCCGAGGCAGCGCGCCAGTTACGAAAATTTGCAACCGAAGCCTTGAGGCAGAAGGTTTAGGCCAGGCTTCATGCGTGGGGTGTGATGAACAAGCGTCGATTGGCGGTTTGCGCATTCGCGGCTGTGCTCGCAGGATCTCTCTGTTCGAGCGCCTACGGCCACCAGAAGGTCAAGGTGACCAAGGTCAAGCCGAAGAAAGAGGCCAAGCAGGCCGACGCCACCGCTCAATCCGCCGAGCCCGACAAAATTCTCTACGAGCGTGCGGTCTTTGACGTCAAGCATTCGAAATATACCGAGGCGCGTCTCACCTTCCAGACCCTCATCAACACTTACCCGGACAGCGAATACCTTGCCAAGGCCAAGCTGGGCGTCGCCGACTCTTATTACAAAGAGGGCGGCACATCGAACCTGACCGAGGCCGTCGACGAATACAAGAATTTCATCGTCTTCTTCCCGTTTCTTGACGAAGCCGCCTACGCGCAGATGCAGGTCGGGATGTCCCACTACCGCATGATGAGCAAGTCCGACCGGGACAACAGCCAGGGCGAGTCCGCCGAGGACGAGTTCCAGACCTTTCTTTTGAAGTATCCGCAAAATCCGCTGGCCCCGAAGGCCGAGCAGTATCTGCGCGACGTTCAGGAGGTCCTGGCCGACGGCTACTACCGGGTAGCGCGCTTCTACTATCTCAAGAGGGACTACCGCGCTTCCGGGGCGCGGCTCGTCGATTTGACCCAGCGCTACCCGCTCTACAGCCAGAGCGACGAAGCGCTCGCCATGCTTGGAGATATCTACATGCGTGCCAAGCAGGTTGTCAAGAATGAGGACCAGAGGAACCACTTCGCCGACCTCGCGGGCGAATGCTATTCGCGCATCGTCAAGGACTACCCGTTGTCAAAGCAAGCCCCGCTGGCAAAGGAACGCCTCAAGGCCCTGGGCATGCCCGTGCCCGCGGCCGATCCCGAAGCGCTCGCGCGCATGAAGCAACAGCAGATGTTTGAAAAGCACCACCACGAAAATTTCGTGATGAAGATTCCGCTCGGGATGATCGAATCGCGCCCCGATGTTTCGGAAGCCGCCCGTTCCGGCGAACCGAATCTGAATCCGCCGAATGACTTGGTTTCAGCCACCGATGTTTTGAAGCCGGACGCGCCCGGCCCTGTGTTTACGGTCACGGCAAATAACCCGGGCGCGAGCGACAGTAGCGCTGCGGACGGAGCAAGTGATTCTGGCGGGCCCGTGGTAGAAGGCGGCGCGTCTGATTCGACGGGTAATGGCGACGCGCCAACGACGAATGTTGGAGCTGAAATCATCGCGGCACCCACTTCCGCGGCGGACGCTTCGTCCTCGGCCGGCACTGCGACGGCTCCAGCGCCAGCTCCAGCTCCGACCAGCACTGAGGCTCCGGCAAGTGCTCCGGCGGCGTCTGATCCTCCGGCAGCCTCCATGCTCAGTGCCGTCCCAGGCACCGGACCGGCCGCTTCCGTCGCATCGCAGCCGAGTTCCGCTCCCCAGGCGACGCAGGCCAACGCAACCGCGAGCGCCACAAGTTCCACATCTTCCACGTCCAAGGCGAAAGCGCCCGCGGCAGTCGCGCCAAAGGCGGATTCCAAGACCGAGTCAACCAGCAAGAAGAAGAAGGGTCTGAAGAAAATCGTCCCCTGGTAACTATCCCCAACAACCTCTTCGATTACCCCCTACTTAACGACTGAGGCACGCTTGCATCTAGACTCGGTTGACGCTCCCCCGGGAGGGTGTTGCAATAGGCTGTGGAAGACGCGGTCGCCTGAACGGGCAAGTGCGCCGCCAGAGGGGTCTTCGTGCCTAGCATTCTCGTCGCGGACGACAACACCAATATTCAGAAGATGGTTTCGCTGGCCTTTGAGGACCGGGGCATCACCGTGGTCGCGGTGGGCAACGGCGAAGCCGCAGTCCGCCGCATACCGGATCTGAATCCGGACCTCGTCCTGGCCGATATCTTCATGCCCGTGCGCAACGGGTATGAGGTGTGCGAATTTGTCAAGAAAGACGAGCGATTCGCGCACGTTCCCGTCATTTTGCTGGTGGGCGCATTCGATCCCCTCGACGAAAAAGAAGCGCGCCGCGTGGGCGCCGACGGCGTCCTGAAAAAGCCCTTCGTTCCGCCGGACCCGCTGATCGCGATGGTGATTTCCGCTCTCGAGAAGAATCCGCGCGTGGTTGCGGAATTGGCCAAAGCCAAAACCGCGCCCGAGCCACCTGCAATGGCCGACGCGGCTGACTCGTTTGAAATTGCGAACGTGCCGAAGCCCGAGCCGAAACCTCTGCCCGAGTTTCCCGAGCCGACTGCTGAAGAAGCGGCCTTGGTGTACGGTTTTGGAAAGGGCGTGCGCGCGATAGATGACGAGGAGCCCGAACCGGGCAAAGAGCCTCCTGCGCCTGTCTCCCAACGCGACGACGAAGAAGACGATGACCAAGGCGCGGCCACCACTTCCGACTGGCGCCGCAACGCCATGGACTTCGACATCCCCGAGGAGCACGCGAATCGGCCTGCTTTCTCCGAGATGGACGATCTGGAGCCCGCCACCTTTTTCCCGTCCGAGGCGGAAGCAGGCAAATCCGCGCCGCCCGCGCCGAAAGTCGAACCGCCCGCGATCGCGGCGCGAGACAGAGCGCCCCAGTTCACACCTGTCGTCGCGGCCAAGGACGCGAGCCCGCAGGTGGTGCCGACCCTGGCGGAGGAAGTCGACATGCGCGCCCTGGAACCGGTGGAAGCAACGCCGGTGGAGCTCGCGCCAATCAGCTTGCCGAAAGAAACGGATGGCGCGCCGCCTGGCTCGTTTGGACCGCCAGTCGTGGCATCCGAGCCCGAGCAGCACCGCGAAGCGAAGCCCAGCTTGGCGTCCCGAATGCGCCATTGGATGGACGCGGTCGTGTCGGCGCCCGCGGTCGAAGAAACCCACGAAGAAGCCAAGGGCAAGGATGATTGGGTGGCAAAGCTTGCGAAGCCCCGGTCTTCCGAGGTTGCTGCGATCGAGCAACAGCCCCCGTCGTCGGAGCCGCCACAGGCGAAGGCATTCGCGGTGGCGAAACCGGCTGAGGAGAACTTTTTCGCCGAAGAGTCCGCGCCCGAAGAATCCGCGCCTCTTGACGTTGCGTCAGCCGAAATGGCGTCCAACGAAGTTGCGAGTGTAGAAACTCACATCCAAGTTGCTTCGTCCGCAGTTGAAACTGGTGATGTCGCGCTGCCGATTGAGACTGACGCGCACACCCCAGCGGCGAACCCTTCCGAATTTCCCGAAGCCGCCGCGTCCCAGACAGAGTCCGAGATGTGGGATCGCGACGAAGAAACGACGCCGTCTTTCAGGGAACCGGATCTCGTGGTTCCTCCGCCGGTGCATGTCGAGCCCGAGCCTCTGCTGATGGACGAAGAACCCGAGCCAACATCCAATTACGGTGGAGACCAACACGAGGCGCCTGCAGCTCACGCGTTTGAAGTAGCGATGTTGCATGAGCCTGTTGCCGAAGACGCGCCGGCAGAGCAGCCTTCTTTGCCGGAGGTTTTGTTTGCGCCTGCCGCCGTCGAATCTGCGTCCGAACGCAACGAAGAACGCGTGCCGACGGGTCCGCCGCCGAATCGCGCGGCCCTGGCCGAAATTCCGTTCCTCAATCCGCCGCAGGGCTTCGATCCGAATGTCCGCGCGCCGCAGTCTTCCGGGGCCGATGCCTCGACGGTCGACGCCGTTGTGCAGAAATTGCTCGAGAGGCTTCAGCCGCAGCTGCATGACCTGCTCTCGCAGAGCGTGCTCAAACCGCTGATCGAAAATCTCCTCCAGCAGGAAAACAACAAGAAGGAAAAGTAGTCTCCGCCCCGCGGTCCGGGGATCTTTGTGGGTCCGTGGCTTCGAGTTCACCCTGAACGAAGTGAGGGGCCGCGACATAAACTTCCAAGTGAATTACGTCCGAGTTGCCCGTCAGCCGTCCGGTTTCAGCATGGATTTTGAACGTCGCTGTATCTACACAAAGAAAATGCGACACTTGCTGTTCGAGAGGCGCCAGAAGTAGAATCATGTGTCTGGGGTGAGTTGAGTTTGGCATGCTGAAGATAACGAGACGAGTACTAGCAGTCGCGCTCGTCCTAACATTGAGCGCGCTAACTACGCACGCGCTCGCACACTGGCACGGGCAAGCCGCCAACGAACAGCATTGCCAGATTTGCCAGGTTGGGCACGCCGCCGCGCCACAGGCCTTAGCGCCTGTAGCGATACAAGTGCCAGTTCCGGTAGCAAGGTTCGTCGCCGCCGAGCATTTCGTTCCAAGCATCGATCCCGTTTACACGCCGAGTAATCCCCGCGGCCCACCCGCTTAATCTCGCGACCTAAGAAAACCGAATTCTCCCGGCACGCGGCGCTTGCGCGGCGCGTGCTGCTATCCACATTCACATTTAGCGCTGCTTCGGAAATCGACCGGGGCTGCATTCATAATGGGAGAAAACTTGATGAGATTCGCGAGAGCGGTTCTTGGGGTTCTGCTTTTGCTGGCTGCTGCATGGAGTATGGCGCCTGCGTCGAAGGCCCAGGGCGGAAATTCGGTCAACGTCGGTGGCACAGTAACCGACCAGACCGGGGCAGTGGTGCCGGGCGCGACGGTTACGATCCACGATCCGGTGAGCGGCTTTGAGGAGAGCGCGACGACCGATGCCTCGGGAAACTTCACGATACCGAACGTGCCGTTCAACCCGTACCACATGACGGTGACGGCGAAGGGCTTTGCCGAACACGTGCAGGACGTGGATGTGAGGTCGGCAGTGCCACTGGCGCTGAAAATCAGCCTGCAGCTTGCCGGGACAACAACGACGGTGACGGTGGAAGGCGGAAACGACCTGATCGAAAACGACTCGACTGCCCACACCGATATCGATCGCAAGTTATTCAATGATCTGCCACTCGAAAGCCAGTCCTCATCGCTGAGTTCGCTGGTGACACTGGCTTCGCCGGGAATTGCCGCGGATTCCAACGGCCTCTTCCACGGGCTCGGCGATCACGCGGAAAATTCGTTCTCGGTCGACGGGCAGCCGATCACGGACCAGCAGAGCAAGGTTTTCTCCAACCAGGTTCCGGTCGATGCGGTGCAATCGCTCGAGGTGATCGACGGCGCACCGCCGGCGGAATACGGCGACAAAACGAGCGTGGTGATCGACGTTACGACGCGCTCGGGCCAGGGGATGACGAAGCCCCATGGGGACGTGACCGGCTCGTACGGGTCATTCGGAAGCTCGAATCTCGGGTTCAACTTCGGTTACGGCGGCACAAAGTGGGGAAATTTCATTTCCGCCAACGGGCTGAACACCAGCAGGTTCCTCGATCCGCCGGAATTTGTGGTGATGCACGACAAGGGAAATGAAGAGAACGTTTTCGATCGCCTGGACTACCAGCTGACGCAAGCGGACTCGCTACACGTCAATCTGGAATTTTCGCGGTCGTGGTTCCAAACGCCCAATTCCTACGACGCCCAGAATGCGATTCCGTGGTCCGGCCTTGTGGTCAACAACGCGGGCCTTGGACCCAACGGCTTTGTCGTGGGCCCGGCGGACCAGCGATCGCAAATCCTCACCTACAACCTTGCGCCGACATGGACGCGAGTGATCAACAATAACACCGTGCTGAATGTCGGGGCGTGGGTCCGGCACGACCAGTACAATTATTATCCGAGCGACAATCCGTTCGCCGATCTTGGTCCGCCGAGCCTTCAGAGAGAATCCGTCTCCCAGCTGCGGTTTCTGACGAACGCCGGAGCCCGCGCGAGCCTTTCCTACGTGAAGGGCATCAACAATATCAAAGCAGGCGTCTCATATGAGCAGACGGTTCTCACCGAGAATGACAAGCTGGGGATCGTCGATCCAACGCTGAATGCACCTTGCATAACGGCTAACACCACTCCTAACCAATACACAATTTCCGACGCGTTTATTCCCGTTCAGGGCTTCACCGATCCGTCCCAGTGCGCGGCTGCTGGATACGAAGCGAACGTTGCATCGAACGGCGATGCACCCAATAACGCTCAATTCCCATTGTTCAATCCGGATTTGCTGCCCTACGACCTGACGCGGGGTGGAAGTTTGTTCACAACGCGCCAGTTCTTTCCGCTGCACACCGACGTGA
Organism: uncultured Acidobacteriota bacterium; assembly: GCA_963841605.1. GTDB lineage: Bacteria > Acidobacteriota > Terriglobia > Acidiferrales > UBA7541 > Palsa-295. Next base: position 134,872 of record CAWJDM010000008.1, read on the forward strand.
AAGAGCTCGCTCTGTACGTCCAGGACACGATCACGAAAAACAATTGGACGTTCAATGTAGGCATCCGCGGCGACTTGTATAACGGCCTGAGCAGCGCCACCCAGGCGGAACCTCGCTTGGGCGTAGCGTACAACATCAAGCAGAGCAACACCGTTCTCAAGGTTTCCTACGCGCGGACACTCGAGACGCCCTTCAACGAAAACCTCGTGCTATCCAGCATCGGATGCGGCTCTCCCGTGCTGAATGCGCTCCTCGGTTGCTCGTCGAGTTCGTTGACCCCGGTGGCGCCGGGCTATCGCAACGAATTCCACGCGGGCCTTCAACAAGCGTTCGGGAAGCACGTGGTATTCGACGGCGAATATATTTGGAAATACACGCACAACGCCTACGACTTCAGCGTGCTCGGCAACACTCCGATCACGTTCCCGATTCAATGGCACAACTCGAAGATTCCGGGATTCACGGGGCGCGTGAACGTCACCAACTTCCACGGAATTACAGCCTATGTGATCATGTCCAGCGTCGCGGCGCGATTCTTCAATCCCCAAATCGCCGGGGCCGGCGCGGTCCCTTCCGCGCCGAGCGGCGTATTCCGCATCGATCACGACGAAAAATTCAACCAGACAACGCACCTGCAATACCAGCCATCGCAGCGGTGGCCGTGGCTCGGCTTCAACTGGCGCTACGATAGCGGGCTTGTGGCAGGCGCGACGCCGTGCTATGGCGTGAATGCCGACAACAGCTGCCCGGGCTCGGTGCTCGTTGGGGGCGTGCCAAACGTCAGCATGATCGCCAGCAACGTCGGCGGCGTGCCGCTGTCCGCCGATCAGGAGTTCCAGGCAGGCTTCACCTGCAACGGGGTGCACGCGACACCTACCACACCGCTCCCCTACAACTGCCCGGCACCCGAGTTTGGCTCGGCGCTGATACAAGTGCCGGCGCCGGGTACGGAGAACGACGACCACAACCCCCCGCGAATTCGAGGGCGCAATCTGTTTGATCTCGCGATCGGAGATGACAACGTCTTCCACGGCGACCGCTACAAGTGGAGCGCCCGGGTGACGGTGATCAATATCGCGAACAACTACGTGCTCTACAACTTCCTCTCGACGTTCAGCGGCACGCACTACGTGACTCCGCGCACGGTGACGGCCGAGATCGGATTCCACTTCTAGGCACAACATCTGCGGACGGCGGGCGGTCGTTTTCGAGACCGCCCGTCCACAGCGGGTCCTCGAAGCGGTGAGAGGATGGACAGTGGAAAAGCTGACGCCCAACCGCATTCGCAAAATTAGAAGAAGCCTCGGTCTATCGAAAAGGGAATTGGCGCGGACTCTCTGGGCTGCTGAGGTAAGTGTGGATCATTGGGAATCCGGCGGACGCACACCTGCCGGAATCCATTGCCGCCTGCTGATCCTTCTGGAGCAGCAGGTGGCCAGTCCTGTTCTGAGGGCCGCTTTGAGGGACTCGCGCGCGGAAAACCCGATGTTCTTAATTTACCGGCTGTTGGACCTCGTGTACGGCGATCATGGCACATGACTGCAACGCGGATTCGAAAAATCAGAAAGGCGCTAGGCTTATCGCAAGGCGAGTTCGCCCGCGTCTTGTGGGTGACATACTCAACACTTAGCCGATGGGAGCGCGGACTCGCACCTCCGTTCGAATGCATCTAGAGATATTGAGATCTCCTCGCGCGGAACTTGGCCAGCCGCAGCTTCGTGGAGTAAATTTAAAAGAGTGAATAGGGAGTGAAAGGTGAGTTTAGAAAGAGGAGTGAGAGGTTTGTTGAGGAATTTGAGTAGGTAGTAGAAGTGAGAGAGGGTAAAGAGGATGAGATATTGAAGGAGTAATAAGGTAAAATCTGAGAGGAGTAGAAAAGTTTGAAAAGAGAGAAGGAGGAAGGTGTGGTAAAGGAGAAAGCAAAAGGTGAGCTGATAAGGGGAAGAGAGAAGAGATTAAAAATAGGGATAAGTAAGGAAAAAGATCAGATTCTGCGGCTGGAGCTTATAGGGAATGAAGAGGATCTCTTGGATTATGGAAGACTCAGCTGGCTATTGGAAAGAGAAATAGAGGAAGAAAGAAAGAATGGAGGTGAGAAGAAGGTTGAGGGTGAGAGATACATTGTGGCGGTCTCTCTCACAGTGATCGAGAAAGGCTCCGATCAACGGTGCATCGAAGTCCCCCAGGTGAGTTAGAAGGTACTCGGTGCTTTTGTCGATGAATAAACTCAAGCAGCAGAGGAAAGGTGGAAGCATCTAGAGATATTGAGATTCCTCGCGCGGAACTTGGCCAGCCGCAGCTTCCAAGCCGCGCTGAAAGACCCGCGAGCAGCAGATCCGATGTCATAGACGAATCGGTGCGAGTTGGGCGCAAGTCAGTACAGGATAGTATTGCACGCATTCCTAGGGACTCAATCGTGAACTTCAACAGAAGTTTTTCTTGAATTCTCTTTGTGTCGTAGAACTTAGATTCTTACTTTACCGGCTATTACAGCGCGAGTTCGGCGGCCGAGGAACTCAAGGACATTCCCGCGCGCATTCGTCGGGACGCGCCAACCATCGTAGAAAAGAAGTGTCGGACTTGAATTCCCGATGCGTGGCAGAGCCGAGCACAGGTCCGTCGACAGATCGTGCGGCGCCAATTTGGTTATACCAATGGTCTTCGCGGACTCCTTCACGATGTGCCAGACCGCCTTTCCCGTGATGCCCTCTCCCCATGCCTTCCCAGCTTTGTTGACCCTGCGGAACAGTCTTCCTCGATCAATTGCGGCTGCGGCGAGCCAATCGTACAGTTCAGTTTTCACCCAATCGGGAACCGGAACCGTTCGAACGTGGCCTCCCTTACCAACCAGATCGACAATAGCCCAGTGTTCTTCGCGCTGCTGAAGGTGATCCAAGGTTAATGCAACTGCTTCATGTCTTCTCAAGCCGCACGCGAGGAGCAGGGAGAGCAAAGCTCGGTCGCGTTTTCCTTTCAGGCGATGACTGTCGGGTGCTTGCCACAGCGCGTGGCCTTGCTCTGCTGTTAACCAGTTCCCGAGGCGCATGCCCAGCCTCTTCACGCCCTTAACCCGGCGAATGCCAGCCGCCAAATCGGCGCTGAGGAGACCGCAGTCGGCTGCTTCGTAGTGCGAGTCGGCGCACGGCACCGAGACGCAGATTGATTGTGCCGGGTGCGAGTTGACGGGATTCGAGGTGGGAGCGGTAACGCAATACGACGATCCGGTTGAACGCCAGTCGCGGTTCTGAACAATACCAGTCAACGAATTCGTCGATAGCGTGACGATATCCCCGTTGAGCATCCGGGCCAGTGAGACTGTTCAGGACTGCGGTCGTAGCGTGCTCGAGGTCGGGCAGGCGCAGGACCGATTTGGTGCGACTGCGTTTTCTTCGGGAATATAGCTTCGTCTTCATGACCAGTGGCCTCCATGCCACCGATCAATGATCGAAGTCGTGCGACGATAGGTTCAGAGTGGCCCGTGACCTGCTACCTTTAACTTTGTCTGAGGATTCGAATATTTTTGCTAAAACGCGCGCCGTTATGGGAAGGCGATTGTTTCCATCCAAAGGACGAATTAGACTGGCCCGGACGTACTCGATATATTCTATCTGCATACGTCCGAGCAGACTTTGGGAACAACACGGGTTGCCTGATCCGATGACGAGTCCGCGTCGCACTATCGGTTCAGCAAGAAACAGTTGGGCACCTGCGACACCTATGAACTCGAAAGCGACCAGTGGGTATTGGAAGTACGGCCATCCGCCGTCTCCGGCGGCAAATTCTGGACCCATTGAAGCTGCTCTCGAGAGCCCACCTTCCATACACCTGAAAGCGCCCGCTCGGCCGAAGAAGCTGCTGAGCGCGATTCGCCCTTACGCGACCGCCGCCGTGCTTGTGGCGATCGCTTTCGGGCTGACATTCATACTGCGCTATTTTTTCCCGTACCCCGTTCTCTTCCTGTTTTTCGCGGCGGTGATGGCGAGCGCGTGGTTCGGCGGGACGGGCGCGGGATTATTCGCGGTCCTTCTTTCCACGCTGCTGACAGACTATTTCTTTGTTCCGCCGTTCCATTCTTTCTTCATCGACCCGACGAATGTCTCCTACTTCGGCGCGTTCGTGATCTGCGCGCTGGTTGCGAGCTGGGTCAGTTCCGCGAAGAAGAAAAGCGAAGAGGCGTTGAAGGAAGCACGCACCCAATTGGAAATTCGAGTGGCGGAGCGCACTACCGAGCTCCAGAAATCAAATGCGGAATTGCGATGGACGATCCAGGAGCACGACAAGGCGCAGCAAGCTCTTCGTGAGACCCAGGCGGACCTCGCCCATCTCTCTCGCGTTTTCAGCATGGGAGAGCTTACCTCTTCGATCGCGCACGAAATCAGCCAGCCGCTGACCGCGGTCGTCACAAACGGCCACGCATCTCTCGAATGGCTTTCAGCCAGCCCGCCGAATATCGAGAAAGCACGCCGCACCACGGAAAGCATCATTCAGGATGGCACTCGGGCGGGCGTGGTTTTGGGGCGCATCCGCTCGCTATTCAAAAAGGAGTCTCCCGCGCAAGACTGGCTGGATATGAATGAAGTCATCGAAGAGCTCACCGTGTTTCTGCGCGATGAAGCGATCCGTCGCGGTATTTCGATCCGGACCGAACTCGCTCGCGATCTACCTCGCCTCCAGGGGGACCGCGTGCAATTGCAGCAGGTGGTGCTAAACCTCGTGATGAACGGCATGGACGCCACGAACGGACTCGCAGACCGCGCGAAGGAGTTGGTGATCGGTTCGCGGCGGCACGATTCACGGTCCATTTTGATTTCCGTCGAGGATTCCGGCATCGGGTTGCGTCCCGAAATCGAAGAACGGATCTTCGAGCCGTTTTTCACGACGAAGCCTCAGGGAATCGGCATGGGGCTGTCGATTAGCCGCTCCATTGTCGAATCGCATCGCGGACATCTCTGGGCCGAATCCGGCCGCTCGAGCGGCGCTCTCTTTCAGTTTACGATCCCGCTGGACGCGGGGAATTCAGATGCCTGAGCCCAGCCCGGCAATTTTTGTCGTGGACGACGACGCCTCCGTTCGCGACGCCATCAGCAATCTTCTGGAATCCGTCGGCCTTCGCGGTGAGACGTTCGCCTCCGCGGACGAATTCCTCCGTGCGCCGCGTCCGGAAGCCCCGAGCTGCCTGATCCTGGACGTCAAGCTCCCGGGCCGCAACGGTCTGGAGGTCCAGGAAGAGCTGGAGTCGATCGGAATCCGCATTCCGATTGTTTTTATCACCGCGCACGGCGACGTCCCGATGACGTCTCGCGCCATGAAAGCCGGCGCCGTGGATTTCCTGGCAAAGCCATTCCAGAAGAAGGACCTTTTGGAGGCCGTGCATCAGGCCATCGAGCGCGACCGCATCCAGCGGAAGGAGCAAGCGGAAATATCGAAGCTCCGCGCCCGCCTCGACACCCTCACAGTTCGGGAGCGCGAAGTGATGGACCTCGTAGTAACGGGCCTCATGAACAAGGAAGCCGCCGCCAAGCTTGGCCTCACTGAAATTACGGTGAAGGTTCACCGCGGGCGCGTGATGCAAAAAATGGAGGCTGATTCGCTGGCCGAGCTGGTCATCATGGCGGAAAAGCTCAAGCCCCGGCCTCGCCGGTAAACCCGCTTGGCGGCCGGCATTTCCGTTATACCAACGGATAATTGCTCGACAGTGTGCATCTTGCTAGCTTTAGTTGCCTATGGATACGTCGTGGTCTATCCATTCGGCCGATAGACGGGTCGTTTCCGCGCGTACGACCGCCACGGACCGCCCCGATAGCCGCGCCAGCGAGGCGTCAGACATAGCGCTGCTGAACCGGATCGCCAGCCGCATTTCGGCTGCATCTCCCCTGCCCGAAGTTCTCCAGGACGTTCTCGAATTCGTTACATCCGTGGTGAAATGCGATTCCTGCATGATCTACGTCCTCGAGGGCGAAGAACTCGTTCTGCGCGCGTCCAAGAATCCCCACCCCGAAGTCGTGGGCCGTCTGAAGATGAAGCTCGGCCAGGGCATCACCGGCTGGGTTGCCGAGCATCGCGAGCCCGTAGTAATCGCGGAGGATGCTTATCAGGACTCCCGGTTCAAGCTGTTCAACGAACTACCCGAAGATCGCTTTGAAGCCTTCCTGTCCGTACCGGTGGCGAGCGGCGGGCACCTCGTTGGTGTAATCAACATTCAGAATCGCGCGCCCCACGTTTACGGCAAGCGGGAAACGGGCCTCATCGCGACCCTGGGTTTTCTCGTGGGCGCCGAAATCGAGAGAGCTCGGCTGGCCAGCGAGAACTCGAATCTCTCGGAGCGGCTCGAAACCCGCAAGGTGGTCGAGCGCGCCAAAGGCATCCTGCAGCGCGATTTGAAGCTCAGCGAGGAAGATTCCTACCTTACTTTGCAGCGCGAAAGCCGCCAGCGCCGCCGCTCTATGAAGGAAATTGCCGAAGCGATCATCCTCAGTGAAGAATTGAAACGCGGCCGCTAGTTCCGTCTCTTCCTCGAAAACAAATTACGAATTGCGATTGCGGCCATCAGAAGTTTGAGTTGGACAGCCGCATCGAAGTCGCGCAAACTCTGCGCCGCAACTGAATCGAAAGTTGACGGTCTTTCCCTTCTCCCTTCCGCGTCGATCGGAGAGCCTGCAGCACGTTCCTGTCAGGTTCGGGTTTCCTTCGGACACAGAGTCGTGTCCTCTCAATAAGCACATCGTGCTCGTGTAGGTAGTCCGCGGCCCGTTTTGGGACTGATTTCCCTCGGTAGGGATCGGTGTTTGCGGAAGTTTCTCAGCGGTCTTTCAGGGCTCCCGGGGAAGAGTGGAAGGGCAAATTTAATTTCGCAGGAGGTGCTGAGTGGATCGAAACACGATCTTAGTGGAACTGATATTGGCCGGGTTCTTTGCCGTGGCGTGTATCCGCACGATGGTGCCGGCCACTACCGACGAAAGGTTGGGATTCGTTGATCTGGTGCGCCTTCCGAAACGTATGGAGAGGTTGCGCCGGTCGCGGTGGCAGTGGTTCTCGATGGTGGCGCTGCTGCTGGTGCTTCGGCTGCAAACGGGCACGCCCCTGATCTTGGAGTTGACGGTCGCCTTGCAGTTCATCGCGTTCATGGCGCTGCCCACGCGGACCGAAGTGAAGGGAGCGTTGGTCCGGAAGTGAAAAGGCTGCTCGACGTCGCCGATTTCGTCCGCAGGGTGCGCGTGCACATGCGCTTCGGGGAATTGTCACGGGCTCCGCTCCGGCTCCTGCGCCTGCAACTGTGGCCCAAGGCTGCGGAATGCGACTGGATGGCTCGTTCTTCGGACGCTTGGGATGAAGCGTTGCCGCGCGGTGAGCGGGATCGTCGCGCATCTTTTCAGGCGGTGCAGGATGCCCTTGCGATTCGCGAGATGTTGTTCGGTGTTTTGCCCGACGTTCAGTCCGCCGAACTGAGGTCCTTTCGGCAATCGGCGCGCGAGCCGCCCGAGTTGATCATTTTCGGTACCGTCCATCGCGAAACGGTGCCGGCCGAGAAGGTGACTTCGCCCGTGATGCAGGCGAAGTTGTACGGCTTTCGATTTTTCCTGGATGACGGGGTGTTGCAGCGAATGGAGGTTGGGAACGGCAATTTGCAATCGATCAGTGCGTGACCCTCACGGGTCGAGGAGGCAGTTCTAATGGCAGCAAACAAATCGCAGGGCAGTTACTACAGTCTGTTTCTGGTGGCGGCGACGGTGCTCTGTGCCGGCATTTTCTTCTGGTCCGGCGGCATGGGGAAGCTGTTGTTCATCGTTGGCGTGGTCGGCGTCGTTGCCAGCTTGTTCGGGATGTTGAGCATCAAGTCGCTGGAGGGGAAAACGGCGCTGAAATCGTCGCCGCTGGCGATGAAGTTGATCGGTGCGGGCTGCAGCGCGTTGGGATGGATCATCACGCTTTTCGGGATGCACCTTACCCCAAGCTTAGTCGGGCGCGGGATTCTGGCCCTGATCGGGATTGGCGTAAGCCTGTTCGGGATCATCGTGATTCTGCCTGCGGCCTTCAACAAGAACGCGGTTTGGAAGAGCTAGAAGCGCCGGCTTCACAGCGGCAGCCAACCTAATATGGAGCGAACAAAGATGAAACTGAAAGAACTGCGAACTTTATCCCTCGTTCTTTGCGTTCTAGCAATCGCCTTGGCGATGGGTGTAGCTGCCTACGCACAGGCCCCTGCGGCTCCCGCTGCGGCTGCACCTCCTCCTTCAGCCACGACTGCTGAACTGGCGGCGGCTGCGGCGAAGGCACCCACCACGGCCGATTTGGCCAAGGGCGATCCCGGCGGCACCATCACGGGAACGATCAATGATGTCCCCGTCGCCGATCCCAAAGTCGGTACTACTCTCGCCGACGTCGCCAATCAAGTCGGGCAGAACAAGATCGCGGCCAACTTTATCTGGACGCTCGTGACCGGCTATCTGGTCATGTTCATGCAGGCGGGGTTCGCTATGGTTGAGGCCGGCCTCTGCCGCGCAAAAAACGCCAATCACACGTACATGATGAACTTCATGGTGTACGCGTGCGGCTTGTTCTCCTACTGGTTGATAGGATTCGCAATCCAGCAAGGAGGCTCAGCCGGCAACAGCAATTTAGGCGGCCTCAATTCGCTGTCGGTTGAGCACACAACCACGATCCTCGGCAAAACGTGGGGCCTCTTCGGAGGAACCGGATTCTTTTTGTCCGGCCACACCTATGACGTAGGCGTCATGGTGCTGTTCCTCTTCGAAATGGTGTTCATGGATACGGCGCTGACGATCGTGACCGGGGCGTGCGCGGAACGCTGGAAGTTCTTGGCCTTCTGCGTGTCTTCTTCGATCATGGGCGCCCTCACCTATCCGCTGTATGCGAACTGGGCATGGGGCGGCGGCTGGCTCTCGCAGCTCGGTACCAACAACCAACTGGGCAAGGGCTACTGCGACTTCGCTGGGTCCGGTGTCGTGCACGCAGTCGGAGGCATTACGGCTCTGGCGGTGACCATGATCATCGGTCCTCGAATCGGCAAGTTCAACAAGGATGGCTCATCAAACTCGATCCTCGGCCACGACGTTTCGGCCTGCCTGATCGGCTGTTTCATCCTTGCCTTCGGCTGGTTCGGATTCAACCCCGGCAGCACGCTCGGTGCTTCCGCAAACGGCAACCTCCGCATCGGCACCATCGCAGTGAACACGATGCTTGCCGGTTGTACGGCCACCTTCGGTGCGCTGCTCTTCATGTGGATGAAGACAGGTAAATGCGATTATTCGATGAGCGGCAACGGCCTGTTGGCGGGGTTGGTCGCGATTACGGCGCCCAGCGGCTTCGTCAGCACGGTCGGGGCCTGCATCATCGGTGTCGTGGCGGGCGTGCTCGTTTGCCTGAGCTGTGCGTTCATTGACAAGGTGATGAAAGTGGACGATCCGGTCGGCGCCGTCTCGGTTCATGGCACCTGCGGTCTGTGGGGTGTGCTCTCCGTGGGGCTTCTCGCAGACGGCACGAGCAACTACGGTGGGAGCTGGAATGGAGTCACTGGCTCTGTCACCGGGTTGTTCTACGGTGATCCCAGCCAGCTCGTTGCGCAGCTCGTGGGCATTTCGACGCTGATCGGCTTCGTCTTCACCTTCAGTTTCCTCATAAACCTCGCGCTCGAATTCTTCGTCGGGCAGCGGGTTTCGGCGGAAACCGAGATCGCCGGTCTCGATATCCCCGAGATGGGACAGCTTGGCTATCCGGAGTTCGTTCTCAAGCCGGAACCGGACGTCATGCTGCAAGCCGAGAAAGAGTACGCCGTAGCATAGAGCAACACGTTGTGAGTATGAGTCGGGCGCGGGCCGAGAGGCCCGTGCCCGGCTGTTACGCAAGGGTAAAGAAATTATAGGAGCTTGAAGCCAATGAATGGACCAGCCAATCACGCTAATATCGAAATGATGGAACGCGCCGACAGTGCGGACGTTAGGATGGTTTCTAGACAATCGGGCGCGCTTGTTCCGGTCAGCCGAGAAGCGCAAGCGCTGCTCGGGCGAATGTTCGCCGATCCGCGGACGCTTGAAAAGCACGAAAAGGTTGAGCTCGTCGTGCAGCTGCGCGCTGCAGTCGAAAAGCACCCAGGTGTGTCGGAGCTTCGCGTGCTGTTCGGAATGGCGCTGTGCGTCAATCTGCAGGCGCAAGATGCCATGGAAGAACTGGCCGAAGCTGTGAGCCTCGCTCCCGATAGTTTCATCGCCCACCTCAAAATGGGCGAGCTCTGGATGCGTCTGAGGGTTTGCGATAAAGCCGTGGACCACACGAGCTACGCGGCGAAGCTGGCGGAAAATCTGGCGCAGGCCGAACTGGCCCGGCGTCAGTCAGCCACACTCCGCGAGTTCATGCGCAACGGCATCGATCGCAACGGCTATCGCACGCCCTGGCTCTCGTTGAATCGTCTCAAGCGGCTCTGGTCGCGCAATCGCGGTGAAGCGGAGGCTCTGGCTACGGTGGATGCCGGCTAATTCATGCAACCGGCCCTTCAGCTCGCACTGCTTCTGGCCATTCTGCTGCCCGCCACGAAGCTAGCTGCGTCCTTCTGCAGCCGTTTCAATGTCCCGCCGATCATCGGCGAACTGATGGTCGGCGTCCTGCTGGGTCCCGGCGCGGTTGGTTTGCTGAACCTGCACATTTTCAGCGGCGGGGAAGCCACCGGCGCGCTGATGCTTCTCGCGCAGATCGGCGCAATGGTGTTGATGTTCATCGCCGGCGTCGAGACGGATATCGACCGGATGCGGGAAGCGAGCGTTACCGCCTTCCTCGTGGCGCTCTCCGGCGTAATCTGGCCGTTTCTGCTCGGCGCGGGCGTCGCGCACATGTTTGGGCTTTCCTGGCGGACCGCATGTTTCCTCGGCGGCGCTCTGACCGCTACCAGCGTCTCCATCTCGGCGCGCACGCTGATGGATGCGGGCCGCATGGCTTCGAAAGAAGCCACGGTGATTCTGGGCGCGGCCGTGATCGACGATGTAATGGGCCTGTTCGTTCTCGCCTTCCTCGCGGCTTCGATCACCACCGAAAAGGGCGCGGCGTTCGGCGTTGCTTCGAACGTGAGCAACTGGCTGCAGGGGAAACTGCCGATTGCCGCAAGCCACCCGCTGATCGTGCAGATGACGATGATCAGCATCTGCGTGGCCGTGTTTTTCGTGGTTGGCTACGTCCTCGCGCAGAAATACCTCGACCCTCTCATCCATCAGTTGCGCAAGCTAACGGCCACCGAAGCCGTGCCCAGCTGCGTGCTGGCGCTGGTATTGCTCTACGCGGTCTCCGCGGAGTGGTTCGGCAGCGTCGCCGCGATTACGGGCGCGTATCTGATCGGGTATGTGTTTGCCGGCTCGCAATTCAAGGCGGATATCGAGCGCAGCTTTTACGCGATCGGGCACGGCCTGCTCATCCCGCTGTTTTTCGTTTCCATCGGCCTCACGAGCGACTACCGCTCGCTCGGCGGGCACTGGATGCTGCTCTTGGCGATCCTCTTCGTCGCGATTATCGGCAAACTTTTCGGCTGCGGCCTTGCGGCGCTGGGTTCCGGTATGGATCGGGTGCGGAGCCTGCGCGTGGGATGCGGAATGATTTCACGGGGTGAAGTCGGCTTGATCGTCACGGCGATGGCCGCCAATACCCATATTTTCAGCGAAGCGGAAATAGCGGTGATGGTCGCGGTGGTGCTTCTCACGACTCTGGTCACGCCGCTCGCGTTGCGCGGCGCATTTCAGCTTCAGTCGCAACAGGACATCGAGGAAGGCCTAATGGAGATCGGGCCGGACGGCTCTTCGAGCGGCGATCCCGCATCGCTGCCGGACTCAGAATCGCACTCGGCCGATTCTCGCCCCGGCGACGCCAGTTTTCGTATACTCACTCCCGGCAAAACGGGCTTGCTCGCCTTCGACGAGAACACCAGCGCCCGGGAACTCAAGTAGGAGTCCAAAATTAAGCCCGGCGAACAACTCGATCACTACCGCATTGACGGCGTCGTCTCCACCAGCGACCTCGATACGGTGTATCGCGCCACGGACCTCCGCACCAGCACGCCTGTCGCTCTCAAAGTCCCGCATCCGCAAATGGATGCCGACCTGACCTTCGTCGAGCGTTTCCAGCGCGCTCGTGAAATTGGCCGGACCCTCGATCACCCCGGCATCTTGAAAGTTCTTCCCGAGGATCACGCCAGCCAGAACTATATGGTGATGGAATGGGTCGATGGCAAGCTGCTGCGCCAGATCCTCAACGAGGAGAAAAAGCTTTCGCCCGAGCGAGCCGTCAAAATCGCTTTCGGCATCTGCCAGGCGCTTGCCTACATCCACAATCACGGCATCGTGCACCGCGATCTTCGGCCCGAGCACGTGATGGTTGGCGCGGGCGACCACGTGAAGCTGATCGACTTCGGCCTCGCCGGAGAAACCGGGGCGCGGCGCATCACGTTCACGAAACTGTCTCAGGAGATGAGTTCGCCCGGATATATTTCACCCGAGCAGGTGAAGGGAAAGCGAGGGGACGCGCGTAGCGACTTGTATTCCCTCGGCGTGATGCTCTACGAAATGGTCACCGGGCGGATGCCCTTTCACGGCGGGAACGCCTTCGAGGTCATGAACGACCGTTTGCTCGAGAATCCCGTCCCGCCGCGCGAAATCGATCTGGCGATCTCGCCCCATTTGCAGGAAGTGATCTATCGCGCGATGGAGCGCGAGCCGCAGTACCGCTATCCGAACGCCCACGATTTCGCCTTCGACCTCGAGCATCTCGATCGGGTCGGCGTCGCCGTGCGTCCCGAATTGCAGGATTGGAAAAAGAAGCGTGCCGCGGCCACGCGAAAAACCCTGCTCTACGCCGCGATGGTTCTGGTTCCACTCGTGATCTTCGCGCTGCTGTTCTATTTCGCCCGCCACTAGCCTTTTGTCCCACAAGCTTCAGACGATTCTCGGCGTCACGCGGCTGGCTTGATTCGAAAGAAACGGTACATGAAAGGTCCCGGATGAGATTCAGAGTGGACGCTCGGCCTCTCGGAAGTTGGTCAGAAACGGGGTTGTGTGAAGCGAGAGGCGGAATCCTGAGTGGATTGTCGGCTTACCCGGAAACTGACCCACTACCGCTCTTTGGCTATTTAGTTGAGTATTCCCAATCCCCGGACGAGCGCTCCGAGATTCTTCCGCTTGCGACGCAATTCCCGCGCGTATATGCTGTGCGCCGCCTGAACTTTTGGGCAGGGGGATGATCCGTGAATATTTCAGTGGCACGATTGCGTCGAGTTGGGACCGGCGGTTGCCGCGCAGCTTTCGTTTTTTCGGCGGCGCTTCTTGCAAGCCTCTTTTTCGCTGTTGCCCCGGCGCATGCGGCCTCGTGCGAGAGCCTCGCGTCGCTCTCGCTGTCCAATACGACGATCACGAAAGCCGAAGTTGTGCCTGCGGGCGCGTTTAAGGCGCCGCCTCCCGTCGGCCCCGCGCCCCCAATCGACTTCGGGAGGGCCAACTACTCGGATTTGCCCGCATTCTGCCGCGTCTCCGCCACGCTCAAGCCCTCGAGCGATTCCGACATCCAGATCGAAGTCTGGCTGCCCGTTTCTGCTTGGAACGGCAAATATGAGGCTGTCGGCGGTGGCGGCTGGGCAGGCGTGATCAGCTATTCAGCGATGGCCGATGCCATCCGCGCGGGTTACGCGAGTAGTTCCACCGACACCGGGCACGTGGGCCCAACCGGCACGTTCGCGCTTGGGCATCCCGAGAAAATCGTCGACTACGCCTACCGATCCGAGCACGAAATGACCGTGAAAGCGAAGGCGATCATTGCGGCGTTCTACGGCAAGCCACCCCACTATTCCTACTGGAACGGCTGCTCGACCGGCGGCAAGCAGGCGCTCACCGAGGCGCAGCGCTATCCCAAGGACTACAACGGAATCATCGCCGGCGCGCCCGCCAATTACATGATCCATCTGCACGTGTTTCAGGTCGCCGTCTGGGACATCGCGCACAAAACTCCCGAAGCGATGATTCCGCCTGCGAAATATCCCGTGCTGCACGCCGCAGTGCTGGAGAAGTGCGACACGCTCGATGGGCTCAAGGACGGCTTGATCGAAAATCCCGCGGCCTGCCATTTCGATCCGAAGGTGGTCGAATGCAAGGGCGGCGATGAAGCATCGTGCCTCACGCACGGGCAGGTGCAGACGGCTCGCGCGATTTACGGGCCGCTCGAGAATCCGCGCACCAAGCAGGTAATCTTTCCCGGCATGGAGCCGGGCAGCGAGCTCGGCTGGACTTTGCTTGTGAACGCGAAGGATCCGCTGGTTGCGCCCGACACGTTCAAGTACATCGTCTTCAAGGATCCCAATTGGGACATCCGCAAACTGAATCTGGATAGCGACGTCGCGTACGCGGATAAGGTGGATGGCGGCCTGAACAACGCGATCAATCCCAATCTCAATCCGTTCTTCTCGAACGGCGGAAAGCTCATCATCTACCACGGCTGGGCCGACCAGCTGATCGCGCCTCTCAATAGCGTGAACTACTACAACAGCGTGCTGAAAACCGTGGGCGCGCCCGCGAAGCACGATATGCGCCTCTTCATGGTTCCGGGAATGCAGCACTGCCGCGGCGGCGAAGGCCCCAACGATTTCGACATGATGCCCGCCATCTCGCAGTGGACCGAAGGCGGCAAGCCGCCCGCCGAAGTGATCGCCGCGCACAAGACAAAGGGCAAAGTGGATCGCACCCGCCCGCTCTGCCCTTATCCGCAAATTGCAAAATACAAGGGCACGGGCAGCATCGACGAAGCCGCAAACTTCGTCTGCGCCCTAAAGTAGAACCCACCCACCGCAGAGACGCGGAGGGCGCTGAGAACGTCTACATCCGCGACCATGCGATGCGAACGGATGAAATTGACGCCTCGCGCGCCCGCCGCTTATCATTGATTGTTTGGCTTCTGCACAAAATCCAATTCCATAGGGAACGCATGCCCCGGGAAATTCCCAAGGCTTACGAGCCGCAGGAGATCGAAGAGCGCTGGGCCAAGGCCTGGTTCGAAGAAAAGCTCTTCCGCGCGGAAAATTCCGGCGACGGCCCGCCATTCTCGATCGCGCTGCCGCCGCCGAATATCACGGGGTCGATCCATATCGGCCACCTGCTGGAACACACGCAGATCGACATGCTCGTCCGCTGGCACCGCATGAAGGGCCATCGCACGCTCTGGCTGCCCGGCATGGACCACGCCGGGATCGCCACGCAATTTGTGGTCGAGCGCAGGCTCGCCGCCGAAAAAATCCGCCGTCAGGACCTCGGCCGCGAGGAATTCGAGCGCCGCGTCTGGAAATGGAAAGAGGAAAGCGGAGGCGTGATCAAGGATCAGATGATCCGCCTCGGCGCCTCGTGCGATTGGACGCGCGAGCATTTCACTCTCGAACCGAAACTCTATCGCGCGGTGCTGGAAGCGTTTTTGCGGCTCTACCGTGAGGGGCTGATCTATCGCGGGCGCTACATCGTCAATTGGTGCCCACGCTGCCAGACGGCCATCAGCGATCTCGAAGTGGTTCACAACGAGCGCGTCGGCGAAATCTGGAATATCCGCTACCCGATGAGCAATTCGAGCGAATTTCTTGTCGTCGCCACTACGCGCCCGGAAACGATGCTCGGCGATACGGCCGTCGCGGTTCACCCGGACGATGAACGCTACCAGCGCTTCATCGGCAAGACCGTGATGCTGCCGCTGATGAATCGCGAGATTCCGATCATCGCGGATGCGTACGTCGACCGCGAATTCGGCACCGGCGTCGTGAAAATTACGCCCGCGCACGACCCGAACGATTTCGAGGTCGGCAAGCGCCACAATCTTCCCGAAATCGATGTGATGACCAACGACGGCCACATGAACGAAGCTGCCGGAAAATATGCGGGGCTCGAGCGCTTCGCCGCCCGCGGACGCATTGTCGCCGATCTCACGGAGCTTGGCCTGCTTGAAGGTGTGAAGCAGCACACGCACGCCGTCGGCACCTGCGACCGTTGCAAGTCGATTGTCGAGCCGCGCATTTCGACGCAGTGGTTCATGAAAATGAAGCCGCTCGCCGGGCCGGCGAAGGAAGTCGTCAACGCCAATACGATCGAGGTCGTGCCCGATAATCAGCGGACGATCCTGTTGCAGTGGCTCGAAAATATTCGCGACTGGTGCATCTCGCGACAGCTCTGGTGGGGACATCGCATTCCGATTTGGCACTGCGCTGATTGCAAGGAGATGGTCCCGGCGCTCGATTCGCGCGTCGAGATTGTGGAAGGCCACGCCCGCGCGGCCAGCGTGCCCACGAAATGCCCGAAGTGCGGCGGCTCAAAGCTCGCGCAGGATACAGACGTGCTCGACACATGGTTTAGCTCGGCGCTGTGGCCATTCTCAACGCTCGGCTGGCCCGACGATACCGACGACCTGCGCACCTTCTATCCCACGAGCCTCCTGATCAGCGGCTACGACATCCTCTTCTTCTGGGATTCGCGCATGATCATGATGGGCCTGCACCTCACGGGCGGCGCCGAGCCGAAGGATCGCGTTCCGTTCCGGCGCCTCTATCTGCACTCGCTGGTCCGCACCGCCGAAGGCGCGAAGATGTCGAAGACGAAAGGCACTGGTGTCGATCCGCTGCAGCTCACGCAGCAATACGGCACGGACGCGCTACGCTACATGCTCGCCAGCATGGCCGCGCCCGGCACGGATATCGCGCTCACCGAAGACCGCATCCTTGGGGCGCGCGCCTTTGCTAATAAAATCTGGAATGCCGCGCGATTTGTTTTCGTCAATCTCGAAAAGGTTGAGGC
The DNA here is from genome assembly GCA_963841605.1 of uncultured Acidobacteriota bacterium. Classification (GTDB taxonomy): domain Bacteria; phylum Acidobacteriota; class Terriglobia; order Acidiferrales; family UBA7541; genus Palsa-295. Next base: position 151,677 of record CAWJDM010000008.1, read on the forward strand.
CAGTGGCTTGACGCTTGAAGAACTCGCCGCGCCCGAGATTCGCGCCAAGGCGCCGTATCCTGTTCCCGGCGAAGGCGCGCTCGCGCACCGCTGGATTTTCTCGCGCCTTGCTTGCGTCGCATCGCAGGTTGACGCGGCGCTCGAAAACTTCCGCTTCCACGAGGCGTGCCAGACGATCTACCAATTCTTCTGGGGCGATTTCTGCGATTGGTATATCGAATGGGTGAAGCCGCAGCTGGCCTCGACCGATCGCGAGGTTGCGCTCGCCGCGTGGCGCAATATTTTCGCCGCGCTCGACGCCGCGCTGCGCCTGCTGCATCCCGTGATGCCGTTCCTCACCGAGGAACTTTGGCATCGCCTGCCGCAGCCTGCCTCGCCGGCAGGCAGGCCCGCCGGCGCGCGCTCGATCGCGCTCGACAAATTCCCCGAGGCGCGCCCGGGATGGGCCGATCAGGGTGCTGACGACGCGATGAGCATCCTGCAGGAGATCGTCGTCGCGGCGCGCAACATCCGCGCGGAAATGAAGCTCGATCCCAGGAAAAAGGTCGCCGCCGATTTCTGGACCGGCGGCCCGATGCGCCGCAACCTGATTCACGAAAATATGGAGCCAATTCTTCGTCTGGCGTCGCTTTCCGAGCTGCGCATTTCGCACGACCATCTGAAGCCCGAGGGCGCCGCCGTGCGCCTGACCGCTTCCTTCGAGCTGAGCATCCCGTATGGCGACACGATCGACAAGCCCGCCGAAATCGTGCGCCTGAAAAAAGAAATCGACCGCCTCGAGAAGGACATCGAGTCCAAGCAGCACCGCCTCGCTGACGAAAGCTTCACGAGCAAGGCTCCCGGCAAGGTTGTCGATGCCCTCCGCGCCACGCTCACGGAGCGCCAGCTCGAAGTCAAGAAGCTCCGCGCACGCCTAGCCCAGTTCGAATCGTAGCGAGAGCACACCCCGGCTTGTTCGCGGCCTCCGCCTCGCGTATCCTCGTCAGTTCCGCTGATGCCTACGAAACGCACCGCAAGCCTGCCCGGCACCACCGACCGGCGCATCGACGCGCTGCTGACCTTGCTCGCCGAAAACTCGACGATCGTGATCAGCGGCGCCAAGATCGCCAAGGAAATCGGCGTGACGCGCCAGCAGGTGTGGCGCTGGATCGAACAGCTGCGCCAGCTTGGCGTCCGGGTGAAGGGCCACCCGCGCACGGGCTATCACATCGAGCGCGTGCCCGATATTCTCGTCCCGCAGATGCTGAGCCATCGCCTCTACGGCACGCCGTTTGCGCGCCGCATTTTGCATTTCTTCAAAGTCGACTCAACGAATTCCGTCGCGATGCAGCTCGGCGAATCCGGCGAGCCGCACGGCGCCGTCATCCTCGCCGAAGAACAAACAGCGGGCCGCGGCCGGGCGGGCCGGTCCTGGGCATCCGAAAGATCCGCGGGCATCTATTGCAGCATCCTGCTGCGCCCACCGATTCCGCCGGCGCATGCGCCGCTGCTGACGCTCGTCGCGGGGCTCGCCGCGCGCGATGCAGCCGCCGAAGACCTCGACGCGCTTCCGGATATTCGCTGGCCCAACGACGTGCTCGTCGGCGGCCGCAAATTCTGCGGCATCCTCACCGAGATGCACGCGGAGCCCGACCGCATCCATTACGCCGTCGTCGGCATCGGCATCAACGTCAACCAGTCGAAAATGCCCGCCGATCTCGCTCCGATCGCCACGTCCCTCCGCATCGAAAACGACAAGACGCATTCGCGCTTCGAGCTGCTGATTCGGTTGCTCCAGTATTTCGATCGCTACTACAATCAGTTCCTGGCGGATGGCGCGCTGCCGGTGCTCCGGCGGTTCGCGCAAGTGTCGAGCTACTACGAGGGCAAGCGCGTGCGCATCACCACGGCGACGGAAAGCTTTACGGGCACCACGGCAGGCCTCGAGCCAAGCGGCGTGCTGCGCGTGGCGCGCGACGATGGCCGCGGCACCGAAGCCGTCCTTTCGGGCGACGTCGCGGAGGCCTCCTGATGCTGCTCACCCTCGACGCGGGCAACACCAACACGGTTCTCGGCGTCTTTCGCGGGCAGGAACTCGTCGCGCACTGGCGCCTCAGCACGGCGCGCGATCAGACCATCGACGAATACGGCATCCTCACCCGCAATCTTTTTACGCTCGCGGGCCTTGAACCGAGCGAGATCAACGGCGTCATCATCAGCTCGGTGGTGCCGCCGCTCAACTCCGTGCTTGCCGGCATGGCCGAGCGATATTTCTCGCGCAAAGCGCTTTTCGTCGAGCCGGGGATCAAGACCGGGATGCCGGTGCAATACGACAATCCGCAGGAGGTGGGCGCGGACCGCATCGTCAATAGCGTCGCTGCCTTCGACAAATACGGCGGCCCGTGCATCATCGTCGATTTCGGCACGGCCATCAATTTCGACGCGGTTTCCGCGCGCGGCGAATATCTCGGCGGCGTCCTCGCGCCGGGCATCGGAATTTCGGCGGACGCGCTTTTCGCGCGCGCCGCGCGTCTCTTCCGCGTCGAGATCAAGGATCCGGGCAAGGTGATCGGCACCAACACTGCCGCGTCGATGCAATCCGGCCTCTTCTACGGCTACACCGATCTTGTCGACGGTATCCTCGACCGCATGAAGCAGGTGATGGGCGCGAAAACGAAAGTGATCGCCACCGGCGGCCAGGCTGCGCTGATCGGCACTGCCTCGCGCCATATCGGAACCATCGACGAATTTCTGACGCTGCACGGCCTGCGCATCATCTGGGAACGCAACCAATCCGGCGCAGGAGAGAATTCCGCACCGAAGCGCGCCTCCGGCCGCCGCATGCACTAGCGTGTGGGAAGGCTCTAACCCCGACTAACGCGCGTTCCGGCTATCATCCCGAACGGAGCCCCGCGCTCTTGCTTTTCCCGCCTGCCCTGACAAAGGAAGGGCGGTGTTCGCGGGCGCGGGGCGCAGTGAGGGATCTGCTGTCGTCGACGCGAGGCATCGGGAATCGAATAGCTCCAATGGAATCCTTCAACTATTTCAACTACTTCACGGAGATTGAAGATTACTTCTGGCGCAAGCGCGGCGCGCACTTGCTGGTCTCGCCGCTCGATTGGGCGATTGTCGAAACGTGGCAAAAAGCCGGCATCCCGCTTCCCGCTGTCCTCAAAGGCATCGATCGTGCCTTCGAAGCTTGGGGACGCTCCCGCCGCGCGGCCGGCGGCCGCCAGCTGAAAAGCCTCGCCTATTGCGTCGATGCCGTGCTCGACGCCGCTGCCGAAGCGCAGGAGGCGACCGCAGGCGCCGGCCCCGAAATCGCGAAATCCCGCCCGGCAGCCGAGCCGTTCTCGCGCGAGGAACTGAAAAAATATCTCGAGCGCAACGCCGCCCGCATCCGCGCCGCAGCCGAAAAGCGCCGCACCACGCACGCCGCGCTGGCGACTCGTCTCGATGAAACGGCAAAGCGCATCGACGAAACTCTGCCCATCCTCGATTCTCCCGCCGCGCTCGATCTCGAAGACCTCGAACGCCGCCTCACCGTCCTCGAGGAAAAACTCAGCGCCGCCCTCGCCGCCGACGCGGACGACGAATCCATGCTCGCCATCCGCCGCGAAATGGACCGCTCCCTCGCGCCCTACCGCCGCAAGATGTCCGCCGAGCAGCTCGCGCAGCTCGAGCGCCAGTACATCCAGAAGCGGCTTTTCGAGCAGTTCGATCTTCCGCGGCTGAGCCTGTTTTACCTCACGTAAGTGCTTTACTCTTGCGGCCTCGCCGTAAGTACTTTCCGCAATTGACGCCGCGCCCGCCCCCCGCTTAAATCGTATCTTTGTTCCCGAAATTTGCAGCTCTAACCCCCGTCCTTGGTTGCGGTTCCACTAATCGACAATGCCGTGTCGATTTGCATCGTGTGATAGCGTGGAAGTGAGGTATTGCGGTCATGAGAAGGGATGGCTCAACGGATGTTGCGTCAAGCTTCGGCGGAAGGGCGGAGCTTCTAGCCCCGCCAAGAAACCGCGAGCGAAGCGAGCGCACCTCCATGCCCAGACGAAGGAACGGCGCGCTGCCTCATTCCCAACTTGCGCGCCCTTTGCGCCCGCCGTGGCGGGTAGTCATTTTCGCCTCGGTTGCTGGAATGCCTCGCCTCCGCCCCGGGCCGCGCCCGCGCGCCCGTCATTCTGAGCGGAGCGTCCCGATGCTTTTCCTCGGGAATCACGCCGTTTGTGATTTCCGAGCCGGGACGCGTAGCGAAGAATCTCTCTCTGGCGTTGCGCTCGAGGAGAACGTCTCCACTCACCCAAAACGCCGATTTATTCCTCGATTTCTAATCGAATTGGGCGTTTAGAAACGGCCGTAACTCGCTCAAAACACACGATGGCGCACCACTCTAATCGACACACTAAGGGGACCCTCTGAAAACATCGAATGCGATGGAAATCACAATCGAAAAACTGATCTACGGCGGCGAAGGCCTCGGCCATCACGACGGCTCGACCGTCTTCGTGCCCTTCGTTTTGCCCGCCGAGCGCGTCTCCGCCGAGCCTGTCGAGCAAAAGAAGAAATTCGTCCGCGCGCGAGTCGAGCGCGTGCTCGATCCTTCGCCCGAACGCGTGGCGCCGCGCTGCCCGCATTTTGGCGTTTGTGGTGGCTGCGATTACCAGCACGCGCCCTACGAATCACAGCTTCGCTACAAGGCCGCAATCCTCCGCGAGACGCTGGGCCGCATCGGCCGAATCGAATGGCCCGGCGAGATTACGGAGCACGCGTCGCCTCCGTGGGGCTACCGCAATCGCGCGCAGTGGAAAGTCCGGTCAATCGAAAATGGCGGCGGCGCGGAGAAACTCGCGATCGGATATTTTCGCGCCGGATCGACCGCGCTTTGCGACGTCGAGGATTGCCAAATCCTTTCGCCGCTGCTGCTGAAAACGCTGCTCGCTTTGCGCGGCGCGCTCGCGACAGGCAAGCTCCCTAGCGAATTGCGAGAGATTGAGGTATTTGCCGGCGCACACGATTCGAAGCTGTTGCTTACGGCCACATTCGCCCGCTTCCCGAAGAAGGCGGAAGAAGTCGCGAAATTATTCCGCGAGATCGCGCCCGAAATCGAAAGCCTGGTCTTTCACGATCCAGGACGCGACCGCATGGAGCTCGATGGCCCCGGCTTCCTTGATTACCAGAGCGGCGCGACGACGTATCGCGTCGGCCACTTCTCGTTCTTCCAGGTGAATCGCTTTCTCTCCGATGATCTGGCTCGCGAAGTGACGGAAAACGAAGAGGGCCAATTCGCTCTCGATCTTTTCGCGGGCGTTGGACTCTTCTCGATGCCGCTCGCAAGAAACTTCAGTCACGTGGTGGCTGTCGAATCGAATCCGGCCGCGTCCCGCGATCTCGAATCGAATGCCCGCACGAGCACGGGAATCGAAATCCGCACCGCCGATGTCGCGCAGTTCCTCGCGAAATACAAGGGCAAGCCCGACCTGATCGTTCTCGATCCGCCGCGCGCGGGATTGGGGCCGACCGACGCAAAGCAGCTCCTGCGCATCTCGCCCGAGCGCATTACCTACGTCTCCTGCGAGCCTCCCACGTTGGCACGCGATCTCGCCGCGCTGACCAGCGGCGGCTACGAAATCACGGCGATTCATCTCTTCGATCTTTTTCCGCAGACATTTCACATGGAGGCGGTAGTTCGTCTACGCCGAAAGCCGTGAAACAGCCATGAAGCTTCCCGCGCTGTGGATCGCCGCGTCGTTCGCGGCCGGAATCGCGATCGCGACGCGCTGGCCGGGGCCGTTGAAGCTGTGGGTCACTGCCGCCATTGCGGCGATGCTTCTCGGCGCGGTGCTGCTGTGGCGTTCGAAAACGCATTCGGCATGGGTGCTCGCGCTCGTCGCCTGGGCCGCGCTCGGCGGTCTCGCAGTCACCATGGAGCGCGCCGCGGTTCCCGCAAACAACGTCACTCGCCTGATCAGGGCCGGCCGCCTGGACACGACCGAGCCGCTCCGCTGGCAAGGCCGCCTGCGCGAAGATCCGATGGCGCTGCCCTGGGGGCGCCGCTACGAAGTCGATCTCGAGCAGGTCGACGTCGGCGGCTACCGCTCCGGCACGGACGTGGGCGAGGAAGTTGTGTCGCCCTATTTGTGGTCGCGCGGACTGAAAAGCCTTGATGTCGTCGCGCTCACCCACGCCGACCACGATCATCTGGACGGCCTCTACAGCGTGCTGGAAAATTTCCAGGTGCGCGAGTTATGGGTTGGGAGCGATGACCCAAGGCCGGCGTTTCAGCGCCTGCTGGCCGAAGCACGTTCGCGCGGCGTCGCCGTCGTACACAAGTCCCAGGGCGCACAGTTCGACTGGCAGGGTGTGGAAGGAGAGGTGCTCTGGCCGCCTGCCGATGAGCCCGTTGGCAAGATTGCGAATAACAGTTCGCTGGTCTTGCGGCTTTCCGACGGCCGGACGCATTTCCTGCTTACCGGCGACATCGAAAAGCAAACCGAGGAGCAACTCGTGGCCGAACAGATGCCGCTCGCGGCTGATTTTCTGAAGGTACCGCATCACGGCAGCAAGACATCGTCGACCCAGGCATTTCTTACGGCGGTTGCGCCGCGTGTAGCCGTCGTCTCGGTAGGCGAATCGAACGCTTTTGGGCACCCGGCTCCCGAGATTGTCGAGCGCTATGACGACGACGCGATCCGCCTGCTCCGTACGGACCGCGACGGAGCGATCACCGCGCTCACGGACGGCCAAAATCTTTCCGTGCGTGCCTACGTGGAGCAGCCGTGATGCCCGCGCACCGTCGAATCCTACCAGCCGGTCGGCTGCTTGTACGGCAGCGCGAGTTGCACGCCTTCCACCTGCCGAATCTTGCCGTTTTCGATCTTGAAAAACTCGGCGACTTCGACGCTGAACGGCCTCTTCGCCGACGGCGGCATCGGAATCTTGCCGACGCCCGGCACATCCGCTTCCAGCACGGTGCCCGGATGGTTGAACATGAAGAAGCCGAACACGATTCCCATTTTTTCGTCGACGACCATAAATCGACGCGGGTTGACCGAGTGGATGTACGCCCAAATTTTCGTGTTCATGTTTTCGCGGCACCCCATCGCCGCCGGATTGAACGAGCCGTGGCCCCATCCTTCGTTGTACGAGGGATTGTTCGTGTCCTGAATGCCGTCGAGGATTCGATTGCATTTGTCGTCGAACGGGACCATGTCGCCCGACAAATGGACGATGCCCTCGAAATATTCGTTCGCAATCTTCAGCATATCCGCGCGCGACACGCGTTCCGCCGGCGTGAGCGGCGTGACGAAAACCGGATTCGGATGGCCGAACTTTTCGAGAGCCGTGGCCGGGTCCGCCCCGCGGCGCGCGACCGTCTCGACTTCGGTGATCTTGCGATGCACCACTTTCAGCCGCACCACCAGAATCGCCGGCGTGCCGTTTTCCTGGATCGTGCATTCACAACCGACCTCTCCCGCCCGGGGATCGGCGAAGTACACCTTGTACGTTCCCATGCCGCTGATCGTGCCCCACAGCGCGTCGCCGAGCTTGAGCGGGATCGTGTTTTCCGTGAATTTCACGTGCGCCGCAACCGGCAACCGGCCGGGATCGTGCGCGACGAGCGCGGCCAGATACTGATCGAGGAAACTCGTGAGGCAAGCATAGTCGCAGGCGGCTCCCGCGGCTTGCGGATCATCGGCGCGGCCGGCCGCCCGAACAGCAGGCGCTACGAGTGCCGCCGAAATCAAGGCCGCCATCGCGAGAAAATTCAGGAACTTGGTTCGCATCGTCCATCCTCCGTTATAAGCGTCGAAACGACCGAAGGGAGTACTATTGTGCCCGCAGAAAACGCGGTTCATAATGTTTTTACGGCCATGGAAACCGCGCAAGATAGCCCGGCGTCTTTTCCCACCCAGGAGCAGATCGACGAAGAGAGTAGGCGCATCCGCCGCCTGCGCATTCTGGTCCGCCTGACGCTTGAAACGATTGCCGAAGGCGGCCTTTCCCCCGAAGAAGCCGCGGGCATGATCGCCGCCACTCGCCGCGTCGCGCTCGAAATGTTTCCCGGCAAAGAGCGCGCCTTCGACTTGATCTATCGCCCGCAATTTCAGCGAATGATGAACGCGGTGTATCGCCTGCAGTAGGCGCATGCCTCAGTAGCCGAATAGCAGCCGAATCCACATCCGCAGGAAGAGTACGCACAAGCCGGCAATCGTCCCGATCAGCGCTTTATATTCGCGATTCTGCCGATACTGCGCCCAGGAAAATTGCTGCGCCCCCGTTTCGCTGCCGGCTGTTCCCGAATCGGCGCGAGCGAACCATGGGAAAAAGAGCGGCACGCGCGACGCGTACGCATCGAATGCCTCACCGAAACGGTGATGAAGGTCCTGCTCTTCGTTGCGCATCACCGCGTAGTAGAAGATTCCGAAATACGCCACGACGAGCAGGCCGGCCCACCACGAGCCTCCCGCAATCGCAAAGCCCGCCGCGAGAAACGCGCTGCCGAGATACAGCGGATTCCGCGTGTATGCGTACGGTCCGGATGTGGCGAGCTCGCGGTCCTTGCGCAGATGGCCCGAAGACGCGCCGCGAATCAATAACCCGAGCGCCGCGACAACGGCGCCGATCAGAATCCAGCGCGGCTTCGGATCGGCGAGCACGAGATACACCACGGCGACCGGATAGCCCGTGCGGACGCGCCAGCGCATCCAGAATCTTCTCGGCTCGCTCAAGAATCGTTTCCCCAGCGGCGCGCGATCGCTTCGGCAACCTGCGGCACGCCGAGCGACAGCATAGCAGGCGAATAGGTTTTGCCGCGGCGATACGTGGTCTCGCAATTTTGCGGGTTGCGCAGGACGACATGACGGGAAGGGTCCGGAGAATATGGCCCGTTGCGCGCGGGATCGGTGGGACCGAAAAGGCCGACGACGGGCGTATCCAGAGCTGCGGCGAGGTGCAGTGGCCCCGTATCGGCGGACACGACGAATCGAGCGCGCCGCATCAGCGCCATCAGCGGACCGAGACCGAGCAGGATTGCCGCCGGCGCAGGATCGCCCGCGGCCTGAACCACGTCGCGCGCGAGGCTTTCTTCGCCGGGTCCGAAAGTGACGACACCGCGCCAGCCGTAGCGCAAAGCGAGCGCCCGATGGAGTTCTCCGTAGCGCTGCGCCGGCCAGCACTTCGAAAGCCAGCCGCCGCCGGGATTCAGGACGTAGAAATCCGCGAGCGAGTGCGCGGCCAATTCGCGCGCGGCACGCTCTTCGTCTTCCGGATGAATCGCGAGAGGAAACCGCGGCGCGGATCGTTTTGCTCCGGCAAATTCGGCGAGCGTGAGATTGTGCTCGACCTTATGAGGGCCGCGCGGATTGAGACAATCCGTGTACAGAAGCGAGGCGAACCTCTCGCGCGCGTAGCTGCTCTGAAAGCCCACGCGGCGCGGCGCGCCCGACGCAAATGCAAGCAGTGCGGATTTGTACAGCGCCTGAAAGTCGATCGCGCAAGTGTATTTTGCGGCGCGCATTTTGCGCGGAGTAGAGATCACGCTACTGGCGCTTTTGCGATCCGCGGCGATCACTTCGGTGATGTCCGGATTTCCTTCGAGCAGCCGCGCCCATTTCGGATCGATGGCCCAGTCGATGCGCGCGTCGGGAAAGGTGTCGCGAAGGGCGGACGCGGCGGGGATGGCGTGAATCACGTCGCCCATCGATCCCAGCCGGACGAGCAGAAACCGCAGGTCAGCCATCGCTTTTCCGGCGTACGCGATCGAGGAGATCGCGGGTGGAGTGGTGCTTGGGATCGCCGACGATGGCAACGCGGATCGCGAGCAGCGCGGCGAGTTCGCGTTCCGGCACCGTATCCGGCGTGTAATCGGTGCCCTTTGCGTGGACGTCCGGCTGGAATTCGCGGAGGAGCGATTCGACGTTGAGTTCATCGAAGATGACGACGTAATCCACGGCGGCGAGCGCGGCCACGAGCGATGCACGAGCGCGCTCTGTGAGTATCGGGCGGCCTTTGCCCTTCAGGCTTCGCGCGCTCGAATCGGAGTTCACGGCCACGATGAGCACGTCGCCCTCGGCCTTGGCCGCCTGCAAATAGCGCACGTGGCCCACGTGAAGGAGATCGAAAATGCCGTTGGCGAAGACGATCTTGCGGCGGGCGCGGCGGTGCTCCGCGATCAGGTCGTCGAGGCCGCCGCGGGAGAGAATTTTGTCGCGCGTGTCCATTGATCTTGTGATCTTGTGCGGGGCCGATGTTCGCTTGATTGTGTCGAACTGGCCGCGAGGGCCGGCGATGCTACCGCTGCGCCGTGGCTTCACGCCGAAGCGCGGCCTCCAACTCCGCGCGCGTCACGGTTGCGGTGCGGCGCTTCATCACCACAATGCCGCCCGCGTAATTCGCGAGGTGCGCTGCCTCGACCCACGATGCGCCGGCCGCGCGCGCAAGCGTAAAGACGGCAATCACGGTGTCGCCCGCGCCGGTGACGTCGACCGGCTCATCCGAGCCGTAAATCGGGATGTGCCGCGGCGACTCGGCGTCGCGTTCGAAGACCGCCAGGCCGTCCTTGCCGCGCGTGACGAGCACGGACTCCACGCCCAAATCGCGCAGCGCGCGCGCGCCAAGCTCTTCGAGTTTTTCCTTGTTGGTACCGATACGCGCCTGATACGCGGCCTCGATTTCAGGCTCATTGGGTGTGGCGGCGGTGACGCCCGCATCGCGATAGTCGAGCAGACGAAAGCGCGAGTCGAGCGTGATGCACTTCGCGCGAAGGCTTTTCACCAGCGCAGGCGTCGCGGCGCCAAGGCCGTAATCAGAGACGAGCACAGCGTCCGCCCGCCGCGCGGCGGGCCGTGCCTTGCGCGCTACCGATTCCTGCGCCAGCGCGGGAAGCTCTCCCGATGGCTCGCGATCGACGCGCAGGACCTGCTGCTCGGTGGTGTGCGTCCAGCCGGCGAGAAAACGCGTTTTCGTCGTTGTGGTCCAGCCGCGGACGCGCAGAATGCGCGACGTATCCACGCGCTTGCGGCGAAAATAATCGAGCAGCGCACGCCCCCCTCCATCATCACCCACCACGCCGACCGGAACGACGCGCGCGCCGAGATCCGCGAGGTTGTTGACCGCGTTGGCGGCGCCGCCCGGATAGATTTCGCTCGCGCGGCGGCGCAGGATCAGCACCGGCGCTTCGCGGGAGACGCGCGAAATTTCTCCCGAGACGAATTCGTCGAGAACGAAATCGCCGATCACGCAGATTTTCTGGCGTGGGAATGCGGCAACGATATCGAGCAGGCGAGTGAGATCGACGCTGCTGTCCGCGGCGCGGCCGGCAGAGGGTCGCGGCGCGCGTCTTCGTTGTTTCGGGGCGGGACTCAAGTATTCTCCTTGAAAGCGCGGCGCGGAATGGCCGCGCGAGAAAGTATCATAGCGGCGCCAAAGGCGGCAAATGCCTGGGGCAAAACGCCCGCACCACTCGCGGCAGCTTGATTCATGAGGCCGAACCCGCGCTCGATCCAGCCGCAGCTTTGACGACCGCCCAGAATTCGTCTTCCCGGCCGATGCGCAGGCCGATGCGGCAATACCAGATATCGACCGCGCGCCACTTCACTCCGGCCAGATTAAAGACGTCCTTTTCGGTGCAGATCAGGCCGTCGGCCCCGGCGGCATGCGCTGCCGCTCCGACCGATTCGAGATCGTGCTGGATGTAGCGATGGTGGTCCGGGAAAAACTGATGCCCTACGACGCGCAAGCCCCAGTCGTGCAAATCGGCGAGGAAGGAATCCGGGTTGCCAATGCCGCAAAACGCGAAGAATCTTCGAAAACGCGAGCGCGGATCTTCTTCGCCAGGCTCGCCGCCGCGCAGGAGCCGGATCGAATCGAGCCAGTTGCGCGCGTAGAAGATCGGAGCGTCGGTATCGCGGCGCAGGACCGCTTCGAGGGCGGGCGCATCATCGCTGCGAGTGATGACAATGGCGTGGGCGCGCTTGAGCGCCGATCGAGGCTCGCGCAAGCGTCCCGACGGCAGCAGGTGGCCGCCGCCGAACGGGTGGATCGCGTCGATCAGGATGATGTCCACATCGCGCGCAAGCTGCAGATGCTGAAAGCCGTCGTCGAGGATGAACCATTTGACGCCGCGATGCGCGAGTTCGCGCCCGCGAGCGAGCCGGTTTGCGCCGACGCCGAAGAGAACGCGGTCGCCGAGGCGTTTCGAGAGCAGTTGGACTTCGTCGCTGGTCGAACCGCCCGGCAGGAGCTGGCCGCCGTATCCGCGCGTCAAAATTCCGGGCGTGATTCCCTCCGCAAGAAGGCGCTCCGCGATCCACAAAACCATGGGCGTTTTGCCGGTGCCGCCCGTGGTGAGATTGCCGACGCTGATCACGCGGCCCTCCAGCCGCTTCTGCCGCAGGATGCCCTTGCGATAGGCGAACGCGCGCAGGCGGACGTACGCGCCATACGGCAGCGTCGAACGGCCATAGAAGCCAGACGGACACTTCCCGGAGCGTCACGCCGCGTGCCTCCTTCCTGCGAGCACTTCCGCGATGCGATCGAGCGACCGCGCGGTGGCGCCGCGATTGCGTTCGGAAAGCCGCAGCGCCGCTTTGCCCATGCGTTCGCGAAGCGTGCTGTTTTGGATGAGCTGCACCCAGACGGCGCCAAGCTGCGGGCCGCTTGAAATCTGCACTGCCGCCTGCGCCGAGAGAAATTGCGACGCCATGTCGCGAAAGTTTTCCATCGACGGGCCGAACACCGGCGGCTTCGCAAACCACGCGGGCTCGAGAATATTATGGCCCCCCGCCGGCACAAGCGATCCGCCGACGAAAGCAGCATCGGCCAGCAGATAGAGTCCGGCAAGCTCGCCGATCGTATCGAGCACGATCACGTCCGCATTCTCGTCGAGCGGAGCATCGAAGTCGATACCGCTTCTGCGCACGGCGTTCCATCCGTCGGCGGTCGCAATCGCTGCGGCGGCCTCGAAGCGATCCGGCTTGCGCGGCGCAAGAATCAGCAAAGCGTGGCGCCACTGGCGCTGCACGATGTCGTAAGCCGCCAGCACTGCTTGTTCTTCCTCCGCGACTACGCTGCCTGCGATTACGACGGGCCAACGTTCCTGGCGGCGAATCTGATCTTCGAGCCAGACACCGAACGGCCCGATATTCGGCTGCTCGCCGTCGTATTTCAGGTTGCCGGTCACTTCGACCGATCCTTCCGGCGCGCCCATTTCGGTGAGCCGGGCCGCGTCTTCGGGCGTCTGCACGAGGAAGCGTTCGCTGTCTTGCAGGACGCGCGCAAAAAACTCGCCGACGAGGAATTTCCAGCGGTTATAACGCGCGAAGGATCGCTCGGAAATCCGGGCATTGGCGAAAACCACAGGAACATTGCGATGCCGCGCCTCGCGCAGGAAATTCGGCCAGATCTCCGTTTCCATCACGATCACGAGGGCGGGACGCATCGCGCGCAGGGCGCGACGAACCGGCACGATCCAGTCGAGCGGGAAATAGAAAATGGCGTCGGCCGATTGCAGGCGCTCGCGTGCCAGGCGCTGGCCGGTTTCCGTGGTTGTCGAGACGAAAACCGCGCGCTCGGGAAAGCGCTGCTTCAGGCCCTCGACCAGCGGCTTCGCCGCGAGAACTTCGCCGACCGAAACGGCGTGAATCCAGATCGGACGCGCCGCGGAATCTTCGGCCGCTGAAGAGGCGCTGGTGCGCGACGCGATCTCCGGCGGCAGGCTGCCGAGGCGCTCGGCCAGCGCGCGGGAAGGCTCGCCGCGACTCCAGGTGCGCAGCGCGTAGTAGGGCACCAGCAGAAGCATGCCAACCGCCGTAAGAATCCGATAGAAAAAGTACATGGAAAGAAGGGCGCGCGGCTCGACACAACCGCAACCCGAACCAGCCTCCGGCGTGCAGGCTCCGTAGTATAGCGTGCTCTGCGAAATCCGGGCCGCAGCGAGCGGATTGCTTACGCGGCCACGCAGCGGGCAAAGCTCGTGCGCGCGATGCTATGGCTTGTTGTTCTTCGTCAAATAGGCTGAGATGGCCGCCAGGTCCGCGTCGCTGATCTCGGTTTTGCGAAATGTGGGCATGAACAAGACTCCGTGCCGGACGAACGTCTTGATCGTCACCGGCGTCAGGTCTGTGCGCTCCGCAAGCACAGCGGGTTTTTGGCCGCGAGCCGCGAGCGAAGCCGTGCCGGGCTTGTCCGCGCCTGGGCCATGGCACGGGTAGCACCACTTCTGGTAGACCTTGTGGCCGCGCTCGATCTGCGCATCATCGGGCGCCGGCGCCGCGAACGCCTGCGCCGCAAAGATGAGGCTCATTGCGGCGAGTAGACCAGCTCTCAAGCTTTTCATCTTAGGCCTTCCTCATACTTTTGGGCCAGATGCCGCACTTGCCCGGCGAAAGAATTCCGTTTGGGTCGACCGCGTCCTTGATCGTTTCATGGAGGCGCCGCAGCGAGTGATTGTTGTACGAGTAGGCGTCCGAAACCGTGCCCATGAATGCCGTGTGCGTGCGGTATTCGCCCCAGCCGTGTTCGGCCGCCACCTGGATCAGGCGTTTGAAGTTCTCCCGATTCTTTCGATTTGTTTCCACGTCGTGTTCCACGGGGAACCCGAAGAGCACTAGAAAGCAGCGCGGATAGTTGGATGCGGGGCCGATGAAAAACATCGGGCCCAGGGCCATGCCCATTTCGCGGTACGCGTCGGTGAACACCTGCTGCGCCTCGAGGATCGCCTCGCCGGTCATCGGGATGATCGGCGAAAACCATACGTGCCCGTAGCTGCGCGCTCCGCCGACACCGAATACCGCAAGGTTCGGTATGCCCATCGCGACGGGAGTCGGAAACGACAGCGGTTGGTTCGGGTCCAGCGGAAACGTGCGCAAGGGGCCTTCGCGGAATTTTACGCCTTCGATGGAGGAGAACTTCTCCTGCGCGTGCTCCCACTGCGCGGAGACAACTTTGGCCGGCCCGTAGAATGGCAGCTCGACGCTCCAATAGCCGAGATTTTTCTGCTGCGCGTACCGCTCGAGTTCCTGCGTCGAAGGGCCGCCCGGCTTCGCGTAGAGCGCCGCGAGCGCCGGGTCCTGTCGCGCATACGTCAAAGGGCTCACCACGTTCGTGGTGCCGAGGATGATGCTGGAGTTCATCAGATACGCGAGCGTCGCGACGAGCGGGATGAGGTCATCGCGCTTGAAGACGGTTACCGTGCCCGTGAGATAGGCTTCCGGCTCCGGAAACAGCCAAATTCCCATTTTCGTCACGATGCCGAGGCTCGACTGCGAAAACATTCCGTCGACGTACGGGCCGAAGCCATACTTGTATTGCTGCCAGGTCTTCGATCCCGGCAGCGCGCCCATGCCGGTGCGCATCACCTCGCCATTCGGCAGCACGACCTCCATGCCGCACTCAGCGTCAAAGTGGTCGCGCATCGGGGTGCGTCCGCCGCCACGATCGAGGGCGTTGCCCATGGGGCTGCCCCAGCCTGGATCGGCGGGATCGATCCACACTTTTAGCTTGCGATCCTGAATGTAGCGATACAGATCGAAGTAGCTGACGCCCGGCTCGACCAGCGCGTAGGCGTTCTTTTCGTTCACTTCGAGAACGCGATCCATGCGCTTCAGGTCGAGGACCATCGTGCCGGAAAGCAGTGGTGCCGCGCCGCCGTAACCTAGATTCTTGCCCGTCGAAATCGTCCAGAGGGGGATTTTGTACTGGTTGGCGATTTTGACGATCTTCTGCACGCCTTCGACGCTGTCGGGCGCAACGGCAGCGGATGGAATCGGCTCTTCTTCCTCGTGCCAGAAGGGCGAGTATGAATCACGATAGAGATCGACGTCCTCGTCGGAGGAAAACACCCATTCCTTACCGATGGCTTCCTCGAATTGCTTGAGCGCGTCGGAAAAATCCTTGGCGCTCAATCCTGGTGGGAGTCTCCGCATTTACGCGTCCGCCTCGATCTTCAAGTTCGTGCCTTTCGCATGCGCTCGGGCCAGATCCCGGATTTTCCCGGGGAGAGAATGCCGTTGGGATCGAGCGCGTCCTTCAGCTTCTCGTGATAACGCCGCAGCGCGTGATTGTTGTAGGAATAGGTATTCGCGACCGTGTCCATGAACGCGGTGTGTGTGCGATATTCGCCCCAGCCGTGTTCGGCGCCGGCCTGGGCGAGGCGCTTGAAAACCTCGCGGGTCTTTTTGTTTTTTTCAACATCGTGCTCGATCGGGAAGCCGAAAAGCAGGACGAAGGACCTCGGGAAATACGACCACGGCAGCGCAAAGAATGTATTCTTCGGCTCGACGCCCATGTCCGCATACACCTGGCCGAAAACTTTCAGCGATTCGAACACGGCTTCGCCCGTCATGGGAATAATGGGCGAAAAACCCAGGTGTCCGTAGCTCGATCGCAGCAGGCCAAACACGGAAAGATCGGGAACTCCAAAAGCGACGCGCGGTATGCCGTCTCCCTCTTTCATATCGATCGGAAAGCGATACGACGGCCCGTCTTTGAATGTCGCGCCGGGGATCGCCGAAAATTTCTCCTTCGCGTATTCCCACTGTGCGTCGACCACCTTCGCGGGGCCGTAGAAGTGCAGCGGGCAGCTCCAATAGGCGAGATTCTTGTCGCGGCCAATCTGCTCCATCTCGGCCACCGAGGGGCCGCCGGGCATGTCGAGCACGCTGCCGCCCTGCGAGGCGCGGTAATCGAGCAGCGGGCTATCGAGCAGGATCGTGCTCTGGACGATCTGGGAGTTCATCAGGTACGACAGCGTGTCGACGAACGGGATGAGGTCGTCGTGCTTCTGCACGAAGACGGTGCCTTCGCGGTACGCCTCCGGCTCGGGCAGCAGCCAAAAGCCCATCTTCGTGACGACGCCAAAATTCGATTGCGAAAAAATGCCGTCGACGTAAGGCCCGAAGCCGTAGCGATACTGCTGCCACGTTTTCGAGCCGGGCAGCGCGCCCATGCCGGTCCGCACCACTTCGCCGTTTGCGAGGACCACTTCCATGCCGCAATGCGCGGCCCAGTGATCGCGCATCGGCGTGCGCCCGCCGCCGCGCTCGAGAGAATTGCCGATGGGACTGCCCCAGCCGGGGTCGGGAGGATCGAGCCACACTTTCAGCCCTTTGCCGTGAATATAATTGTAAAGATCGAAATAGCTGACGCCGGGCTCGACCAGCGCGTAGGCATTCTCTTCATTTACCTCGAGGATTTTGTTCATGCGTTTCAAGTCGAGCACCACGCTGCCGGAGAGAAGCGGCGCGGCGCCGCCATAGGCGAGATTCTTGCCGGTCGAAATCGTCCAGAGAGGGATTTTGTAGTCGTTCGCGACTTTGAGGACCTTCTGAATCTGCTCGACGCTCTCAGGAGCGACCGCGGCGGACGCGACCGGATCCTCCGGCTCATGCCAGAACGGCGAGTAAGCGTCGCGGTAGAGGTCGGTGTCCTCGTCAGAGGAAAAGACCCACCCTTTACCGACCGCTTCTTCAAATTGCTTCAGCGCATCGCCAAAATCTTTAGCGCTGACGCCCGGGGGAAGCCGCATTCACGCTCCTGTGTGTCCTGCGAGACTGTTGGGCGCTACTTCTTGTTGTTGCGCGTGAGGTACGCCGCGATGGCGTCCAGGTCGGCGTCGCTGATTTCCGTCTTGCGGAAAATCGGCATGATCGAGAGACCGTTGCGGACGTACATCTTGATCAGCTGCGGCGTCAAATCCGTCCGATCCGCCAGCAGGGCGGGCTCCGCGCCTTTGTATTTGGCCTGCAGCGCCATCGTGCCCGGCCTTCCCGGCCCTTCGCCGTGGCACATCGAGCAGTAATCCTGATACTGCACGTAGCCCAGGGGCTGGCCTTCACCGGAAACGGTGGCTCGCACCCACGCCGATTTCACCCTCACGCCTTGCGCCGAGCTCTCCTGCGCCGGTGCTGCCTGTGCCGCGAGGAAAAAAACGAACGCCGCAGCCAAAATCACGCCGATGGGCTTCATGCTTTGGCGTCCTTCCTGAGATGCTTGGGCCAGATGCCGTACCGGCCCGCGGAGAGAATCCCGTTGGGATCGACCGCGTCCTTCAGCGTTTCGTGGAAGCGCAGCAGCGCGTGGTTATTGAAGGAGTAGGTGTCCATCACTGCGGCCTGATGAGCGGGTGCCGTGCGATATTCGCCCCAGCCGTGCTCGGCCGCAATGGCGACCAACTTCCGGAAAGCCGCGCGGTTTTTCTTGTTGGTCTCGACGTCGTGCGTGATCGGAAATCCAAAGAGAAAAATAAAGGCGCGCTCCCAGTAGCACGTAGGCAGACTGAACGGCGGGATCGGCAGGCCGAGTTCCTTCGCCGCCTGCCGGAACACGCGATTAGCCTCGAAGATCGCTTCGCCTGTCCTTGGGATTATGGGCGAGAACCAGACATGCCCTTCTCCCGGCGTCGGATTGGTGGCCGAGCGAGCGCCGATCGAAAACATCTGCAAGCTCGGGATGCCGAACTGCGGCAGGTTGAACTTGGCCTGCACCTCGGGAGTCAGCGGAAGCTTATATGCGCCGTGCAAATCGAACTTGGCGCCCGGGATGGCCGAGAATTTTTCTTTCGCGAATTCCCAATTCCCGGCGTTGCCCTGCGGCCCACCGTAGAAGCTCACCGTGCAGCTCCAGTGGGGGATCCCTTTCTTTGTGGCGTACGCGTCCATCGCGTCGGGGTCGGGGCCACCTTCCCTGTCGAGGAGGGCCGTAAGCTCCGGATCAGGCACGGGACCGGCTTGTCCAAGAGGGCCGCGCGCGAGGAGGGGGCTACCGAAGAAGGGCATTCCGTTTGTGCATCCGGTATTTTCGAGGTAGCCGAGGATGTCGATCAGCGGGCTGAGATCGCTGTAGCGCGGCACCGTCACGGTGCCTGCCAGATACGAATCCGGCGCGGGGCACATCCAGAATCCCATCTTCGTTACGACGCCGAAGTTGGATTGCGAAAAAATTCCATCGATCCACGGCCCGAAGCCGGACTTGTACTCCTGCCACGTTTTTGCCCCGGGCATGGCGCCCATCCCCGTGCGCAGCAGCTCGCCATTCGCGAGGACTACTTCCATCCCGCAGTGCGAATCGAAGTGATTTCGGAATTGCGGCAGCAGATAGCCGCCGCCGCGATCGAGAGAATTACCCACCGGGCTGCCCCATCCGGGGTCGGGAACGTCGACCCACAGCTTGATTCCATTTTCCTGAATGTAGCGGTAGAGGTCGAAGTAGCTCACGCCCGGCTCGACGAGGCAGTACGCGTTCTTCTCATTGACCTCGATAATCCGGTTCATCCGCTTCAGGTCAAGAACCACGCTGCCGGAATACGCAGGTGCTGACCCGCCGTAACCGAGGTTCTTGCCCGTCGAGATCGGGTAGATCGGAATCTTGTAGGTGTTCGCGATCCGTACGACCTTTTGCACCTGCTCGACGCCATCCGGCGCGACTGCCGCCGACGCAACGAGTTCGTCGGGCTCGCCCCAAAATGGCGAGTAAGCGTCGCGGTACATCGCCACATCCGCATCGCTGGTGAACACCCACTCTTTTCCGACCGCCTCTTCAAATTGCAGCAGCGCGGTTGAGAAATCCTCGCTGCTCACGCCGGGTGGAACTCGCATCTCTCAGACTCCTGTGCGTTCTATGCGATCGTTGGCCCGAATCATATGGATTGGGGCGCTACTTCTTGTTGTTCCGCGTGAGGTACGCCACGATGGCGTCCAGGTCGGCGTCGCTGATTTCCGTCTTGCGGAAAATCGGCATGATCGAGAGACCGTTGCGGACGTACATCTTGATCAGCTGGGGCGTCAAATCCGTCCGATCCGCCAGCAGGGCGGGCTCCGCGCCTTTGTATTTGGCCTGCAGCGCCATCGTGCCGGGCCTTCCCGGCCCTTCGCCGTGGCACATCGAGCAGTAATCCTGATACTGCACGTAGCCCAGGGGCTGGCCTTCACCGGAAACGGTGGCTCGCACCCACGCCGATTTCACCCTCACGCCTTGCGCCGAGCTCTCCTGCGCCGGTGCTGCCTGTGCCGCGAGGAAAAAAACGAACGCCGCAGCCAAAATCACGCCGATGGGCTTCATGCTTTGGCGTCCTTCCTGAGATGCTTGGGCCAGATGCCGTAGCGGCCCGCGGAGAGAATGCCGTTCGGGTCGACCGCATCCTTCAGCGTTTCGTGGAAGCGCAGCAGCGCGTGATTGTTGTAGGCATATGTCCCCATGATCGTGTCCTGATAGGCGGGAGCCGTGCGGTATTCTCCCCAACCGTGCTCGGCCGCCCTCTGAACCACTTTCTTGAAAGCCGCGCGGTTCTTCTTGTTCGTCTCGACGTCGTGCGTAACCGGGAAAGCGAAGATGAATATGAAAGCCCTCTCCCAGTAACATGAGGGCAGACTGAAGGAGAGGACCGGCAGGCCAAACTCCTTGGCGGCTGCGGCGAATACGCGATTCGCCTCGAAAATTGCTTCGCCCGTCCGCGGAATGATTGGGGAAAACCACATGTGGCCGCTCGTCGGCTGGGGGTTAACCGGCGACCGCGCGCCGATGGAAAACATCGCGAGGCTCGGTATGCCGAACTGCGGCAGGTGGACTTTTTCACGCTGCTCCGGCGTCAGCGGCAGCTTGTATGATTCGTTCTCTTCGAACTTGGCTCCGGGTATGGCCGAAAATTTCTCCTTCGCGAATTCCCAGTTGGCGGAGTTCGCCTTTTCCGGCCCATAGAAACACAGCTTGCAGCTCCAATAGCTGATCCCCTTCTTCAACGCATATTGCTCGAGTTCGGGAGACCCGCCGCCTTCGGACTTGGCCAGCAACGCCGAAAGCTCCGCATCCGGCGGAGGCGGCCCCTCCCCCTGATTCCATTTGGCGATTTCCGAAATCATGGGTATCGAGAGCAGGGGGCTGCCAAGGTCCGGCATGCCGTTTGTGACCCGCGTGTTCTCCAGGTTGGTCATAATCTCGACGAGCGGGATCAGATCGTCGTGTCTCGGCACGTAAACAGTGCCCGAGAGGTAGGCGTCCGGCTGGGGCATGAGCCAGAATCCCATCTTCGTCACCACGCCGAAATTCGACTGCGAGAAAATGCCGTCGATCCACGGTCCGAAGCCGGTCTTGTACTGTTGCCACGTCTTCGCGCCGGGCATGGCGCCCATTCCCGTGCGCAGGAGTTCGCCATTGGCCAGCACGACTTCCATCCCGCAATGAGAGTCAAAGTGGTTGCGATACTGCGCCATCAGATAGCCGCCGCCGCGGTCCAAGGAGTTCCCAACGGGACTGCCCCAGCCGGGATCAGGTACGTCGAGCCACAGCTTCAAGCCCTTTTCCTGAATGTACCGGTAGAGGTCGAAGTAGCTGACGCCCGGCTCGACCAGGGCATACGCATTCTTTTCATCGACCTCCAAAATCCGGTTCATGCGCTTCAGGTCGAGGACGACGCTGCCCGAAAAGACCGGCGCCGAGCCGCCATAGCCGAGATTCTTGCCTGTCGAAACCGGGTAAATAGGAATCTTGTATGCGTTCGCGATCCGTACGACCTTCTGCACTTTCTCTACGTTATCGGGCGCGACCGCTGCGGCCGCCAAGAGTTCGTCGGGCTCGTCCCAAAACGGCGAGTAGGCGTCGCGATACATCGCCACATCCGCATCGCTGGTGAACACCCACTCTTTTCCGACCGCCTCTTCGAACTGCTGCAGCGCGGACGAAAAATCCTCGCTGCTTACGCCGGGTGGAACTCGCATCTCTCTCGCTCCAGTCGGTCAGGTTCCGTGGATGAGCTAGGCCTTGGCCATGATGCGCGCGCCTGCGACGGGCGCGATGACCCACGAAATCAGCTCCTCCGCTTCCGCGTCTGCCGGTACTGTCGCACGACCGTGGATAGTCACCTTTGCCGGTGTGGACTGCCCCTCGGGGATACGGGCCACAAGGTTCGCGACGCGCACGGCCCAACCATCGCCGTCATTTTGCAGGCTGGCCGCCTGATGCACGACGTTCTCGGGGCCCGTAACGACGTGCTCGATCACGCCAAGCGGCTGATATTGGTGGTCGCCGCGGAAGACAACGCGCATGCCGTGATCCCAGGCGAGCCTCTCAAGGCAGAAAAGCGCGCCTTGCGCGGTCAGTCCCGCGACGGCTACCGGCTTCCTCTTCCACTGCGCATCGAGATCGTGAAACCAGAGATCGGTGATGTCGCCTCGAATCGAATGCGTGGGCAGGCCCAGCCTTCGCGCTTCCGTGCCGAACGCGACGCTGGCCGGGAACCTTTCGTCGTAGACCACTTTGTAGAGCGGTGTCACCGGAGCTGTTGCCTCCGGCGCGTCCGCTGCGGGCGACAATGCGGCGTGCGCCGAAATCGGCAGCGCCAAAGCAGCAATACCAACTTGCAGAAATTCCCTACGGCTCGCCATCGGATCCTCCCCCTTAAGCTCGCGCCACCCTCACGATCAGCGGAAACTAAGCGCGCGCTTGCTTCCTGCGGTTCCGATTCCTTCTCTTTGCGCAAACCGATACACTAGCCGCTGCTTTTGTGTCAAGCTGAGTTTCATTTTGGGCCTGTGGCGGATCGAGAGCGGAGCGCGCAGGGCACGCACAACTTCCGGGTCGTCAAGGGCATCGGACAAGCAGATCATGATTCAAAGGGTCTCCATCGCTGCCGTTATCTTGCTTGCTTTCGCGCCCGCGCAAGTGCATGCGAATTCGCCTGCCCAGGCCGCGCATCAGGCGGACGAATCTCTGCCGCACGATCGGCACGAAGGCCTGAGCGTATCGGCCGACGCCTATTCCGATCCCGCGCGCGCGAAGGATAAATTCGGCAAGTCGGCCAATCCTGTGCCGGAAGGGATTCTCCCGGTTGAGGTCTTCCTGCGCAACGAAACGGACCTACCAATGCATGTCGACCTCACCACGATTCAGCTCGACGTGCACCCGCAGGGCGGAGCCCGCGACGAGGATATCGACGCAATGTCGCTTCACGATGTAGCTGCCGCCGTCGCGCATCCCCACGGGCCGTCGGCCCCGCATGCGTCCCGTTTCCCCGTGGGCCTGCCTTCGTCCACCGACAAAAAGGCCGACAAGGTAGCCGACGCCCTGGGTCCTCTCGCGCTGGATTCGGACATCGTGCCGCCGCATGGCATGATTCACGGCTTCGTATTTTTCGATCTGGGTGACGAGATGTCGCTTGCTGAAACGGCGAGCATCTACGTGCCGGACGTGACGATCGTGCCGTCGCAGAAAGCGCTGATGTTTTTCGAGGTTCCGGTCGGCAAGGGATCCCGCGAGTGAGCGAAATGCATCTCGGTGGTACTGGAGCTTCCGGCCTATTTGCTTCCCGCCATACCCGCGCGTATCATGGCTCTTTTATGCCCAGCCCGATCAGGCGCACATACGCGGTCCTGCTTGCGATTTTGCTGCTGTTTTGCTGCGTCTTCACGGCTCGCGCGGCCGATGGTCCGGCGCTCTTCCCGTTGAGTGAAATCAAACCCGGCATGAAGGGTGTGGCTTACACGATCTTCGAGGGCGACCAGGTGGAAAAGGTCGATCTCGAAGTGATCGGCGTGCTCAATAACGCCGTCGGGCCGAAGCAGGACGTGATCCTGGTTCGCCTGCTGGGTGACAAAGTGCAGCAGACGGGGGTCGTCGCGGGGATGAGCGGCAGCCCCGTATACATTGACGGCAAGCTGGTTGGCGCGCTCGCATTGAAACTCGGCACGTTCACGAAGGAAGCGATCGGCGGCGTGACGCCCATCGAGAACATGCTCGAAGTCGAGCATCTGCCCGTCTCTCCAGCACCCGCCGCGCCGGGATTGCCGCCGACCGCTCCGGCGAAGGGTTCGACGAGCGTTTCACCGACAGCTTCTTTGATCCCCGGCGCCTACGGCACTTCGATTCCTCTGCCGGATGAGTTTGCCCAGCGCGTCGACGTCGGCTCAGGCCAGATGCTCGTCCCGATTGAAACGCCGCTTGTGGCAGTCGGCCTCTACCCTCAGACGCTCGCCTTCTTTGGCAAAGAATTCTCTTCGTGGGGAATGACGGTGATGGCGGGCGGGACGGTGCCGCCCTCGCCCTCGGACGCCGAACTCAAGCCCGGCGACATGGTCGGCTTCGATCTGGTTCGCGGCGATCTTTCGCTGAGCTCCGGCTGCACCGTGACGACCGTCGACGGTCCCCTCATCCTGGCTTGCGGGCATTCATTGTTCGGATTTGGACGCATCGAGGTGCCCCTTTCTCGCGCCCACGTTTTGATGACGCTTGCCTCCGCGCAAGCCTCCACGAAAATCATCACCACAAGCGGTACCATCGGCACGCTGACCCAGGATCGCCAGACCGCCGTGATGGGAAAGCTTGGAGTGGGGCCCCCAATGATTCCCGTGGACGTGACGCTCGAGACGCCTTCCGCCAACAAGAAATACCACTTCGAGGTGATCGAAAGCCCGCAATTGGCGCCCACGCTTGTGGCAACGGCCGTGTACAACGGCATCATCGGCAGCCCGGTTTACGGCGAGGGCTCGACGCTTGAACTCGACGGCACGATCGACGTCGAAGGCCACACGCCCGTGGATCTCGAGGATTTGTTTGCTCCCACCGACCAGCCGGTGCCCGCGGGATTTTACGTCGCCACCGAAGTGCAAAGCGCCTTTTCGATGATCTATTCGAATCCCTACGAGCAGCCGGACATCAAGCGGGTCGACCTCCATGTGAAGACGCTGCCCGAAAAGCGCTGGGCCACTATCGACAACGCCTGGGTCGAAAAGAGCGAAGTCCATCCCGGCGAAACGGTGGCCGTGAAGGTCCTTTTGCGGCCATATCGCGGCGAGCCATTCATCCAGGAAATTCCCGTGAAGATACCGGAGCAGGCCGCACGCGGCACGCTTGAACTGGCGGTCAGCGACGCCGAATTCCTCAACCGGAACGTGCAACTGCAAGCCGCGACCTCGCAAGGGCAGCTCGCCGGCCTCCAGGAACTGATTCAATTGCTGAACCGCCAGCGCCACAACGACCGTCTCTACGCCACTCTTCTCCAGCCCACGCCGACCATGCTCGTCGAAGACAAGGAAATGCCCAACGTCCCCGCCTCCGCCATCAACGTGCTCGATCAGCGCCAGAATCTCGGCGACGCACGGCTGTTGTGGCAATCCACGGTGGGAGAATGGTCGGTCGAAATGCATCAACTCATAGCGGGCCAGCGCATGCTGGCGATCACGGTGAAGTGAAGCCGTATTCAAAGGAGACGTCGATCGCATGAATCGGCGAAATATTCTTGCGTGCTTGCTGGTTGTCGCGGTTGGCGTGCCAATCGTGGCGCGAGCGGAGCACACGCGCTACTGGCGGCAAACGGATTTCTCGGAGTTCGAGAAAGGAACCGCCCACGGCGTCGCCATTGGCAGCGACGGCAAGCTCGCGCCCGCGCTGAAATTCGATTCGTTCGCCGATCCGAATCTTGCGTACGTTTGGGCCGTGCGGCTCGATTCCCACAAACGCCTCTACGCAGCCGGCGGATCGGACGCCAAAGTGATCCGCTTCGACGATTCGGGCAAGGCCACGACCGTGTTCGAGTCCCAGGAGCTTGTGGCGCAGGCGCTCGCGTTCGACGCCAAGGACAACCTCTACGTGGGGACTTCGCCCGACGGCAAGGTGTATCAAGTCACGCCGGAGGGAAAGAAGAGCGTCTTCTTCGACCCAAAGACAAAATACATCTGGGCGCTCGCCTTCGATTCGCACGGAACTCTGTTTGTGGCCACGGGCGACAAGGGGCAGGTCTTCACGGTCGAGCCGGATGGCAAGGGCCAGCTTTTCTACCAGAGCGAAGAACGCCACGCCCGCTCGCTGGCGTTTGATGAGAAAGGCAACTTGCTGATTGGCACCGAGCCTGACGGCCTCATCCTACGCGTTCCGATCGAACGCAAAACGCCCCAGTCCGCTCCGACGGCGGGAGCGCCCTTCGTGATCTACGAGACGAACAAGGCCGAGGTCACTTCGCTTCTCACGGACGCTTCGGGAAACATCTACGCTGCATCCATCGGCGAGAAGAACCGCACGCCGATGATTCAGCGAATTATCGCTCCTCCGGCCGTTTCTCCGACAACCGCTCCCGCTACGACCACGACGAATTCGACCATCGTGATTGGGGGGCAGACGCAGACCACTCAGCCGCAGCAGCAGTCGATCACGCCCTATTCCTTTCCTCCGATTTCTTCCACCGGCGGCGCGGAGGTGGTGAAGATCGCACCGGACGGCTCGCCGGACACGATCTGGACCTCGCGCGACGACCTCGTGTTCGCGATGGGCCTGCCGCCAACAGGAAAGATTCTCCTGGGCACAGGCAACCAAGGCGGCGTAGTCCAGATTGAGGAGAACGACGTATACGCGAACGTCGCTAAAGCGGAATCGGCCCAGGTAACGGGCTTTGCCGTGGCGCCCGATGGCAGGGTTTTTGTGGCCACCGCCAATCCCGGAAAAATCTTCACCCTCGGCCCGGGCTACGCAACGGATGGAACCTTTGAGTCGAACGCGTTCGACGCCAAGATTTTCTCGCACTGGGGCCGCATCACCTGGTGGGGAGAAAACGGCGCCACCGAAGGCAAAGTTGCGCTGTACGTCCGTTCGGGCAACACGTCGAACCCGGGAGAGAATTGGAGCGCCTGGGCGGGTCCTTATAAGGAAGCCAATGGAGCGGAACCGGATTGCCCACCGGCGCGTTTCGTTCAATGGAAAGCGGTCTTTCTGGATACGGACAAAGGCTTGCCGCCGGACGTTTCTTGGGTGAGTCTCGCGTACCAGCCGAAGAACGTCGCGCCCGCGATTGACGATATCGTGATTCAGGACCCTGGCATTCGCGTCGTTGGTTTCCCGATGCAATCGAGCGGCCCGGGAACCGCCGTTCCCGTGCAGCTTCGCTATCCCCATAGCGTCGGCGGCGTCTCATTCGCGACCGTAAGTACCGAAAACATGAATCAGGGATCGCAGATCGAAGTCCCGCCGCAAGGATTTCGCGACAAGAGTTACCAGAGCGTGCTCTGGAGCGCGCACGACGACAACGACGACGACCTCGTTTTTTCCGTCTACTACCGCGGCGAGGGCGAGCACAACTGGCGCCTGCTGAAAGACAAGCTCACGCAGAAATACGATTCGTGGGACACCACCACGATGCCGGATGGCGCTTACTACTTGAAGATTGTCGCTTCCGATTCGCTTTCCAACCCGGTGGATCAAGCGCTATCAGCCGAGCGCGAGAGCGATCGCTTTCAAGTGGCCAACACGCCGCCCCGGATACTCAATCTTCGAGCCGGCTCGGGCCTGCTGAATACCAAGGCTTCGTGGGATGCAACGAGCTCATCCGGCGCGATCGCGCGCGCGGAATACAGCATCGATTCGGGCGATTGGAAGATTCTGTTTCCAACGGACCTGCTGTCGGATTCTCCCAAGGAGAGTTACTACGTTCAGCTCCCCGGATTGCCGCCCGGCGAGCACACTCTCGCGGTTCAAGTCACCGATCAATTCAACAACACCGCGGCAGCAAAGGTAACGTTCGCCGTTGAGCCGCACGGCGTGTCGCAACAGCATGCGCCCTGACGCACGCAAGGCCGCCGCAGACCAAGGGCGGCCTTATGCGCATCATCACGCTCTGCACCTTCGACCTCAATTGCTCCAGTTACGAGACATCGCGACGGTTTCGTAACGATCCACGATCGCGCCAACTCCCTTCACCCCTTGCTGCGGATGGATCTCGTCCACGTGAACCACCCGCGCTCGGCAGCGTACCGGCTCAGGACCCCGGCCCGTCAATTCCCGCGGGATCGTGAGATAGATCTCAAGCGGCTCGCCGATGCTCAACTTTTCGCGCGCGGTGAAATAAAGCCCGCGCTCGGACAAATTGAGAGCTTTGCCCTCGTACGAAGGAGAATAGGCCGACACTTTGTGTGCCAGAAGCTCAGCCGGCTGAGCGACTTCTTGGGCGTGAGATCCATTTCCGTTTGCGAGAATCCGGAACCGGAGCGGAACCGCACATTCCTTGCGGGGCGAGTCGCGACGTTCTCGGTTTGACATGACACTTCCTCCTGATGGCCGTTCTGTCTGAGTGGATTTCTGCCGGAAGGGGTTTTCCGAGAATCGCACTGGGCAAAAAAGGAGTCAACATTTCTAATGTTTTCGCCTTGTGGAACCGAAAACAATTCTCCGCGCGCGTTCCGCAATGGGAGAAGGATGCACCACTATGCGATCGGGGAGTGATCCGTCGCGGCTCATGCGTCAAAATGTGTCGGATTCTTAGAGATACCGCACGAGCGGTCGGCCCTTGCCGCGCTATAGATCCTCGACGCGCCAGTCGGCGGGAGGGAATGCTATTTTCCAGAAGTCGGGCGCGGGCGGGTCGAACTCGAGCGCCGTGTGGAATCCTTCGGGCATTTCCTTGGACGGCCGCACTACCTTGCAAGCGACGCGCTCCTTCGTCCCGCTGTGCTCGAGCACCAGCCGAGTGTCCTGCGGCAAATTCCTATTGATGACGACCAGCGCACCCTTCGGGTTCACGCTCAGCGTGTTCGCCTCGAGGGTCGTCGCGGGACCTTGAAGCGCCACGTGGATCAGTGCGCGTATGCGCAACAGCACTCGCTGGCCGCGGCGACGATCCTGCTCCATGAGTGCGTGCCTTGGCGGCGTTCGCTCCCGCGCGTGCTTTGCCGCCGCCGTGCCCGGCGTAATCGTGCTAGTGCCGCCCGGCGCAGCGGAGGACTTCGCCGGGGTAAAGGTTGGAGAATAGTTTTTCAAAGTTCGAGCCCCCAAAAGTTCAGATCGGCCCCAACAAGCTCCACGCCCAAATCCCATCCATCCGGCCGCTGCGTCCCTTTCCAGACGACCACCCCTTCCGCTATTTGTCGCGTCGCCAGATTCGTGAGGCGAAGCCGCTGTTGCGCTTCAACCTCACGGGGACTCACGAGCAGGCAGCCGTACGTATTGACGACGCGGGTGAAGCCCGCCTCGAAGCGCAGCGGGCGGCCGCCGCCGTTCCATTCGATGGTCACCGGGACGCGCGAGTTTACCCGCGGGCCACGTCTTTTCGCTCGCATCTTGATATCGTGAGGCAGGTCTTCTCTGAAGAGCATTCCGGTTGAATCTCCCAGGTGGAAACATATGCAAATAAGCAGGTTACGGACAGTCCGCCTGTGTTTCCGAGCGCCTAGTGCGCCGAAACATATGTTAGGTGAGGTCCGGAAGGAGGGTCAATGGTACGAGAAGACAGGCGAAGGTCAGTCCGCCGAAGCAGGCCCTTCGGCCACTTGCGGCCGTCCGAATCCCGCGATCCGCCCGAAGCGGCGCTCGAGCCAGCCTTGGAACGAATCCATGTAGGTGTAAAACACCGGAGTCAGATAGAGCGTCACCATCTGCGAGAAAATGAGGCCGCCGCAGACCGCCACGCCGAGAGGCCGCCGCGAATCCGCGTTGGCGCCCGAGCCAAGCGCGATCGGCAACGTGCCCATGAGAGCCGCCATCGTGGTCATCATGATCGGCCGGAAGCGAACCAGGCAGCCCTGGTAGACCGCCTCGGCCGGCGTCGTGTGCCCTTGCCGCTCTCGATCGATCGCGAAGTCCACCATCATGATCGCGTTCTTCTTCACGATTCCGATCAGCATGATCACGCCGACGAAGCCGTAGAGATCGAGGCTGTAGCCGAATATCTGCAGCGAGAGGAGCGCGCCGAACGCGGCCGAAGGCAATCCGGAAAGAATCGTGAGCGGGTGGATAAAGCTCTCATACAGGATCCCGAGCACGATGTAGATCACGAGAATCGCAATCAGCAGCAGAATCCCAAGCCCGGTCAGCGAGGACTCGAAGGCCTGCGCGTTGCCCTGGAACTGAGACGTGACGGTCGCCGGAAGAGACCGCTGCGCCTCGTCGTTGATCTCGCTCACCGCTTGTCCGATGGCAACGCCCGGCTTCAGGTTAAACGAAATCGTCACCGCCGGAAGCTGCCCGAGATGGTTGACGCTGAGGGGTCCGAGATTTTCGCCCACACTCGCCACCGCGTTCAACGGCACCAGATTGCCGGTGCTCGATCGCACATACAGCAACGAGAGAGCCGATGGATCCTTCTGATACTGATCTTGGAGCTCCATCACCACCCAGTATTCGTCGTTCGGGGCGTAGATCGTGGAAATCTGCCTCTGCCCGTAAGCGGTGTAGAGTGCGTCTTCGACCTGCTCCGCGTTTACCCCCAGCGCCGACGCTTTGTCGCGGTCGATATTGACGTCGACTTGCGGGTTCTTGATTTGCAGGTCGCTGGTCACGTCCGTGAGGTCCGGGAGCGCTTCCATCTTCAGTTCGAAATCCGTCGCGACGCGATACAGCTCTTCCGTATCCGGGCTCTGCAACGTCAGTTGATAAGGGCTGTTTGAAACCTGGCCGCCGATCTGGATGGGAGGCGGATTCCGCAAGTACACGGCAAGGCCGGGAATCGAATTCACTTTGCCGCGGAGCTCTTGAAGCACCTCATTGATATCGGGGTGATGCTTGAACAAAGGCGCCGTCGCGCGCAGCACGCTCCCTACCACCGGCACATTCCCGTATTCGCGGATCAGGCGGAGCATCGTCTGGCTCGGCACTTCCGGCCGCTCCGATGGCGGCAACAGGTGCATGAAAATGAATCCCGAGTTGGTGCTCCCGCTCACCGTGCCAAGGCTGGAAAAGAAGCCCTTGCGGTTCGGGTCGGCCATCAAGATTTTATTCAGTTGATCCTGATGTTCCTTCATCGCGTCAAACGAAATTCCCTGCTGCGCCAGCGTATATCCGTTCAGGCTGGACGAATCGACCTCCGGCAGGAAGCCTTTCGGGATGATCATGAATTGCCAGGCCGTGATGAAGAGAATCACCACGGAGCAGAGCAACACGAAAAGCCGGTGGCGCAACGCCCATTGCAGCGATACGTCATACCGCCTCAGCAGCCGCTCGAAAAACCCTTCCAGCGCCATGTATACCCGGCCGTGTTTGCGGTCGTGCTGCGGCCGGATGAACCGGCTGCACAGCATCGGCGTGAGCGTCAGCGAAACAAGGCCCGAGACCAGGACGGCCACCATGATGACCACGGAAAATTCGTGCAGCAGCCGTCCGATGATTCCGCCCATAAAGAGAACCGGGATGAATACGGCCGTCAGCGAAAGCGTCATCGAAACGATCGTGAATCCGATCTCCCTCGACCCTTTCAGGGCCGCTTCCATCGGGGCCTCGCCCATCTCCATGTGGCGCACGATGTTTTCGAGCATCACGATCGCGTCGTCGACCACGAATCCCACCGAAAGCGTCAGGGCCATCAGGGACAAATTGTCGAGGGTGTAGTTCAGCAGGTACATCACCGCGAAAGTTCCGATGATCGACATCGGAAGGGCGAAGCTCGGGATCACCGTTGCCGAAAGGTTGCGCAGAAAAAGGAAGATCACCAGAATTACGAGGCAGACCGCAAGGAAAAGCGTTTCTTTAACGTCGTTCACCGACTCCTGAATGCCCGCGGAACGGTCGTAAATCTCGACCATCTTGATGGAAGGGGGCAGAACGGCCTCGAATTGCGGCAGAATCTGTTTGACCTCTTTCACCACTTCGACCGTGTTCGTCCCGGGCTGCCGCCGGATGGCCAGGATGACGGCGTGCCCGTCGTTGTAGTAGTTCGAGATCTTGTCGTCCTGCACGCTGTCGAACACGTTCCCGAGTTCGTCGAGCCGCACCGGCGATCCGTTCCGGTAGGCGACGATGAGCGGTTTGTAAAGCGAGGCGCGCGTCAGTTGTCCGTTGGCCTGTACGGTGAACGCTTTGTGCTCGCCAAACAGCGTGCCCGTAGGCAGATTGACGTTTGCGTTCTGGACGGCCGTCGTTACCTCGTCGATCCCGATCTGCCGCGCCGCCAGCGCTCTCGGATCGAGCTGAATTCGCACAGCGTATTTCTGCGCCCCGAACACCTGTACCTGCGCCACGCCCGGCAACATGGAGATCCGCTGTCCGAGGATCGTCTCCGCGTATTGGTCCACGGTGTAAATCGGCTGCGTGGTCGACGTGAGAGCCAGAAAGTAAATCGGCTGGTCCGCTGGGTTCACTTTCTGAAATGTCGGCGGGGTTGGCATGTTCGGCGGAAGCTGGCCCTCCGCGCGCGAAATGGCCGCTTGCACGTCTTGGGCGGCGCCGTCGATGTTCCGGCTGAGCTCAAACTGCAGCGTGACCTGGGTGCTGCCGAGCGTGCTCGTCGACGTCATCGAATCGATGCCCGCGATCGTCGAGAACTGCTTCTCGAGCGGCGTGGCTACCGCCGCAGCCATCGTGTCCGGATTTGCGCCGGGCAGGCCCGCTGAGACCTGGATCGTCGGGAAGTCTACGTTGGGAAGGTCGCTGACGGCGAGCGTGCGGTAGCCCAGAATTCCGAATAGCAGGATTGCGGTCATGACGAGCGTCGTCATGACCGGGCGGCGAATAAACGGTTCGACGATATTCATGGTCCGTTTAGCTCCCCGCCGGATTCTTCAGAATCTGCACCTTGATGCCCGGAAGCAGCCGGAGCTGGCCGTCGGTCACGACGGTTTCGCCCGGCTCGACCCCGCTCGAAATCACGGAGTCTCCGCCGATTGAACGCGCCACTTTTACGGGACGCTCTTCGGCCGACATGTCGGATTTCACCACGTACACGTAATCACCCTTCTGCCCGGTCTGCACCGCCTGCGACGGAACCACCGTCGCATTTTCATCCTGCGCCAGCCGCAAGAGCACCGTTGAGAACTGCCCCGGCCACAGGCGATGGTCCGCGTTTTCAAATGTCGCCTTCAGCTTGATCGTCCCCGTCGTGTTATCGACCGTGTTATCGATGAACGTCAAATATCCCTTCTCCGGCCGCGTGTCTCCGTACGGCGTCGCTTCCACTTCCAGTCGGCGGCGCGCCATGAACTTCTGCACCGCTCCGAGATACTGCTCGGGAATCGAGAAGTCGATGTAAATTGGGTTCACCTGATTGATCACGATCAGAACCGGCACGTCATTCTGCTTGACGATGTTTCCCGGATAGACCTGCAGCGCTCCCGTCTGTCCGTCGAGCGGGGAGTAAATTTTGCAATAACCCACCTGTAGCTGCGCTGCGTCCACCGCAGCCTGGTCGGCGCGCACGGCTGCCTCCTGCGCGTCCGCATTGGCTTTCATGGTGTCCAGCTGTTCTTTCGGCGCCACCCCCGCCTTAAACAGTTGCTCGTAGCGGTTCGCCTGGACGTTGTCCAGTTCCTCCTGGGCTTTGTCCTTCGCGAGATTCCCCTGCGCCTGTTCCAGCGCGGCCTCAAACGGCGCCGCATCGAGCGTGAAGAGCAGTTGGCCCTTCTTGACGAACTGGCCTTCCTTGATGTGCACCTCGTCGAGCACTGCGTTTACCTGCGCCTTGATCGAAACCGACGAGTTCGCGTCGGCCGAACCGAT
This sequence comes from uncultured Acidobacteriota bacterium, assembly GCA_963841605.1. Lineage (GTDB taxonomy): Bacteria > Acidobacteriota > Terriglobia > Acidiferrales > UBA7541 > Palsa-295. The sequence continues at coordinate 185,046 of CAWJDM010000008.1, forward strand.
CGCGGTCAAATCGATCGGGACGGTCTTTTGCGTCACTTTAGCCACCGTCACCGGAACGGCAAAAATCGGCGGCGCGGTCTGCGCCGTCTTCGTGCAACCGCTAGTTGCAGCGAGCGCAAAAACACCGAGGAGAATCGAGAGTCGGGTGTGATTCCTGTTCATCGATGACTGTGTCCCTATTCCTTCCGCTACGGGTGACCCTTCATGGTCTGAACGGCGAGATTCGATGGGTGGTGCCCGATAATTAAGCTCCGCAGAACTTATATGATACCGCGCAGGTGCGGCGGATGCACAATTCGATTCTCGCACTTCCGGAGACGCAAACGCCCCTAGCGAAACTTGCCCTCTGGAGTCCTTCGGGTCGACAAGAATTAGACGCGCGGGCTGCTGCCGGGTTTCAGATAAGCACTGGCATTTCAGCCACCAGCCGCCTGATCCAGCAACCACAGGCTCCCCCCGGCAGGCCTAATCCGGGCTGCCGGATACTGGCTAATTTTGGGCTCAGGCTCATTTCGCAGGGCGGCCAAAATCTCGCGCTTGTCCGCGCCGGCCACAAGAAAGAAGGTATTTCGCGCCTGATTCAGTACTACAGGCGTCAGGGTCAGCCGCCGGGGCGGCTTCGCGGGGGCTTCGACCGGCAGCACCCACCTTTTCTTTTCCTCGAGGGCCGGCGAGCCTGGGAAAAGAGACGCCGTGTGGCCCTCGACGCCAAGTCCCAGAAGCTGCAAATCGAACGCCGGGGCTTCGGCGCCGAAAAATCGTCGCAGATCAGCCTCATACGCCTCGGCCGCCTTCTCGGGTGTTGGCAGATTGGTCGCCACCGGATGAACGTTGGCCGCCGGAATCGCCACGTGCTCGATCAACGTTTCCCGCGTCATCCGGTAGTTGCTCAGCGGATCGTCCTGCGCCACGTACCGTTCGTCGCCCCAGAACAGGTGCACCCGGTCCCACGGCGTCTGCACGCTATGGTCTTTTGCCTGAGCCCACAACGCGTACAGCTTCGCGGGTGTATGCCCGCCGGAAAGCGCGATCGCGAACCGGCCTCGCTGCTTGATCGCGTCCTGCATCACGCGCAACAACTCTTCGAGCGCACCCCGGCTCAGTGCATCGATATCGGGAAAAACGCGTGTCTCCATCTTCATCGTGAATTCCTGTCTTCGAGTTCGATGAAATCGACCTTCCATGTTTGCGCGCGGAAATCGAGATGCGCCACGCTGATCGGCAAATTGAAGCGCCGGGGCCCCGCGCTCCCCGGATTCACGTAGAGAACGCCCGTCTTCTCGAAACGAGCCGGTTTGTGCGAATGCCCGCTCACCACCGCGTGAAATCCCGCCACAGCCGGGTCGAGATCGAGCTCGTGAATATTATGGAGGACGTAGATCGTTTTTCCATCGATTTCAGCCACCGCCGTCAGCGGCAGCGTCTTGGCCCACGCGCCGTCATCGATATTGCCTCGCACGACGACCACCGGCGCCAGCTTCCGCAGCGCATCGAGGATCGCCCGCTTGCCCACATCGCCCGCATGGATGATGAGTTCGGAGCCTCGCAGCGCCTCAACTGCCTCTTCGCGCAGCAATCCATGCGTATCCGAGATCAGCCCGACCATTCTCGGTCTTTTCCCGCCGTCTTCACGACGTCGCTAGCGCCCGTCCGTCGTAACTCCGAGCCGCGCCAGGTCCTCCCGCAACTGCTCCACGTTCTGGAACTGAATTGGGTGCATCCCCATTTCCTTCGCGCACTCGAGATTCAGCCCGCGATCGTCAATCATCGCGCACTCATCCGGCGCCGACTGCGAGATTTTCAACGCCAGGCTGTAGATTCCACGATCCGGTTTGCGCACGCCCAAATAGCACGAACTGAAAAACACCTTAAAATAATCGCGCAGCTGGAAGGTACGGATGCGGTAGTCGTTGATCTCGAGCGACTCGTTGTTGAGCGCCGCCGAAAAATAGCGCCCCGTCGCGGTCAGCTTCCCCAGAAAATCGAGCGATTCCGGAAACGGCTGCGACTGCGAGAACATGAACTTCTTGAAATCGTCCAGTGTGAACGCGCGTTCCCTGTAAAACACCGTTCGCCGCAGATACTCGTCGAGGCTCGCCTGCCCGCACTCGAACGCGTTCAGCATCAGCTCGTGCCGGTCCTCGAAGTCGGCCCAGTCGAGGTTGAACGTTTCGACGGCGTTCCGCCGCGATCCGCGATCCCACCCGTTCGTCAGAATCACGCCGCCGTTGTCCCAGAAGAGCACCTTCACTTTTGCCATAGGTCCTCGCGCGCGGCCCGACGCTTGCCGCGAGCAGCCATTATCCTCGCCTAGCTACACCCGCAGAAGCGGAATCTGCCCGGGCTTCGGCCAGCGGGCTGCTACGCAAGATACTCATCCGTTCTTACGCTATGATGAGGCGCAAGGCCATGATTTCTCGCCGCAAAGAAAGTCCGCTCACAGTTTTCACAATCGGCCACTCCACGCGCCCAATCGACGAATTCCTCGATCTCCTGCGCGCGCACGCCATCCGCCAACTCCTCGACATTCGCACCATCCCGAAATCGCGCCGCAATCCTCAGTTCAACACCGATTCGCTCGCCGCTTCTCTCGCCTCCGCCGGAATCGGCTACCTCCACATGAAAGATCTCGGCGGCCTGCGCCATCCGGCCCGCGACTCGATCAATCTCGGCTGGCACAACGCAAGCTTCCGCGGCTTCGCGGACTACATGCAGACGCCGCAATTCGCCGCAGCGCTCGCTCAAGCCATCCAACTCGCGAAGGAAACATCGCCGACGGTCCTGATGTGCGCCGAGGCGGTTCCGTGGCGCTGCCATCGCTCGCTTGTCGCGGACGCACTCGTCGTGCGCGGCATTCGCGTCCTCGAAATCATCAGCGCCGCCGAGCCCAAAGAACACGCGCTCACGCCCTTCGCTCACGTGCGCGGCACGCGCATCACCTATCCCGCAGACCAGCGCTCACTCCTCGATCCCGCTGAGGGATGATCGCCGGCTCGCGCTCGCCGTCAGTTCATTTTGTGGGTGCGAAGCAAGTGTGCAAACACTCGGTCAGCCTGTGCAGAGATTACAACGTGTCTTGAATCCGAAACGCTGAGGATGACGCCCTTCCCCTCGCCAAACACGTAGTAGTAGGGTTCAGCGTAGTACTTGGTCCAGCTCTTGGAACGCATCACCACCCGGGCTGCGGGCAGACCAGGATAGCCCGACAATCGGAGCCACTCTTCGAACTGGTTCTCGCTCGGCAGATTCACCTTCGTCGCCACCGTATAGTTTCGTCCGTGATCGGAAAAATGTTGGGAGCACGTAATGTCGTTTGAATTGTATCCAGCCTGCGGATATGCGACGTCGACGATCACCGTGTCGCTGTCGGGATACTCGTAAGAGCCGCCGCATTCGCCGTCGTTATAAACCTTCCAGCCCGGACCATCACCCACGTCGCCTGTGAATCGAAACGTGTGGACCATCTCGATCAGCATCTTCTCGATCCTCGTGGAATCGAAAGGTTTCGGCGACCCCGGCTCGCCATCATCGGCGCTGGATTCTGCGATTCCGACAGATACCTCAAAGCAGACATTCTGATAGAACGCGCGATACGCAGGGCCGCCCTTGCTGTTACCGAGCCCCGCGCTGCCGGTTTCGGCATAGTGGAAATTGGTTCTGTTTATCGTTTCTGCCGTCGCGGGCGGTGAACCACCGTCGATCGTGTCGCAATCTTCTTTCCTCCTCAAATCTCGCAGGACATTGACCGAAAGCCCCGCCGACTCCAGGTTCGTGCCCTCGCCCTCATTGCCGTTGTACTCGAAACACGCGACCGTCGTGCCGTCACAGATCGGAATGTAGGAGCCTCTCATCAGTTGGGGATCGGGATTGCTTCCAAAGGAAGTGATCTCCTTCGGGTAGTCGATCGCGAATCCATATTCGGCGCTGCGGTAGGTTTGCCATCCCGCCGGAGTTTGTGCAAAGGTGCACACCATCGTCGCGCAAATCGCCACACAACAAACCAGAGAGGCCAAGAATCCGCCGATGAAAGCTCGCATAGAGCGCTCCTGAGCCCTACATTTTGCAAGCGCGCAGCCGCCACCTAGCTCCTTTAATCTCAACACACGTCGAGCCAAGACGGTCGATGGCAGTGTGCAACTGATAACGCTGCGTGGCTGAACTGCCTCATCCTTCGCCCATCTGGAGGCTTCCCCGCACAATCGTGGGGGAAAGGCCATTCGCCTATGCAGCCTGGAAAACATCTGCCGTCGTTGACTCGCCTTCCGCGACACTCTAAGATTGTGCCCCTTATGCCGGACTCGACGTCTCTGATTGGACAGACCGTCTCGCACTACCAGATACTCAAGCAGATCGGCGCTGGCGGGATGGGCGTGGTGTATGAAGCCCAGGACTCGCAGCTCGGCCGCCGAGTAGCTCTGAAGTTCCTCCCCCCGGAGATGGCCCAGGATAGCCAGTTGCTTGAACGCTTCCAGCGCGAGGCTCGCGCCGCGTCGTCCCTGAACCACCCCAACATCTGCACCGTTCACGCGATCGAGCAGCACGAGCGCCGCCACTTCATCGTGATGGAGCTACTCGAAGGGGCGACTCTGGCGCAGAAGATGACGCGGCATCCGATGGAAATTGAGAAGCTCTTGCCTATATCGATTGAGATTGCTGACGCCTTGGAATCGGCCCACGCCAAGGGCATTGTGCACCGCGACATCAAGCCCGCGAATCTTTTTCTCACCGACCGCGGGCAAATCAAGATTCTCGACTTCGGCTTAGCCAAAATAAGTCAGACCGAAATCGCATTGGGGGCTTCGGTCGCGCAAGGCAAGACGTTGGGCACCGATTATGAACTTACTTCGCCAGGCTCGGCCGTCGGCACGGTTTCCTACATGTCTCCGGAGCAAGCCCGCGGTCAGCTTGTGGATGCTCGCACGGACCTCTTTTCGACAGGAACGGTGTTGTACCAACTGGCCACCGGAACGCTGCCCTTCCCGGGAGATACCTCGGCCGTTATCTTCGACGCCATTCTCAATCGCGATCCTCGACCGCCCGCAGAACTGAATCCGTCGCTGCCCCCGGATTTTGTGCGCATTCTCGAGAAGACTCTCGAGAAGGACCGCAATCTGCGCTGCCAGACGGCTACCGAGTTGAAAACCGACCTCAGCCGCATGAAGCGCGACCTCGAATCGGGAAAGCGTCGCGCGAAAGAGAAGAGCGATTCGGATCCCGGCGTCCAGAGGCAGACGGGAAAGTCCGTGGCCGTCCTGTATTTCGAGAATCTGAGCGGCGCCAAGGAAGACGAATACCTCCGCGATGGCATCACCGAGGACGTCATCACGGAACTCTCCAAGATCCGCGGGCTCAACACCTTTTCGCGCCCCACGGTCCTGGCCTTCCGGGACAAGTCGGTCACGCCCGCGCAGATCGGCCAGCAGCTCGGCGCGGCTTATGTCCTCACTGGCACCCTGCGGCGCTCCGGCGCTCGCCTGCGCATCAGCGCGCAACTCGTGGACACACACACCGATTTCCCTCTCTGGTCGGAGCGCTTCGACCGCGAGATGAAGGACGTTTTCGAAGTACAGGACGAAATGGCCCGCAAGATCGCCGAGGCACTCCGCGTGACGCTTTCTCCGCAGGAACTCGAGGCCCTCGCCGACAAGCCCACCGAAAACCTGCAAGCCTACGACCTCTACCTGCGCGGCAAAAGATACGCGCGGCGTCAGACGCGTCAGGATGTCGAATTCGCGCTGCAGATGTTCGAAAACGCCGTCGCCCTTGACCCCAGTTTTGCCCTCGCCTATGCCGCCTGCGCCAACGCTTGCGCGATGTACTACTCCATTTTCACCCGCGACCAGGTTTGGATCGAACGCGCGCGCGAGGCTTCCGGCAGAGCTGTGGCCCTCCGTTGGGACCTGCCCGAAACCCATGTCAGCCAGGCTTGGGTCCTTTACGCCGCTGGATTGCACGATGAAGCTGTGCGTATGGTCAAAAAGGCCATTGAACGCAACCGTGGCTGCGACGGCGCCTATTACTTGCTTGGCCGCGCCCTCTTTGCCGCAGGCCGCTATCAGGAAGTGCTGGACGTCGCGGAGTCCGCCATCGAAGCGAGCGGCGAGGATTACAACGTCTATGTGCCCATCATGAATTCTCTCGGCGCCATGAGTAAGGGAGAAGCCTCCCGCAACATGGCCCACAGGTTCGTCGGTGCGATCGAGCATCACTTGAAAGAAGTGCCTGAGGATGCGCGGGCGCGCGTCCTTTTGGCCGCCAAATACGCCGAATTGGGGCGCGGCGAAGATGCCTTGCGCGAACTCAATCTGGCCGTCACCCTGCGCGCCAACGAAGCTTCGATTCTCTACAATGCAGCTTGCATCTACTGCGCGCTGAATAGAAAGCCCGAGGCGCTGGAATCTTTGCGCAAGGCCTGGGAAGCGGGCTCCAAGGATTCCGTCTGGGCCCGCCGCGATCCGGACCTCAACCTCCTTCATGGCGACCCGGAGTTTGAGCGCCTCTACCCCGAGGGACCTGAGCCCGCATCCAAGTCCAGTTCCCGGTAGTTCGACGGGAAAGTGATTTGATTCAGCCGGACGACTTTAGAGGCCGGTCGCGAAATCCGCGTTGGATAGGCGCCGTTCTTGCCCGCCGTTCTTGCCTGCTTGACACGCGACAATGCCGGTTGCAGAGTATTTGATGGGAATTGCAGCGCGAGAAAAACAAGGGAGCCCGGGAAAAATCATGGCCGCTGAAACCGCAGCCGCACCGATTCAAATTACCGATACCGCATGGCAGGCGATTGAAGGTGGATACGACCTGCAGGTGCACGTCGCACCCGACGTGATCGCGCGGCGCATCGACGACCTCGACCTGGCGAAGGAATTCCTCTCGCGCAAGCTCAAGGGCTTCGTGCTGAAGTCGCACTACGCGCCCACCTACGAGCGCGCGAAAGTCGTGACGAAAGCCGTCCCCGGCATCCAGGCCTTCGGCGCGATCACACTTAACCATAGCGTCGGCGGGCTCAATCCCGTCGCGCTCGAAATTGCCGGCCGCTCCGGCAATAAAATCGTGTGGATGCCCACCGTCGACGCCGCCAACGAAACCGCCGGCCGCACCGACGGCCCCACGGATAAGCTGCCTTTCTGGGCGAAGATTCAGCGCGAACTTGCGGCCACCGGAGTTTCGCCCGCGCCTATGACCGTCCTCGGCCCGGACGGCAAAGTCAACGCGGCCGCCCGCGGCTGCCTCGAAATCATCAAGAAGTACGGCATGATCCTCGCCACCGGCCACCTCAGCAAGAAGGAAATCCTGCAGCTGGTGAAAACGTGCAAGGAAATGGGGCTCAAGCGCGTCGTCGTCACCCACGCCGAGTTTCCGTCGCAGAATATGACCGCCGCCGAGCAGCTCGAGTGCGCCGATCTTGGCGCGTTGATCGAGCACTGCTTCACCACGATGTACACGAATAAAGCGCCCTGGGAAGCCTACTTCGACAGCGTCCGCAAGGTCGGCCCCGAACGCGTGGTCCTTTCAACCGACCTCGGCCAGACGATCAATCCGCCGGTCGCCGAAGGCTTTGCCATGTTCGCGCAGAAGATGCTCGGCGCGGGGTTCGGCCTCGCCGACGTCCGCCGCATGGCCGTCACGAATCCCACGAATCTCATTTCCTGAGATACTCTCGGCGCGAAAGCCCTTTCGAAAAGCGACGCCGGCATTGGAGGTTGTGGGCCGATTGCGCCATGACGCTCGATGCTAACGCCAGAGTCGCGAGCAGGAACATTCTTCCCGTGATGCGCACCCAACCCGCAATTGATTTCAATCTCGGCGTCGTGTATGTGCAAGCCGCGATGGCGGCGAAAGATGACGGCAACACCGCGTTGAAGGCCAAGTACATGAGTGCGGCGCAGTCCCTATTTCAATCGCTCGGCTGGCAGGATTGCTCGGAGGAAACCCTGAAATCGATGGCCAAGCGCGAGCCTCTGCCATGAACCCGCTAGCGCCGCAGGAAGCATGGGGAAGATGACGCCCGCCGCGAAGGTAACGTATTTCGCTGCACTCCTGATCGGCTTGTCGATCGGAGCGATCTGGGGGTTCCGCGCTACCGCGATTCGTGTCGAGCGGAACCGCCACTTCATATATGCGGCAGCGCCACTCGTGCTGGATGATTTTTCGTACATGCAATATAGACATGCGGACACCGAACACGGCATCGCAGCGCTGCAAACCTACGCGGCGTTGTTGGAGGAGATGGAAAATCAGAGTCCGAACAAGTCACAAAAATACGAACTGGCTTCCGCGTATACCCGCCTCGCGTTGCTCGAGGACGACGCGCACAATCCCGATCAATCCCGCGCTTACATGACGAAAGCCTGGTCCTGGTATACAGCCGCCGGCGGTCAAGCCCACTCGGAAGCCGAACTGAAGGCCGGCCGGAAAGCCTTGGACGAGCGTATGGACCGATAGAGCCATTTCGCCTTGATATGGCTTGAGACGATCTGTAAGAGCGCCAAAATCGCATCTTTCACTTCAAGTGTTGACCAGCCTAACCTGCGCCCACGCAATCGCTTGCGCTAATCGACAATGGCGTGTCGATTTGCACGGTGTGATAGCGTGGATGTGGAGATATATGCGTCGCCAAAACACGATCGAGATGAGACGACGGCCCCTCGGACGAGGAGCGCGACCGGTTCGCCGATCCCTGCTTCCTTGCATCCCTGCCACCTTGCCTCCAGTTTTTCTCGATTTTCTAATCGACATTTGGCGATTAGAAATCGCTGCAACTCACAGAAAACAACCGATGGCGACCCATTCTAATCGACACACTAAGAGGGGCTCAGCACTGTGACCCAAGCCGCCGAAAATCGCCTGAAAAATTCCGCGAGCCCGTATCTGCGCTCGGCGGCGCATCAGCCTGTCGACTGGCACGAATGGGGCGAGGAAGCCTTTGCGAAGGCGCGCGCGGCCGGCAAGCCCGTGCTGCTCGATATCGGCGCCGTTTGGTGCCACTGGTGCCACGTGATCGACCGCGAGAGCTACGAAAACCCCGAAATAGCGGCGATGATCAACCAGCTTTACATTCCCGTGAAAGTGGATCGCGACGAGCGTCCCGACGTCGACGCGCGCTATCAATCCGCGATCAGCGCAATCTCCGGCCAGGGAGGTTGGCCGCTCACTGCGTTCCTCACGCCCGACGGCAAGCCGTTTTTCGGCGGCACGTATTTCCCGCCCGACGACGCGATGGGCCGCCCCGGCTTCAAGCGCATTCTCGTCGCGATTTCCGACGCCTTCGAGAAGCGCCGCGCCGAAGTGGACAACTCCGCGCACGCGCTCGAAGAAGCCGTTGCAAGAGCCGAGGTTTTTCACGGCGCGCGCGGCGAATTCGATGCGCGCGTCGTCGATTCGGTGATCGATGCAGCCGTAAAACGCTTCGATTCCACGCACGGCGGATTCGGCGACGCCCCGAAATTTCCGCACTCTTCGGCGATTGATCTACTGCTCGAGCGCCAGAAATGGCCGGGCGGCGAGCAGCTGCAAGCCATCGTCGAAAAAACGCTCGACGGCATGGCCGCCGGCGGCTTCGCCGATCAGATCGGCGGCGGATTCCACCGTTACTCGGTCGACGAGCGCTGGTGCGTCCCGCACTTCGAAAAAATGTCGTACGACAATTCCGAGCTCCTGAAAAATTATCTCCACGGCTATCAGTCGCTGCGCCTGCCGCATTACAAACATGTCGCCGAGGATCTCATCGCCTGGGTCGGCGAAGTGCTCTCCGATCCGGCGCGCGGCGGCTTCTACGCGAGCCAGGACGCCGATCAGACTCTCGACGATGACGGCGACTATTTCACGTGGACGCAGCAGGAGGCGCGCGCGGTCCTGACGCGGGACGAAGCGCGCGCGATCGAGCTTTACTACGACGTCGCCCCGCATGGCGAAATGCACCACAACCCCGAAAAGAATGTTCTCTGGATCGCCGAGCCGGTCGAAGAAATCAGCCGAAAGTTGCGCGTACCGGAAAATGAGGTCGCGCTGTTGCTCGCGCGCGCCAAAGGCAAGCTGCTTGCCGCCCGCCGCGAGCGCCGCCCCACGCCCGCCATCGACGAAACGATCTACGTCTCATGGAATGCGATGTGCGTCTCGGCCTATCTCGAAGCGGCGCGCGTTCTCGATCGCCCCGATTGCCGCGATTTCGCGCTGAAGACTCTCGACCGCATCCTCGCCGAGGCATGGGACGAATCGAAAGGCTTCCTGCATCGCGTCGGCGGCCCGCGCCTCGAAGGCTCGCTCGACGATCAGGTGTTCACCATCGCCGCGCTGCTCGATGCCTGGGAAGCAACCTTCGACCGCCGCTATTTCGAAATTGCCGAGCGCGCCATGCGCCTCGCCGTCGAACGTTTCGGCGATCCCGATGGCGGCGGCTTCTTCGATCGCGCCAAGGACGCCGCGCCGATGGGCGGCCTCGAAGTTCGCCGCAAGCCTCTGCAGGATTCGCCCACGCCCGGCGGCAATTCCGTCGCCGCGATCGTCCTCGACCGCCTGCACGCCCTCACTGGCGAGCACCTCTACCGCGAATGGGCCGAGAAAACGCTCGAAGCCTTCGTCGGCCTGATCCCACAATACGGGCTCTTTGCCGCGACGTACGCCTTGGCCGCGCTGCTCCACGCGCGCCATCCGCTGCAAGTCGTCATCACTGGAGCCGCGGCCGACCCCAAAGCCGCCGACCTGGAGCGAGCCGCGCACGAAGTCTATCGCTTCGGCAAAGTGGTCCTGCGCGTCACGCCCGAGCGCCTTTCAGCGGGCGCGCTCCCGGCAGCCTTGCGCGAAACCCTCCCGCACCTCGACGCAGCCGTGCCCCAGGCCTTTGTTTGCGTCGAGACCACATGCTTCCCGCCCGTCGCCGATCGCGCCCAGCTAACTTCTCTCCTCGCCGAAGCCGCCACCGGCGCCAAGGCGGCGTCCAAATGAGAGGGTTAGTTCGGTCGGCCCAAAGCAATTGACGCGCGGCGAGCGCGGATGCGATAATCTTCTGCTTTGCTCGGTCCCAAAGTGTGTGCCGGTGGGGCACAAGCCGGAACATCGCAACACCTATATTGAAATTGGAGTAGCCGCAGCGCTCTCTTCCTGACGATGGAGATTCTCCACCAACTCGGCGAGTTGTTCCTTGAAGCTGTGCCCACGATCGTCATCGTCCTTTTGTTTTACGTCTTCATGCGCTGGGCGTTTTTCGGGCCGATCCAGAAGGCCATGGCCGAGCGTGCCGCACGCATCGAAGGCGCGCGCGCCGAAGCCGCTTCCGTCGAAGCCGCCGCGAAGCAGGAACTCGACACGTATCACGAAGCCCTGCGCAAAGCCCGCGCCGAAATCTACGCCGAGCAGGAAGCCGCGCGCCAGGCCGCTCTCGACGAGCGCGCCAAGCTCCTGAAAGTCATGCGCTCGCGCTCGCAGGAAGACGTCGCCGCCGCGAAGAAGCGAATCGCCGCGGATGTCGCCGCGGCTCGCGCCGAAATCGAGCGCCAGGCTCCCGCACTCGCCACTCAGATTGCCCGCACGATTCTCGATAGGCCCTCGTTGCGCGGCGGTGCGACGCGATGATGTCCGCTCCCGTATCGCGGTGGATTCGTGTGCGGCGCGCTGCGACGTTTGCCGCGTTCTTCCTGGTGCTCGCCGCTCCGGTGTTCGCGCAGGATGAGCAGCCTTCGCCCGCCGATTCGACCACGGGCTGGGTCTTCCGCTGGCTGAATTTCGCAATCGTCCTCGGGCTTTTCATTTACGCATTCGGCAAAGCCGCTCCCTACTTCCGCCGCCACGCGCAGGAAATCTCCGAAAAGATCGCGGAAGGTACGCGAGCGCGCGAAGCGGCCGAAACGGATCGTCGCGCGGCCCAGGCGAAACTAGCCGGAATCGAGACAGAAGTGGCAGCCCTGCGCGTCGAAGCAAAGCGCAGCGCCCAGGCCGAGGGCGAACGTCTTCGTGCGCAGGCTAAAGCCGAGGCGGAAGCGATCGAGCGGTCCGCGCAAGCGGAAATCGCGGCAGCGGAGCGCGCGGCGCGCCTGGAGTTGAAAGCCCTCGCGGCGCGCATCGCCGTGGAAGGCGCCGAGGCGGTTCTCCGGTCCGAGCTCACGGCTGAAACGGAATCGATGCTTTTCCGCAACTTTGTCGCGGACCTCGAGGGGAGCCCCAATTGAACGGCGCGCTCGCATCGCGATACGCAGCCGCCCTGGCGGACGTGGCGTTCGAGCAGAAGTCCGGCGACCGCGTGAAACAAGATCTCGCGGCATTCGTCGATGCATTCTTCGGCTCGGCCGACCTGCGGAATTTCATCGAAAGCCCCGCCATCGGCCCGGAGATGAAACACAAAGTGATCGAGGAGCTGGCGGCGAAAATGGATTTGGCGCCGGCGGTGCGGAATTTTGCATACGTGATCGTGAATCACCGCAGGACAGAAATGCTTCGCGAAATCCAGCAGGCGTTCGAGACCGAATTGAACGCGCGGCTCGGTATCGCGGAGGCCGAAGTGACCTCGGCGCGCGAGCTGAACGCCGCCGACAGAGGACGCATGACGAAGGCGCTCGAACGGCGCACCGGGAAGAAAATCGAAGCCCGCTTCCGCCAGGACGAATCCCTCGTCGGCGGCGCCGTCGTCCGTGTGGGATCGACCGTCTATGACGGTTCGGTGCGCGAGCAATTGACGCGGCTGCGCGAGCGGCTCGAAACGGAATAGGAGCAGGAATGGCCAACATCAAAGCTGACGAAATCACAAGGATCCTGCGCGAGCAGATCGAAAACTACCAGCAGGTGGTCGCCGTCGAAGAGGTCGGCTCGGTGATCTCCGTGGGCGACGGCATCGCGCGCATCCACGGGCTCGACCGCTGCATGGCGGGCGAAATGCTCTCCTTTCCGCACGACGTTTTCGGTATCGCGCTCAACCTCGAAGAGGATCAAGTCGGCACGGTGCTGCTCGGCGATTACACGGAGATTCAGGAAGGCGACACGGTTAAACGTACCAAGAGCATCATGTCCGTACCGGTGGGAAACGCGCTTGTCGGGCGCGTCGTGAACCCGCTCGGGCAGCCGCTCGACGGCAAAGGTCCGGTGCAGACCGATCAGCGCAACCCGCTCGAGCGCCTCGCGCCGGGTGTCGTCGATCGCCAGCCGGTGCGCGAGCCGCTGCAAACCGGCATCAAGGCCATCGACTCGATGATTCCGATCGGCCGCGGGCAGCGCGAGCTAATCATCGGCGACCGCCAGACGGGCAAAACGGCGATCATCCTCGATACGATCATCAATCAAAAGGGCGGCGACGTAATCTGCATCTACTGCGCCATCGGGCAGAAGCAGTCGACGATCGCGCAGGTGATCAAGACGCTCACCGATTACGGCGCCATGGACTACAGCATCGTGGTGGCTGCGTCAGCCGGGGATCCGGCCACGATGCAGTACATCGCCCCGTTTGCCGCCGCGGCGATGGGCGAATATTTTCGCGATTCGAAGCGGCACGCCATCTGCTTCTACGACGATCTTTCGAAGCACGCGCAGTCCTACCGCGAAATTTCTCTGCTGCTGCGCCGACCGCCAGGCCGCGAGGCTTTTCCCGGCGATGTTTTCTTCCTGCACTCACGCTTGCTCGAGCGCGCGGCGAAACTGAATGATGCGCTCGGCGCAGGTTCGCTGACCGCGCTGCCCGTGATTGAAACGCAGGCCGGCGACGTATCCGCGTACATTCCGACGAACGTGATTTCGATCACCGACGGCCAGATCTATCTCGAAGCTGACCTTTTTAACGCCGGCCAGCGGCCCGCGATCAACGCCGGAATTTCCGTGAGCCGCGTCGGCGGCAACGCGCAAATCAAGGCGATGCGCCAGGTAGCAGGCTCGCTGCGGCTCGATATGGCGCAGTATCGCGACCTCGCGGCGTTCGCGCAGTTTGGCACGGAGCAGCTCGATAAAACCACGCAGCAGCAGTTGGCGCGCGGCCAACGGCTCGTGGAAGTCCTCAAACAGGATCAGTATCAGCCGCTGCCTGTCGAAAGACAGGTGCTGATCATTTTCGCCGGCGCAAACCGCATCCTGGACGACCTGGAAATTTCCGAAGTTCGCCGGTTCGAGCTCGAGATGTATCCGTACTTCGAAACGAACTATCCCAACATCTTCAAGACGCTCCGCGAGAAAAAGGCGATCGACGATTCGCTTAAGGCCGAGATGCTCGCGGCGCTTCAAGCATTCAAGGAAACGTTCTTGGCGAGCGTGGCTCCTGCGGCCGCCGCGGCTGCGCCTGTTGCGAGCTAAGACTAACGATCGATGGCCACACTTCTCGATTTCCGGCGCCGCATTCGCTCGGTGAAGAGCACGCAGCAGATCACGCGCGCGATGAAGTTTGTCGCGGCGGCGAAGCTGCGCCGCTCGCAAGAAGGTGTGTTTGCGGCGCGGCCCTACGCCCGCGAAATCCTTCGCGTGTTGCGCTCGGCCGCGGCCCGCGTCGAGTCGACCACGCATCCGCTGCTCGAAAGGCGACCCGAGGAGCGAATCCTGGTGATCGTTTTGACCGGAGACCGCAGCCTCGCGGGAGCGTTCAACTCGAACGTGATTCGCCGCGCGACGATCTTCCTGCGCGAAAACGCTTCGAAAAAAACGCAAGTGATCCCGATCGGCAAGAAAGGACGCAATTCGCTGAAGAGAGCCGGATGGGCATTCGTCGCCGAGTACGTCAACGTGTCGGGCAACGTGGACTTCAGGATTGCGAAGGAAATCGCCGGCAAGATCGCCGAACTTTACGTGGCGCGCGAGGTCGACGCCGTCTACGTCGTCTACAACGAATTCAAGAATGTGCTGGTGCAAAATCTGCGCACGGAGAAGCTGCTGCCGATCGACCCGTCGGTGCTCGCGTCGGGACGCCCCGAGGCCGCTCATGCTGCGACCCCGGAGCAGGAAGAAGCGCTGCCGCACGATCTGGCGGCGAGTGGAAAGTGGCTCGTCGATTATATCTACGAGGAACCTGTTGCCGAGATTTTCAGCGGTCTGGTGCCGCGTTATCTCGAGTCCGAGGTTTTCCGCATCCTTCTCGAATCGTCCGCGGCGGAGTGGGCCGCGCGCATGACTGCGATGGACGCCGCGACGCGCAACGCATCGGAGTTGATCGACAAGCTTACACTCGAGATGAATAAGATTCGTCAAGCCGGAATCACGAAGGAGCTGATCGAGATCGTCAGCGGCGCCGCCTCGGCAATGTCGTGAGGAACGTGACTCGTGACTTGTGATTCGTGACTCGTGAAAATCAAGAGCTTCACCGAGTTGACGGTTTGGCAGCGAGCGCACGAGTTGTCTCTGGCGGTTTACAAATTGACGGCCGGCTTTCCGCGGTCCGAAATGTTTGGCATGACTTCGCAGCTGCGAAGAGCGTCGGCTTCGGTTGCGGCGAACATCGCGCAGGGATTTGGCAGGCGCACAACGCGCGAACTGCTTCGGTCGTTGCAGATCGCGGCGGGCGAAATGGAAGAGACGCGGTATTTCTTGATTCTTAGCACGATCTCGGGTATCTGAGCAAGCCGGAATTCGATCAGGCATCGGCGCTGTGCGATTCAGTCGGCCAGCTGATCAATGCGCTGGGGCGCTCTTTGAAAGTGCAGCCGGGCGCGAAGTAGGTTTTCACGAGTCACGAATCACAAGTCACGAGTCACGAGTCACGGAGAAATACAGATGGCAGCTGACAACAAAAAGATCGGCCACGTAACGGAAGTCATCGGGCCTGTGGTGGACGTCGTATTTGAGGAAGGCCACCTACCGCTGATTCACCACGCGATCCGCATTACGAGTGAAGGGTTCGATGTCCCAGAACCGCTCGACATCGTTGCCGAGGTCGAACAGCACCTGGGCGAGGGCCGCGTGCGCGCGGTCGCGATGAAGCCGACCGAAGGACTGGTACGCGGCATGAAGGCCGAGGATCTCGGCGAGCCGATTTCCGTCCCCGTGGGCCGCGGCACTCTCGGCCGCGTGATGAACGTGCTCGGCGAGCCCGTCGACAAGCTCGGCCCGGTGAAGTACGAGAAGCGCTACCCGATTCATCGCCCGGCTCCCTCGCTCGAAGAGCAATCGACCAACCTCGAAATGTTCGAGACGGGTATCAAGGTCGTCGACCTGATCGAGCCGTACCTCAAGGGCGGCAAAATCGGCCTTTTCGGCGGCGCGGGCGTCGGCAAAACGGTGCTAATTCAGGAGCTGATCCACAACGTCGCGATGAAGCATGGCGGCGTGTCCGTCTTTGCAGGGGTGGGCGAGCGTACTCGCGAAGGCAACGACCTGTGGCTCGAATTCCAGGAATCGCACGTCATCGAGGCCGGCAACCCGGAAAAATCGCGTTGCGCGCTTGTCTACGGGCAGATGACGGAACCGCCCGGCGCGCGCCTTCGCGTTGGCCTGACCGGGCTGACCGTGGCCGAATACTTCCGCGACGAAGAGCACCTCGACGTGCTGCTCTTCATCGACAATATTTTCCGCTTCGTGCAGGCGGGATCGGAAGTATCGGCGCTGCTCGGCCGCATGCCTTCCGCCGTGGGTTACCAGCCGAACCTCAATACCGAAATCGGCGAATTGCAGGAGCGCATCACGTCGACCAAGAGCGGCTCGATCACCTCGGTGCAGGCAATTTACGTGCCTGCGGACGACTACACCGATCCAGCGCCGGCGGCCACGTTCACGCACCTTGACGCCACCACCAACCTCAGCCGCCAGATCGTCGAGCGCGGCATCTATCCCGCCGTCGATCCGCTCGCCAGCTTCTCGCGCATTCTCGATCCGCGCATCCTCGGCCAGGAACACTACACCGTTGCGCGCGCCGTGAAGGGCGTGCTGCAGCGCTACAAGGAATTGCAGGACATCATCGCGATTCTTGGAATCGAAGAATTGTCGGACGACGACAAGCAGGTGGTAGGCCGCGCCCGCAGGCTCGAGCGCTTCCTCTCGCAGCCGTTCTTCGTGGCCGAGCAGTTCAGCGGCCTCAAGGGCACCTACGTGAAGGTGGAAGACACGATTCGCGGCTTCAAGGAAATCGTGGAAGGCAAGCACGACGAGCTGCCCGAGCAGGCCTTCTACATGGTGGGCACGATCGAAGAAGCGCGTGAGAAGGCCGAGAAAATGGCGGCGGTGGCCTAGGCCGCTAGCCAGTGAAACGGGAACGAACGAATGGCGCTACCTGAAGCGATCGAACTGCAAGTCGTCACGCCGCAGAGGCACGTCCTGCAGGAGACCGTGCAGGCGATCGAGATACCCGGCAAGGAAGGATATCTCGGCATCCTGCCGGGCCACGCCCCGCTCATCACCGAGCTTGGCATCGGAATTCTGGCGTATCGCAAAAGTGGAGAGACGCGCTACCTCAGCGTGATTCAGGGTTACGCGGAAGTGCTGCCGGACCGCGTTATCGTGTTGGCTGAGATCTCGGAGCGTGCCGAGGAAATTGACGTTGCGCGAGCGAAGGCCGCTCATGAGCGGGCGCAGGCGGAACTGGCGAAGACCAGCGCCGGAAGCCCGGACTGGCAGGAGCGGAAGCTTGCCGTCGAGCGCGCGCTCGTGCGGACGCAAACTGTCGGCAAGTTGGCGGGCGCGCCAGGAACCCACAAGTAGAGCGCATGACGCCTCCCCTTCAACCGTTATCATCTCGCGCCCGCGTTGAATCCCGCCTCTTTTCTTCGCATCGAATGTTTAGGACGATTGGAAATACCTGTAATGAATGAAGCTGTCACAATTTACAGCACCTCCTGGTGCTGCGATTGCCGCCGCGTGAAGCATTTCCTGCGCGATCGCAAAGTCGCGTTTCGCGAAGTGAATATCGACGAAACGCCCGGCGCCGAAGAGATTGTCCTGCGGGTGAATAACGGACGCCGCAAAGTCCCCACCCTCGAAGTCGCAGGCCGTTTTTTCGCCTGCAGCCCGTTCGATCCGCATCGCCTCGCCGAAGAATTGAAAATCCCGCTGAATTCGTAAGAAATGGCTACGCGAGGCCGGCGCCGCGCGTCATCACGCCGGCTACGCGCAGATCGGATGTGAGCGCGACGAGATCGGCGTCCGCGCCGACGGCGATGATGCCCTTTTTGCCGGCGAGGCCAAGACGGCGCGCGGGAAGCACAGTGGCCATGCGAACGGCATCTTGCAACGGCACGCCAATCCCGACGATATTGCGCAGGGCGCGGTCCATGGTCAGCGTGCTGCCCGCCAGTTTGCCTTCGCTGTTTCGCGCGACGCCATCTTTCACGGAAACCTCGAAATTTCCCAGCCGGTATTTGCCGTCCGGCATGCCCGTGGCGGCGATGCCGTCGCTAACCAGCAGAACCGTGTCGAATCCCTTCGTCCCGATCAGCACCTGAATCGCCGGCCCGGCCACGTGAACGAGATCGGCGATCACCTCGGCCGTCACCTCGGGATCGGTGAGGATCGCGCCGACCACACCCGGATCGCGGTGTTCGAACGGGCGCATGGCGTTGTACATGTGAACCGCGTGGCGCGCTCCGGCGTGTATCGCCGCGCGCGCTTGATCGTAATCGGCATCGGTGTGGCCGATCGCAGCTACGATCTTGGCCGCTACAGCCGCAGCAATTAGCTCCAGTGCGCCGGGCAGCTCGGGCGCAAGCGTGACAATCTTCATCAGGCCGTCGGCCGCCTCGATGAACTTGCCCAGCGTCGCCACCGAGGGCTTCGCCAGCGCATCCGCCGGATGGACACCTCGCCGCGCCTTGCTGATGAACGGCCCTTCGAGGTGGATGCCCAGAATCTCGGCGGCGAGGCCATCGCCTTCCGCGTTCTCATGCGCGTGAATGTACTGGGCGATTCCCTGCAGGCTGCGGCAAGTATCTTCGACGGGCGCGGTGACGGTGGTCGCAACGATGGACGTGGTGCCATGGCGCGCCACCGTGGAGGTGATGCGGTCGAGCGCGCGAGCGTCGCCCTCCATCACGTCGTGCCCGCCCGCTCCGTGGATGTGCACGTCGACGAAGCCGGGAACCACCGTCATGCCGGTGGCGACGTAATCGACGGCGTCCGGCGGCAGGCGCATTTCATCGCGATGGCCGATCGCTGCGATGCGGCTGCCTTCGACGACGATCACGCCGTCGCTGATCTCTTCGTCCGGCGTCAGAATGCGGCTGGCGTGGATAACCGTAGTCGGCATGGCTCCGGGGGCCCGTCCTGATCCAGGTATTTAAGCGCCCGACGAAAATGCTACTCGAATTCGGCGGCGAAAACACAGCGAGCTTGCATCCTGTTGCCTCTCCGCTACAATCGGATGTCACGCATTTCGAGAGGAAAGAGGATCGGATGGCATACGATAAGCGTTACGTGGCGCAAAAAAGACAGCGCCGCCACCGCAAGACGGCGAAGGCCAAGATGAAGCTTTACGAACAAGGGAAGCTTCCGCACGACAAGCTTCCGTCGCTCGCCAAGAGATTTCTGGCCCGCAAACAGCGCGCGCTCAGCAAAGCCGAATAAGCATTCGCGAAAAAGAAAAAGGGCGTCCGCTTTGGCGGACGCCCTTTTCGTTCCTAACGCCTGCATTGGCCCCCCAGGGACCACGCAAACGGGATTCGTCAGTTGCCGGCGGCCTGCGCGTGCGTCGTTCCGGCCTTCGGCACGCTGAGGTAACCGCTGATCTTATCCTTGGCCACCGAATTCACGGTGAACTCAATCGGTGCGCGGCTGCCATTCGTGAAGAAGTAGATCGGCTCGTTCACCGAGCGGTTCTTCTTCTCGTAGCGCTGGTCGTCCGCATAGATCGCCACCGTATAGAGGTTCTTCTTCGGGTTCACGCCGCGGAGTTCGACCATCACGTCGCCCACCTTCTCGCGCTGGCCTTTCTTCGTGATCGTGAACTCGTAGTAATCGCGCTCGCCGAGGCGCCGGAGTTCGTCGATCTCGTCGTGGTTCTTCGCGATCAGCGTGCCGAACTCGCCATGTTGCAGGTTCAGGCTGTTCTTGGTCGCTTCGAGGTCGGTCCGGACACCGTTCACGTCGGTCCCGAGCTTGTTCACGTCGTCGACGCTGGCCTTCGTCGCCAGTTGGCCGTTGACGTTGTTCTGGAGATCGGAGAGTTCCTGGGCCTCTTGATCCTTGATCTTCTTGGTTTGCGAGCGCGCCCGGCTCAGTTCGGTCTGAGTGAGCTTCATCTTGTCGGTTACCACGCTGAGCTCGCCTTGAAGCTGCGCGTTCGTGTCTTCGGCCTTCGCAAGGCGCTGATTCAGAATGTCGTCGTTCTGTTTCGTCTGCGCCGTCTGCGCGGCGAGAGTCTTCTGCAATTCGTTCGAATGCGTCGAGGCCGTCCAGCCCACACCGAGACCCGCGAGCGAGACGATAGCCAGGATTACGACGGCGATCCCAATCCACCGTGGCGCTGCTTCTTCGTGAATTACTTCGTTCTTTTCTTCGAGCATTTTTTTGCCCTCCGTGGAAACCCCTTGCTTGAGCGAGTAGGAGCACGCCCTGAACCAAACCGCTCCAAACGCGCTCGGCCCCGTAACACATTATGGATAATGGGTTTACGGGGAGAATTTCTGGCATACTATGGATCGGGAGGACGTCGGACCCTGCAATTTTTACGCGACCTGCAAGGGATTTCTGCGCAGTGGGTGTTTTATAAGCTTCAGTACTACTAGAACTAGATCGAAGTCGAACTCAACGCGTGATGCTCATTTGCTGCAATCTTGCGATCCGATCCTCAAGCGGAGGGTGCGTGCTGAAAAGGCTTGCCATAAGATGGCGCGCGCTCAGCGGAGCGACGATGCAAAGCGCCGCCGTGGATGGCGGCATGTCCGTGGGAATCCGTTTGTTGTACGCGCCGAGTTTTTCGAGCGCGCTGATCAAGCCGTTAGGATAGCCGACCATCCTCGCGCCCGAGGCGTCCGCCTGATATTCGCGCTGGCGTGAAATACCGAGCTGCAAGAGCATCGCGGCGATCGGGGCAGCGATCAGCATGATGAGAGCCGTGATTCCGCCTCCCTCGCGATTGTCGTCTCCTCCGCCCCAGCCGCCGAGCATTAGTCCCCACTGCCCCATGTTGGCAATCCAGGTGATGGCGCCGGCGATTGTGGCGGCAATCGACGACGTGAGAATATCGTAGTTGCGGACGTGCGAAAGCTCGTGCGCGATCACGCCCTCGAGTTCGTCGTCGTTCATCAGTTCCAGCAATCCCTGCGTCACGGCCACCGATGCGTGGCTCGGATTGCGGCCGGTGGCAAACGCGTTCGGCGCCGGCTGCGGAACCAAATACATCTTTGGCATGGGCAGATTGGCTTTGGCCGCGAGGCGTTCCATCACGGCGTAGAGCCGCGGCGCTTCCTCGCGGCTGATCGGGTGCGCCCCGCTCGACGCCAGAGCGATCTTATCCGAGAAGAAATACGCCACGCCGTTCATCACGATTGCAAAGCCGAGCGCGATCGTCATCCCGCCTCGCCCGCCGAAGGCCTGTCCGATCATGAGAAGCACCAGCGTCAGAGCCGTCAGCAGGAATGCCGTCTTGAACGTCTTCATGATTGGTTACCCGGAGTCTTTCCTACGCAGCCCCCGCTTTCGCAGTCGCGGACTGAAACTTCATCTCGCCGGTTTTCGCGTCGGAATCGACCTCAATTTCATCACCCGGCTTCACCTCGCCGTCCAGAATCTTGAGCGCCAGCGGATCCTGAATCAGCCGCTGGATCGCCCGCTTCATCGGACGCGCGCCGTACGCTGGATCGAAGCCTTCGCGGAAGAGCAGCGTCTTCGCCGCGGGCGTCAGGTGCAAAGTGATCTGACGCTCGGCCAGCAGCTTCACCACGTTGCGCATCTGCAGCTCGATAATGGTCTCGATCTGATCCTTGCCGAGCGGCTTGAACAGGACGATATCGTCGATCCGGTTCAGGAACTCGGGCCGAAAGATCTCGCGCAGCGCCGCCATCGCCTCTTCGCGCGCCTTCTTCGGGTCCTTATCCGCGAGCTCGAAGATGGAAGCCGAGCCTACGTTCGACGTCATGATGATCACCGCGTTGCGGAAATCGACCGTGCGCCCTTTTCCATCGGTTAGACGCCCGTCCTCGAGAATCTGTAGCAGGACGTTGAACACATCCGGATGCGCCTTCTCGATTTCATCCAGCAGCACCACCGAGTAGGGGCGTCGCCGCACCTGTTCGGTCAATTGGCCGCCCTCTTCGTAGCCAACGTATCCCGGAGGCGCGCCGATCATCCGCGCCACCGAATGCTTTTCCATGTATTCGGACATATCGAGCCGCACGATGGCGCGCTCGTCGTCGAACAAAAATTCGGCGAGCGCCCGGGCAAGCTCCGTCTTGCCGACGCCGGTCGGCCCTAGGAACAGGAACGAGCCGATCGGTCGATGCGGATCGCTCAGTCCGGAGCGGCTGCGGCGAATCGCATTCGCCACGGCAGCAAGCGCCGCATCTTGTCCCACCACGCGCTGCCGCAGGCGCTCTTCCATGTGCACGAGCTTCTGCACTTCGCCCTCGAGCAGCCGCCCGACGGGAATCCCGGTCCACTTGCTGACGATTTTCGCGATCTCTTCCTCGCCCACCTCTTCCTTCAGCATCGGGTGGTCTTTCTGCAATTCCGCGAGGCGATCCTGGGCGGCTTTCAATTCCTTTTCCGCAGCCGAAAGTTTTCCGTAGCGGATCTCGGCAACACGCGAGAGGTCGCCCGCCCGCTCGAAGCGCTGCTCCTCCGTCTTGAGCCGCTCGATTTCTTCCTTCTGTTTGCGGATGCGGCTGATGGCGTCCTTCTCGGTCTGCCAATGAGCCTTGAGCGCGCCCGATTGTTCGCGCAGCGTGCTCAGTTCTTTTTCGATTTGCGATAGGCGTTCTTTCGAATGCGTGTCGCTTTCCTTGCGCAGCGCCTGGCGCTCGATTTCGAGCTGCATCACGCGCCGTTCGATCAGGTCGATCTCGGTCGGCAGCGAATCGATTTCCATGCGCAGCCCCGCGGCCGCTTCGTCGACAAGATCGATCGCCTTGTCCGGCAGGAAGCGGTCGGTGATATAGCGCTGTGAGAGCATCGCGGCCGCAACGATCGCCGCATCCTTAATGCGCACGCCGTGATGAACTTCGTAGCGTTCCTTGAGGCCGCGCAGAATGGCGATGGTGTCCTCGACGGACGGCTCGCCGATCATTACAGGCTGGAAGCGCCGCTCGAGAGCCGGGTCCTTCTCGATGTACTTGCGATATTCGTTGAGCGTGGTCGCGCCGATGGCACGCAGCTCGCCGCGCGCCAGCGCCGGCTTCAGCATATTTGAAGCATCCATCGAGCCTTCGGCCGCGCCTGCGCCGACCAGCGTGTGCAACTCGTCAATGAAGAGGATGATCTGCCCTTCGGATTCCGTAACTTCCTTGAGAACGGCCTTTAGCCGGTCCTCGAATTCGCCTCGATACTTCGCGCCCGCCACAAGGGACGCCAGATCGAGGGCCACGATCCGCTTCGGCTTCAAAACCTCGGGAACGTCGCCGGACACGATTCGCCCAGCCAGTCCTTCGACGATAGCCGTCTTGCCGACGCCCGGCTCGCCGATCAGCACGGGGTTATTCTTCGTGCGGCGCGCGAGAATCTGCATCACGCGGCGAATCTCTTCGTCGCGCCCGATCACCGGATCGAGCTTCCCTCTGCGGGCCGCCTCGGTCAGATCGCGCGCATACTGTTCGATCGCGCGATATGTGGCTTCGGGATTTTGGGATGTAACGCGAACATTGCCGCGAATGGATGCCATCGCCTGCAGGATCGCATCGTGGCTCGCGCCGTTCTTGGCCAGAAGCTGCCCTGCGGGATCGCGATCCGCGGCGGCAATGGCCAGCAGAATGTGTTCTGTTGAAACGTACTCGTCCTTCAGCCGCTGCGCTTCACCAAACGCGTGCTCGAGAACGTCGTTCGCGGCACGGCTCAGCGACTGGTTCGAGACGTCGCTCACCTTGGGTAGCCGCCCGACCTGTTTTTCCGCCTCGGCGGCGAGGACCGTTGGCGACACGCCCAGCTTTTGCAGAAGGGGAGGCACAACGCCGTCGCCCTGGGCCACAAGCGCCCACAGAAGGTGCAGCGGCTCGATCTGCTGCTGGCCCGAGCGCGCGCCCATTTCCTGCGCGGCTTGCAGCGCTTCCTGAGCCTTTACTGTTAATTTGTCAAATCGCAGCATGGCGAAATCTTCTCACTTTGCCCCCGGATACTCCAGATGCTTCAAATGCCTCCAAGGGCGAAAAAAAAGGGCTGGCCGATATGTCCGTCCAGCCCCAGGACCGCAAACAAAACCGCGTCAGTTGCCGTTTGTCGTTACGTTCACCTTCACCTGTCGCGGCTTCGACTCTGCCCGCTTCGGCAGTTGCACCGTCAACACGCCGTTCTTATACTCGGCGTGGATTGTCTCGGTGCTCACCGTCGTCGGCAGGCTGAAGCTCCGGCTGAACGACCCGTAGGTCCGCTCGATCCGGAGGTAATTGTCTTCCTTCACCTTCTGCTCGAACTCCCGCTCGCCGCGGATGGTGAGCATGTTGTTCTCAACCCGGACATCGAGGTCCTTTTCATTGATGTCGGGCAAATCGGCCTTGATGACCAGCTCGTTCTCGGTCTCATAAATGTCCACAGCAGGCGCCCAGGCCGTCAAATTCGAGCTTTCGGCATGGCGGCCAGCCAACGGCGCCTCGAAGAGACGGTTAACCTGATCCTGCAAGGTGGCCAGATTCTGGAATGGGTCCCATCGGGTGATCGACATTGTAACTTCCTCCATCGGAGATTTGGCGCTCTGTATTAGCGCAGCGAGAAGCATAAAATATGCGCGTATCATTGTCAAGTATTATCTTGGCGCAAGACTCTGGCGGGGCTCGTTCCTTTCTTCTATTCTAAGGCTTTAACTATCAAACATTTAAGGTAGTGCGTCTCTGGCATAGTGAGCAGAATCGGGTGGTCCTGAGCCTGCGTTCTTCGCTCGGCCACGACGACGGCTTTCTTGGCGTCATTTGCGGCCTCGGCGAGGATCTGGAGAAAGAGCGGCTCGGTAATGTGGTAAGAGCAAGAACAGGTTAGCAGGAAGCCGCCTGGCCTCAGCAGCTTCAGCGCGCGTAAATTGATCTCTTTATACCCGCGCTGGGCGGCGGGGATGCTGTCGCGGTTCTTCGCGAAGGCGGGCGGATCGAGGATGATCATCTGGAAGCGGCGGCCGACGTCATCGTATTCCTTGAGAATGTCGAATGTGTTCCCTTCACGGAAGTCGACGTTCGAGATTCCATTAGCCTGCTGATTGCGCCGCGCGGCCTGCAGCGCTGCCGGGGCCATTTCGATTCCCTGGACGTGCGAGCACTTGTCAGCCACCGTCAACGCGAACCCCCCCTGATAGCTGAAACAGTCGAGCACGTCTCCCGAGGCATACCGCCGCGCCACCTGATGGTTTTCGCGTTGATCCAAGAACGACCCGGTCTTTTGCCCTTTCAGCAGGTCGTGAACGAAGGTAATGCCGTTTTCCTGAGCTGGAATCTCGGCCGGAATCTCGCCATGAAGGATGCTCACGCGCTGCTCGAGGCCCTCGAGAAGCCTCACCTTCGGATCGTTGCGCTCGAGGACGCCGCGCGGCGAAAACATCTCGACAAGAATCTCGAGAATAAGACCTTTGATGTGCTCGGTGCCCTGGCTCAGCGTCTGCACCACCAGATAATCCGCGTAGCGGTCGACGATCAGGGACGGCAGCAGGTCTGCCTCGCTGTAGACGAGCCGGCAAGCTTGCGAGTTTTCGACCACGAGGTCACGATACGCAGCGGCGCGGCGAATGCGCTCCGTGAAGAAGGCGCGATCCACGGGCCGGTCTTCGCGCGTGAGAAGGCGTACCGCGATCTGCGATTTGTCGCTGTAAAAGGCGCGACCCTGAAAGTTTCCGCGCTCGTCGACCAGTCGGACGACGATGCCCGGTTCGGCCTGGGTCGAGCGCACGTCGCTACGATAGACCCACAGATGCCCTGATCGCAGTCGCTCGACGCCTCGCGGGCTGATCACCGCCGATGGTTCCTTTGCCGACTTGGAAGGCGTTGGAACGCTCGGCTGGATCTTCGGACTGGGTTCGGAGGCCACGTTGTGTGCCTAGCCTCCGAGCTTGCGCTTGCGGTGAAGCTTCTGGGCGGACGACCGCAGGGTCTCGGGAACATTTTTGTTCGCCGTGAGCTTCACGAGGTCGGTGGCGGTGAGCCGGGGAAAAAGATGCAGCGAAACGTCGAGCGGCGTCTTGGGGTTATTCGTGAGATTGCGCACCACCGAGTAATTCTTCATGAAGAGGCGCGTGAGCGAGATCGCCCGCAGCGTCTCAGCCGGCAGGCTGCTCATCGAGGCGAACGCTTCCACTTCGGTGTCGGTGAGGCGAGGCGACTGCAAGACGGATCTTTGAATGAGTCTGTTGGGATCGCGAATCAAAAGCATGCGCTCGGAGCGGCCGCCCTTCAGCGCAAGCGTGAGACGCTGGACGACGTTCATGTGAGCGACGCGCTGCATCAGGCTTTCCCGCTTCACGGGATCGGGCTCGATCTGCTCCGCCGCATCCTCAATTTCGGTGATGGCGGCCGCGCTCTTGTGCATTTCGTCCAATAGTCCTCGCTGCTCCGCATTCGCGGCGGTGGTTTTGGAGACGGCGATCACGAGCCGCGGATCGGAGATAAATCGCTCCAGATTATCGAGCAAGGCCTGAATTCCTTCTGTCGTAAGCCGCGACGCGACGCGCGTGACGATCGCCGTCGGGCACGCCGCGTTCTTTGCCAGCGCGTCGGCGATACCCGGTTTTTCCGCCAGGTTCTCCGCGCAGTAGGCAAACAGACGAACGTCGGCGTCGGGCCGGTTGGCCGCTGCCAGAAAATGCCGGGCGCTCTGGGTCAGCAGAATATTCTCAGCGCGTTCGGAAACGGATGGGTCCGCGTCGACGGCCAGGATGGCCAGCATCTCGACCTGGTCCTCCGGGCTGAGCGGCACGCTGCCCGCGCAGATGGCGAGTTTCTGTTCGGGGCGCAGGTGCCCCGATCGGGCCTGTTCGCGCAGCTCGGCACTAATAACGACCTCCCAGAACGATCTGAGCCTCGTCTTTAGGGCTCGCGCCCGCAAGAAATATACCGAGTGCGCTGTGAGGAACCTCCGACGTGTGCCGGTGGAAGCGCGCCGCAATCCTAGCCCCATACCGGTGGTAAAGGAACCACCCCGCCAAAATGATCAGGAAGATGGCAATCACGGCGAAGATCGTTGGCTGCCACTTTCGAGGAATTTCCGCGGGATGCTCGGGCGCCGGGCGAACGTCGTGCGCGCCCTTCGTTTCGAGTGCGTATTCGGCCACCAGCCCGTCTTCATCGAGGCCAAGAAAGCGCGCGATCGAGCGAATGAATCCGCGGTTGAACACGCCGCCCGGCAACTCATCCCACTTCTCATTCTCGATCGCCTCGAGGAAGCGCGTGCTGATGCGCGTAGCCGCTGACACCTCCTCGAGGGAGACCCCGCGCATTTCGCGTTCGCGTTTAAGATGTTCGCCGAAAGGAGTCGAGGGCATTCCGAAGAAACCAAGAAAAATATAGGCGCGGGTGGAAGGCGTGTCAATGCCGCCCGGAAGGCAAGCGTCCCGGGAGCCATTGGCCTTTCGGCAATCATCCAGGAATGTCCGTTGCAGCGGGTGAAATCCGTTCACTATAATGCAACTATTGTCCCGAGAATCCCAAGACGTCGGCACCACCGGAACCAGCGCCGGACGTACGCGCCGAGCAAGCGACGCGAAGCCCTTCGACGGCATGGAACGCCGCCGCCATCCGGACATCGAGCCGCCTGCGCCCGATAGCCACGAGGTTAACGTTTTCCATGAGCTGGGCAAGGCTCTCACGTCGTCCCTGCAGCTCGATCAAGTCCTTCGCACCATCATGGAGAAGATCAACGAGGTTCTGCGCCCGGATACGTGGTCTCTGCTCCTCATGGACCTCGACAAGCAGGAGCTCTACTTCCAGATTGCCACCGGCCAGGGCGCCGAGGCGCTGAAGGACGTCCGCATCAAGGTGGGGCAAGGCCTCGCCGGATGGGTCGCCCAATCGGGCGAGGCGGTCGTCGTGGCGGACACCAGCAAGGATTCGCGTTTCTTCGGCCAGGTCGACGAGCGGACGAAGATGGCTACACGCTCGATCGTGGCCGTTCCCGTCCGCTTCCGCGAACAATGCCTCGGCGTGATCGAGCTGCTTAACTGCGTCGGCCCCGAAGGTTTCAGCCAGCGCGATCTGGCGCTTCTCGAAGCCCTGGCGGATTACGCCGCGATCGCCATCGAGAACGCGCGCCACGTCCAGCGGATTCACGAGCTCACGATCACCGACGACTGCACCAGCCTCTACAACGCGCGGCACCTCAATTTCATGCTCGACACGGAAATCTACCGTTCGCACCGCTACGCGTTCGAGTTCTCGCTGATCTTCATCGATCTCGACCATTTCAAGAACGTCAACGACACGCACGGCCACCTCGTTGGCTCGAAACTGCTTTCGGAGATCGGCGAAGCGATCAAGGAAAAGTGCCGTCTCATCGATCTGGCTTTCCGTTACGGGGGCGACGAGTTTGTGGTGCTCCTCCCGCAGACCTCAAAGGAAAACGCGCTCGGCGTCGCGCGCCGCCTGCACAAGCTGATCCGCGAGACGCCATGGCTCAAGGACACGGGCTTGCATATCACTATGACAGCGAGCATCGGAGTCGCCTCGTATCCAACCGACTCCCGCACCAAGGCCGAACTGCTGCACCTTGCCGACGAAGCGATGTATGCCGTGAAGAACTCGACCCGCGACAGCGTCGCCGCCGCCGGCCTCGGCGTCCTTCCCACCTCCTAAGCCTCCCTCGTGGGATGGCCTGTTGTTCCTCGCAAACGAAGTCCCTATACTCGGCTTCTAATCACGTAGGAGGCTTTCAAGTTGCGCAACCAGGAAGCCGCGCGCTATGCGCGTTGGGCTGCGATTGCGGCGGGACTCGCCGCGCTTGCCGTCGCGGGCGTGTACGTCAACCGCTCGATCAGCCGGGCGCGTGCCCTGCGCCTCGGTCCTGCGGCGGTTCCGGCCACCGTGGCGCAACAGTCCGACCAATTCTCCTTTTCGAAAGTGGATCAGAATCGCACGCTCTTCACGGTTCGCGCTTCACATCTCACTCGGTACAAGGATCAGAATCGCGCGCTTCTGCAAGACGTCTGGATCACGATTTACGGCCGCGACGGCAGCCGCAACGACAACATCCACACCCACGAATGCAGTTACGAACTCGATAGCGGCGTCGTGCACTGTCAAGGCGCGGTCGAGATTGACGTGGACGGCGCGAGTCCGCCTGCGCACGGGACGGCCGCTGCGGCATTGGCCAATGCGCTGCAGGTGAAAACGAGCGATCTCGCCTTCAATCGCGACACGGGCGAGGCTTCCACCTCGGCTCCGGTGCAATTCAGCTTTCCCGGCGGCCACGGACGCGGCATCGGCGTCAGCTACAGCACCAGCGATTCCATCGTGCGCGTCGAGCGCGCCGTCGAGTTCGATCTCGCCGCTTCGCCGAAGATCGGCAACACGCCGGTAAGCGCCACGGGCAGCAGCCTCGCGATCAACCGCAACCAGCGCCAAGTTGTGCTCGATGGTCCGGCGATCGTGCGCGAGGGTACCCGCGAGCTTGCCGCCGATGAGATCGCTGTCGATCTCGACGAGAACGACCATGCGCGCGATGTAATTGCCGAAGGACATCCGCAGCTTCACGCGGCCGGGGGCGGGGGCAAGATCAGCATCACAGCGGCGCAATTCGAAGGGTTTCTGAATCCGAATGGTCAAGTCGAGCGAGTGGTTGCTGACGGCGGCGTAATCGGCACGCGGCAGGCGCCCGCCGGCACGGACCGCTTTTCCGCGCAGCATGTGGAGATCGCCATGCTGCCGGGCCAAAACCTGATTCAAGACATGACGGCGACCGGCGACGTGGTCGTCGAATCGCTCCAAGGAGCGGATTCGCGCGTGCTGAAGACCGCTGCATTGCGCGTAAAGTTCAGCGCTGGCGCGGCGGCCAGAGGATCGCGCGCGGAAGCAATCGATCGGCAGCGAATCGAGAGCGCGGAAACCCTCGCCCCGGCAACTATCGAATCACATAGCGGCGATGCTACAACCACGCTCGCAGCGAAGAAGTTTGTCGCCGAGATTGCCGATGGCAAGCGGCTCGGCAAGCTGTTCGGCCACTCGGGCGTCGAAGTCCGCAGCCAGACGGGCGCCGCCGCCCCGCAGGTGATCTCGGCTGCCGAAATGGCCGTCACGTTCGGCGCAAACGGCGACTGGGAAATTCTCGATGAGACCGGGGGCGTGCATTTCCAGCAGGCAGACCGCAGCGCGAGCGCGGACCACGCGCGCATCGTGCAGTCCACGAATACGATCGCGCTCGATGGTTCGCCCGTAATTTCCGACGCGGTCAGCCGGACGACCGCCTCAAACGCCACGGTCAACCAAAAGTCGGGCGATCTCCACCTTTCCGGCGGCGTGACGTCGACCTATCTGCCCGCGAGCGGCTCTCCCAAACAAAGCGACGCAGTCGGCTTCGGTGCCGGCGCGGCTCACATTTCTGCCGATATACTCGTCGGCTCGACCGTCTCGGGGCACGTGGTTTACGCAGGCCACGCGCGCCTCTGGCAGGGCGAATCGGTTCTCGATGCCGACCGCATCGAGCTCTGGCGCGACGAGAAAGAGCTCCAGGCAGCCGGTCACGTGGTCGCAGTCTTCCCGCAGGCGTCCGGGCCATTCGGCACGCCATTTGGCGAAGCAGCCGAGGCGCGAAAACTCGTGCCAAGCCATGGTCCAGGTTCCTCGGCATCATCGGGTCCCACGCTCTGGAAGGTGGTCGCGCCGGCCCTGACCTATTGGGCCGATCAAGGCAAAGCCCATCTCGAAGGTGGCGTGATCGCGAGCTCCAACCAGGGTTCTCTTGAATCTCGCACCTTGGATGTTTTCCTCGGTCCCGCTGTCCCCGGCGCCTCAGCGCCCACAGCCTCCGCCAGCGCCTCACCGGCTACAGGCGGCCGCCAACTCGACCGCGTCTTGGCCCAGGGTGGCGTGGTCGTCCGCCAGGGCGACCGCCGGGGCATGGCCGAGCAGGGCGAGTACACCGCCGCCGACGGAAAATTCGTTCTTTCGGGCGGGAAGCCCACGGTAAGCGACAGTTCTAGCAACACGGCCACGGGCCGTTCGTTGACCTTCTTTGTTGCGAATGATACGATTTTGATTGATTCGCAAGAAGGTTCGCGCACGCTGACCAAACACCGGGTTGAGAAATGAACCGGCATGTTGAAACTTCAGGCCGCCGATCTGCGGAAATCATATCGAGGTCGGAAAGTTGTCGATGATGTCAGCCTGGAGGTTCAGCAAGGCGAGGTGGTTGGGCTGCTCGGGCCGAACGGCGCAGGAAAGACCACGACGTTCTACATCCTGGTCGGTCTCGCACGTCCGGACTATGGTCGTGTTTTGCTGGACGCCGAGGATATTACCGACCTCCCCATGTACCTGCGGGCCCGGAGCGGCATCAGCTACCTTCCTCAAGAGCCTTCCGTTTTTCGGAAGCTGACGGTCGAAGAGAACCTCCTGGCAATCCTGGAGACTCTGTCTCTTACCGTCGAGCAGCGGCGCGATCGTGTGGAGGAGCTGTTGGCGCAAATGGGACTCGAAGGAGTTCGTTACAGCCGGGCGTACGTTCTATCGGGCGGTGAGCGCCGTCGCTTGGAAATCGCGCGCTCCCTGGTGCTATCGCCTTCGTTCGTCCTGCTCGACGAGCCCTTCGCGGGTATCGATCCGCTGACCGTGATCGACATCCAGAAAATCATCGCCGATCTAAGCGGTGCCGGCATCGGGGTGCTTGTTACGGACCACAACGTCCGCGACACGCTCGCCGTCACCACCCGCGCGTATATCATTACAGAGGGAAAGATACTCGCTGCCGGCACGCCCCCCGAGGTGGCTGCGAATCCAGACGTTCGCCGTCTCTATTTGGGAGAAGGATTCCGGCTCAATTGAATTTATGAATTGGCTCGCACCCAAACTCAATCTCCGCGTCGCCCAAAAGCAGATCCTTACGCCGGGCCTCGTGCAAATGGTGAGCGTTCTCGCGCTCAATCGCCTCGAGCTGCGCGAGATGATCAACCAGGAGATCATGGCCAATCCCGTCCTCGAAGAAATGCAGGAAGAGGGCGTAGCGGTCGAAAACTACACAGACGAGGCGTTCCTCAAGAAGGAAACGGAAAAGGTCCCCGAAACCGAAGCGGCCAATCCTTTCGACGAGTTCGATTTCGGCTCGTTTTTCACGCAGTATCTTGATACCGGCGCGGAGCGCGTCGCCGGCAGCGAGCGCGAGGAGATCGAGAAGCCTTCCTTCGACAAGTTTCTTTCCTCGCCATCGAGCCTGGCCGATCACCTCGAGTGGCAGTTGAGCGTCGCAATCTGCACCGAAACCGTAAGCAAGATCGCCGAAGGGATCATCGGCAACCTCGATGAGAACGGCTATTTAACGGCTACTCTCGATGAAATCGCGGAGTCCGGCAACTACTCGATGGAAGACGTCGAGGAAGCGCTAACCATGGTGCAGGAATTCGACCCGCCCGGAGTCGCCGCGCGCGATCTGCCCGAATGCCTGCTTCTGCAAATCAAAATCATCGATCCGCAGAACACGCTCGCGCAGCAGATCATCACCGAACATCTCAAGCTCCTGCAGAATAATCAGCTCAAGGAAGTCGCACGGGCGCTGAATCGCCCCGTCGAGCTCGTCAAGCGCGCCGTCGACGTCATCAAGCGCCTCGATCCAAAGCCGGGCCTTCGTTACAACAAGACTGAGCCGCGCCTCGTCGAGCCGGACGTCCAGTTCCGCAAGGTCGATGGCGAGTGGCAGGTTTTCATGAATGACGACGACTTGCCGCAGCTCCGCCTGAACCCGACCTATCGCCGCCTGCTTTCTCGTGATGCCGCCGATCGCGACGTCCGCAACTACGTCAAAGAACGCTTCACCGCCGCCATCCAGTTGATGAAAAATATCGAGCAGCGGAAGCACACCATTCAGCGCGTCTGCCATTCCATTTTGCGCCGCCAGGGCGATTACCTCGACTACGGCCCTGACCACCTCAAGCCGATGATGATCAAGGAAGTCGCCGAGGAAGTCGGCGTGCACCCCTCCACCGTCAGCCGCGCCGTGGCCAATAAATACGTGCACACGCCGCAGGGCGTCCTCGAATTACGCAGCTTTTTCTCTGAATCCGTGAACGGGCCCCAGGGCAGCGAGATGTCGCTGCTTTCCCTCAAGCGGCGCGTCAAGCAGATGATCGAAGAGGAAGACACAAGCCATCCGCTCACCGACGACCAGATCACCAAGAAGCTTGGTGACGAAGGCATTCGCGTCACGCGCCGCACCGTCGCCAAGTACCGCGAAGACCTCCGCATCCCGAGCACGCACCGCCGCCGGGTCAAGGCCTGAGCGCCGGCCCGCCGTGACGCCCGCCGCCCGGAAACACCCATCGCGCAAGGCTTCAGCCCCCAAGAGCCCAACTCCCAAGACAGCCGCCCGCCAACTTGTGCTTGTCACCGGCCTGTCCGGCTCCGGCAAGGGCACGGTGCTCAATACGTTTGAGGACCTCGGGTTCTATTGTGTCGACAACTTGCCGGTCGCTCTGATTCCCACTTTCACTGAACTCTATGAAGAGGGCCGCGGCGAAGTGGAACGTGCCGCTCTGCTGGTCGATGCGCGCGAAGGCGAGCAGATCGAAAAGCTGCCGGGCATCTACCGCGAGCTGCGCAGTCGGCACCCGATCACGCTTGTCTTCATGGAAGCGAGTGACGACGCGCTGAAGCGCCGCTTCAGCGAGACGCGCCGTCCCCACCCGCTCAGCCACGGCGCATCGATCGCCGAAGGCATTCGCGCCGAGCGCCGCCGCATGGCCCCGATTCGGCGCGTCGCGGACGTCATCATCGACACCACGAAATTCAACGTTCACGAGCTGCGCGATCTCATCGTCGATCGTTTTCAGAAGGCCAGCCGCCGCCCCCTGCTCGTATCCGTCGTCAGCTTCGGCTTCCGTTACGGCATCCCGACCGATGCCGACCTCGTTTTCGACGTGCGCTTTCTCCCGAATCCTCATTTCGTTCCGCGCCTGCGACCTTTCACCGGTAAAAACCGGCGCGTGGCGCGCTACATTCGCTCGTTTCCGCAGACGGGCGAATTCCTGCGCCGCATCGAGAGCCTGCTCGGCTACCTGATTCCGCATTACATCGCCGAAGGCAAAAGCTACCTCACGATCGCGCTCGGCTGCACCGGCGGCCGGCACCGTTCGGTCGCTCTTGCGGAAGTGATCCGGCGCGCCCTGCAGCACAAGGGATACACCGCGAAAGTTGTCCATCGCGATATGGATAAATCGCCGGGCTAGTGCCCTGCGTTTGCGGCGCAGCACGCCCGGCGCGATTACGCCTTGCCAGATACGCACGCGGTTGCATAGGCTAGGCAGGTTCAGCGACAGAACAGAATGGACGGCGCTCCGCGCTTGAAGGAAAAAGACGAAATTAAGCGGCTGCTGCGGTATCTGCGCCCTTTCACCGGCCTGTTTGCGCTCGGCGTCCTCCTGATCGCCGTCATGGGCGTGATCGACGGGCTCGCCGTGCTCGCCATCAAGCCCGCCGCCGACGTCATCCTTTCCCCAGGCTCGACCATCCAAAAGCTCGCGCTCTTCACCATTCCCGGCACCACCCACGTCGTCTATCTCAATTCGTTCGTGCCCTCGCGCGTGCACTGGGTCTGGTCCGTTTTCGCGCTGTCCTTTCTCTTCCTTTTCCTGATCAAAGGCGTCACCGAATTCCTGGGCAGCACGCTGATCCAGTATGTGGGCCTGGCGGGCGTCACCGATCTGCGCAACAGCGTCTACGCAAAAGTCGTCCAGCAGCCGATCGGCTTCTTCCAGCACAATCCGGTTGGGCGCGTCCTCTCCGCCGTCATCAGCGATATCGAGCAGATGCGCAGCGCATTCTCCGATTGGCTGGCGGATTTTGTGCGCCAAATTTTCACGCTGATCGCCTTCATTTGCGTTTTGCTTTTGCTTGACTGGCGCATGGCGGTCGGCGCGGTCCTGCTGATCCCCCTGGTCGTGATACCCGTGAGCAACCTCGGCAGGCGTATCCGCCGCTCCTCGGCCAAGAGCCGCTCGCGCCTCGCGGACCTAAGCCAGATCCTGCAGGAAACGCTCAGCGGCAATCGCGTCGTAAAGGCCTTCGGCATGGAGGGCTTCGAGATCGGCAAGTTCAAAGCGGCCTCGCGCAACCTCTTGCGCGAAAACATGCGCTGGATCAAAGCCTTCGCCGCCACGTCGCCTCTGATGGACCTCGTCGGCGCCGTCGTCGTCTCGCTCGTGCTGCTCTTTGCCCGCGGCGAAATCAAAGTGGGACGCATGACCATCGGTTCGTTTGGCGCTTTCACCGTCGCCTTGCTGCGCGCCTACGAACCCATCAAGCGCATCGGCAATATCTATCAACTCTTCTTGCAGGCCCTCGGCGTCTCTTCCCAGGTATTCACCTATCTCGATCTGCCCGAGGAAGACATGGCGGCGCAGGGCGCGAAAGTCCTGCCGCCCCTTTCGAAGTCCGTTGAATTCGATCGCGCGAGCTTCGCCTACGACAGCGGCCCGTTGATTCTGCGCAATATCGACTTGAAGGTTCCCGCGGGAGCCGTAGTCGCCATCGTGGGTTCGAGCGGCGCCGGCAAGACGACGCTTGTGAACCTCCTGCCGCGCTTCTACGCGGCGACATCCGGAGCCGTCCGCATCGATGGCCACGACGTTCGCGATGTCACCCTGCGCTCCCTGCGCGAACAGATGGCCATCGTCACGCAGGAGACCATCCTCTTCAACGACACAGTGCGCAATAATCTCTGTTACGGCCGCCCCGACATGCCCGACACGAAAATCATCGCCGCCGCGCAGGCCGCTCTCGCGCACGATTTCATCACGCAGATGCCGCAGGGCTATCAGACGGTGATCGGCGATCGCGGCCAGCGCCTTTCCGGCGGCCAGCGCCAGCGCCTCGCGATCGCGCGCGCCCTTCTCAAAGACGCGCCGATCCTCATTCTCGACGAAGCGACCTCCGAGCTCGATTCCGAATCCGAAATGCTGGTCCAGGGAGCGCTCAACAATCTCATGACGGGCCGCACGGTCTTCGTGATCGCGCATCGCCTCTCGACCATCCGCCGCGCCGATATGATCGCCGTCCTCGAAGACGGCGCGATTCGCGAGCGCGGCACTCACGACGAGCTACTCGCGCGCGGCGGAGTCTACGCGCGCCTCTACGAAATGCAATTCCGCGACGCCGAGCCTGTATCTCGCGGCGCAGGTCCCGAATAATGTCCGAAGCGCGCCCTCAACCCGCACCAGCCGATTCGCCCAAGGCGGCGCAGGCAGCCAAGCCGCCGCGCCTCAAGTCCATGACGGGCTACGCCCACGCGCAAGCAGCCTTCGGCGGATTCAGCCTGCGGGTCTCGGTTCGCAGCGTGAATCATCGCTTCCTCGATCTGCACCTGCGCGTGCCGGAGGGCTTCGAGCCGGTCGAACCGCGCATGCGCCAAATTGTTCGCGAACGCGTCCGCCGCGGCCACCTCGATCTCACGGTTCGCTACGAACTCGCGGGCCCTGCGGCCGTGGGGGTCAATCAGGAAGTTGCCGCGGCATACCTCGAAGCCGTCCACTCGCTGCGGGAGAAGTTCTCGATCCACGCAGAGCCCGATCTTGCCTCGATTCTGCGCCTGCCCGGGGTGATCGGCCCTCCCGCTGCATCACTCGATGAGGAAATCGGGCTCCTCGAAGGCGTCGTCGCGAAATGTCTTACGGAAGCGCTCGACAAGCTCGATCGCATGCGCGAGCACGAAGCCGAATCCCTGCGGCAGGAAATGTCCGGTCGCCTGAAAAGCATCGCGGGCCTCGCGGCCAAAATCGCAGTCCTCGCGGAACGCGCGCGCCCGGCCTTCGCGCGCCGTCTCGAAACACGCTTGAAGGAACTCCTCGGAGATGCCCATCTCGATCCCGCGCGCCTCGCCCAGGAAGCAGCGCTCGCAGCCGAACGCAGCGACGTATCCGAAGAATTGACGCGCCTCGCGAGCCACGTGCAGCAATTCGAATCGCTGCTGGTCGGCGCCTCCGACGTTGGCAAGAAGCTCGATTTTCTCTTGCAGGAAATGCAGCGAGAAAGCAACACGCTGCTTTCCAAAACGCCCGGAAACGAAGCCGAGGGCCTCGAGATCACGCAGATGGGCCTCGAAATCAAATCCGAAATCGAAAAGCTGCGCGAGCAGGTCCAGAATATCGAATGAGCCCGAGCGAGCCGCAAAAGGAACCGTTGGTACTCATCGTCTCCGGCCCCTCCGGGTCGGGCAAATCGACCCTCGTGCAGAAGATTCTCGAGCTTCCCGGCACGCTGCTGGCGGTTTCGTGCACCACGCGCGCGCCGCGCAAGACGGAAAGCGCCGGTAAATGGTACAATTTCGTCTCAGAAGCGGAATTCCAGCAGATGGTGGCGCGGGGCGAATTCCTCGAACACGCACAGGTCTTCGGCAAAAACTGGTACGGCACGCCGCGCAAGTGGCTCGACGAAGCGCTGGCGCAGCAGAAAGACCTCGTGCTCGAAATTGACGTGCAGGGCGCCTTGCAGGTAAAGGGCAAGCTGCCGCGCTCGGTCGCCATTTTCGTTCTGCCGCCGTGGGCTCCCGATCTCGAGCGCCGCATCCGGGAACGCGGCCAGGATTCCGAAGATGAAATTCGCCGGAGGCTCGAACGCGCGCGGCAGGAGATCCAGAATTACACCCGTTATGATTTCACGATCATCAACGACGATCTCGATCGTGCCGGCCGCGAGGTGCAGGCCATTGCTCTTGCTTCGCGCTGCCTCACGGCGCAAAAAGAAGAACGGATTCGCGATATTCTGAAGTCCTTTGGAGGCTGATCTTGATGGCTGTTTCTAGACAAGCACCGGAAAGCCAGTTTGCGTACGTTGTGGTCGTTTCGCGCCGCGCGCGTCAGTTGATGATGGGCGGACGTCCGCTCTTGGAAAATCCGCGGTCGCGCAAGACTTCGCGCATCGCCGAGGAAGAGTTGCTGCTCGGCCTCCTCGAATACGAGACGCCCGAATTGCCCGCGGACGAAAAAGAAGGCAAGCGCCGCAAGTAGCAGCGCGAGCCGTCGCTTCCTGCTGGCTGTTGGTCGTAGGGGCGCTGCTTGCTGCGCCCTTCTTGGAACGCTATGAAAATCGCCCTCGGCGTCACCGGCGGAGTCGCTGCTTACAAAGCGGCCGAACTCGTTCGCCGCCTGCAGCAGGAAAAGCTCGACGTGCAGGTCGTCATGACCCGCGCCGCGCAGGAATTCATCACGCCCCTCACCTTCGCCGCGCTTACCGGCCAGAAAGTCATCACCGAAATGTTCGCGCCCGCCGACGCCGCGCCCGCCAACGTCGAAAGCGCCATCGAACATATCGCCGTCGCCCAGCGCATCGATCTTCTGCTCGTCGCGCCGGCAACAGCCGACATTCTCGGCCAGTTCGCGCACGGCATCGCCGGTGATTTCCTCGGCACGCTCTATCTCGCCACGAAGGCGCCCGTGATCGTCGCACCCGCGATGAACGTCAACATGTGGGAGCACCCAGCGACGCAGGAAAATGTCGCCACGCTGCGCACGCGCGGCGTCCACGTCGTCGATCCCGGCGAAGGCTACCTCGCCTGCGGCATGACGGGTGCGGGCCGCCTCGCCTCGACCGAAGCCATTGTCGAAAAAGTATGCGCCGTGCTCGGCCTGCGCCGCGATCTCGAGGGCCGCACCGTGCTCGTCACCGCCGGCCCCACGCGCGAGGATATCGATCCTGTCCGCTTCCTCACCAATCGCTCGTCCGGCAAGATGGGCTACGCGCTCGCCGAAGCCGCCGTCCGCCGCGGCGCCCGCGTGATTCTCATCAGCGGCCCGACCGACCTCACGGTTCCCGGCGGTGTCGATTGGATTCCCGTGCGCTCGACCGAGGAGATGCGCAACGCCGTCCGCGACCGCTCCGCCGAAGCAAACGTCATCATCATGGCCGCCGCCGTTTCCGATTACCGCCCGGCCGCATCGCACACGCAAAAACTCAAGCGCGGCGAAGGCTCGCTCACGCTCCAGCTCGAGCCCACGCCCGACATCCTCGCCGAGCTGGGCCGGGAAAAGGGCAGCCGCATTCTGGTCGGCTTCGCCGCCGAAACCACTCAGCTCGCGGAAAACGCCCGCGCCAAGCTCGCCCGCAAAGGCGCCGACATGATCGTCGCCAACGACGTAACCCAAAAAGGCGCCGGCTTCGATGGCGATACCAACATCGTCACGCTGTTCCTCCGCGACGGCCGCGAAATCCCGCTCCCCAAGCTCGCGAAATTCGAAGTCGCCAACCGCATCCTCGACGCGGTTCTCGGCCTCATGTAGCTCACCGCTTCCCCGGGGTGAGGTCTTTCCTCGAACGCACTCCGCGTTCTTTCTTGCGGCGGATGCGCATCTGCCGAGAGCTGTCATCCCGAGCGAAGTCCCGCGCGCCTTTGCTTGTCCCGCGTTTTCTGCGGGCGCGGGACGCAGCGAGGGATCTGCTCCTTTGTTTCTATATGCTTTGTGTAGCAAAGTACTTGACATATAAAAGAACTGAGGTATCCTTCGTTTTCGGACTCGGGCATCGAACCTTGGAGGTCTTTGGTGGGAAACATGCATCCGGGGGACTTTGACAGATCATCGATCGGTCCGCCGCGAGGCTCTTTTATGGACGCAATTCGCTTTTGGGAGCCGCGCCGCCTCGCCTATAATCTCGTCCTCGTCGCGGCCACCGGCGCGTGGCTCGCATTGACCTGGCCTCATTTCCGCCCCGCATTGACGCTGCCTTCGCTCGCGCCTCTCGCCGTCCTCGCATTGCTTGCCAATGTCTGCTACTGCGCCGCCTACTTGGTGGACATCCCGCTGCAGCGCTCCTCTCTCAGCTCCCTCTGGATACGTCGCCGGTGGATCCTGTGGTCGCTGGGAACCCTCTTCGCATTTGTCCTCGCCAATTATTGGATCGCCGACGAAATCTACCCATTTGCGCGCTGACCAGCTTTGATCCGCCCAAACCGCTCCCAGATCAGACAGGCGATTGAGGAGAAGCACCCGCATCGAACAGCCGGGTGACCGAATCCCTGCCGAGCACGATGAACGTGAAGATGCCAAGAAGCGTGCCGTAAGGCACTCCGAGGCACTCAAATGCCGCCACGACCATGCAAAACGTTCTCGCCTTTCGTTTCTTGAGCGAAAACGCGACGCCCAGCTGGAGCCCGGCCATCGTGATCAATACCAGGAAAACTACCACGCCGACTGCGCCGAAAATCCAACCGATCAATGCGGGCGGTGGGGCGTTGGCCGTGTCCGTGGCCAGCTCGGGAGCGTGCTTCATTGCCTCGCTTACCACGGCGCCCATCCCGGCATACATCAAGCCGATCATCGAGAAACATGCCGAGATCGCAGCCGAGATCATGTAGCAGATCGAGAGCAGCTTCAGATGTTCTTCGTCGATGATCGACTGGCGAACGGATGCGTCGGACATAGGGCGTCAACTCCTTGAGCGGCCCGAATTCTTGTCTGGCGAGCGGTAGAGTATCACGCCCCGATGCGGGTTTTAGGCCGCAGGATCGGTTTGCCGCGAGGCGAGGCGTCGGATAGAATTACGCTTTTGCGCAGAGGCCTTGATGCCCGACATACACCTCTACAACACGCTCACGAACCGCATCGAGCCGCTGAAGCCCGTTCATCCGGGCGAGGTGCGCATCTACACCTGCGGCCCCACGGTCTACGCCTCCGCGCACATCGGGAATTTCCGCACCTTCATGTTTCAGGATATCCTGCGCCGCTTCCTGCATTCGCAGGGCTATCGCGTGATGCAGGTGATGAACGTGACCGACGTCGACGACCGCATCATCAAGGCCTCCACCGCTGCTGGCATCGGCATCCGCGAGTACACCGAAAAATACATCCAGGCGTTTCTCGAGGATATCGACGCGCTGCACATTCAGATGCCCGAGGAGCTCGTCCGCGCCACCGATCACATCGACGACATGGTCGCGCTGATCGAAAGATTGCAAAAAAAGGGCCTCACCTACACGAGCGACGGCTCGATCTACTACCGCATCGCCAAATTTCCCGCCTACGGCAAACTCTCGAAAATCGACATGACCGGCATGCAGGCGGGCGCGCGCGTCGACGTCGACCAATACGAAAAAGATGACGCGCGCGATTTCGCGCTCTGGAAAGCGCCCAAGCCCGGCGAGCATTTCTGGGAGACGCCCATCGGCCCCGGCCGCCCCGGCTGGCACATCGAATGCTCCGCGATGGCCATGAAATATCTCGGCGACACGCTCGATATCCACACCGGCGGCGTCGACCTCGCGTTCCCGCACCACGAAAACGAAATCGCCCAAAGCGAAGCGGCAACGGGAAGGCCGTTCGTCCGGCACTGGATGCACGCCGAGCACTTGATCATCGACGGGCAGAAGATGTCGAAATCGCTCGGCAACTTCTACACTCTGCGCGATCTCTTCGCCAAAGGGCAGAAGCCATCGACGATCCGCTTCCTGCTGCTCTCGGTGCCGTATCGCCGCCAGCTGAATTTCACCGAGGACGGCCTCACGCAAGCCCGCAATTCCGTCGAGCGGCTCCGCAATTTCGTGGCGCGCCTCAGAGTCACCCAGTTCCCGGCAGGCTCGAACGCCGAAACGGTGCAGCGCATCGAGACAGCCGAAAACGAATTCGACGCAGGCCTCGCGGACGACATCAACACGGCGGTAGCCCTCGCCGCGGTATTCGATCTCGTGCGCGACGCCAACACCGCGATCGATCGCGGCGCGTTCCAGCAGCAGGACGCCATGCGCGCGCTCGTCGCCATGGAAAAGTTCGACGCGATTCTCTCTGTGCTCGCCGATGATGACGACGAAAAGCTCGCCAAGCTCGGCTTCACCCCCCCCAAGCCGCGCCTCGCCCCCGAGCAGGTCGACGCCCTCATCGAAGAGCGCAACGCCGCCAAGCGCCGCCGCGACTTCCAGCGCGCCGATGCTATTCGCCAGCAGCTCACCGATTCTGGTATCATAGTGGAAGATACGAAAGACGGTTCGGTTCGCTGGAAGTACAAATGAGCTTTTCCGCACAACACGCGTTTTCGCTTCACAGCATCCCCTCTCTCGAGCGCCCGAGCCTTTTCGGCGTCGACTAACACCGCCCCTCCCATAGCTGTACCCGGCACGCGTCCGTTCCACCGATCCACATTGCCGATGCATGAATGATCCCGGGGAGAAGACCATGCAGACTCAGACCGCCGCCGAAATAAAATTGCCGCAGCTCGTCACCGAGCTGCCAGGCCAGAAAGCCAAGAAAATCGTTGAGCGCGACGCCGCCGTGCTCTCGCCGTCGTACACGCGCGATTACCCGCTGGTCGCGAAAAGCGGCCACGGCGCCATGATCGAAGATGTCGACGGCAACACCTTCCTCGATTTCGCGGCGGG
Source organism: uncultured Acidobacteriota bacterium (assembly GCA_963841605.1). Taxonomy (GTDB): domain Bacteria; phylum Acidobacteriota; class Terriglobia; order Acidiferrales; family UBA7541; genus Palsa-295. Next base: position 227,541 of record CAWJDM010000008.1, read on the forward strand.
CATCGCCGTCGTCGCCACCGGACATTGCCACCCGCGCGTCGTCGCCGCGATCCAGAAACAGGCCGCCGACCTGATCCACATGTCCGGCACGGATTTCTACTACCAGGGTATGGTCGATCTCGCCGAGAAACTTGCGTCGATCGCTCCCGGCAAGGAACCCAAGCGCGTCTACTTTGGGAATTCCGGCACCGAGGCCATCGAAGCCGCGATGAAGCTCGCCCGTTATCACACCGGCCGCGATAAATTCATCGCCTTCCACGGTTGCTTCCACGGCCGCACGATGGGCTCTCTCTCGCTCACCGCCAGCAAGGCCGTGCAGCGCAAGGGATTCGGCTCGCTGCTCGCCGGCGTCTTTCACACACCGTATCCGAACACCTATCGCGGCGTCGCCGGCGGCCGCCCCGAGAACGCCGCCGCCGATGCGCTCGCGTGCATCGAAGAGGAGCTCTTCAAGCGCCTCGTCGATCCGCAGGAAGTCGCTGCAATCTTCGTCGAGCCGATTCAGGGCGAGGGCGGCTATCTTCCCGCGCCCGCCGAATTCCTGCAGGCGCTCGAGAGCCTTTGCCACAAGCACGGCATCCTGCTCGTCGCGGACGAAGTGCAGTCCGGCATGGGCCGCACCGGCAAATGGTGGGCCGTGGATCACGTTGGCGTCGTCCCGGACATGATCTGCACGGCGAAGGGCATCGCCTCCGGCATGCCGCTCAGCGCCGTAATCGCCAAAGCCGACGTAATGAACTGGAAGCCCGGCGCGCACGCCTCGACTTTCGGCGGCAACCCAGTGTCGATCGCCGCATCGCTTGCGACCATCGACCTCCTCGAAGGCGGCCTGATCGCCAACGCCGCGCGCATGGGCGAATTGGTCCTCAGCCGCATCGCCGACTGGTGCGAGCGCCACAAAATCGTCGGCGACATTCGCGGCAAAGGCCTGATGATCGGCATCGAGCTCGTCCGCGATCGGAAAACGAAAGAACGCGCGCCCCTCATGCGCAATCGCGTTCTCGAGTTGGCGTTTCGCAAAGGCGTCCTCATCCTCGGCGCCGGTGAAAACACGCTCCGCCTCGCCCCGCCGCTCCTCATCGACGAAGAGCAAGCCGAATTCGCCATCCGCACCCTCGACGCTTGCATTACCGAGGTTGAAAGCGCATCGTAGCCGCGTCTAGCAGGGCCTGGGCGTCTAGCCCTGTAGGGGCGGGTTTCAAACCCGCCCGGCGGGATTCCCCCGATGCTTTCGCGTCTGATGTTCGCCATCGTCGACCGCCGAGCCCGCAAGGGCCTGGTCGAATCGCCCGCCGCGGATGATTCCTCAGAAGCCTCCTCGAAGAAGGCGCAGGCACTCCGCACCGGCGTCCGCGGCGAAACCTACGCCTACTGGTATCTCCGCCGCCACGGCTACATCGTCGTCGCGCGCAACTACATGCGCTCCGGCGTGAAAGGCGAAATCGACATGGTCGGCTACGACGGCCCGGTCCTCGCATTCGTCGAAGTAAAAACGCGCGCGGCAGGCGATCGCAATCAGCCCTCGCCCGAAGACGCCGTCAACGACGAAAAGCGCCGCAATCTCGCCCGCATGGCGCGCCAATTCCTCCGCGCCCGCCGCATCGATTCGCCCTCGTATCGTTTCGACGTCCTCGCCATCGAAACGCGCCCCGGCGCGCGCCCCGAAGTCCGCCTGCACAAAGGAGCGTTCGCGTCCCATTCGTACTAAGCGCACAGGCGCGGCAATTCCCCGAATCGTTCGCCGCTGCACACCGCAGCGGATATAGAATAGAGGGCAAGGCATCTCATAAATGCTCTTTAGGGGGTCGGAGCTTTAGCTCCGACATTGACGGGCAAAAAAACGGGCTTTAGCCCCTGAAGACACTCTTCGCTTCTGCCGCACATTTATGAGACTGCTTCGAGCCGCCAAGTTTCCCGGCTCGCATGCAGGAGGAAAGCTTTGCCAGAGCTTCGCAAGGACCCGATCACGGGCCGCTGGGTGATCATCTCCACCAATCGTGGAAAGCGCCCGTCGGACTTCGTCCGCGAGAGCGTGCAGATCAAGGGTGTCGGCATGTGCCCGTTCTGCCCCGGCAACGAGGGTAAGACGCCCTCCGAAGTTCTGGCCTACGGCCGCAACGGCAGCGGCAAAGACACGCCCGGCTGGTCGCTGCGCGTCGTCCCCAATAAATTTCCCGCGCTCGGCATCGAAGGCGGCCTCGACCGCGAGGGCGAGGGCCTCTTCGATCGCATGAACGGCGTCGGCGCGCACGAAGTGATCATCGAAACACCCGATCATCGCAACACGCTCGCCACCATGCCCCAGCGCGCGGTCGAGGAAACTCTGTGGGCCTATCGCGACCGCATTCTCGATCTCAAAAACGACCGCCGCTTCCGCTACATCCTGCTCTTCAAAAATCACGGCGAGCCCGCCGGCGCGACGCAAGAGCACACGCATTCGCAATTGATCGCGCTGCCGATCGTCCCCAAGCGCGTCCGCGAGGAAGTCGATAATTCGCGCCACTACTACGACGAAAAAGAGCGCTGCATCTTCTGCGACATGATCCGCCAGGAAATCGAAACCGAATCGCGCGTCATCCTGAGCACCGATCATTTCATCGCGCTCGCGCCGTACGCGCCGCGCTTCCCGTTCGAGACGTGGATCCTGCCGCGGCAGCACAGCTCGTCATTCGAAAACATGCCCACGCCCAACTACGGAAATCTCGCGCACATCCTGCGCGATTTCCTCGGCCGTCTCGACGCCGCGCTCGCGTTCCCTTCATACAACTTCGTCGTGCACACCTCACCCATCGGCGAGGAAATCAACGATCATTATCACTGGCACATCGAGATGATGCCGAAGCTGACGAAGGTCGCGGGATTCGAGTGGGGCACCGGCTTCTACATCAATCCCACGCCCCCCGAAGAAGCCGCCCGCTTCCTCCGCGAAGCGCGGTGACGATCCGATGAGGATCGTCATCCTGCCTGCCCTGAGCAAGGCGAAGGGAACCCGGGCGCACGTCAGATTTGGGGGATAGAGTCATGCAGCCGGCCGCTTCCACTCTGAGCGGCGTTGCCAGAAATCTTCAAAGCGTCCGCTGAGCTTGCTGCAGCGCAGGGCGATGATGGTGTTGGCGCCCTTGACGGTCCAGTGCATGCCTGCCCGCTTGAGCCGAGTCCCAACGACTACCTTGCAACCGGACTCCACGACGCCGGTCGAAGTACAGAGACCTTGTTTTTCGAACTCGGGATACCGCATACGCCGTCGATTTTTCCAGATGTAGTGAATACATTCTCGCGCCTCTTTGTGTTGATCGATGTGGCTGCGCAGTGCGTGCACCAAAGATTTCAAGTGGCCCTGGTCGAGCTCCTCATAGCGTGCGTCGATCCATGGCTTGCCCTCGGGGCGGTCCCCGTAAATGACCTTTCCCACATCACCGAGATGTTCCTTGACATGAAAGCGATCGAGAATCTGAGTGGCCTGCGGGAACAGTTCACTACCCGTGTTCCAAATCCAGGTCGAACCATCGCCCAGCAGCGCCTGACGCTGCGCTTCGGTGAAACCGCGGCGGCGGGCCTCGCGCTCGACGCGGGCCGCAAAATCCGACAGCTCGGGGCTGGTATCCGGAGTGGCGGCGCTTTCAATCGCAGCCGAATAGCTGATCGATCCTGGATCGCGCACCGGTTTACCTTCCTTATCTCGCGATTCCGCCGTCCAGATCGTGACCAGTTTGACCTCCCGGGTTTTGGCCGAGCCATCGGCTTGCTTGCCCGCGCGATCGGCGACTTCTTGGCTGCGCATCGGTACGCCGGTGCCATCCATTCCCAAATACATCGTCGGAGCCAGTTCCCCCATCCTTTCGACTTCCTGCTGTTCATCGGCAGCGATCTCGGCCCCCAGCGTTTCTGCGGCTCGTTCCACCTGCTTGGCACTGACTTCCACTCCGGCCAATTCGTGCAATAATCCGCTGCTCTCTTCAAAGCTCACGAGCGCCGCTGCGCTGGCGGTCATGCGCAGAACTCCAGGCGTCAGCGAAAATAGCTCCAGCTTCAGATGCCGGTCTCGCGGGCAGAATCCATGGTGGCATCGGTCACAGTCGTAGTAGGCCCGCTTCAAATGCAGAGGTCCCAGCACGCTTTCGAAGGTCTTCTCGTGACGGCCGTGATAGTGGGCCACACAGCCGCAGGGACAAGGTAATTCCGGTCCCACATAATCGCTGGTGTCGGCGTTGAGCCGTTGTTCCAAGGCCCGGGCGGCCAGACGCAACGCCTGCCGCCGCGCGGCCATCTCCACAGCTTCGAAATCCAGTTCGGCCAGCGCTTGAGGGCCTAAGAGCGTTTCGATTTCCTGGGCGACTTCGCTTTCCAGGTCTGTCGAGAGCCCCCTTTTTCGGCCTCCTCTGCGGAGACCGGAATCGCTTCGAGTTGTTCATCGGCCCATCGTTCGCAGGCCTCCCAATAGGCTTCCACGCGTTCTCGAAATTGCCGTCCCGATTCGATCTGCCGCCGGACCACCGGCGCCTGTTCGGGAGCGATATAGCGGGAACGCGTCTTGCCGTCGACCTTCTGCGTCAGAGTGAAGTACGGGCCATGGGCCGCCTTGGGATTGCGTTGACAGGCACAGCCTGCTTGTCCGCACTTCATCCGGCGTTCATAGAGGGAGCCTCGTCGAATCGGTTCGGGATGCGAGAAAGCTTCGGTTAATTGCACGATGCGTACAGGAACTGCAGGTGTGGAGTTGTTCATGCTCGACCCTCCTACCGTATATTATACGGTAGGACATACCCGAAATCACGCCCTCTTTTCGAAAATGCCCCTCTGCTGACGTGCGCCCAGGGAACCCGGCGCTCTTGCTTTTGGCCGGGTGAAGGATCCCTCTTTCGCTCCTGGCGTGTGGCTACGATTGCTTCAATTTCTTTCGCGCGGCCACAAACAGCGAAATCGCCAGCGCCACAAATAATCCGAGCCCCAGCCACTGGCTCTGGCTCGCATTCGGCATGAGCTTCGCGCCCACGGCAAAGAAGCCCTCCGACCATGGCACATGCAGTACCACGGCCAGCCAGTGCGGCACGTGCCGGCTGAGCTCGGGATCCTGCAGCAGGTTGATCACAATCGCCAGCAGCCCAAACACGCCGCCCGCCGCGATCAATCCGCTCGCATAAAGCGATCCGGGACTCACTTCGCTTTCCGACTCGGATTTTTTCTCCATGCCCTGCTCGGCCAGCCATCGCACCAGCCCGCCCGCGAACATCGCCATCGTCGTCCCAATCGAAATGTAGGTGCCCACGGCAAACGGCAGCGACCGAATCCCCAGTAGCTCGACTGCAATCACCAGAAACACGCCGAGAAACACCAGCCGCCACGGAAGCCGCCGGTTCAGAATGCCGCTGATCACCGTGGCCATCAGCCGCGCTTGCGGCGCCGCCGCCTTCGCGCTGCCGATGCCCTGCTCCCACTGGATTTCGATCTCGCGCGTCGATGGATCGTAAAGGTATTTGCCGTCGGGAATCACCGCCGAGCCGATCGCGTTCACCAGTGAATACGTCTTGCCCTCGTGCGGATAGTTGTTCTGCTGGAGTTCGACGCCCGTGGGCAAATGGTTGATGTCCAACGGGATTTGAATCGGTTTGTAGCTGGCGAGCCCCACGTTCATCAGGATCAGCGTCCCGCCAATCGCGAGCGATGAAACCAGCACGCCGATCACCAGCGCCACCTGCTGTTTCGCCGGCGTCGCGCCCACCAGATATCCCGTCTTCAAATCCTGCGATGTCGCGCCCGCAATCGCCGCGGCAATGCACACCACGCCCCCGATGGTCAGTGCCAGCACCGCGTACGCGTTCGCGGTCCAATGAATCACCAGAAAAACCGCGCAGGTGGCCATCAGCGTCGCAATCGTCATCCCGCTGATCGGGTTCGACGAATTGCCGATCAGCCCGCTGATCCGCGACGCCACCGTCACAAATAGAAATCCGAAAACAATAATGAAAAGCGCCGCCATCAGATTGGCGAACGCCCCGGTTTGCGCTCCCGGCACCGGCTTGAACGTCAGGAACGCCCAGATCATCGCCATAATCACGATCGAGCCGCCGATTACGACGCGCATCGAAAGATCGCGCTCCGTCCGGCTGGCCACGGGCATCGCCGCCTGTTTCGCGCGCACGTCCTTCAGCCCCGCGCTCAGAGCCGAAACGATCGTCGGCATCGTCTTGATCAGCGTGATCAGTCCCGATGCCGCCACCGCTCCTGCGCCCATCGGCCGAATATAAGTAGCCCAGAGCTGATCGGGGTTCATCTGTGGAATCGGAATGGTGCTCGGATAGAGCGCCGCGCCCGGCGCAAGCGAGCCGAAAAATCGGATCGCCGGCATCATCACCAGCCATGAAATCACGCCGCCCGCGAAAAGCGTCCCGGCCACGCGCGGCCCGATGATGTAACCCACGCCGAGATATTCGGACGTAATTGTAAGGCGCGCCGACGCTCCCGGCAGCCATTTAGGCTGATAATCCGGCTGGTTCGGCCACATTCCCAGCGTGTTCATGCAGAATGTGTAGACGCCGCCAAGCCCCAGCCCCCAAAACACGCGCCCGGCAAAGGATCCGCCGCGTTCTCCGGCGATGAGGACATCCGCGCAGGCCGTGCCCTCAGGGAAAGTAAGATTGCCGTGCTCCTTCACGATCAGCTGCCGCCGCAGCGGGATCATGAACAGCACGCCGAGCGTCCCGCCGAGCAGCGCAAGATAAAAGACGCGCCAGTACTCCGTATTCAGCGAAAACCCGAGAAAGATCAGCGCGGGCATCGTGAAAATCACGCCCGCAGCGGCGGACTCGCCCGCAGACCCGGTCGTCTGCACGATGTTGTTTTCGAGGATCGTCGAGCGCCCAAACGCGCGCAGGATGCTGATCGATAGCACCGCGATCGGGATTGACGCCGAAACGGTAAGCCCCGCGCGCAGCCCGACGTACACCGAAACGGCGCCAAACAGGACGCCAAACAGCGAGCCCAAAATGATCGCGCGAAGCGTGAATTCCTGCGGGCTTTCCCCGGGGCCCACGTACGGGCGAAACTCACCCGGCGGTGCCGTCGAACTCCACGAACTCGTCCCCAATTCGCTCTCCCTTCGCCCGTCCGCGCTCCGTCGCGCCAACCAGCGCCCGGATGCGGATTCGGCACGGTAGCACCAGACGCAAGCGCAGGCAAGGCGGAACGCGCAAGAAAGCCCCCAAACTCCCTGCGGGCCGGGGGATTGCGGCCCGCGCCACCGAATTGAAAGCGGCGCCCGTGCTTGTCCGGGTCTCCTAGCAGGCTCAGAACTGGCAAATGGGAACCGTATTACTCATTCACCTTTAATTCGAGCGGGTTATTGACAGCTCAGTGAATTTCGCGATACTTTGCGGGCACTTCATTGCTCTTGAACCGAGTGGGTGTGCCCAGAGTTGCGAATTAGGACGAAAGGTCAGGGACAGTCGCGTGAACCTAGCCAAACGATGTGCCTTCGGCGTCGCTGTCGCCTCCCTCTGCTGGCGGCGGCTCCTCACGCGCCGCCACCATCGACTGGCTTCCGATCGCCCCGGGGGATCTCGCGTTGAAAGACAATCCTAAGCAGGCGGGAGCCGACGCGATGGTTCTGTATCGCGAAGTCGATGTCGATTCCAAGAACGCGACCGTCGACAATTACCTTCGAATCAAGATTTTCACCCAGCAAGGTGTCAAAGACCGGTCGGACGTCGAACTCCCATACAACAGCGCCCAGGGTTCGATCCTGGACGTCCGGGCTCGTACGATTCAGCCGGACGGCAAGATTATCGACTTCGATGGCAAGACATTCGACAAGGAAATCGTAAAGGGCAATGGCATCAAAGTCTTCGCCAAAACGTTTACGTTGTCCGACGTTCAGCCGGGATCGATCATCGAATACATGTTTCGCCAGCAGTATGACAACCGGTTCTATTGGAACATCGGCTGGACGGTCCAGTACGACCTGTATACGCGATTGGCGCGCTTTTCGATCAAGCGGGACAATGCGTCCTACGCTATCCCGATTTTCTGGCGCACGTACGGACTGCCGCCCAGCCTTGCCACGGTGCAGAAGCAGGCCGACTTGTATACGCTCGAAATCCGCGATCTCCCGGGAGTCGACGAGGAACCGCTGATGCCTCCCGAAAGCGCACTCGAAGCTCGGGTCGAGTTCTACTATAAGGACACGGGTGTGCCCCTCTCCGAGACGCCCGATCAATATTGGAAGCGAATCGGCAAGAACTGGAGCGCAGACGTCGATAAATTCGTCGACAAGAAGAAAGAGCTTGAGGAGGAGGTGTCGCGCGATGTGGCTCCCAATGATCCGCCGGAAGTGAAGCTGCGGAAGCTCTACGATCGCGTCTTGAAAATCCGGAATCTCGGCTGGGAAGACGAGAAGAGCCGGAAGGAAGAGAAGCAGGAAAAACTCAAACTGAACAACAACGTCGAGGACGTCCTGAAACGCGGTTACGGAAGCGAATACGACATCAATTTCCTGATGGTTGGGCTGGCCCGGGCGGCTGGCTTCGAGGCTGCCGACGTTCGCGTCGCGAAGCGGAGTGACACCTATTTCTATCCTCAGCGAGAAGCCGTCTCCGACCTCACCAGCGATGTCGTGTGGGTGCGCGCGGAGTCGAAAGAGTATTACCTAGATCCGGCGGCGCGATTTTACGCCTTCGGCGCCCTTCCGTGGTTTAACGAGGAGGCCAGCGGCGCCAGAATGACGAAGGACGGCACCGAGATGATCGTGACTCCCGCGCCGGTGACCACCGGAGCCACGATCGTCCGCCACGCGCAGCTGAACGTAACCAACGAAATGCAAGCGAGTGGCAGCCTTCAGGTCGACTTCACCGGCGAGGAAGCGGCTGCAATCCGCCGCAACAATCGCGACGAAGATGCGAACGGCCGGAAGAAAGTGCTCGAGGATGAAATCAAAACTTGGCTGCCCGTCGGATCCACGTTTTCGGTGACCAGCATCGCCAACTGGGATGACGTCGAGCAACCTCTTCACGTCGAAGGCTCGCTTGATGTGCCCTCCTTCGGAGATCGCTCCGCGCAGCGGGTCCTTCTGCCGATGGAGGTGTTCCGGCCGGCCGAGGTCGGCTATTTTCAGGCTCAGAAGCGAGTCAACGAAGTCGATTTTCCGTACGCGTATGAGAAACTCGACGATCTTGTGATTCATGCTCCGACCGGTTACTCCGTTCAGGCGGTCCCGAACGCGCAAACGATCGATCCCGGTGCGGTTTCCTATGAGATATCCGCGAATCGCGAGCAGAATTCCGTCGAAGTGAAGCGCCATCTCGTCGTCAAGCAGATTCAATACCCCAAGGAGTCTTATCTGGCGCTGCGCGAATTTTTCAGCATCGTGAGATCGGACGACAATGCCCAGATCATGTTTGCGAATGATCAAAATGCCAAGGCTAACTAAGTCGGCCGTCTTCACGGTCGCAACGATTGCGGTCGCGTTGTTGTCCGCATCGCGTGTTCGCGCCGACTCTGCGCCGGATTGGCTTCGCGCGGCGGCGCGCCAGGCGCTTCCAGCCTACGCCGACAACCCGATCGCGGTAATCCTGCTCGATGAGCAGCAAACGACGGTACAGAACAACGGCGAGATTGACGTGCGCCATCGTCTCGCCTACAAGCTTCTCCGGCCGGAAGCGCAGGACAGCTATGGGTACGCCTCCGTGGGCTTCGACAATGAAACCAAGGTCACTTCCTTCAAGGCGTGGACGATCACGCCGGATGGGCACGAACTTTCCGCGGGAGAAAAGGACGCGGTCGAAACCAGCATGAGCACGTTCGAGGTGTTCAGCGACGACAAGAGGAAACTCCTCAAGTTCCAGGAGGCTATCCCGGGGAGCGTGGTCGGCTACGAGTACGTACAGAAACAACGGCCGTTTCTTTTCGAGGACGACTGGTTCTTCCAGGACACGATCCCGGTGAAACAGGCGCGCTTTATCCTGCAGCTTCCCTCGGGCTGGGAGTATTCAGCATCCTGGATCAACTATTCCGAGCAGAAGCCTCAGGTTTCCGGCAATCGCTACGTGTGGGAGATTAGCGATGTTCCGCCCATCGACAAGGAACTCGACATGCCTGCTTGGCAGGCAATCGGCGGGCGCCTCGGCGTCAAGTATTTTCCGCGCGATCCGGCGATGCGGGCGCGGACCACGGGCTCATGGAACGACCTCGGCTTGTGGTATGACGGCCTCACCCAATCCAGCCGCGTCGCTTCGCCTGAAATCAAGCAAAAAGTGGCGGAACTGACTGCTGGGCTCTCTGATCCCATCGAGAAGATCCACGCCTTGACCGATTACATGCAGCACCAAATCCGATACGTCGCGATTAGCATCGGCATCGGCGGTTTTCAACCGCATCCGGCCCCGGACGTCTTCGCGAATCAATACGGCGATTGCAAGGATAAGGTAACTCTTCTCAGCACGATGCTGCATGAGATCGGGATCGACTCTGACTATGTGTTGGTGAATGCGGACCACGGCGAGGTACGGCCGGATTATCCATCAATGCACTTTGACCACGCGATTTTGGCGATTCTTCTTCCATCAGGCGTCAACACAACTACGCTCTACGCCTCCGTCGATGAACCCGGCCTCGGACGTGTCCTGTTCTTTGATCCGACCGACGAATACGTTCCGCTTGGCTACCTTCCGGCCGATCTGCAGGACAATTATTGCCTGATCGTTACACCGGCCGGCGGCCGGCTGGCCCGGCTGCCTCTGCTGCCGCCCGCGACCAACCGGCTGCTGCGCATGGGCAAGTTCGCGCTCAGCACGAAGGGAGATTTGTCCGGCGAAATGCAGGAATTGCGCTGGGGAGAACCTGCCTCCGACGATCGTGAGGCGTTTCTTGGTACCGAGCCATCCAGGAGAGCGGAGATCATCGAGTCGTTTCTGGGAGAATTCCTGAACAACTTCGTTCTCACAGGAGCGTCGCTCGGTGACCTGAACAAATACGATGAGAACTTCACGCTGAACTACAAGTTCGTGTCGCCCGGTTATGCGAATGTCACGGGAAACATGCTGGTCGTGCGGCCACGCATCGTCGGCGACAAATATACAAGTTTCCTCACGCTCTTCACCGGCAAAAGGGCCCGGCAGTATCCCGTCCAATTCGAGGAAGCGACGCTTCAGAGCGATATTTTCGATATCGCGGTGCCCCCGGGATACGTCGCGGACGGATTGCCGAAGCCCGTCGATGCGAACTGCGATTACGCGGATTACAAGAGCGAAACGACTTTCGCCGATGGCGTGTTGCACTTCAAGCGCAGCTTCGAGGTGAAGAACGTAATCGTTCCGGTGGACAAGCTGCCGGAAATTCGCGATTTCCTCCAGCAGGTCGCCGCCGACCAGCAGTCGGCGGCGGTCCTCAAGAAAACCGCCACGCCTTAGATGACCCTGCGTCACCATCCCACGCGAAAGCTGCCCCGTCCGTGACGCGTTTCAACAGAATTGCGGCCTTGGCATGCGGCATCGCCCTCTTGTGCGCCCCGGCGCTCCGAGCAAAGCCCGAGACTTGGGTCGAAGTCCGCAGCCCGCACTTCATCGTGATCAGCAACGCGGGCGAAAAGGAGGCGCGCCAGACCGCCATTCGCTTCGAGCAGATCCGTACCCTCTTTCGCCAGTTGTTGACCGGCGTGCAAAACGCGCAGAGCCCTACCATCACCATATTCGCCGTCAAGAACGAAGCCTCGCTTCGCGAACTCCTGCCGGAATATTGGGCGAAGGGCCACGGCCATATCGCCGGTATTTTCTTCGATCACTTCTACCAGTTTTACGCAGCCGTTCAACTCGACGCGCCTGGCGACAATCCCTACGCGACCATCTACCACGAGTACTACCATTCCTTGACCGTACCCTATTTCCCCGGCTTGCCGCTTTGGCTCGCGGAGGGCCTTGCCGAATTCTTCGGCAACACCCAGATTGAAGACAAAAAGGCCTATTCAGGACAGCCCGACCCGGGCTTGATCCAGATGTTTCAACAGGGTCGGTTGATTCCGCTCACCACGCTCGTCAGCGTGGACTACACATCTCCCTACTACAACGAGCAGAACAAAATGTCCGAATTCTACGCCGAGTCTTGGGCCCTGGTTCACTATCTGATGATGGACGACAACGGCAGCCACCGGCCGATGCTCATCGCCTACCTCGCCGCTCTCGATCACGGTGCAACATCGCAGGAGGCAGCCTCCAAAGCCTTCGGCGATCTGCGCCGATTGGAAGGAACTCTGCAAAGGTACGCGCAGAGCGACCGCTTTTACCAGTTGGTTGTGCCGGTTCCCGCCAAGATCAGCGATGTGGATTTGACCGCGCGTCAGTTGTCGGAAGCCGAAATCGACGCGGCAAAGGGCGGCTTTGAAGCAACGCGCGGCAAGATGCAGGAAGCCGAAGGGCTCCTGCGAGACGCCATCCGCCTCGATCCGAATCTCGCCCTCGCACAGCAGAACTTGGCGGAGACGGAATTGTTCGAAGGCAAGCTCGACGATGCGCTCGACCCGGCATCCAAGGCGGTCGCGCTCGATCCGAAAAATAGTTTGACGCGATATCTCCGCGCCTACCTCACCCTCCACAGCGGCGGCATGGTTCGCAATCCTCAAGTGGAAGACGACTTGCGCCAATCCATCGCGCTGAGCCCGGATTTCGCGCCTTCCTATGCGTTGCTGGGTATCTACCTTGCTTCCAATGAAGAAACGCTTCCGCAAGCAGCTGACTTCGTCAAGAAAGCGATCGCGCTCGAACCGGGAAACACAGCCTTCCAACTCGATTTCGCAAGCGTTCTGCTGCGCACGCATCGCTACGACGACGCTCGAACCATCGCTACTCGCGCTCGGGCGAGTGCCCATCAGCCGCAAGAGCGCGAGCAGGCGGATCAGCTCATTCAGACGATCGACCAGATTCAGAGTTTCGAGAGCCGCAATCAGCCGGGCGAGTCTGGGGCGCCCGCGGGCCCGCCTGAGCTCCATCACCGGGAAGAGCAGCCGCAGACGCCGTCGGAAACGCAGCCGTCCGGTCCGCCGCCTGCTGCCAGGACAAATGCGCAACAGGTGACGGGAACCGTCGCCAAGGTCACCTGCAATCCGGCGATGCGTCTGCAGGTCACCGCTTCCGACGGCACGTACGATCTCTACACCGTTCCCGGCGAGCAAACCCGCTTTGAGGCCACTTCGCAACCGCCCGCCGGATTTAATCCGTGCTCGTCCCTCAAAGGTCTGCGCGTGACGATTCAGTATGACGCGGACGGCGCCAAATCCCGGAAGGGAAAGATCGAGCTGCTCGAAATTCTAGGCTGGCAGAGCCAGTAGCGGGTGACGCGTGCGCCTCAGGATTTTCCGCTCAGCCGCTCGCGGACGCGGTCGCTCAGCACTTTGCCGTCGATCGCTTTTCCTTCGAGCTTCGCGCGCGCGGCTTTGATCACGGCGCCCATTTGCTTCAGCGAATCCGCGCCCGCCTCGGTGATCGCCATTTCGATCGCGTGGCGGATTTCGTCGTCGCTCGGCGCGGCCGGCAGATACTCCTCGATGATGACGATTTCCTTTGCTTCCTTGTCGGCCAGATCGTGCCGCCCGCCCTGCGTGAATTGATGGACGGAATCGCGCCGCTGCTTCACCAGCGTCTGCAGCACCTGCAGCGACTCCATGTCGTCGAGCGGCTTCATCTTTTCGATTTCCTTGTTCTTCAGCGCGCTTTTCATCATGCGCAGCACGCTCAGCCGCAGCTCGTTCTTTTCCTTCATCGCGGCGGTCAAATCGCTTTGGATGCGTTCGATGTATCCCATTTGTTGTGTGATCCCTCTCGGTGTTGCAAAAAGAATATCACACGTTCGCATTCGCATGCTCCCGCAAGCGCAATTGACACAACCGCGAGCGCCCGATAACCTTGTTGCCTCATGAAAATCATCGTCGCAGACAAGATCAGTGAACGCGGAATCGCGCTCTTGCGCGACGCGGGTTGGAACGTAGTAATGCCGACGGCGGCCACGCTCCCCAGCGAAATCGCCGATGCCGACGCGTTGGTGGTTCGCAGTGCGACCAAAGTCACGGCGGCGCTGCTCGAAAAAGCCGGCCGCTTGCGCGCCATCGGCCGCGCCGGGGTCGGCGTGGACAACGTGGACGTGGATGCCGCCACGCGCCGCGGCGTCCTCGTGATGAATACGCCCGGCGGCAATTCCGTCAGCGTCGCCGAACACACGCTCGCGCTGATGCTCGGCCTCGCGCGCGCCGTGCCGCAGGCCAACGCCTCGATCCACGCGGGCAAATGGGAAAAGTCCGCATTCTCCGGCACCGAAATGCGCGGCAAGACGATCGGCCTCATCGGCCTCGGCCGCGTCGGCACCGAAGTGGCCCGCCGTGCTCGCGCCCTCGAAATGAAAGTGCTGGCGCACGATCCGTTCGTCACTCCCGCGGCGGCCGCCGAAGTGGAAGTCGAGCTCGTCCCGCTCGACGATCTGCTCCGCCGCTCGGACGTGATCTCGCTGCACACCTCGCTCAGCGCGCAAACCGAAAAGCTGATCGACGCCGCGGCCATCGCCAAAATGAAAAAGGGCGTGCGCCTCATCAATTGCGCGCGCGGCGAATTGATCGACGAAGCCGCGCTCGCCGAAGCCCTGAAATCCGGCCACGTCGCCGGCGCCGCGCTCGATACCTTCGCGAAGGAACCGCCGAAAGACTCGCCGCTCGTCGGCCTGCCCAACGTGATCGCCACCCCGCATATCGCCGGCTCCACGGCCGAGGCGCAAGAAGAAGTGGGCACCGCGATCGCGCAGCAGCTCCGCGATTTCCTCGCCGACGGCACGATCCGCAACGCGGTCAACATGCCCGCGCTCTCGCCCGACCAGTACCGCCGCCTGCGCCCGTATCTCGAATTGGGCGAGCGCCTGGGATCGTTCGTAGCGCAGGCCTCGCCGTCGCACACCTTTGGCCGCGTGCGCATCCGGTATGCGGGCGAGCCCGCGGAATTGGGCTCGCACATGATTGGCAAGGCCGTGCTGGTGGGCGCGCTGAATTCGGTGCTCGATGAAAAAGTAAATCTGGTGAATGCCGCGGAGGAGGCGGCGGCGCGGGGCGTGGTGGTGGAAGAAACCACGCGGCGCCGCGAGCGCGGATATCCCAACACGGTCGAAGTATCCGTCTCGAATGGCGGCCGCGAATTTTCGCTCGAAGGTGTGGTGGCGCAGGATGGCTCGCCGCGCATTCTCGCGCTCGATGGCATCGCGCTCGAATCTCCGCTCGAAGGCACGCTGCTGCTCTCGCGCAATATCGACGTTCCCGGCGTGATCGGCCGCATCGGCACGGCGCTAGGCAACCTCGGCATCAATGTCTCGACGTTCGCGCTCGGCCGCCGCGCGCCGGCGGGCGGCTCCGAAGCGCTCGCGCTCGTCGGCCTCGATGGCAACGTCAGCGCATCGGTGGTGCAGGAAATCCTCGGCCTGCCGTCGGTGACGGAAGCGCGGTTGGTGCGTCTCCCGGCGGCGCCGCAAGCGTCCTCGGCTACGTCGTGACGTCGAAGGGCGCAGCAAGCCGCGCCCCTACGAAGGCAACGGGGGGCCTTCCGGCGGCCTGCCACGGACGTGTCGATTAGACTGTGCACCCATCTCATGTTTTCAATCACTTGCGTCGATTTCTAATCGCCAAATGTCGATTAGAATTGCGCCAAAATCGCGGTGAATTGCGGCTGCGTTTCGACGTGCGACACGGCGGCGTGCGCCGCGTGGGGATTCGTGGCGCAGGTTTGCGTTCGATTGGTTTTGGCCGCCGCCTCGCTCGCGTTTTCGCGTCACGTCCATACGCTCCTCGCTCGACACTAGCACGATGGCAGGGAGTTTCTAGCTGTGCCGAAGGACAGATAAAGGACAGGGAGAAAATCCCGGCCTTTTGCGGTCAGTGTTGCTTTCGTAGCGGCACCTCGCACTTCAGGCGGGCGAGTTCGCTTTCAGCCCACCCGGCCGCGTCGACACGCTTAGCCGCCCAGATTCAGCACCTCAACCACCGTCACCGATTGCTCCTCGAATATGATCCGGCGATCACTCTCAATCATCGTTTTTCGCCCACGGTAGAGCGCAACCGAAACACCCAGCACCACAGGAACAAACAGCACAAACCAAAGCGGATCGACAAGTGCCCAACTCTCCACCGTCGCCGTCACCGAGGTAAACGCAAAATAGCCGAGCGCCAGCAGCAGCACGCTGACAATTGCATGGCTCTTGAATTTCGGAAGCGAGCACGTGAACGGAATTTTCCGGAATCGAACGAGCAATCCTTCCATCAGGAGCACGCACCAGACCGCCACCAGCACCGTGTGAATCACGCCAACCCGCCACCCCCAGAAATGCGAATACACCGGCAGACAAACGGCCACCAAGGTCGG
This sequence comes from uncultured Acidobacteriota bacterium, assembly GCA_963841605.1. Lineage (GTDB taxonomy): Bacteria > Acidobacteriota > Terriglobia > Acidiferrales > UBA7541 > Palsa-295. The sequence goes on from CAWJDM010000008.1 coordinate 243,911, forward strand.
CGCAACAAGTGTAAGGACGATTTTTCTCGCCAGCGGCACGCACTCGCGCGAGCGGCAATCGACGTGAAATCGGAACACCCAGTTCGCCCGCAAGGGCGCCGGGATCGCGCAAACCGACCACAGGCCCAGGACCAGGAAAAATCCCAAAATCAGTGGAAGACTCAAAATATCCGCCGACGGGACTGCGCTGTTCACAGTGAGCGATAGCTTCCTATTTCCGGCCAGCAAGAGTGTCTGCGACGCGATCATAACCCCGAGGCTCAGAAATCCGCCGAGCGCAAACGCTTGCTCCTCGCTGCGAAAAATCGTCCGGAAAGCGAATCGGTAGCACGCGCGCTGAAAGGCGCTTCGCAAAAAGAGCGCGTCGAGCGGACGAAAGGCCACAGACGAAAGCGCAGCGCGCCCGGCCGGCAGGCTCGCCATCGTTTCCGCGCTCTGCGCAAAACACCGCGCGTAGCACAAGGAATACGCCGCGAGAGAAAGCACTAGCGCGCCCAGCAGCCCCGCAATCGCCGTCGCACCCAGAGACGTTGTTACCGAATCTCGCTGCCCACGCAAAATTTGGCACAGCCCGAGAAACCACGCGGGCGGCGGGAACTGCGCCCACGCCTGCGAAACATGCCGAAGGCGCTCCATCTTGCGCGGCTCGGAAAAGCTCGTGGTGAAGAACGCCATCAGCATGAAGACGATGGCGCAGCGCGCGTAAATCGACGCCTTGCGAAAAGCACGGTAGGGAAGTAGCGCCATGAGAATGCCGAGCAGCGCAAAAACCGCCAGAAATCCGAACGCGCTCGCCGCGACGATGGTCACCGTGTGAGTGACGAGGAATACCGCGAACACGTGAGACGCCTGCCGCGCGCAAACAACCAGTGGAAATAAGAACGACGAAACCACGTTTACGTCGAGTGAAAGAACCACGGCTAGAACCGAAAGCGCGGCCAAATTCGCCAGAAAAATGCGACTGGTCGAAATGGGAAGCGGAGCTAAATTCAAATAGTCGCGGCGATCCGGCACCAATCGGTCCCACTTCCAAACCGCCACGCCGCCAGCCACCACCATCGCAAGCACGATGAAAAAGTACTCATCCGATGCAGACTCTGTATACGGATCGAATCGGATCTGCTGGCCTCGCAGGAACAGCAGCAGCGACCCGTAGTGGTCCATGCAGAATAGCGCGACGAAGGCGCCGGGCGTCGCCAGCAGTGCCAAAATTGTCGCGATGCTGAGGTCCAGTTCACCGGGTTCCACGCCTTCGCTTCCGGAAAAAATGCGGTCCACGCAATGGCGCACGAGCCGCATGAATGGCCCGTGCGAAAGCCTCTCCCACCGTTGCTTCGCCGATTCCATCGCGATCGAAAAATCAAAGAGAAGACGCGCCTATGCCGCACCCGCGGCCATCACTTCCACGATTTCGCTCGCGGTCTGCTCGGCGTCCCGATCCGCCACCAGGTGGACAAATGCCTGCTCGAGCGAGTCCTGCCCTACCATCCGGTGCAATTCATCCGTCGGCGCGTGCGCGATCACCCTGCCCTTGCTCAGAATCATCACGTGCGAGCACACCTTCTCCACCACTTCAAGCACGTGCGAACAATAAAAGATCGCCTTGCCGCGCTGGCCGAGTGTCTTGATCAGGCTCTTAACGATCATCGCGGACACCACGTCGAGTCCCGAGAGCGGCTCATCGAGAATCAGAATTTCCGGATCGTGCAGCAGCGCCGCGATCAGCAGGATGCGTTGCCGCATCCCTTTCGAATACGAGCCGATCGACGAATGCCTGTGCGGGGCCAACGAAAAAAGAGCGAGCAGCGCTTCGATCTTCTTCGTCATCCGCGCGCGTTCCATCCCGCGCAGTGTGCCCACCATTTCCAGGTACTCCCAGCCCGAAAGATACTCGTAGAGCTCCGCCTCTTCCGGCACATATCCGAGCCGCCGCCTGTACGCCACCAGATCTTTGTGAATGCTTGCGCCAAACGACAGCACCTGCCCGCGCGTCGGCTCGGACAATCCCGTAAGCATCTTCACGATCGTGCTTTTTCCGGCGCCGTTCGCGCCGAGGCAGCCGAGCACTTCTCCGGCGTGCAAGCCGAACGTCACGTCGCTCACGGCCGGCGCTGCCGTGTAGCATTTGCGCAGGCCTCTCGCCTCGAGCGCGGCCTTCATCACAAGCCTTTGTTTGGGAGAGTATTGCCGGAGGGAACGGGTTCTGTATTCGGAGCGCCCCGCCGCTGCGAGCGCTGCTTTCGTGCATCCGTTTTGCGAATTCCGGCGAGGATGGCCACCGCCTGCCCGGCCTCGCGCTCGAATTCGGCTTCGTCGAACGGCTTCGCGCGTTCGCCGAGCCACGGACTCATCATTAGCCGGTCGTGCCACAGGCGTCCGTGCATCAGCGACACGTCCACCCCGCGGGCCATCGCGTTTCCCCATGCGATCAGCATCAGGCCGCTAATCGCCGTGCCCGCCGCCATTTTCCAGAGGTTCGAGCGCAGCAGCCATTGCCGCGCCAGCGATAGGACGCCGTCGGCGAAAAGCCGCGCTGTGCGTTCGAGCCCGGCCTCGTCAAAGACGCACATCATCTCGTCGCCGAAGCGCTCCCGGAAGCGCGCCGGATGCAGCGCGATCAGCGCGCTATAAAGAAATCGCTTCATGTCGATTCGCTCGATTTGATTTCGGACATGGCCGCCTTCGCTTCCTTCAGGACGCCTCGAAGGCGCACCAGATCGGCTGAGAGCACGCGCCGGCCAAACGCGCTCAGCCGGTAGTAGCGGCGCCGCGGGTCTTCGTTCGCCGATCGACGCAGCGCTTCGTTCACGAGCCCGCGCCGCATCAATTTCTCGAGATTGTCGTAAAGCGTGCCGGGGCCGAGTTCATATTGCCCCTGCGATTGCCGCGCCACCTCCAGCATGATGCCGTAGCCGTGGCGGTCCTCGGCCGCCAGCGCCAGCAGGATGTGCAGCGTCGCGGGAGAAAGCGGCAGCAGCGATTTCAGTTCGTCTTTGGGCGTCATTGCCATACTCGGATTCCGATATATCAGGCTCCGAGTATATTGTCAAGGTTCCGGTTGCAAGAAAGAAAACCGCCCCGCCTGGAATTCGAGGCGGTCGCTACAAAGGCAACGGCTGCCGGGCTCAAAGCCTGGCGCTATCCACCACGAGGGATGCAAACGACGTTCGTGTCCCGCGGCCAATGTAGCTCACCCCGCCCTCGCGCAGCTTCCGGCAAATCCGGCTGAGCGAATCCTGTTCGCGCGCGTTGGCGAAGGCTTTCCGATTCAATTCGGAGGAAGGGAGGCTTTGACGGCGGTTTATGTCGGACCTGGAAGGACCGACCTCCTAAAAGGCCAGCGCCCGCGGCCGAAGCCGCCCATTTAGTGAGCTCTTTCGCGGGCCTGCCCTTCGACTCTCAGGGTAAAAAGGCCCACGCTTCCACCGGTTTGCCCTGCGGGCCCCAGCAACGACCGCCGCAAACGTTCAGAGGCTGTCACACAAACTCTGAAAGACCCACGCTTCCACCGAAGGCTCTTCCGCCTCCACAATCCGGTCGGCACACATTTTCTGGAAGGTCCGACCTCCTCTTAAGGCCGGGGCCGCGAGGCAAGTGCCAAGACATTACATCAGGACCGAAACATGAACCACTGAAGACAAACCCGCCCACCTGAAAGGTGGCCGCTACGAAGGCAACGGCGAGGCAACTCGTTCGGCGGGCGGCTTTGCGGGAACGCGGGCGAGCGGATACAATGCAGAAGAGAGATGCATCTAATTTTAGTGGGATTACCTCCCGGAAAAGACTCGGTGGTAGAAGACAGACATGGACGTTGAGAAGGTTATAGACGGCGTAGTCGCGAAATTTATCGGGACGAAGCACGAGCGCGACGTCAAGCGGATCACGCCGACGGTCGTCGCGATCAACGAGCTTGAACCCGAGATGAAGAAGCTGACGGACGCGCAGATCGCCGAGCGCGCCGCGGCGCTGCGGGCCGAAGTGCAAGAGCGCCTTGAAGGCGTCGAGCGCGACGATCCGGACTACAAGCGAAAATTGCAAGAGGCATTCGAGCCGGCGATTCCGCCGGCGTTTGCGCTCACGCGCGAAGTGGGGCGGCGAACGATCGGGATGCGGCACTTCGACGTGCAGCTGATCGGCGGAATCGTCCTGCACGAGGGAAAAATCGCGGAGATGAAGACGGGCGAAGGAAAGACGCTCGTCGCGACGCTGCCCGCGTTTCTGAATTCGCTGGCCGGGCAGGGCGTGCACATCGTCACGGTGAACGATTATCTGGCGCGGCGCGACGCGGAGTGGATGAGCCCGATTTACAAGATGCTGGGGCTGACGGTGGGCGTGATCGTCCACGATTTGGATGATGTGCAGCGGCGCGCAGCCTACGCGGCGGACATCACCTACGGCACGAACAACGAATTCGGATTCGACTACCTGCGCGACAACATGAAATACGATCTCGCGCAGTGCGTGCAGCGCGGCCACCAGTTTGGAATCGTCGACGAAGTGGACTCGATTTTGATCGACGAAGCGCGCACGCCGCTGATTATTTCGGGTCCCGCCGAGGAATCGACCGATAAATACTATCGAATCGACAAGATCATACCGAAGCTGATTCCCGACATGGATTACACGCTCGATGAGAAGCTGCGCACCGCGACGCTGACCGAAGAGGGCGTGTCGAAGTGCGAGCGCCTGCTCAATCTCGGCAACATGTTCGATCCCGACAACATGGAGCTGATTCATCACGTCTACCAGGGGCTGCGCGCGCACACGCTCTTCGAGAAGGACGTCGACTACGTGGTGAAGGACGGCGAGGTGATCATCGTCGACGAATTCACCGGGCGGCAGATGCCGGGACGCCGCTGGTCGGACGGACTGCACCAGGCCGTCGAAGCGAAAGAAGGCGTGAAGATCGAGCGCGAAAATCAGACGCTCGCGACGATCACCTTCCAGAACTATTTCCGCATGTACAAAAAGCTTTCCGGAATGACCGGCACGGCCGAAACGGAAGCGCCCGAATTCCATAAGATCTACGGCCTCGACGTGGTGGCGATCCCGACGAACAGGGCGCTGATCCGCATCGAGGCGCCGGACGTGGTTTACCGCACCGAGAGGGAAAAATTCGAAGCGGCGGTGAACGGGATCATTCAGGAAGATGGCACGAAGAGCGGCGGCGTCCGGCAATACTTCGAGAGCGGGCAGCCGGTGCTGATCGGCAGCATCTCGATCGAGAAATCGGAAAAAATCGCCGAGCACCTGAAGAAGGCGGGCATCCCGCACCAGGTCCTGAACGCGAAGCAGCACGAGCGCGAAGCGAAAGTTATCTCGCAGGCCGGGCGCAAGGGCGCGGTGACGGTCTCGACGAACATGGCCGGCCGCGGCACGGACATTCTGCTCGGCGGCAATCCGGAGTTGATGACGCGCGAGCATTTCCTGAAGAACAAGATCGCGATGCCGTATGCGCCGGCCGCGGCCGTGATCGGCCTCGAAGCAGGCGCAGAAACGCCCGCGCAAGCCGACGCCGCGGCGGCCGGCGCAGCTTCCGGTGCCTCGCCCGACGGCAAAAATGGCGCGAGTGGTGCGAGCGCATCGGGCTCGAATGGCGCGAGCGCTCCATCAATGGTGTTGTTTCAGCAGGAAGGCAAAATTTTTCAGGTGCCGCTCGATCAGTGGAAGCCGATCTTCGACGAGTTCGCCGCGCAGTGCAAGATCGAGCACGACGAAGTGGTGAAGATGGGCGGGCTGCACATTCTCGGAACAGAGCGGCACGAAGCGCGGCGCATCGACAATCAATTGCGAGGGCGCGCGGGACGCCAGGGCGATCCGGGCTCATCGCGATTCTTCCTCTCACTCGAAGACGACCTGCTGCGGATTTTCGGCGGCGAGAAGGTCAAGGCCATGATGCATTGGCTGGGGATGACGGAAGGCGTGCCGATCGAGTCAAAGATGATCAGCAAGCGCATCGAAAGCGCGCAGGAAAGCGTGGAAGCGCAGAACTTCGAAGCACGCAAACACCTGCTCGAATACGACGACGTGATGAACAAGCAGCGCGAGACGGTGTATTCGCTGCGGCGGTCGTTTCTCGAGGGGCGGGACCAGAAGGAATTCGTGCTGGAGCGCGCCGAGGCCATCGCGCAATCGCTTGTCGAAATGTACTGCCCGCGCGATCAGCACCCGGATCAATGGAATGTGACGCAGCTCGGGAACGAGCTGCTGAACCAGTTCGGCATGGATCTGAAGGCGGCGATCCCCGACATCGAAAATCTGAACCACGATCAGCTCGCCGACGAACTGATCGAGAAAGTGCGCGAGCGCTACGAAGAGAAGGAAAAGCTCTTCGGCGCCGAGACGCTGCGCTGGCTCGAGCGGCACATCCTGCTGGATATCGTCGACGGGCAGTGGAAGGATCACCTGCTGACGCTCGACCACTTGAAGGAAGGGATCGGGCTGCGCGGCTACGGGCAAAAAGACCCGCTGGTCGAATTCAAGCGCGAAGCGTTCACGCTTTTCGAGGACATGATGGACCGGATCGACACCGAGGCGGTGCGATTCCTGTTCCTCGTGCGCCCGGCCGAGCCTGGGCAGGCGAGGCCAGCGGGCGCGGCGCAACCATCGAACCGGCCGAACCCAAGCGCGCGGCCGGATGCCGAGGCGGCGACGCCGGATTCTCAGATCGCGCGACAGATTCAACAGCGGCAGCAGCGACAACAGCGAAATCTGCAGTTCCAGGCAGGGCCGGCACAGGCGGAAGCGCCCAAGCCGGTGCGGGCGGCGGCCAAAGTCGGGCGAAACGATCCGTGTCCCTGCGGGTCGGGCAAGAAATACAAGAAGTGCCACGGCGCCGCCGCGTAGAATTCCCTCGCAGATCTTCCCATCGTGCGGGCGTTTATCCTTTGGAGCAGATTCGCGTGCACCGCCTTGTCCGCTTGAGTTTCGGATGCTAGCCTCGGCAAGTTGATGCCTTTTGAGTTTGGCAAGGCGAACCGAAACAGGAGAGCTCGATGAAACGTTGGGCATTGCTGTGTGGAGTTGCGTTGCTATCGGCCGCCGCCGCATCGGCCCAAGGCACCCCGAGGGTGGAAGTGTTCGGCGGATATTCGTACCTGCATACCAGCTTCAGCGGCACAAGCTTCACCGCCGACCTGAACGGCGGCAGCGCGTCGGTGTCGGTGAATCCGACCAGCTGGCTCGGCCTCGTGGGTGACTTCGGTGGGTATCACGGCAGTACGAGCAGCGGCAGCGGCGGAATCAACGGCGAAGTCTACACGTACATGTTCGGTCCCAAAACCACTTTCCGCATGGGAAGGTTCACGCCGTTCATCCAGACGCTCTTCGGAGGCGCCCATACATCGTCCGGTAGCGCGTATGGTTCCCAGGACGCGTTCGCAATGGCTACGGGCGGCGGCATCGATTGGAATGCGACGCAGCACCTTGGCATCCGGTTGGTCCAGGCCGAGTATCTGTTGACGATGTTCAACGATAACGCGAATAACCGGCAGAATAACGCGCGGATTTCGGCAGGAGTCGTATTCCGCTGGTAATTTCGCGCTGACTGGAAACGGGCCATCCTTTGCTTGCGGCGAAACTAAATTGTGGTAGGCTCTCGGGCGCGTACCTCGGAAGTAAGTCGAGGCTGTGGGGTTTCGCCATGACTGTCCCCGGCCCAGGTGGATGCCGAAGGGAATCGTGCGCCAACGGGATTCCCGCCGCTTTGGCGACCGAGCGGCTGTGCCTCGATCACTTCCTCGATGAAGCTTTCCTGCGTACGGACCACATGCTTACGCGGTGCCGCGAGGGGAAAGCCATGAGCCCGGGCGACGTCGAGTGGCTGCTGGCGGACGCTCTGGCGGTCGTCAAGAACCTCGAAGAGGGAGCAGGCGATCCGAATCCCGAACAGCGCGATCGCATGCTCGAGCTGCTGCTGATTCTGGCGAACCTTCACGAATACGTGGCACATCATTCGGTCCGGCTGCACCGGCCCGCCTGAGAGCTTTCCTTTCCCTTAATTTCTCGCCGCGAAAAGGTCAATAGCAGAGAGGCGTTCGAGGCTTGCTTTCCGAATGCGGGGCCTGCAAGCTGAAGATGCGATTCGCCGCAGCCCAGCATGCCAGTCGATAAGAAAGTCGATCTCTTCAAGCCCCAAGCACCGAGCATCCCGGGTGTGCCCGCCGCCATCGAGAAGGCCGAAAAAACGGCGCAGCGGCCTCCGCAGATGCGCGCTACTTCTTCGGCGCAGCCGCAAGCGGCGCCGGATCGTCGAGCGAAGATGATCGGCCTCGCGGCGGGAATCGGAGTGGTGCTGCTGGCCGGAATGATTCTTCTGCCAGGCCATCATTCGCCAGGGAACGCGGATCTACATCCTGTGCCCGCGGCGGTTGATCCGGCTCCTTCCGATACGACCAAGAGCAAGCCTGCCGAAAAGCTGATGGTTGGCCCCGGGCCGGTGGCCACCACCGCGGAGCTTGCGAAACCGTGGTCCGAGAGGGAGTTTCTTTTTCGCGGGCCGTTCTCGGCCGAGCCTGTTCCGGCAATGGTCGTGCGGTTGCCGGGAGGAGACCTTTGGGGATTCTTTCTGCGCGAGCCATTCGGGCAGTGCGAACTGAAATACGTCACCGACCTGCAAGAGTTGGCAGACGACTACGGATATCATGCGGCGCATCCGATGGTGGTGAATCCGTGTATGCATGCAGTCTACGACCTGATGCGCTATGGCGGCGGGGCTCCGGACGGCGGATTGGTGCGCGGCGATATCGTGCAGGGTGCGGGAGTGCGGCCACCGCTAGCGATCGAGATCCAGACGAGCGGCAAAGACATCATCGCGGTGAGAAGCGAGTAGCGCGCAACGCGCTCGTCGCGTAAGTTGGAACCCAGGGCTAAAGCCCTTCTCTTCGCTGGGCGCTTTTCGAGGGCCTCAAGGCCCACGCTTCCACCTGCAAACCTTAGGCTCGCGCCTTCCACATACAGCCCCATGAGTCGGTCCTTCGGAAAAAGAACGCGAACCGTGTAAGGAACTTCAGAGGCTGAAGCCCGTCGCAATTTCGCCGGTTTACGTCGTGACTGGAAGCCACGACCTACAAAAACTTGCGGTTGTCACGGACGATCAAAAGAAGAAGCGCCGCTGCCTCGTTTTTTCTGCGGAACGAGATAGCGGCGCTTGCGAGCGACAGAGTCCACGGCAACTAATCGGACGACGTCAGCTCCTCGACCACGCGTGCCACCATGACGGGCTGGTTCGTGGCGGGATCCATCAGGATGAATCCGACCACGCGGATCGGGAGAGCCTGCGAGCCGCTCAGGCCCGACAATCCGTCGAGGTTGATGAAGATGGTGGCGTTGGTTGTGAGCACCGTGAGCGGGCTCGGGAGCAGGACGCCGGCGGTCCAGTTGTCGTTCAACTGAAAGCTTCCGGCGTTGCCCGACTGCACGACTGTGCTTCCGGGAACCCACGTGCCGGCCTGACCCTGCCGCCGGAGGATGACGCGATGGACGGTTAGAGTCGACACGCCGTTCGTTGTGGTGACTGAGCCGCCGATGTCGACAACCTGCCCGGCAGCCAGCGCCGAATTATTGAAGAGGAGCGTGGTGATCGGATTGTTGATGTTCGCGATCTTATAGCGCTCGTTTCCAGTCAACGCGAGCGTCTCGATCTGGCCATCCTGAACGCCCGTGATGTCGGGCAATTCATAGCGAACGTACAGATCGGCCTGCGTGGCCGGGCCGGACGGTGGACGGATGCTGGTGAAGAGGCCGCCAAGGACGAATTTATCGTCGGAGACGACCTCGATTTCGGAAGCGTCGATGTCGTGCGACACAGGGTCCAGCTGGCCCGATAGTTCGACGATGGTGTTGGTCGTGAATGAACTCACCGGCTCGCTCGGATCATCGAGGACAGTGCTCGCGTTGGTGTCGACGGTCCACTGGCGACCCTTCGGGCCCTGAACGGTGAAGGTGTTATCTCCCGTCACGCCGACTACGCCCGCGTGGAAATCGTCGATCGAGACGTTGGCGTCGGTGGCATTCAACAACTGCATGTGGAATACCGGATCGACCACGCCGGTGACCTGGCCGCTTTGGTCGAGCTGCAACGACTGGCGCAGATCGAATTCCATGCGCAGGCCGACGAGGTCGGCGGCGTTCAACACGAATGGATTCGCGAAGTTTACGGTGACGCTCGACTGCGTGAGCGAGCCGTTAATCGTGTTGATTGCAGGCGGACTTTGCGTGGTGTCGATGTATCCGATCACAGGGCTCGCGATCGTCACGGTAGCAGACGAATAAGTGCCCGTGGGAACGGCGTTGAGATCGAGCAATTGGTGCAAGCCGCTGAGTTGCGCGAAGTCCACAACCTGCGGCGTGGTGAGGACCGGAACGTTGGTGGTGCCGTTATTGATCGTGACGCCGGTGACCATGATCTGGCAGGAGACGACACTGGGAAGAGGCGCGTCGGTGCCTACCGTGAAGACGGAAGCTTGATCTTCGCCGCCGGGATTGGAACCGGAAGACGAGCCGCCGCAACTCGAGAGACCAAATGCGGCGAGAAGAGCGATGAACACACCCGTAGCTTTCATTTTCCACATGATGATTCTCCTTCACCCCTATGAACGATGACTGCCGGAGCCGAAAACACTCAGTTCGGCTGCTGCGGGTAGAACACAGGGAGATTGAAAAAGTTGCGGCGACCGCGGGGCTTCTCGGGGAATCCAAAATCATGGGCCGAGATGCAAGGATGAGACGGCATTTAGGGCGGTTCTGACATCGTAGTAGACTGAAACGGTCAGCCTTGCGGCTCCATTATGTTGATTCCGGGGAACGAGATGAGGAGTAAGGGGAGAAAAGTGATGCGCCACCGATGGATTTTCCCAACCGCATTGCTTGCGATTGCGCTAGCGACGGGATGCTCGCACGCGCCGAATGACGCGGCGCTGGTTACAAGCATTCAGTCGCAGATGTTTGCCGATCAGCAGCTGAAGAATGCGAATCTACAGGTGACGGCGGATAAAGGCGAGGTCACGCTCACGGGCACGGTGCCGGATGATGCGGCGCACCTCGACGCGTACAAGATTGCATCGCAGACGCCGGGCGTTACGAAGGTCAACGATCAGATCGCGGTGGAAGTTGCGCAGGCCGCGCCGACGCCTCCACCGCCAGCCGAGCCGAAGCCCGCAAAGGTCGAGAAGCCGGTGCGGCGGGAAACGCACAAGACGAAGACGCACCACAAGAGGCATGTGCCCGAGCAGGATCAGGCGCAGTATGCGGACAACAATCCGCCGCCTCCGATTGCGGACGCGACGCAGGAGGCTCCGCCGCCACAGCAACAGGACCAGAATCTGCCTCCCGCTCCTCAACCGGCAGCGGCGCCAGCGCCTCCACCACCACCTCCGCCTCAGCCTGTGCCGGTGGAGATTGCGGCGGGCACGACGCTGACGATCCGCATGATCGACGGCGTGGATTCGTCGGTGAATCAGCCCGGCGAGATCTTTCGCGCTTCGCTCGAAAATCCGATCGTGTCGGGCGATCGAGTGGTCGTGCCGAAGGGCGCGGATGTGTACACGCGGCTCGTGAGTTCGAGTTCCGCCGGGAAGTTCGCAGGGAAAAGCGAGCTGCACCTCGAGCTGGTGAAACTGGATTTTCGGGGCAAGTCGTATCCGCTGGTGAGCGACACTTATTCGGTTAGCGGCGATTCGCGCGGGAAGAATACCGCCGAGAAAGTGGGCGGCGGCGCGGTGATTGGCGCGATCATCGGAGCGCTCGCGGGCGGCGGCAAGGGCGCCGCGATTGGAGCGGGCGTGGGAGGCGCAGGCGGCGGCGTCTATCAGGCGGCGACCCATGGCAAGCAGGTGCGGATTCCTTCCGAGACCAAGCTCGATTTTCAGCTCGATCAGCCATTGACCGTGTATGTGATGCCGCCAGACGCATCCAGCAATTGAGCACGAGGCTTCCTGCATCTAGCATCAACGTCCAAGGGCGCGGCTTCAGCGGTGAAGCCGATCCATTTTGCGATCGGTACGGCGGGATTGAAACCCCGGCCTTCCGAGATATCTACCGGCCCCTTCTTTTTCGGCGCGATTCGAGTTTCCGCGCCGACATCCTCAAAAATCGACTGGATGGGGTTTCGCGCGGATGCTACGCTAACGCCGCGCGTGTGAGGACTGCGAGCGCGCGTTCCGAGGGGTCCGTCAATGAAATTTCTGGGTTTTCTGCTGCTTTTGGCAGGCTGGGGAATTGTCTTGACCGCCATCGTGCTGCTGGCGGCGAGCGCCCCCAGAGTTGCATTCGTGCTGGCCGGCATCGGCGTGGAGATTCTGGGGCTGGTTCTCGTGATCCGCGCACATCCCGCTCCGCGAGGTGAACACGAGTGACGCCTGCGAGCGGCCCGATTCTTTCTGAAACAGCAGCAGCGCTTTGCCTGATGTTCATCTTTCTAGTGCCATTTGCCGGCGCCGGGCTTGCGTTGATCAATACGGGGCTTGGCCGAGCGCGGAGCGCCGCGCACCTGATGATGTCGTCGTTGTGCGCGGTCTCGATTGCGGCGGTGGTGTTTTTCGTGTGGGGATTTACGTGGCAGGCATTTCAAGGCGGGCCGGCGCACATTTTGAATATGGGCGGCAAGGGGTGGAACTGGATCGGGGCGCAGCCGCTTTTCCTGCGGCATGTGGCGCTGAATGGTTCGCCTGCTTCGCTCGCGGCGCTGCTGGGAATGATGAGCGTGGGATTGGCTGCGCTGATCCCGCTCGGCAGCGGGGCCGATCGCTGGAGGCTGAGCGCGACGTGCGCATCGACGGCGCTGCTGGCAGGTATCACGTACCCGATCTTCGCGCACTGGGCCTGGGGCGGCGGATGGCTCGCGCAGCTCGGGGAAAATTACGGGCTCGGGCGCGGCTTCGTGGACGCGGGAGGATCGGGGACGATTCAGGCGGTCGGAGGGCTGACCGCGCTTTCGATCGCGTGGATCCTGGGGCCGCGGCGCGGCAAGTACACGCACGATGGTATGCCGACAGCGATTCCGGGGCACAATTCGAGCTTCGTGGTGCTGGGCTGCATGCTTGCGATGGTGGGCTGGTGGGGGCTCAATTCGGCGGGGGCCGTGCTGTTTACCGGGGCCGGGCCTGGGGAAGCGGTGCTGGTCGCGATCAACACGACGTTGTGCGCCGCAGCATCCGCTTTGATGGCGGCGGTGATTACCGGGGTGCGCTTCGGCAAGCCCGATGTTTCGCTGACGGCGAACGGGTGGATCGGCGGGCTGGCCGCGAGCAGCGCGGCGTGCGTTTTCGTGCGGCCACCGGAAGCGGCGGCGATCGGCATGGTGGCGGGGGCGCTGGTGACGCTTTCGGTCGAATGGTTCGAACTGCGCATGTCGGTGGATGATCCCGGCGGCGCGATTTCGGCGCATGCGATGGGCGGGCTTTGGGGAGTGCTGGCGGTCGGCGTGATCGCGCGCGTTCCGCCGGCTGGCCTGAACGCGACGGGAGAGGCGCCGGGGCAATGGCTCGCGCAGGTGATCGGCATCGCGACGCTGATCGGATTCGTCCTGCCGCTTACATATGGGCTGAACTGGCTTTTGAACCGGTTTCGTCCGCAGCGCGTGGCGCTCGAGGGCGAGCGGCAGGGAATGGACCTGCACGAACTGGGCGCGGGCGCCTATCCGGAGTTCATGACGCATGGCGACGATTTTTCGCCGCGGTGAGGCGCGGTGCTATCGGGAAAGCGCGGCCGCGTTTGCAGGTTCGGGGAACAATGCACGCTGTGAGATAAGGTTGCGCAGGCGGACCCCGCCCTTCCGGGCGGGGCTAACTTGTGACGCACCTACGGTGCTGGGCGTAGCGTGGGCGCGGGCGCTTCCACTGGAACGGCGTCCTCTACTAAGAATCCTTAATTTTCAAAGAGCCAGCGACCGTCGTCGAGAGGGCGGATGACATTGGTCATCGCGTTATGGTGACAGATTGCGGAGGGCGCGGCAGCTGTCCTCCAGGACAGTTTTGGAGCAGGGCGCGGGAGCTTGCTTTTTGCGCGACCGAAGGCGAGACCTTAAGAAAAGCGCAGCAAGAGGGATTCTTCGCCTCGCTCCCTTCCTTCGTCAGGGCAAGCAGAATGACGGTGGCTTGGCCACGCGGCGAGGCGCCGGGCAGGGGAGGGGAGCTTCAGCGGCTAAAGAGGCTGCTGAAAAAGCCCAACTGTCATTCGGACGGGCGCTTTGCCTGCCTCGCCGGCCGGCCTCTAGGAATCTGCTCGTTGCTATTGGACATTCCGCAAACAGCAGATCCCTCGCTGCGTCCCGCACCCGCATATACCGCCCTTCCTTCGTCAGGGCAGGCGGGAACGGCAAAATCGCGCCCTTCGACGGACTCAGGGCAGGCAGGACTTCGCTCCCTTCCTGCGTCAGGGAAGGCGGGATGACAACGCGCGTTTTTTTCCGCAGCCTGTAAAGCCGCATTAATTTTGAGCCGCTTACGGCACGACTGAAGTCGTGCCCTGACGCGAAACCGTTGCCGGGCGTGCGTCCACCGTAATGGCGCTATCCGCCGATGAGACGCGTAGAGCAACGTTCACAACGGCGGCAGAAGCTAATCCTGCGGGACGACGGGGTTGCGCAGGGCGCCGGCGCCGGTGACGCGGACTTCGACTACATCGCCTGCGGCGAGCGGGCCGACGCCGGCGGGCGTGCCGGTGGGAATGACGTCGCCCGGTTCGAGCGTCATGGCTTCGGCGACCCAGCGAATCACGACATCGAGCGGGAAGATCAAATCCGAAAGCGGCGCGGATTGTTTTACTATGCCGTTCACGAGCGTCTCGACGGTTGTTGCCGGCGACGGAAAATCGGTCTGCAGCACAGGACCAAACGGGCAGAAGGTGTCGAAGCCCTTGCCACGGACGTATTGTCCGTCGAGCCGCTGCAGGTCGCGGGCCGTCACGTCGTTGAGGCAGGTGTAGCCAGCAATGTAGGGCTTCACGTCGTCGGTGGGGCGCAGGCGATGGCAGCGCCGGCCGATGATGATGGCCAGCTCGCCTTCGTAATCGACGCGCTTCGAAATGGACGGCATCACGATCGGATCGAGCGGCGCGATGATGGCCGAGGGAGGCTTCGAGAAGATGATCGGCGTCTCGGGCGGCTTGCTATCCATTTCGATGGCGTGGTCGACGTAGTTCTTGGCCATGCAGATGATCTTGCTGGGCCACGACGGCGGCAAGAAACGCACCTGATCGACGCGCCACTCGCGGCCGTTCGGTTGCCGCGCTCCCCAGAGCTCGCCGGAGATTTCGCGGATCACTCCGTCGTCGAGGATACCGGCGCGCGATTCCACCATTGTTTCGCGCATGGTGCGGCCCGGATGTTGTTTCGCGGATTCGATTGGTTCAAAGCGGCAGAGTTTCATCGGCTATGAGGTGTCTCGCTGCCGGCCCGCCTGCGGCCCGGCAAAATGGGATGGCGCCGCGCGTGAAAGAGCATCCCTGCTACCCAGGAGCCTCCGGCGAAAACGCCGTAGACGATTGCCCCTTCCACCAGCGCTTGAAACGGCGTTCGCACGTCGAAGAGGCTGTGAAAGTAAACTCCCGCCAGATCGTACGCGCCCACAAACAGCAGCCATCCTATCACGGACGCGCCCAGCATCGCTTGCGGGCGGTTGAGAAAACGGAAGACCGGGATCAGCATGAAGAGGACGAAGAAAGTGTAGAAGATGCCGTTTCGTTCCAGGGCGTATCGCTCGAGGGTGGGGAACCGGTTTGCCGCCACCAGGGCTCCCAGCATGGTGACGATCAGCAACGCGCCGGTATAGATGCCTGTGCGCACCGCCGGGTGCCATCGTTTCGTTTTGCTCGGTTGCTCAGTTGGGATAAATGCGTCGTTTGTCATGGCGTGGGCTGTCCTTCGGCCGGCACGCCGCCAGAGACAACTGCGCTCGCGGGGCTTTCGTTCCCAGAGCGGTCTACCGCGGTAACACTGTAGAAGTAACGGCGGCCGGATAAAGCATTCATATCGCGAAATGCAGGCGCGATCAATAGATCTGCATTCTGTCGCGTGCCCTGAACGTCAGCCTGCTCGCTTCGATAGACGTTGTAACCAGCGATATCGGTTTCAGGACTGATAGCCCAGGAGAGTTCGAGGTGTGCCGGGATCGTCCCCTGCGCGGGAACGAGGACGACGACGAGGCCGAGGGGCGCGGCGGGCGGGAAAATATCCTTCTGGGTGATCACCGCGAGATTCGAATCGGCGGATTCGATCGCCTGGTCCGGATACTGGATGATGCTGCGCACGGAGTATTCGTAGGTCGCGCCGAAAACGACCTGGGTATCGGAGAATGGAGGAGAGTCGGTTTCGCCAATTTTCACGAGCGCCAGTTGAGGCTGGGGTTTTTCGGCGCTCGCTGCCGGGGCAGGTGCGTTCGTGCTGCTCGGAGCGGCGCTTGCCGCTGTGGACGGCGGCGGCTCGATTTCCGCGCGATAGATGCGGTACGGCCCGACGGAAGGCGCGGGGCCTACAATCGTATTTTGCGGCGGCGTCCACGTGAGCACGACGGCCGAAGGCGCAATTTGCGCTTTCAGATCGGTGATGGGACCGGCCGCGGGATGGATGCGCAAGATGACCGCATTCGAGTCCTGCGAATCGCGCTTGGGCGAGACGCGCGTGCGCACGACGTAAACGACGGTGTCCGGATGCCCCGTGAAATCGGACGCGTTGAGCGCGTCGACAACGCGCGCGCGGCCATTCTTCAAATAGCGATCCACCATTCCCGAAGGGATGGTCAGCACGAGCGTGGGATTGGCCGGCGCGACGGGGCGGGAGCCGGCCGCGACCGGAGTTTCAAAATCGCGGAAGATCTCGATGGAAGGAAGCTCAGCGAGATCCCGGCCATCAACCGTTTCGACCGGCAGCGTGAACGTGAGAATCACGTCGTTGCCGGATTGCTCGGCGGAAAGGTCGGTGATGGCCTGCGGGACGGGCGGCTTGCGTGCGTTTGGTTCTCCCGGCGAAGCGCATCCCGCAAGAAAGATTGAAAGAGAGAAAATGGAAAATAGAAAATAGAAAGTGGGAAGGAGAAAACGGAGAATGGGCGAGGAGGCCGATCGTTTGCCGGGGGACGCGCCTGGGACGCGTTCCCATTTTCGATTTTCCATTTTCCGTTTTACAAGATGTAACGGCTGAGGTCCTGATCCTTGACGATGTTTGCGAGCTGTTTCTGGACGTACGCCGCATCGAGCTTCACCGTCTTCTTTTTCATCTCGGGCGCCTCGAACGAAATTTCCTCGAGGACTTTCTCGAGGATGGTGTGCAGGCGGCGCGCGCCGATATTTTCGGTGTGCTCGTTGACGGTGGCCGCGAAGCGGGCGATCGTGGCGATGGCGTCGTCAGTGAATGAGAGCTTCAGTCCCTCGGTATCGAGCAGCGCGATATATTGCTTGATGAGCGCGTTTTTCGGCTCGGTGAGGATGCGGATGAAATCGGCTTCGGAAAGCGAACTGAGCTCGACGCGGATCGGAAAGCGGCCCTGTAGCTCGGGAATCAGGTCCGAGGGCTTGGTGGTGTGGAACGCGCCCGCCGCGATGAAGAGAATGTGGTCGGTGCGAACCATGCCGTAGCGCGTGTTGACCGTGGTGCCTTCGACGATCGGCAGAATATCGCGCTGCACGCCTTCGCGGGAAACATCGGGGCCGTGGCCAGCTTCGCGTCCGGCGATTTTATCGACCTCGTCGATGAAGAGGATGCCCATCTGCTCGACGCGATCGACGGCGATGCGCGTCACCTGGTCCATGTCGATGAGGCGATTTTCCTCTTCCTGGATGAGGTAATCGAAGGCCTCGGCGACCGTCATGCGGCGCTTCTTTTTCTGCTGGCCGAACATGCCGGAGAGCATGTCCTTGACGTTGATGTCCATTTCCTCGACGCCCTGATTGGTGATGATTTCGAAGGAGGGCATGGAGCGTTCGCGGACCTCGACCTCAACGAGGCGCTGATCGAGCTTGCTCTCGCGGAGCTGAATGCGAAGCTTGTCGCGCGTGCGCTGGATTTGTTCACGGCGCTGGGCTTCCGTGGTGGCGCCGCCGGGCACGCCCGGCTCCGCGGTGGGCGGAGGCGAAGAAGGTAGCAGAAGATCGAGCAGGCGCTCCTCGGCGGATTGCTCGGCGCGCTCGGCCACTTCGTCGAGCTTTTCCTCGCGCACCATGTCGATCGAGGTTTCGACGAGATCGCGGACCATCGATTCGACGTCGCGTCCCACGTAGCCAACCTCGGTGTACTTCGAGGCTTCGACTTTGACGAACGGGCAGCCCGCAAGACGCGCGAGGCGACGGGCGATTTCCGTCTTGCCGACGCCGGTGGGGCCGATCATCAGGATATTTTTCGGCAGAATTTCCTCGGCAAGCTCGGGCTGAAGCTTCTGGCGGCGAACGCGATTGCGCAGAGCGATGGCGACGGCTTTCTTCGCCGCGTTCTGGCCCACGATATATTTATCGAGCTCGATGACAATTTCGCGAGGCGTGAGCTCGTCAAATGACGGAAGCGGTTCAGGCTCCGCCGCCTGCTGGTCTCCGGACAAGTAGATCACCATATCTTTCTCCGACTTGCCGCTCATAGTTCTTCGATGCTGAAATTGGCGTTCGTAAAGATGCAGATCTCGCTGGCGATGCGCATGGCTTCCTGCGCGATGTCCTTGGCGCTGAGCTTCGTGTGCTTCGCGAGAGCGCGCGCGGAAGCGACCGCGTAAGGGCCGCCCGAGCCGATGGCGCAGATGCCGTCGTCGGGCTCGATCACGTCGCCATTGCCCGAGAGCAGCAGCGTGTTTTTGGCGTCGGCGACGATCAGCAGCGCGTCGAGATGGCGCAGGGAACGGTCCGTGCGCCATTCTTTCGCGAGCTCGACCGCCGAGCGCGGCAGGTTGCCGTGAAACTCCTGCAGTTTGTTTTCGAAGCGCCCGAAAAGCGAAAGCGCGTCCGCCGTGCTGCCCGCGAAACCCGCGACGATCTTATCGTTGTAGAGACGGCGCGTCTTCTTCGCGTTGTGCTTGATCACGCCCTCGCCCATCGTCACCTGGCCATCGGCGGCGAGGACGACTTTGTTGTCCTTGCGCACGCACAGGACCGTGGTGCCGTGTATCGGTTGCGATTTCCGGGTCGTTCCCATCCGGCCATTATACCCGCGCGGCGGCACGCGAGCCAAACGCGCGCGGCCAGTATGTCGCACGGCGGGCGGAAGTCGGGCAAGTTTTTTTTGCGGGTGACGAGGGATCAATCTTTGTCGGGGTCCTGGCCGGCGTCGCTCTGGTCGTCTTTGTCGGCTTTGTCCTTCTTGTCCTTGTCCTTATCCTTATCTTTATATTTGTCCTTCTTGCCGACCTTGTCCCAGCGCTCTTCGAGGGATTCGCGCGTGAAGAGCGAATCGGAGAGATTCGTGTTGTACTCGCACTTGTCGAAAAATACCTGAAAGATCTTGATGCCGTTGCGCTCGCGCGTCACCTGGAACGGAGTCTGGATGCCCTCGAGCGGATGATAATTCGAGTAGATTTCGATCTCCTCGCTCTTCATTCGCGACCTGGGGTCGCGCGTGTCGACGATTTTGCGGAGCGGCAGATGCGTTGCGGTGGCGATGGCGATGCGAATCGTGCGATTGTCCGAATCGACGAGCTCTACCCAGTCGACTTGCTTCAGGTCGACGATATCCGGGCCGCCGTAGCGGAAGACCATGCCGGGTTCGTGAATGCGGTAGCGCAGAATGTTGTCGATATCCTTTTTGTTGCCTTCGACGAAATCGACGAGATCGACCTGCGGAGCCTCCGAGACACCGCCGCGATCGAGCTCCCAGCCCTTGTCGCCGTTATAGACCTCGATGATGTTGCGTTTGGGGAGATTCTCCTGGCGCTCCTTGTCGGGAGGAACTTCGTAATCGATGAAGTGTCCGAAGCCATTCAGATTGCCGCCATGGTCGAACTGGCCGATCCGGCCGGTGCATGTGGAGTTGTGGACGTTCAAATACGTATTGCCGCCGAGCGCGGTGATCGCCTCCTGCAGGAGCTGCTTGGCTTTTGCGGCGCTCTCTTCGGGCATCAGGAATTGGCCATCCTGGGCCGCCGCGGTGCGCGACGCGCCAAAGCCGAACAACCCCACCAACAGTGCAGCCCAGATTACGTGCTTGCTTATCCGCACGGGAACGAACCTCCGTTTACATTGATCACTTCCGCTGTGACGAAGGTTGCCAGATCGGACACGGCGAAGAGGATCGGTCCAGCGACTTCTTCGGGGGTCGCCGCGCGGTTCAGGGGATACGCGGCGAGCGCCTGCTTGAACTTCTTCTTGTTCTTCGATTCCGATTTCCAGACGTCCGTTGCGACAAAGCCCGGGGCCACGCAGTTCACGAGGATATTGTGCCGCGCGAGCTCGAGCGCAAGCCCTTTGCTGAAGCTGATGATCGCGCCTTTCGTGGCGGTATAGTGTGTGTGAAACGGGGTCCCGCGCTGCCCGGCCACGGAAGCGACCGTGACGATGCGCCCGCCCCGCTGCGCGATCATGTGAGGAACCGCGAAATGCACTGTCGAGTACACGCTCTTGAGATTCACGCGAATCATATCGTCCCATTCGCGCTCGGTGAGCTTTTCAATGGGCGCGTCATTGTGGTTCCAGATGCCCGCATTGGCGACCAGGATGTCCAGGCGGCCGAGGCGCTCGCGCGCGTGCTCCACCAGCTTCCGCGCGTCTTCTGCTTTGCCCAAGTCGGCCTTGAATGCTTCGATGCGCGTACCGTGCTTGCGCGTCTCCTGCTCGATCTGCGCGGCCGCCTCGCGATCCTGATGGTAGCCGAAGACAACGTCCGCGCCCGCCTGCGCGAACATCTTCACGGTTGCGGCGCCGATGCCACGCGATCCGCCCGTCACGAGTGCTGCTTTGCCCGCCAACGAGATCATGCGTCCCCCCAAGAATGCGGATCGAGAGTGAGAATCGAGATTATGAGGCGAACGTGCCGCCCTCGAAGGATTCCGTTCAGATGCGCGCGGGCGCCCTTCGCGTTGCGGCCGCCGTCACCAAATCGCGAAATAGCGCCTGAGCAAACGGGTCCGTTTCGGCCATGCGTTCGGGATGCCACTGCACGCCGGTGACCCGGTTCGCGTCGGTAGCCCATTCGACCGCCTCGACCACGCCGTCCGGCGCGCGCGACACGACTCGCAGGTCGCGTCCGGGCTCGAGGACCGATTGATGATGCGAGCTGTTCACGGCCGCTTCGGTCGCGCCGGCGATCTGCGCGAGCCGCGATCCAGGCTCAATAGCCGACAGGATGGAACGGCTCTGCTTGGCCCGCTTCGTCGTCCCAGTCGTGCTGAATCCGCGTGTGCAGCTCGGCGGGAATGTCCTGGACGAGCGTACCGCCTAGGAACACATTCAAACTTTGGATCCCGTAGCAGATGGCCAGAATTGGTTTGTGCTCGCCGAGCGCGTGCTCGATCAGCGCGAAGTCGGTGCGCTCGCGATCGGCGTCAGCCGCGTTGGTCTCGGAATGCTTCGCAGCGCGGAATAAGGACGGCTCGATGTCCGCCGGGCTGCCTGTAAGCAAAATCGCGTCGAGCGTCCACGCAATTCGGTCGAGATGTTGCGCCGAAAGTCCGAGCGAAATCGGCACGGGCGCGCCGCCCGCCGCGTTGACTGCGGTGATGTATCTCTCGAGCTTGCTAAAGTCCCCTGTAAGCTCTTCTTTTCGTGTGCGATACGGGACACCAATGCGCGGCTTGGAGTTGGCCTCGGGGGACATACAAGCCACATCGTACCATCGCGGCGTCGCCGCGGGCAACGGCTCACATCAGCCGCTGGTTGGGTCAGAGACGGAAAGGCAGTCCCTGATATCGGCCCAAATTTGGCCTCTTCCATCTCCATGCCGAAGATCGCAAATGCTTCCTTCGCAGAACGCACCACATGTAAGTTCGGACGGGTAACCTCTCCCTCTATTTCAAAAATCTCGTGCCATCCCGAACACGTGATCAGCGGGCGCGATAACGACCCGAGGACGATCCATTTGCGGCATGGCCGGCGGCAACTTTGCCAGCTTTCGCATCCCAGCGGTAGTAACTTCGAGAGGGATCGGCGGCTGACAGATCGATCATGGCGAAACGCGGGTCGAGAGAGGTGACCAACAGCAGCACCCACGCGCTGGTGATTCAGCAGATCTTCATCACTCACCTTACCTGAAAATATGGATCGAAGGATTTGATGGGTCGGGTCAAAATCGAAGACAAAGCCCATCGCACTCGCCCCGGCATTTTCGGTTCTGAGCTTGCCCGTTGCACGAAAGATCAGCCGCCCTTTCTTTTCGTGTCAACTCGCATGCACGACGAAAACGCTGCCTCGCAGGGGCTTCCCTTTACCCAGTCGAGCGCTGTGCGATCCTGCCTAATGGACAAGTGGGCCTTTGGGCTTCGGCTTTGGTTTCGATGTTAACAACGTCTTGAGACACGACATTTAGGAAATTGCGGCGCGCCTCACTGGGCTACTGAGGGTTCTCCGCCAGGACCTTCGCCGAGGCAGTTCATTTTGGCGAATTCATGGTACTAGCGCGGTCGCGGGCAGAATCGCGAGCAACCTGATCGATCTTGCGAGGCCGCAGAATCGCCAAATCTCCTCGATCTCATTTTACATATACGGGGAGCCTCCATTTCGCATATACACCAAGCCATATTCGAGAAACGCAAACAATCGAGAATGATCACATCTAATTGAAAGTACATTGCTTATGATGACTCCACGCTTGGCGAACGGCATGCACTATCTCTTTTCGTCCGTGTCCCGAGGCGTTGCTACGGGTTCCCGGCTTTGTATCTACGCAAGTTTTCGAAGAACAAGACGTTCGAAGGGGGCTATCATGAGCCGATACTACCGCAGCTTGTCCGTGCTTGCGTTTTGCATGCTGTCTTTGGTCCTTCCGAGGATCGCTCGAGCCGATAACCTATATGCAAGCATTCGTGGCACAGTGACTGACCAGACGAGCGCGGGCGTCCCTGACGTAACCGTCACCGCCACGAATATTGCCACCGGCGTGTCTCAGCAGGTCACCACCGCCGGCGATGGCAGCTTCAATTTCCTCCAGCTCGCCGTCGGCGACTACAACGTCACCGCCAATAAGATTGGCTTCGAAACCTTCACGGTCGCCAAAATCCACCTCGAACTCAATCAGGTGTACGTCCTCCCTGTCCAGTTGACCCTCGGTGCCATGAGCCAGGAGATCACCGTGCAGGCCAACCCCGTCCAGGTTGATACCACCACGCCTCAGCTCGGCACCGTCGTCGAAGCTCCTCAGATCGTGTCGCTGCCCC
Source organism: uncultured Acidobacteriota bacterium (assembly GCA_963841605.1). Lineage (GTDB taxonomy): Bacteria > Acidobacteriota > Terriglobia > Acidiferrales > UBA7541 > Palsa-295. Next base: position 267,187 of record CAWJDM010000008.1, read on the forward strand.
TGATAGGCCGCAACTGGCAACAGTTGCAGCAGCTCCAGCCCGGCGTGGTCGGCGCCTCCGACCGCTTCGGAGGAAACGCCATGTTCGCCACGAATGGCGGCGAATCGCAGTTCAATATGATTCTGATCGACGGCACGGACACCAACGATCTGTCCCTGAACACCAACACGTTCGTTCCCAGCGAAGACTCCATCTCCGAATTCAAAATGGTTACAAGCACGATGGATCCTGAGTACGCTCGCACCTCCGGCGCGATCCTGAATGCTGTCATAAAGTCCGGCACCAATAGCTTCCACGGCAACGCATTCGACTACTATCGCGACACGTTCCTGGATGCCCGGAATTACTTCGCCACGTCGGTGAGCCCATTCCATGAGAACCAGTTCGGCGGAACTCTCGGTGGTCCTATCGTCAAGAACCACACTTTCGGCTTCTTCTCCTATCAGGGAATTCGAGAGGGAGTACCGCAGACCAGTAACGGCGTTGAAAATGGCGTACAGACCACACCTGTATTCGCACCCGGTCAGGACACAGGAACCACGCCTTTTGCCGGCCTGTCCACTTCGGCGAATACCTCGCCATTCCCACTGGTCGGAGACGATGGAACCACCTACCCCGCGGGCACGGCGTACTCGACCATCTTCAGCGCCGGAACGATTCCGACCGCGGATATCAATTCCGTCTCTTCGGGTCTTCTAAAGTATGTCCCCGCCTACAACAAAACAACCGTTAACCCGGTTACGGGCAAAACCATCTATGATTACGTTTTCAACGCGACGGAGACGCAGAGCCGTAACCAATACCTCTACCGCATCGACCAGGTCTTCAATTCCAAGGACAGCCTCTGGGGCACTTGGTTCAATGAAAGCGTCGATGTCTCGGAGCCCGTCTCTTTCTTTGGCGGCAACCTTCCGGGCTTCGGAGAGACGGATGGAGAACACTTCAAATTCCTGACCCTTTCTTGGAGCCACGTTTTCAACGATCACATGGTCAACGAGCTCCGCGGCGGCTATAACCGGTTCAACTACGCCGCCGTTTTCCCGAATCCGGCTACTTCCCCCTCGGCCGCCGGATTCTCCATTACTCCACAAGACCCAGCGGGCGCCGGCGTGCCCCTGATCTCCGTGACCGGCCTTTTCAACCTTGGATTCAGCCCTTACGGCCCGCAGCCCCGAATTGACCAGCTTTATCAGGCCACGGACAACTTCTCCATCATTGAGGGCCGCCACACTCTCAAGTTCGGCTTCGATATGCGCCGATGGGAAGAGCTGAGCCCCAGCCTCAGCTACAATAGCGGTGAGTTCGCTTTCCGATCGTATGGAGCTTACAGCACCGGAGTGCCTGGCGCGGACTTTCTGCTCGGCGTCCCCTCCTGGTTCACGCAGGCCAGCGGCGGGTTAGAGAACGCGCGAACTCGCCAGTATTACAGCTACGTGCAGGATGAGTTTAAATTCCGCCCGAATCTGACCCTCATCTACGGCTTGGGCTGGACAATCGACACTCCGAACATCAACATCGCCTACAACGGTCACGGTCAGATGGCCTTTCGTCCCGGCCAGCAGTCCACGCTTTTCCCTGGCGCTCCAGTTGGCATCGTCTATCAGGGAGATGCCGGGGTTAGCGCCGCTGGCCCTACCCAATGGAAAAACTTCGGCCCGCGCCTTGGACTCGCTTACAGCCCGGATTGGGGCTGGCTCACGGGGGGGGCCGGCAAGACCAGCATTCGCGCTGGTTTCGGAATTTACTACGACAAATCCGAAACCGAGCAAGCTGGCCAGGTCGGTTTCGGAATTCCGCCGTTCGCCACCAATACCCTCACGGGCGTGACCGGAGCCGGCTCTCCGGTGTTGAGTCTGAATCCGAGTTTCGCCAACCCCTATGCCGATATAGCGACCCCGACGACCACTATCCCGAACCCGTATCCCTTTGAGGGTTATCCGAGCTCCGTGGATTACGCCACAACGCCAGGGCTTGAACCCGTATTCGGTCCCTGCTGCGCTGTAGTTGCCAAAAAATTCCTAGACCCACGTATGACCAACTATAACCTCACAGTCCAACGTCAAGTCGGGGCTAGCACGATAGTTACGGTAGGCTATGTCGGTTCAGTGGCGCGCTATCTTTCCTACGGTATGCCAATCAACGTAGTTACCGGGCTCGATGCCACTGACAGTCCCATCTTCCCATATCCGCTTGGCGTCTACGGTCCCATCGATACGATCTTTAGTGGTGGCAACTCCAACTACAACGCTCTGCAAGTAAGCGTCAACAAGCATATGTCTCATGGGCTTCAGTTCCTTGTCTCGTACACCTACAGCCGTTCCTTTGATGACACGTCTGGATTCGAGAACAGTAGCTTCGGAGAGTATGGCGGACAGGGCGGCGGTTACGGTGGCTCGATTCGCGCCAGCAATCCCTATTGCTTCCCAGGTTGCGACTACGGCGCGTCCGTCTTCGACGCACCTCAGAGACTGGTCATCAGCTACGTCTACCAGATCCCGGGCTTGCACGGTGGTGACTGGTGGCTTGACCGGCTCACCCAGGGATGGACTATTTCCGGCATCACCACCTTCCAAGAAGGATTCCCGGTCGATATCGCCGACTTGTCGAATCCGTCGGGCGGCTGCCAGGCGGGGGATTTCTCGTGCTGGGATGGCCCAAATCAAATTGCGCCAGTTCACTACATGAATCCACGTACGAGCGGATTCTGGTTTAGCGGCGGCTCTTTTGCCCCAGTATCCTGCGCCGCCACGGGCTGTCCCGCTGCTGGCGTCTCGCCAACGAGTGTCGTAGCCTACGGCAACGCGCCCCGTAATCCGCTCCGAGGCCCCGGACTCAACAACTGGGATTTCGCCCTCTACAAAGACACGTCGATCTCGGAGAGCATGAAAATTCAGCTTCGGATGGAAGCCTACAACGTCTTTAACCATACCCAATTCAATCCGGACGGTATCGGTACAGACATCTCAGCGGGCAATTTCGGGCAGATCGCCGAGGCGCAGAACCCGCGCTTGATGCAGCTCGTAGCCAAATTCATCTTCTAACCCGCGCGATCCAAGCGCGGCCGCTGTTTCAACGGCGTCCCGGTTTCGACCGGGACGCCAATGCTGCCATGAAAGTCTGTCTTGGTGTTTTGTCGACTTTCCTACTGACTGGGCTTCCCCTCGCGCAGCAAAGCGATTCGAACCTTCGCCGCTAGCGGTCGGCCCGCTGGCTAGGCTGAGGGTGGCGTTCAGCAGGTTCCGACGGAAAGCGAGATCATGTGCGGCGAGGAATTCGCCTTCGGCGGCGACGCTTGTTTGCGCGGAGGATGCGTCGTGAGCCAAAGCTCGTAGTTCCCGCGCATCTGGTCGATGTGGTGAGGGATGTGGCGTTCCTGGCGTTCCATCCAGCTTTCCAGGCTGATTTTGCCCTCCACTGGATTTTCGACGATGTAAGACCACAGGGGCTCCGGCACGGCCACCAGAAGCTGGTAGGTCATCTTGCGCAGCCGCCGGATCACTTCGAGCGCTTCGCGTGTGCTCTGGTGGAAGTAGCCGAGCGTGCCGGCCCAGCGGCCGGCATCAAATTCCGTCGCCAGGCGCTCGGGCTCGGCAATCAAGTGGCGGCATCGTATGTAGGAGCTCGCTTCGCTATCGGCGAGGTGCAGAATGATTTCGTGAATGCTCCAGCGATCGGGCGCGGGCTTATAAAGCCACATTTTCTTCGGAAGCTGACCCAGAGCGGTTGAGAGCAAAACGGGCGCTCGCCCAAATGACTCCAGGATCGGCCTCCGTTCGTTGCGGGTCATCTTGTCACTCCCCCTAGGTCCCTCGCTTAGACGCGGCAAGCCGGCTTTTGGCTTGCTCCCTCATAGAGAGAAACGAAACAAACCTGCGTTTTGTTTCCCTGCCAAGCATGGGCGTTCGGGCCGCGGCTGCCAACAGCCAAATTGGTGTTCCGGCAGGCCGATGAGCTGCCTGAGCGGTATTCCAGAAATATAGAAGCGTTCTATCTGTTCCTTGCGGAGAGCTTATCGCTTTGTTCCGAGGGGCTTTCGACGGTGCCAGTACGTTCGGAGGTCCCCTACGAGATAGAGTGAGCCTGTGGCAAAGACTGCGTCTTCCGGCGAGGCCATTGCGATGGCGCGTTCCAGCGCTTCGCCGGGATCGCGCACGACGTCGGATTTCTTTGCGAGGTGGCTCGTCATTTCCGCAAGCAAAGGCGCCGAGATGGCGCGCGGCTGGCGCGGCTCGGTAAGGATCACGAAATCGACCGCTGGGAAAAGCAGCCCGGCGATTTCATCGACCGCTTTGTCGCGCATGGCTCCGTAGACGAGCAGGATGCGGCGGCCCTTGAAATTGTCGTCCCAAAATCTGAGCAGTTCGCGCGCCCCCGAAGGATTATGCGTGCCGTCGAAGTAAATCGCCGGGCGCTCGGCGAGCCGCTCGAGCCGGCCCGGCCATCGAGCCGCGCGAATGCCGCCTTCGATCGCTCGGTCGTCGATGGGAAATCCGCGCTCCCCGAGAAGGCGTGCCGCGGTGGCCGCCGTGAGCGCGTTGCGGACTTGGAATCGGCCCGGCAGCGGCGGCTCGATCGCGAGCGTCTTGCGCGAATGAAGTGGGGAAACCACCGCGCGATAGCATCCACCGGAAGCGCGTTCCTCATCGATGCGCCAAGCGGCGTCGATCTCGACCAGACGCGCGTCGACTTCCTTGCAGCGGCGGGCGATCACGGCGCGCGCTTCGGGATTCTCGGCCGAGCTTGCCACCCACGCGCCAGGCTTGATGATTCCCGCTTTTTCAGACGCGATTTCCTCGATCGAGTGCCCGAGAAAATCCTCGTGGTCGAAATCGATCGAAGTAATCACGGCGACTTCGGGTTGCACGATGTTCGTCGAATCGAGACGCCCGCCCAGGCCGACTTCGTAGACCGCGAAATCGAGTTCGCTCTTCGCAAAAGCGACGAACGCCATCGCCGTCACGCACTCGAAATATGTGGGGTGCGCCGCGAGCTTGCCGGAAGCAAGCAACGCCTCGATGACCGCTTGCACGCGCGTCCACGCGGCCGCGAAGTCCTCGTCGGAGATGTCGTTGCCGTCGATGCGGATGCGCTCGTTGATGCGTTCGAGGTGCGGCGACGTGTAGAGGCCGGTGCGAAGGCCGCCGGCGCGGAGAATCGAAGAGAGCATGGCCGCCGTCGAACCCTTGCCGTTCGTTCCGGCAACATGCGCGCAAGGCATGGCGCGGTGCGGATTTCCGAGGGCTTCGGCGAGAATCGAGATGTTCTCGAGGCCGAACTTTTGAACGCGAGCCTGCTGCGGCGCGGCCAGCTCGCGCCCGAGCGCCAGCAGCGCTCGAACGGATTCGTCGTAGGTCATGCGGTGTCGAGGAAAAAGCCGAGCGCCTGCGCGATGTAGGCCTTCAATTCCTTGCGCGGGACTACGGCGTCGAGAAAACCGTGATCGAGAAGAAATTCCGCCGTCTGAAATCCTTCGGGGAGTTTCTGCCGCAGCGTCTGCTCGATCACGCGCGGCCCCGCAAAGCCGATCAACGCGCCAGGTTCGGCGATATTCAGGTCGCCGAGCATCGCGTAGCTCGCGGTGACGCCGCCGGTGGTGGGATCGGTCAAAATCGAGATGAACGGCACGCGCGCGTCGTCGAGCCGCGCCAGGGCCGCCGAAACTTTCGCAAGCTGCATCAGGCTGACGGCGCCTTCCATCATCCGCGCGCCGCCCGAGCACGACACGATCAGCAGCGGCCGCTTCTTTGCCGCCGAACGCTCGACCGCCCGCGCCACTTTTTCTCCCACCACCGCGCCCATCGATCCGCCGATGAAGCGAAACTCCATCGAGCAGCAGATCACCGGACGCCCACTCAACCTGGCTTCGGCGGTGACGATCGCATCGCCCATCTTGAGCTTCTGCTGCGCCTCGCCGAGCCGCGCGGCATACGCCTTGGTGTCGTGGAAATGCAAGGGATCGCTCGATACGAGATCGGGGTCGTGTTCGGTCCACGGTTCGTCATCGAGCAACAACTCGAGCCGCCTCCGCGCGGAGAGGCGGAAATGCTGATCGCACTTGGGGCAGACTTCCCAATTCGCTTCGAGATCCTTTTTCCAGATGATCGCGCCGCACGCGCTGCACTTCGTCCACAGCCCTTCGGTGCGGACGCGGCGCTCGTCGACGGGCGTGGGATTCTCGATCGATTTTTTCTCGCGCTTAAACCATGTCATTGGGAAATCTCAATCTCGCATGCGTCCTAGTAATCGATTCCCCGCTGCGCGAGGATGCCTTGCGTAAACGGATGCTTCACCTCGCGCATTTCGGTGACGAGATCCGCGGCCTCAACCAGCTTCGGATGCGCGTTGCGCCCCGTGCAGATCACGTGCACGCGCTCGGGCCGCTTCGCGAGCGATTCGACCACGCGCTCCGCATCGAGCATCTTGTAGCTGATCACGTAATTGATCTCGTCCAGCACGACGAGATCGTATTTCTCGCTGTAAATCTGCTCGCGGCCGAAGTCCCAGGCCTGCTCGCACAGGCGAATGTCTTCCGGATCGGTGTCCGCGCCGCCCACTTTCACAAAGCCGCGCCCCATCGGCCGAATCTCGAATTTATCGTCGCCCAGCATCTTCGCCGCGTCGAGCTCGCCATAGTGCCACGAGCCTTTGATGAACTGCACCATCAGCACGCGCAGCCCCTGGCCCACCGCGCGAAACGCCGTGCCGAGCGCGCAAGTCGTCTTGCCCTTACCCGGTCCGGTGTAAACAATGAGAAGCCCTTTACCTTCCGGCATGTTTCGGCCAAGCCATTAGGGCATCTTAGGGAGAGAATCTCGCCCGTGCAAGCGATCTGATCGACGTTCGTTGCCTACGCCGCATGCGCGCCCGATGGCGGCGGGACCGCGCCGCCGAGACTCCCGGGCAAGGAGCGAACTTCGGTGGACGCGCGAAATTCACCCCGGTAGTGCGGCAGGCTTTGCGGATGATGCCGCTGGAGAAACTGAATCAGCTTCTCGCGGACGTAGCAGCGCAGGTCCCACGCCAGGCCCGAATCGCGGGCGTCCATCAGCGCCCGGATCTGCACCGAATGTTCGGAGGTATCCGTCACCTGCAGCACGTTGACCTCGCCCTTCCACTTGTCCGTCGACTTCAGAATTCGCGTCAGTTCTTGCCGCAGTTCCTCGATCGGCGCCGTGTAGTCCGCCCAGAAAACTACGTAGGCGAGAAGATCGGAGCCGGTACGCGTCCAGTTCTGAAACGGGTGCTCGATGAAATAGGAAAGCGGCAGAACGAGCCGGCGCAAATCCCAGATGCGCACCACAACGTACGTGGACTCGATCTCCTCGATCCAGCCCCATTCGTTTTCCACCACCACCACGTCGTCGATCCGGATCGGCTGCGTGAGGGCGATCTGCATCCCCGCGATGAGGCTTGAGAGCGTGGGGCGCATGGCCATGCCGACCAGCAATCCCGCCAATCCGGCGGAGGCCAAAAGGCTCGTGCCGATCTGGCGGATGTCCGGGAACGTCATCAGCATGAGGGCGAGCGCAACGACGATCACAACGAACGTGACGACTCGATGTAGCACGCGAAGCTGCGTCTGTACTTTCCGCGCGAGCAGATTGTCCGCGATATCCATCCGGTATCGGGCCGCGATCATCTCGGACGTGACTTCGCTGGCCAGAATCACCAGCCACGCGACCGCAGCGATCAATCCGAGGCCGGTAACGTGCTGCAGAGCAACCATCACCTTTTCCGGAAGAGGCGCGGCGGGCAGCACGGCCAGAACCGCAAAGAGCGGCAGAATCCACGCAGACAGCCGCTTGCTGTGGCGTGTGAGGGACGTTTTCAACACGCTTGGGTTCCGCCGTGCGAGGCGATCGAAAATAAGAAACAGTATGACGCGAACTATCAGCGCAAGGATGATCGCGCCTCCGATAATTCCCAAAGACCATGCCCAGGATTTCCAGTGCACAAGCAAATATTCCATATTTCTTCGACCCCCTAGGGAATTAGGCTGGCCCTAATTTGATGTAACGAGGAGTCGCGCGCGACACAAACTCGTCCTGTGGGCTGCCGGCTCGTCTGACTCACTTCGGGTACGGGTGACCCGCAAGGATCGCGAAGGCGCGGTAGATTTGTTCGGCGAGGACGACGCGTGCGAATTCGTGCGGCATGGTCAGCGTCGAGAGCGAGATTCTCTGCTTGGCGGCGTCGCGCAGATCGGAGGGAAAACCTTCCGCGTCGCCACACAGGAAAACAAGCTCGCGCGCACCGCGGTCGCGCAGGTCGCCAAGCCAGCGGGCGAACTGCTGCGACGTAAATTGTTTTCCGGCAGCATCGAGGAGGACGACCGTGGCGCTCGCGTCGATTTTCAGCTTGCGCAACGCTGCGGGCGAGCCGTCGCGCAATTCGCTGACGTCGATTTCGGCGTAACGCGCGATGCGGCGGATGTAATCATCGAGCAGCGCGCGGATTTCCTCGCGCCGCGTCTTGCCGAGCATGAGCAGCCGGATTTTCATCGCTTAATGATAATGAGCGCCCGGGGGATTTGTTAGTAGGGGCGGTTTTCAGACTCGCCCTACGCCGTCGAATTCTTCCCGGCCGACCGCGGGAGGCCCCGTCTCACATCAAGCCGTATTTCTTGCGCTTTTCGAGCAGCGTCTTGCGGCTGATGCCGAGCGAATCGGCCGCCTGGCCGATCTTGTAGTGCATCGCCTCGAGCGTAGCCCGAATCGCTTCGCGCTCGAGATCTTCGAGCGAGCGCAGTGAAGCTGCGGGGCCGTGCGAATTGGCGGCGGCGCGCAGAATTTCCGGGAAATCCTCGACGCGCAAGACTGGCTCCTTGGCAAATACCAGCGCGTGCTCGATCGCGTTTTTCAATTCGCGCACGTTCCCTGGCCACGCGTACGACTTGAGCAGCGCCAGGGCGGACGGATCGAGCGACGCGTCGGCCTGCCCGTGCACGGGGCCGAGCCGCGCGAGAAAGTGCCCGGCTAGAGGGGCGATATCGGAGCGGCGCTCGCGCAGCGGCGGCACTGAGAACGCCAGCACGTTGAGCCGGAAAAACAGGTCTTCGCGGAAACGCCCCGTGGCGACGGCTTCGTCGAGCTTCGCATTGGTCAGCGCCATCACGCGCGCCTCCATCCGCAGCGTTTCCGTGCCGCCGAGCCGCTCGAACGTTCGCTCTTCGAGGACGCGCAAAAGCTTCGCCTGCATCACGGACGAGAGCGCGGCCACTTCGTCGAGGATCACCGAGCCGCCGAGCGCTATCTCGAGACGCCCGGGCTTGCGCGCGACGGCGCCGGTGAAGGCCCCGCGTTCGTGACCGAAGAGTTCCGATTCCACCAGCTCGGCGGGCAGGCTGGCGCAATCGATTTTCAGGAATGGCGCGTCGTGGCGGGGACCGTGCTCGTGAATCCAGCGCGCGAGCTGGTCTTTACCGGTGCCGCTCTCGCCGGTGATCAGAAGCGTGGTCGCCGTTTCGGCAAGCTTTCCCGCGATTTCGAGGACGCGCTTGGAGGCCGGATCGGCGGCGACCCAGACGATCTCCGCGGTGCTCATCGCTGAGCCGCATCTCCTTCGGATTCGGCGTGCGGCTCGCGCGGCCTGCCGGGCACGGGGATATCGAACCGCTCGGCGTTGCGCCAGAGCCGCTCGAGATCGTAGTAGTGCCGCGCGCGTTCGCTGAAGATGTGCACGATGAAGTCGCCGTAATCGAGCAGGACCCATTCCGCGCCGGATTTGCCCTCGCGATGCGCCAGGTGGACGCGCTCGCGGTCCAGCCGCCCCTCGATCGCTTCGCCGATGGCCTTGATCTGCGGCTGGCTGCTCCCCGAGCACAGCAGAAAATATTCGGCGAACGCAGTCGTCCCGGCTAATTTCAGCACCGTCACGTCCACGGCCTGCTTGTCCTGAGCCGCTTCCACGGCCCACCGAATTTCGGGGCGCAAGGTTTCCAAGTTCACTGGTACAGGGCCTGTCCGAGAATGTATTCCTCCACGCGCGCCGGCACAAGCCCGTGGATGCTTTGGCCGCGCTCGCGCCGCACGCGCACCTCGGTCGAGGAGACGTGGCTCGCGACGGTGGTCAGCAGATAAACGGTCGATTTCCGCAGCACGATTTTCTGCGGACTTTGCGCCGCCGCCCGGCCCAGCTTTTCCGGCGGAATCACCAGACGCAGCGCATCGAGCCGGAAACCGGGGCGGCTCGCGATGACGAAATCGCAAAGATCCAGCAGCGTATCGTAATTCTTCCACGTCGGGATTTCGAGAAACTGGTCCGCGCCGACGATGAAATACAAATGAGCGTCCGGATGCTCGCGGCGGAATTTTCGCACCGTCTCGATCGTGTAGAAAACGTGCGGCGCGCCGCCCAGAGGCGCTTCCGCGAGCGACGGAATGAATCCCGGATGCCCTCCGCACGCCAGCACCACCATTGCGTAGCGATGCGCGAACTGCGTCAGCTCGCGCTGCGGCTTGTGCGGCGGGTGCGACGAAGGAATGAAATGGATCGCGTCGAGATGGAACCGCCGCTGCGCGGCCTGCGCTACGGCGATGTGGCCCGCGTGCACGGGATCGAACGTCCCACCGAAAAGCGCCACCGAGCGGTGATGCCCCGGGCCCGAAGATTCATGAGCCGGCTGCGGGATCAATGTTTCTCCGTGTGCGGCGCCGCGGCAGTCGCATCATCGACGTGCGTCACTTCGACCGCGCTGCTCTCGGGCATCTCGCCTTCTTTGGAGGCATCCAATACCGCGGCCGGCTTCGGAATCTTGTCGAGCGCGTTGGCGATCGCCCGCACCAGCTCGACGATGCCCTCGCCGCTTGCCGAAGAGATCGCGTGGAATTCGAGGCCACGCTTGGCCGCGAAAGCTCGCAGCTCTTCCAGCCGCGTGCGATCCGTGGTTGCGTCGAGCTTCGTCGCCACCACGATCATCGGCTTTTCCGCGAGCGCCGGGCTGAACGCCGCGAGTTCGCGCTCGATAATCTCGAAATCGCGCACCGGATCGCGGTCGTTGGCGTCGCTCGTATCCACGAGGTGCGCGATCAGCCGCGTCCGCTCCACATGCTTCAGGAAACGGATGCCCAGCCCCACGCCTTCGTGCGCGCCTTCGATCAAGCCTGGTAAATCGGCCACCACGAACGTGCGCCCTTGTCCCGGCGCAGCATCGGGATCGGCGGAAACAACCCCAAGATGCGGCTCGAGCGTCGTGAACGGATACGCCGCGATCTTTGGCCGCGCTGCCGAGATGCGCGAGATCAGCGTGGATTTGCCCGCGTTCGGGAAGCCGACCAGCCCTACATCCGCCAGTAATTTCAATTCGAGCCGCAGATGGAGTTCCTGCCCCGGACGCCCGTCCTCATGCTCGCGCGGCGCCTGATGCCACGGCCGCACGAAAGCCGGATTCCCATTCCCGCGCCCACCCCGCCCGCCGCGCGCCGCTCGAAACTGTTGCCCCGGCTCGGTGAAATCGAAAAGCTGTTCGCCCGAATCCGCGTCGAAAATCACCGTGCCCACGGGAACTTTCAGAACCGTGTTTTCGCCCGAGCGTCCGTGGCAATCGGATCCTTCGCCATGGCGACCGCGCTCGGCGCGGAATTCGCGGTTGTAGCGGTAGCGCAGCAGCGTGTTGTCGTTCGGATTCGCCTCGATCACGATATCGCCGCCGTGGCCGCCGTCGCCGCCCGATGGCCCGCCTCTCGGGACGTACTTCTCCCTGCGAAACGCGACGCAGCCATTGCCGCCGTCGCCGCCCTTCACCAGGATTTTGGCTTCATCAACAAACACAAGTCACCTGTTTCGAAAGTGTACACGAAGGAAGCGTATGTCGCGAATGAGGGACAGGCGGACGCCTCCGCCGCAAAAAACCTCGGGAGAAACGCCGTCCTGCGATTGCGGGCCAAGACCAGTCAATATCAGTGAATGCCAGTCAATACGACCATTAATGCGATGAACGATGAATCTCTAATTGGCGGTTGCCGCGGGCTTCGATTCAGCGCCGCCGACGGCGGCGCCGTCTTCGACCAGGAGCACGCTGATGAAGCGCCCCTTCGCGCCCTTGTCTTCGAAGCGCACCACGCCGGTCTTCAGCGCGAACAGTGAATCGTCCTTTGCGCGCGCCACGTTCTTGCCGGGCTTGTATCGTGTCCCGCGCTGCCGGATCAGAATGCTCCCACCGGTCACGAGCTGCCCACCGAACCGCTTCACCCCGAGCCGCTGTCCGTGCGAGTCGCGTCCGTTTACGGATGACCCGCCGCCCTTCTTATGTGCCATGACAAACCCCTAGGAAAGTTGAATTTCGCCGACTTCGACGGCGGTCAATCCCTGCCGGTGGCCGGTTTGAATCTTGTACTGGCCGCCCGTCTTGAATTTCAGGACTTTGAGTTTCGGCCCGCGGAGGTGCTTTACGATTTTTCCGGTGATTTTGGCTTTCGCGGCCTGTTCGCCGCCCAGAATCTTTTTGTCGTCGGTGCGCACGGCGATCACGTCTTCAAACGTCACCTTGCCGCCCACCTTGCCTTCGAGCCGCTCGACCTCGATGGTCTCGCCCGGCGCGACGCGATACTGCTTCCCACCACTGCGAATTACGGCGTACATGCTGCCTCCCAGCTCGATTGACAAACCCCGATTATATGGCCCGCGAGCCGCTTCCGTCAACGATTACGCTACAAAGGCAGAACTACCCAGCTACTCACCGAGAGGTTTTGCGGGAGATGGCGCGGGTAAACCCGGCTGTGCACTTGGAATCGCCGCGGGTGACGGCGCACCCTCGGGCGGGCGCGTGCCGATGCCGATGGTCATCGCCGTGTCCTTCGGGAAGACTACGTCGCGGCCGCGCGCGATGAAATTCGTGTAGACCGACATGCCCGCGCCATACGCGCCCATCGAATAGCCAAACGCGCGCGAGTGAACCAGCACGCCCATCACCATGCCCACGGCTTTGAAGCCGACCGCGCCGCCCGCCACTCGATTGCCCGTGTTTCCCGCGGGGTTCGCCGTCTTGGCGTCCGGATCGCCGCGAGTGGACAACGCCGCGAGGCCAATCGAAACGGCCGCGTTCAGATACCGCGTCTTCGGTGACGTCGCCTGCGCGCCGCCTTCGGAATCGAGCTTCACGTTGTCTGCCTTCGCCGCTTCCACGCCCGCGAGGCTCGCTTCTACTTTCTGCTCGACGCCTTCCGGTAAAACCAAATCGTGAAACACCAGCCTCAGCTCGCCGTTCTTTTTCGGCCGGTGCGCGGGCTGCACCTGCACCACCAAGCCCTTCAGAAAGCTGCCTTGCGGCAGGATCAGCCGGTCGCCGTCGAATAGCGGCCGCGAAACCACCGCCTCGACTTCATCCCCCTTTTTCGCGGTCGCCGAGCTGAGCGGCGTCATCAGGCGCGCCTGGACCACGCTGCCATCCGCCGGCGCCGCTCCGATCGAACTCGCCATCCGCGGGGTGAGCGGCTCCGTGCCGAAATCGAGCGGCTCCTGCAGCTCCGCGAAGTAGACCGTGCCGCCATCGATGTATTGCGGATGCACGGGCAACTGCCCGACGGCGAAGCGCTCGATGCGATGGATCTTGCCCGGCGCTTTCACTTCGCTCATCGCCTGTTTCCACTCTTGCGTGGCTTGCTGCTTTGCCTCTTTCGTCTTTGCCGCGGCGGCGTCCATCACGCCTTTCTTCTGGTTCTCATCCGCTGCGGAAACAAACTCGATCACCTGCCCCGATCCCGGGATCACTTTCGTTTGGACGGGAATCTGTTTGCCATTCGCCAAGTTGATTTGGTTGAACTCGACCTCGACCTTGTGCGCAGGCGTGAAATCGGCGTCGAGCGCGGACATCACTCGCTTCCCTTTGGAAACACCCTCGACCTGCGCGATCTGCCCAGTCACTTCCGATCCCGCCGGGATCACCAGCTTGTCGAACGCATAGACCGGCTCGACCACGTGCCCGTGCACCGGCTGCCCGACTTTCTTGATCCGCACTTCCTTATCGAGCGCCACCTGAATCGGCGTGCCCTTGGGCACCGTCAAAGCGACCGTTGGACTCGTGAGTGGCTGCTCGGCGGGCCGATGCGTTAGCGCGGGCTCGATCTCTTGCTGAGTAGGCGGCTGGGTCGGGGTAGGATTTTCCTGAGCGCGGGCTGAGATCGTGGCCATCGCGATGCACGCGCACGCTAGCACGGAAAGAGCGGCCCAATCCGCAAGACGGCGTGCCAGACGCTCGTGAGAGAGTCGTCGGCCCAGGGAGCGAAATCCGCGTGCAGCTTTCATCGAGGACCTCAGTTGCAGCGCTTTCGGAATAATGACGTAGATGCCGTTCGGCCGAACAGGTGTTGCATTCTGCCGGGTGGCGCGGCTGGTGGCTCTATTCTAATCCTATTTCGCCGTCGCGAAACGGTACGTGTTTGCTTATGCGTATGCCTGGCGGCAACTCTCGTGCTCGCGGCATGTGGGCGGGCAATTCGTTTTATCGATGAGGATGTAGTTGTGGCACCCGGCGCAGACCACGCCATAAATCGTCTCGGTGAATTGATCGTGTCCGGGTCCTGCCTGCGCGGAATGCTCCATGCGCGCTTGCCCTCTGTTCATAGCCATCGAATCCGCTCCTGTTCGCTATGCTTTCCACGCCGCCGAGGTCGTGAACGGATACAACGGATAGACCTCGCGAAAAATCTTGGCTACCTCCCGCTCGAATCCTGCGCGCGTAACCGCCGCTGGTGCAAATCTTCTTCGCACGATCCATCCTCGTAATTTCTTCCAATCGTCCGGCTTCACGGGCCAGCCCTTGTGCTTTGCCCACTCGCCCTTTTCCGTCGCGTACCAATAGCTTTCGTATTTCGCGAGCCGGCGCTTCTGGCGCTCGATCCACGCGGAATTTTCGGCGCCACGCGCGCGGCCGATCTGCACGAGCGGCGAAGTCCTGCCCTCGCTATACACGCGAAAGCCGCAGGTGACGGCGTCGGCCGAGAGGCCGACGTAGAGCTGCGCTCCGCCTTCCGGTTCGGCGAAGAAGAGATACATCTGCGTGCGGTAAGGCGATTTGTCTCGCGCGAAGCGGATGTCGCGATTGATGCGCGAAAAATTCTCGCCCACGCGCCCGCCGACCGCGAATCGCGGATTCAGTTTCCGCGCGGCCGGCGTCAGCCGATCGAGCAGCTCGCGCAGCGGATCGACCAGCACCGCGCGATATCGGTCGCGATTCTCGTCCATCCACGGCTTGTGATTGTTGCGCCCGAGCTCGCGAAAGAACCGGAATGTTTCCTGCGAGAAAACGCTGCCTTGAGAGGTCATCTGGTCCGCGCTTCGTCCTGCGCGATTCAAGCGTAACACTGCATGCGGCGAAACGTCTCTTCGCTAAGTCGCGCGACTGGCGCGCCCGAACGCGCACCGCCTGGCGGGCGATACGGCATCGCAGTGCCGGTGGGATCGAGGTACGGCCGGTCCATGTGGAACGATACGACCGGCTTGCGGGGCTGCTCGAGACGCACGGATGCATCGGCGGGCCATTCTGCTCCCGGCGCCAGCGCAAACGCGCCAATCGCCGCGCCCGCCACGGCCAGCTTCGTCACGAAATCGCGTCGCGTCAGCATGCTGGGCTCCTTAAGCGAACGGCAGCTCATCCTCGTCCATCCATCGCCCGTGGACTTGCGCGGTCGCGCGAAATGGCAGAATCACGCGCGCGACGTCGCCATCCTCGAGATGCTGCGCGTCGGCGATGATCAGCTCCGAGCGCATCTCCGCGTAATTCGACGCCACGCCGATCACGTAGCCTTCGCCCTCGGCGCCGTTCTTCTTCGGAACGAAACACACTTCCTGCAAGCTGTGCGTATCGCCGGCGAAATACGAACTCATTTTGCCGGTCGCGAGGTCGAAGCGCCCGTAGCAATTGTTCACTCGCCCGCCAAGGTTGCCAGCCTTCCACTCGTCGAACGGCCGCTGCTTGTCCGCGAAAGCCGTGAACGCGTAGCGATACGGCAGCGAAAGATAGCGGTCGTCGACGCGCCCGAGGTCGCTCACGTTCATCTCGAAAAGCTTTTCCTCGGTGAAGCCGTCATCTTTCGAGGCGAGATTGAACGTGTTGCGTCGAATGTACGCGCGCGCCTTGGTCGGGTCCCACGGCGAGCCATCGATCGGCGGGAAAAATGGGAACGGATTCCCATCGTAGATCGCGGCTTCGAGAATCACCTTCTCGCCTTCGGTGCGCGCGTTCAGCGTATGCACTGTGGCGCGCGAAGGCCCCTTGAACCAGCGGATATCCTTCGCCTCACCGTCGCGCGGAATGATACCGACGTACGCGGGCTTCGTGTTGTCCCAGCCCCAGTGAACTTTGCCTTCCTTCAGCCGCTCCATGCTGCTCACGAATCCATACACGGGTATCAGAACGTGTTTTTGCGTCAGCCCAATATCGTGAACCATCGCGACGTAGGGCGCCTGAAAGCGGACCTCGCGCTTCACGTGCCCCGTCTTGTCGATCGTGTACAAAAAAACGTCACGCGTCTCGAGCCCCGTCGCCTCGTAGCCGTAGCAGATCATATCGCCCGTGACGGGATCGACCTTCGGGTGGGCGGTAAACGTCAGGCTTTTGTACTTGCCGTGAAAATCATACGGCCCGATCGTTTCGAGCGTTTTCGGATTGATCTCGTAGGGCAGGCTGTCCTCTTTCAACGTGAAGAGCTTGCCTGCAAAGCAGAGCGGCGTCGTGTTCTGCACCGACCGGTCCAGATTGTGGACGCTCGGATCGTCGGTGAAAGGATTGCGGTACTTCCCGAAAAGCTGTTTGTGCGCGGCGAGGTCCGCCTTGTATCGCGGCGTCTTCACCCAGCGGCCTTTGTAATCGACGATTCCGTTTTTGAAGCGGAACATGTTGATGTAGCCGTCCATGCTGAACGGCGAATCGTCCTCGAACTTCGGCGGATACAGCCAGTCGCCGCCAAGCCGGACGAACGCGCCGTTGAGGTCGCTCGGAATTTTTCCGGTCACTTCGCAATCGTAGACGTCCGCCTCGAAGCGCGTCGGGGCGAAAAATCCTTTCATTGTCGGCTGGCTGGAAAAATCAACCATGGCGCAATCTCCCTTCTGGCTCGGCTCCGTTAATTATCGTCTCGAAACCACGGCGACGGCATATCGTACGGCACGGTGATGAATACGGCCTCGGCGTGCCGGATTCTGCCGTCCACGATCTTGAAAAGCTCGAGGAAGCAGAACGAATGCGGCGATTTCAGCGGCGTGTCGTGGACTACGCCGTCCGTGGTCGTATACTTTTCGAGGCGTCCCGAATGATCGATGAACCCGCCGGCGAGGATCAGCCCCTTTTCTTCGTCCTGCAGCGGAAAGCGCCGCGCGCGCAGCCGGTCGTCCCAGCGGTAATTGCCGAGCTTGAATCCTTCCTCGCACGAATATTTTCCGAATTGCGAATAGCTCGATTTCGGGTCGGGATGCGGATCGCTCGCGGTCCACACGCCATTCTCGCGGCGGCTGCACGCCGGATCGAACACCGTGAAGATGTGGCCGTCGTTGAGCTGCAACGTGTTGAAGTAGCCATCGACGAGCGCAATCATTTTCGCGCGCAGCGTGCGCTGGTCCGGCGGAACGTCCGCGAGCAGAACCGGCAGCGGCTGCATCGTGGCGGGATCGCCGAATGGGCCGGGGCCCATGCCCTTGCGATCCACAATCGTTTCGACCTCGGAGATCTTGTGGTCCTCCACCCTCATCCGCAGCGCGAGAAACGATTGGATGCCGTGCTCGGCCACCACTCCCATGTACAGCACCTGCCCGTTCGCAGGATCGGCGGCCCGCACATCCTCGGGGCCGAGGCCGCTGATCGTGCCCCACAATCCGTCGCCGACAGCGAGCACCACATTGTTTTCCGTGAACTTCACGCTCTTCGCCCAGGGCAGCCGCGAGGGATCCTTCGCCACCAGCGCTTGCAAATATTGATCGACGAAACCGTATAGGCACTGCCGGTCGCAGTCGGCTGCCCGCTCGATCGCAACGGCCGAGTTTTGCTTGTGGTCGGCGCCGCGCGCCTTCACCGCGTGCGCGCACACCACGATTCCAGCAATTGCCACCGCGGCAAGTATCGCGGACCTCTTCGGCATCACTCCCCCCTTCCGGACTGCGCTTCCCCGGGGCAGAGTGTCTCACAAATTGCAGGTGAAGGTGAATTGTTGCAGGTGGGTTTTGTGAATCAGGCGCGGGCGTGCAGCCTCGCGTCGTTGCCTAGTGGCAGCCGCAGGCGCCACCGCAGCAGCCGCCGCCGGAACCGGAGGCAGGCGACGATCCGCCCGACGCCTTCGTTCCGTTGCCGTGCGCCGCAAACACCGAAAGCTGGATCGTGCTCTTCGCGCTCGCGCACTTCGGGCACGTGATTTTCGTTTTGCCGCTCATCACGATCCGTTCGTAGTGCTCGCCGCAGTCATCGCAAATGTATTCATAGATCGGCATCGGAATTAGCCCTCAAATCGCGTCAGTTCAGGTGCCACAATTGTACCAAAATTGGCCGGATAAGCCCGTTTACGGCGCCATTTTCGGCCGCTTGTAAAGCACGCGAAAACGGCGCACCCAGGGCGGCTCGGGATCGGCGAAATCCTCGAACGATTCCTCGCGCAGGCCCGCGCGGGCGAAATCCGCAAACTCCTCGCGCGTGAGCGGCCACGGCAATTGTCCTTCGGGCTCATTTTTCTCGCGGCCGCGCGCGATCACCAGCAGCACGCCGCCCGGCTTCACGAACTCCGCGATTTTCCCGGCCGCGCGTGGCCGCAGCGAAGCAGGCAGCGCCTGCAGCGTGTTCGTCTCGAAAACGAAATCGAAGCTGCGGCGCCAGGCGGGCGGAGGACCGAATAAGTCCGCCACCACATAATTCACCGGCGAGTTCGAGAAGCGCTTCTTCGCAGCGGCGATCGCGGTCTTCGCAATGTCGAATCCGGTCGTCTGAAATCCCCACCCAGCGATCTCCTCGGCATCTTCGCCAAAGCCGCTTCCGATCACGAGCGCCGATTTGCCGGCCGTCTCGAACGGGTGCGCCTTCCAGAATTCGCTCAAGTGAGAATTCGCCTTGTGGTCGGCCCAGGGAACGATGCTCTTCCCTTGCTCGCCTTCCTGATACAGCACCTCGAACCATCCGGTCGGGTCGCCCTTCTGGACGAATTCAGCGGCAAGTTCTCTGGCGCGTGCGCGTTTGTCAGTCATGCGGTCATTTTACCAAGTGCTGGCGAGCGACGGTCCACGGAATGGGAATCTCGGACGCGCGCACCGTCCATTCGGCAAATCCCGTTTTGCCCATGTGCGGCGCGAGTTCCTGCATGATCCGGCTGTGCGGGATCTGCTCGACGAAATCCATCAGCGATTGCCGATCCTCCCACGCCGAAACGGTCCAGAATCGCTTTCGCGTCAGCTCTGCCCCGAGCGAATAGCCGATCAGTCCAGGCGATTTCGCGAGCTGCCCCATCGTTTCCATCGCCAGCCGGACGAGTTTGGGAATCGTTCGGTAACGCTTGAGCGGCAGGAAGGAAAGCATCGCGACGTATTCTTTATCGTCGCGCGGCGCAGCGAAACTCTTCCACGGCGTCGGCAGCATATTGCGATGCTAACCGATTTCACAGCAACTTGAGAAATTCTCCGAGGGTCAATTCGGCCTGCTGAAGGATGCTGCGCAGCACCGGCCTTGGGATGTCGAAGCGATCGTGACGCGGCACGGTAACGTGGAGATGAGGTTTCGCCGGATGCCGCAGCTGCGCATGACTTCCGGATTGGTGGTGGACATAAAACCCGGCCCGCAAGAGCGCGCGAAGAATCTTTCGCGGCTTGAGAATTGGAAGCTGTGCGCCCATCAGGCGCTCAAGGCGACACGCAGTCGTGCGGTATGAGCGTTCTTTTCGTCGGGGATCTCTTCTCCCGACTTCCGCAGCCCATCCAGATGGCAGCGGATGGCGTCTCGCGCCATTTCGAGCGCCTCTTTTTCCGTGCGTCCGTACGTGACGATCCCTGGAAGCAACGGAACCGTGATCTGGTAGCCAACTTTGCTCGGATTCCTCGCGCGCAAGCTTCGCCCCTTCGATCCACGCTCGTGCGGGACCTCCTCCGGCACGGGCATCAGAATCACGGTAAAGGCAAATGCGTTTCGGCGTCGCTTCTGCCCATTCCCGTTCCAAATTCGAACTTTGGCCATGTGGGTTACTTTAGTCGAAAGATTTGCGCAAATCAAAAAACAAAAGCCCCGGCGGAAGCCGGGGCCTTCGGTGGTTCAAGTGTTGTCCTGTAGGGGCGGGTTTGAAACCCGCCCCTGCGGAATCGATCTGAGCCGTTAGTCGCCCGCGACGGCTTCGGCGGCCTGATCGACCTTGGCTTCGCCTTTGCCGTTGCTGCTGCCGTTGGCTGGGGCAATCTGCACCGGCCCGCCTGCCGGCGAGGCAGGCTTCACGGTTGCGCCCGGAACCGCCATCTGAATCTGCTGGATCGTGCCGATCTGCACCACGGTTTCCTGGGGCTTTTTCAGGACGAGCTCTTCGTAAATCTTGCGCACCTTGGCCGCTTCCTCGAAGGCCTTCTTGCGGCGGATGCGGTCTTCTTCGGCCGCGGTCTGCGGAATGTCGTGCTCGAGATGACGCACGCGCGAGGCGTCTTCCGCGTCAATCCGCAGAGAATGCTCGTAGTGCTCGAGGTTGACTTGCTTGCCCTTGGCGTAGATTTCGTGCTTGCCGTGCGTCTTGTACCATTCGGCGACAGTCGCGTTCTTGTACATGTTCTCGATGATCTTCCGCCAGCCGATGCCCGTGTTGTACGCGCAGAAGGAGATTTCGCCCTGCTGCGTGGCGTACGGGATGATGCACATCTCGGTGCGGCGGAAATCGTAGTTGAAGAGGTCCTGGAACCACATGCCGGCGATGAACAGCATGTTCCACGGGTCTTCGGCGCGGCGCTTCATCGCGTCTTCGTACGTGCGCTGCGGGTTGGTGCGGCCGTATTTCTTGTCCGCGTCCTTCGAAACCGCCCACGTCTTGTCGAACTTCTTGAGGATGTCCTTCAGCTTCAAGCTCGGCGGCGCCTCGTAGGGGTCGTAATTCTTCAGCATCGCCAGAGCCATCATGAAGGCCGAAAACTTCTTGCCGCGGGCCGCGTCGGTGATCGCGGAAACATCTTTCACCAGCTGCGGAGCGTTGAGGAACCGCGAAATCGGCGCCCACTCTTTCGTTTCCTTGTGAATCATCACAGCCGTGCCCACGCCGCAGTTCGGGTGGCAGCCGCACGAGAGCGAGCCCCACATCGCGTCGGGCCCATGCACCATGTCGGCAAAGCCTGCGAAAGGCGAAATAAACGACAGCGGGAACCAATCGCGCGTCGGCTCGATCTTGCCCACCTGCGAGCTGACGTCCTTCGCAAGGTGCGAAAGTGTATAGCGCTGGCGGATGCGGCGCTCGGGTGTGATGTCTTCGTCGCGCCCGGTGAACGATACCGGCTGGAAAGAAACGAACGCGATCTTCTTCGGGTTCTCCATCGCGAACTTCACGATGGGGCCGACCTGATCGTTGTTCACGTTGTTGACGATTGTCGTGACCAGCACGATTTCGATGCCGGCCTCGTGCATGTTCTCGATCGCGCGCAACTTCACGTCGAAGAGGTTGCCGACCTGCCGGTGGCTGTTCGCGTCGTTGCCGATGCCATCGAACTGCAGGTACGCGTAGCGCATCCCGGCGTCGAAAGCCTTCTTGCAGAATTCCTTGCTCTTCGCGAATTCGATGCCGTTTGTGGCGGCCTGCACGCTGTTGTAGCCGATCTTGCGCGCGTAAGCGACCGCGTCCGTAAATCGCGGGTGCATCGTCGGCTCGCCGCCCGAGAACTGCACGGACATCTGCCGGCGTGGCTTGATCCTCAATGCGTTGTCGAGGATTTCGGTGATCTCATCCCAGTCCAGCTCGTGGACGTACCCCACCTGGTTCGCGTCCATGAAGCAGGGATCGCACATCATGTTGCAACGGTTCGTCAGGTCGACGGTGAGCACCGCGCCGCGCCCATGCCGGACCGTGCTCGATCCGTGCCGGTGCAAATCTTCGTCGTTGTGCGCGGGGATGTCGCGGCCGGGGAAGTTCTTCTCGATCCATTCGAGGAATTTTGCATCGATGGCCATCAGGTCTTCGTACTTGCCGTGGATGGGGCATTCCTTCACCATCCAGACCTGGCCGTCGCGCTCGATAATCTGCGCCTTGATTTCGCCGACTTTCTCGTGGACGAGGTCGGTCCAATCCTTCTTGCCATTGGTTATGGCGTCGCGCGCCTCTTTGACGCAATCGGGGCAAAGGGAATCCGTGGTGCGCGGCCAACCGAGCGTGGGCTTCGACTTCTCCCACGACTTCAACAGCGGCTTGTCCGACCATTTCGGAGTAAAGGAAGGATTCGGATTGTATTTATTGAAAAACTGGATCGTGTTGAAGGTGACTTTCGCGCCCTTACACAGCGTCCAGTCAAAAACCTTCCAAAGATGATTGCTTGCCGTGTTTCCCATTTTGCTGCACCCCTCCTCAGTGAACCTTAATCTCTTGGAATACCTGCTGCGCCCCTGGGTAGGCCCAACACTTACAATTGCCGGTAAAAGTACACTGCGCCCTAAAGTCTTACCGTAGCATAGTTTGCTTGGTATTCGGTGGGTCCGTCCAGAGGTGTGCGTTCAAAGGGGTAAATAGGGGGTCGAACGGCATATATGCGGGCTAAATGGCACCGAGTTCCAGGACCTAAGTCCTGTTGCCGCTGGTATTTACTCGACGTTGAGCGGCGTTCGCAGCACTCCAATGGCAAAATGTGCCAAATGTGGTGCCTCGTCGTCGAGCTGTATCCAGCGGACCACGCAATGGTCCTTCATATACTGCGAGACTTTCGATTCGCTGATCCCGAGATGCTCGGCCAGTTTGGACTTGAGGCCTTCGGAGTCGCCGCGCCCACCGCGTTGGGTTCTTCCGCCACGGCTGCCGCCGCGCGCGAGATTCCCAAGACCGATTCGCAGCGTCTGGCAAGCCTCTATATAGTACGACGTCACCTGATCGGAATCCGAAAGCAGGAATACGCCGGGTCCGGCCGGAGCTTCGTCCGCTTCGTCAAGCCGTCGCAAGGGACTGCCCACGAGCCGCCGCAAAAGAGATTCGAGGTGCGCCATCCGCGATGCAAGAGCCGGATCACCGCGGCCATGCG
This sequence comes from uncultured Acidobacteriota bacterium, assembly GCA_963841605.1. Lineage (GTDB taxonomy): Bacteria > Acidobacteriota > Terriglobia > Acidiferrales > UBA7541 > Palsa-295. The sequence continues at coordinate 290,335 of CAWJDM010000008.1, forward strand.
CGGCGCGCTCGGACGGCAACTGCGGAGCTGGTAGCTCGACGGGTGCTGTCCGCTCGATCGGCACCGGGCGCTGGCTGCGCGCGGCATATTCCGGCGCAGGTTCAGCCGGACGCCGCTCAAACGCAGGTCGTGGAGGAGGCTCCGGTCGCGTCGGCCTCGATTCCGCGCTCTCGGCGAAGGCTTGCGCGGGCAAGCCCGGCGCGCCCGCAGGCCCCTTGCGCCGGCGGCCACGTCCACCGCGCCGGCCACGTCGCCGCTTTTTCTTGTCCGGCGCGCCAGCTGCGGCCGCGCCGTCACTGGCGGTAGCCGATGCGGGCGAACCCTCGCCGGCTTCCGTCGATTCGTCCTCCGGAATCTCACCCAGCGCCAGCGGCAAGCGCACGTTGTACGGATCGGGCGCTTCTTCCGATTCCGTGGCCGCTTCGGCGCGATCTTGGGATGCTCCCTCGGATAAACGCTCAGACGGAAATGAAATCGGTGCGGGAGTGCTCGCCTCGGCGGATGCGGCAGGCAATTCGATTCCCAGCCGCGCGAGCGCCTCTTCGGCTTTCTTCTTCCAGTCGGCGCGACGGAACCGCTGCGCGGCGATCGTGTACCACTTGCCAGCATCGTCGTTGCGCCCGGCCTTCTCTTCGACCGCACCAAGTTCCCACGCCACCATCGCGTCGCGCGTGCGTTGATACAGTTCGGAGAGTTTTGCCAGCGCTTCGGGGCTGTTCTTCGCCTTGCGGATACGCGCTTGAATTTGCCGCCAATCAGCCATGTCGGAGCATTGTAACAGCGAGCCGAGTTCTAGGCCAATCAACTCTGCGGTTCGCGAAGGCCGCCCGCGGGACGCCATTCGCCGCCCTCCCAAGCGACAGCCAGTGCTTTCGAACCGCATCCTTCACCGGCGCACACTTCTCATAACGTTGTTCTCGTGACGTTATCGCGCGATCGAGGCTCTCGCTGCTATTTCATAGACGCATCACCTCTCCGTAACACAATTGCCACATTCGAGCGATTAAGTGTAGCGGTCGCGTAATTGGCCCGAGCGAAGTTTGGGTAACGACTGGCATCGCGCGGGTGCTAGGCGTCGGTTGTACATCTTCATCCCTTCTGCAGTGACTTAAGAAAGAGCGAGGTCCTCGTGAGATATTTCACAGCATTGGCAATCGCGATGACGTTGGTGTTTGCCTTGGCGCTCTCCGCGAAGGCGCAAACCGACCGCGCCATTTTGGAAGGCACAATCACGGATCAGAGCGGGGCAAGTGTCCCCAACGCACTAATAAACGTCACGGAAACGAATACGGGAATCAGCCAGACGGGTAAATCCAACGGACACGGATATTACCTATTCCCGGGCTTGGCTGTCGGCACATATTCCGTTTCGGTGTCGAAGAACAGCTTTGCGACGAAGGAGGTGGACGGTGTGGTCCTGCGGGTCGGCGAGGACCACGCTCTCGATGTCAGCCTCCAGTTGGGCGAGGTTAGCGAGCATGTTGAGGTTCAGGCGCAGACCGAACCGGCTGAGCGCACCTCCGCTGCGGACGCGTCCGTCATAACCGGCGAAGAGATCGCGAATACTCCTGTAAACGGGCGGGACTGGGACACCTTGACGATCCTGGCGCCTTTCGCGCAGGACGATGGCGGCGGCGACCAGCGCACCATGCGCTTCGCCGGCCGCGCGCGCGACGACAACAACTTCAACATCGATGGAGTGGATTCGGGCGGCATTCAGGAACAGGCTCAGAAGTCATCGGTCCGGCTGCAAATCTCGGAAGACGCGATTGCCGAATACCGCGTCAATAGTGCGCTTTACGACACCGAATACGGCACTCAGTCCGGCGGACAGATTGACGTGGTCACCAAGTCCGGCACGAACGACTTTCACGGCACTGTCTTCGGTTACCTGAGAAATTCCATCTTTGACTCGCGCAACTTCAACGATTTGGATGCCAGCGGGAACCCCGTGAAGCTTCCATTCCGGATGGGAAATTTCGGGATGACGCTTGGGGGGCCCATCCAAAAGGATAAGACATTCTTCTTCATCAGCTACGAGGGGCTGCGTCAGGTTCAGGACGATTCGAACAGCGGTCAGACTGTCGTGCCGAGCCCGAGTCTAATCCAGGCCATCCTCGTCTCGGGAAGGAATGGATCGGGGCCGTCGCCGCAGATGTGCCCGGTGCTGCAAGGATTTCCGTGGCCCGCTTCGCTGGGGACGGTCGGAGGCTGCACTCCCAAATACGTGTACCCGGATAGCGCTTTCGTCAACTGCTCGACGATATCCGGAAACTGCGGAATCCCAGGCGATGCCAACGACCCGACTACGGACGGAGAAGAGTTTACTCACTCGATCCGAACCAAGATCAACGAGGACTCCTGGCTGGCTCGCCTTGACCACCGATTCAGCGATAAGACGACGTTCTACGCGCGAGCCCAGCGCGACGTGAGCGTGTCGTACGCGCAAATCAACGTAAGCACCACGGGCCTCGATAGCGATGAGGTATTCAATCACCCCGCGAACTACGTGGCGGCGGTGCAGCACGTTTTCACACCCGACCTATTTAATGAGACGAAGTTTTACATCAACCGCTCGCCATTTCACAATCCGCACGCAAGCACGCTGCCCTTTGCCGTGAACACCGCATACTTCTCCGGAATTCCCAATGAATCCGCCGATATCGAAGTCGGAACAACTTTCGGCATCGTGGACAACCTGACGTGGACTCATGGCCGGAGTACCTTCAAGACGGGCATGGAATACCGCAGGGTGCGATTGAATCAGGGTCAAACGGACAACAACACCCTCACTTTCACCGACGACCAGAGCCTGGTTTCAGGCTCTCTTTCGAATATAAATTTCATCGCCCCGTGGTGCTGCCACGGTCTGCGGCGCAATTTCATCATGCCCTACTTCCAGGACGAGTGGAAGATGACTCCGAACTTCACCGTGACCGCGGGGCTCCGCTGGGAATACTATGGAGTTCCATTCGAAGCGACGAACCGCACCACCGTGTTCGATTTCAATGTGTTTCATGGAGTGTGTCTCGGAACCGGGTCCGTTAACGGTCCTTTCCCCACGCCCATCAACACGGCGCCGTGCCCGCGGAATCCCGCACTGACAAATCCGGACTACCGCGACTTTGACCCGCGCCTAAGCCTGGCCTGGGCTCCGGCGGCGATGAACGGCAAGACTGTGATCCGCGCGGGATTCGGGATTTATCATGGGGCGGCCCAGAACGACGACGAGAACGCAGGACTCGAAAGCGACACCTACCGTGTAACCGTGAACGGCGTGCCAATGAACGCCGCCTACGCGCAGGCAAGTCCTGATCTCTCGGGCCTGACACTGTCGAGGCAAGCGGCTCATCCCCGCGCTTTGCAGCGCGAAGGGCGCCGAAATCTATATGTGGAGGAATGGGGCCTGACGGTCGAACAAGCGATTCCCGATAACTTCGTGGTTTCAGCGTCGTATCTCGGGAGCCGTGGGGTGAGATTGTTTTCACGCGGCGCGGTGAATCTCTGTTCGATTCCTGTGACGTTCAACCCGGTGACCGCGGATTGCGTTCGTCCGTTGGATCAATATTTTACGGACCCGCTCAATCCTGATCCCTATGGCTCCGTCGATTATAAGAGCGACATCGGATCGAGCACCTACAATGGGTTGAACCTTTCTCTTGAGCGGCAGTTCAGCAGCGGGCTTTCTTTTCTGTCCCGCTACACATATTCCCATTCTATTAACGATGGGTCGGTCGGCGGCGGCGAATCCAGCGGGCCGGAAAACGTCAATTGCCTCGCTTGCGACAATGGTCCCAGCATCTTCGACATCCGCCATAATTTCATCACAGACGTGGACTATCAGCTTCCCTTCGGGCCGGGGACCGCCCACCTGAATCACTCGGGAACCTTGGGCAAGATTGTCGGCGGGTGGTCGCTTAGCAGCCTGGGCATGTACCATACGGGCCATCCGCTTACAGTGAACATGGACCTGAGCAATTCCATTTGCAATACCCCCACTCAGTCCACCAATCAGTTCTACACCGACTGCACTAGCTCTAGCTTCACCGGCACCTCCTATCCCAGCACCTACCTTCTACCTGATGGGAACGATCAAACGAGCCAGCGGCCCGACCTTGTTCCCGGAGTGCCGCTGACGCTTCCCGGCGGCGGACACAACGGAGTGCCGCTAATCAACGCCGCGGCTTTCCAGGCTCCGCCCGTCGATGGGAACGGCAATTTCACCCGATTTGGCAACGCGCCAAATGGCATCATTCGCGCCCTGCCTTCCTGGCAGATCGATTTGGCCTTGACGAAAGAAACGCCGATCACGGAGAAGGTGTCCCTTGAATTCGCGGTGCAAGCGTTCAACATTTTCAACCACACGCAGCTTGGTGACCCGCATCAGCTCACGCTGAATTACGATCCGACTTTACCATCAACCGGTTTCTTGAGCGCCCCACAGTTCTTCGGAACGATTAACACGACGGTGAACTACAACAATAACAACGACAACGACTCTTCGCCGAACGTGGGAACGGGATTGCCGCGGCAGATTCAGTTTATGCTCCGGCTGAAATTCTAGGCTGAAGCTGAGGCGAGTATAATGAACAGTGGGGATTAGATGAAAAACTTGGCGGCTGGAGTTCTGCTCGCGGCGCTACTGCTCGGCCATTCAAGTCCGGCAGCCGATGGTGCCGCAAAGCCAGCCCAGCCCTCCACTTCCCGCGCGGCAGGTGCTTCCAGCCACGACCCGGTGCTGCTGGCGGCGGGAGATATCGCCAACTGCCAGATTATTGCGGGGGCGGAGGCCACGGCAAAGATTATCGAGGGGATTCCAGGCACCGTCGCGGCGATCGGCGATCTGGCGCTCAAAGATGGAAGCGCGGAAGAGTTTGCCAATTGCTACGACAAGACTTGGGGCGCTTTTAAATCTCGGACGCGTCCCGTTCCGGGCAATCATGAATTTCACACCGGCGGCGCCACCCCGTATTTCAAATATTTCGGCGCAGCCGCGGGCGATCCGAGCAAGGGCTATTACAGCTACGAGCTGGGCGCATGGCACATTGTCGCGCTCAACGGAGAATGCAAGGATCTCGGCGGGTGCCAAACGGGTTCGCCGGAAGAAGAATGGCTGCGCGCGGATTTGAAAGCGCATCCTGCCGCTTGCACGTTGGCGTATTGGCACGAGCCGCTCTTCAGCTCGGGCGCCAAGCATGGCGACAATCCGGCGTACCGCGATTTCTGGCGGGATTTGTACGACGCCCACGCAACGATTGTGCTCAACGGCCACGATCACGACTACGAACGCTTCGAGCCTCAAGATCCCGACGGCAAGGCCGATTTCGTCGCCGGCATTCGCGAATTTGTGGTCGGCACCGGCGGAAATCACGAACGCGCGTTTACTCCGTCGCCTCAACCCAACAGCGTAGTGCGCATGACGGGAATTTTTGGAGTCCTCAAGTTGACGCTGCATCCGCGCGGCTACGACTGGCAATTTATCCCGCAAGCGGGCAAGAGTTTCCAAGACGCGGGCACAGGCGATTGCCACGGAAACTGAAACTTGAACGGAAGTCGGGAACTGGGGATCTGAAAATCATGCCTCCCAAACCTCGAATGCTGCAATCTGGCGGCGTGCGTGCGCTTTTCGCTCTCGGCGCGCTGACCCTTGTGGTTGCGCTCGGTATTTGGGGCACAAAGGCCGAGGGGAAAAAGGGCGAGAATCCGGCTGGCGGGGAAATCAAACACGTTTTCGTGATCGCGCTCGAGAATCACAATTGGACTCAGCCGGCCACCGTTCCCGGGCGGGACGAGCAAATTTATCAAAACCCGAACGCGCCGTTCATCAACAGCCTTGTGAACGGAACCGCCCTCGCGTTCATTGACCGCCGCATCGAGAACATCAGCAAGCAGGTCGCCTATGCGACGGCCTACCACAACGTCCTCGCGACAAAAAGTGGAAACAATCTTCATATTCACCCGTCTGAACCCAGCTACATCTGGGCGGAAGCCGGCACCAACTTCGGTGTCTTCAATGACGACGATCCTTATAAAGACAATCCGCCCAACGCCCAGACCACGACGCAGCATTTGACCGGCCTCCTGCAGAAGGCGGGGAAAACGTGGAAGTCCTATCAGGAAGACATCGACCTGACCACGAACTCAAGCGGACAGCTCACCAATCTGCCCCTCCCCGAGAATCTGTGGACCGTTCCCCTGGTCGGCATCCGCGGCAAGTTTGGTCCCGGCAGCTACCTGAACGCCTACAACGATTCGATCCAGTACAATTACGAACCCAAGCACAATCCGCCCGTGTTCTTCGCGGATACCAACGGCGGCAACAACGCAACCATGTCGAACCCCTTGTCGCAAAACTACGCGCCCCTGCAACAACTGTCGTTCGATCTGGCGGAAAACCAGGTGGCCGATTACAACTGGATCACGCCCGATCAATACAACGAGATGCACAGCAGACTCAGCGCCGCCTTCGCGGGCCTTACCGGCGATGCCTCGCAGATCAGGGCGGGAGATAATGCGCTGAGCCGGCTCGTGCCTCTCATCATGTCGTCGAGCGCTTACAAAGACGGCGGCGCGATCATCCTCTGGTGGGACGAAAGCGAAGAGGACGGCGAGCCCGGTGACAACCCGGACGACTTCAAGCACACGATACCCGAAATCATCATCTCTCCGCTCGCTCATCCAAACGAGAATGGCCTTCCCTATGCCAGTTCGATTAACTACTCCCATTCTTCCGACCTGCGCACGATGCAGGAAATCTTCCGCGTGAGCGCAACTGGCGCGTCTCCGTATCTGGGCGACGCGGCTAACGCAACCGATTTGTCCGACATGTTTCAGCCCGGCGTAATCCCGAATCAGCCGTAGAACTTTTCCATCCGCACGAGCCTGACGACACCTGCCTGCCGCATTCGAGTAATATGTGTGTGAGCGCCTGCGTCTGCGAGGAGGTGTCATGAAGACCGGCCGCGTTCTCTGCACCGTCATACTGTCTCTGCTCTTTTCGGCGGCGGCTTCAGCGCAATCCGCGTTCGCGCCGCTCGACCTCTGGGCGAACGCCGTGAAATCCGGCGACACCACGGCCCTCACACAGCTCTATTCGATCGCGCCGCCGGCGCAGACAAAAACCTCCCAGGGCGTAACGCAGGAAGTCGGAGCCGAACCGCATTTCTGGGCGGCGCTCGCGGTGAGTGGGATCAGCGACCTTCATCCGAAGGTCCTTGAGATCGAGCACCTGCAGCCGGGCGTCGTCGCGCTCGTGCTGCGCATCGAGTTCAATCTCCGCACCGATTCGGGCGTGCAGCCGTTTCTCGTGGAGGCCAGCCAGATTTGGGCGCAGGAGGGCAACGACTGGCGCATCGTCCAAACGGAACGGGGCGATTTGGCTCCCCGCACGGCGCGGCGCCTGCCGGAGCCGGCAAAACCGGATACGGACCTGTACCCTCCCGCGCAAGAAGCGCCCTCTGAAATCAAAGCCGCGCTGGCCCACGCCGTGAAAGACCACAAGCGCGTGATCCTCGTCTTCGGCGGCAACTGGTGCTACGACTGCCACGTCCTCAATGCGACGTTTCACTCGAAAGATATCGCGCCGCTCGTGAATGCAAACTACCACGTCGTCCACGTCAACATCGGCGATGATTACGACGAGAATCTCAATCTCGCCGCAAAGTACAAGGTGCCGCTGAAGCGAGGCGTCCCGGCGCTGGTCGTCCTCGCTCCCGATGGCTCGCTCCTCTACACCCAGCAGGAAGGCGAATTCGAAAACAGCATGCGCCTCAGTCCAACCGACGTCACTGCCTTCCTCAAAAAGTGGGCCCCGCCCCGCCAGAACTAGCTCCAGTACTTCGCCATCAAATTTCGCGATCTCTCGACGCAGCCGCTGATTCACCCGCCGGCCAAGCCTTCACGAGATTTTCATCATCGCGTAAAACAGCCGATCGCCACGTGTGGGACTGTTTCCCGCGCCTAGGAGGGCAAATTCGTGAAGAAAAGTCTCGTGCAAGGCGCACTTATCGTCGCCGTGGCGTCCGTACTGGCGGCGGGAACATTCGTTGGCAAAACGTTTGCCGACGACGATCACGATCAGGGCCATTCAGATCGTTTCGAATTTCAACCGGGCACCCTGGTTCTCAGCCGCAGCGTATACGAGGGAACAGCCTCGACAATCACCATCGGCGAAACGCTGCCGCTCGGATGCCCTGGCGGTCCAAATGGCAGCACAACCGTCAACGTGGCAACCACCACAGCCGGCGTCACGACGGCAGTGACGGTTCCCTGCGGCATCGCGTCCGACAATGGCGAAGCTCCGAATCTCTTCGATTCGCACAACGTCTGGAACAACTCGAATTCCGACGGCAGCTTCGGCGTCAGTTCGCCGATCTTCCTCGATAACCTCACGACCGATGGCCGGACCCTGGGGACTCTTCCGATCCCGAGCGACGAGATTGTCACCAGCTTCAGCTCGAAATCCGAGCTGGCCCTGAATCGCTCGATTGACGGCAAGTCCATCACCTTCATGGCCTACCATGGTGGCCCCGGCTGCGGAGGTTTCCCGGTCTCCCCCACCGCGCCGAATCTGCTGGATGTTTCGGCTTCCAACACGCCCGGTGTTTGCGACCCGACGAATCCGGTCATCACCACCTATCAGAGCGGTTCCGTTGTTCCCACCGCGTACTACCGTGCCGTAATCGAGGTCGATGCGGATGGTCACATCAGCATCACCGACGGAAACGCCTACAGCGGAGACAACGGCCGCGCGGCAATCAAGGGCGGCAATGGCCTCTACTATATGGTTGGCAACGACAACAGCGGCAACCTCTCCAAGAAGCAGATCCCGATCACCCCTGATGGCATCAATCTCTACAATGCGACCGGCGCTGAACTGCTCGTCCCCGGCCAGACGCCCCCGGTACCGCCGAACATCGCCATGATCGGCCGCCTCGAATTCGGGACCGACAAGCTCGGCAAAGACACCAACTTCCGCGGCGTCACCATCTTCAACAACACTCTCTACATCAGCAAGGGCAGCGGCGGCAACGGCATCAACACGGTCTATCAAGTCGGAACCCCTGGCACGTTGCCCACGGGAACCGCCGCGCAGCTCGCCACGGTGCCGATTGCGGTTCTGCCGGGATTCCCCAACACAGCCGCGAGCACGAACACCAACTTTCCGTTCGGCATGTTCTTCGCCAATGCCAACACGTTGTACGTGTGTGATGAGGGCGATGGCACGCTCGTCAGCCCGCCCGTGAACGGCAATGTGGCGGATGCCCAAAGCCTGGCCACGGCCGGCCTGCAGAAGTGGGTCCTTGAAAGTGATGGCAATTGGCACATGCTCTACGTTCTGCAAGACGGCTTAAATATCGGCGTGCCCTACAGCGTTCCGAATTACCCGGCCTCAATCGATCCCGCGACGGGTGGTTGCCGGAACATCACCGGGCGTCGCAACGGCGACGGAACGGTGACCATCTACGCCACCACTTCGACCATCAGCAATAATGGCGACCAGGGCGCCGATCCAAATAAACTGGTGAAGGTCACCGATCTTCTCTCCGCCACGACTCTGCCGGCAAGCGAAGGCAATCGTGGTGATGGGCTCGGCCACTTTGTGACGCTTCGCTCGGCGAAGGCCAGCGAAGTGTTTCGCGGAGTAGCCTTCGCCCCCGAAGATCACGACGGTGACGACGGCTACGGCCGGTAGGAGATCGTAATCGCGCGGAGTTTTCGAAACGCGAACCCTGGGCCATCCTACGTGGTCCGGGGTTCGTGTTTTTGGGACGATATTCCCGTTGCTAGACGCACATCGCCAACCGGACTAAAATAGATCGAAATGGCGCCCAAGCTGCCCATCTACATGGATAACCACGCGACCACCCGCGTCGATCCGCGCGTCGTCGATGCGATGCTGCCGTATTTCACCGAGAAATATGGCAATGCCGCGAGCCGCAACCACGAGTTCGGCTGGAAGGCCGAAGAAGCCGTCGAAACCGCGCGCGGCCAGATCGCGCGCCTGATCCACGCAACGCCGCGCGAGATCGTCTTCACCAGCGGCGCCACCGAGTCCGATAATCTCGCGCTCAAAGGCGTCGCCGAGGCGTGTCGCGCCAAGGGAAATCACATCATCACCCAAGCCACCGAGCACAAAGCCGTGCTCGACACCTGCAAGCGCCTTGAAAAATCCGGCTGCGAAGTCACCTACCTGCCGGTCGCCAAAGACGGACGCATCGATCTCGACGATCTGCGCCGCGCGATCGCGCCGAAGACGATCCTCATTTCGATCATGCACGCCAACAACGAAATCGGCGTCGTGCAGCCGGTCGCCGAAATCGGCAAAATCGCCAAGGAAAAATCCGTGATCTTCCACGTCGACGCCGCGCAATCCGTCGGCCGCATTCCGATCGATGTCGAAAAACTCTGCATCGATCTCCTCGCGATTTCGGCGCACAAAATCTACGGACCCAAGGGAGTCGGCGCCCTCTACGTCCGCCGCAAGAATCCACGCGTCGAGCTTTCGCCCATCATCGACGGCGGCGGCCACGAGCGCGGCATGCGCTCCGGCACGCTCAACGTCCCGGGAATCGTCGGCCTCGGCAAAGCGTGCGAGCTTTGCGAAAAGGAAATGACGACGGAAAACGAGCGCCTTCACATCCTGCGCGACAAGCTCAAAGACGCGATCCTCAGCCGCCTCGACGACACGTCGATCAACGGCACGATGGAGCATCGCCTGCCGAACAATTTGAATCTGAGCTTCGCCGGCGTCGAGGGCGACGCGCTGCTGATGGGCATCAACGACGTGGCCGTGTCGAGCGGCTCGGCCTGCACGTCGGCGACGCTCGAGCCGAGCTACGTCCTCCGCGCGCTCGGCGTGCCCGAGGATCTCGCGCATAGCTCGATCCGCTTCGGCCTCGGCCGCTTCAATACGGAAGAGGAAGTCGATTACGTCGCGGGCCGCGTCGTCGAGACCGTCAAACGCCTGCGCGAGCTTTCCCCGCTCTACGAAGCCGCCAAGCGCACGCCAGTTTAGTAGGTGCGGTCAGCTAGCGCTGTACGAAGCTACCCGGCACGCGCCAATCTAGTCTGGGTGGTGTAGGGGCGCATGCTTGCTGCGCCCTCTTCGCATCGGCAAGGAGCAACGCATGGCAATCGACCTGCGCTACCCAATCGGCGAATTCCAGCCAGTCCAAAGCAACACGGACGCCGAGCGGCGCGCATTCATCGACGCGATCGCCGAGACACCCTCTCGGCTCTCCGCTGCCGTCGCCGGCCTCACGCCCGCACAACTCGATACGCCGTACCGCCCCGGTGGCTGGACGGTTCGGCAATTGGTCCATCACATTGCCGACAGCCACATGAACGCAGTGACACGGTTCAAGCTGACGCTCACCGAAGACGAACCTATGTTGAAGACTTACGAGGAGTCGCTCTGGGCCGAACTTGCCGACACCAAAACGCCGCCCATAGAGATTTCACTCGCGTTGATCGAGAACCTGCACAAGCGATGGGACGTGCTATCGCGTTCGATCGCGCCTGCGGATTGGTCGCGGAAATTCCGTCACCCTGGATGGGGCTCGGGCACGCTCGATTTTCTGCTCGCGCAGTACGCCTGGCACGGGCGCCACCACGTGGCCCACATCACCTCGTTGCGCGAACGCAACGGTTGGTAACGCCAAGCCCCTAGGCCTTCACCGCATCGATCACGGCAAGCGGCGACGCTGTGCGCACCACTCGCGCGAGCCGCAGGCCGGCCTTCGAGAGAAGCTCCGCGTATTCGCTTTCGGTGCGCTCGCGCCCGGCGGCCACCGCCAGCATTTCGATATCGATCCATTTGGCCATGCCCGGCTCGTTGGCCGCGCCGATCAACATCTCCAGCAGGATCACCTTCCCTTCCCGGCTCCGCATCGCGCTGGCACAGTTTTTCAGGATGGCGATGGAGCGAGCGTCGTCCCAATCGTGGATCACGGACTTCATCACGTAATTATCCGCGGGAGGAACGCCCTTGAAGAAGTCTCCCGCGACAACCTGGCAACGCGGCGCAAGCCCCCGCGATTCGATCAGCGATTTGGCGCCTTCGGCCACGTACGGAGCGTCGAAGACGATCCCATGCAGCCCGCGGTGCTTTTCCAGGATCGCCGCCAGCAGCGCGCCGTGCCCGCCGCCGATATCGGCCAACGTGCCCGTTTCGCCGAAATCATACACGTCGATGACGGGCTGGATGAATTGCCTGCTGATGGAGGTCATCGCGGCGTTGAAGAGTTTATTTTCCTCGTCGTTCCGCTGGAAGAATTCGAACGGCCCCATGCCGCTGACCTTCTTGAACGCCGTTTCGCCCGTTTCAAGGGTGTGCGTCAACTGGCCATAGACATTCATGTGCAGCGGGTCCGCCATGAAAAGAACGGCGTCGCGAGCCGAGTTGGGTGCGTCGCCGCGGATCGCCTCGGAAAGCGGCGTATTGGCAAATATTCGCGAGCCAGTTTCGCGAAACACATCGATGGACGCAAGGGCCCGCAGCGTTCGATAGAGAGCGTCCTCAATCGTGCGGCTCTTGCGAGCCAGTTCGGATACCGGTTTGGGACCGCCCGCCAGGAGGTCGGCGATTTTCAGCTTCGCCGCTGCGTAAAGGCACGCTGACGGCGCGTACCCTCTCGAAAGCATGATGATCTCGCCAAACAAGGCGGGGCCTTGGTTCTGAGCGGCTGGACTCGACATGGGATCTCCTGCGTCGGAAGTGAGGTCGACGATTGCGGCGCATCATAGTACAACCAACCGCGCGGCGCCATCGTCGCCTTCGTTTGTCATCAAATGTCATCAAAGAGGGGAAATTTGCGGTTTGCGTTATGCGGGGATGCCCGCATTCATGGCGTCAAGTCGCGGAGAGAACGCAACGGCTGGTGATACCTGACTGAAAATGTCCCTCTTACCTACTTGCCGGCTTCTTCGATCTGCTCGACGTGAATCACATCCGTACGTCCGTCGAGCTTGCCTACGACCCACACTTTCTTGCCGGCAAATTTTGCGGCGTCCCGCTGATCGTCGAGGTTGTACCAAGCGTCGTTATCATCATCCCGCAGGACGAATTGCTGGCCGTTGAGCGACACGATTGTGCCCGCATATGCCTCGACGGCTCGCGAACGCGCGGCCGCCATCGGCGCCGCGTTTGCCGTGCCGTTGAAAATCAGGGAACCGTACAGAAAAACCACGCAACCCAGCAGCAGATCAGCCCTTTTCATGTGACCACTCCTCAGGACATTGTGGCCGGTAACGCCTTATTCGCACGTTGGCTGCCGCTCGGGATGCCTGCGCCAAATGGTTGATTGCGAGGAGCTTTCCGCCTGGTCTGCTCTCAGGGGAGAAATGTAGAAATATCGGGTCCCGTGAAAAACATTCGTACAGGGTTTCCCCTAGGAGAATGGAATCCCCCCGCGCGAGCCGGCACATCTAATTTGTGTAAGCTATGGGAAGATGCACGGAAATTCCTGAAGGGAGGACGATCCAATGCGCTTCTTCAAACAACATCTAATTTCCTTAGTCATGATAACGGTGCTGGCTGCGCCGGTTGTGATGGCAGGCTGCGCGGGCCGCGTCGAAACCGGTTACTACCAACGATGGGAAACCGACACGCACCGGCATCACGAGGATTTCCGGCGGCGCAACAGGGAGGAGCAGGAGGAATACCGGGAGTGGCGCCACGACCAGCACTAGCGATCGCGCGCCATTCAACTCACAGTCGAAAAAACCGCCGGCGACTCGCCGGCGGTTTTCTTCCTGCCCTGCAAGGAAACATGCGAGCTACGCGGTCTTCTTCTTCCACGCACCCAGAATCGCCCCCATGAGGCACAGCCCGAAGAGCGGATAGAATTCGTTGATTGCGAAAAGCTCTTTCGACCGCATTTCATACATATACGTCGTGGAGACGATCGGCCCCACGATGCCCAGCCATAAAAGAACGCCGACCGCGGCGCCCCGTGCGGCGGTGTTCGCATTGCGCCAGATGCAAATCTGCGCCAGCACCAATGCGATCAGCAGATTCAGCAGAAATGTGAGGACGAACGGCCAGATCCACGCTGGATTGGCCGAACTGGCCATCGTTGCCGGCATGTGTTCGAGCGCCATCCATTCCTTGCTGAACAGCACGTCGTACCACAGTCCGCCGAGCAGCCAGTACGCGATCGCGCAAACGAGCACTGCCCAGTAGTTCGTTTTCATAAGCGAGCCTCCCGCGAATTCGAGGGCCGAGTATTGCCGGGAGTCTGCTTGCTGCTCGTCGGGTTGTCAAGCACGGACCTTGCCGGCGGGCGCTATCGCAAGGCAGACCGGTCGTTAACTTTACCGCACGGGCCCACACAACATTTTTCGCCAAATGGGGTTCTAATTAGCAAGGATAGGCTCGCAGGGCGAGGCGTGCCTCGGCGCTGCGGTGCGGGTTCTTGCAGGTGGCGCTAGTTATGGGAACAAAAACAGCGCCGCGCGGAATGATAAAGTAGCGCACTCTGTACGACGAATCATTCCCGGCCCAGCCGGGCGAAAGGAAGTTCAGCCATGAAAAAATTCATAATCAGTCTGGCAGTGCTGCTGTTGGCGGGATTGGCGGGCGTGGCCCCCACGGCGAAGGCGCAGTCGGCGCCAGCGCATAAGCAGCTCAAGATCGTGCTGACGCGGCAGTCCACAGTTGATCCCGTCGAAATCATGAAGCACCTCAGCCAGAAGTGCCCCAACGTCACTCTGACCACCAATCCAAAAAGATCGGATTTCATGCTGCACGCGGGCGGCTGGTCCGGCAACTACCGCTTTCTCGTGATCGCGCATGGCGGCGACACGGTGTACGCCACGGAAACCGCGCTCCTGAGCAACGCCGTCAAGAACGTTTGCCGCTACCTGGACGCGCACGACTAACCAAAGGTTCCTTACGCTGGTCTCAAAGCGCAACACAGGGGACGCAAAAGCACGCGTAGAGGCTTGCAGGGGTCTCCGTGTACTCCCTGCTTTCTCAGTGTTCTCTGTGTTTAGCTGGGCGATCAAATCGATCCACGATTAGAAGCACGCCGCTGGCTCCGGCGCGCACTCCCGCGTTTCGCGCCTCTATGCTAGAGTCTTGGCACCCGATGGATGTTCCAGCCATCTCCACCGAGCACTTGTCGCGCCGCTTCGGAGACCTCGTCGCCGTCGACGACATGAACCTCCGCGTCACGGCCGGCCAGTTCTTCGGCTTCCTCGGCCCCAACGGCGCCGGCAAATCCACCACGATCAAGATGCTCACCGGCCTCCTCGCGCCGTCGTCCGGCCGCATGGAAATTCTCGGGATCGATCTCACGAATAATCCTGTCGAAGTGAAGCGCCAGATCGGTGTCGTGCCGGAGGGCATGGCGCTTTTCGGCCGCCTCACCGGCGCCGAATATTTGAATTTCGTCGGCCGCATGTACGGCCTCGGCCGCGACACGACAGCCAAGCGCACGGCTGAACTCCTCGATTTCATGCAGCTCGCCGATCAACCGAAAGCCCTGATCGCCGACTACTCGCACGGCATGCAGAAAAAGCTCGCCCTCGCCGCCGCCGTGATTCACGGCCCCAAGATCCTTTTTCTCGATGAGCCGTTCGAGGGCGTCGACGCCATCGCCTCCGGCACGCTCAAGTCGATGCTGAACGGCATGATCGCGCGCGGCGCCACGATTTTTCTCACCTCGCATGTCCTCGAAATCGTCGAACGCCTCTGCAGCCACGTGGCCATCATTCATCGCGGCAAGCTCGTCGCGCAGGGCTCGCTCGAGGAATTGCGGACTGGCGTGCAGGCGCAAGCCACGCAGCCGGAGTCAGTTGCCGCCGCAGCGCCGGGCGAAAAGCTCACTCTCGAAGAAATTTTCCTGCGCATCGTGGGCGGCACGCGCGCCGCCGCCGAACAGGAGCTTTCGTGGCTGGGGTGAACTCCTCCTCATCCGGGCCGCTCGCCTGGCCCGCCGCTCGCGAGCAGTTCTCCGCCATCGCCCAGCTTCGCTGGCGCATTTTCGTCAACTCCCTGCGCACTCTTCGCGGCCGCCTCGAAGTGGTGTCGTGGTTTTTCATCGGCCTCGGATTCGCGGCCATGGGCATCGGCGGGACATTCGGGCTGGGCGCGGCCGCCTGGTTTCTCGCGTCGCGTCAGCAATTCCAGTGGCTCGCGCTCATCCTCTGGGGCGTGCTCGTCTATTGGCAGCTTTTCCCCGTGATGGCGACCGCGTTTACCGAGAACTTCGATTCCTCGAATTTCTTGCGCTTCCCGATCCGCTACCGCGCGTATTTCTTCATTCGCATGGTTTACGGCGCGCTCGATCCCACCACGCTGATCGGCTCGCTCTGGCTCATCGGCATCGCCGTGGGAGTTGGCATCGCCGATCCCGGCCTGTTCCCGTGGGCCATGCTGCTTCTCGCCACATTCGGCGCGCTCAACATCCTGCTCGCGCGCATGATTTTCGCCTGGATCGAACGCTGGCTCGCGCGGCGCAAAACCCGCGAAATTCTCGGCATCGTTTTCCTGCTTTTCATCATCAGCGTTCAATTCATCGGCCCGCTGATGAACCGCTACGGCAATCGCCACGGCCAGCACGCCCGCGTCGCAATCCCCGGAGTCGCCGCGAATGTTCTTCCGGCCGAGAAATTCACGCCGCCCGGTTTGATTGGCGCGGCGCTCGGCGCGGCTTCCGAAGGCAATCCGGCCATCGCCCTCGGATCGTGGGCCCTCGAATGCGGCTACGCCGCCATTTTTCTCCGGCTGCTCGACATCCGCTTGCGCGCGCAGTTCCGCGGCGAGAATCTCAGCGAAAGCGCCGCGCCGCGCGCCGCAGTCACGGCCAAAGAAAAAACCACGGTGCGCGAAGGCCTCGCGTTGCCCGGTTTTTCTTCGCCGGTCGCGGCCGTCTTCGAAAAGGAACTCCGCTATCTTTCGCGCAGCGGCCCGATGCTTTTCAATCTGGCAATGCCTCTCGTGATCCTGATCGTGTTCTTGATTGGGCCTGCTGGCAACGGCCGGCGCGGGGGATCATTCGGGCATCGTCCTGATTTCGCCGCGTTCGCGTTTCCGCTCGGCGTCGCGTACGCGCTGCTGATATTCAGCAACCTCATGTACAACAGCTTCGGAACGGAAGGCGTCGGCGTCCAGTTCTACTTCGTCGCGCCGGTGCGCTTCCGCCAAATTTTGGTGGCGAAGAATCTGGTGTACGGATTGGTTCTTGCGTTCGAGGCGTGTCTTCTGTGGGTGGCCGTGTGCCTCGTGCTTCATCGGCCCACAATTGGAATGACGCTCGCAACGCTCGCGGGCGCGCTTTTCGCCGCGCTCGTGAATTTCAGCGTCGGCGATCTCTTCTCGCTCTATTCTGCGAAAAAATTCGACTATGCGGTTTTCGGGCGCCAGCGCGCCTCGGGGACCAGCGCGCTCGCCGTTTTCGGCGTGCAGGCTGTGGTGTTCGGAATCTGCGCGGCCACGTTCGCGCTCACCACGCATTTCGGCAAGCTCTGGCTCGCGACGCTGATCCTGCTCGCGTTCGCGGCGGCGGCGTTCGTCGCGTACACGATCGTGCTGAATCGCATCGACCGCATCGCCATCAGCCGCCGCGAATCGCTCATCACCGAGCTTTGTCGCGCGCAGTAACGGCCGCGCGCAGTAAATTTCGCTACGCGATCGCGCGCGCGAGGTACGCGTCGATGCGCGCGTTGGCCGGCGTCCCGAGCGGCATCGGGAACAGATTGAACGCGTGCGGCGCGCCCGGATAGACCGCGAGCTCCGCTTCGTTGCCCGCCGCAATCCACCGCGAGTAGAGGAAGAGCGTGTCGTCGAGCAGCGGATCGAGCGTGCCGACGGTAAAGAGCGCCGGCGCGAGCCCCTTCAGGTTCGCGTAGAGCGGCGAGACATCCGGGTCGCGCGGGTCGACGCCTTTCGGCAAATACGCCTCGCTGAATTTCTCGATGCTCTTTCTTCCGACGAGCAGCCCCTTTTCGGGCGTCAGCCTCTGGCTCGGCGTCATCGACGAATCGAAAACGCCGTACGAAAGAATCGCGCCGCGGAATCCAGTGTAGCCGTGGCGGTCGCGCATGCGTAGCAGCGTCGTCGCCGTCAGCGTCGCGCCCGCCGATTCGCCGCCAATCGTCAAAATATCCGTGCCGAATTCCGATTTCGCATTCTTCACCAGCCACGCCGCGGCCGTCTCGCAATCGTCCCATGCGGCGGGATACGGATGCTCGGGCGCGAGCCGATACTCGACGCTCGCGCACGCCATTCCCGTGTTTTGGACGATGCGCTCGAGCATCTGGTCCTGCTGATCGCCGCCGCCAAAAACCATGCCGCCGCCGTGAATGTGCAGGTAGACGCCCTTGGCGCGTTCCGGCGCGATCACGTTGAGCGCGACCTTGCCGCCCTTGCCTTCGATCGTGATCGTGCGCGCCTTATCCGAATGAACGATCGGCGGAAACGGCCCGGTCCCTTTCGTGCGCATCTCGCGAAACGCCGGCGCGCCGATGTCCCACCACTCGGGCCCGCCCGATGTGGCCTTGCGAAACGCCTCGTTGGCCGCCAAAGTTTCGGCCGCGATCGCCTCGGGACAGAACAGCATCGGATCCAAAGGATTGCTCTTCGCTGCGGTTGCCTGGCTCATCTCATCACCTCGATTTTCCCGTCGCGCAAACGGCGGGAGTATATCACCGCGCGCCGAATTTCACGCATTCGCGCGCCGTTTGCGCGCCCGAAAATCGGCGCGGCAAGAGTCCCGCAGACGTGTCGATTAGACTGTACCCGCATCGTGTGTTTCCAATGACTTACAGCCGTTTCTAATCGCCAAATGTCGATTAGAAATGCGCCAAAATCGCCGCGCATTGCGGATGCGACCTGGCGCTCGGCACAACGACGCGCGCCGCGAGAGAATGTGTGACGCAGGTTTACCTCCCATTGATTTCGGCTGGCGCCTTGCCCGTCTCTTCGAGTCACGTCCGTACACACTCCTCGCTCGACGCTACCATGCTGGCGATGAATTATGGGCTGTTCCGAGGGACAGATTAAGGACAGGGAGCTTTGGGCGCGATGTTGACTCGGCAGCGACCTGTACCTTTGGCTCGCCCCGCCGTGCCGAGGCTAATTAGCGTATATACAGAAATGTGTTCTCGTGGGACACTGACAAGGCGATGAAAGATGCGAAAGAAACCATTCGAATCATCAGCGAGCGACAAGCGAGCCGCAAGGAACGCAAAGCCCATTCCGGACAGCAGAATTGATTTCTCGGACATCCCGGAATCGACCAACGCCGAACTGAAACGCGCCCGCCGCGTAGGCCGCCCCAAATCCGCTCACGCCAAACAATTGATCGCTATCCGCGTCGACCCGCGCCTGCTCGCACGCCTCCGCCGCCTCGCCCGCAGCAAACAAAAGCCGTACCAAACGCTCATCCACGAACTGCTCGAGAAAGCCGCGGGCGCCCGCTGACCAAATCACTTGGGAAGGCATAAGTCAGCTACATGGAGCTTGCGCCCGCCCTGCCCGGGTGACGCTCGCCTCGCGCTCCGTCTCGCTTCTGGCGTCGTGTCTGGCTGCAGTAGAGTTTTGGGCCCCGCTAAAGCGAATCTGGCCCAGATCGATACGCAGCGTATGCCGGGAAAGTCTGGATTTGGCTTGCCGAGTTGTTATACTTAGGCCCTAAATCTGTAGCGTAAAGCGCAAACTAACCGAAAACTCGGTTCAGGTACGTAAAGTCAATCCTCTGATGGCTACAGCTACTCAACAGAAGATACTCGGTGCCTTCTACACCGCAGACCCCATTGCTAAATTACTAGTTCAGTGGGCGATACGCAAAGCCGACGACACCGTTCTAGACCCCAGCTGTGGCGACGGCGTGTTTCTTCAATCTGCCGCGGAGCACCTTCGAAATCTCGGTAATCCTCTTCCGCAGATTTGGGGTGTAGATGTCGATCCTGAGGCCCTTCGAGCTTCCCATCTCCGGTCATCCAAACCGCGTCTCCTAGAGGGGAATTTTTTCTCGCTTGTTCCCGGAGACATTCCACCCGTGAACGCTGTTGTGGGAAATCCGCCATTCATTCGGTATCAAACTTTTAATGGCAGGTTGCGGGCGGAAGCTCTCGGACGTGCGCTCGACGCGGGAGTGAAACTCCCGCAGTTGTGCTCTTCTTGGGCGCCGTTTATTGTGCACGCGGCCACGTTTCTTCGGCGCGGCGGGCGGCTGGCGATGGTTGTACCCGCCGAACTTGTTCACGCTCAGTACGCACGCGAAGTTCTCCGGTTTCTGCTCCGAACATTCGGGCGAATAACAGTGCGCATGTTTCAGGAGAAGATGTTCGAGGACCTTAGCGAAGACACGGTCTTGCTCTTATGCGAGAACTTCGGCGAGCCCTGCGGATGGTTTTCGATCACGCCCGGAGTTTGTGTGGAAGATGCCCGGTCGGATGAAAAGGGTACAATTCCAGTAGAAATCGAGGCTGTCAGGAGCGGAAGGCACCGTCTGACACGTTATCTCCTGCCCCCCAAGGCGCGGCATCTGTATGAGGGCATGACCACAGAAAAGGGCGTCGCGAGGCTAGGAGACGCGGCCGATGTGGGGATCGGCTATGTTACCGGATGTAATGACTATTTCCATCTCACCACTGGCGAAGCGAAGATGTGGCGCGTTCCTTCTCGCTATTTGGCTCCAGCAGTGCTCTCCCTGGGAGATTTTCATGGAACTGTTTTTCGTCGTTCTGATTGGGAGGACGTCCTCGAGTCAGGCCGGAAGACTCATCTGTTAAAAATCCCGCCATTAGGTACCGAGGAGCCGCCTGGACTGTCAAAATATCTTGTCCACGGACAAGAGAAACAAGTCGATGGGCATTTCAAGTGCCGCGTGCGAGAGACGTGGTACTCAGTCCCGCACGTCAGGGTCGGCGATGCATTCTTGTCTTACATGTCTGGATCGTCGCCGAAGCTCGTCCGCAATGGCGCAAGATTTGTCGCTCCGAATACTTTGCATATTGTTCGGTTTGCACGGGGCTGGCAATGGCGTCCTTTCGTCGCGGGTTGGCATTCGTCGCTGACTAGGTTGAGTTGCGAGATCGAAGGCCACCCGCTAGGTGGAGGGATGTTGAAACTTGAGCCATCCGAAGCGGAGAGTGTGGTGGTGGCCCTACCCTACCCGAAAGACGCGTCCGCCCTTGTCAGGCAATTGGACGGACTGTTGCGCAGCGGCAATTTCTCGGCAGCCCTGGACTTGGCGGATGATTCCATACTCCGTCGTAGATTTGGACTCAGTAAGTCAGAGTGCACAACACTTCGCGACGGGGCCAGGCAACTGGAGACTTGGCGGATGCACAAGTGAACAAAACGCCCGGCATTTCCACTCTGACTCATGGAATAACACAGCTATGCCGGGTCGTCGGAACTCAATCCAGTGAACACATCAAGCCGATCAACGCGTATTGCGCCGCCCGGCTCGTCCTAGAAGGTGGCCTGCTTCCCGAATGGGTTAGACCCACGCCTCCGCTACGCGCCAACAGGGTCAACAATGCAGTGTACGAGCTCGAATATTCTGAAGGAGCCCGGAACAAAGGCGAGAGACGGGTGCTTGGTGGGATCAAATACAAGAACGTCGATGTCACTGCGGCCGTTAATGGCTTGGGGCCTGCGATCGGGGTGTCCACAAAAAGTACTGGCAACGCTTTCAGAAACCTGACCAACAGAATGGAAGAGGCACTCGGCGAATGTACCAACGTCCATTTGATGTATCCCGGGTTCGTGTTCGGGTTTCTTCATCTTATCAAGTTCAGTAAGGAGTCAGAGGCGGGCAAACCGCAAGATGCCTCCTTCGACGAAGACGATAAGGCCTTGCCTTCTATTACTCGGTACCACGAGGTTCTCGTCGCTCTGTCGGGGCGCAGCACGATTACCGAATCGGTCATGCGCTACGAATCCGTAGGGCTTCCAGTCTACAGGTGTAGGGGTGAGCGAGCCGAAATCTGGCCTGGTTACCCTCCACCGAATAGTCCTGTCCATTTTTCGCGTTTTTTTCAGCGCCTCTACGATCTTTACGATCTGAGGTTTGCCTACCCTGATCCTGACGGAGCAAATATTCGAAAGGAATGGCAACCTCAAGGGCCACCGATTCAGCACAAATTTGATGAGAACTTAGCATTCCCATGGGAAGTTAGACTTGCGGCCAAGTAGGAGCCCAGTCGCGGCCTCCGTGAGCGACGGACAATTCGGGGGACACCGTAACTCACGCAAACTTGGGTGACATGCCGACATGAGCAGCAGGGGCGGGGAGCCGGCGTTCAAGGCGCCGCGGTACGTCGTGATCGAGGGGCCGATCCGCGTGGGGAAGTCGACGCTGGCCCGCGTGCTGGCCGAGCAACTGCACTCGCGACGCGTCTTCGACTGCGAGGACAATCCCTTCCTCGCGGATTTCTACGACGAAAAGCCGGGCGCGGCCTTTCGCGCGCAGATGTATTTCCTCTACGAGCGGCACCGGCGGCTGATCGAGACGCGTCCCGAGGACGATGCGGCGCCGATCGTGAGCGATTTCCTCTTCGAGAAGGACAAAATTTTCGCCTACATCAATCTCGACAACGAAGAACTGAATCTCTACGAGAAATATTTCGATATGCTCGCGCCGTCGGTCCCGACGCCGGATTTGACCATCTACCTGCAGGCCAAGCCCGAGGTGCTGCGGAAGCGCGTCTCGAAAAAGGCCGATCCCACCGAGACGGAAATTTCGCCCGAGTACCTCGAGGCGGTCGCCAACGCTTACGAGCATTTTTTCTTTCGCTACTCGGCGTCGAATCTGCTGGTGGTGGATACGAGCGAGATCGATTTCGTCGAGCGGAATCAGGATTTGGCGGAGCTGCTGCGCAGGCTGCGCCAGCCCGTCAAAGGCACGCAGTATTTTCTCCCGCTGGGGCAAGGCTGAGCCGAGGCAAGTCAGGCCTCACAACAAAACCCGCCACGGCGGACGCAGAAAGCGCGCATGTTGCGAGAGAAGCAGCGCAGTGGAACGCGCCCACCACGGTGGGCGCGGACACGCGCTTCGCGCTGTCGTTTATGTGTCGCGGCTGAAGCCGCGACCTCCTAAGGAAAACCGGCCCGCCCGAGAGGCGGCCGCTACGAAAGCATGAGTCGGCGGCGAGCCGCCGCACCCTAGGGCAGGGGATTTTCATCCAGATGACTTGCCGCTGCCTGTTACGGTGGCAAAAGACCGCCAAAATCGGCATTTCGCGGCCACTTAAGCTCCCGACGGGAGCAACATTGTTGCTCCCGGCGGAGCTGGTTTTTGCGCGGGTTCTCGCCGCATCCCGCGGCGGCAGAATGGTCCCCCGTTCGTCGGGCAATCGGGAAATGCCGAAGGGAAATCTGCCGCCCTCGAAGGGCGGCGCTACACGAGGAAAGGGCCGATCCGGTAAATGCGAAGAGGGGAATCCGGGGCGGGCCGCTCGCGGGCAGTCCGCCCCGGACTACTGCACGGGGAAAAACATCGTTGGCGGCGCGAAACGGCGCGCCGCGCGATTCTTAGGCCGCTTGCGACGGGCCGGCCAAGCGGTGGCGCCACCTGCCGAGCGTGCGATTCAGCGGATGGCTGCGATGCAGGAACGTGAACACCGGCTCGCGGCGGTTGCCGATGCGCTCAAGCGCGCGGCGAATGCGGAAATCGCGCCCAGCGGAAACCAATCCTTTTTCGAGCGTGGCGATCGCGTCCTGCTGGCGGCCCGCCTGGTGATACACCTCGGCCAGATTCAGATAGAGCTGCGCGTGATTGTGGCGCATCCCCAGAGCTTCCTGGCAGAGAGATTCCGCGTCTCCGTAGCGTTTCTCGGCGAGCGCAGCCAGCAGGCCTGTGTAAGAGAGATAAAACGGGTTCTTCGGCGCAACACCCAGGGCGCGGCGCGCATGCAGCAGGGCATCTGTCGGATGGCCATCGCGAAGATGCTTGAGACATTCTTTGAAATCGTTCATCCCGGCGTCGGTGGGGGAGGTGGTTCCAATCCAGTGGGACATAGGCTCCTTCCTTTCCCTGAGGCACCAAGTGGGTGGCAGGGCGAGTGAAGAGTACGCCCGGGGGTTTGGGAGCGAAATAGAACGTAGGGACAGATTTAGTACCAGTTCTATTTCCTGTACGGATTAACAGGCGAAGAAGAATCGTAGGAGAAAATCGCCGCTAGTGGACCAGCTCGGAAGCGAAGACGAGCTGGATGCCTTCCGCCTTGAGCCGGGGTAGCTCCTCGGCGAGCGCCGCAATGGTTGCCGGATGCGGATGGCCGATGGCGATGGCCGAGCCGTCGCGGCGGGCGTCGCGGGCGGCGAGATCGAGCTGCGCGAGAACGGCTTCGCGCGTGGGCGTGTCGTCGAGGAAGACCTTGCGCGAGGCCGTCGGGACGCCCGCGCTTTCGGCTGCGTTGTAGGCGACCGTGGCGGCCGTGGTGCGGCTGTCGATGAAGTAGAGGCCGCGCGCGCGAATCGCGGGCATGAGCGCGTTCATGAGGGCGGGATCGGCGGTGGCGCGCGAGCCTTCGTGATTGTTGACGCCGGTCGCGTGCGGCACCGTGGCGAGCATGCTGGCGAGGATCGAGCGAACCTGGTCGGCGCTCATTCCGACGCGCAGCTCGACGGCCTCGGGCTGCGCCGCACCGGAATGCGACTCGGCTTCCATCGGAAGATGCAGCATCACGTGGTCGCCGCGGCGATAGGCCCGGTCGGCCACTTCCGCCGAGTATTGCAGATTCGGCAGCACCGACGCGGTGAGCGGAAACGGCAGCGCGAGGACGGACGCGGCAGCCGAGGGATCGCGGCCGAGATCGTCGATGACGATCGCGAGGCGCGGAGTGCTGGAGAAGCTTTCCGCGGGCGCGCGCGAGGCGGCGCCGGAAGGCGTGGTGACGAAAATCGAATGTGTGCGGTTGCCGTGAAAGGCGAAATCGAAACGCATCGTTCCCGGCGACGACGATTCGGAGAACGACAGGCGATGGCGGCGGGCAATCTGCGCGAGCGCCTGTCCGAGCGCGCTTGCTTCCGAGGAGTTTGCGACCGGGATATCGATGTTGTCGGCGATGAGGCGGCCCTTGCCGCCAAACCACGATGGTTCAAACTCCGGGCGAATCGCGATCTGCGACCGATGGCCGGTGATGCGCTCGGCCGCGGCGACGACTTCCGCCGTAACGCCGCGAATTTCACGTGTGGAGAGAGAGCGCTTCGCGCAGCCTGCGAGGGAGGCGAGGATAATGACGAGAATCGCGAGCAGCGCGGTGAGCGCAGGAGACCCTCGACCGTTCAGCAAGGGAGAGTCGGCGATTCCGGCCTACGCCGCCTTCTGCGCGGCGCCGCCCTGCAAGATTTCCAGCGCCTTTTTCACGACGGGATCGGTGGGCGAGCTGGACGGCGGAGCAGGATTCTGGTCGGTGAGTGCGGCGACGTCGCCCGGCGGCGCGGGCACGACCACGTCCGTGGGAGTCACGCCATCGACCGGAATTTCCTTGCCGCCGGGCGTGTAGTAGTTGGCGACGGTGAGAATCAGCGCCGAGCCATCGTCGAGCTGGATCAGCTTTTGTTCTGAGGCGACGCCATAGCTGCGCTGGCCGACCGTATCGCCGCGATGGTTATCCGCGATGGCGCTCGCCAGGATTTCGGCGGGACCGGCAGTGCCGTTGCCGATCAGCACGGCGACGGGCTGCGTCCAAACCACCTTGGCGGGATCGGCGGAAGAAATCACAGGCGTCGTCGTCTGGCCCTTGAGTGAGGTGACCGTGCCGGACGAGAGGAAGAGCTGGGCGGCCGCGATGCCTTCCGTATCCTGACCGAAGGCGCAATCGCGCAGATCGAGAATCAGCTTGTGCGCGCCTTGATGCTGGAATTGTTCGAGGTCGCTGCGGAGCTGCCTGGTAGTGCCGGCGTCGAGATCCGCAAGGTGAATGTAGGCCACGTCGCCCTGTTGCAGCTTATCCTCGACAACCTTCGGAGGCGCCAGCTTCTCGAGCGTGAGTGATACATCCTGCGGCTCCGTCTTGCCGCTGCGGATCACGGAGAGCTTTACGACCGTTCCCGGATCGCCGGTCAACAGGAGATTCGCCTGCTCGATGCCCATCTGACCGGTGGTGAAGTCGCCGATCTTTTCGATGATGTCGCCGATCTGCAAGCTCGCTTTCTGGGCGGGACTATCGGGCAGCGTGGCGATCACGCTGATGTAGCCGAAACGCTTGGTGAGGGCGAGCCCGGCTTCAGCCTTGGCGGGGGTCGCGCTCTTCTCTTGGTAATCCTTGTATTCGAGCGGGCTGAGGTAGCTCGATTGCGGGTCGAGCGAATCGAGCAGGCCGTGCAGGGCGCCGCTGGTCACTTGATGAATGTCGGGCTGATCGACGTAGTCGCGCTGGATGTGCTCGAGGACTTCGCTATAGACCGTGAGCGCGCGGTAGGCCTTGTCGTCCTGCGAGCGGCCGCGTACGTAGCCCACTGCGACGAATCCGAATACGACCGCCGACAGCACAATGACAATGTTACGAGTGAGAGAGCTCATGCCCGTTCCTTTTCCCGCCCCTGCGAGATCGAGGTCGCCCGCTGACGACGAAGAATCATTATAGCATCGAAGGCGGATTGTACGGACGCGATTGCTGCGGTTGGCGGTGCCGTTATCCAACTAATCAGGCACAGAGCCAAACATTTGCGGGAGGCAGCGCGAAGGTTATCGTATCTTTCAATTCAGAGGTTAATGGTGCCCCTTTCGCAAGCTAAGCGTTATTCGGCGTTGATCGCAATCGCGCTGTTTCTTGCAACAGGCTGTTGCGGACAGAATACCGCAATATCGTCGTTCGAACAGGTAGGCACGAACGAAGGCTTCGACGTTGCGGAGGCAATGCAGATGCTCTACGGCAATTACAACGCAAAAGAGCACACATCGGCTGCGCTCCTTCCCGAATGGGGCGTTTCAGAGTGATGTGGAAAAGCACACGACGGTCAGAGCTGTTTTCAGCAGTTTTACTGGCGATGCCCGTGCGGAAAGGTTCGTGCTTGTCACTTCGGCGGTCCCTCCGAATTATGTCTGTCATTCCTGTGCTCCTACAATAGGAATGGCCGTCTTTTCTCAGAAAGGCTCGAATTGGACGATGGATGCATTCAATCGAGCAGTGACCTATGCGGGCAGCTGGGGGCAACCCCCGGAGGACATCCAGTTGGTGCAGGTCGGACCAAACCGCCCTGCCGTGGAACTCAGAGATGTGGGCGGTGGGCAGGGTGAGGCCACGGCGGTGCTGGAACTCCTGATTCCGTGGAGCGGAACGGTAAACCTGGGCCTAAGGCGAGTCGTTTCGGATGCCTATCAATGCGCAGAAGAAGATGGGGGTCCACCGGGTCCACCGTGTTATGCGAATAAGCGCACACTCAAATTCATCCCTAATGGCCAGGCCGAATATTACGACCTCGAATTGGAACTCACGGGGACTGATCTCGTGGCAGGCAACGGCACGCGAATGCGAGCACAGAAAGTTCATGGCCTAGAGATGCTAAAGTTTGAGAATGGAAAGTACGTCCAAGTCTCGCGGCAGGGTGACCTAACGACCGCTGATCGTAACCTTCGGGACCTGCAGAGCCTCAGATAAATATCCCACTCCCGACAGACCTAGCGGCTGGCCCGGCTACTTATGGGCGAATGTGTGGCGGGCGGCGGCAGCGTCGAGTGGCTCGATGCCGGAGATGGGCGCGGCGGCGGTGACGTAGGTTTGCGAGATGCGATCCTGCCAGGTGAAATGATCTTCGTCCCACAGGGCCCACGCGAAGCCGAGCATCAGCGTGGCGCCCGAGAGCACGTAGCCGAAGCTGCGCCACAGAAGCTGCCGCGTGTCGGGCAAGCTGCCGTCGAGGCGAACGATCGTCAAGCCGCGGAGCTGCATTCCCGGAGTGGCTCCGGCCAGCGTGGTGAAGAGCGAGAAATAGAGCGCGTAGAAGAGGTAGCCGACGATCAGGTAGACGACCGCATCCGCTTTATCGACGACGATCTGGCCGCCAAGCGAATGGAAGAGGCCGAGAAATCCTGCCAGTGTGAGGCCGAGGAAGAACGCGTCGACCGCGCCGGTCCACCCGCGCTCGGCGCAGCTTGCCACGGGAACGAGCGCGGTTTGCGGCCGCGCGCGATCGTCCGGGCCATCCGCAAAATCGAGTTCGGGCTGAACGCAGATTTCGACGCGCTCGGTGGCGCGCTGGCGTGCCGCCGGCCGCGGGCGCCTCCGTTCGCGAGGCGCTTCTTCGGCTGGGTATTCAACTGTGGGCTCGGCGGCTTCGCGAGCGTGCGCGCTGCGGCGACCTTCGCGGAACGGCAGCCCCGACTGGGAATCGTCTTCACGGGGCCGAGCGTGGCGCGTGCGGTATTGTTCGAGGCGGCGCGAGACTTCGCGGCGCCATTCGGGCTCGGAGTCGTCGTCTAGCGACGCTTCGCCCGAGGCCACAGGCTGAAGAACCTCTTCGTTTTCAGTTTCCGTGGGAGGGACTTCGCAAAAAGCGCAGTACTGGTTGTCGTCCACCAGCAGCGCTCCACACTTCGAGCATATTCGTATCACTGGTCTGTTTTGCGCTGCGGAGATTCCAGTGTCGGATCGCCAGCGATCATAGCACGCGCGCATCGCGCGAAACAGATCCCCGTGGAATGGATGTGCGCGTATGAAGCAACGTGCGCGAAGGCTCGCTGCGGGCCGACTTGTATCGCAAATCTTCGCGGCGGGGGCGAAGTATGCTCGGGCGCTGATGCTCCGACCCCCTAAAAGGCGAATAACCCCGCGGCTAAAGAGGCTGTTGAAAAAAGCCGAACTGTCTTTCGGACGGGCGCTTTGCCCTTGGGAATCTGCTCGTTGCTATTGGACACGGCGCAAACAGCAGATCCCTCGCTGCGTCCCGCGCCCGCATACACCGCCCTTCCTTCGTCAGGGCAGGCGGGAACGGCAAAATCGCGCCCTTCGACGGACTCAGGGCAGGCGGGACTTCGCTCGGGATGACAACGCGCGTTTTTTTCCGCAGCCTGTAAAGCCGCCTTCTGGTGAGCGCTTTTTCGAGGGCCTGCCCTTCGACAGTGCTCAGGGTAAAAAGGCCCACGCTTCCACCCTGTCGCGCTTCGCGCGATCAACTGACCGTTGGGGCGATTGCGACTGGCTGGGGCGCGCCGCGCAGTTCCAGGAAACGCTGAGGCGCGCAGCATGCCGAACCCAGGCGGGCCAAGTCGCGCTGCATCTGGGGCAAGCTTTTCAGGTGCGCCAACGTTGCGCGAAGGATATCGGCGGCCACCGGCTCGCGTGGAGCCGCCAGGCGATAGTGCATCCAGCGCCCGTCGCGCCTGGCCTCGACGATGCCGGCGCGGCGCAGGTACGCCAGATGGCGCGAGACTTTCGGCTGGCCGATCCGGAGGATTCCCACGAAGTAGCAGACGCAGACCTCGCGGTCCGCGATGAGATTCAGGAGGCGGAGGCGCGTGGGATCGGCGAGGGCGCGAAAGAGTCGATCGAGCGAACTGTTCTTCGGTTGCGTGGCCACGAGGCCAGTATAACACATTCGCCTTGACATATATGAAACGAAAGCGTAACTTCGGACATATCGGGACAGGCGAATATGTTCGCGGAGGCGGTGATGGCTGAAAACGAAATCAGAGAAGTGGTGAGAAGCAAGTATGGCGAGGCGGCAAGGAGGGTCGCGGACGGCGGAAAGCCGAGTTGCTGCGGCGCGGGACAGGGATGCTGCGATCCGGTGTCCGGAAATCTCTACGACGCGACTGAAAAATCGCTTCTGCCGGCCGATGCCGTCACCGCGTCGCTTGGCTGCGGCAATCCGACGGCGCTCGCGAAGCTCGCGCCGGGAGAAGTCGTCCTCGATCTCGGCTCGGGTGGCGGCATTGACGTGCTGCTTTCGGCGCAGCGCGTCGCCCCGAACGGCAAAGCCTACGGCCTGGACATGACGGACGAAATGCTCGCACTCGCACGCGCCAACCAGCGCAAAGCGGGCATCGAGAATGTGGAGTTTCTGAAAGGCGAAATCGAAAATATTCCGCTTCCCGAGAATTCGGTGGACGTGGTGATCTCGAACTGCGTGATTAATCTTTCGGCGGACAAGGAACGCGTGCTGCGAGAGGCATTCCGCGTGCTCCGGCCAGGCGGGCGATTTGCGGTATCGGACGTAGTTGTACGCGGCCCTGTACCGGCCGACATCCGCAGAAGCGTGGAGCTCTGGGTCGGTTGCGTGGCAGGCGCGATGGAGGAATCCGAGTACCGCTCGAAGCTCTCTGCCGCAGGCTTCGCCGAAATCGAGATCGAGTCGACGCGCGTGTACACCGTCGAAGACGCCCGCCAGTTTCTCACGGCCGAGGGAATCGACGCGGATGCCATCGCGCCCCACGTGGACGGCAAATTCGCGAGCGCGTTCATTCGGGCCCGGAAACCGGCCGGACCGGCCAAAGGATGACAGAATGAAAGGCCTCTACAACGTGCTTTTTCTGTGCACCGGGAACTCGGCCCGCTCAATCATGGCTGAAGTGATCCTCAACCGGAAGGGCAAGCCGACATTCGCCGCCTACAGCGCGGGAAGCCACCCCGCGGGCCGCGTTCGGCCCGAAGCGCTCAAGCAGATCGAGATGGCGAATCTCCCAACGGAGGGCCTTCGCAGCAAGAATTGGGATGAATTTGCAAAGCCCGGCGCGCCGCAAATGAACTTCGTCTTCACGGTTTGCGACAATGCGGCCAAGGAACTGTGTCCCATCTGGCCGGGACAGCCGATGACGGCGCACTGGGGAGTGCCCGACCCGGCGGCGGTTACCGGCACGCCCGAAGAGATCGAGCGCGCCTTTCGAGATGCCTTCATGATTCTCGACCGGCGCATCAGCCTGCTGCTCAGCCTGCCGCTTTCGAGCCTCGATAAGCTCGCGATCCAGAAAGAGATCAACCGCATCGGGCTGCAATGATGCGCCGTCACTTTGCGCCTTTGGCGCACGCGGTATTCGATGGAGGCAGGTAAATGTCCTTGGCCCCGCCCATTCAGGGAAGCGTTTGCGCACCGGTTCCGCGCGGACGGCTTTCATTTCTCGACCGCTACCTGACGCTGTGGATTTTCCTTTCGATGGCGATCGGCGTTGCCGTGGGCCATTTCATTCCAACGGCGGGAGCTTTCGTGCAGCGCTTTCAGGTGGGGACGACGAACATTCCGATTGCGGTTGGGCTGATCCTGATGATGTATCCGCCGCTGGCGAAAGTGCGCTACGAAAAATTGCCGCAGGTTTTCCGGAATCGTTCGCTGCTCGCGCTCTCTCTCGTGCAGAACTGGGTGATCGGGCCTGTGATCATGTTTCTCCTCGCGATCATTTTCCTTCGCGGCGAACCCGCGTACATGCGGGGGCTGATCCTGATCGGGCTGGCGCGGTGCATCGCGATGGTGATCGTGTGGAACGAGCTCGCCGCGGGCGATTCGGACTACGCGGCTGGCCTCGTGGCATTCAACAGCGTTTTCCAGGTGCTTTTCTACAGCGTTTACGCGTGGGTTTTCATCACCGTGCTGCCGACGTGGTTTGGCCTGAAGGGCAGCGTGGTGAATGTGGGAATCGGGCAGATCGCGGAAAGCGTGTTTTTCTATCTGGGCATACCGTTCCTCGCGGGAATGATCACGCGCTTTGCACTTTTGCGCGCCCGGGGCGAGGAGTGGTATCGCACGCGGTTTATTCCGCGCATCAGCCCGATCACCTTGACCGCTCTCCTGTTCACGATCCTGGTGATGTTCAGCCTGAAGGGCGATTTGATCGTGCGGCTGCCGCTCGACGTGTTGCGCATCGCCGTGCCGCTGCTGATCTATTTCGCCCTGATGTTTTTCGTGAGCTTCTGGATGGGCCGCAAGGTGGGCGCGGACTATTCGAAAACGGCGACGCTTTCCTTCACGGCCGCGAGCAACAATTTCGAGCTGGCGATTGCGGTCGCGGTCGCCGTGTTTGGCCTCAACTCGGGTGAGGCGTTCGTCGGCGTGATCGGGCCGCTCGTCGAGGTGCCCGCGCTCATCGGGCTCGTCAACGTTGCGCTGTGGCTCCAGCGGAAATATTTCGCGCCCGCAGCGGCCGGCGAGGAACCCGCCGTAGGCGCGTAAGCCCCCTCATCTCGGTTGCGTGATTTCGAATTCAGCGGAAAGCCTGCGCGAAGGGTCTCGATTGCGGCGGCCGTGGGCGCATGTTAGGCTCGCCTTTCTCTTTTGAGCTTTTCCCAGGCGATGCCGAACGCGATCTTCCCGATAGCTGTCCGCAGACTCGCTCTTCTCGCAGGGCTGCTCGTGATTCTGCCGATGCTGGCGCGCGTTGCGGCGGCGCAGCGCGCGCGCCCCGCGCGTCCCGCGTCGCCCCGGGCGCTCACTTCGGGCGGCGAAGCGACGCTTGAGGCGGATCAGCAGCGCGAAGTGAGAAAAATGTTCTACGCGGACGGCCACGTCGACGTGCGGTACCAAGACGCGCGGCTGCGGGCCGATCACGTGGAATACGACAGCGAGGCGCAGGTCGTCATCGCGCGCGGGCACGTCCAACTGGATTATTTGACGCAGCATGTGGAGGCCGACGACGCTCGCTACGAATTGCGCACCGGACGCGGCATTTTTCATCACGTTCACGGGACGTTCGCGCTGCAGCGGCGGCCGTCGCCCACGCTTCTGATCAGTCCAAACCCGCTCTATTTCGACGCCGAGGTGGCCGAGCGGCTCGATCCAAATACCTACCGCATCCACAAAGCGTGGATGACGGTTTGCGACCCCGGGCACCCGGTGTGGAAATTCTACGCGCCATCCGCGACGGTCCGGCTGCAGAGATCCGTGCGGCTGGTGAACGGCAACTTTCGCGTGTTTTCGATTCCCGTCCTCTACATGCCCTACGCGACGATACCCGCCGAGAAACGGCGTGAATCGGGCTTCCTGGTTCCCGATCTCGGAAATACCTCGCAGAAAGGCTACGTGCTCGGCGACTCGGTTTACTGGGCGCCGCTCGATTGGCTGGATATGACGCTCGGCGCGAACGATTACACCAAACGCGGCTGGAGCCAGCGAGCCGAGTTCCGCATGAAGCCGTGGGAAAACGCGGATTTTGAGGCGTCGTACTACGGCGTGATCGATCGCGGCCTCGAGCAGGTGGACGCTCCGCCGCTCAAACAGGGCGGGCACGAAGCGAAACTCCTCTTCACTTCCGAGTTGCCGGGCGGCTGGCGTGCGGTCGCCGATCTCGATCAGCTGACGTCGCTCACCTTCCGGCTCGCGTGGTCCGAGACGTTCGCGCAGGC
Organism: uncultured Acidobacteriota bacterium; assembly: GCA_963841605.1. Lineage (GTDB taxonomy): Bacteria > Acidobacteriota > Terriglobia > Acidiferrales > UBA7541 > Palsa-295. The sequence continues at coordinate 323,569 of CAWJDM010000008.1, forward strand.
GGTGAATTCGGAAGTGCGCAACACCGCGTTCCTGACGAATAATTTCGACGGCTTCAGCCTGAACGTCGCGGCGCTCAGCTATCGAAACTATTTGAGCGCCACCCCGCAAACGTCGATCGTGCTGCGAACCGCGCCGGAATTGCGGTTCAGCTCGGTGGACCAGGAATTCTTCAAGCGGCTGCCCGTCTATTTCTCGTTCGATGCGTTTACGGGAGCGGAGCATCGCGGCGAAGACGTCACGCCGTTTGAAACGCCGCGTTTCGTGGAGCGCAGCGAGATCGCGCCGACGGTCACCATGCCGCTGCATTTCGGCGACTGGTTCAACGTGACGCCGAGCTTTACGTTTCGCTCGACGTATTACGGCGGGCAGGTGCTAAACGGCGCGTATCTTGGCGAAGGATTGTTTCGCAATACCGAGGAATTCTCGCTCGACATGCGGTTCCCCGTCCTCGAGCGCGTGTGGGACGGCGGCGACACGAAGTGGAAACACGCGATCGAGCCCTTCGCGGTGTACAGCTACGTCAGCGGCGTGAACGATTTCGGACGCTTCGTGCGCTTCGATGAGGACGAAACGCTCACGGACACCAACGAAATCGAGTATGGGATCACGCAGCGGCTCTTCCGGCGCAAGGGATCGGGCTCCGCGCAAGAGTTCATCACCTGGAGCCTGAGGCAGAAATATTTCTTCGATCCGACGTTCGGCGGGGCGCTGGTTCCGGGGCAGCCGAACGTGTTTCAAACGCTGGATGCGCTCACGCCTTTTGCCTTTGCCGATACGGCGCGACATTTTTCGCCGATCGTGAGCGATCTGCGCGTGGATCCCGGAAAGCATTTCGACACGCAGTTCATCGTCGACTACGATCCCCTGCGAAATCGCCTCTCCGCGATCGGAACGCTGCTGAAGCTGAAGCCTTACAAGGAATCGTTCATCACGCTGGCGCATTTTTCGGTGCTGAACCTGCCGCTCAATCCCGCGCTGCCTCCGCTCAATTTCGAGCAGCGCTCGAATCAGATCCGGACGCTTTTCGGCTACGGCGACATGAACCGGCATGGATGGAACGTCGAGGCGGGCGCGAGCTACGACTTCACGCGGCAGGAGTTTCAAAACCAGATCGTCGAGGCGACGTACAACGGCAATTGCTGCGGCATCGGCTTCGAATACCGGCGGTTTTCATTCGGCACGATTCGCAATGAGAACCAGTACAGCATCGTGATCCGCATCGCGAATCTGGGATCGGCCGGAAACCTGCGGCGGCAGGAAAAGATTTTCTAATTGTAATTTCCGCCGGGCAGTGCGGCTGGGTTCCACATAAGGTTCGTCCCCAGCGCAAAGCCTGCGGCGCCGACCATGAGTCCGGCAAGCACATCCGCCACGTAGTGGTATCGTCCGTAGACGGTCGCCACGCACATGCACAGAAAGAACGGCAGGCAGACCCAGAAAAGCCAGCGCCGGTAGCGCCACGCGGCGAGTACCGCGACCGTCGAGCCGGCCACATGCGCCGAAGGAAACGCCGCGCCATGCACGCGGCCAAAGCGCTCGATGAGGCCGATCAGCGCCGTGCAATAGCCGCCGCTGAGCGGCTTTGGCTGAAGGCTCGCGAGTGAATAATAGGGGCTTTCGATAGGCAGCAGGATGGCGATGATGTAGATCGAGTAGTTCGCGATGGCGGTCGAGGCCATTACCGTCCAAAACGCGAGCCGCTCGCGCCGCGCGTAGAGAATTGCCGGCAGGATCACGAGGTTGAGAAAGTAGGTCATGTAGGCGAACTGCATGAAGTCGTTGAGGGCAGGCGAGGCGAAACGCGCGAGCCAGACCGATGGGTGGACGCCGGTGAGCCGATAGTCGAACGCCACGAGCCAGCCGTCGAACCAACCGGGGAAAATGGCGTGTACCAGCCCCTGCAATTCCTCGAAGAAGAAAATGTAGAGCGGGAGCGGATACCAGTGGCGCGTAAGACGCAGGAGTTCGGTGCGAGACCGCGCGGCGGAGCGGGCTAGACACACGACTCCCGCCGCGAGCAGCAGGTGGAGCGCGAAGTAGCGCCCGGCGTGAGGAATATTCCGGTGGAACGCGAGCACGATCGCCTCGATCCAGGCGAAATAGGAGAGAGTGACCCACTCGAACGCGCCGCAGGCTTCGCGGATTTCGTCGAACCAGCGCGTTGCCGCGTGCGGCCGCGCGAGATCGGAATTGGCGGCGTCCCACGCGATTGCGCGCTCGCTTGGAATTTCGATGCGGGTTGCGAAGCGCGAGAATCTCACCACGTCCCTCGGACGGAGGCGAGAGGTTGGTAGCGCGACGGCTCCGTCGTCTTCCATTTGCAGGCTCGCCAGTCTCCTGGAACGCCGCCGCGATTTCCAATTCCGCTTTCGGAGCAGGCGATGCGCTCGAGCCCGACTTCCGGATTCACGGCCACGGGATGGCCGACGACTTCGAGCATCGGCAGGTCCGCGAGCGCGTTGCCGTAGGCGTAGCTCTCGCCGAGATCGAGGGCGTGGCGCGCCGCGAGCCTGCGAATTGCGCGCTCCTTGGCTTCGCCGCGCAAGTGCTCGCCCGCAAGGCGGCCAGTCCAGCGGCCACCGCACGCTTCGAGTTCGCTGGCGCACGCCTCGATCGATCCCGGCAGGCGGCGAGCGGCTGCGCGCGCGAGCGGTCCGAGTGTGCCGCTCACGAGAAACACGCGATGCCCTTGCGCCTGATGCCACGCGATGCGTTCCGCGCCAAACGCGAAGAAGCGCAGCGAATGGGGGCCGAGTGAGCCCTCCCAATCGGCGGCGAGGGATTCACGAAGCCCGCTGAGGTAGCGCTTGTTTTCGAACGTCGCCGCGTACGGATCGTGCCAGATGTTTCGCGCAAAATGCCCGAGCCAACGTGCGAGATGGCCGCCGTCGATCTGGTCGCGCGCAGCGAGCCACGCGATGAACCGCCATTCGAGCGAAGGGGACGGCAGAAGCGTGCCGTCGAGGTCGAAGAAGGCGGCGACTTGTTCCGGTGGCGTCATGAGCAGTCTCAGCGGATCGCCGCGGTCGCGAAAGACTTGCGCGCCGGCTTGTCAGAAGCGAGATAGCGCCGACCCTCCCAGATCACAGGAATCGCGCGTACGAGGCAGAAGACAATCGTCACGCCGGTGAGGATGCGGCCGGCGCACAGCAACCAATACGCGACTGGCGCGCTGAGCCACGCAGCGAACCAATGGCCGAACGTCGCATCCGAGGCGATGCCGGACGGGTGCCGTAGCGGCAACAGCAATCCGAGATAGCAGAAGCAGACGCATTTCAGCGTGGCGTACGCGCCCCGGCTCGCGCGCGAAGCGACGAGCCTCTTCCCCCACCACGTTTCGAGCATGGAGTTGCCGCCGAAGCCGGTGCGACCCGCGCGCGCGGCCAGTCCTCGCAGGAAATCGGTGAGCGCGCCGCGCACGAAAAACACGACCGGCACCCACAGCGAGATCAGGCCGGCGACCGCGAAGCACGTGAAGAACAGATTCTCGACCACGCGATCGCCGAGAATATCGAGTTGCGCGCCGAGCGGCGTGGCCAGCCCACGCGTGCGCGCGAGGTAGCCGTCGACGCCATCGAGCGCGATGGCCGCCACGGTCAAAAAAACCGCGGCGAGATCGGCCGCCAGAACATCTTTGCCGGCGGTGAATAGCGCGACGGCGGCAAAGGCGGCGGCGACCCGGGCGAGCGTTACTTGATTCGGCGTCATCGCGCTTCTCCTCGCGGAAAATTTTCGAGCCCGCCACCGCACCCGGCAACGATTGTCGCCGTCTGCGGTTCCAGCGGCGGGCCCGCAATTTCGATAAGGCACATGAACTGCCATGCGTCTCCGCGGACATTCGCGCAGCAATATCAGGGGCTTAGCAGACGAACTTTTGCGTTCGCATCACAGAAAGCGGCGTCTTCTAATGTCACGTGGCGGGAATACCTTGCGGCACGTTGCCAGAACCAAAAAGCTGTGGCGCACGTCTAAGGGATGTGGTCAAATCACGGTTTGTCTAGCGCCCGTGTGGGGCCGGGTGTTGGCTTCCCCTGAGGGATTGGAGAGGTTTCGAATGTCTGTAGCCGTACTTGCTGGCTTGTTTGTGTTTGCCGCTGGATTGGGTTCGTTCTTGTCGCCGTGTGTTCTGCCGCTGGTCCCAGGCTACCTTTCCATGCTGTCTGGGGTGGGTGTGGATCAGCTGAAGGAAGGGGAAACGGGAACCAGCAAACTGCTGCCCCCGGCGTTGGCCTTCGTCGTCGGTTTGTCGGCGGTGTTCATTACGATGGGAGCGACGGCGAGCGCCGTGGGGCACTTTCTGCTCCAGCATAAGAACCTTCTGGCGCCGATCGCGGGTGCGCTGATCATTCTCTTCGGCTTGCACCTGATTGGCGTGCTCATCAAGATGTCGGTTCGAGTCGGGCTGATCGTTGGCGTTCTGCTCGTCGCGATCGGCCTGTTCCTGAATTTTCGAGCCAGCGCTGAGATGGTCATCAAGCCGGTTCACTTCTATGCGGCGTCGCTCATCTTTCTTCTCGGTCCCCCGATGTCGCGATGGTTGAACCGCGACGTCCACATGCGGGACGTCGGCGGAAAAACTCCGGGGATCGTGAGCGGCTTCCTTCTTGGCTTTGCGTTCGCGCTCGGCTGGACTCCCTGCATCGGGCCGATTCTCACGACCGTTCTGGCGATCGCGGCCGCGCGTGGGAGCGTGAGGGATGGCGTGATCCTCCTCACGCTGTACTCGGCCGGGCTTTCCATACCGTTCCTGCTGACTGCGGTGGGAGTCGGGCGCTTCATGAAGTTCTACCAGAAGTTTCGGCGCCATCTGCACACGGTCGAGGTTTGCAGCGGAGTTTTGCTGTTGTTGATCGGCGGCTTGATTTTCACGAACGGGCTTACGCTTGTCTCGAGCCACCTGAACGGAGGCAGTCTCGACGTCCTGCTCGAGAGAATAATGCCCTCAGGCGTCAAACAATACCTCAACAGCGGAGGTGGGGAGAGCCCCAAAGCCGATGCCAATCTTGAGGCTGAACCGAACGTCACGTTCAAGAATCTCGATGGCGGCGATGTAGCGTTGTCCAGTTTGAAGGGAAAAGTCGTTCTGCTGAACTTCTGGGCCACGTGGTGCGAGCCCTGCCGCGGCGAAATTCCCGTCCTGATCGGCCTGCAGCAACAATACTCGAGCAAAGGCTTCACGATGCTGGGCGCATCGATGGACGACGACCCCTCGAAGGTGGTCCCACAGTTCGTGAAGACCAACGAATTTAAAGTCGACGGCAAGGACGAGACGATGGGCTATCCCATCGTCGAAGGCAGCGACGCGATCACCGATAAGTTCGGCGGGCTGCTCGGCATGCCTACGAGCTTCCTGATTTCGCGCGACGGCAAGATCGTGAAGAGGTACATTGGCGTAGTCGACCCAACTCAGATCACCAAGGATATCGAGAGCCAGCTATGATCTCAGCCAAAGCATTCCGCTATTTTCTTGCAGCCTGCGCGCTCGCCTGGATCGCGGGCGCCGGCGCCGCGATTGCGCCGGCGCAGGAAGCCCCGACGCTGTCTCCGTCGCAGGTCGTAAAGACCCACACCTACGTTTCGCTCGAGCCGGTGCCGCGCGGCAAGGATTTCGAGGTCGCCGTGGTGGTCGACATCAACGAGGCGTACCACATGAATTCACACAAGCCTTCGGATGCCTACCTGATTCCGACCACTCTTACACCCAAGCTTCCTGAGGGATTTACGCTGGTCGACTCGATCTATCCGCCGGGCCACGATAAGAAGTTCACTTTCGCGGATAAACCTCTCAACGTGTACGCCGGCACGGTCACGCTGAAGCTGAAGTTATCCGCGGGAGACAAGGCGCCGGTCGGCGAGGCCACGATTCCCATCACGCTGCGCTACCAGGCGTGCAATAGCTCCGCGTGCCTGCCGCCGGTGAAGATTCCGCTCGACGTGCCGGTGAAGATCGCGGCCGCCGGAGCGCCGGAACACGCCGTGCACCCTGAGATTTTCCGCTCAGGCAAGTAACGCCGCGCCTCTAGCTAGCGATTCAATTTATCGCGATCCCAGAAATGTAACCGCGCGCCGGAGACGTGCGAGCACATGCTCCCTGCCCAGCGCGACCATCGTGTCGAAAAGGGGAGGAGCCACCGCCCGGCCGACGATCGCGACGCGCGTGGCATTGATCAGCAAGCCCGCTTTCACACCTTCCGCCGCCGCCACGCCGCGCGACGCCGCATCGCAGGCATCATGGTTCCAATCAGGCAGCGCCGCAAGCGCATCGGCAAGCTTTGCCAGCATCCCGCCCAGCCGCTCATCCTTCCAGAATTTCTCGCGGGCCTCCGCCTCGTACTCGAAATCGTCGCTGAAGAACGCGCGCGCCCATCCCGTGAAATCGCCGAGCAGGCGCGTGCGCGGCCGGATCAGATCGACCGTTCGCGCGAACCACGCGTGGTCTTTGCTCGCCTGCGAGCCCTCCCACAATCCGGCGCGCTTCAACTCCGCCTCCACGTAAGGCAGCAGATCCTCGATCGGCAATTTCTGTTGATATTCCGTATTGAACCACTCGAGCTTGGGCCGATCGAAAACCCCGTTGGTGCGGCTTACGCCTGACAAACTGAAACGCTCGATCATCTGCGGCGTGCGGAGAAACTCCGAATCTCCTCCCGGCGACCATCCCAGCAGCGCGAGGAAATTGCGAAAAGCCTCAGGCAAAAAGCCTTCAGCCGCATACGAGCCGACGCTCGTGGCGCCGTGACGTTTCGAAAGCCGCGTCCGGTCAGGCCCCAGAATCAGCGGGACGTGCGCAAACACCGGCACCGGAGCGCCGAGTGCCTGATAGAGCAGCGCCTGCTTTGGAGTATTCGAAAGATGATCGGCGCCGCGGATCACATGTGTGATGCGCATGTCGATGTCGTCTACCACCACGCTGAGCTGATAAGTTGGCAGGCCGTTGGAGCGCAGCAGGACGAAATCCTCGATCTCTTCGTTCTGCACCTCGCGCGGACCGAAAACCACGTCCTCGAATTTTGTCGAACCGCTTCGAGGGACTCGAAACCGGATGGCCCGTGGAACGCCGTCCTTTTGCCTGGCCGCGCGCTCGGCCTCGCTCATGTCCCGGCACGGACACGCGGGACCTTTCTGCAGCTTCGGCCCTTCGTCGTCGCCTTCGCCCTCTTGCTCCTCGGCCCCAGTGGCTGGCGCCGCATCGCCGCCGGCATAGGCGGACGCCTTGCAGTAGCACGGGAAAGCCGCGCCGCTAGCGAGCAGCCGTTCGGCCGCCTCCCGGTACATCTCGATGCGCTGAGATTGAAAAAACGGCCCTTCATCCCATTCAATCCCCAGCCATTTCAGATCGTCGAGGATTCCATCAACCAGCTCCGGCCGGTTGCGCCCCACATCCGTATCCTCGATCCGCAGCAGGAGCGTGCCGCGCTCGTGCCGGGCGAAGAGCCAATTGAACAGCGCGGTTCTGGCGCCTCCCACGTGAAGATAGCCCGTCGGCGACGGGGCGAAACGGACGCGCGGCTTTTCTGCGGGAGCCATTCGGATTCCTCGATTTTCTCGAAAGAATTCATCTTAGCGGAAGCATCCTTCAAAATCGAGCGAACTGACACTGTAACTCCATCGAGGTATGGCACTTGATACCCGGGATGCGGATAGATACTTGCTTGACCTCAGGACACCGGAGGCATACCCTTTGCGGACCAAGAGTGAGGGGCGGCTGAGGCCACAGCCGTCCGCGCTGGGTGGTCTCGGGTGCGGTATAAGGTGACACCCAAGAAACTCAACTGGACACGGTCGCAGGGCGCCTGCACGTTTTCTGATATTCTCAAGCGAGTGTCGGGGTGGTAAGTCCGGAGCGTCACGTTGCCGATCCATGTAACCACCACATACCTGGTCCTGCTCACGAGCACGCTTCTGCTCGCCGTCTTTTTCTCTTTTCTATACCGCCTGAAGCACCAGGAGTATCTCCTCGCGTGGTCGGCCGCGTGGGCCCTGTTTTGCCTGCATTTCGTCACCGGAGTCTTGGCCTCGCTGGGAGGAAGCGCAGCCTGGCTGAAGGTGGATGGCATCCTCAACGAGACAGTACTGGTGATGGGATCTTTGGCGTTCTACTGCGCGGCGCGACTTTACGCAGGCCTTCGAATTCCGGTCCGGATCATCGGCGCGGCGGCAGGCGTTGGCTTGGTCTGGGCGATCGCTCACGCGAATCACTGGGTGGAAGTCCCTGTAGTCCTCGCGATGGGCCTTCTCTTTCTTCTCGTTGGATACACGTTCTGGGAAGAAGGCCGCAAACAGGAAGCCCGCGTCGATTTATTGCTCGCCGTCACCTTCGCCGCGTGGGGGCTGTTCGCTCTGTGGGGGATAATCCGCGTTCGGATGGGCTTCCTGCCGGGAGTTGATCTGTTCCCGCTGATGGCTTTGCCAGAACTCTTCACTTGCGTGCTGATGGTAATGGCGATCTACGAAGAGGAGCGGCGCCGGGTGGAGCGCAACATGCTGGCGCTCTCCAATTTGAACCTGGCTGCTTCGGGTTTTGCGGGCGGCGAGATCCACAAGATGCTGGGCCAAGCGCTCGATCGCGTCTTGAACGTGGTCCGCATTCCGGCCGGCGTACTTTGCGTCCAGCAAGCCGAACCGCGCGCATCGAATTCGGTGATCGTTACAGGATTGAGCGAAGACCTCGCGCAGACGATTCACGACGGCAACCTCGACGAATACATGGTGAATCTTGTGGCCCGCCTTGGCGGACTCGTCGTGCTGCGGGACCTGGTGCGCGATGCAAATTGGGAGGCGCTGGAGCAGGAAGAGTCGTTTCGCCAGGTGCGTCAGTTGCTGCTCGGGCACGGGCTGCGCACCGTGGTCGGCATCAGCCTTCAGGCGAAGGGCCGCGTGTTTGGCGTGTTGCTGCTGGCGACGCCGGACAATCGCGGATTCACTCCCGCGGAGCTTCGCCTGCTGATGGCGCTCGGCCAGCAGATCGGGATGTCGGTCGAGAACAGCTACCTCATGCAGCAGACGTCGCGGCGCACGGAGGAACTGCATATCCTCAACGAAATCGGCCGGGCGCTCAGTTCGACGCTCGAGCTCGACGCCCTCCTCGAGCGGATTTATTCCGAAATGCGCCGCGTGCTGGACGTCACCAGCTTTTTCATCGCCATCTACGATGCGAAAATCAGCGAAGTGCGCTTCGAGATCGAAGTCACCGACGGCGAGCGGCGCCCGAAGCGCTCGCGTCCCGCCGGGAATCATTTGGTGGAGTACGTGGTGCGCTCCGCGCGGCCGCTTCTGATTCGCGAGAATTTCTGGGAGGAGACGAAGCGTCTCGGCATCGAACCATTGCGCGAAATGAGCTGCGCGTGCGCCGTGCCGCTGATTCTCCACGATCAGCCGGTTGGCGCGATGGTGATCCACAGCACGAAGGAACGCTCTTTCGACGAAGGCCACGTCGAACTGCTGGCCCTGCTCGCCAGCGCGGCGGGTATCGCGATCGAAAACGCGCGGCTCTTCGCGGAAGAACAGAGAAAGTCCCGCCAGCTGACGCTGATCAACAACGTCTCAAGCCACGCGATCACCACTCTCGATCCCGACGAGATGCTGGCCCGGATTGCAGCCGAGGTCGAGAATCACCTGCCCTACGATCACATCGGAATCGCGATTCTCGATTATTCGGCGAAGGATTTGGTGGTGCGGGCCGAGGCTGGCACGCGCCGCGACGCGATCGGCCGCCGCATTCAGCTGGGCGAGGGCTTGGTCGGGCAGGTGGCCCGCAGCGGGCAGATGGCGACGATTTACGAGGTGAATTCGTCGACGCCTCGAACCGTGCTCCCGGGTTCGACGGCCTCGCTCGCTCTACCCATCACCTATGGCGAGCAATTTCTCGGCGTCCTTTACGTGGAATCGACCGATCCTTGCCAGTTTCCCGATCACGACGTGCTGCTGCTCCGCACGCTCGCCGATCTCTTCGCCGGAGCTTTGCACAACGCGCTCACGTTCCAGCGGGCGCAGGAACAAGCCATCACCGACGGCTTGACCGGCGTCAAGACGCACCGCTTCCTCATGGAAGCGCTATCGTCCGAATGGAAGCGCTCGACGCGCGCCAACCGCCCGTTCGCGCTCGTCCTCATGGACCTCGACCGCTTCAAATTCGTGAACGATTTTTACGGCCACCTCGAGGGCGACGTCGTCCTGCAGCGCGTCGGCCACATCCTCGAACAGAACTGCCGCCGGTCCGACGTGGTGGCGCGCTATGGCGGCGACGAGTTCGTGATTCTCATGCCGGAAACCGGCGTCGAGCAGGCTCGCCAGCTCGCCGGCAAGCTCCGCGGCTGGATTGCCGCCGATCCGCTTTTGCGCGACAAAAACATCACCGCCAGCTTCGGCATTGCCGCATTCCCAATCCATGGATCGACGCCGCAGGAACTCATTCAGGTTGCCGACTCCTCGATGTACATCTCGAAACATCAGGGCGGGAATTCCGTTTCGAGCGCCGAGCAGGGCGATCCCAACGACCGCAAGCGATGGAAGAAGGATGTTCTTGAAGCCTACCTCGGCGTCACGCTGAAGCGCCTGTTTTCCACCGGCCCCGAGGCGTTCGAGGAAATTTACCGGCGCCTCGAGCAGTTCACGCGGTCGCTCGAGGAACAGGGCGGCGCGACGGACGCCGACGGGCTTCCGCCCGCCGTCGTCGAGACCGTTACTTCGCTCGCGCTCGCGATCGACGCCAAGGATCACTACACTCAGGGACATTCGCGGAAGGTTTCCGCATACTCCGTGATGATCGCGCAAGCGCTCGGCATGAGCGCGGCCGAAGTTGAGGACATCCGTCTCGCCGGGCTGCTGCACGATATCGGGAAAGTGGGCATCCCCGAGGCCATTCTGAATAAGTCGGGCCCGCTCGATGCCTCCGAGTGGGAAACCATGAAGACCCACACGGACCTTGGCGCGAAAATTCTCGAACCGCTGAAACCGATGGAGCGCATTCGCGAGATGGTGCGCCACCACCACGAGTTTTACGACGGCAGCGGCTATCCCGACCGCCTCGAGGGCGAAAACATTCCGCACGGCGCGCGCGTGATCGCCATCGCCGATGCGTACGACACGATTACATCCGCGCGCACCTACAAAAAAGCGCGGACGCCCGAAGACGCCTTCGCCGAGCTCGAACGCTGCGCCGCGAATCAGTTCGATCCCGAAATCGTGCGCGCCTTCATCGAAACCATGCGCCGCGCGCCGCGCATGACTGTCGAAGCCGGCGTAATCCTGCCGAGCCCCACGCCCACGTCGACTTTCTAGCGGCGGCCAACGCTACGAGCTCCCGATCAGAATCCCCACCGCGAAAACCGACACGCCGCCGGGAACACCGCAAGGCGGCTCTAATGCGTCATCGCATAGATGATGTAGTTGATTCCAATGCGGTAGGCGACCGACGCCGGGTGCTCCGGGTATTGCGGGCTATCGGCCCACTCCCATGCATCGCCGACATCCGAATTGTGGCAGATCGCGACCATGATCCGGCCTTTGTCGTCGCGGATCGCTCTCCACTTCGGCGTCGCGCTATCGGCCGTGTAGCGCCAGCGCTCGCCCCAGATGTAGCGCGTGCCCGGCACCTGCACGCGGTCGTCGAGATCATAGGTGACGTGAAAGATTTCGTCTTTATTCGCAAGATCCTCGATCGGACGATTCGGGAAGATCATCCGCATCCCGTAAACAAAATTCTGCCACTCCTCGTCGCCGTGCGAATCGTCGACCATCAGGAATCCACCACGCAACAGGTATTCGCGCAACCGCGCCGCCTGCCTCTCGCTCAGATTCCACGCGCCCGCATCCTCGATGTAAACCCATGGATAGTTGAAGATGTCTTCGCTGTTCGCGTCGACGACGTGCTCCGTTGACCGCGACTGAATCAGCGTGAGCCGTTTCACACCCAGAATGAATTGGCGGTCCGCCTTCGGCCAGTCCGCGGCCCAGCGCTGGAAGCGGTAGAATCCGAATTCCTCGCCGAGATCGTAGTGAAATCGCGCGAACGTCCACTCCGCCTTCTCGTTGGGATTTTCCGGCGCGAATCGCTTGCCGTCCATGTCGATGATTCCGCCGCTCTCGTAGTTTTGGATTTGAGCCGCCGCGGAAAATAGCATTCCGGCCGCAAACACGCAGACCAACGCGCCCGCCAGGATTCCCGGCAATATGCCGCGCAGTTTCCCCCATTGCCGCGGGATCATCGCGCCGTGCCTCTGCGACCGACAATAGCACATCCCATCACGTCGACCCGCCGTTGGCGCCGCTTCCCTACCGGTCGCTCCGACGCTCTGACCGGCCACAATTCAGCGCGCCTATCCATGTCCTGGTTTAGAATACGCGCCGCTGCCGCCGGGTTGCTGTAGCCAGCGACGCGAGAGAAAGGCTTGGACTTCAGATTTGGACTTCGCTTGGAGCGTAGGGTACTCTGCAAATTCAAGAGGGCAACGCCGCAAGCGGAGTAATCAAGTGGACGGCAAAAAGGGAGAGTGAATTTGGCGACGCTACCAAAACCGCCGGACGCGCAGCCGGAACAAGAAGAGGAAGTGCTCGTACCGTCGACCGGCGGAAACGGGCCGGGATTTCGCGGCGGCGATGTCGACGACTGGGGCGACGACGACTGGCGCGCGCGTTTTTACGCGAGACACCGTCCTGTGCCGCCGGATGTTTACCGCGCGGGGATATTTTACGGGATCGCTTCGATCGTTTCACTGTTTGCCACGCTGGGCGCAATGTTGACGATCCGCTGGGTGGGCTCGCGGGAGTGGCGGCCGATCCAGCTGCCGGAAATTCTCTACGCGAATACGATCGTTCTCGTGCTGAGCAGCTTCGCGCTGCAGCTGGCGCGGATCCATGCGGACGACGCGCGACGGTTCGCGCGCTACCTGGGGGCGACGCTCGTGCTGGGGCTTGCGTTCATCGCGGGACAATTGATTGCGTGGCGGCAATTGCTTTCGCAGGGCGTTTACGTGGCGTCGAATCCCGGCAGCGCGCTTTTCTATACGATGACGGCGGCGCATGCCGTCCACCTGCTGGGCGGGATCGTTGCGCTCGCGTGGCTTGTTTCAAGGGCTCGTCATTTGCGGACGACGGGGAAGCTGGGGCTCGCGGCGGAAGTAGTCGGGATCTACTGGCATTTTATGGATGGCTTGTGGGTGTTCTTGATGGGGCTGCTGCTGCTGGGAGTGCAGGGGCGGGGATTCGGGATTTCGCTGTGAAGTGTCGAGGCGGGAAAGCGAAGTTTCCCGCCTCGAATGAAACGCGCGGGTATCAGCTGCTGAGCTTGTAATCGACCCTGACGGTGAGGCGGATTGCGACGGCCTGGCCATCGAGGATCGTGGGCGCGTACCTTCTTTCCGCCACGGCTTTCATCGCCGACTGCACCAGCATCGCGGGGCCGCTGATGAAATGGACCTGCGTGACGTTGCCTTGCTCGTCGATGATCGCTTCGATGACGACCGTGCCCTCAACATGCGCCATTCGAGCGACCGGGGAGTAGACGACCGGCGGCTCATACAGCAGCGTCGGCTCCTTCATACCGCTGGTGATGCGGATCGGTCCCTTGGGCCTTTCAGCGGCGGGCGGTGGCGGCGGTGGTCCTGAAGCGATTCCTCCGAGGACGTCGCCTACACCTCCCGGCACTCCTCCTACCATGCCGGCGATCGCGGGAGCGGCCGCGCTTGCATCCGCTACCTGCGCGATTTTCCTCGGGATCACGGTGGGCGCGGTGAGTTGCGCCTTGATGAAGGTTGGCCTCGGCGTGGCTTCCGCGTGCGCCACGGGTGGCGGAGGAGCGGCCGGCGGCGGAGGCGCGATCAGGATCGTGCTGTTGACCTTGTAGAGATCGAGGCCTTCGGTGAATATCAGCGGAATGAGAAGAAGCCCGCCGACGACTGCGAGTTGTACGGCGAACGCGAAACCGGTTTGCGCGGCGCGCTTGCCTTTGGCGCGCGCATCTTCCTCGATGATTGCAGTGGAGAAAAGACCCTGGTTGCGTGGCGTGACCGGAGCCGGAACCGCGAAAGGACGCTTGGCCGTCTCACTGGAACTTGCACCCAAACTACTCTGCTGTAATGCACCCTGGTTAACCGCTGACATCTTTCATCTCCTTTTCCAACCTTGGAAACATCCGGCCGTGCGGAGTCAAAGGAATCTCAGCCGAGATCCAAATTGAGGCCCGCACTGCGCCGCCGCTGGAACGATAGCGGCGGGTAATCCCGTCTCCACGTGGAAAAGCGAGATGCTCTTGTTACACTAAAAACTCTCCATTAGTTTGCAGATATGGGCCGAAAACGACAAACTCAAAATACGAATCGGTAGCATCAGATAGGGCGATGAATCCAGCGAGGACGCAAATGAATCGCACCGCGGAATACGCTAGGGCACGGAAAATTTATCGTGTGCCCGTGATAACCATCGGCGGGGAGCGTCGGTTGAATCGAGCACCGGTTGCTGTTAACCTGAATTTAAGCTTTTCGAGAGAGGTACAACGCATGGCGACAAAGCGAAAAAAAATGAGCCTGCGGAAAGCGGTCGAAGAGTTGACCGCGATGGCGGAGAAGCATCTCTCAACCTTGCCCGAAGAGGAACAGGAGGCAAGAGTGGCAGCGCTCGCTCGAAGAGATTTTAAGAGCGGCCGCGCTGCGCGTACCAAATCTTCACAGCCCGGCCGTATTCGGGCGTCCCGGGCATCCAACCGAGGTCATTGATAATCGCTTCTTTGAACAGCTCCACATCGTTGCTCTTCAAGGCTTCTTCGAATTTCCGTTTCAGGATCAGGCGGCGCCTTCGGGCCGCGATGTCGATGGGCCGCTTACCGCGGCGTTCTTCGCCGGATCGCGCTTCGCCGATCTCGTCGTCTTCGTAAGGCATTCGTTCTTGGGCCTGTTCTGGTTCCGGCCACTATAGCGCAAATCGGGCGGCTTGACGGGGGTGCGGCGACGTGAAATTATGCCGAGGCTTGCGATAGGAGCACAAAATGGCGACTCAGTTGGCAACAGCGTACGCGGAATTAGGGCTTTTTATCGGCGGCGAATGGCTGGGCGCCGAGGGGCGGAAGACTTCGCCCGTGATCAATCCGGCGACCGAGGAAACGATCGGGCAGGTGCCGCACGCGTCGAAGGCCGATCTCGACCGAGCACTCGCGGCGGCGCAGCGGGGATTCAAGACGTGGCGCGCGATTTTTCCGGATGAGCGCGGGCGAATCCTGAAGCGGGCGGCCGATCTGCTGCGCGAGCGCAGGGAAGAGATCGCGCGGACCGCGACGACCGAATGCGGCAAGTCGATCCACGAGACGCGAATCGAAGTGATAATGTCCGCGAATATTTTCGAGTGGTACGCGGAAGAGGGGCGGCGCGCTTACGGGCGAGTGCTGCCGCAGCGCGCCATGGGCACCCGCATGGCCATCGTGAAGGAACCGGTGGGACCGGTGGCGGCGTTTGCGCCATGGAATTTTCCGCTCGGCAATCCCGCGCGGAAGATTGGCTCGGCGCTGGGCGCGGGATGCTCGGTGATCCTGAAGCCGGCGGAAGAAGCGCCTGCAAGCGGGCTTGCGGTGGCGCGATGCCTGGTGGATGCGGGGCTGCCGGCGAATGTGCTGGCGATCGTCTACGGCGTGCCGGCGGAAATTTCGTCGTATCTGCTGGCGTCGCCGGTGATTCGCGCGATTTCGTTTACGGGGTCGATTCCGGTAGGCAAGCACCTGATGAAGCTCGCCGCGGACGGCATGAAGCGCACCACGATGGAGCTGGGCGGGCACGCGCCGGTGATCGTGTTTGATGATGTCGATATCGAAAGAGTGCTGGATGCGTCCGTGGCGGCGAAGTACCGGAATGCGGGCCAGGTGTGCGTTTCGCCGACGCGCTATTATGTGCACGAGAAGATTTACGGCAAGTTCATCGAGGGATTCACGGCGCGCGCAAAACAAGTGCCGGTCGGCGACGGGCTCGACGAGAAAAACAAGATGGGGCCCCTGGTTCATGCGCGGCGGCTCGCTGCAATTGAAGGATTCGTCCAGGACGCGCGGGAGCACGGTGCTCATGTGCAGACGGGCGGCGCGCGGCTTCGCAGCCCGGGATATTTTTATGCGCCGACCGTTCTTTCGGATGTGCCGAATTCGGCGCGGATCATGAATGAGGAGCCGTTTGGGCCGGTCGCGGTGATCAATCCGTTCACGGATTTCGATCGCGTGATCGAGCAGGCGAACCGGTTGCCGTATGGGCTTGCGGCGTTTGCGTTCACGAATTCGTCGCGGACCGTGAAATTACTGGGTGAGCAGCTCGAAGCGGGGATGATCGGGCTCAACACGTATCAGATTTCGGTGCCGGAATCGCCGTTTGGCGGCGTGAAGGAGAGCGGGCACGGGTCGGAGGAAGGCATCGAGGGGCTGGATGCGTGTTTGGTGACGAAGTTTATCAGCGAGGCGTAGGAAAAGATCGAAAATCGAAAATGGAAATTCGAAAATCGATCTCGGGCGGACATCGACGGTGAGCCGGATGCTTGGCTTCAAGCACCGGAGGTGCGTCACAAGTTAGCCCAGGCCGGAAGGCCTGGGTCGCCATCCATACGAACGTCAAGCGCCGTAGGTGCGACACAGAGGCGTTTGGCCGGAGACGATTGAGCAAAATGACGGCGGACGAAAAGATTTTGGCGCTGGAGAAGCGCGTCGATGAATTGACGAATCGGCTTGAAATGGTGCAGGACGAGCTGGCGATCCGACGGCTGCAGCACGCGTACTCGTATTTCATCGACAAGTGCCTCTACGACGAGGCGGTCGATCTGTTCTCCGAGCGTGGCGAAACGTATTTTCTCGGCGGCGTCTTCAAGGGCAAGGCGGGCGTGCGGCGGCTGTATGGCGGGCGGCTGCGTGGGAAATTTTCGCCGGGAAAGAATGGGCCGACGCACGGCTTGCTGCTCGAGCATCTCACGATGCAGGACATCATTCACGTGGCGCCGGACCGGCTCAGCGCGAAAGCGCGGTTTCGCGCGTTCATGCAGGGCGGCAGCCACGAAAGCGTGCCGCAAATCACCGAGCCTTTCTGGGAAGGCGGCGTCTACGAGAACACGTATTTCCGCGAAGACGGCATCTGGAAAATCGGCGTGCTCGATTACAACGCGTTTTTCTACGCGCCGTACGATCAGGGCTGGGGCCGCGTGAAACCCGGTTACGCTGTGCCGGCATTCTCGAAGACGTTTCCCGAAGACCCGCTCGGGCCGGACGAACTCCGGCCGAAGAAGGCCAGCTTCTGGCCGCAGACCGATGTCGTGCCCTTCCATTATGTCCACCCGGTGACGGGGAAGCCTCTGAAGTGAACACACCCGAGAGCAAATTCCATGGCAGGTAGGC
Organism: uncultured Acidobacteriota bacterium; assembly: GCA_963841605.1. Taxonomy (GTDB): domain Bacteria; phylum Acidobacteriota; class Terriglobia; order Acidiferrales; family UBA7541; genus Palsa-295. The sequence goes on from CAWJDM010000008.1 coordinate 340,917, forward strand.
TGGCGGGAGAGACAGCGATCGTTACGGGTGCGGGCCGCGGATTCGGCAAGGCAATCGCGCTGGGGCTGGCGGCGGAGGGCGCGGCCGTCACCATGACGGCGCGATCGAAGGATCAACTCGACGCCGTGGCGCGCGAGATCGAAGCAGCGGGCGGGCGCGCGTTCGCCGTGGCCGGCGACGTGACGAAGCGCGACGATGTGGCGCGCGTGGTGGCTGCGGCGGAGAAGAAATTCGGCCCCACGACCGTGCTGGTGAACAACGCCGGGATCACGGGGCCGTTTGGTCCTGTGTGGGTGATCGACCCGGACGCGTGGTGGAAGGCGCAGGAAGTGATGGTGCGCGGGACGCTGCTCTTCATGCGCGCGGTGATGCCGGGAATGATTGAGCGGCACAAGGGCAGCGTGATTAATGTGGCGAGCCTCGGCGGGCAATGGTTCACGCCGCATGTGAGCTGCTACGGGATCGGCAAGATGAGCCAGATCCGATTGTCGGAGCTTGCGGCGGCTGAGGCGAAGAGTCACGGCGTGTGCGTCTACGTGATTGAGCCGGGCACCGTGATCACGGACATGGCGGAAGATACGATCGCGGCGGAGGACGCGAAACGATGGGTGCCGCACATGGTCGAATCGCTGAAGCGGCTCAAGCAGAATGGCGATCCCGCGCCGGGGCTCGCGCGATGCGCCGAGATGTGCGTGCAATTGGCGACCGGGAAGTACCCGGCGCTCGCCGGGCGATTTCTGATTCCACGGGATGATTTCGACAAATTGGCGCTGGAGCCAGCGCCGCCTCCTGGCTCAGCGACTTTGCCACGCGAAGCGCCGCGCACCACGTAGGATTGCCCTGGGCGAAATCGGCAGCCCTAGGGTGCAGCGAGCAGCGCCCCTACAACTGCACAGGCTGATGCCGTTCGCATGTATCGGGCCGGGGTGCGACGGTGCACACAACTATGGGACCGCTCAAGCAGCCGACGTTGACGCGCGGCTTATCGAAGTGATAGGACTTTTGTGTAAAAGCAGCGATTGCTGATAGCATCGACCGGCCAAGGACAGGAGCCAGCCGCCATGACAACTAAATTTCCCGATTCGTTCGATTACCAGGGCTTCAACGCGCCCATGCGCACCGAATGCGACATCTACGATCTGGTCGTTGAGGGCGATCTGCCGAAAGAGATTAACGGGCAGTGGTACCGCACCGTTCCCGATCCGCAGTATCCACCGATGCTCGGCCACGACACGTACCTGAGCGGCGACGGGATGATCAGCTCGTTCCTATTCGAGGATGGGCACGTGGATTTCAAGATGCGCTACATCATGTCCGACCGGCTGAAGGCGGACCGCAAGGCGCGCCGCGGGCTTTTCGGGCTGTACCGCAATCCGTACACGGACGATCCGAGCGTGCGGAATGTGAACCGGTGCGTCTACAACACGACGCCAATTTTTCACGGCGGGAAATTGCTGGCGCTCAAGGAAGACGGCCGCGCGATGGAATTGCATCCTGACACGCTCGAAACGATGGGCGAATGGGACTTCGGCGGGAAGCTTAAGAGCAAGACGATGACGGCGCACTCGCGGCTCGATGAGGATACCGGCGATCTGTACTTCTTTGGCTACGAGGCCGGCGGGCTTGCGACGCGCGATATTTCCTACTGCGTGGCCGATAAAGAAGGCCAGCTCGTGAAAGAGGAATGGTTCGAAGTTCCCTACGTTTCGCTGATGCACGATTTCGCGGTGACCAAGGAGCACGCGATTTTCCCCGTGTTTCCCACCACCTGCGATCTCGACCGGCTGAAGGCGGGCGGCGTGCACTGGGTCTGCGAGCCGGACAAGGACACGTTCGTCGGCATCATGCCGCGCGACGGCAGCGTGAAGCACATGCACTGGTTCCGCAGGCCGGCGTGCTCCGCGTTCCACTTCATGAACGCGTACACGGAGGGGAAATTCGTGCATCTCGATTTCGGCATCGGGAAATACGCGCCGTTCCCGTTCATTCAACAGGCGTCGCACATTCATCCGAAGCCGGAAGACATGGCGGCCGGGCGCGTGGTGCGGTGGAGCTTCGACATGTCGAAGCCGGGCGAGAAATTCGAGGAGTACAATATCGCGCCTTCGGGCGATTTTCCGCGCGTCGCGATGAAGGATCATATGAAGGATTACTCGATCGGCTACTACGAGCGCTTCGATCCGGAGGCTGGGCCGCCGATCGTTTCGGGGCCGGTGGGCGCGGGCTTCAATACGCTGAGCCGCCTCGAGGTGAAAAGCGGGAAGCTGCAATCGTGGCATTCGAACCGGCCGGTGACGATCCAGGAGGAGGTGCACATTCCATCGAAGGAGCCGGGGCACGAAGGCTATCTTGCGCTGGTCGCGGACCTGCACGACCAGCAGCTCTCGGACCTGCTGGTGTTCGAAGCCGCGCACGTCGATAAGGGGCCGATCGCGACGGCTCATTTGCCGCTGCGGCTGCGCAATCAGGTGCACGGCAACTGGGCGGCGGCGGAAGAGCGGCAGTAGATTTCAGGGGCGCGCGGGGGCGCGCCCTCATTCCAAAGCAAGCGAACGCGCGCAAGTCAGCTGGCGGGTGTGGCGCCGCGCATTGCATCGCTGGTGCGGCGATGCGCGGCAAGGAGCCGGATGGCGCAAAAGTCGGAATTCTACGGCTGGAAACTGCTCGCAGTTTTCTGGCTGATCCTTTTCACCAACTTCGCGTTCCCTCTTTACGGCGCGAGCGTCATCAACGCGTACATGGCCGCCGATCTGCACATGGATCGCGCGGCGCTGGGCGCGGCTTACGGGCTATTTCAGTGGATGGTCGGGCTGCCCGCTCCCCTCGTCGCGATCTGCATCAATAAAAAAGGCGTGCGCTTCACGATGGCTCTGGGGTGCGTAGGCGTGATGGCCGGGGCGCTGCTGATGGCATTCGCGGTGCGCACGACGCTCGAGGTGAATCTCGTGTTCGGCGTACTGATCGGACTGAGCGCGCTTTCGGGCGGGATTCTCGGCGCGCAGGCGGGGATCGGGCGATGGTTCGTGAAGCACAAGGCGCGGGCGATCACGCTGGTGCACACGGGAAGCAGCTTTGGCGGGTTCGTCGCGGCGCCGGTGCTGAATTACGCGATCGCCAAGTCTGGCGGAAACTGGCGAGCGGGATGGATGCTGATCGCGGGGCTGAGTTGCGCGGCGTCGCTGCTGGCGTTTTTCCTCATCAAGGAAAATCCCGCCGATCTCGGGCAAGTGCCGGATGGCGAGCCGAGCGGCGAGGCGCAGACTGCTTCGCCGCAAGTGCGCGCAGTTGTGCACGGCGTTTACAAGACGGCGGAAACCTGGACATTCGGCGAAGTGTTTCGCACGCCCGCCATCTGGATGTTTCTGATCGCGATTCTAGGATTCAGCGCAGGATATCCGTTGTTTCTCGCGCACGGCGTGGTGCATTTGCGCGACCTTGGATATAGCGCGAGCGCAGCGGCATTTTCGATTTCGGTGATGCTGTTCGCGAGCCTGGGCGGGACGCTGTTTTTCGCGGGCGTAGCCGATCTCGTGGAGCCGCGGTTCGTGTGGGCGGCGGCTTCGGTGCTCTTTGGCGTGGGAATGATTCTGGCGCTGCACGCGAGCGGCGCGGCGGGACTGTATCTTTACGCGATTTGCCTGGGCGCGGGATTCGGCGTTTCGTTCTCGTCGATGATGGCGATACCGGCGAACTACTACGGCACGCACGCGTACGCGCCTATCGTGGCGGTGGTAATCGCGGTCGGTACCACGGCGGGTGCAGCCGGTCCGTTTGTCGCGGGATACATCTACGACCGCTTCGGCAGCTACGAACCGGCGTTTTATGCGGTTTCGGCGCTGAGCTTCTTTGCCGCGCTGCTGCTGCTTTTTGCCGCGCCGCCGGTTCATAAGGCAGCTCGTTCCTTTGCGCCCGCCGCGCGCTAGATTTGGAATAGAATCGAGTGTTTGATTTTGCGATTATGCGCGCCGCTGAGAAGTGGTTGTGCACGAAACGGGACACGTTAATGACGGGAGAGCTCAAAGGGCACGTCGCGATTGTGACCGGCGGCGGGGGAGGATTCGGCCGCGCCATCGCGGAGCGATTCGCAGCCGAGGGAGCGGCGGTCACGCTGACATCGCGGACCAAAGCACAGCTCGATGAAACCGTCGCGGAAATTCAGGCGAAGGGCGGCCGCGCGCTCGCCGTGGCGGGCGACGCAACGAATCGCGGTGACGTGGCGCGAGTGGTCGTGGAGGCGGAAAAGGCGTTCGGCCCGGTGACGATCATGGTGAATAACGCCGGCGTCCCCGGCCCTTTCGGCCCCATCGGCGTGATGGATCCGGACGAGTGGTGGGCGGCGCAGGCGGTCCATTTGCGAGCGCCATTTCTTTTCATCAGCGCCGTGTTGCCGGGAATGAAAGAGCGGCGCGCGGGCTGCATCATCTCGATCTGCTCGCCACGCGCGAAGATGGCGACGCCCTATCTTTCCGCATATTGTATGGGCAAGACGGCGCAGGCGCGGCTCACGGAGCTTCTTGCAGCTGAGGTGAAGGATTACGGAATCACGGCATTCGCCGTTGATCCGGGCAGCACGCCGACGCACATGGCCGATAAAACGATCGATTCGCCGGATGCGCAGCGCTGGGTGCCGGAAATGGTGGCGAAGCTCCGCTCGATGCGCGGGCAGCCCGGCGGCGAAGTGGTGCTCGCGAACTGCGCGCAGCGTTGCGTCGAGATCGCGGCGGGCCGGCACAACGAATGGAACGGCACTTATATCGGAAGAAACGAAACTGCGGAGGCGTGGCGATAGACATGAGAAAACTCGACATCTTCACTCATATTTGGCCGAAGGCGTTTCACGAACTGCTGCTGAAGCAGACCGGGCAGATGAAGGACATGCACCGGCGCAGCGAGGCGGTCCCGATGATGACCAATCTCGACCGGCGCTTCGCGGTGATGGACATGTTCGACGAGTACCAGCAGATACTGTCGCTCGCTTCGCCGCCTCCCGACGTGGTGGGCACGCGCGAGGCCTGGCGCGAACTTTCGCGCGCCGGGAGCGACGGCATGGCCGAACTGTGCCAGAAATATCCGGACCGGTTTCCGAGCTTCATCGCGTCCGTGGCGATGCGCGATCCGGAGGGCGCGGTCGAAGAGGCGACGCGCGCGATCAAACAGCTGGGCGCGTGCGGCATCCAGATTTATTCGAATGTGAGCGGCAAGCCGCTCGACGCGCCGGAGTTTCGTCCTGTATTTAAGGCGATGGAGCGGCTCGGCAAGCCGATCTGGATTCATCCGGCGCGCACCGCGACTTTTCCGGACTACCAGACCGAGCAGGTCTCGCAGTACGAAATCTGGTGGACGTTCGGCTGGCCGTACGAATCGAGCGCGACGCAGGCGCGGATCGTCTTTTCGAAGATGCTGGACGAGATGCCGGAGCTGAAATTCATCATCCATCACGCGGGCGGCATGGTGCCATTTTTCGAGGGGCGCGTCGGCGCCGGATGGGACCAGCTGGGCGCGCGCACGTCGTCCGTGGATTACAAACCGCTGCTGAAGGAACTGAAGAAGCGCCCGCTCGATTATTTCAAGATGTTCTACGCGGATACGGCGACGTTCGGCTCGAAATCGGCGCTGGTGTGCGCGCTCGATTTCTACGGAATCGAGCACGTGCTGTTCGCTTCGGATGCGCCCTTCGATCCCGAGGGCGGGCCGATGTACATTCGCGAGACGATCAAGGTGATTGACTCGCTCGATATTTCGAAGGAAAGTCGCGAGAAGATCTACTACAAGAACGCCTGCAAGCTGCTCGGCATCAAGTAGTCGTCGCGGCATTCGCCATTGGCTTTTGCGAACGCGGTGCGGAGCGGCGAGGCACGCGGGCTGCCCCGTTTCGGTACAATCCGCCCATGCCCCTCGACTATGTGGAGATCATCACGTCCACCGGAGAACGCGGCAGCCAGACGGTGCTGCGCCTGCTGGGCCCGCTGAGCGCCCACACAGTTTTCGAGTTTCAGGATGCGGCGCGCGCGAACGCCTCCGATGTGCTAATCATCGATTTCAGCGGGGCGTCGCATATCGATTCGGCGGGGCTGGGCGCGCTCGTGGGGGCGTACGTCGGCGCGAAAAGGGCGCGGCGGAAATTCGCGATTGCCGGATTGAACGATCAGGTGAAGACGCTCCTCGGCATGACGCATCTCGCCGCGCTTTTTCCTACCTATGGGAGCGTCCACGACGCTGAAATCGGCATCTTCTGACGGTTCGTGGCACGCAGCAAAATCAAGCCTCAACTCCCGACTAGCCCCGCTTGGGAAACTGGCCCTCGACCCGAGCGCCGATTCCGGCTTGCCGATGCGATAGAATAGCAGTGGGAATGGAAGACCGGTTTTACCGCGCGACGATGAAGATCGGCGGCGGGACGCTGCTCGGGCGCCTCGCGCTGGCCTTCCTCGTCCTTTGCTCGATTGCATTGGGCGCGGCGGCGGGGCTGCTATTCGTCTACAGCAGCGACCTGCCCCAGATTCACGCGCTCGAAGATTACCGCCCGATCACCGAAACGGAACTCTACGCGGACGACGGCCAGGAGATTGGCAGCTTCGCGCTGCAACGCCGAATTCTGGTGACCTACAACCAGATTCCGAAAATCCTGAGGGCTGCGATCCTCACCACCGAAGATCAGCACTTCGAAGAGCACTGGGGCGTCGATTTCCCGCGCGTGCTCGAGGCCGCGTGGCACGATATTCTGCGCCACCGCGTGGCCGAAGGCGCCAGCACGCTCACGATGCAGCTGGGTGGCGGTCTTTTCCTGAATCGCTCGGACCGCAGCTTCCACCGAAAAATCCAGGAAACGATCCTCGCGCTCGAAATCGAGCGCCACTACACGAAGGACCAGATTTTCACGATGTACTGCAATCAGATTTACCTCGGCTCGGGCAACTACGGCTTCGAAGCGGCCTCCGAATACTACTTCAGCAAGCCGGTGAGCCAGGTGACGCTCGCCGAGGCCGCCACGCTCGCGGCCATCATTCGCGGGCCGATCTATTCGCCGATCAACCATCCGGACCGCGCGCTGGACCGGCGCAATCTGGTGCTTGCGCTGATGGTTCGCGACCGCAAGATCACGAAGGCTGAATATGAAGCCGCAAGGCACCAGGCGCTGGGCCTGCACATCGAATCGCTGCGCGACGATCTCGCTCCGTATTTCGTCGAGGAAGTGCGCCAGTACCTCGAGCACACCTACGGCACCGAGGCGGTTCACGAGGATGGGTTGCGCGTCTATACCACGCTGAACGTCGCCATGCAGAAGGCCGCGGATCAGGCGGTCCGCGACGGCCTGCACGCGTACGATCGCAGACACGGCTGGCGCGGCAACCTGCCCAATATCCTGCACGACCATCCCGGGACCATCGAAAAATACGACAACGACGACTGGCACGCCCCGATCGCCAAGGGCGACTACGTCACAGGGCTGGTGACGGAAGTGCGGCCCACTTTCGCATCGATCAAGCTCGGCGCGATCCACGCCATGCTCACGCCCGCGGATTTCGCGTGGACCGGGGAAAAATCAGTCGAGAAACTGCTGAAGGTGGGCGATCTCGTCGTAGTGCATATCAACGAATTGTCGGGGACGACGGCGGAGGTCCAGCTCGAGCAGCAGCCGACCGCGCAGGCAGCGCTGCTCGCGATCGACAACGCCAATGGCGAAATCAAGGCGCTGGTCGGCGGCTACGATTTCGAGCAGTCGAAATTCGACCGCGCCACGCAGGCCATGCGGCAGACGGGCAGCTCGTTCAAGGTATACGTCTACTCCGAAGCGCTCACGCAGGGGATGTCGCCGTTCGACACGCTGGTCGACGAGCCGGTGACGTATCACAGCGGCGGCCAGGACTATTCGCCCCACAATTACGACGACAAATTCGAGGGCCGCATCACGCTGCGCCGCGCGCTCGCCGATTCGCGCAACGTTCCGGCGGTGCGGCTGCTCGACCGCGTCGGCATCGAGAACACGATCGATCTGGCGAGGAAGTTCGGCCTCACGAGCCCGCTGCCGCCGTATCTGCCGCTGGCGCTTGGCGCGGCCGATCTCACGCTGATGGAGCACACGTCTGCGTTCAGCGTATTCCCGGACGACGGCATTCACATCGAGCCGCACTTCATCCGGCGCGTGACCTCGTACGACGGCAACGTGCTGGAAGAGGACCGGCCCAACGTGATGGACGTGATTTCGCCCGACGTGGCGCATACGATGACGGCGATGCTGGAAGATGTGGTTCAGTTCGGCACCGGTGTGCGAGCCAAGGAGCTCGGGCGCGCGTCCGCCGGCAAGACGGGCACCACCAACGACTTCACCGATGCGTGGTACATGGGCTTCACGCCGCAGATCACCGCCGGCGTCTGGGTGGGCAACGACAACCCGGGCGTCTCGCTCGGCATGAAGGAGACTGGTGCGCGCGCGGCTCTGCCGATCTGGCTCGAGTTCATGCAGAAGGCGATGCAGGGAATGCCCGTCGAGAACTTTCCCAACGTGGTGCCGCTCGAAAAGCAAGTGGGCGAGCACGTGGAGCAGGTCGACACGCCGGATACGGCTCCGCCCGCCGACGCTGCCGAGCAGGGGCTGACGCAAATCAAAGCGCCCGCGCCTCCGCCACCACTGCCGGCCGCCGCGCCGCAGAAAACTTCCCAGGCACCGCCCGTGCCTGCGCCCGTACCAGTGTCTGCACCCGCACCGGCGCACGGCGACGCGCCTCCCGGCACGCACTAATCAATTGCGGTCAGAGTCTTCGAAATGGATCCCAGCCGCTCGGTTTGAGCGGCTTAGCGCGCCCGTCTGAGTCGACCAAGAGGATCTGCTTGCCGCGCTCGATTTCGCCGATGGCGGAAATGTCTTGAAATTCAGGCGCCGAGCGCAGGCGCTTCGCGAACCTTCGAGGGACTGTGAAAAGAAGCTCGTAGTCGTCGCCGCCATGCAGTGCCATCTCGAGCGGATCGACTTTGAGCTTACGGGCAAAGTTTGACTGTGCGGCGGGAATGGCGACGCGCGGGATGCGTTCGGCACACACGCGCGCGCCAACTCGGCTGGCCGCGCACAGGTGGCCGATGTCGGTCGAGAGGCCGTCGGAAATGTCGATCATCGAGGACGCGATCCGATGCTTCGCGAGCCACTCGCCGAGCCTTACGCGAACTTGCGGGTAGAGGTGTTGTTTCAGAAGCGGACTCTGGCTGCGAATGACGCGCTTAATTTTGCCAAGAGGGCAATTTTTGATGATCTCCAAGCCCAATTTCGCCCGCCCGAGCCTGCCGGTGACGTAGAGAATGTCGCCCGGTCGTGCCCCAGCGCGAGTGATCGCGCGGCCACAAGCGACTTCGCCGAAAACCGTGATGCTGATTGAAATCGACGGATATCGAGTGGTATCGCCGCCGATCAGCCGAGCGCCAAGCTCTCGTGCCGCCCGCCACATCCCTCGGAGGCAGCCGCTAAGCCATTCTCCGGTGCGGTCTTGCGGCAGAGCGAGCGTCAGCAGGAAGAACCGAGGCGTGGCGCCCATGGCGGCGATGTCGCTCGCGGCCCGCGCGAGCGACTTATAGCCGACCGAATCGGCCGGATGGCGATCGGCTAGAAAGTGGACTCCTTCGAGAAAAGCATCGCACGTCACGATCAGGTCGGTGTTTCGGCGGGGCACAACCACCGCCGCATCGTCGCCGATTCCAAGGCGTATACCGGCGCGAGGCGAACGACGGGTCCCGCGCGGCCCGATCACGGACGGCACGGCGAGGGCTAACTTCCTGATTAACTGATCTTCCCGGCCCATTACTGTCCCTCGGTACAGTTGTTGCGATCGCGGCTGATCGGGTAGACTTTGCGAGGCGAAAAGAATTATAGGGCGCTTCGCTAGCTAGATGCCAGAAGCGAGCGCCTACGTGAAATGGAAGATTAGGGTTGACGCTGGCCGGTCCGGTTATTACAATTTGCCGGGTTTCGAACCAAGGCTCTCGGTTCAAACTTCGAGTAGGGTCGTTCGCGGGCAATCGATGGACCGCCGCAAGGGGCAAGCGGTTCAAGCCAGCCGTCGAAAACTAAATCGCAAGGGTAAGACAGACGATGAGGGGTAGGTCTTACACATTTTTTATTGCATCGAGCGCGTCTGGCGGCATGCGACGCTTGTCGGTGCCCTTCTACGTCTTGCACCTGCTGACAATTCTTGCCGTTGTAGGCGGCATCACGGTCGCGGCGGCCTTGGGGTCTTATTCGCGGATGCTCTGGAAGGCAACGAGCTACAACTCATTGCGCCGCGATCAGGATAGCCTCAAACAACGTTACGTCCAGCTTCAAACCCAGGTAAAAGATACGAATCAACGCCTGGATTCGCTGCAGTCGCTTGCGGGCGAAGTGGCGATGGCCTACGGAATCGCCCGCTTCCGCCAGAGCGCTTTCGGGCTGACAGACGACGATAATGTGACGCCGGAAGCTACCGAGGTCGCGTTCCAGCAATCGGTGGACGAATTCAGCTACCTCGAGAAAAACGCTGCGGTGGTGAGTACGCTCGGTGTGCAGCAGCGGATACTGCCGACCGACCAGCTCAGCAACCTCGGAATTGTGCCTTCGCTCTGGCCCGTCGTCGGCGAGATCACCAGTCACTTTGGCGAGCGCATGGACCCGTTCAGCGGCGAGGGCGCTTTCCACTCAGGCCTTGATATCGCGTCGCACTACGGAGACGAGATTCGCGCGACAGCCGATGGCGATGTGGTGCAGGCAGGGCTGTGTGCTGGTTACGGCAGGCTGGTCGTGATCGACCACGGCTTCGGCGTAAGCACTTTCTATGGCCATCTTTCGGGGTTCAACGTTCAGGTGGGAATGCACGTGAAGCGCGGCGACGTGATCGGCTACGAGGGCAATAGCGGGCACTCGACCGGCCCGCACCTGCACTACGAAGTCCGCATCAACAACACTCCGGTAGACCCCTGGCGGTTCCTCAAGAACATCTCGCCCACAGCGACGGTCGACGCAACAAACACGACCGCAGCGACCACCGGCGACTAACTCCAGCAATCCTTCCCTTTTCTCTATGCTTTCGTTTGTTCGCGACTGCCCGGACATCCGGTATTGCTGATACGAAGGCTTACGTGACGGGCGCTGCCTCGGAAACGGGCGCGGGGCTCGGCTTGCGGCGAATCCAGAAAGAGCCCGCCAGCACGATCAGCGTCGGCAGCAGGAATCTCAGACCATCGCGCAGCAACGCCGCGGGTCCAGCCTCTTCCGGAGGGCCAACTCCGCAGCCGCAATCGATCTTCAAGCCCTTATGGTAGGCGTAACTGATCGCGATCATGAATGCGCAGAGCACCAGCGCCGCGACAAGCGATGAAAAGCGCCTCCCGATCCCGCTGACCAGCCACAATCCGAGGAAAATCTCGAAAAACGGCAGCAGATGAGCGACCAGGTTTGCCGCTCCGGGCGAGAGGATTTGGTAGGACTCCACCTGGATCGCGAACATCGAAATCGAGATTCTCGCGGAACGCCACGACCAGGCAAAGCCGGGCAAAGGTTTCAGTTTTCCGTACGCGGCAGCCAAAAATATGGATCCCACCAGGATGCCGCCGAAGATCAGCAGAATTCGTACGGCGCTGCGGCGCTTTTGAGGGTTGCGTACGCAGAAGGCCACAACCAATCCGGCCAGAAAAAACCAGTAGCCGTGCTCCGCGAGCCATGTCAACAATGAACCCAGCGTGTTCATCGAGGATTTTTCGTCAACGTGCTACTGGCTCAGGAGCGAATCAAAAAACTGCTTGAGGATCGGCCAAGAGACGAAGCCCGTCGCGGCGGGCAGGTGCTGGCCCTTGTAGGTGATGATGTACGTCGGCGTTGCCTGAACGGGAATCCGCATGCCAATGGCGCGGTCCTCTTCGATGTACGCATCCAAAGCGCAGCCGTGGCTATTCTGTGCTGCGTCGGGGGATGCAGGTACCACCATGCAACCGTCCATCTGCTTTTGGACACGCTTGAAATCCGCGGCGGACATTGCCGCCGAGACGTACTTCGCGATGTTGCCGTCGGCCCCCCAGGCATCCTGGTTGTCGTAAAGAGCCGCCTCAACGCTCCCAAACTCACCCACGCGCGCGGCCGCATTGGCCCAGCGCGCTGCTTCGAAGCCGTACTTGTGCGCCGGCAGAGGAAAATCGTGGTGAATGAGATAGACCTTTCCGGAGGCTACGTAGTCGTTAATCATCGGGCGCAGGGTGTTCTCGTAAAGGTTGCGGCACGATGGGCACTCGTAATCCGTAAACACTTCCATGGTGATCGGCGCGTCCTTCGAACCGTAGGCCTTCACTGGCGGGCCGAGAGGTTCAACCGCACGAGTCGCCTTGCGGGCTTCCTTGCGGCTCGTGGCGGTGGCGGATGGCGAAGCGATGCCCAACCCGAGAATGAGAGCGAAAAGAACAGCCAGAACCGGCCACGGCAGGCGGCCCTTCCTTAGGTTGTTTGCGAGCGACGAAAGTGAACGGAAATTCAACGTGAGCCTCCCACCAAGGTCTTTACCCAAGCGGCGGATATTGTAACGCCAAACGGACCTCGGTCGTCCATGCGTTGACGCGACGTGTCGCGTATCTGGCAAATCACCCGAGCCTATTTGTTAAGATGCGGCATCAGGGATAGAGGTTTGCAGGGCGGAGACCTGGACGGACGGTCGCCCAACGCGGTGCGGTTTTCAAGGCAGCCCGGACGCCAATACATGTATAAGACTAGCATATACAGCGACATACAGACACACAAGGAACTTGACAATGATACACTCAATGTGTAAGATACCCTTCGGCGGCCCAGATTCCCGAGAACTGAGCCAGTCTGATCTAACAGGAGCGGATTTCCATGAGCAAGATTATTGGCATTGACCTGGGCACGACCAACTCCGTGGTAGCCGTCATGCAGGGCGGCGAACCCGTGGTGATTCCCAATCAGGAAGGCGCGCGGACGACGCCGTCGGTAGTCGCGATCACGAAGACGGGAGAGCGCTTGGTGGGACAGGTGGCCAAGCGGCAGGCCATCACGAACCCAGAAAACACGGTGTATTCGATCAAGCGGTTTATGGGCCGTCGCTACGACGAGGTTGTCGAAGAGGCGAAGCGAATCCCTTACAAAGTGACGAAGGGCCCGCACGACGACGCCCGCGTTGAGATTCAGGGCAAGGTGTACAGCCCGCCTGAAATCTCGGCGATGATTCTTCAGAAATTGAAGGCCGCCGCCGAAGATTTCCTCAGCGAAAAAGTGAGCAAGGCGGTGATCACGGTTCCCGCCTACTTCAACGACAGCCAGCGGCAGGCGACCAAGCAGGCCGGCGAAATTGCAGGGCTTGAAGTGCTGCGCATCATCAACGAACCCACGGCCGCGGCGCTTGCCTACGGTCTCGACAAAAAGAAGGACGAAACGATCGCCGTGTACGACCTGGGCGGCGGCACGTTTGATATTTCGATCCTCGAAGTCGGCGAAGGCGTCGTCGAAGTGAAGTCGACGAACGGCGACACGCACCTTGGCGGCGACGATATCGACCAGCGCATCGTCGATTGGATGGCGGCCGAGTTCAAGCGCGATCAGGGCATCGACGTCAGCAAGGACAAGATGGCGATTCAGCGCCTCAAGGAAGCTGCTGAAAAGGCCAAGATCGAGCTTTCGCAACTGCAGGAAACAGAGATCAACCTGCCGTTCCTGACGGCGGACGCTTCCGGCCCCAAGCACATGCAACTTAAGCTGACCCGGGCGAAACTCGAGCAGTTGATGGAAGACTTGCTGCAACGGACGGTGGAACCGGTGAAGCGCGCCTTGAGCGATGCCGGAATCACGCCCGACAAAATCGACGAAGTGGTTCTCGTTGGCGGCTCGACGCGTATTCCGCGAGTGGTCGACATCGTGAAGGGCCTCTTCAACGGCAAAGAGCCTCACAAGGGCGTCAATCCGGACGAAGTGGTCGCGGTCGGCGCGGCGATTCAGGGAGGCGTGCTCGGCGGCGAGGTGAAGGACATCCTGCTGCTCGATGTGACGCCGCTTTCGCTGGGCGTCGAGACGCTGGGCGGCGTGATGACCACGCTGATCCCGCGCAATACGACGATCCCGACGCGCAAGTCGGAAACGTTCTCGACGGCGGCCGATAACCAGACGTCGGTCGAGATCCACGTGCTGCAGGGCGAACGCCCTGTGGCCAGCGGCAACCGCTCGCTCGGCAAATTCCATCTCATGGGAATTCCGCCGGCGCCGCGCGGCATGCCGCAAGTCGAGGTGACGTTCGATATCGACGCCAACGGCATCCTCAACGTGTCCGCGAAGGACATGGCGACCAACAAGGAGCAGAAGATCACGATCACCGCGTCCACCGGCCTCAGCAAGGATGAAGCCGAGCGCATGAAGAAAGAAGCGGAGTCGCACGCCTCCGAGGACAAGGACCGGCTCGCCGAGGTCGAAAGCCGCAACCGGCTCGACAATCTCGTCTACCAGACCGAAAAGCTGATCAAGGAGAACCGCGAGAAACTCGCCGAAGCGGACGTCAAGGCGGCCGAAGAGGCGCTCGAAGAAGGAAAGCGTGCGGTGACGGAAGGCGGCCTCGAAAAGTTGAACGCGGCCGTCGACAACCTGACCAAGGCGTCGCATCGCATCGCCGAATCGTTGTACAAGGCGCAGAGCGCGGCTGGATCGCAGCCGGGCGGCGCTGGGCCGGCGGGCGGCAATGGTGCTCCGGGCGGTGAGGCAGGCCAGGGCGCACACGGTCACGGGCAAGGCGATGTCGTGGATGCCGAGTTCGTGGACGTGGATGAATCGAAGAAGCCGAATTGACGTTGGGCGCCTAGCGCCCTCGTCATCCTGAGGCCCGGTCGGTTTTTGGCCGGGCCGAAGGATTTAAGCTGACCCATCACGATGGCAACCACAACAAAAACTGATTACTACGAGCTGCTGGGAGTTCCGCGCAAGGCCGCGGTGAAGGAAATTCGCGCCGCCTACCGCAAGCTCGCCCGCAAGTATCATCCCGATCTGAATCCCGGCGACAAAACGGCGGAAGAGAAGTTCAAGCAGATTCAGGAAGCGTACGAGGTTCTTTCGGACACGAAGAAGCGCCAGACGTACGACCAGTTCGGCTTCAACGTGCCGGGGTCGGGCGGCATGCCGCCTTCGGGAGCGGGATACGGCGGTGGAGCTTCGCCCGAAGACATTCACTTCGATTTCGGCGGCTTCGATTTCGGAGCCGGAGGGCAGGGCGGCGCGGGCGGATCGAGCTTCCGCGATCTTTTTGGCCAATTCTTCCGCGGCGCCACTGCCGCGCAAGCGAGCCACGACGGCGGCGCCGAGCCAGGCAGCGACCTCGAATTTCAAATCGACATCAGCTTTGCCGAGGCGATGCACGGCGCGGTGAAGAAAATCAGCTTCACGCGGCTCGACGTGTGCCCGGTGTGCCACGGCGCGGGCTTCGCTGGCGAAGAGAAAACTTGTCCCACGTGCAACGGCACCGGCCAAGTGACGCAGGTGAGCGGCAAGATGCGCTTTCAGATCACGTGCTCGCGCTGCGGCGGCCGCGGAAAGCTGCGCACGATGTGCCGGAATTGCGGCGGCGAAGGACGCGTGCAGCATGTCGAAATGATCGACGTGCGCATTCCGCCGGGCGCGAAGACAGGCTCGCGCGTGCGCGTGGCGGGCTACGGAAACGCAGGAATGCACGGCGCGCCTCCAGGCGATCTGTACATCATCACCAACGTCCAGCCGCATCCATTTTTCGAGCGGCGCGGCGACGATCTCTACACCGTGGTGCCGGTGACGGTCCCCGAGGCATCGCTCGGTGCCAAAGTCGAAGTGCCGACGATCGACGGGCGCGCGCAGGTGCGCATTCCGCCCGGCACGAACAGCGGCAAAAAACTGCGGCTGCGCGAAAAGGGTGCGCCCGCCGCGGGACGCCCCGGAAAGCGCGGCGACCAGATCGTCGAAGTGCAGATCGTGGTGCCGAAGCCAGAAGACGAGCGCGTGCGCAATCTTCTGAAGGAACTTGGCAAGATCGACCCCGAAGATCCGCGCAGCGAGCTTTTCGCGCGCGCAGCGGTGGGAGAAGCGAAGTAGGAGAACGACAATGGCAATGCGTCCGAGAAAAAGGGCCAAAGCCGGTTACATGATCAGCGCAGTCGCCGAGCTGTATCATCTGCACCCGCAGACGCTGCGTCTCTACGAGCGCGTCGGGCTGCTCAAGCCGTCGCGATCGCAGGGCAACACGCGCCTCTATACGGACGAAGACCTCGAGCGCCTCGAAGTGATCCTGAATCTCACGCGCGAGCTGGGCGTGAACCTCGCCGGAATCGAAATCATCCTCAACATGCGCGACAAAATGGCCGAGATGCAGCTGCACATGGAGGAGTTCATCCGCTACGTCCACAGCGAGGTGGCGCGCGATTTCGTCGCGTCGCGCCAGCCGCCGCCGAATACGCGCAACGCCATCGTTCGCGCGACCCCGCGCCATACGATCCGCGTCATCAAGTAGCCGCGCCCGAGGGTGGTCAAAGTTTAAATGTAGCGCCGGGTGCTTTAGCCCGGCATCTTTGCCTCGAAACCGCGCATGATACGTCACGGTCGTAAATTCCCACAGGGCATTTCAATTTGCACAGCGCGGGTGCGCTTGCGCCGGGCGCGCCCGCCGCTTATTCTCTCTTCATGGCGAGAACGGATTGTCCCATCTGCCAGGGCAGCGGCTGGAAAGTGGTCGAGCGGAGCGCGGAAGGCGCGCAACCGCTCGCGACGGACAAGCCTGGCGGTTCCAGCGGCGAACCCAAAATGGTCTGGGCGGTGCCGTGCGATTGCACCACGGGCAATAAAGCCGAGCGTGTCCTCGCGAAGGCGCGCGTCCCCGACCGCTATCGCCACTGCGACTTCGAGAATTTCGAAACGGACAACGAGATCGAGAATGCCTCGCGCGAGCAGCTCGCCGCGTGGAATCGCAGCCTCGCACAGGCAAAACTGATCGTGCAGCGTTTCGCGGAAGAGTTTTCTCCCGTCCGCGAGATGCAGAACGATCAGGGCCTGCTGCTGATGGGCCCATGCGGCGCCGGAAAGACGCACCTCGCCGTCGCCGCACTGAAGGAAATCGTCGAGCGCGGGCACAGCGGCCTTTTCTACGATTACCGCGAGCTGCTGAAGGAAATTCAGGATAGCTACAACGCCGAGAGCCAGTCGACCGAGATGAGCGTTCTCGAACCGGTGCTGAAGGTGGAAATTCTCGTCCTCGACGACGTCGGGTCGAGCAAGCCGTCTCTCTGGGCGCTCGAAACCGTCGGGCACATCTTGAATACGCGCTACAACGAGAAGCGCGTCACAATCCTCACCACGAATTTCCTCGACGCGGACGCCGCAATCGCGCCCGCACCGGCAGCACGCGTTGCCGGCATGCGCGCGCCAACCATCGAGGATTCGCTCACCGACCGCGTCGGCAAGCGAATCCGCTCGCGCCTCTACGAGATGTGCCGCACCATCGAAATTTTCGCCCCCGATTACCGCAAGGAGATCCGCAACATCAGTCGTCAGCCATCGAGATAGCCCTATCCGCATAGGTATGTCGTTACCAGGCATATCGAAACGTATTGGCTATGCGGTTTGCTTCTCTTGGGTTACGCGGGGTAGAATCACCGCTGAAATTCTCCGACCTCCGCGGCCTGACGGAGAGAAATCCAATGGCCCGCGAGGCGACATCCCGCAGTTAGCGGGGTTGAGGGTTCGGACGGAAACGTCCGGGCCTCCCATGTTTGGAAAGGGGAATGCCGGGCGCGCCGCAGGGCCGCCGGGCGTGTCGCCCAAATCCCAACATGGATTTGGGCGTTTTTGTTTTCTGACGCGAAACGAGAAGGCTGGGCATCCAAGGGAGCGCATGCAGCTAACCGACAAATTCGGCCGCCAGATCACCGACCTGCGCATCTCGGTGACCGACCGCTGCAACTTCCGGTGCGTCTATTGCCGCTCGGCCAACCCGGAAAATCACATGCCATCCGACACCCTGCTCGCCTGGGACGAATACGAGCGCCTGGTGCGGATTCTGGTGCCGATGGGGATCCGCAAAGTGCGGGTTACGGGAGGCGAGCCGCTGGTGCGCGCGGGCGTCGAGGATTTCGTCGCCCGGCTGAAAGCCGTGGGCGTCGAGGACGTTTCGATGACCACGAACGGCTATTTGCTCGCCGAGCGCTGCGACCGCCTCGTCGCCGCGGGAATGAACCGCATCAACATCAGCCTCGATTCGCTCGATCGCGCAAGATTCGAGCGCATCACGCGCACGAAAACGTTTGACGACGTGATCGCCGGAATCGATGCGGCGCAGGCGTCGACGCTGCGGCCCGTGAAGGTGAATGCCGTGCTCGTGCGTGGGATCAATGACGACGAGGTCGAAGCCTTCGCCGAATTCGCGCGCGACCGCGACCTGATCATGCGCTTCATCGAATACATGCCGCTCGATGCCGACCGCGCGTGGACGCGCGACTCGGTGGTGACCGGCGCGGAAGTGCTCAGCCGCATCTCGGCGCGCTGGCCGCTCGTCCCCGTGGCGCACGAGCGCAGCGAAACGGCGCGCAAGTATCGCTTCGCGGATGGCCGCGGCGAAATCGGGCTGATCTCGCCCGTGTCGCAGCCCTTCTGCGGGCACTGTTCGCGCATCCGGCTCACCGCCGACGGCAAGCTGCGCACCTGCCTCTTCAGCAAGGAAGACCACGACCTGAAATTCCTCCTGCGCGGCGGCGCCACCGACCGCGAAATCGCCGGCGAGATCATCTCGATCGTGGCCGAAAAAGAAAAAGGTCACCGCATCAACGAGCCCGGTTTTGTCCCGCCCTCGCGTACAATGGTTTCCATCGGCGGCTGACGCCGAGGTTTAAGGTTTAAGCATAGCGCCGGGTTCTTTAGCCCGGCATTTTTCTTGTGGTTGTTCCTCGGGGAGCGGTTTCTGCACCCGAGGGCGCAGATGATGGCCGCACCGTAACGTGGCAAATGGAGTGCAGCATTGTGCTGCGCCCGGGAGCAAGTCGAAATTGGGCGACGAAGAATCCAAACTGTTTTCGCTGTCGGAAGCGGAGCGCCTGCGCGTGCAGATCGAGCCGGTGCTGATCGAGGCGATCGAGGCGCGCCGCAAATTCGGCGAGTTCGACGACCAGCTCTCGGCGCTCGCCGAGCGAATCCAGCGCTCGGGCGGGATGCTCGTCGAATTCAACAAGACGGCCACGCTCCGCCTCGAGCGAAACCGCCTCGAACAGACGATCCGCGACGCCCTCGACAAAATTCACTCCACCGGCTGCATCGTCAAGGACCTCGAAGTCGGCCTGCTCGATTTCCCGTCGCGCATCGACGGCGAGGAAGTCTATCTCTGCTGGCGGCTCGGCGAGGATCGCATTCGCTTCTATCACCGCCAGGACGAAGGCTTTGCCGGCCGTAAGCCCATCGACCCGCGCGACGCCGATTACCGCAATCCCATCCAGTAACGTGATTCTGTATCCATGCTTTCGACCTGCGGGACTACCCCATCACTCCGCGTTCACGTTTGGCTTCGACGGCCGGATTATTCGAGCGTTTTCAAACACGAGCTTGAGCGTGGGTTCGTCTGCCTTGTCACGGAACTCTTGCAAGGCAGCCTTGGTTAGAAACGCATTCCTCCCACCAAAATTTGAGGAGAGCAAAATCCGTTTCATTGGCTTCCGCATGTCAAAGCCCGCGCTTTGACGCTCGATTACTTTAAAATTCTCATAAGCAATCAAATCCGCGGCCTGCAAGAGAATTTCTTCTCTCCAAGTTTTGGCTTTAATAGAAACGAGACGGTCACGATTCTTTACGCCCAGGTCATTCTTCAAGCCCTCAAACGTGTCTCGCAGAACGCTCCTGTACGGACTTTCATCGTGGATGAACGCAATTCGATCGGTCAAATATCGCTTGTCACCGAGCACCTTTGAATCAAAAAAGAGAACGATGAAAATCAGCAAAAGGCTATGCGCTAATTCCTCGACGCGATCCATTGCCTCAGGAAAGACCTCGATCAAGTCCTTTTTGTTCAAGGTCTCGGAGCTTACAGCCACCGGATAACGGAGAAACAAGGCAATGAACTCGTCTATGAAGGCTATTTTTTCATCGTCCGACCAGCCGGTGAACTCTTCTCTCTTGGTGCTCCAATATGTGGCGTGAAAGCGCGAAAGTTCTTGTGTTGTCTCCGCTCTCATCAATATATCCGTAGAACATGGATCTAAATGTTTGGCAGACGGCGGGACATTAGCGGCTGTTCGTCAATCGCTTCCAGCAATGCACTTGATGTCGCGCGAGAATCATCCAATAGCATCATACAATGCCGGGGGGCGAATTCCGTTGGCCCGGATGGAGCATTCCCAGTAGGCCGCGCCCTGCCGTTGACAAAGCAGCGGTCGAAAGGCAACATAGATTTGCCTCGTAGTGCCGCACGACTTGCCCAAGTGGCGGAATTGGCAGACGCGCTAGCTTCAGGAGCTAGTTCTCGCAAGGGAGTGGAGGTTCGAGTCCTCTCTTGGGCACCATACATTTTCGTTGCGAGTTCGATCCGCGGTTCAAGAACGCGAAGCTTTCAGAGGACCAACACGTCCGCGCCATGCGTCTTCAGGGCACGATCGAAAGTAATCAGTTTCACGCCCGCTGTTGCGGCGAAGGCGAGCAAGTAAGCGTCGGCCCAGACTTTCGGGGAGCGGCTAGCCAGCCGGGAGCGTAACCGGAACTCGCGCTCGAGGCCATCCGGCTCGGGCAAGAACGCCACGCGTTCATCAGCCCAAATCTGGTCCCACAGCGACCAGGCCCCAGCCATGGTTTTGGCATCCCTTCCCATGATTTGCTCAGTGGTAAGGAGCCTCAGAACCGTAATCTGCGTGAAGCGGCAGAAGAAAAACTGCTCGCTGCTCGAGGCCTCAAACCAGCGCGTCGCTGCCTCGGAATGAATGTGACGACTCCAAAGAAGCGCGACCCAAACGTTGGCATCAAGGAAATTCAACGCGTTCATAGATTTCTTCGTTGGTGAGATTCACTTTCGGGCCCTTGGAAACGATAAGCGGAAACCGTACTCTCTTAGGGCGCGGACGGCGGCTCTGAAGAAGAACGTTCTTGACGCCAGCCAAAACCAACCCCCGAACGGAATTCCCCTGCGCGGCGGCTTGCTCTTTGAGCTTGCGATAGAGCGGCGCCGGGATGTCGACCGTGGTGCGCACTGATGCCCGTTTCATGATGAAAGTATCTCATGGGTGCCATAAATATGGAAGTCGGGTCGCGAAGGGTCTAGTCAATAGGATAGGTCCAAAATCGCGCATTATTTGAGCGAAGTCTGCGACCGAATCTCGATCGCCGGCATCGAAACTAGTCTGCATTCGTCATAAGGGAGGGCTGTCACGGATTATGTGAGGCTCGGAAATACCGGTTTACAGGTATCGCGGATTTGCCTCGGCTGCATGAGTTACGGCAAGGCGACGGGCGGAATGCTGCACTGGCAGTGGACGCTCAGCGAAGAGGACAGCCGGCCCCACATCAAGGCCGCGCTCGAAGCGGGCATCAATTTCTTCGATACGGCAAACGTTTATTCGAGCGGGCAGAGCGAAGAGGTGCTAGGCCGCGCGATCCGCGATTTTGCAAAGCGCGACGAGCTCGTGATCGCCACGAAAGTCTGGGGGCCCGTGCGCCAGGGACCGAACGGCCGAGGCCTCTCGCGAAAGTCCATCCTCTCTGAAATCGATAAGAGCCTGCGCCGGCTCGGCACCGATTACGTCGATCTCTACCAGATCCATCGCTACGACTACGACACGCTGCTCGAAGAGACGCTCGAAGCGCTCAACGACGTGGTGCGCGCGGGCAAGGCGCGCTACATCGGCGCATCGTCGATGTGGGCGTGGCAAATGATGAAAGCGCTCGGAATCCAGCGCGCCAACGGCTGGGCGAGGTTCGTTTCGATGCAGAACTATTACAATCTGATTTACCGCGAGGAAGAACGCGAAATGCTGCGGCTGTGCGCCTCCGAGGGCATCGGCGTGATTCCGTGGTCGCCGCTCGCGCGGGGGCGGCTGGCGCGGCCGTGGTCGCCGGAGCCGCAGACGGAGCGAGGCCGGACGGACACCTTCGCGAAGGCGCTTTTCGAAAAGACCGAAGCCATCGACAAGCTCGTGATCGACCGGGTGAACGAAATCGCGAGCGGACGCGGATTGCCACCGGCGCAGATCGCGCTGGCGTGGATGCTGCACAAGCCCGTGGTCACGTCGCCAATCGTCGGCGCGACGAAGCCGAAGCACCTCAAGGATGCGATTGCCGCCGCGAGCGTCAAGCTTTCACCGGAGGAAATTGCGCGGCTCGAGGAACTGTATCAGCCGCACCCGGCGCCGGAAGGATTCTCCTGAGACTCGCCCACTTAGCGGCGGCCGTCAAAGGATAACGGGCCCGCACCTACGATCAGCAGGAATAGCAATCCGAGCAGCATCGAGAAATCGGTGCGCGCCTCGGAAAACATCGCCCAGGGGCCGTGGCGGCTGAGCTGCGGCGCGTGAAAGCGCCAGTATCCGTGGCCCAGCAGGATGGGAATTTTCGTCGAGGCGATGGCGACGGAAATATCGATGAGCAGCGGAATCGCGGCGAGCCGCGTGAAGAGGCCGAGAACGATGAGCGCCCCGCAGATGACCTCGACCGCGCCGACGAACTGCGCCATCGCGGCGGGCGACGGAATGCCGATTCTGGCGAAGCGGCCCGCGCCCTGGATTGCGGGAAACAAGAACTTCTGAATTCCTTCCTCGAAAAAGACCAGCCCCACGAGAAGGCGAATAAGTATCACGGCGCCGGGCGCATGTGTTTCAGACCATCGATTCATCGAAAACCTCCCACAAGAAAAGTGCGAGATCAGTGAGCGCTATCTTTGAGGAGAGCCTCGGCGTAGAGCGCGCCTTCGGGCGTGTCCTCGTGCTTGAAATAAACGAAGACGTCACCGCGTGCGGCGCCTTCTGTCACTTTTTTCCAGAGCGCTTTGCGAGCGCTCGCGGAATAATCCTCTCTCCGCAGCCGGAAATAAGTGTAATCCGCGGTCGCCACGTCCGGTGTCTCGATTTTCTCGCTTTCGGCCTGGCAGAGAGCGATGTTCGCTTTGCGAAGCAGATTGTAGACATCGTCCGAAAACCATGACTCGTGGCGGAATTCCATCGCGGCGCGCGCGCCTCGCGGAAGCGCGGCCAGAAATTCCTCGAGGCGAGAGAGATCGCACTTCAGAAACGGCGGCAGCTGAAACAGCACCGGGCCAAGCTTGCCCGCGTCGCGCAAAGGATCGAGCGAGCCGATAAATTCGAGCGTCGCTTTGGCGGCATCGCGCAGGCGCAGGACGTGTGTGATGCTCTGATTGGCCTTTACCGCGAATTTGAAATCGGCGGGCGTGGCGGCGATCCATCTCGAGAGAAGCTTCTCGGTGACGCGCCGCCGAAATGTGTAGTTGAGTTCGACGGAATTCAGGCGCGTGCCGTAATAGCCGAGAAATTTCGCCGAAGCCAGCTTCGCGGGATAGAAGTCCGGCTTCCACCCCGCGTACGCCCATCCGGAAGTGCCTGCGTAGATTTCCCCCAAGGATATTTTCCGTTCGTCCGGCTTCGCAACTCAGCTAGCGCACGCGGCGCTCGGATTCCTTGATCGGCGCGTCGTTGATGCTGGCGATGCGGCGGCGCATAAGGCCGTCATCGCCGAATTCCCATAGTTCATTGCCGTAGGAGCGATACCACTGGCCGCTATCGTCATGCCACTCGTATTCGAAAGTGACGGCGATGCGATTGCCGGTGTAGCACCACAGCGTTTTCTTGAGGCGATAGTCGAGTTCCCTATTCCATTTGCGGCGGAGAAAGGCTTTGATCTCCTCGCGGCCGCGCAGGAATTCGTTGCGATTGCGCCACTCGGAATCTTCGCTGTAGCCGAGTGCGACCCGCTCCGGATCGCGCGAATTCCAGCTATCTTCGGCGCCTTGCACCTTGGCGCGAGCGGTTTCTTCGGTGAAGGGTGGCTTGATCACCGGCTTCGCGGATTGGACGGCTGAGCCTTGTGTTTCTGGTGTCATGTTGTTTCCTCCCGCCGAATTCGATGCGCAATCGTAAGGCCGGGGGCGCAAGAATCGCAACTGGCAAGAGGCGTCTGCTCGAGGCTCCGCAGCTCGCTTTTGGGCTCGCGCAGACCCGCTCTAACCTTGTCGATTAGAATGTGTGCGCATCGTGTGTTTCCAGTGAGTTACAGACGTTTCTAATCGCCGCAGTGTCGATTAGAAAAGTCCTCTGTGCCGCGCCTACGGCGCTTGATTCTCTTTCGATTCGAGGACCCAATCCTTCCGTATTGGGCGCTAACCCAGCCCCACAAGGGGCTGGGAACCAAGGCAAAAGATCTCTGAGCGCCGTAGGCGCGACACGCCCGGACAAACACGAAGTTCGGCCTGACGCGCAATCCTGTGCTAAAACATTCACCCCATGAAGTCGCTGGCATTAATTCTAGGCTTTCTTCTCGCGGTGGTGCTTGCCACGCCGTCGGTCCACGCGGGCGGGCTCACGCTTTCGCCCGAAGCGACCCAGGCGATCGACCAGATCTACTCCGGCAATTCCGATGCCGCGATCGCCACCGCGCACAACATCGAAAGCGAGCAGCCGCAGAGTCCAGTTGGCTACCTGATCGAAGACGAAGCCGATTGGTGGAAAATTTATTGCGCTGACTGCGAAATCAAGTGGGGAATGCTGGACGCGTGGAAGCACCCGAAAAAGCGGGAAGATGAAGCCTACTTCGCACTGGCGGACAAGGCCATCTCGCTCGCCCGCGACCAGCTCGCGAAATCCGATACCGCCGAGATGCACCTCTACGCCGGGCTTGGACTCGCGCTCAAGGCGAGGCTCTACGGCCTTCGCGACGAGAAACGCCCCACCGCGCGCGCCGGCGTCGCCGCCCGCGCCGAGTTCGTTCGCGCCTTGCGGCTCGATCCCGATATGGCGGACGCCACCGCCGGGCTGGGCCTGTACAACTACTATATCGATACGCTTTCGGCGATTGCAAAGATGCTCCGCTTCTTCATGGGCATTCCCGGCGGCAACAAGGAAGAGGGGATCCGCCAGATGCAGGTCGGAATCGACCACGGCGTGATGCTGGCGGTCGATTCGCGTTTCTATCTCGCGAAAAATTTCCGCACCTACGACCGGCGTTACGACGACGCGCTGACCACCGCCGAGCCTCTCGTCACGCGCTATCCGCACAACCCGATCTTTTTGCTGCTGGTCGGCAACCTCAACGCGGAACTTGGCCACAACGACAAAGCCGCCGAATATTTTCGCGATGTTCTCGCGCTGCCGAATTCCGCGGCCGATCCCGATATGGCCTGCACAGCGCGCGCCCGCGACCTCGCGAATTCCTTCCTTACGGGACTGCATTAAGACGGGTTGAGGAAACGCCTAGAGGGGCGGGCTTCACCCGATTAGGCGCGGGCGGATTCTTCTTGCTCGAAGGCGTGATAGGAAGAACGAACGAGCGGGCCGGCCTCCACGTGCTTGAATCCCATCTGCTTGCCGAGGCGCTTGAATGCCGCAAATTCGTCCGGGTGGACGTAGCGCTCGATGGGCAAATGTTCGGGCGTGGGTTGCAGATATTGGCCGAGCGTGAGGATGTGGGTTCCCTGCGCGGCGATCTCTTCCATTGCCTGCAGGACTTCGTCGCGCTGCTCGCCTAGCCCCAGCATCATCCCCGTCTTGGTCGGGACATCGGGCGCCATCTCGCGGGCGCGGCGCAGCAGTTCGAGCGAGCGCTCGTAGACCGCTCCTTTGCGGACGCGGCGGTAGAGCCGCGGCACCGTCTCCATATTGTGGTTGAGGACGTTCGGCCGCGCGGCCATCACCGTGCCGAGCGCTTCCCAATCGCCGCGAAAATCTGGGATCAGCACTTCGACGCGGCAGTCGGGCACGCGACGGCGGATTTCGGCGATCGTCCGCGCAAAAATCGCCGCGCCGCCGTCCGGCTGGTCGTCGCGATTCACCGACGTCACCACGGCGTAGCGCAATCCCATCTGCTCGACGGCCTCGGCCACGCGCCCGGGCTCGTTTTCGTCCGGCGGGCCGATCGGCTTGCCGCTCGGCACCGAGCAGAAGCCGCAGGCTCGCGTGCAGATGTTGCCGAGGATCATGAAGGTTGCCGTCCGGTGATCCCAGCATTCGCCCATGTTGGGGCAGCGCGCGCTCTCGCAGACCGAGTGCAGATCGAGCGCGCGCATGATGCGCTTCAGCTCCTGGTAATTCGAGCCGCCGAAAAAGCGGACCCGCAGCCAATCCGGGCGCCGCGTTCCAGTACTTGGCGCGGGCGCCAGCGGCGCGTTCGAAAGTATGTTAAAAGGTGCGGCCATTCGTGAACCCACCCCCATTCTACGCATTCAAATCCCGCGAGACAAACGCTGATGCCGTTCCTCACGCCAATTCGGCAAGAGCGGAATCATCCAAAGTGACACAGGCGAATGGTGGGTTCTGTTGTATGGCTGCCACACGCCTTCGAAACAGCTTCGCGACTTAGCCCGTAAACCATTCAGAACACAAGCTGAAAATTTCCGTAGCCCGGTCACAGAAATGCCTTGTAGAATGGGCCCTTGTCGGAATGCCATATCAAATTACAATTCAGCGCCCTGTAGAAATCGAGGGTGTGGGCCTTCACACTGCGGTTCGCAGTCGCCTGCGGCTCGTGCCGGCGCCGGCGAATACGGGGATCGTCTTTCGGCGCACCGATCTCGACAATTTCGAGGTCGAAGCGCACGTGCGCAACGTGGCGCGCGTCAGCTACGCCACCAGTCTGCTGCGGCAGAGCGTGCTGATTTCGACCACCGAGCATTTGCTGGCCGCGCTCTATTGCTGCGGCATCGACAACGTGTACGTGGAACTCGACGCCCTCGAGCTGCCGATTCTCGACGGCTCGTCGAAGCCGTTCATCGACCTGCTCGCCCGCGCCGGGACACGCCGCCTGCGCCGCCTCCGCCGTTACATTCGCGTGGTGAAGCCGCTCGAATTCTCCGACGGCGACCGCCGCATTGGCATCTACCCGGCCGACGAATTCAGCGTGCACTGCTTCGTCGATTACAACCACCCTGCGATCGGCCCGCAGGATATCGAGGTGGCCGTCGACCGAGAGACCTTCAGCCGCGAGCTGGCACCGGCGCGCACCTTCGGCTTCGTGAAGGATTTCGCGCAGCTGCAGGAGATGGGCTTGATCCGCGGCGGTTCGCTCGCAAACGCGCTCGTCCTCGACGATACCTCGGTGATGAATGGCCCGCTGCGCTTCCCCGATGAATTTGGACGCCACAAGGCGCTCGACCTGATCGGCGACCTCGCGCTCGTCGGACGACCGCTGCAGGCGCGCATCGTCGCGTATCGCGCGGGGCACGCGTTGCACACGCAGCTTGTCACGCGGCTGCTCGACGATCGCTCGCTTTGGACTGAAACGACCGCCGGACCCGGCTTGCCAGCCTCCGCCGACTCCATCGCCGCAAGCTCCTCACTTGAAGCCGACTGACAAGAATTCTGAATCCGCCGTCTCGGGATAGCGTCAGACAATAAGGAGATCCTGACCCATGCGAATTTTGGTGGTCGGAGCGGGCGCTGTGGGCGGCTATTTCGGAGGCCGCCTGGCTGAGGCGGGCCGCGACGTCACGTTTCTGGTTCGCGCCAAGCGGGCCGAGGAGCTGAAGACAAGGGGACTTCAGATCGTCAGCCGGTATGGGAATCTCGCCCTGCACCCGAAAACGATTACCGCCGATCGGATCGCGGGACGCTACGACGTAATCCTGCTGAGCGTGAAAAGCTATTCGCTTCCCGCTGCGATGAACGATTTCGCCGCTGCCGTAGGCACCGAGACGATGATTTTTCCCGTGCTCAACGGCATGCACCATATCGATCTGCTCGTGGAACGTTTCGGCAAAGAGGCCGTGCTCGGAGGCGTCTGCATGGTTTCGACGGAAGTGGACGACGAAGGCCGCGTCCGCCAGCTCACCGGTTTCCAGAGGCTTTTCTATGGCGAGCTTGACGGCCGCAGCACGCCGCGCCTGCAAAAGCTCGATGAGACGCTGCGCGGCGCGGGCTTCGATACATCAATTTCCGACAATATCTTGCGCGATATGTGGCAGAAGTGGGTGCAGCTCGCGACCCTGGGCGCGCTCACCTGCCTTTTGCGCGGGAGCGTCGGCGAGATCGCTTCCGTTCCCGGAGGCGCTGAGATCGCGCGCATGGCGCTGCGCGAGTCTTGCAGCATCGCGAGCGCGAACGGGTATCCGCAATCCGAGGCGTTCCTCGCGGATCAGGCGGCGAAGCTGATGGCCGCGGGCTCACCGCTGACGTCCTCGATGTACCGCGATCTCAGGAAAGGCGCGCCCGTCGAGGCCGATACGATTCTCGGCGATCTGCTGGAGCGCGGGCGGAAGCACGGGTTGGCGGCGCCGATCCTGCAGGCTGCGTATGTGAACTTGTCGATTTACCAGCGCGGTCTCGAACACTCGAAGACGGCGGCGAACTGAGCGAGAGCTACTACTCGATTGGAGCGCTGTCTGCGGTTGCCGGCGCGTTCATTTCGAAGCGAATCACGCCCGTTTGATCCGTGTAGAAGCCGCGCTGTCCGGTAGTACCGCGCGTGAGCGGATCGGCGTGCGCCTCGAACGAACTCGAGCCGGGAATGGTGCAGCCGTGCGCCTTCGCGTCGTCTCCGAGGATCTGCGTCCCTAGTGGGACATACGTAAACTCGTAGCCGTCCCTCTGCCCGTAGGCGAGCTGTGGATTGATCAGCTGCGGATGATCGCAGGTGGCGCTGCCGTTTCCGGCTCCGTCCATCGCCGCCAGGCTCGGCGGGAAACCATTCGAGTAGGTCGAGGAATAGGTGATGGCCGCGACGTTGATTGTTCGCAGCGACCCAACCGCAGCCGCCTCATTGGCCACCTGCCTCGCCCGCAGTAGATTCGGAATCGCAATCGCCGCGATGATCAGGATGAACGGCACGAAGAACAGCCCCGCGTAGCCCATCACCAGGCCGGCAATCGCCATGCCGCGCCCCCTGAGCCTTCCCGCCGACCGCCCGATTTCCGACAGGGAAACGTGCCCGAGGATGATCGCGGCAACCGCCGCCGGGAAAATCCACGCAAAAAAGCCACAAATCAGACTGGCGACAGCTTTGCCACTGCTTTCCGAAGGGCCCATGGGAGGCGGGCCGGGCAGCGGTTGCAATACCTTCGGCTGCGACAACCCGAGCACCGATCCGCTCGCGGCTGGGGGCGTCGCGGAAGGAGCGCCGCCCGAAGGCTGCGGCTCGCCCGACAGCGGCGCGCCGCATTGCACGCAGAATTTCACGCCGAACGCATTCGTCTCACCGCAACGCGGGCAGAGCATTTCGTTCGCCCTCCTCGGGCGTTTCAATCGGGAACTTGCCGTTGCTTATCGTGTCCCGGCGGAAAAGTCAATAAATTCGCCGGTTGCAAAACCGTGAAGCTGGAGTAGACAATACCCGCAGTGGCCTCGACCGACACCTCCATCATCATCCTCGCGGCGGGCAAGGGGACGCGCATGCGCTCGGACCTCGCCAAAGTCCTGCATCGCGCCGGCGGCCGCTCGCTGATCGAGCACGTGATCCGCGCGTGCCAGGCGCTGAAGCCCGCGCAGATTCTTGCGGTTGTCGGGCACCAGGCCGCGGAAGTGGCCGCGGCGATTGACGAACTCAATCTACCAATTCCAGTGCAAACCATCGTGCAACAGCCGCAGCGCGGCACCGGCCACGCCATGCAAGTGGCGCGGCGCGCGATTCGCAAGAGCGCGAAGCTCGTAGTCGTTCTTCCGGGCGATGCGCCGCTGCTGCGCACCGAAACGCTCGCGGTGCTCATCGATATGCATCGCCGCGGCGATGCCGCCGCTACGATTCTCAGCGCCGAGCTGGCCGATCCCGCCGGCTACGGGCGCATCGTCCGCGACGCCGAAGGGCGCGTGCAGGCGATTGTCGAGGACAAGGCGCTCGCGCCCGAACAGCGCGAAATTCGCGAAGTGAATTCCAGCATCTATTGCTTCACGCTCGGAGAACTCTGGCCGTGCCTCGCCGCGCTGCGCCCGGATAATGTGCACCACGAGCTGTATCTCACCGACGCGATCGCGCTGCTGCGCCAGCGCAACGAGCGCGTGCTCGCCTGCGTGGCCGCCGACCCGAACGAAGTGGTCGGCTGCAATACGCGCGCGCATTTGGCCGATGCGGACCGCGTGTTTCGCGCGCGTAAGGCCGCGGAGCTGATGGACGCGGGCGTCACGATCTATCTTCCGGAAACGGTGGCGATCGATCCCGATGTGACCGCGGGACCCGACACCGTGGTCGAGCCGGGCGTGCGGCTGCTCGGCAAGACGCGCATCGGCGCGCGCTGCCAGATCGGCGCCGGCAGCGTCCTGATCGACATGCGCGTGGACGATGATGTGATCGTTATGCCGCAAACGCATCTCGTTTCGTCGCGCATCGGGCCGAAAGCACAGGTGGGGCCGTTTGCGCGGATGCGTCCCGGATGCGATGTGCGGGAGGGCGCGCACGTGGGGACGTTCGTCGAGATGAAGAAAACCACGCTGCACGAGCGAGCTAAGGCGCCGCACCTGAGCTATCTCGGCGACGCCACGATCGGCGCGGAAACCAATATCGGCGCGGGTACGATCACGTGCAATTACGATGGCTTCGGAAAGTATGAGACGAAAATCGGCAGCCGCGTGTTTGTCGGCAGCGACTCGGCGCTCGTCGCGCCGGTGCGCATCGGCGATGGCGCGTACGTCGCGGCCGGCTCGGTGATCACCGAAAATGTTCCGCCGGATGCGCTGGCCATCGCGCGCGGTCGCCAGGCCAACAAGCCGGGCTGGGCCCGCCAGCGCCGCCTCTCCCTGAAGAAAACCGCAAAGCCGAAGAAGACCTCGCGGTCGAAGCCGCGCGCGAAGTCCCGGCCGAAGCGCGCCGCCCGCAGAAAATCTCGTCGCCGCTGAGCCTGCGCGAGAACCGGTTTAGGTAGCGCCGGTTTACCCTGAGCGAGGTCGAAGGGTGTCCCGCCGGCTCTTCTTCGGCCGCCCATCTCCCGCAAATCCCCGATCGGAGGCCAACACTGCAATGAATTCCGATTATTTCTTTTCCGCGAGCTGCTTCTGCAGGCGCGCATTCTTCTCCGCGACGCCGCGCTCTAATTCTTCCTTGTGCGCCACGAGCTTTCGCGCAATCTCAGGGTCGCCTAGTCCAAGTATCTCCGCTGCGAAAATCGCCGCGTTCATCGCGCCCGCTTTGTCGATCGCCATTGTCGCGACGGGAATGCCGCCGGGCATCTGGACGGTCGCAAGCAGCGCGTCGAGCCCATTCAGCGTGCTCGCGGCCATCGGAACGCCGATGACCGGCAGCGTGGTATTCGCCGCCATCACGCCAGCAAGATGCGCAGCCGCGCCAGCCGCCGCGACGATGATTTTCAAGCCGCGCTTTGCGGCCGTCGTCGCATATTCGTGGGCTCGCGCCGGCGTGCGATGCGCGGACAGCACCTCCAGTTCATAGGCGATGCCGAATTTCTCGAGCGTTCTCGCGCACTCCCTCATCATCGGATAGTCCGAATCCGATCCCATGACGATTCCAACCGCCGCCCGCTTCTTTTGTTGCGCCACCGTGCCTGTCTCCTTATCGCGCCGTCCTGGCGTTCCCGATATCTTTGCGCTCGATGATTTTCAGTCCGATATCCGTTCGATGAAACGCGCCTGCAATTTGAATCCGGCCGACCGCCTCGTATGCGGTCGCGCGAGCGCTCGCAAGATCATCGCCCGCCGCGCTGACGACCAACACCCGGCCGCCATTCGTGTAGCAGGTCGCGCCTTCCCGTTTCGTGCCCGCGTGGAACACCACCGCCCCTTGCACCTTGGCGGCGTCCTCGAGGCCGTTGATGACGACGCCAGTTTGCGGATCACCCGGATAGCCCTTTGACGCGATCACCACGCATACGCTCGCGCCCCGCGCCCATTTCGCGTCAAACCCGCTGAGGCTGCCCGTCGCGGCCTGCATGCACGCCTGCCCAAGATCGAAATCCGCGCGCAGCAGAACCGCTTCCGTCTCCGGATCGCCCAGCCGGCAGTTGTATTCGAGCACCTGCGGCCCGGCGGGCGTCAGCATCAGCCCGAAATATAGAAATCCTCGATACGGCATGCCATCCGCCCGCAGCCCGTCGAGCGTCGGCCGTACGATCGTCTCGCCAATTTTCGTTTCGAGCTCGGCCGGTAAAATCTCGTCGGTTGAATAAACGCCCATGCCGCCCGTGTTCGGGCCTTCGTCATTATCGAACGCGCGCTTGTGGTCCCGCGCCGGCGCCATGCGGATGAAATCCTGCCCGTCCGTGAGGATGATGTACGAAAGTTCGTCGCCCGCGAGCGCTTCCTCAAGCAGCACCTTTGTCCCCGCGTCGCCGAATTCGCGCCGCTCCATCACGCGATCCAGGAATGCATGCGCCTCGTCCGGCGACGCCGTCACCAGCACGCCCTTGCCCGCGCACAGGCCATCGGCCTTGATGACGACGGGCCACTTTGCGTCCGCCAGCGCCAGATGCGCCTCCCGAAGGAGTTCGCAGGTGCCGTATACGCCCGCGGTCGGGATTCCGTGCCGCTGCATGAACTCCTTTGCGAAAATCTTGCTGCCTTCGAGCCTCGCCGCGGCCTTGGTTGGCCCCAGCAGCGCGAGACCTCGTTTCGCGAATTCATCCGCGATGCCGGCCACCAGCGGCAGCTCCGGCCCGGCGATCGTGAGATTGGCGCCCAGCTTCGCCGCGAGATCGGCAGCCGCTTTCGGATCCCTTACGTCGAGCGGCATGCATTCGACATCGCTCGCGATCCCCGCGTTCCCGGGCGCGCACCACACTTTCTCGACCGACGCGCTGCGCACGAGCTTCCACACAATCGCGTGCTCGCGTCCCCCGCCGCCGATCACCAGAATCTTCATATTTGCATTCCGAAGAGAATCAAGAACGATACGGCGTGCCCTCCAACAGTGTCAACCTCGATTCCCCGGCCTGCTCGTCGCACGCCCGGCTTGCCCGCGCGCAACAAAAGTGTTTTCATGCATCCGTGCACTGGGACTTCGCCTTCATCCTGCTGGTTCTCGCGACTGTTGTGCCGCTACTCGGCAGGCGGCGAATCCGCAGGCTGATGGAAGCTTCCAGCACGACAAAAGCCGATCGCCTCATTCTCTACGCCTCGACCATCGCGTTCCAATGGATCGCTGTTGCTCTGATTCTGTGGCGCACGCATGCGCACAATCTTTCGCTGGCCACCCTCGGAGTCGCCGTCCCCAAGCCGGGCCTGGCGCTGATCACCGCGATCCTGCTCTCGGCTCTCATTCTCGTGAATCAAATCGTCGCGCTGCGGCGGCTCAAAGAGCATCCCGAAAGCAGTTCGCACGGGATTCTGCCGCACTTGGCGCTCAAGGTCTTTCCGCAAGATACGGTCGAGCGGCTCGGCTTCACAGCTCTGGTGTCAACTGTCGCGATCTGCGAGGAACTGATTTATCGCGGCTTCGCTCAGCGCGCCTTCCAAGATTGGTCCACGAACTGGGTGGGCGCGACCACTGCAGTCGGCGTCGGCGTGGTCGGCTCGGCCGTCATGTTTTCGCTGGCCCACCTGTATCAGGGCCGTCATGGGCTGATCTCTACATTCGTGGTGGGTCTGCTGTTTTCGATTGTCCGGGCGTTTACTGGGAGTCTCGTTCCGGCTTCCGTGGCTCATTTCGTGGCGGATATTACGGCTGGCTTCCTGGCCCCGGGCCGCCTTCGAGATGCGCTTGCGGCATCTCAGCCGACGGCACCAACTTAGGATTAACTACTACATACATAGTACATGAAGAAACTATCGAATCGACATATTGCGAAGATTCTGGCCGAGTATTCGATCAGTGCAGACAGCAAATCGCCCCTTGTTGCGGGCATCCAGTCATATGTCGGCCTCCTGCTCCAATGGAATCGCTCCATTTCGCTGACTGCGGTGACTGATCCCGAGGACGTCGTCCGTTTTCACTTTGGCGAGAGCCTATTTGCAGCCTCCCGCGTGCCGATCACAGGTGGTCGGCTCGCCGACGTCGGCTCGGGTGCCGGATTCCCCGGGCTTCCGTTGAAAATGCTGATTTCATCCCTCGATCTCACGCTGATCGAGTCGAATGCCAAGAAGGCGGCCTTCCTGGCGGAGGCTGTCCGCAGGCTCGGCCTTGACGGGGCGCACATCTTTCGCGGCCGCACGGAGGAATTACAGGACCCCGCCGCCTTCGACCTCATCACTGCTCGCGCGTTCGGGCAATTCGATAGTCTCTTGGCGTGGTCGAGGACTCACCTAGCGGATTCTGGGAAGATCGTTCTATGGCTGGGCCTGGAGGTTGTGGCCACGATTTCGCTGAAATCGGGCTGGAACTGGGGTGAGCCGGCGCAAATTCCGGGATCAAAGAGGCGTTTTATCGTGTGGGGGAAACCGCGCGACTAAGTTCGCCGCCGTTTGTTCCACGTGGAACGATGCCTTTCGCGATTCCTTCGATGTTCCACGTGAAACATCTTGCATCCCCGTAAATCTCTGTTACATTCGCGCTGAAGCTGGGAGATCATCTTGGCACGCGTCATTGCCATCGCCAACCAAAAGGGCGGCGTTGGAAAAACTACGACCGCCGTTAATCTCGCCTCATGCCTCGCTGCAGCCGAGCAGCGCACACTGATCATCGACTGCGATCCGCAGGCCAATACCACAAGCTCCTTGGGATTCATGAAGGATCCCGCGCGTCGCACCCTCTATCAGGCGCTCGTTCTGAACGAGCCAATCGAGCATATCGCGATCGATGCCAAGATCGACGGCTTGGACATAATCCCATCTGACAAGAACCTTGTCGGGGCCGCTGTTGAGCTCGTTTCGATGGACAATCGGGAGTATCGCCTGAAAGAGGCGATCCGGCCCATTCTCGACAGGTATTCCTTTGTCATTATCGATTGCCCGCCCTCGCTCGACCTGCTAACCCTGAACGCGCTCGCTGCTGCAGACTCGATCCTGATACCAATCCAGTGCGAGTACCTCGCGATCGAGGGCGTTTCCGAGCTTCTTGATACGCACATGCGTATCCGGAGGACCATCAATGCGGACCTCGCGATCGAGGGCGTCCTCCTGACCATGTACGACGACCGGACCACGCTCTCAAAGCAGGTCGCGGCCGATCTGCGCAGTTTCTTCGGGAATCAGATCTTCGAGAGCGTAATCCCGCGAAATGTTCGCCTAGCCGAGGCACCAAGCCATGGGATGCCTGTGATCTTCTACGACATAAATAGTAGAGGTGCCGAAAGTTATATGCAGCTCGCCAAGGAGGTTATCGCCAATGCCCAGAAACGCCTTAGGACGGGGACTCAGCGCCCTGATCCGGGAACCGGAACAGCCCCAGCAGCCTCTGCAGCAGCAGCCGGCGCCGGGGACGGGAGCGGCAGCAGCGGTAGCCCCGGCCTTAGCCGCGAGCCCGGCCCAGAATGATATCCTGCTGCAGGTCGACATCGACCTGATCGACCCGAGCCCGTTTCAGCCTCGCACGCGCTTTCGCGAAGAGGCGCTCGAGGAGTTGGCGCGTTCGATCCGCGCGAGCGGGATCGTTCAACCGCTCGTCGTGCGGCGGATCGGCCTTCGCTATCAGCTGATTGCCGGCGAACGCCGCTGGCGAGCAGCGCAGAGGTCCGCGCTGGCGCGGGTTCCGGTGGTCGTCCGCGAGGTCCCCGAGGAACTCGCACTCGAGATGACGCTGGTCGAAAACCTCCAGCGCGAAGACCTGAACCCGATGGAACAGGCGCGCGCCTTCCAACGCCTCACCGACCAGTTTAATCTCACTCAAGAGCATGTCGCCGAGCGCACGGGGAAAGATCGCGCCACCATCGCCAATGCGCTGCGTCTCCTGAAGCTCGAATCGATGATCCAGGACTTGATCGAGGAAGGGAAACTCTCGGCCGGGCACGGCCGCGCGCTTCTCGCAATCGCCGATTCCAAAGAACGCCTCGAATTGGCCCGCCGCATCGCCCGCGGCGGAATGAGCGTCCGCCAGGTGGAACGGCTCGCCGCGCGTAGCGCCAAGCCGCGGCCAGCGCCATCGACCCCGGCCGTCGATCCAAATACGAAGGCGGCGCTCGAAGCTTTGCAGCAGCGATATGGCACACGCGTCCTGATCCACGGTCCGCGCCCCGGCCATCCGGGGACGTTGGCGTTTGAGTACTACGACCCTAGTGATTTGGCCCGCATCTACGACCAACTGATGAGAGAATAGAAACTAGCTGAAATCGAAAGAGCGAAACTCACTGGGGGAAGGCAATGGCTTGGGGACGGTCTGACCGCAAACAACAGAATTCCGCCGAATGGACCGGCTTTCTCGAGCAGGGAGTCAAGCTCGAGGGCAGGCTCGAATTCAGTGGCACGTTTCGCATCGACTCGTCGATCAAGGGGACTCTCGTCTCCGAAGACACCTTGATCCTTGGCGAGCACGCGGTGGTGGAAGGCGAGATCATCGGCAACCGAGTGATGATCGGCGGGCGCTTTGACGGCACGATTCAGGCGCGCGGCAAGGTCGAAATTCAGCCGCAGGCAGTCGTGACCGGCGAAATCCACACGCCGTGTCTCATTATCGAGCCGGGCGCCATCTTCGACGGCCACTGCCACATGCTCGCGCAGACCGAAGCCGCCAAGCCCGTTACAATCCCCATCCGTTCCGCCGGACAATCGCGCTAGCCGGCGCTGGCGTCTATTCGACGACGATTCGCAGGAATTTCTTCTTCCCGGCCCGCAGGAGATATTCGCGGGGCTTTGAAAGATCGATTTCGTGTTTCACATCTTCTACACGAACGCCGTCGACCTCGACAGCTCCTTGCTTAAGCAATCGCTCTGCTTCGCTCCGGGAGGGCGCGAGCTTTACCTCGGCCAGTAACCACGACAACCGATATGGCCAAACGTGAATAGGGAAGGAGTGCAGCGGAAGCTCGTCTGGATTTTGGCGTTTGCCATAGACGCGCTCGAATTCTTCGCCAGCCTTCCGCGCCGCTTCTTCGCCATGGAACCCCGCCACGATATTGTGCGCGAGCTGCATTTTGGCCTTCTTCGGGTGCAGGACGCCCGTGCGCACTTCCTCTTGCAGCCGGATGATCACGGGCGACGCGAAATCCGTCAGCAGCTCGTAGTACGACCACATCAGCTCGTCCGAAATCGACATCAGCTTGCCGAACATCTCACCCGGCGCTTCCGTGATTCCCACATAATTTCCGAGGCTTTTCGACATTTTTCGCTCGCCGTCAAGCCCAACGAGAATCGGCATCGTCAGCGCGATTTCCGAAGGCTGCCCATATTCGCGCTGGATGTCGCGATGGACCAGCAGATTGAATTTCTGCTCGGTAGCGCCGATCTCGACATCGGATTGGAGCGCCACCGCGTCGTAGGCGGTCAGCAGCGGGTAGAGCAGTTCATGCACGGAGATGGGCAGATTCTTTTGGAGCCGCGACCGGAAATCCTCACGTTCGAGCATGCGCGCGAGGCGGTAGTGCCCGCAGAGCCGCACGGTGTCGTAGCTCGACATTTTGCCGAGCCATTCGCTGTTGTAGCGAACTTCCGTTTTCACCGGATCGAGGATCTTGTAGACCTGCGCGAGATAGGTTTTCGCGTTTGCGTCCACCTGCTCCCGCGTCAGGGGCGGGCGCGTCTCCGATTGCCCCGTCGGGTCGCCGATCATCGCCGAAAAATCGCCGATCAGGAAAATCGCGGTGTGCCCCATATCCTGAAAATGTTTCAGCTTCCGCAGCACCACGGTGTGGCCGAGGTGAATGTCCGGCGCCGTCGGATCGACACCCAGATAGACGCGCAGCGGCTTGCCCGTCGCAATCGATTTTTCGAGCTTCGCCTTCAGTTCGTCCTCGCGGATGATTTCTGCCGCGCCCTTGCGCAACAGCGCAAGCTGTTCCTCCACCGGCTTGAATTTCCCGCTCGTCACTCCGCCTCGCTCTCCATGTGAAATCCGCTACGGATTCACCAGCACGCGCCGCCCGGTGATTCGATATCGTCCGCCGAGCACAATGTTCACCGCCTCCGTGTAAATCCGGTGTTCCTCGCGCAAAATGCGTGCGGACAGCGTGTCGACCGTGTCGCCGTCCTCGATCGGCACAACCGCCTGCACAATGATTCGGCCGGCATCCAGCTGCTCGTCGACAAAATGCACTGTCGCGCCCGTGAACTTCACGCCATGTTCGAGCGCCTGCCGCTGCGCCTCAAGGCCCGGAAACGCCGGCAGCAGCGACGGATGAATATTCAGGATGCGGTTCGGAAACGCGCGCACGAAATACGGCGAAAGCAGCCGCATGTATCCGGCGAGGCAGACGAGATCAACTTTCTTCTCCTCGAGCGCCGCCACGATCTGCCGGTCAAACACTTCGCGCTCGAGCCCCTTCGAGGCAATCCCCCGCGCCGGAATCCCGCGCGCGCGCGCACGCTCGAGCCCCGGCGCGTCCTCGCGGTTGCTCAGCACAATCGCAATTTCAGCGTTCGCAATGCGCCCGGCACCGACGCTCGCCGCAAGCGCTTCGAAATTCGATCCGCGCCCCGAAATCAGCACGCCAATCTGCTCTTTCATGAGCAAGCGAAATTAGCACAGTTCGCCGCAACGGGAAACGGCAGGACGCCGAATGTCGCGGCATTTGTGGATGCCGGCGCGAAGGGAACGTCAATAACGGCAGCAGAATCGCCTAACCTCTTGGCGCGCGCATCCCGAAACGCAGCGCGTTTCGCGTGGCGCGCACGAAATCATCAACGCGCGGCAACGCGAATCGCCGTTTCGGCTCGGCTACCTCAGCCGGCATCCCCTGCAGCACGAAATCCACCACCGCTGCGGCAGGCACCCGGACCGCGTCGCGGTCGATCGAGGCGAATCGCACGCGCCGGCCGCGGTCCACAACGAAAACCGCCGGCTTCGCGAGTCCGCCCATCACTTCGAATTCGAAAAGCCCCCAATCGCGCACAAGTTCGCGCCTCGTGTCGCAAAGGATGAGGAAAGGTAGCTCGATCTGGCGGCGCACCGCTTCCGCGCGCTCCGGCGGATCGACCACTACTGCAGTCAGATCCGCGCCCGCGCCGCGAATCTTGTCCCAGAGGTCGCGATATTCCGCCAACTGGCGCAGGCAGAAGACTCACCAGTGCCCGCGATAGAAAATAAAGATCCTCGGACCCGCTGCCACGAGATCAGACAAGCGCTGTGGCGCTCCTGTCGAATCCGGCAACTCGAAATCCGGAGCGATTTCGTCCACGACCGGAATTTTGCCGCCGCTCACCTCCCGTCACCGTTCGAGCTCATCGCCAGCTCGCCCGAATAGCTGACGCGCTGCTTCCCGCGCGCCGCGCGCTCGATGCGCCCGATCACGTAGAATTTCTCGCGACGCCGCTTGAGTTCCGCTTCCACGCGCCCCACAAATTTCGCCGGGACTACCAGAATCATCCCCACGCCCAGATTGAAGGTTTGCAGCAGCTCGTCGCGCTCGATCCGCCCCAGGTGCGCGAGGTAGCGGAAAATCGGCAGCACCGGCCACGATCCCAGCTCGATCGCGGCCTTCACGTTGCGCGGCAGCGCCCGCGGCAAATTTCCCGTGATGCCGCCGCCGGTAATATGCGCGATCGACGAAACCCACCCCTTCGCGAGAATATTTTTCAGCAACGGCCAGTACGCGCGGTGCGGCTTCAGCAGCTCGGCGCCGATTT
Organism: uncultured Acidobacteriota bacterium; assembly: GCA_963841605.1. Lineage (GTDB taxonomy): Bacteria > Acidobacteriota > Terriglobia > Acidiferrales > UBA7541 > Palsa-295. Next base: position 380,652 of record CAWJDM010000008.1, read on the forward strand.
TGTTCCGCACCTCGGCCACATAGGTGTCCGGCTCGAGCTTGGCCACACCGAAGCATAGTTTCCGCGCAAGCGAATAGCCGTTCGTGTGCAATCCGCTCGAAGGCAGCGCCAGCAGCACGTCGCCCGGCCGCACTCGCCGCGGATCGAGAATCTTCTTCCGTTCGACCGCGCCCACTATAAATCCGGCAAGATCATATTCGCCGCGCGCGTAGAGATCGGGCATCTCCGCCGTCTCGCCGCCGATCAGCGAGCAGCCCGCCTGCTTCGCCGCGCGGCTCATTCCCTCGATCACCTGCTCGATCACGTTCGTATCGAGCTTTCCCATCGCGATGTAATCGAGAAAAAACAGCGGCTCGGCGCCCTGCGTCAGAATATCGTTCACGCAGTGGTTTACGATGTCCGCGCCGACGCTCGTGTGGATTCCCGCCGCGACCGCGACCTTGAGCTTCGTTCCCACGCCGTCGCAGCTTCCCACCAGCACAGGCTCGCGCCAGCGCTTGCGGTCGAGCGCGAAAAGCGAACCAAATCCGCCGATCGGCGCGATCACGCCGCGCCGGAAAGTCTTTCCCGCCATCGCGGCGATCCGCCGCTTGGCTTCATCCGCGACCGAAATGTCCACGCCTGCGTCGGAGTAACGCATCGAGGAGGCTCGTTTTCTGGAGGGGACTGGGCTGGCTCGCAATTTTAGAACGTGTGAAACAGTCGGCGCCAACGAATCATGCTCGGATGAATGATCGCGCTGAAATATGTCGCGAACCGCTCGCCCAGGTGTCCCGGATTCCACACTTCCTCCGGCGCCTTGATCGACATGTAGATGATCAGCGGCGTCCCGATGAAATCCTCCCGTGGGACGAATCCCCAGAATCGGCTGTCGTTCGAATCGTCGCGGTTGTCGCCCATCATGAAGTATTCATCCTTCGGGACCACCAGCTCGCCGTTCACCGTATCCTGCGCCAATTCAGCCGCCCATTCCGGCCGGTCGACAAACGCCAGCTGGCCAGCCTGCGCCGGGTAATTCTCTTGCGGCAGCTCGGCCTCATCCGGCGCATGATCCGTGTAAGGCTCCTTCAGCGCGACGCCGTTCACGAACACCGTCCCCTTCACAATTTTGATGTGGTCGCCGGGCACGCCGATCACGCGCTTGATGAAATCGGGAAAGTCCTGGTCGGCCAGCGGCGCGCGAAATACCATGATCTGCTGCCGCTTGGGTTCGCGCCACAGCGGCACGTGGTATTGCGTGAACGGAATGCCCGCGTCGTAGCCGATCCGGCTCACGATCAGATGATCGCCGATCAGCACCGTCGGCTCCATCGAACCGCTCGGAATCACGCGCGCCTGCACCAGCGCGCCTTCGATCACCAGAAATGCCACGATCACCCAGAACCACGAGACGACTTCGTCCCATATGCGGTCGTTCGCGGTCGTCCTCGCCGTTTTCTTTCCCGCTTTTTCGCCCGCCACCGCTTCTCCCACATCAGCCTTCACGATGAGCCTCCACCTCGAGTTGCACCAGCTCAGTCGGATAGCTGCCCGTGTAGCAAGCTGTGCAGAAATTTCCTTCCGTGTCTTCCACCGCCGCGCGCAGAGATTCGAGCGAAAGATAGCCCAGCGAATCCGCGCCGAGGAATTGCCGGATTTCCTCGACAGAATGCTGCGATGCGATCAGTTCCTCGCGTCGCGGGGTGTCGATGCCGTAGTAGCACGGCGAAATCGTCGGCGGGCAGCTCACGCGCACGTGGACTTCCGTCGCGCCCGCGTCGCGCACCAGCCGGACGATCTTCCGGCTCGTCGTTCCGCGCACCAGCGAATCATCCACCAGAATCACACGCTGCCCTTCGAGCATTCGCCGAATGGGATTCAGCTTCAGCTTCACGCCGAAATCGCGAATCGCCTGCTCGGGCTCGATGAATGTCCGCCCCACGTAATGATTGCGGATCAGGCCCATGCGAAAGGCGATTCCCGATTCCGCCGCGTAGCCTACCGCAGCCGGCACGCCCGAATCGGGCACCGGCGTCACAATGTCCGCGTCGACAGGATGCTCCCGCGCCAGCAGGCGCCCCAGCCGCTCGCGGCTTTCGTTTACCGGGCGGCCGAAGATCAGGCTATCCGGCCGCGAAAAATAGACGTGCTCGAAAATGCAGTGCTGATGCTGTTTTTCAGGGGCGAAATGAATCGATTCCACGCCGCTGCGCGAAATCCGCAGCATTTCGCCGGGCTCGACCTCGCGCACGTACTCCGCGTCGATCAGATCGAACGCGCACGTTTCCGAGCCCACCGCCCACGCTCCGTCGAAGCGCCCCAACACCAGTGGACGGAAGCCGCGCGGGTCGCGAATCGCGTACATCTCGTCGCGCGTCAGCACCAGCAGCGAATACGCGCCCTCCACCTGGCTCAACGCATCCGCCAGCGCGCCCGGCAAGTTCCGCGCCGCGCTGCGCGCTACCAGATGGACGATCACTTCCGTATCGCTCGTGGTCTGGAAAATCGATCCGCGATGCTCGAGCCGCCGCCGCAGTTCGAGCGCATTCGTCAGGTTCCCGTTGTGCCCCAGCGCCACTTTTCCCTTGTTGCAATCGATCACGATCGGCTGCGCGTTGATCAACGTCGTGTCGCCAGCCGTCGAATAGCGCGTGTGCCCGATCGCCGCCGCGCCCGGCAGGTGCGCGATCACCTCGGGCGTGAAAATCTCCTGTACGTGGCCGAGCGATTTGTGGATGTGGACGTCCGAGCCGTCCGACGAAGCGATCCCCGCCGATTCCTGTCCCCGGTGCTGCAAGGCGTAGAGGCCCAGATACGTCAGCTTCGACGCCTCGGGATGCCCGAACACGCCGAACACGCCGCAGTGATCGTGAAAATGATCGTCGTCGATTTGGATCAATTTGCTCACGCGATTTGATTCCTTCGCCACGATCCTGCGGTTATGCCGTCCGATGCCTCTGCCAGTATCCCGCGCGCACCGGCGGCAGCACAAACCATATTACGACGCCCGCGTTCAGCGCCGACCACAAAATAATATTCCGGTCCAGCGACAGCGGCCCGTACATCGCGACCATGGCGACGATCACCGCAAGCTCCAAGCTCGAAAGGACGGCTGCGCCAATCTGCCCCCATCGCCGCCACCGCAACACTCCCCACGCGCAAGCCGGATACGCGACCCACGGCACCAAGAGCAGATAATCCTGATACGTCAGCGGAATGTGATTGCCCAGTGCATGCGTGAAGTGCGGCACATTTTCGTAGATGAACAGAAATCCCTTGAACGCGCAAAACGCCGCCACCAGCCAGCGCGCCCAGTTGGCAACCTTGCTCACGCAGTGGCCTCGACGGCTTTTTCGAGCAAGCCCGCCCAGATCCGGCGAAACGAATCGATGTTCCCCCGCACCACGGCCGCGCCCTTATATTGGATGCGAAACTCGCCGCGCGTGACCTTGCCGATGCGCCGCGCCTGAACCCCGCACTCCGCGGCGATCCCTTCGACGCGAGCAACCGACGCCGCCAGCAGCGAAACAACCGCCCGCGCCCCGCGCTCGCCAAAGAGCGCGACCTCAGCAGCCTTATCGGCCGCTGCCGCAGCGCTCGCGTCCACATCCGGCGAAAGCCCGCCGCTATCGAAGCACGATTCCGCCAGCGTCACGGCCAGCCCGCCATCGCTCACGTCGTGCGCCGAGAGAATCGCTTTCGCGCTAGCCAGCTTCACGAGGCATTCGATCAGCCGCTTCTCCGCCTCGAGATCGATCGCCGGGGGCGCGCCCGCCACCACGCCGTGAATCGTCTTCGCATACTCCGACGAGGCGAACTCGCGTTGCGACGATTCCTCCCCGCCGCCGTCGAGCAGGACAATCGCATCGCCCTCATTCTTAAACGCCGAATCCACCGCGCACTCCGCGTCCTCCATCAACCCGAGGACGCCAAGAATCGGCGTGGGATAAATCGGCTTGCCCAGCGTCTCGTTGTAGAAGCTGACGTTCCCGCCCGTGATCGGCGTCTCGAGCACGCGGCACGCCTCGGCGATGCCGTCGATCGCCTCGGTGAATTGCCACATCACCTCGGGCTTTTCCGGGTTGCCGAAGTTCAGGCAATTCGTCGCCGCAATCGGACGCGCGCCCGTGCACGCCACGTTGCGCGCCGCTTCGGCCACCGCGTGCATCGCGCCGAGCCGCGGCGAAAGAAAACACCAGCGCCCGTTGCCATCCGTCTTGATCGCGAGCGCGCGCTTCGTCTCTTTCAATCGCAAGACAGCCGCGTCGCCCGCACCCGGCCCCACGCGCGTGTTCGTCCGCACCATCGAGTCGTACTGCTCGGTGATCCATTCCTTCGATGCGATGTCGGGCGATGCGAGCAGTCGCCGGAAATTCTCGGTCAGGTCGGCGCCTTCAGGCGCGAATTTCACGAGCGTCGGCGCGCCAGCCGCCGCACCGGCAGCAGCCGCCGGAGGCGCCGCACTCGACCGCTCGTACCGCGGCCCTTCTTCCGCCAGCGCGTGCGCGGGAATCTCCGCCGCAACCTGCCCGTCATTCAACACGCGCAGCTTGCCATCGTCCGTCACGCGCCCCACCTCGACCGCGTCGAGCCCCCATTTGTGGAACACGTCGAACACTTCACGCTCGCGCCCGCGCTCGGCCACCAGCAGCATCCGCTCCTGCGACTCGCTGAGCATGATGTCGTACGGCGTCATGTTCGTTTCGCGCTGCGGCACGCGCGCGAGATCGATCTCGATGCCCAGCCCGCCGCGCGACGCCATCTCCGCGCTCGAGCTCGTCAAACCCGCCGCGCCCATGTCTTGAATCGCGACCACCGCGCCCGTGCGCATCGCTTCGAGGCACGCCTCCAGCAGCAGCTTTTCCATGAACGGATCGCCCACCTGCACGTTCGGACGCTTTTGCTGCGATTCCTCGCTGAATTCCGCAGACGCCAGCAGCGACGCGCCATGAATTCCGTCGCGCCCCGTTTTCGCGCCGACGTAGATCACCGGATTGCCCACACCGCTCGCGCGCGCGAAAAACAGTTCCTCGCGCCGCGCGATTCCGAGCGCCAGCGCGTTCACCAGCGGATTATTCGAATAGCACGGCTCGAACATCACTTCGCCGCCCACGGTCGGCACGCCAAAGCAATTGCCGTAAAATCCGATCCCGCGAATCACGCCGTCAAGAATCCGCCGGTTGCGCGCAATCTCCTCGTCGCTCGCGTTTCCGGCTGCCGGGCCCGCCTCAATCGGCCCAAATCGCAGCGAATCGAGCACCGCAATCGGCCGTGCGCCCATCGTGAAAATATCGCGCAGGATTCCGCCGACGCCCGTCGCCGCGCCCTGAAATGGCTCGACGAAACTCGGATGGTTGTGAGATTCGATCTTGAACACCGCGACGAGCCCGTTGCCGATATCGACCACACCCGCATTCTCGCCCGGCCCTTGCACCACGTGCGTCCCGCGCGTCGGCAGCTTTTTCAAATGGACGCGCGACGACTTGTACGAGCAGTGTTCGCTCCACATCACGCTGAAAATGCCGAGCTCGGTGATGTTCGGATCGCGACCCAGAATTTTCTGGATGCGCGCGTATTCGTCGGGAGTGAGGCCGTGCTCGGCCGCGATCTGCGGCGTAACCTTAATTTCGGTTTCGATCATTAGCTATGTGAGTTCTCGCGCGCTGTTTGTGGAGTGCGGCGGCTCGCCGCCGCTCTTTGCAGCCGAGGCTTGCCTCGGCGTTCGCGCTGTCGACGACTCCGGCGCTACGCCGGCACACGTTCGGCGGCAGGCGCAGCCTTCGCCTTGTTCTCTGCTCGCGACAAACTCTCGACCATCGACCGGAAAATCACCAGCCCGTCGGTCGATCCGAGCGCCGCCTCAACCGCGCGCTCCGGATGCGGCATCAGCCCCACCACATTTCGCTCGCGATTGGACAGCCCCGCGATCGCCGCGAGCGCGCCATTCGGATTCGCCTCGAAATCATCGACGCCCGCGCCGCGCCCATCCGCATGCACGTACCGGAAAACAATCTGCCGGTTGCGCTCGAGCTCAGCAAGCGTCGCCGCATCGCAGAAATAGTTTCCTTCCATGTGCGCGATCGGCATCTTCAAAATCTGCCCGGGACGCGCCGAGCACGTAAACGACGTCTCCGTGTTTTCCACGCGCACGTGCACCTGCCGGCACAAAAATCGCAGCCGCTGATTACGCAGCATCGCGCCGGGCAGCAACCCCGCCTCGAGCAAAATCTGAAATCCGTTGCACACGCCGAGGACCATCCCGCCCGACCGCGCAAACCGGCTCACCGCCTTCATCACGGGAGAAAACCGCGCGATCGCGCCCGTCCGCAGGTAATCGCCAAAAGCGAATCCGCCGGGCAGCAGAATCGCGTCGAAGCCCGACACCTCCTCCGACTGGTGCCAGATGAATTCGACAGGCTGTTTGATTACGGACGCGATGGCATGGTAGGCATCGTCATCGCAGTTCGACCCGGGGAACACCACTACTCCAAATTTCATGCGGGAGTCTCCGAAATTCGAATTCTATCACACGCCGGTCACTTTACCCGCGCTGGCGATTCACGCGCCAGCGAAGTTTTTCGGGCCGTGCCGCAACACATCACACGTCCGCGCAGAGACCACCGTTAACGTATCAGCCACTGCCATCGCATTGAAGGGCCGGTCGCGTAGCGATCCCTGAGAAAATGGCGATATGCTCGTCCGGCAATGTCTTGCTTTTCCCCTGCTCGCGGTCGGCCTGGCTCCGTTTCTAGCCGGTTGCGGCCACACGCGGGCACAAACAGCCGCGGCACCACCACAAGGTTGCATCGTGATTCAGAAGATGGTGCCCCAGTCCGTGCAGGTGGACGATTCCGGCATCACGACCGAACCGGTACGCATTACGCTTGACGTGCAGGGCCAGCCCGGCGACCTCAAGAACGGCCAAGTGATCTATAGCGAAGATGGCGTAGAAAAGAAGGCTGTTCCCGTTGGAGATCTGCACGCAGGCGTTCAGACGGTCACAATTCCCCCGGGCTTTCACACGACTTCGTCCTCCGAGATGTTTTCGTTCACGGTGATCAGGCCGGACGGATCGGAAACGCCCGATATTTCGTTGTTTTTGAACAGCCCGAATTCCGTCCCGCCGCCCGAGCCCCCTCATCCGGCGCCCGCCCCCGCCACCGATGAGCCGGACTCCGATCAGCCCATCGCGACGATCGCCCCCGGCGTCGACCGCGACGAGCTCGAGTCGATCCAAGGGTTCGATTCCGCTGCCGCAGTGGACATTGTCTCGTTTGACGGCTTCGCTCGCGAAACCAGCGGCGACGAGTCCAAGCTGCCCCCGCAGGTTTTCACGCTGCATGGAACGAATTTCAAAGATGGCATGCTAGTTGAGTTCAGCACGATAAAGGGTGGTCAGCCTGTGAAAGCCACATCGCCCCTGATGCACACGAAAGTGATCGGCACGCTTTCGAAGCCGTCCTCGTACAAGCCAAGCAATCCTTCCGAGTTGATGAGCGCCACCGTAGTTGTGCCCGCGGCAATCACGCACGACGCGCAGGGTCAATTCTCGGTCCGCGCAGCCGACGCCTTTAGTACCGACTCGTGTCCCTAGTCTTGTGTATCCTAAATAGCTTTACCAATAGAGGCCAGCGGTGCATACTGGCAATATGCCCCTTCCACCGGCGCCCAAACTGTCCCTTACGGACTCAGATCGCAAGCAGTTACTGGAGATTAGCCGTCATCGCAGCACACCTCGAGGAATTGTTCTCCGCGTCGACGTTGTCCTTGGCGCGGCCGAGGGAATTGCCAATCACGTTCTGGCACGGAACCTCTCTACCTCTCTGCCAACGGTATTGCTGTGGCGGAGGCGATTTGACAGCGGCGGCTTAGCCGCCGTACTGGAGGACCAGCCGCGTAGCGGACGCCCCAAGCAGATCTCCGCAGAACGGGAAGAAGCTATTGTGGACGCTACGATGAAGACCACCCCCAAGGACGCTACTCATTGGAGTGTTCGGGCCATGGCGGCGAGCCAGAAGGTCAGCCCCGCTACGGTGCAGCGGATTTGGAAGAAGCACAGACTGCAGCTCCATCGAGTGGAGTCCTTCAAGTTCAGTAACGATCCGGAATTTGCTCGGAAAGTGCGCGACATTGTGGGGCTCTATCGGAACCCGCCGGATAAGGCGATCGTCCTCAGCGTGGATGAGAAAAGCCAGATTCAAGCCCTGGAGCGCACGCAACCCATGCTTCCCTTGCGGCCCGGCTTGCCAGCACGACAAACGCACGATTATGAGCGGCAGGGAACGACCACACTGTTCGCCGCGCTCAACGTTTTGGAGGGAAAGGTGATCGCCGCCTGCCAGCCGAGGCATCGGCATCAAGAGTTCCTACGGTTCCTGAATCGGATCGATGAGTCGGTCGATTCTGGTCTGCAAATCCATCTCGTGCTCGACAACTACGGAACGCATAAACACCCGGCGGTGAAGAAGTGGCTGGCGGTGCGCCCCCGCTATCACGTCCATTTCACGCCGACCAGTTCTTCGTGGCTCAATCAAATCGAACGCTGGTTCGCCGAAATCACACGGAAACGAATTCGCCGAGGCACATTTCGCAGCGTTCGTGACCTGACCAAGGCAATTCAAGATTACATCCAGCGCTACAATCGGAACCCACAACCATTTCAGTGGGTCGCCAGCGCCAGTACGATCATCCGGAAGGTCAACAAATATAAAGAAACTTTAGAGACGGGAGACTAGCAAGCGGAGCCGCAAGAAAAAAGGAAAACGGCCGGCAGTGTCTTCGCTGTCGGCCGTTTCAGGACTTCGGTTATCCACGAAACTTACCTGCGTCCGCCGCCATGCCCGCCGCCGTGACCGCCACCATGGAATCCGCCACCACCGTGGGAGCCGCCGCCATGAAAGTCGCCGCCACCGTGGAAGCTGCCTTCCGAATGGAAGTTACCGTGTCCGTGAACTGCGGCGCCGCCATGGAAGTCGCCTCCGCGAAAATCTCGGCCGTGATCTCCGCCGCGAAATCCTTCTGATCCACGTCCGCGACCCGCAAACGACCGGAAGCCATTGCCGTAGCCGTAGCCGCGGCCATAGAAACCGGGCCGCCCATAGAAGCCGCCGTGGTACCACGGGCCCGCCCCGATAAAGACGCCGCCCGAGAACCAGCTAGGTCCGTAGTAGCCGTAAGGCGCGCACGCGTACGGAGCATACGGATAGTAGCCGTAGTCACACACCGGAGCTGGTCCCACATAGGCCGGACCCGCATAGACCGGGCCGACGCCGATGCCGACCGAAACTCTTTGCGCGTGCGCAAAGCCTGCGGGAACCAGGCAGATGCCAAGTAGAGCGAGAATTCTTAGATATCGCATCTCGTACTCCTTCTGAGATCCACCAACCCGATCTCAAAAACCCATCGCTTCCAAAACTCCCGGCCAGCCTCGTCAGTGACCGTTCGCCCCCATATGTGCACTACCACTGCCAAACGGTCAGTTCCGGCCGCACATCACAATAACTACAGTATTATCAATCTAATAGCGGGGTCAAGTCATCCCTAAACCGCTGCGGCTGGCCGTGCGCGAAGTGGTGCTTTTCGCGCAACCCCGGTGGTCCTCAACCAGTCTTGAGAGAGCTGCTGTGGGCGGCGACACGGCCAACCCCTGTCGGAACGAGTCTTTCCTTTGCTGGCCAATCGCCTGACTCGTCCCGGCAGCGAGCATGCCTTGGCCAATGGCTGGAAGATTTCTACGTATGCACGGCACAGGGCAGCCGCTGGATGCCGGTGTGGAAGCCATCGCGCCGGGTGAAAGTCGATTTCAATCAACTGAAGCTCTGGTATCAAACGCTGGACGACCTGCTGGCCGAGAGAAGCGAGTCGAAAAGGAAGTCTATCTGGAACTGCGGAATCTGTTCAGCCTCAAGCCTGACCTGGCGTTCTATGACATCACTTCCACGTACTTCGAGGGAGCCGGTCCAGCCGAGTTGGGCCGTTTTGGATACAGTCGCGACGGAAGACCGCGCAACCGGCAGATTATCATCGGCGTGGTGATGATGGAGGGTTGGCCGATCGCGCATCATGTGTTCGCCGGCAATCGTCTGGACCAAACCACGGTCCTGGAAGTGGTCAAGGATCTGAACACCAGATTTGATTTGAACCGGGTCGTGTTCGTGGGCGACCGCGGCATGATGACCATCGGCAATGTCGAGAAGTTCCGAAACTTACAGCAAGGCTATTTGGTGGGGCTGCAACGGCGCAATCGCAAAGATACGTTCGCGTATATCCAGCAGGCGGCGGTGCGTAAGGATTGGCAGGAATGCCCGGCGGGGATCGCGGCTGAGGAGAAGAAGGTCGTGCCGAAGACCCGGGTGGTCGAGGTGCCCGGCAAAGAAGCGGGCGTGCGCGTGTTCGTGGTTCACAGCGACGAGCGGGAACTGTACGAGCGTGGCCTGCGGGAGCTATCGATGGAGCGGACCCGCAAAGAATTGCAATCCCTGCAGACCCAGGTGGAGAAAGGCGCGTTGAAAGAGCCGGAGAAGATCGGAGCGGCGGCCGCGGCTAAACTGCGGCGCAACCATGGTCACCGGTATTTCGACTGGGAACTGCGCGAAGGGAAATTTCGCTTCTTCGATCACCCCGTGAACTTGGTGCGGGAGAAGGCTCTGGAGGGCAAATACGTCATTCAGACCGAAGAGCGAAATCTGTCGGCGGTAGAAGCGGTGGGAGCCTACAAGGAACTGAACGAAGTGGAGCGTGGCTTTTCCCATCTGAAAGGCCTGCTGGAGTTGCGCCCGGTCTACCATCGCAAGGACGCGCGCGTCGAGGCTCATGTGTTCGTGGCCGCTTTGGCCCTGTTGCTGGATCGCGCCCTGGAGAAGAGCCTGCGCACGGCGGGCAGCAGCTTGTCCTCGCCGTTTGCCTGGCAGGCGCTCGAGATGGTCCGCTGCGTGGAGGTCGAACTCGGTCAACGCCGCAAGATGTGCGTCACCCGTGGCAGCCAACATGCGAGCGAGGTGCTGCGGGCTTTGGGCATCGCGGAACTGGACCGCCCACTCCGCCGGAGGGCCGAGAATGGCTGATGTAGTGACCAAATCAAAAACCGCCTGTGTGTTTCAAGGGGTTACAGGCGCAGGGAAAAGCGCTAGTGTGGCGGCCCCATCAACGTGGGGGCGCCAGCGGGGCGTGTCTGCGGGACAAGAGCGGACTTCGGCTCGGGCGGAGGCGCGAGAATCCAGGAGAAGCCGTCCTCCTCGGTGATGCGGGCCATCGTTTCGGGAGCATCGGGCGGCGCAATCGCGTCGAGCGCCGCGCGAAGAAACTGCGTAGCCTCAGCCGAGGGAATCTTGTTGCTTTCGCCTTGGAGGAGGCGATTCGCGACTTCCGCCATTTTCGGATCGGACGAGGTGATCTTCTCGAGGCGCGGATCGTGGTTACGCAACAGCTCGAGCAGCGTGGGCGGCGGGTTGTCGGGCGGATACGCGAATTCGACCAGCGTGCGCGGCTGTCCCTTTTCCGGCGGCCAGAACTGCAAATAGGTGGGCCGCAGAACGCGCGTAGTCCAGTAATCGTTGTCCTGTTCCTCTTGTTGGATGTCCGTACGAGAGCTGCCACACTTCCGGACCGTATCCCGGCAAATAGTCGGCCACAATCAGTTCTGCGAGAGGCTCGCTTTCCGGCAGGTCGAGCTTCGCGTGAAGCTGCGGTGCCACCTGATCGAGGCGCTCGAGCAGCCCCTGGCCGACAGCCTCGATGTCCGTGGCTTCGTCGCCGCCCTGCACGGCCCCAATATGGGGCGTCGGGGCCACGAGTTGAGGGCGCAAGTGGGGAAGCTCCTGATCGAGTCGGGCGAGTTCCTGGTGCGAGGAGGGCGAAAGCCAATCCACCGCGCCGAGGACAACGCCGAGACGGTCGCTGGCGATCGGAACCGGGATCGGAGGATGAGTCCCCTCTTCGATGGGGTTTTCGACGGTTCCCACGAGAATCGCGTCCTTCACGACGGCGATCACCACGCGCCCCGCGGCGAGATTGGCCACGATTTCCTCCGTGGGCGTGCCCGGCTGTTGCGCTTTTGCCCGAAGCCAAAGTGGCATTAGGCCCAGGCACGCGCCAAAGGACAGCACAAGGGCGATCCAAAGCGAACGGCGGAAGGCGGAACCCGGCTCGGTAAATAGCGCCATACTTGCATGATCACGCAACGCCGTCAGCTTGTACAGATAGGCAGAGCACCGCCGCATTTAGTAAAATAACGGGGCATAGGAATTTCATCCGGCGAAGGAACTAGGCGTTGCGGGTTTATCCGAAAGGCGGGAGCTTGCGATCTCCGAAGAGTGTTCGACACAACGGCAGGAAAGTCTCTGAAATCATCGAGGCGCATGGGAAATTCGTTCGCGGGCAAGATGGCGGCGCGAGGGCGGACCTCACGGGAGCCGATCTGTCGCGCGTGGATTTCGAAAAGGCGGAACTTGCTCTGGTGAACTTCCAGGCCGCGAATCTGGAAGGCGCGAATCTGCGCGAAGCCAAGCTAAGCAACGCGAATCTGAGCGAAACCAACCTTCGCGGCGCGGACCTTCGCAAAGCCGACCTCACTGAAACGAACCTGCACAAAGCCGATCTGACGAAGGCGCAGGTGGGCGGCGCGGAAATGTTCCGCGCGAACCTCAGCGAAGCGATTCTGCGGCAGGCCGATCTCGGCGTGGCCAACCTGCGGGATGCGGACGTCAACGGCGCCGACTTCACAGGCGCGAGCCTGAAAGCCACGATTCTCCGCGAGACCAAGCTCGACGGCGCCAAACTCGATGGCGTCGACCTCTCGACCACGCTGCTGCCCAAGGGGTATCTGGCGTCCAGGGGCCAGGCATCCGGCCGCACCTAGGCCCACCGAAAAATGAAAGGGCCAAGACGCGAAGCGTATGCCTGAACCATGGATCGCAATCGACGATTTCAAGCCGGGACGCGGCTGGACGGAGCCGAACCAGCGCGCCCGCACGTGCTGCCAGGCTCTCGAACGCGGCCAGATTCTCTTCTTCCGCGAACTGCCCTTCAATCTTCCCCCGGAGAACCGGGAATTTCTGCTTTCGCAGTCGTGGACCGAACTCCGGCTGCACAAGAATATATCGTACCGCCCTGAAGAGGACACGTTGCGCGGCGTTACCGGAGATCGGGATACCGTCGATCGGCTGCACTCGATTATGCGCAACTACACGGCGCAGGTGATCGACTTCGCGACGAAATCTCTTGCGCCGTACGCCGGCAAATGGAAGCTGGATTTCTCGAGTTTCCGTCCCTTGGAAGAAGAACGCCGCGGCCTGCCGCTGCACAAGCGCAATGATTTGCTGCACGTCGATGCCTTTCCGAGCCGCCCGACCCGCGGCGGGCGCATTCTGCGCGTCTTCACGAACCTGAATCCGACGAAGCCGCGCGTGTGGAACGTGATGCAGGATTTCGAGGCGCTCGCGGGCCACTATGCGAAAGACGCGGGGCTCGACAAGTTCGCCGAGGAATCGCTCATCACCCGCGCCGTGCAGGATTGGGGCGGAAAACTGGGATTCCGCGGAATGGGCCGCACGCCCTACGACATGTTCATGCTGCGATTCCACGACTACCTGAAAGAGAACGCCGAGTTCCAGGCGAATTGCCCGAAAGTGCGCCTCGAATTTCCTCCGCTGGCCACGTGGCTCGTCTACACGGACGGCGTGGCGCACGCGGCCATGTCCGGCCAGTACGCCCTCGAGCAAACGTTCCTCATCCCGCCCAGCGCGCTCGTGGCAAAAGATCAAGCCCCATATCGGATCCTCGAAAAAATCGCCGGCCGCCCGCTCGTTTCGTAATGCACGCCAACAAGGGCCGCCCGATCTAGCCTCGGACTCTCCGCGCACTCTGCGTCTCCCTGCCCTGAGGGACGAAGGGTGCGGTGAGTTTGTCTTTCTCTCTATCTTCCTCCGTGACCTCTATTTGCTTTCCTCGGTGAACTCTGTGTCGAAACGCCGATCGGGTTTCGCTTTTAGTTCTAAGGCTTACTAGGGTGTTTCGCCTATGACGCTTTCGCGCTTCGCCTTCTCACTTTCCGTTTGGCATGCCTAGAAACACGTCTGTAGCATCTAAATTACGAGCAACTCATGCATCGCGGGAATGCTGTAATCGCGAATGAAAAGAGCGCTCTTTGGACCAACGAGTTAAGCGTATCGGCGTCGTCTGCATTTTGGCCGCAGTCTATTTTCTGGCCGGCAAGCTGGGTCTCAGCATGGCGTTCGTGCATCCCAGCTCGACGGCCGTGTGGCCGCCAACGGGAATCGCGCTTGCCGCGTTTCTGATTCTGGGATACCGCGTCTGGCCCGGAATTTTCATCGGGGCTTTTCTCGTCAACATCACCACCGCGGGCTCGGTGCTCACGTCACTCGGCGTGGCGACAGGCAACACGCTCGAGGGGCTGGTCGGCGCCTACCTCGTGCTGCGTTTCGCGAACGGCCGCCGCGCCTTCGACCGCGCGAGCGACACGTTTCGATTTGCGGCACTTGTGCTGGCGAGCACCACGATCGCCGCGACCGATCGGCGTCACGTCTCTTTCGCTCGGAGGATACGCGGCGTGGGCGCAGTATCGCGAGATTTGGGTCACGTGGTGGCTGGGCGACGCCGTGGGCGCCATGCTCGTGGCGCCGCTCCTGATCCTCTGGATTTCGAATTTCCGCCTCCGATTCAAGTGGCGCGAGTATGCCGAGCTGTTGGCACTGCTCGTCGGCCTCGTGCTGACGGCGCAAATCGTGTTCACGGGCTTCTTTCTTCGGGTTCCCAGGAACTTTCCCCTCGAGTATTTGTGCATTCCTTTTCTGATCTGGGCCGCGATCCGATTCGGCCAGCGCGAAGCGGCGACGGCTACAGCTGTGCTATCGGGAATCGCGATCGCGGGCACGCTGCGCGGGTTGGGCTCTTTCGCGATCGGTTCGCCCAACGACTCGCTCCTCCTGCTGCAAGCATTCATGGGCATCGTCGCCGTGATGACGCTCGCGCTCGCCGCGATGTCCGCCGACCGGCGGCGCATCGAGGAACAGGTGCGCGGCCTCGCCGTCACCGATCCGCTCACCGGCCTCGCGAATTACCGCATGCTCATCGACACGCTCGACGCGGAAATCCGCCGGTTCGGCCGCACCGAGCGGCCCTTCGCCGTGCTGCTGCTGGATATGGACGGGCTGAAGCAGATTAACGACATGTACGGGCACCTCACGGGCAGCCGCGCGCTCTGCCGCCTCGCGGATATTCTTCGCGTCCATTGCCGCAGCGTGGATACGGCGGCCCGTTACGGTGGAGACGAATTCGCGGTCATCATCCCGGAGACGGATGTGGACGACGCGCGCCGCGTGGTGCAGCGCATTCAAGATCGCATAGCTCGCGACACCGAGCATCCGCCGTTTACCGTCAGCATCGGCGCTGCAGTCTACCCGGAAGACGGCGGAACGAGGGAATCGGTGCTGATCGCGGCGGACGAGGAACTCTACCGCATGAAGCGCGTCCACAAGGGCGCCCATTCGCTCGCCGGCCAGTGGCGCAAAGACGGAGCCGACTCGTAGCCGCGAAGCGGGAAACGCAAGGTGATCTTACTTGCCGGCGGTAAATTCGGCAGCCTCGTCGCTGCCGTAGCCGAACGCAGCTCCGCGCGCGGCGGGTTTACGGCGAGTCTCGATGCCGAGCCGCTTGATTTTCTGGTTGAGCGTCGAGAGCGGAATCTGGAATCGCTCGGCGGCCTCGGTCTGATTCCAGTTCGTGCGCTCAAGCATATCCATGATGATGCGCCGCTCAACTTCTTCGAGTATTTCGAACAGCGAAGGAGGCGGCGTGGCGCCGCGCGCGCCGATCTCGCCCGGCAGCGGCGGCAGGAATTCGGCCAGCTGCAGCCGCACGCCCTTCACGATCTCCCGCGTGCGCACGTTTTCCGGCAGCAGGTCGATATCCAGCGATTCGTGGTTCGAGAGCACGATGGCGCGCTCGACCACATTCTCGAGCTCGCGCACGTTTCCGGGCCAGTCGTAATCCATCAGCAGCTTCATCGCCCCGTGCGTGAACGCGCGCAGCGGCTTCGCATTCTCGCGGCAGAACTGCTCGATGAAGCGCGCCACGAGCAGCGGAATATCTTCCTTGCGGTCGCGCAGCGGCGGCAGCTGCAGCGAGATCACGTTCAGCCGGTGGTACAAGTCGTCGCGAAATCGTCCCTCGCGCACCAGCTTCCGCAGATCCTCGTTCGATGCCGCGAGAATCCGCACGTCCACCTTGATCGTATCCGTGCCCCCAAGCCGCATGAACTCACGTTCCTGAATCACGCGCAGCAGCTTGGCTTGCGTCTCCGGGCTGATGGTCGAGATCTCGTCGAAAAAAATCGTGCCCTGGTCGGCAACCTCGAAAAGGCCCTTCTTCGAAGCGATCGCGCTCGTGAACGCGCCCTTCACGTGCCCGAATAGCTGCGATTCGAGCAGGTCGACGGGTATCGAGCCCGTGTTCACGGGGATAAAAGCCTTGTCCGCGCGCGCGGAAGCCGCATGGATCGCCTTGGCGATCAGTTCCTTGCCCGTACCGCTTTCGCCCGAAATCAAAACGGTCGAGCGCGAAGGCGCGATCTGCGTCACCAGATCGAAGAGCGTCAGCATCTTCTCGCTCTTGCCGATGATATTGGGAAAGTTGTAGCGCTGCTTCAGCGCACGTTTCAGCTGGACGTTTTCCTCGCGCAGCCGCCGTCCCTCGATCGCCAGCGACACTTGCGTGATCAGCTCGTCGTTCGACCACGGTTTCGTGATGTAGTCCTGCGCGCCGCTCTTGAAGGCCGCGCGCGCCATATCGATCGAGCCGAAAGCCGTGATCAGGATGATGGCGAGATTTGCGTCGCGCTGTTTGATTTCGCGCAGCAGGTCGAGCCCGTTGTGGTCGGGCAGGCTCACGTCGAGCAGCACGAGGTCGTACGGCTGCTCTTCAAGCCGCTGCAGGCCGGCCGCCGCGGTTTCCGCGGGCGTTACCTGAAATCCTTCGGAGGTGAGCAGAGCTTCGAGGCCTTCCCTGATTTCGAGTTCGTCGTCGACTACGAGAATCGCGCCTCTAGGCATGGACAGCTTTCCTGGCTACGGGGAATTCCAGGCGGAAGGACGTACCCTTTCCGGGCGTCGAGCGTACGTCGACTTTGCCCGCATGCTCCTTGATGATTCCGTAGCTCACCGAAAGGCCGAGCCCGGTGCCCCGTCCGGTCGCTTTGGTCGTGAAAAATGGATCGAAAATTCGATGGAGATGCTCCGCCGGAATTCCAGCGCCGGTGTCGACCACCTCCACTTCGACCGAACCGTTGTGCGCGCCCGTGCGAACTTCCAGCATGCCGCCACCCGGCATGGCGTCGCGCGCATTCATGAAAAGATTCAGAAACACCTGCTGCAGGCGCGTGGTTGAGCCGAGCACCACGGGCAGCCGTTCGGCGTAGTTGCGCACCACGCTGATGCTCGCGGTCTTGAACGGATGCTGCACCAGCGTCAGCGTTTCCTCGAGCACGGCGTTCAGATCGACGTCCACCGGCTCCGCCCCGCCGGTCCGCGAAAAATTCAGCAGGTTGTTGACGATCTCGCTCGCCCGGAACGTCTGCTTCACGATCCGCTCGATCGTCTTCTGCCGCGGATCGTCCGCCGGAATCTGCTTCGCCAGCATCTGGATGTAGTTCGAGATCACGGCCAGCGGCGTATTCACCTCGTGCGCCACTCCCGCTGCGAGCAGTCCGAGCGAGGTGAGCTTCTCGGTCTGCACCATCTGATCTTCCAGGCGCACGCGCTGCGTGATGTCGTCCAGCAGCACCAGCCGGCCCAGCCGCGCGCCGTCTTTCCCCAGCAGGGGCGCCACCGAGGCGTTGACCACGAGATGTTTCCCGCTGCGCATCGTCAGATGAAACTTATAGATGCCCGAAACATGCTCGGAGGCCGCATGCGCGAAGATTTCGCCGGAAAGGTCGCGCGGCAGCACTTCGTCGATCTTGCGCCCGATCGCCTCGCTCCGCGGCACCTCCAGCAAATCCTCCAGCTGCGGATTCCACGATTCGATGCGGTCCTCGAGATCGGCCGTCAGGACGCCGATCCGCAGCGATTCCACGATGTTCTCGTTGAAGTCCTTCAGCCGCTCGATCTGCAGCGCCTTCTGCTCGAGCGACTGGTAGAGCCGCGCATTTTCCACCGCGATGGCCACGTAGCCCGCGATCGTCGAAAGCAGTTCGAGGTCTTCGCTCGATAGATAATCGCCGTCGACCGTTTTGCCCAGGCCGAGCACGGCGGGCGCGTGATCGTGAAACTTGCACGGGATGAAATAGTTGAGCCCGAGCGCTTCGATCGTCGCGCGCACCGATTCCCTTTCTCCCACGGCCGAGCGCGCCGATTCGAAAAACAGGCAGCCATTGGCGAGCGCCGGCCGCGCCGGATCGAGAAAGCTCAAATCGAGCGGGCCTTCCGAGCGAATGCCGATCGATCGCGAAAGCGCGAACTGCCCGGGCCGCGCCGAATCCTCCAGAAACACCGCGAGGCGGTCGACCAGCAGCGTCTGCGAAACGCGGTCGAGCACGGAAGCCAGCAGCGGTTCGATGCGGACCTCGTTCGTAAGCGCGCGTCCGAATTCGATCAGCGTCCGCCGATAGTCCAGCCGGTCGCGGTAGAAGAAGTGGTCAAGTCGCGCCTGCACCCAGTCGCGCAGCGGCTGAAAGAGAAACGCCGCAACCACGATCGCGATGATCGCCCCACCCGGGCCCGTGGGCCAGGCCGTGTGAAAGAGTTCGCCGATCACGGCGATGGTTGCGAAATAAATCGTCACCACCGCGGCCGTCGCAAACGTGTACGCCAGCCCGCGCTTGAAGATGATATCCACGTCCATCAGCCGGTAGCGGATTACGGCGTAGCCGAAGCACAGCGGAATCAGCGCCAGCGAAAACACGGAAAGCTTCGTCCACGAGGGGAGAGCGGTTGAGAAGAGGAAAGGCAGAATATAGAGCGTGAAAACAGGAACGATTCCCGCAATCGTGCCGCCCGTCACCCATTTTAATTGCTGCCGCAGCACGCCGCTCGGCGCCGCGAAATAGCTCGCAAGGAAGACACCCGCGGCCAGCAGGAAATAAGCCCCGAGGTAGAGCATGTCGATCTGATCGAGAAACTGCCGGCTGCTGATCGACGGCATGAAGCCGAGCGTGGGGATTGCGACAAAGATCTGCAGCAAAAGCAAAGCCGTCGGAACGAAGTAGACGGCTGTGAGCTTGGGCCAGAGCATCTTCTTGCGCGCGGGAAATACCAGCGCGAAGTGCAGCAAAAGCGCAGGCTGCAGCAACAGCGCGACCGCGTTGCTCCAGTAGATGATCCAATCGAACGAGTTCAGCTTGCCGGTGTAGTGAAAGCTGTACAGGACGAACGACGCCAGGCAAAAAATGTAAAAGTGGATCGCGCGCGGCGCGTTCCACCGGCGCACGAAAATGAAGAGCCCGATGAAGAGATAAAGCAGCGCCGTCAGCCGCAGGTAGTTGTCGATCGAAGGGGAAGTGTCCTGTGGGATCGTAACCAGCGGCACATCGAGCGATTCACCGTTGCGGCGGATTCCATAATGGACTTCCGTCCACGGGCCCGAGCGAAAGAGAATCCGTGTGACATCGGTGGCGCGGTGGATGGGTACGCCGGCGACGCTCTGCACTTCGTCGCCCTCGCGCATTCCCGCACGATCCGCTGGCGAGCCTGGAACGATGTGCCACGCCGTCACGCCCTGCGCCGTATCCATCCAGGTTACGCCATCATCGGGAAGTACGAAGTGGGAGCGCTGCTGGAAATTCAGGGCTGCGAAGATGATGGCCGCGAGCGTAACGAGAGCGAGTAGAACCGCCCCGAGCCGCGTTCGGAGGTGATCGTTCATCAAACGGATCCCGTGACTACCCTTCCACCCGAGTCTGTTCCGTTGCTTCCCATCCTAGCACGTGGGCTTCCAGCGAACCAGTGCGATTATCGCATTTAATACGCCTGTTTTGTGCGGGTTACAATTTATTGACTGGCCGGCTCCCTGAGGCGAATCCCATTTGTGGAAGGCGCATTCCCAATTCCAGTAGGGCAACAATTTCAAACGTTTAGAACTGAAGGCTGAGGCCGCCCTTGAAGAAGCGATAGGACGGGACCAGCATCACCGATCCATCGCCGGTCGCTACAGGAACATACCCCTGCGCCAACAGGTTGCCGACATCCGCCTGCACCTCCATGTGGCAGGGGAAGACGTTGGGCAGCGGCTGTCGGATTTTCATGCTGAGGTATGGGTCGATTTGATACATCGACTCGCCATAGGAGTCGAGCCGGGAAACCGTGGGCCCGCTCAGCCATTTGTAACTGGCGGACACCTTCGTGCCGAAGCGCGGCACCGTGGCGGAAACGCGCCCGGCGAGGCTGTGACGGTAGCGCGTATCCAGTTCATCGCGCAGGTTCGCCGCGTCCGAATTGCCGTCCGGTGCGAGCGCCCCGGCATACGCGTAGACGATCGTCGTGTCCAAATGCGATCCGAATCTTTCACGATACGCAACGCGTGCGCCCGTGGAACTCGAAGCTCCGCCGTCGTAGGCGAAAGCCTCCGAGAAATAGTCCTGCAGGAAATCTGGGCCATCGGCCGCGCCGCCGCGTCCAATCACCGCCGTGTGGCTCGAGTAATCGTGAAACACAGCCACGCTTATATCGGCGCGCTTGCCCATCGTGTGGTCGACAGCCAATTCCTCGTGTACGCCGCTCTCAAAAACCGGTCGCCCGGCGTGAATCAGGAGCGTGGGCAGCGTATCGAGCGTATCGACCGCTGACTGCAGTGTGTCCGCCGACGCCACGTCGTTTTGCCAGGGGCGCGCCGCCGCGATGAAACTTGCCCGCCAAGTGGACGCCATCTGAACTGCCACTTCGCCCCGCGGGCGCAGTGCCATAGTCGTGCCGTTGAATCCGGCCATCAGAAACTCGGCGCCGTAACGAATGCTCACTCGGTCGCCGAGGCTCAGCGCGTCATCGTGCGATAGGCGCAGTCCCCGGAAAGCCGGACCGCCGGGCGTCAGGCGCGATTCGCGCACCAGAATCGTCGTAACCGGGCCGACGCCCTCTTCGCCCGTGGGCAGCCATTCGGCGGCTAGCCCAGCCGACGAAGAAGCATCCTGATAGCTGAATTGGCCCGCCATCAGCATCTGGCCCTTCGTGCCGAGTCCGATGCCGTAAGCAAACGCCGTGCCGGGAGAATCAGCCACATCTGAAACGGAACCCGGATGATCGCCGCCCGAATCGACTTCGAGCCGGGCATGGACCGCCCGAGCTTGCGATCCGTCGGAATTGCCCTGTGCGGCATCCGGCACGTCCTGCCAGCGCAAAACAGCACGCGTGGCGGCCGAGGTCCGCAGCACCCAGGTCCAATCGTCCGCCGCGACCTGCTGATCGGCCGGGCGCCGCAGCTTCTCGAACGACGACATCACGGAACCCAGAACAATCTGCAGTAGCGCCTCGTGGTCGCTATCGACCTGGATGTGCTGCTCGATCGCCGGCAGGAATCCCGCCAGCGTAACCTTGATCGAGTACGTCCCGACCGGAAGAATCGAAGTTGAAAATCGCCCGCGGTCGTTCGTGAGCAGCCGGATCGTCGAAGTGTCGAGGAGCTGTTCGGAAGACACCACCACGGTCGCGCCCATCTGTGGAGTCCCGGCGGGGTCGACAACCACGCCGGCAATTCTTGCCGCGTCGGTTGCTGCGTGCAGCGGCAACACAAATACGCAAACCAGAAACGCCAGGCCTAGGAGATGAATGGTTCGAGAGCCCAACCCTTTACCTCCCCTGTTTTGCGCTCGCCGGCATCGGCTTGACGGTAAATTCCGTCGTGGGAGTAATCGTTTGCTTGGTCACGTTATCGGTTATGGCGACTTCAAGCTTGTACTTCCCGGGTGCGAGAGAGCCTAGGGTGATCGTGTTCGCGAGCGTCATTTCCTCGCCGTGCTCGGGAATCTTGTTCGCCGGAAGATCGAATTTCAAGACCGGCGCAGTCTGATCCTTTTCGGCCTTCGTGACGCGAAACTCGACGGAAGCATCTGCTTTGTGCGTCTTATCGTCAACCTTCAAATTGTAGATCTGAAGGAAGACGCCCATGCTGTCGACGGGGGTGAAGGTCTGATCCAGCTTGGGCCGAACTTTCAGGTCGCCGAGGACGAATTGGCCGAGGCCGATATCCTTCGATGAAACGCGTTGAATATCATCCGCCAGGATCAGGGAACTATTGCTGAGCTGGTCGTCGTTGAAGCGGGGCACGTCCAAACGCGCGTTCACCACGCCCACATTGCCGCTGTTGACGTCCTTGACCACGATGTCGAGACGGTAGAGTCCCGGAGCGAGCGGGACGGCCTTCTGATAGATTCTCGCAGTGCCGATCTCCGCTTGCAGCTGCGAGGCCGGCACGTTGGTCGCCAGCGTGTCCTCAAAGGTTTGAATCACGCGTCCGCTGAGGCTCGTGATGCGCGCGAAGAGATTCATGTTCGCGCTATCGACTCCATCCTTTTCCTGGAAGCTCAGCTGCCGCACCGGAATCTGCACCGTGATCGGCACGAGAACCGTGTCCGACGTAATGCGCAGATAATCGTAGCGGTAGTCGAACTTCAACTGGTCGCGAATGAGGCGCGAGGTCGAGTCCGCCTCGAGATCCTTGAACTTCACCGGTGGCGGCCGGAAGATGTTGGCCTCGAGTTCGAGGCGCGTAAACTCATTCATGCTCTCCGACTGCATATTCCCGCCCATCTCGTTCTCGGCCATGTTCGTGCCGTCGGTATTCGAAAAGCGTTGTGATTTGTTCGCCATTCCCATGGATTCAGCCAGCGTAAGGCCAGCGCCAGGAACCCGCAAAAGAGCGTCCTTTTCGCTCGGGTCAGTCGTCAGGTGGTATTCGCCCGTCCCCGTCGGATCCACGAACTCAAGCTCTACGTTTTCACCGATGCCCTCGAGATACCGGTAGCGCCAATCTTCATAGGCATACGTCGTGGTCTCGCCGCCGCCCTGGTCCATCGGACGGTCCCAGGTGCCGCCCGTCGGATGCGCATCGACTTCGTCCGCCGGCCCCCACATGATGTAGATCTTGCCGCGGTCGGTTTTCCAGCCGGGTATGCCGGAAGCGAAATGCTCGTTCGCGTAAGCAATCCGGCGGTAGTGCTCTTCCTTGAAGGTGTTTTCCGCCGAATCCGGGTCGGGATTGCGGCGCTGCCAGAAGGCCTCGATGAATTGCTCGCGCTCTTCGTTGGTCGAGAGGTGCAGGAAAGTGTGGCGCTCTTCGGGAGTGATGATGTACACCACATCCTGATCGAGCCAGTTCTTGTACTGAGACTCGAGTTCCTTCTTCAGTTCGCTATCGCTCTTCTGCTTGAGCTTTTTCTCGCGCTTCTGCTCTCGATGTTTCTCCGTCTTGTCCTGCGCCCGATCCTGAGATTGATCGGGTGACTGAGTCTGGGTTTGATCCTGCGATTGATCTTGGTCTTGAGCCACCGCGCGGGAAGGGACCGTCGACAGCACAAGCCCCCCCATCAGCGCGATCAATGGGAACGTCTTCACGAAACGATCCATAGTGGCATCCTTGTCCGATTGGGCTAGAATCCTAACCTGTCCTAAGGTACAGGTCAATCGGTGTTTGCTTCCGCCCCACCTCTTGGAATCCCATGTCTTTCAAGGGGTTGCTTCCGCCGAAGCCACCGGGACGCCGGGCGTTGCCTCGAGCATCCTGAGCTTAATGAGAAAGCACCGCGGCGACGCCCTACTGATTTCATTTTGATGCGGCAAGGAACCGAATTAGAATATTTGGCGTCCCTGTGGCGGCGTCTGAGCGTGGAGTGGGACCGAAACTGGGCCAGCTTGGCCCGTGCTGAAAATCGCAACGTCTACCTTTACCCGAGAAACATTCTGCCGCGTCTAAGCGTATGTATCAAGTGGTGGGTAAAGTTGTCAATTGGGACCCTCCAATCATCCGAAGGTTGGTGCAATGAAGACTTGGCAAAAAGCTGGCATCGGGGTCGGTGTCGCCCTGCTCCTCGGGGGCGTGACTTGGTACAGCATCTATAAGCAGAGCGAGGGTGTGGTCACGGTCCAGACCGGCCAAGTGGTCCGGCAGGACTTGACCTCGATCGTCACCGCCTCCGGCGAGATCCGCCCGAAGAATTATACCAACGTGTTGGGTGAGGGCATCGGCAAGATCACCGACATCATCGTGAAGGAAGGCGATTACGTCAAGAAGGGCGACGTCCTGCTGCACCTGGAAAATATCCAGCCGGGCGCGGACGTCCAGGCGCAGCAAGCGAGCATCGACGCGGCGGCGGCGGCCGTACAGGCCGCGGGCGCCAATTACGATTCGGCTGTGTCGACCGTGGCGCAGCGGCAATCCGATCTCGACAAGGCCAAGCTTGACTGGCAGCGCGGCCAGCTATCCTACAAAGAGCAGCTGATCGCCAAGCAAGAATACGATACGGACAAGGCCACCTACGACAGCGCGGTGGCGGCCCTACAGTCCGCGAAAGACCAGGTGGCTCAGACGCTCGCGGCTCGCGAGCAGGCGCGCTCGAATCTCGCCCAGAACCAGGCCGAACTCCGCCGCACCGCGGACGTGCTGCGCAAGACCACCTACACCGCGCCAATCAACGGCATCATCAGCTACATCGCGGTGCGCGTCGGCGAAAACGTCGTGCCGGGCATTCAGGGCACGGCGGGCAGCTCGATCCTGACGATTTCCGACATGAGCGTCGTCACCGCAGAAGTGATGGTCGACGAAACGGACATCGTCAGCGTGAAAAACGGCCAGCCCGCCGAGGTGTCGATCGACGCCATCCCGGATAAAACCTTCAAGGGTCACGTCACCGAGGTCGGTGAGCTCGCCATCCTGCGCACCTCCGGCCAGGCCTCGATGACGGAGGTGACCGCGAATGTCCAGGAGGCGCGCGACTTCAAAGTCGTCGTCACCCTCGATAATCCGCCGACTTCGCTGCGCCCGGGCCTTTCGACGACCGCCAAGATTCAGACGGCCAGCAAGAGCAACGTCCTCACGATCCCGATCCAGGCGCTCGCCGAGCGGACGCAGAAGGAACTCGACGAAGCGAAGAACGGCACCAGCAGCAATATCACGCTCGCCGCGGCCAACGACACCGCCAGCAAGGACATCCAAGGGGTGTTCGTGGTGCGCGCCGGCAAAGTGCAGTTCGTGCCGGTTCAGACGGGCATCACCGGCGTATCGAACATCGAAATCACGGGCGGCTTGCAGGAAGGCGACGCCATCGTCACCGGCAGCTTCAAGGCGCTGCGTTCGCTCAAGCCCGGCACCAGCATCAAGATCGACAATTCGCAGCCGGCGCTCGACAATACAACGTCGTCCTAGAATCTCAGCGTCACAGCAGCAGATCGGCCATTCCCGAGGGAGCGCAATGCACATGGCGGTGGAAGAGACCGGCTCGCAGAGTTTCCGGCAGGACCTTGTCGATTCCGGCATCGTCATCCAGACCGACGACCTCTGGAAGACGTACGAGATGGGCACCGAGCAGCTGCACGCCCTGCGCGGCGTCAGCATGCAGATCCGCAAGGGCGAGTACGTCGCCATCATGGGACCATCCGGCTCGGGAAAATCCACGTTGATGAATCTGATCGGCTGCCTCGACACGCCGACCAAGGGCGACTACTGGCTCGCGGGCCGCTTGGTCAGCCAGCTCGATGACGACGAGCTCGCCTACATCCGCAACCGCGAAATCGGCTTCGTCTTTCAGACGTTCAATCTGCTGGCGCGCGCCACGGCGCTGCACAACGTGGAGCTGCCCATGATCTACAACGGCACGCCCGCCGAAGAGCGCCTCGATCGCGCCAAGAAAGCGCTCGCGCAGGTGGATTTGAGCGACCGGATGATGCACAAGCCCAACGAGCTTTCGGGCGGCCAGCGCCAGCGCGTCGCCATCGCCCGCGCGCTCGTCAATAATCCCTCGATCCTGCTCGCCGACGAGCCCACCGGCAACCTCGATTCCGGCACCGGCGAGGAAATCATGGGCCTCTTCGCGCGCCTCCACGAGAGCGGCAACACCATCATCCTCGTCACGCACGAGCCCGACATCGCCGCGCGCGCCCACCGCGTCATCCGCGTCCGCGACGGCAAAATCGAAAAAGACGAAGGCACCCGGTAAGTATTTCTCCTACTATTCGCCGCGCATTTTCTGGTGTAAAGAGAGCAAGTACCTTGCTTCCGAAAGCTGGCTAAACTGGCCTTAAATGGCCGGAAAAAGCCAATTTTGGCGGGTTTTTGCCATGTCGCGCTGGCCGAGCCAAAAAGACAAGACCGTAAGAGCGTTCCAAGCCTTTCTGGACGTGATGGATACGGCCGATTGGTTCAAGAACGAGCTACGCGGGCCACTCGAGTCGTTTGACCTGACGATGGGAGGATTCCGCCTGCTCGAGATGCTCTACCGGGAAGGCGCGCTGACGGTGCCGGATGTGGCGCGAAGGCGCTTGTGCACGCGGCAGAATATCGGCTTCGTGATTGCGAGCCTCGAAGAGCGCGGATGGGTGAGGCAGATGGTGGTACGGGTGCCAGCCGCGGTGGTGAAGGAGAGCCGCCTGTCGAAACTCCGGCGCGGGATCCGGCGGGACGGGCCGCGCGTGAGCGTGGTGGGGCTGACGAAGAAGGGGAAGGAGTTTGTGGGGAACGTCCTGCCGCGGAACGTGAAGGTGGTGAAGGCACTAATGCGGGCGCTCGATGGGCGGGAGCAGGAGTCGCTGAGCAAGATGTGCGAGAAACTGCGAGAAGGCGATGCCGTGAAGTTCTTGCGCGAGATGCAAATGATGGACGAGGCAGAGGAAGCGGCCGAGCTGAGGGACAAGGTGATGGCAGAGCTGGAGCGACTGGCCAGCCCAAAGAGAATGAAGCTCCCGATGGCACTGATGCGAGTGCTCAACCGCGCGAGCAGAAGTCGCTGAGCAAGATGTGCCAGAAGCTGCGCGAGGGCGATGTGATGAAGTTTGTCGCGGAGATCATGCACGAGGATGTGGAGGATTGAGGGTCGATGGAGGACCGGAAGGGCGTCTCGCGCGCATATTTTCGCGGAGAGGCGTATGCTGTCGCGAAATCGTTGGCGGGGGCGGAGCCGAATGGGATTTCAGGTGCATACGCGGGAAATTGGGCGCGTCGTCGTGGTGGAGGCGGTGGGGAGGCTCACGCTGACCGACGGCCAGACGAAGCTTCGGGACCAGATTCACGTCTCGAGCGGTTATGGAACGAAGAAATTCGTGCTGAATCTGGCGCGCGTTGAGTTTGTCGATAGCTACGGCATCGGCGAGCTGGTGCGGTGCTATACGGCGGTGCGGCAGGCGGGCGGAGAGATCAAATTGGCCGGCGTGAATCAGAAAGTGACGGAGGTGCTAGCGATCTCCCGGTTGAACGCGTTTTTCGAAATGTATCCTGACGAGGACGCAGCGCTTCGAGCATTTGGGCCGACGTGATTGGTAAGAAAACGAAGAGAGATTCTTCGGCCAAAGGCGGGCCTCAGAATGACGCGCGATCCGGGCGTGGCCGCCGCGATGACAGGCGCGATTTTGCATGATGCGACGCGGAGGTCCCACCCTCGCAGACTGCGCGAGAATGGGGCACCCGGAAAAGCAAAGCCGGGCGCAGCAAGCAGCGCCCCTACAAGCAAACTCGCCGGCCACGAAAGCAAGGGCGAAGAGCCGCCTCTATCAGCACGGAGCGAGACCGGCGACTGCGTTGACACTGCTTTGGCGCACCCGTAAGATTCCTGCACTATGTCCCTCCCGGATTCACTTGCAGGCAAATCGGTGTCGCATTACCAGGTGGGCGAAAAGCTCGGCCGGGGCGGGATGGGTGTGGTTTACAAGGCCGGGGACACGACGCTCGGGCGGACGGTGGCGCTGAAATTTCTTCCGAGCGAAGTTTCAAAGGATAAGCAGGCGCTCGAGCGTTTCCTGCGCGAGGCGCGGGCGGCCGCGGCGCTGAATCATCCGAACATCTGCACGATCCACGAAATCGGCGAGCACGAAGGGTACCGGTTCATCGCGATGGAGCTGCTTGAAGGGCAGACGCTGAAGGAGCGCATCGGGAAAAAGCCGCTGCCGGCAGCGCTGCTGCTCGATCTCGCTACGCAGATCGCGGACGCGCTCGATGCGGCGCATGCGAAAAGCATCGTCCATCGCGATATCAAGCCGGCGAATATTTTCATCACGGCTCGCGGACAGGCGAAAGTTCTGGATTTCGGATTGGCGAAGCAGCTGCCGCAAAGCCGCGCAGCCACCGCGGGGATGGAAGGGGCCACATTGGCGGGCACGACGACGGAAGGCACGACGGAAGAGGACGATCCGCATTTGACGAGCCCGGGAGTGGCCGTGGGCACGGTGGCGTATATGTCGCCCGAGCAAGTGCGCGGCGGCGACCTCGACGCGCGAACCGATCTTTTCAGCCTGGGAGCGGTGCTCTACGAGATGGCGACGGGACGGCAGGCGTTTGACGGCAACACGTCGGCTGTGATCTTTCACGCGATTCTTGCGGGCGAGCCCGTGCCTGCTTCCACGCGGAATCCGGAATTGCCGAAAGGGATCGAGGAGATTATTTGCCGGGCGCTGGAGAAGGACCGCGAGCTGCGGTATCAGAGCGCGTCGGGAGTGCTGGCGGACCTGAAGCGCGTGAAACGCGATTTGCACATCCCGATTTCAGCGGCGCCTGCAGCTGAGACGCCGACCTCCGCGCGAACTCCCGCGGCGCGGGCGGGAAAGGCGGAACGGTCGTCGTCGACGAAACATGCGAGTGCGATCGATTCGCTGGCGGTGCTGCCGCTCGAGAATGCGAGCGGCGATCCGGAGGCGGAGTACCTGAGCGACGGAATCGCGGAAACGTTGATCAACACGCTGGCGCAGCTTCGGAAGATGCGCGTTGTGCCGCGGACTCTTTCGTTCCGCTACCGCGGCCCGGCGGTGGACTCACTGGCGGTGGGGCGCGAACTGGGAGTGCGGGCGGTGCTGGCGGGGCGCATGATCCAGAGGGGCGATGATCTGATCGTCTCGGTCGAGCTGGTGGATGTGGACCGGCAGGCGCAGCTGTGGGGCGGACGCTACAACCGCAAAATGACCGATCTCGTCGCTTTGCAAGAAGAGCTCACCACGGAAATTTCGGAAAAGCTGCGCCTGCAGCTGAGCGGCGAGGAGAAGAAAAAGCTCCGCAAGCGGCCCACGCAAGACAACGAGGCGTACCGCCTGGTCCTGAAGGCGCGGCACTTCCTGAACTTTTCGCTGCCCGAGCCGCTGCAAAAGGGCATCGCGCTGTGCCAACAGGCGATCGAAATCGATCCCACATACGCCGCGGCCTATGCGTGGATTGCGCACGCCTACGGAGTGCTCGTCGTACTCGGATACGTGCCGATGGCGGAGGGTTACCCTCGCGCCAAGGCTGCGGCGAAGAAAGCCATCGAACTCGACGATACCCTCCCCAATGCACACGGTACTTTGTCCTTTCTCCTGGCGCAGGATTGGGATTTTGCCGGCACCGAGCGTGAGCTGCGGCGCGCCCTCGATCTGAATCCGGATTTAGCCGACGTGCAAATCGCGAAGATGATGTTCGATCTGGTTCGGGGCCGCTTCGACGGCGCCATCGCGGCGGGGAAGCGCGCCATCGAGCTCGATCCTCTTTCCGCGGCGGCCACCCAACGGCTGGGCCTGGCTTATTATTTTGCGAGGCGATTCGAGGCTGCCATCGAACAGTTGCGGAAAGGCATGGCGATGTCTCCGGGAAGCCAGCTGTACCACCCGATGATTGCCGATACCTACGCATACGCCGGTCAGCCGGAAGAGACCGTTGAGGAATGCGCAAAGGCATTGGCGGGCAGGGAGGGCCTGCCACCCATCCGGTTGATGGTCGCAGCGACCTACGCCAAAATCGGCAAGATCGCGGAGGCGCGCGCGATCCTGAACGAAGACAAAAAAGCCTGGAGCGCGGGTTCCGCCATTTCGTTCTACATCGCCGCCGTTCATGCGCGGCTGGGCGAAAAGGACGTGGCGTTCGAGTGGCTCGAAAAGGCGTTTCAAGACCGCATCGGCTTGCTCATTCACCTCAAGACGATGCCGCTGGTCGATGCACTGCACGGCGATCCCCGCTTCGATGCGCTGGTGAAGCGCATCGGGATTCCGGAATGAGAAGGCAGTTCAGAGTCGAGAGATCAGAGGCGAGAGCCAGACGCTGCCTGAGGCAGCCGGACTGACGCCGTTCCCCACCGTTCATCCATCGCCAGCGAGGAGATTTGGGAGAACCTCGCCTGATTTGCCCGCGTGACATTCGGTGAACGCGGAACGATTAGCGGGGGCCTCGGGGCCGACGTAGATGGTGCGGGTCTTGGCGCGGCGGCGGACGTGGGCGACGAAGCTGGCGGCAGGCTCGACGACGCCGGAGGTGCCGATGGCGATGAAGACGGTGCAGAGGCCGAGCGCCTGATAGATTTCGTCCATGCAGAAGGGGACTTCGCCGAACCAGCAGATGTGCGGGCGAATGCGGCCGCCGCAGTGGCAGCTGGGAAGTTCCGAAGGTGGCCCGCCATCCGGACGGGTAAACTCGTAGGTATTCGTGTCGTCGAAGGGCGGCTCTGGGCACGTGTCGCAGCGGCTTTTGAAAAGTTCGCCGTGCATGTGGACGACGCGGATCGAGCCGGCCTGTTCGTGGAGATTATCGACATTCTGGGTGCAGAGGTAGAGGCGGTCGCCGAGGCGGCGTTCGAGGGCGGCGAGAGCGAAGTGGCCGGGATTCGGTTTTGCGGCAGCGGCGACGCGGCGGCGCATGGAATAAAATTCCCAGACGAGTTGCGGATCGCGTTGCCAGGCGGCGGGCGAGGCGACGTCTTCGAAGCGGTATTTGCGCCAGAGGCCGCCCTCGTCGCGAAAGGTGGGGATGCCGCTCTCGGCGCTGATGCCGGCGCCGGTGAGGACGAAGACGAAGTCTTGGGGCGAGAGGGCGATCATTGCGTGAATTTAGATTGTGCCACGATTCGATGCGATTGCGGTTGGCAGGCTCGCGGTTGAATCGAAGAAAAGATTGTGTCGCACTCATTTCACGCGCTTGGTCCAGCCGACCAGCCACGACGCGGTCACATACATCGTGAAACATTCCAGCGCAAAAGGGAGGAATCCGAGAAAACCGGGCGCGGGCATCTCGAAAATCTTCCACTGCTGGAACATCGGAAAGGTGTAGTGCCATTTCGCCGCAGCCCAATTGTTCCAGAACTCCCACAGCCAGCCGCAAGTCCAGCCCGAAAGAAAAAATCCATAGACCCGCCGCCGAAAACCCTCGGAAAGATCGCCGAGAAACGAAGGCAGGCCGAGCCGGCGATTCAACGGATCGAGCAGCAGGACGAATCCGATCCAAACCAGCACGAATAGATACGCGGCCGCGCGCTGCGGCAAGATCAGCGGAAGAATCAAGCAAGCCGCGCCGCAGACGATCAGCGCGCGTTCAGTAGCCGCCGAAATTTTGCGCGGCTGCGCGGGCAGCGGCGGCAGCAGCGCCTGCACGAGATCCGATGTCTCGAAAATTGCCGGAGTGATGGTGGCGAAAGACCACGCGTAGCCGAGAAACCCGGGCAAGCCTGCAGGGACGCCGACGTACGTCCAATTGCGGAGGCGCAGGTTGTAGGCCTCGAAGATCAGCCACAGCGGAATCGAGAGCGCGCCCATGCGCGCGAGCGTGATGGGGGCGTCGTTGAGGCGCGAGCGCCCGGTGATGGCGAGGACGGCACCGTCGGCAATCAGAATCCAGGCGCTCCAGGCGGTCGGCGTGAAATAGGTTGCGACCGGCTCGACGTGGCGAAACATCAGCAGTTCCGCAGCAGCCAACGCGACGATCCCGAGCCAGCCGTGCGGCGGAAAGTGGCTACGCCGACGCACGTGAAAAAATCCGATGACGAGGACCGCAACGGTCGCAGCGGTGATGGCGATGCCGATCGTGGTGGAGATCATGCGCGGCGCGGTTCCTCGATCGTGCGGGGCTGACGCGCGGATATCGTAGCGCAGTTCGGAGGTCGTCCGCTGACTGCGGGGTTGATTTGAACGCCTCAACGCGCCACGCAGCCAAATGACGCGATAGCCGCCGCGCTTTCTTGCTATGCTTTGCGCTGCTTTTTCGCGCCACATGAGCGAACCGCAAAAACTCGAACGCGGCCTCGGCTTAATCGAAGCGACCTCGCTCAACATGACGTTCATGGTCGGCATCGGCCCGTTCGTCGTGATCCCGTTCGTAATTCAGGCGATGCACGGCGGGACGGAAAGCCTGCTGGCGTGGGCGGCGGGCGCGGTGCTGGCCGCTTGCGACGGCTGCATCTGGGCCGAGCTGGGCGCAGCGATGCCCGAGGCGGGCGGCAGCTACGTCTTCCTGCGCGAGGCGTACGGACCGGCGCGCTGGGGGCATCTGCTCGCTTTCCTTTACATCTGGCAGACGCTGTTTCAAGGGCCGCTGAGCATCGCATCGGGCGCTCTGGGCTTCGCGGACTACTCGGCGTACCTGGTGGATAAATCGAGCTGGCTCGCGCGGGCCATTGCCGGCGTGGCGCACGCGATCCACACGCACGACGACAATCTCATCGCAGCGCTGATTGTGGCGTTCGTGATCTTGCTGCTTTACCGGCGCATCACGGAGATCGGGAAGATCTCGGTCGTCTTCAGCGTGGTGGTGGTCGGGACGATTTTGTGGATCGTGTGGGGCGGCGTGCGGCATTTCGACGCGCATCGCGTCTTCGATTTCTCGGGCGGCGACTGGAATTTGTCCTGGCTGCTCTTCGCCGCGCTCGGCCACGGCACGGTCCAGACGATCTACAGCTATCTCGGCTATTACAACGTGTGCAATCTCGGCGGCGAAATGAAAAATCCCGAGCGCAACATCCCGCGCGCGATTTTCATTTCAATTCTCGGCATTTCGGCGCTCTACCTGGCGATGCAGGCGAGCATCCTCAGCGTGATTCCGTGGCGCGAGGCCGAAAAATCGACATACATCGTGAGCACGTTCATCGAGCGCGCCTACGGCAGCCAGTGGGCCACGCTCGCAACGGTGCTGATCCTGATCACGGCGCTGGGCTCGGTGTTCGCGGCGATGCTGGGCTATTCGCGCGTGCCCTACGCCGCCGCGCTCGACGGCAACTTCCTCTCGGTTTTCGCGCGCGTGCACCCGAAGAAGCATTTCCCGACCGTGGCGCTGGTGGCGCTGGGCGCGGCGGCGATGGTTTTCAGCCTGGCGTTCAGCCTGATTTCGGTGATTCGCGCCATCCTGGCGATGCGCTGCCTCATCCAATTCGTAGGCCAGGGCGTGGGGTTGGTCCTGTTGCACCGGCGATGGAAGAGCGAGCCCGAGCGGCTGCCCTTCCACATGTGGCTCTACCCGCTGCCGGTGATCGTGGCGATCGTGGGATGGCTCGGCATCTTCCTCGCGACGGGGCGCAAGCCGATGCTCGCCTCGCTTGGAGCCGCCGGAGCAGGTATTCTTGTATATTTGGGACGCGCGTTGTGGTCGCGGCAATGGCCATTTGAGGAGGCCCGGTGAATCACCGAACGAGAGTCTTCATAAATCGCTTCACGATGCGATCGATCGCGATGGTAGTAGGTGCTGTTATGGTGGTGGCCGCGCTGCTCGCGCCGCAAACCAAGCGCGTGCTCGCGCAATCGCTGCCGGATACGGTCGAGGCGATCAATCAGGCGCGCGTCGCCACGCGGATTCTCTACACCACGGCGCACCCCGACGACGAGACGGCCGGGCTGATCGCGTATCTGGCGCGCGGGATCGATGCGGACGTCGCGATGCTGCAGATCACGCGCGGCCAGGGCGGCCAAAACGCGATCGGGCCCGAGCAGGATGGCGCACTCGGCGTGATCCGCACCACGGAATTGCTGGCCGCGGATCAGCACTATGGCGCGAAGCAATTTTTCACGCGCGCGGTCGACACAGGATTTTCGAAGAGCGCCGCAGAGACGATGAAGGCGTGGGGCGACCTGCCGGTCGAAGACATGGTGCGCGTGATCCGCACCTTCCGGCCGGATGTGGTGATCAATGGATGGGGCGGCGTCCATTGGGGACACGGGCAGCATCAGGCGAGCGGTATCTACACGCCGGAAGCCGTCGCCGACGCAGCCGATCCGACGAAATTTCCCGAGCAGATTGCGGAAGGGCTGAAGCCGTGGAAGGTGGGACTGGAGTTGCGTCCCGCAGGATTTGGTTTTGGTCCCGCGGCGCCGCCGGCGCCCAAGGATGCGGTCACGCTGCCGATCAACGATGTTTCGCCGCTGTGGGGCAAGAGCTACGTCGAGATGGGCATGGAGGGACACGCACAGCACAGGTCCCAGGGCACGCCCTCATTTTCTGGCAATCCTTTTTTCCGCCGGCCCACATCGCTGATTACAGAGCAGGGGCAGCAAGGGGGAGGTGGGTTCGATTCGAAGCTGCTCGCGCAGCCGATCACGTCGCTTGCGGCGCGCTATCCAAGCTTCCAGGCTGAAATGGCGCCTGCGCTCGCAGCGACCGATCAGGATCTGGCGACAGCCGCGAAGCAAGCGCTGGAACTCAATCGCGCCGCGGCATCCGATTCCCTGGCGCAGGCAGCGAAGGAAATCGTAGCCTTGCGCGAAAAAATCGCGAGCGCTGGTGGAGACGAAAGCGCGCCCGCGCTTTGGGAACTGGATCAGGTGCGCGGCCGGATCGACGCGGCGCTCGTAAAAGACATCGCGCTGCCGATCGATACCCAGGCCGATCGCCACGAGCTCGTCGCGGGCGAGAGCTTCGGCGTCACCGTCAGTTTCCTCGATCAGCCGGCCGCGCCCGTGAAGTGGAGCGTGGACCAATCGAGCCTCGTCGTGCCAAAGGGATGGAGCGTGACGCTGGCGCCGGGCAAAGGCGCCGCGAAAACCTATCAATTTAATGTCGCCGTGCCCGCAGGCGCCACGCCTCCAAGTCCGCCCGAAGACGCAATCCTGCCATTCCGGCCGCCGCTCGTCACGCTGGCGCTGAGCGCGGATGTTGACGGCTACGATTTCAAGATTCGCCAGACGGTCCAATCCGCGGTCGCGCATACAACCGGAATCGACATTTATCCTCTCGAGCTGATTCCCGCCGTCACGCTGACCGTCGAGCCTAGGCAGCTCATGGTCCCGACCAAGCGGGCATCCGAGGGCGTGGCCTTGCTGGCGCGCGTGCGGTATCACGCAACAAAACCTGCCACGGTTTCGGTCGGGCTCGATGCGCCCCACGGATGGAATGTAAAACCGATCGCGCCGCTCAATTTCTCCGAGCCGGGCGATCGCCTGATCCGTTTCATGGCGACGCCGCCCGCGAAAATCGCGCTGGGCGCATATCCGCTCAATCCCTACGCGAAGCTGGGCGATGAGACGTTTCGCACGTCGCTCGAGCCGATTCCCACGCTCCCGACGCGCGACTGGAGCGAATCCGCCGACGCCACCGCGCACGTCCTCGATCTCACGGTGCCATCCGGCCTGCGCGTGGGATACATCGCTGGCGACAACGACGTGGTCCCCGATTCGCTGCGCCAGATCGGCATCCAGGTCGATCTGCTCGATGACGTGGCTCTCGCGTTCGGCAATCTCAGCCAATACGACGCCATCATCGTCGGCATTCGCGCCTACGAGCTGCGCCCGGACGTGATGGCCGCGAATCCGCGCCTGCTCAACTACGTGAAAAACGGCGGAACGCTGCTCGTCCAATACGAGCGCGATTTCGCGTGGGCCAAGCTGTTACCCGCGCCGTTCAAGGCCGAAATTCCGCCGCAGGGCATTCGCGTCACCAATCCGGATTCTCCGGTGGACTTTCTCGCGCCCGAGAGCCCGCTGCTCAATTCCCCGAACAAAATCACGATGGCCGATTTCCAGGGTTGGGTCCAGGAGCGCGGCATCTATTTCTGGGGCACGTGGGACCCGCAGTATCACCCGGTCATCGGCTTTACGGACACGGGCGAGCCCGAAGCGAAGGGCGGCCTCGTCTACGCGCGCGACGGCAAGGGCCTCTACATCTACACGGGAATTTCATTCTTCCGGGAACTGCCCGCGGGCGTGCCCGGCGCCTATCGCCTGTTCGTGAACCTGATCAGCCAGACGCGGCATTCAGCCGCAAAGTAGTGTCCGTCATCCTGCCTGCCCTGACGCAGGAAGGGAGCGAAGCGAAGGATCTCTCTGCGATTTAGCAAGGGTGCCATCCGGAGCGAGCGTGTTGGCGCCGGCGTCCGAAATAAGCCTATTGGCGATCCGTGCAACGCACCGCGAGTTCGCCCGGTCCCCTCGTTTTCCGTTCGTGCTATGCTCCGAGCCGCTGAGGAGGAAAGCGTAATGAAGGAGCATTCCCGTAATTTTCCATTCCTGCGAGGCTGCGCCTGCCTCTTGGCCGCGGCCCTGATCCTGGCGGTTTCGCCCAGCGAAGCGCACCAGAAAAACAAAAAACAAAAGAATTCGAACGCCTCGAGCGACACACCGGTGGTGCCGTTGCCGGATACCCCGCAGATCGAGGCCAACACAATTAACGACGACATTGGAGAAATGCTCGGCGCGTTTCAAATCGGCAACACCGAGATCATGCACAAATATTATTCGGACGATTGCACGTTCGTGCAGAGCACGTTCGACCCGCCGATCGTCGGCTGGCAGAACTACGTCGCGCTATACGACCGGGAAAAGTCCGCGTTCCAGGGCATGCAGCTGATCCGGCGCAACACGAATATTTTCGTGCACGGGGACGTGGCGTGGGCGTCGTACCAGTGGGAATTCGATTCGTCATGGGAAGGCAAACCGTACATCACGCAGGGCCAGACCACTCTCGTCTTTACCAAGACAAACGGCAACTGGCTGATCGTGCACAACCACACGAACCAGGTGATGGCCGAACCAAAGCCGCAAACCACCGCGCAGACGCCGCCAGCCCACCCAGCGCCGCCTCAGCCGCAGCAGACGACGGCGTTCGCGAAGCCCTAAACCGGCAGAAACTCCAAAGACGATTTATTTTTTCAGCGTGCGGATGAAAGCGATGATATTCGCAACATCCTTCTTGGTCACGCCATGCACCGGCTGCATTTTCCCTTTACCTTGGGCGATGACCTTGGCGATTTCGGCGTCGGAGAGCGATTGGACTACTTTGCCGCCGAGCGGAGGGAACGTGACTTTGAGGGCTTGCGCGATCGCCGGCTTGCCGTTTCCATCGGCGCCGTGGCACACGGCGCAATGTTGCATGAACGCTTGCTTGCCTTCCGCGGCGTCGCCCTTGGCTTGCGCGAACGCGACGGGCGCGGCAGAGAAAATCACGATCGCTGCGAGGAGAGCGGATATTTTCATTTCCTAGCCTCCTTGGCTATTCCTGCGGATGCGATTCAATCTTGCGAATCAGGAGCGCGATCCCAAGCAAAACAATCAGCGATATGGCGAGGGAAATAAAAAGCCCTTTGCGGCGATAGGTAGCCTCGGCAAGAGCATCCTGACCGGCTTTGTACGTACCTTCCGTGATTTTCAATCCGGCGTCCACATTTTCATTCACAGCCTTCAATTCGACACTGTGAATGGAAACGCGCGCCTTCGTAAGGTCATCTCGCGCCTGATCGAGGTCCAACGTCGCCGGGCCGACTTCGACGCCGGCTTGCTCGGCTCGATCCAGGATGTCTCGCGAGCGCGTGATGGACGTGTCGAGCTTGACGAGTTGCGCGTGAATTTGCGAGGCGGCATCGTAGCCGGGCTCGCCCGTGGAATGGCATTTGATGCACACGGCGCCCTGGCCGACGCCGATGAATGCGTCGGTGGGATGCTGAATTCCGTGATTCGTGTGGCAAGTCACGCATCCCGGAAGGCCCAGGGAATTGAAAGCGTCGTGATGCGGACCGGAATCGAAAAGCTGCGCCTGGAAAACGTGGCACGTCGAGCAAACGTTGACCACCGATTGGACTCCCGGCGGCGCCGCGCCATGGCTGCCGTGGCACGTCGAGCAGGTGGGCGCACTCAGATCGCCTTTGTCGACCAACTCGGCGTGATGCACGCTCGTGTTGTAAAGCGCGAGTTGATTGGTGGGGATTTTGTAAGGCTTCATGTAATCGGCGTCGGCGTGGCATTTGCCGCAGGTTTGCGCCACGTTGGCCGGATAAACGCTCGAGCGCGGGTCATCGGGCGGCAGAATGCCGTGAACGCCATGGCAGCTGATGCAAACGGCGACTTTCTCGTCGCCTTTCGCGAGCAACTGGCCGTGGACGCTCGTGAGATATTGCGAATACTGATCCGTGCGCAGCGAAGGATTGAAGCCGCGCATATAAGCCGCGTCGGCGTGGCATTTGCCGCAGAACGCCGGGATCTGCGCGCGCGCCGGGATGCCCTTGAAACCCTTCGCCGGACTCATAGCCTTACCCATGTCGTCAGAGGTCGAATCACCGCCGTGGCAGCTTACGCAGGCGATGCCCTTCTGTGCGTGAATGCTTTGCTCGAATTCGCCGGGATCGACGTGGAACGGGTCCGGGAGCTGCGAATGGCAAGCGAGGCAACTATTCTTCGTCTGCGCGGGAAGCGGCGCGGCGGAGAATAAAAGCAAAATGCCGCAGAACAAAAACGCAAAGGAAATTGCCGCGCGCCTCGCGCGCTCTCTGCCGGCGAGTTTCCTTTTGCCGCCGGATTCAACTTTCGATTGCAAGCTGAACCGCCTGCCGTCTTTGTTCATTCAAAATCCGCCATACTCATTTCGCCAGATAAGCGTACGCCGTCATTCCAAAAAAGTAAGCCAGCGCGAAGACGCCCGCGCCCGTAATCCAGCGCTTCCCGCGGCCGCTCTTGTCATTGTCGAAGAAGGGCAAACACGTCCACACGGCGGCAGCGGCGCCGAATAACAGCACCCCGATCAGGTCGCCCGCAAATGGCCCGACTTTTGCCGGCAAGAAGCGCAGCGTTTGGAACATGAACATGAAATACCATTCCGGCCGGATCCCCGCCGGCGCGGACCCGAAGAGATCCGCCTTTTGTCCCAATTCCCAGGGCTTGAACGCGGAAAGACATCCCAGAACCGCCAAAACGATGTACCACGCCATCAACTCGCGCAGGAAAAAATTGGGGAAAAAACGGAGTTCGCGCGCTCTTTCCGGATGAGCCTTCCAGTCGGCCTCGACGCTGGGAGGGACGCTCATACCGAAGCGCTGCACCAGGAGCAGATGAAAGCCGATCAGCAAAGTGGCGAGGCCCGGCAAGATGGCGACATGAATCGCGAAGAAGCGCGTCAGCGTGGCTCCGGTCACATCATCTCCGCCGCGCAGGAAAACCAGCATCCAGTGCCCGATGAACGGAGCTTGCGCGGTCATATTGGTGCCTACTTTGGTCGCGAAGAGGGAAAGCATGTTCCAGGGCAGCAGATATCCGCTGAAACCGAAACCTAGAACGAGGAAAAGCAAAATCATCCCGCTCAACCAGGTGAGTTCGCGCGGCTTGCGGTACGATTTCAAGAAGAAGACGCTGAACATGTGGGCGATGGCCGTCAAAATCATGACGTTGGCGCCCCAGGAATGTATCGAGCGGATCAGCCAGCCGAATGGCACCTTCGTCATGATGTACTGCACGCTTTCGAAGGCTCCATCCGGCGTGGGCCGGTAGTAGAGGAGCAATAAAATTCCGGTGACCACTTGAGTGCCAAACAAAAACAGCGTCATGCCACCGAGAAAATAAAAATAGGAGAAGCGATGAGTCGGAACTGTCTTATGGCGGACGAACGCCATCAGTTCGTCCCATCCAAAACGCTCGTCGAGCCAATTTCGGATGTTTGCAAGCGCGCTCATCAGCTGTTTTGCGTCCTCTGCACGTAGATATTGTTGTCTTTTAGAATCACATCGTATTCGTCCAGGGGGCGCGGGGGAGGGCCGCTGATGTTGGCGCCATCCACCGAATACTTGCCGTTGTGGCACGGGCACCAGACCTCGTGCACATCGGGGAGATACTGCACCGTGCATCCAAGATGGGTACAAACGGCCGACAGGGCGTGGTATTTGCCGTCCGACGTGAGAATCAGGATCGCGGGGCGGCTTCCGAATGGGAAGATCTTTCCGGAGTTCGGCTTCAAGTCGCCCACGTGGGCGGCCACAACCAAATCCGAGCCGAGTTCGGTCTGCTTCGGCGGAATGATATAGCGGAGAACGGGATAGATAAAGGCAACGAGCGAAGCAACGATGCCCGATCCCAAAAAGAGTTCTAGAAAATGCCTGCGCTCCGGCTTAGCGTTCTCTTGTAGGCTGGAATTCTGCAAGATAACTGTCCGTCGCTTTCAGAGCCCATGCGGGCAAAGTCAGTTTCTAAGGTCCGCAAAAGCCACAACCAGGAAGGCCCTGTCATCGCGCCACCGCGGCGCGAAATCGCCCAATATGCCGTCGCGCATTATACAGCTACTCTAAAAGCTCTGGTAGCCCTGATAGAGCCAGAGGCCGGCAACAGCAATGAGGAGTGCGCCCGAAATGATCCAGAGCGCCACGATCGGGCGGCTGAGTTTTTCGATTCGCGTGACGATCACGCGCTGTTCTGAAGCCGTGATCTCCTGAGCGGAATCGAGGAAGAGCTGATCTTCCTCTCGATTCTCGAGCGTGCTGCGGTAGATCAGGAAGCAGACCAAAACGGCCGTCACCGTACCCCAGGCGACCACCAGCATTCCAAGAGTTCCCATGGTTACCTCCCGCTCCCGCAAGCGTGAAAAGGCGCCCTCAGGCCAACGCCCTGACACGGGCTCCTTTCGGTCCATTCCGACCCAGGGGTCAATTTTGGCGGGATTATAGCACCACCCGGGAGGGTGGGTGTCAAGCAGGGCTGAGGCTGTATCCGGTTGGTCAGGCGCTGCGTTCGCCGGGAAACTTCACGCCCCAGAAATTTTTGGCCGGGTGATAAATCTCGACGCCGAGTTCGAAGAGGCCGTCCTTGCGCAGCTCCCTCGCCGAAATCACGCGGAACTCCCGGACCTCGTTGGAAACGCCGTGCAGAATCTCGATGCGGGAACCGATGGGCGGGCCAAACGGAGCGCGAAGCAATGCGCCATGGCGGCTTATGGAAACAGCCTCGGCCGCCGCAACCTGGCCTTCGGCTTCGCCGGTAAGAACTTTGACGGAAACACGGATCGGAACGCGGCTGGAACGGCGACGCTCAAGCATCGCGCGGGCGCTTGCCATAGTGATATCCCTCCTCCCCCGCGACCCCTCGACACGTCACTCTAGGTGATTTTTGCGCGTGGGGTCAATGGGCCGCCGGGGTCATTTTGCACAGGATGACGCGTGTCCGTCATGATTCCCCGAAAGCTGCAGGCATGTCAGAAAGGGGTTCATACTCGGGCAGACCGGGCACATTCCTGACAGATCGGACCGGGGACATTCCTGACACGCCTTCACGAGCCGCGTCCCGAGCGCCGACGGCGTGGCGGGCGGCGAACTCCAGCACCGTAGGTGCGCCAGGATTTAGCCCAGATCGGGAGGGCTGGAGCGGACTTCGAGCACCGTAGGTGCGACACAAGTTAGCCCAGGCCGGGAGGCCTGGGTCCGCGATGCATAAAGCCCCAAGCGCCGTAGGTGCGACACACGTGGAAAGGCGCGGCGGGCAATTCCTAGTGCGGCGGCGGGACGTCGCCGCGTCGCGCCGGCTTCTGCATGATGAACGCCAGCGGAATCAGGCAGATCACGACGATCACCAGTTCCGCAATCACATCCTTGAACGCCAGCGCGGCGGCTTGCTGTTCCAACATCCCTGCCAGTCTCCCGATCGCGAGGCGGTGCGCATCCGCCATGTTCATCCCGCCTTTGTGCAGCGTCGCCGCCAGCCCCCCGACCATCTGCCGGAACATCGGATTGCCGTTCTGCATGTGGCCCGCGAGATAGGTCTGCCGCGTTTGCGTCTCGCGCGTGACCATCGTGCTCACCACCGCAATTCCAATGCTCCCGCCGATGTTGCGCACGAAATTCATCATGCTCGATACCTGGTTGTTCTTTTCGCGCGGGATGCCCGCGTAGCACAGCACGTTCGAGGGAATGAAAATGAACGCCAGTCCGGCGACCTGATACGTCCGCAGCATCGCCGCCGTCCCAAAGTCCATTCCCAGGGTCAGGTGCATCGCCACGTAGTACAGCCCCGCGGCCGTTGCCATGTATCCGAACGCCAGCAGATACCGCGGATCCATTTTCCCGCTCAACGCTCCGGAGAGCGGCATCGTCAACATCATCAGAAAGCCGCCCAGCGCCATGCACTCGCCCGCCTGCGCCGCCGTGTAGCCCATCAGGTTCTGCAGAAACTCCGGAAGCAATACCG
The DNA here is from genome assembly GCA_963841605.1 of uncultured Acidobacteriota bacterium. GTDB lineage: Bacteria > Acidobacteriota > Terriglobia > Acidiferrales > UBA7541 > Palsa-295. Next base: position 422,915 of record CAWJDM010000008.1, read on the forward strand.
TCAGCCCGTACAGGACCATTCCAAGCGCGGCCATCGAGAGCATCGCCGTCGCGAAATTGCGCTTCTTCAGGAGCTTGAGTTCCACGATCGGATGCGGATTCCGCCACTCCCACCAGACCCAAATGATCAGGACCACAGCCGCCACAAACAGGCCCGTCGTGATCAAGCGCGAACCAAACCAGTCCAGCTCCTGCCCCTTGTCCATCACCATCTGCAGGCAGCCGATGCCGAGCGCGACGAGACCCAGGCCGATGTAATCGATCCCGCCCTTTTTTGCCTTGATGCGCTCCTCGGCCAGGTAAGGCGGATCTTCGACCACGCGGTAAGAAAGGAAGAGCGACACGATGCTGATCGGTACGTTGATGTAGAAAATCCAGCGCCAGCTGTAGTTGTCCGTGATCCATCCGCCGATGGTGGGGCCGATCGCCGGCGCCAGCACGATGGCCATCGCATAAATCGAAAACGCCATGCCGCGCTGCTCGGGCGAAAACGTATCCGCAAGGATCGATTGTTCGCTCGGCTGCAGCCCGCCGCCGCCGATTCCCTGCAGGACGCGGAAAAATACCAGCATCCCGAGCGTCGGCGCCAGGCCGCAAAGAAAACTGCTCCCCGCGAACACCACCACGCAAAACATGTAGTAGCGCTTGCGGCCGTAGCGCGTCGCAAGCCACGCGCTCACCGGCAGCACGATTCCGTTCGATACGAGGTAGCTCGTCAGGACCCACGTCGACTCGTTCGTGCTCGCGCCGAAGCTGCCCGCGATGTGCGGCAGCGCGATATTGGCGATCGACGTGTCGAGCACTTCCATGAACGTCGCAAGCGTCACCGTGAACGCCACAACCCAGGGGTTGTGACGCGGGCGCCACGCGGCGTGATCGATTGCGATGGAAGCGGCTGCCACGGATTCCTGTTGCAAATTCCTTTCGCGTGATTAAATATACATGCGTGTATGTATGCTGTAAAGCTCGGGAAAGCGGCTGCTAATGATTCAGTCAAGATCACCCCGCCGGGGAGCGGGAGCCCGTCGAAAAGCGTCGCGTAGCCCGTCGAGGCAGGAGGCTCGCACCGCAGCCACCCGGCAGCGCCTGCTCGCCGCCGCCGAAACCATCTTCGCGCGCGACGGCTTCGAAGCCGCGCGCCTCGAAGATATCGCCGCGCATGCCGGCTACACCCGCGGCGCCTTCTACGCCAATTTCGACGGCAAGGAAGATATCTTCGTCGCGCTACTCGAACAGTGGGTGTCCGCGCGCATCGACGAAGTGAACGCCTCGCTCGAAAAGCAGAAAAGCCCCGAGGCGCGCCTTCGCGCCTTGCGCGACCACTACGCGCACGGCCGCAAGGACCGCCGGATCGTGCTGCTCTCACTCGAATTCAAGCTTTTCGCCATCCGTCATCCCGAAATTCACGCGCGCCTGCGTGCCCGCCACGAAGGCCTCCGCGTCTCCGGCGCGGATTTCGTGCGTCGCGTGGCACAAGCTCTCGGCCGCACCCTCCCGATTCCGAGCGGCGCCGCAGCAACTGGCCTCGGCGCGCTCTCTAACGCCCTCGTCGTCGAGCACCTCTTCGATCCAACCGCCATCACCGACCAGGACATTCGCCATCTCCTCGGCGTCGTCTTCGACGCCATCCTCGGCGCCAAACCCGCGCAGTAATCCGGCGGCTTCTCTTCGCCCGCGAGTCCGTTTGGGCCTGCCGCCGCGCTCCTCGTGCCCACCCCGATTTTGTGGCACACTCGACGCTCGATGGCCACCGCTTTCGGGACTCCGTCCAAATCCAGTGGACGCATCGCTTTCACCTATCCGTCCTTCACGCTCTACCAGATCGCGCGGTCCCTCATCGTTCTCGCCACCGAGATGCAGTCCGTCGCCGTCGGCTGGCAGGTCTACGAGATCACCAACCGCCCGCTCGATCTGGGCCTCGTCGGCCTCGCGCAATTCCTGCCGGGAATCATCTTTCTGCCGCTCTCGGGCCACACCGCCGACCGCTACAATCGCTCGAAAGTCCTCACCGTCGGCTACGTAGCTCTCGGGATGTGCTCTGCGCTGCTGCTCGCAATCTCCATTCACGGCGCGCGCACCGTCTACCCGATCTACGTCGTCATCGGGCTCGTGGGCGTCGCGCGCGCGTTCACCGGCCCGGCCAGCCGCGCGATCCTGCCGCTCATCGTTCCCGAGGAACATTTCGAAAGCGCGTTCGCCTGGGGCGCCACATTTTTCGAGATTGCGACGATCCTCGGCCCCGCCGTCGGCGGTCTCGTCTACACGATATTTCGGGGGCCCGCGGCGGTGTATGCGGCCGCGGTGGCGGCCGGTGTGTGCGGCGCCACCGTGATGTCGCGCGTCAAGCTCACGCCGCGCAAAAAGAAACTTGAAATCCTCGACTGGAAAACCGTTTTCGCGGGATTGCACTACATCTGGCGCGAGAAAATCGTGCTGGGTTCGATTTCGCTCGATCTTTTCGCGGTGCTGCTCGGCGGCGCCGTGGCGCTGCTGCCGGTCTACGCGCGCGATATTCTGCACACCGGCCCGTGGGGGCTCGGCCTGTTGCGATGCGCTCAGGCGGTGGGCGCGGGAGTCATGGCGCTGCTCCTGGCGTACCGCCCGCTCGGCAAGCGCGCCGGGATGAAGATGCTATGGTGCGTCGCCGGTTTCGGCGTCTGCACGATTCTCTTCGGCGTGTCGCACAGCTTCGCGCTCTCGCTCGCAGCGCTCGTTTTGTGCGGCGCCACCGACATGGTGAGCGTCGTGGTGCGCGGCATCCTGATCCAGCTGCGCACGCCCGATGAAATGCGCGGCCGCGTCAACGCCGTCGACATGGTTTTCATCGGCGCGTCCAACGAACTCGGCGCGTTCGAATCGGGCGCCACGGCCTGGCTGCTCGGCACCGTGCCCGCCGTCGTGCTCGGCGGCATCGGGACGCTCGTCGTTACCGCGCTCTGGGCCTGGATGTTTCCCGACCTGCGCAACGCGGATGAGCTCATCACGCCCGGCCGCAAAAGTTAATCCGCGGCCTGCTTTTTCTCCTCGACGATCGCGCCGTGGTACACCGCGGCGGGGCGCCACGCCTGGACGTTCGTGCCGCCGCTCACGCGCGTCTGCATCGCCGAATTGTAGAAGTTGTACGGATGGACGGCCTCGATCGCGCTCGCGTCGTCGAGCTTCTTGTAAAGCTCTGCGGGCAGCGTCCACTCGATCGCGGCGAGATTGTCGTCGAGCTGCGCCACCTTCGTCGCGCCCAAAATAATCGACGTCACTCCCGGCTTCGCGCTGAGCCAATTCAGCGCCACCTGCGCGGGCGGCTTGCCGGCCTGCTTCGCGACGTCGAGCAGCACGTCGAGAATCCGCCAATTGCGCTCCGTGAAGCGATTGAAGAGCCCGCCCGACGGCAGCGCGAGCCGCCCTTCGCCCTTGCCCTTATCGCCCTCGCGCTTATATTTGCCCGCGAGGAATCCGCCGGCCAGCGGACTCCACGGGCACAGCCCGATGCCCATCTCCTGCGCGACGGGAATATGTTCGCGCTCGATATTGCGCTCGGTGAGCGCGTACTCGAGCTGCAGCGTCGCCATCGGCTCCCAGCCGTGGTGCTGCGCGATGGTCTGCGCGCGCGCCACGTACCACGCCGGCGTATCCGAAAGCCCCCAGTAGCGGATTTTCCCTTCCTGCACCAGATGGTGCATCGTCGACGCCACTTCTTCCACCGGCGTCATCGTGTCCCACGCGTGGACGTAATAGAGGTCGACGTAATCCGTTTTCAGCCGCCGCAGCGAGCCTTCGAGCGCGCGATAAAGATTCTTGCGTCCGTTGCCGCCGGCATTCGGATTGCCGGTCTGCCCAAAGTTGAAAGTGTACTTCGTCGCGATCGCCACTTTGTCGCGCAGCCCGCGCTCGCCGACGAATTTCCCCGTCAGCTCCTCGGCCTGGCCGTTCGTGTAGCCGTCGGCGGTATCGAGAAAATTTCCGCCCGCATCGATGAACCGGTCGAACATCTCCTTCGACGCTTTTTCCTCCGCGCCGAATCCCCACCCGGTCCCAAACGTCATCGTCCCCATGCACAGCGGGCTCACCCGCAGCCCGGTGCGCCCCAAAGTCGTGTAGTCCGTCAATTTCATGCGCATCCTCCGTAGCAATGAATCCGTGATTGGTGATTTGTGATTTGTGACTCGTGCCCCCGTGCGGCGGGAATGCCGGCCGGTTTTTCTGCGGCGCGATGTTCGCCGCGCACTCCCGCCAGGGTCCCGCAGCCGTGTCGATTAGAACGTACCGCCATCCTGTATTTTCTGCAACTTACGTCGATTTCTAATCGCCAAATGTCGATTAGAAAACCGCGAATCCGACGAGGATTGGCGCCCTGAGCGACCAACGGGAGCCGAAGGGCCTGCTGCGCTGGGCGATGCCGCACCGAAGGGAGCGAAGTCGAAGGGCCTGCTTTTCTCCCTCTCGACTCTCAACTCTGAACTCTCGACTGTTTTCGCGGCTCTCAACTCTGAACTCCTCAACTGCCTTCCGAACCACCTTCCCAACTGCCCTTCCGACGCTAGCACATTCCGGCGTCACGTGAACGCTCCCTTCACAGAAAAAAAGGACAAGGCATAGTACTGGCCGAAAGGCCAGCAAGGACAGGCCGGGTTTTGGGTTCGCATTCGTAGCGGCGGCCTTTTAGGCCGGCGGGTTTTCCTTTTGGTGTGTGCCTCTGTAGCGGCCGCCTTGCCTTGAGGCGGGCGCCTTTTCTTGCGGTTATACCAATGTGGGCATATCCTGAACTGCCATGCAGAAGAAACGTGCCGCGCAGCGCGAGATCGCCGTCGAAAAAAGCAGCGGGAATATCTACGCCGACTTGGGCTACGTCGATAGCGACGACATGCTGGTAAAAGCCCAGATCGTCGCGAAGATCGCCGAGATCATCGACCAGCGACATCTCACTCAGGAGCAGGCCGCGGAAATGCTCGGGCTCACGCAACCAAAGATTTCGCGATTGCTCCGTGGACAGTTTCGAGGAGTCTCAGAACGCCGTCTGCTGCGCTGCCTCACGAAACTCGGCCGCGACGTCCAGATCGTGGTCCGGCAAACGCCGAGACGCCGCGCTCAGGGCCGCCTCACCGTGCGGTTTGCCTAGCGGTTGAGCTCATCTGCCTCGGTCAACCTTCCAAATGTCGACCGCGGACCGGCCGTTGCGCGGTCTCGGCTGCAGGTGCCTGATTGACGCGCTTACTGGAGAGGTGAACCATCACTTCAAATCTTAGTGCCGATCATAGAGATAATGACGCCTTCTGTTGTGATGGCCGAAGGGAAGATTCCTATAGCAAGATCACGACCAAGTCCTCGGAAGGCGATCCTCTTCTCCCTCACGTTGGACCGTTGCTTATTATTCTCAAACCAATTGAAAGTCCACCTTCCTGTGTCGACAGCCTTCTGCGCTCGCCCCCGCTCATTAGGGCCAATACGATAACCCTTATGCACAATTCGGTGCCGAAGTTTGCGCGTGGCGAACATTTCCCTTCTGAGAGCATCCGATAGTGTTCGGGCGCTCAGCTGCTCGTACCTTTCCACTCGTCGCCGAAAATTGGTTTCGGTGTCTTTCAGGAATTTAACGGCGCTTCTGGAGCCTTCTGCCGCTTCAACTGCAGTACCCACTACGCTCTCTACGATGACCTCCAAGGCTGTGGTAATGCGACGAACAGCGCCCGAGTAATCACCGCGCTCCATCAGGTTTAGTGAATCGAGAAGCTCAAATTCCCCGGGCGCGGGGACAATAGAAATTCCATTCTGAAGGTCGCTCTCCTCGATGAGCTTGTATGGCAACGTTGGGGGATCAAGTTTCTGTCCGGATAGAATTCTTTTGGTCAGCTCTTCAAAAGGCGTCGCGAATCCCCTTGGTTTGAAATCCCATTCTCGATAAGGAACGAGGCAGGACCGGATGGATTTTGCATCGCGTTCGATCATCCAAAAGGGACGTCCCATGGCGACACTTCATACGGGAAGTAATCATATGTGGCAAGCCGATATCCTTGCACAAGTCTGTTGACGACTGGAATGTGCGCGCTGCAAAGGGTGGCCAGGTAGAGACGAATGCCGTTCATCTTCGTCCGATAGGCGATGGACTCATAGAGAACCCCGCGCGTCATTGACTGGCGAACCCGTCGTAGGTACACTTGTACCTATTATGGGTACAAGCGGAACCCCCGAAACCGTATCGCAGGGTCTGTTCGGCCAAACTCGGACGGCAATCCTGTCGCTTCTCTACGGGCACCCGGACGAATCCTTCTATCTCCGCCAGTTGGTTCGCGAGACCGGGGCGGGAAACGGCGCTGTGCAGAGAGAAGTGAGGCAGCTTAGCGACGCGGGGCTGATCGTTCGAAAAACCGTGGGCAATCTGGTCTTCTATCAGGCGAATCGCAAGAGTCCTGTGTTTTCCGAACTCCGGGGATTGCTGCTGAAGACGGCCGGCGTGCGTGACGTCCTGCGCGAGGCGCTGGCGCCGCTGAAAAATCGTATCGAAGTCGCCTTCGTTTATGGTTCCATTGCCGCCCAGCGGGATCGAGCTGAGAGCGACGTCGATTTGATGATCGTTGGCGACGCGACATTTGATGAGGTTGTCCCGAGGCTGAGTGGCGCCGGGAAAAAGTTGCGCCGAGAAATCAATCCGACGATTTATCCGGTGCGCGAATTTCGGTCGAAGCTGGATTCGGGGAATCATTTCCTGACGAGCGTTCTGCAAAGCAAGAAGCTGTTTATTTTTGGGAACGAGAATGACCTTAGAGAGCTTTCACAAAAACGGGTGGCTAAGCGCGCACCAAAGCAGCGCCAACGAAATCCGCAATCTTCTGGGCGTCGCAGACACGAAGATTTCCGATTATAAGAAGGCAAAAGCGCTTTCCGCCGATTCCCGCTTGACCATTGCCTACAACGCGATCACCGCGTCGGCCACGGCGGTCCTGGCCGCGGCGGGATACAGAGCCGCGCGAGGCGGCAGCGAGCATTACCACACCATACAGTCACTCGAGTTCACGATTGATCCCGGCAAGAAGCTGATTCAGCGGATCGACACGTTGCGAAAAAAGCGAAATCAGAGCGCCTACGAAGTAAGCGGCGCGGTTTCGGAGATGGAAGCCGATGCTGCGTTCGCCCTCGCGATCCAAGTGCGCGGCGAAGTCGAAAAATGGATCAAAATCCACCACGCGGAACTAATGCCCTAATGCCGGACATTACGATCAGCGGATACGTGACGCACTACGAGGACGACGACTTCACCGATCCTTGGAAGCCGCGGCAGACGATCGTCATCCAGCACGGATTCGGGCGCAACTCGCAATTCTGGCGGCGCTGGGTTCCGATGCTGGCGGGCGACTATCGCGTGATCCGGCGCGACCTACGCGGGCACGGCGGCTCGGGCGATCCCGGGCCGAGCGATCCGTGGTCGTTCGACGGGCTCGTCCGCGATCTGGGCGCGTTTTGCGACGCGCTCGATCTCGAGGACGTTCACCTGCTGGGCGAATCGACGGGCGGGATGCTGGCCGTCGGCTGCGCGGCCAAGACGCCAGGGCATGATCCAGCCGGGGCGCGGCTGCGTTCGCTGACGCTCTGCGCGACGCCGAAAACGATTGGCCCCGCGGCGCAAAAGCTTTTCTCTCTCGGCCGCGCGTCGTGGCAGGCGGCGCTGATGGAGATGGGCTCGGAGGGATGGGCGCGCGAGCTGCTGTCGCGTCCCGGAACATTCCCGAGCAGCGATCCCGCGCAGATCGAGTGGGCCATCAAGCAATTCGGCCGAGCGTCCGCCGCGTCGCTGGCCGGCTACAGCACCGTGATTTCGACGACGGACATCACGCCGCTGCTGCCTGAGGTGAAAGTGCCGGCGCTGGTTCTCGCGCCGACGCGCAGCGCCGCGACTTCGATTGATGAGCAGGAAAGCATCGCCGCGGCGCTGCCGCAATCCGAACTCGTCCAGATCGATGGCGCGGGCCACGAAATCTACATCGACCGCGCGGACGATTGCGTCGCCGCGCTGCGCGATTTCCTTGCCGGATTTCAGTAGAGCGACGCTACTGCTCCGAGTTCTCTTCGATCTTGACGAATCGGCCGAGCGTGCGGTCCTTGCGAACATTCGAGATCGGGAAAACCTGGTTGTGGCTTACCACATAGATTCCGGGCGGGAGGACGCGCAAAGCAAGAAGGCTTTCGGTCAAATTCTGCAGAGCGTCGCTGCCTTCGAAGCCGAGCGGCGCCATGGCTCCGGTCAATACGATAGGCACCTCGAGCTTCGGCAAAGCGCGCTGCAAATACAGGCCCGTCTCAACCATCGTGTCCGTTCCATGCGTGATCAAGATGGGGGCCTTCTCCGGTAGCAGGCCCTTCACGGTTTCGAGGATTCGGGCGCGGTCGGAATCCTTCATTTCCAGGCTGTCGATATTCATCAGCGGCACGACGCGCACATCGGAATCGGGAAGCCGCAGCAATCGGAGGTAGCGATCGATTTTGCCGTCGAGGTTCGCGACGACGCCTTGCTGCTCGGAATAGACTTTCTCGATCGTCCCGCCCGTCGTCACAACGTAGAGCGCCGTCATCTGTCAGATTCCTCTTGTTGGAAAAGGTGATCCCCGGCTGCACCAGTATTCGATCATATCGAGGGCCGCCCAGCGAAATCTCTCTTTGTTGCGATTGCGTCCGCATATCCCGATTGCCTTGCGTTCAACCCGTGGTAACTTCGGTAGCCGACAGAAGCTTCTCCTATTGTCATCCCGAGCGAAGCGAGGGATCTGCTCTGCTGCGATTTCACTTGGAGGCGCGACATCCGATGATGAAGGATCCCGTCACATGGCTCTATCCGCCGATCGAGCCCTATAAGACGGGCCGGCTCGCCGTTTCGCCCGTCCACGAGCTCTACTTCGAGGAAAGCGGCGCGCCCGCCGGGAAGCCGGTGATCTTCCTGCATGGCGGTCCCGGAGGCGGCTCGGAGCCCAAGCAGCGCCGCTTCTTCAATCCCGAAAAATATCGGATCATCAACTTCGATCAACGCGGCTGCGGCAAGAGCACGCCCTACGCGTCCTTGGAAGCCAACACCACCTGGGATCTCGTGGCCGACATCGAAAAAATCCGCGAGCACCTCGGCATCGACCGCTGGCAGGTTTTCGGGGGATCGTGGGGCTCGACGCTCGCGCTCGCTTATTCCGAGACGCATCCGGATCGCGTTACGGAGTTGGTCCTGCGCGGCATCTTTCTGCTGCGCAAGCGAGAGATCGACTGGTTTTACCAACGCGGCGCCTCCGCGCTGTTTCCGGACGCCTGGGAGCCATTTTTTCAGCACATTCCCGAGGCCGAGCGCGGCGATATGCTTTCCGCCTACTATCGTCGCCTGACCAGCGACGATCCAGCCGTGCGGCTCGCCGCTGCGAAGATCTGGAGCGGTTGGGAAGGCGCGACTTCGAAGCTTCTGCCGGACGCGGAGTTCGCCAGCCATTACGAGCGGGATGAATTCGCGCTGGCCTTCGCCCGGATCGAAGCTCATTATTTTGTCAACAAAGGCTTCCTCGAATCCGACGGCCAATTGCTGCGCGATGCGGCGCGCATTCGCCGGATTCCCGGCGTGATCGTGCAGGGCCGCTACGATGTGGTGTGTCCGATGGAGAGCGCGTGGGCGCTTCATCGCGCCTGGCCCGAGGCCGATCTCGTCATCACTCCCGACAGCGGCCACAGCGGCTTCGAACCGCCAAACAGTCGCGCCCTGGTCGCCGCGACGGATAAGTTTGCTTGCTAACCCGCTGAAAGATCGTGGTTTGCGCGGCGCAACAAGGAGGATGGGTGCCACAACCCGCCAAAATTGGCTTTTTCGCGCCTTTTAGCGCCCATGTGAGCCCCCGACGAGCGCATCATTGTTGCGCCCGTCGGAGCAGAAATTTCGGAGGGTGAAATCGCGCTTACTTCTTGGCGGCGATGGAAGCGGCCTTGTCCGCGTACTTCTTCTGGAAGCGCTCGACGCGCCCGGCCGTATCGATCAGCTTCTGCTTGCCCGTGAAAAACGGGTGGCAGTTCGAGCAAATTTCCACGCGGATCAGATTGCCCTTGAAAGTCGATCGCGTCTCAAACGTGTTGCCGCACGCGCAGTGCACCGTCACGGCATGGTAATCCGGATGAATTCCTTCTTTCATGGGACAACTCCTGTCTGCCGGCCGTTCTGCGCGATGTGGGCCGAAAACTCAGGCCGCACCTTCGCGTCGCTAAGCCAGCGGGGAAACTTCAGTATACCCGAAATCCCAAAGTCCCGCTCGGGTAGTTCGGTTCTTAGATGACGGAAATGGCGCCTTCGATTCGCGACCTCAAATTGCCTCTGAAACGCATCACGATCCGCTGAAAAGAAGCGGCATGCCGAGCTTCGAGCGGTAATTGGGCCGGTAGCGCGCAGTGTTGTAGAGCTTTTCGAGATTGACCTTGCGCGCCCCGAGCGACAAATCCGGCAAGGGAACCTGCGCGTAGCATCCATTTTGAATCGCGATCATCTTCCCGCTGACGCCTTCGCGAATCAAATCCACCGCGATGTTCGCAAACGTGATGCTCACGAGCTGATCGATGGAATCGGGTTCGCCGCTGCGCAGGTCGTATGTGAGATCGCTGACCATCGTTTCCTGTCCTGTGCGCTGGTGCACTTCCTCCGCAAGCGCATGGCCGACGTCGGCCTTTTTCCGGTGGCCGTAGGCGTCCGCTTCGCCGAACTCCCTCAGTTCTCCATCTCTCCAGATCGCTCCTTCGGACACGACGATCAGCGCGTAGTTGCTCGGATTAATCCTTTTGTCCTCCATCAGCAGGTTGCAGAGGCGGTCCAGATCGAACGGGTATTCGGGAATCAGGCAGCGCTCGGAAGTGACGTAGGCGGTGTACAGCGCCGTGAAGCCCGCGTCGCGGCCGAAGATTCGAAAGATGCCGATGCGCTCGTGCGAGCCGACGGTGGTGCGCTGGCGGCTGATCGATTGCTTGGCGCGTGTGACCGCCGTGGAGAAGCCGATGCAATATTCGGTGCCCTGAACGTCGTTGTCCATCGTCTTCGGTATCGCAATCACGGGAAATCCGGCGGCGGAAAGCACGGAGGCGAAGCTCAACGTGTCGTCGCCGCCGATGGCGACGAGACAGCCGATGCCCAGCCGTTCGAGGTTGTCGATGACGACAGATGTCAGATCGTAGTGTTTGCCGTCGAAGGGGAGTTTCTCAATCGTGGCTGCGGCGAAATGATTCGGGAGTTTCTCCGCCAGCATCCGCCGCGGATTGGTGCGCGACGTGTGGAGTATCGTGCCGCCCGAGCGGTCGATGGTTCGCGTGTTCTCACGCGTGAGCTCCAGGATATAAGTGGAATCATCCGGGCCGGTCATGTGCGTAGGGCCTTCCCAGCCCTTGCGAAATCCGATCACTTTGCGTCCGAATTCGCTCGCGCCATAGACCACCGATTTGATCACCGCGTTCAGTCCCGGTACGTCGCCGCCACCGGTGAGAATGCCGATCTTATCTCGTTGAGTCACACTCCACTCCCTCTGCGCAGGTTCATCTGCGCCTGCCCCCTTTCCCCGCTCAATTGTGCCAATGATTCGAGATCGTTTGCAATGCGCGGTTGCGGGGCGCGAAACGCCGTCGCAGTTTTGCAGCGCCGTTCCGGTACAATCAGAAGCGCGGATTCCCGGGGAGCCTCCGAATGCGGCGTTTGTCTCTCGTTTTTCTTTGGATTGCCTGCGTATCACTGCTCGCTGTGCCGGCCGTGCGCGCGGGGAAAGCGCTCGAAATCTATTTCATCGACGTAGAAGGCGGGCAATCGACGCTGATCGTCGATCCCCAGGGCGAGTCGCTGCTGATCGACACCGGCTGGGACGATTTCCACGGGCGCGACGCGAACCGCATCCTGGCGGCCGCGAAAGACGCGGGCATCGACCACATCGACGACCTCGTCATTACGCATTATCACTCCGATCACGTCGGAGGAGTCGCCCAGCTCGCAAGCCTCATCAAGATCGATGCGTTTTTCGATCACGGCCCCAACACGGAAGCCGATACGCGCGGCAATTATGCGATCTACGAAAAAATAGCGGAGCAGTCGAAGCGCACCATCGTGAAGCCGGGAGACGTAATCCCGCTCAAGGGGATTCGCGTGCAAGTCCTCACCTCGGCGGGCGAAGACATCGCCAAGCCGCTGCCGGGCGCAGGCCAGCCGAACCCGTGGTGCGCGTCCGAACCGGCGCCGCTGCCCGATAAAAGCGAGAATGCGCAGTCAGTCGGCATGCTGATCACGTTCGGGAAGTTCCGCTTTATCGATCTCGGCGATCTGACGGACCAGAAGGGGCTCGGCCTCGTTTGCCCGAACAATCTGATCGGGACCGTCGATCTTTACCTTGTGACGCATCACGGTACGCAGCATCCGGGCACGGGCGATGTGTCGAACGCGCCCCCGATTGTGTACGCGCTGCATCCGCGCGTGGCGGTGATGAATAACGGCGCGATCAAGGGCGGGCATCCGGTGGCGTGGCAGACCATTCACGATTCGCCGGGGCTCGAGGATTTCTGGCAGCTGCACTATTCGATGGCGGGTGCGGAGAAGCACAACGTGCCGGACCAGTTCATCGCGAATGTCGGCGGGAACGACGAAGGCTACTACATCAAGGTTTCGGCTGAACCGAATGCCGTTTTCACGGTGACGAACGAGCGGAACGGCTACAGCAAAACCTACACAAAGTAGCGCATTTTCGGCCGCGCATCATTGCTTGAGCAGTGCGAGTTCTTCGGCGAATTCGGCGTGCAGGCCCTGGGGCAAAATCGCGAGGTCCACGATGCGGCGCAGCAGCGGCTCGTTGTTTCTGGTATCGGCGTACGCGCGATTGATATCGGCGATGCTGAGGCGATTTTCGTCTTCGTGAATTTTCTCGATCGCGTCGCCCGCGTCGATCATGCCTTCTTCGACCACCAAAAAATAGATTCCGGAGCGGCGGCTGACGAGAAACCGCTTCACCATGTCCGAACGGCCGAAGCGGATGCCCAGCTTGTAGCAGGGCATGCGCGGCTGCGTGACTTTCACGATCGCCCCGCCGATGCGAAACTGGTCGCCGATGCAGGCGTTTTCTTCCGTCAGTCCCTCGGTGGTGAGATTCTCTCCGAACATTCCCCACGGCAGATCCCGCTCCGGAAATTCCTTGCGCCAGAATTCGTAGTGCTCGGAAGCGTAGGCGTAGACGGCCTTGTTGCGGCCGCCATGCACGCGGAGGTCGGCCTGAGCGTCGCCATCGAGATTCAGGCGGCGCAGCAGCAGCGGTCCCGGCACGGGCGATTTGAAAATGCTTGTCTTGGCCTCTCCTTGGCCGTAGGGAACCGCGCGCGGCTTGCCGACGTTGAGCGAAATGATTTTCATGATTGCCTGCAATCGAGAACGGCGGAGCCGTTGACGCGGTCGCTCTTCAGGTCGTTCAAGGCCCGATTGGCATCGCGCAGCGGGTACGACGTCACCTGCGTGCGAATGGGGATTTCCGCGGCGACGCGGAGAAAATCTTCGCCATCCTGGCGCGTGTTGTTGGCGACGCTGCGAATGACGCGCTCCTGATACAGCAAATTGTAATCGAAAGAAGGGATCGGGCTCATGTGAATCCCGCCGAGCACGAGGACGCCGCCTTTCTTCAGGGCTTTCAACGCGGGAGGGACGAGCTCGCCGGCGGGCGCAAAAACGATGGCGGCATCGAGTTTTTCCGGAGGCTCATCCGTTGCTTCGCCCGCCCACACCGCGCCGAGCTGCAACGCAAGCTGCTGATGCTTCGCGCCGCGCGTGGCCGCGTAAACTTCCGCGCCCCAGTGGCGCGCCACCTGAATCGCGACGTGCGCGGCCGAGCCGAAACCGTAAAAAGCGAGCCGCCCGCCGCGCTGGATTCCGGAAAGGCGCAAACACCGAAAGCCGATGATCCCGGCGCACAGCAGCGGCGCGGCTTGTTCATCGGGAAACGATTCGGGAATCGGATAAACGAACGCCTCGGGTGCGACCGCGTTTTCGGCGTAGCCACCGTCGACCGTATAGCCCGTGAACGTCGGATGATCGCAGAGATTTTCCCTGCCGGAGCGGCAGAATTCGCAGGTGAGGTCCGCGCTGTGAAGCCACGGCACGCCGACGCGCGCGCCCCGCGCGAAACGATGCGCGCCCTCGCCCAGTTTTTCGACAATGCCGACAATCTGGTGGCCGGGAATCACCGGCGATTTGCGCGGCGGCAATTCGCCCTCCACCACGTGAAGATCGGTGCGGCAGACGCCGCAGCAGCTCACGCGCAAAAGGATTTCGCCCTTGCCGGGCTGCGGGACGGGCGCGTCCGCGAATTCGAGCGGATTGGTCGTGATCGGCGCGGGCGCATGCAAAAGGCACGCTTTCATCGCCTCATCACCGATCGCTCATCGCTCTGGCTCACCGGGCGACCTTCGTTTGCGCCTGCGGCGTGAGGCCCGCGTCTTCGGCGACGCCGAGCGCGATGGCGGTCCAGTCCATATCGCTGCGGCCTTTGGCGATGGCGGCGAGATAGCGGTCGTGCAACAAGCTCCCGATCGGCAGCGGCACCGAGCTAGCGGTGGCCGTTGCGAGCGCGAGAGAAACATCCTTGAAGCCGAGCGCCAGCCGGAATCCCGCGGGCTCGAATTTTTCGGCGGCGATCGACTTTCCGTAGCCCTGGTAGACGGGGCAGGCGAAGAGCGTCTTGCCGAAGAGATCGGCGACGGCATTTTTGTCGATGCCGTTTTTTTCGGCGAGCGCGAGCGATTCGGAAATCGTCTCGATGGCCGAAGCGATCATGAAATTTCCGCAGAGTTTGACGACGTTCGCCGATCCGGCATCCTCGCCGAAATCGAAAATGCCCTGGCCGATCGCTTCGAGGAGCGAGCGCACCTGCGTCTTCGCCGCCGCGTGGCCCGACGTGCAGACCCACAATTTCTTGGCCGCGGCCGCTTCGGGGCGCCCGAAGACGGGCGACGCAACGTATTCCACTTTGTGCCTCGCATGATGCTCGGCCAAGCGGCGCGCGGTGGCCGGCGCGATCGTGCTGAGCGAAATGTGGATTCCGCCGGTACCGAGTTTTTCGACGAAGGAGCCAGGCGAAAGGCAGAGTTCCTCGATGGCGCGATCATCCGCAACCATCGTGAAAACGACGCCACCCGGCGATGCGACATTCGCGGGATCTTTTGCGAGCGCCGCACCCTTGGCCACGAGCGTCGCGGCCTTCGAGGCAGTGCGGTTGTAGACGCGCAGCGCGTGGCCCGCTGCCATCAGATTCGCGGCGATCGGCTCGCCCATGTTTCCCAGCCCGATGAAACCGATTGTTTGGGTCATTTGCTATTCTCCCTCGAAATCCAAGTTCGATTCGTTGATTGGATGCCGCGCCGGGGCTCCTGGAATCACGTCCACGGAAGCTAGCACATTTCGTGGTCGAGGGAACGCCAAGGTCGCGGCAAAGAGGCAAGGCGTTGAACTTGTCGGCAAGATGAACCGGCCAGACGAAAAGCCCGCTATGTTTTTGGCAGGCTCGATTTTCGCGCAGGAAGCGGCGTCCGAAATTGGGAAGGGCCAGATTCGCGATCTTTTTGTCGATTGACGTGCGGGGGGTTCTTCTTGCCTACAGGGATCGTCTTCCAATCTTTGCCGTTGTACGTCTTCACTTGGGTTATCCGACCATCCGTTGAAATCCCAGCCGTAAAGGGCTTCTTCCTGCGCCTTAGCTCGCGCAGCATATCTTTCCTCGCTCTTATGATCCTTGGTGCCCACTGTTGCGGTCTTCATTGTTGTTCGTGGTTACAAAAACGGCGATTTGAGACTCGGCGATCTCTTTCGCCCACGTATAAACCAAGTCTTGGTCGCCAGTGAGTAAAACGCGATTTTTTAAGCCGCAATCTTGAATCATCACCGGATCTGCTATCCGGGATTCCGCGTCTCCAAACTCCTCGTACATCGTGACCAAAAGGAGGCTTACCGAGCGTAACATTGTGGCCAGTTCGTTCCTCCCGAAGGTTCTGTCGAGAAAAAAGACTGGCGGTTCCTCAGGCTGCGGCTTTCCACTCGTAGTCTTCAATCGCTTCTCGGACTTCAATCTCGGCTAGTCCGTAGTCTCGCGCAATTTGTGATGGAGATTCCCCGGACTTGCTGCGTCCCCAGAGTACCGACGCCGTAACGCCCTTATCTTTGACGATTGGCTTTCCAGAGGAAAAAAGAGGGTCTATAGCCAAGCGCTTAGAATGGATCGGGAAGACTCTAATGGGCAATCCGCGTCCATCGCGTGGAATAAGAGCCAAGTATTTCTCAAGGATTGCTCTCATAACCTGCTGGCCGTGCTTGGTTGCGTTGATTGTTTGTCCCAGATGTTGAATGAACATCTCCTTGCCAGAAGTCTCGAAATTCTGAGTAAGGAGCGGATGTTTTCCAGGTATTTTCTCGTGAACGTAATCAAGCGCCTTCCGTACGTTCTTAAACGGCACATTTCGCTCTTCTGTGGTAAAGCGCAGGATGTGGGCCTCCACTAAATTGTAAAACGACAACAGCTTGTTCCTTTTGTCCGCCAACTCGATTAGCGGCTTGAACGTTCTGTGGACACCTGTACGGGTGACGTAATCTTGTCCTAGCGTCCACGCGCGAAGGGTGTTGGCCGGAATCCTTAGATACAAAGCCGCTTCCGGTATGCTGTATCGTGGGAACTCCCGGACGTCACCCTGCATTCGATTCAGATGTCGCCGTGGCATTGTGGGCCTCCCTGCTAGCAACGATTACACAGTGGCCGGAAACGAAAAGTGGGCCCAGGGGCTTGGACAGGCGCATACCTTCCGCTGGTTCGCAGCCAAGATAGCACGTTATTCGCATTATACCGAAAGGCGAGCTTACGCAAACGGTTACGAGACGCGGAGGGAGAGACAGGTGATGTCGTCGTGCTGGCGGGCGTAGCCGGCGAAGGCGTTGACGTCGGCCATGACGCGGCTGAGGATTTCGGCGGCGCTGCCCGATGCGGCCGATTGCAGGCACGCGATCAGGCGCGGCTCGCCGTACTCGTCGCCCGATTCGCTGACGGCTTCGGCTACGCCATCGGTGAAGATGAAAAGCAGGTCGCCGGGCTGGAGCTGCGCGCTGGCGGAGGCGTAGGCGATTTCGTTTTCGGTGAAGAGCGGGATGCCGAGCGGCGGGCCGCCGGCTTCGAGGCGCTCGATCTGGCCGGACGCGCGGCGCAAAACGGGAGCGTTGTGCCCGGCGTTGACGTAACGCATCGCGCGCGTGACGGGATCGATCTCCGCGATGAACGCGGTGGTGAAGCGCTGGCCGCCAAGGCTGTGCGCGCGGGCGTAGCGGTCGAGCCCGACCACGATTTCCTCGAGAGACGACGGAGTGGCCGAAAGCGCGCGCAGGCTGGCCTGAAACGTCGCCATCAGCAGCGCGGCCGGCACGCTTTTTCCGGCGACGTCGGCGACGACCACGAGCAGCGGGTAGGCGAGCGCGTCGCCCGCGGAGGCGGGGCGCAGGAACGCGTCGTAGTAATCGCCGGCCACCGTGTTTTGCGGGCGCGTGGCGAAGGCGATGTCGATTCCGGCGACGGCGGGCGGTTTATCCGGCACGAGCCACTGCTGAATCTCGCGCGCGATTTCGAGGTCGCGCTTCATCGTGACGCGATCCGCCAGCTCGAGCGCCAAAAGCAGAAACAGAATCAACGAGCCGAACCACGCGGTGTTCAAGGTGACGTCGCTGCGCCCCAGGTTGATGTCCCCTTGCACCACCAAAGAAATGACCGCGATGAGCAGCAGGACGCGCCGCGCCGGCGAGAGCTTCATCAGCATCGCCTGGAACAGCGCCCAGGCGGCGCGGAAGGGGCGCCTCCATTTTCTTTTTTCGAGGTGAATGGCTTCCCAGTCGACGTCTTTCGAATAGAGGCCGTAGGTGGCGCGCGCCTCGGACTTGAATTGTCCCCAGAGCTGCTCCATTGCGAGGCCCTCGGTGATGCGCGCCCAAAAACTGCGGACGCGGTGAGGACGCGCGGCTTTCGCGGGGCTCGGGGCGATGGCCATGATGCGAGATTATCGCAGGAGCCGAAGCGCGGCGCTACTGGGTGCGTGCGGCGATCGCGCGCTGGAACTTCCCGGCATGTCGGCTGAATGCTACGAGGCTTTTTCCTGCGCGTACATCTGATATTCCGAGTAGGGTCCCTTGAAGTCCTCGACGCGCCCGCCCTTGAAATGCCAGATGCGGGTCGCGACTTCATCGATCACGTCGTGGTCGTGCGTGACGAGCAGGATCGTGCCATCGTATTTCTGCAGCGCGATATTCAGCGCGTTGATCGACTCGAGATCGAGGTGGTTCGTGGGCTCGTCGAGAACCAGAATATTCGGCCGCTGCAACATCAACCGGCAGAAAATCAGCCGCGCGGATTCGCCTCCGGATAGCGTGCTCGTCTGCTTCAGCGCGTCCTCGCCGCTGAAAAGCATCTGCCCGAGCAGCCCGCGCAATTCCTCCTGCGTCGCCTGCAGCTTGAATTGATGCAGCCACTCGATCGCCGTCGTGCCCTTCACGATCGACTCCGCGTGGTCCTGCGCGAAGTATCCGACCAGCGCGTTGTGCCCCCACGCGACGCTGCCGCCATCAATCGTAAATTCCTTGTCCGAATCCTCGATGTAGCCGGTGGCATTCCGCAGCAGCGACTTCAACAGCGTGCTCTTGCCCGTTCCGTTGCGCCCCATCAGCGCGATCTTTTCGCCGCGCGTCACGCTCGCCGAAAACGGCGCGAACACTTTCACGCCATCGTACGCCTTCACCACGCTCTTGATCTCGAGCGGATGCCGCCCCGAATGCTGATCCATCTGAAATCGGATGAACGGCCGCGCGATATTCGACCGCGCCAGCTCGGTCGTCTGCAGCCGCTCGACTTCCTTCTTGCGCGAAGTGGCCTGCGCCGAGCGCGTGCCGGCCGAAAAGCGCGCGATGAATTCATTGAGCTGCGCGATTTTCTTCTCGCGCTGCGCGTTTTCCGACTCGATGCGCGAGCGGATCGCCGTCTTCGCCACCACCATGTCGTCGTACCCGCCGTTGTACATGATCACCGTTTCGTAATCGATGTCGGCGGTGTGCGTGCACACGCTGTTCAGGAAATGGCGGTCGTGCGAAATCACGATCAGCACTCCCTCGTATTCGCACAAATAATCCTGCAGCCAGTGGACCGAATCGAGGTCGAGGTAGTTCGTCGGTTCGTCGAGCAGCAGCGCCGGCGGGCTGCCAAAAAGCGCCTGCGCCAGCAGGACGCGCACCTTCTGCCCGCCCTGCAGCTCGCTCATCTTGCGTTCGTGCAGCGCTTCGGGAACGTCGAGCCCGTCGAGGAATCGCGCCGCGTCAGCCTCGGCCGTGTAGCCGCCTTCCTCGCCCACGATTCCTTCGAGTTCGCCGAGCCGCATGCCGTCCGCGTCGGTCAACTCCTCGTGCGGCTTCGCATAGAGCGCGTCGCGCTCCACGAGCGCCTTCCACAGCGGCGCGTTGCCCATGATGACGGTATCGATCACGCGATACTCGTCGAACGCGAATTGATCCTGGCGCAAAATACCGAGTTTTTTCGGCCGCGTCACCGAGCCTTTCGAAGGCTCCATCTCGCCCGAAAGAATCTTCATCAGCGTTGTCTTGCCCGCGCCGTTCGGCCCGCTGATCGCGTAGCGCCGCCCCGCGAGAAACGTGGTGGTCACGTCCTCGAACAAGATTCGGGCGCCAAAGCGCATCGTAATGTTGTTAATCGAAAGCACGGCTAGATAATTGTAGCGTAGATTCGAGTGGCACAGACAATCCTGTCTGTGCGCGGCAGTGTCAGACAGGCCGCACAGCCGCTGCAGAACGGCGGAAACGGCGTTAGGCGCCGAACTGCGCGAAAGTGAGGATGTGGCCGACGGGATCTTTCACGCCGATCTCGCGCGCGCCGTAGAAAGCCTTTCGCTCCGGCATGACCACCGCGGCGCCCTTCGTGGCCGCGATCACGTCATCCAGGCTGTCTACCTCGATGTAGAGAAACGCAGGGCCCTTCGCGTAACCCTGGGCCAGGAATGAACTATCCTTCTCGACGCTGGCATGGCTCTGATACATCAGCTCGACTCCCGCCTTTTGCAGCGAAACGAATCCGATCTTGTCGCCCTCGGGAACTTCTATGCCACTTCGAAGCCGAGCCGCTCTTTCCAGAATCGAACGCAGGGCTCGACTTCGTCGACCAGCAGTACCGGCGTGATTTTCTTGACCGTCATGGGATTTCTCCTTTGGCGAATGGCGATTTCGGCGGGCCCGGGCAGCCCGATTTTCCGCTTGCCAAGGCCACTAGTCTTAATTAGACTAGCTACGCTATAAGAGATCCCGGAATTGGTCAAGGAGGTTTTATGGCCCGCGAAGAACGGCAGCTGAGCGACCTGGTTTCAATTGGCCCGGCGATGCTGCGCGATTTCGAACTGCTCGGCGTTCGCACCGTGGCGCAGTTGGCGCGGCGCGATCCGGAGAAATTGTACGAGAGGCTGTGCCAAGTCACCGGCCAGACGCAGGACATCTGCTGCCTGGACGTATTCCGGGCAGCGGTGGCGCAAGCGAAGAATCCGAACCTGCCGGTGGAGCAGCGCCAGTGGTGGCACTGGAGCCGCAAGCGCAAGGCGAGCGATGCCCGGCGCTAAGGAGCGCGAGCTGACGACTCCCGACCTTGTGCTGCTCAGCCTGCTGGCGGAGCGGCCGCTGCACGGCTATCAGGCCAACGCGGAGCTCGAGCGGCGCGAGGTGCGCGATTGGGCGGGCATTTCGCGGCCGCAGGTCTACTACTCGATCGAGAAGCTGGCGCAGCTCGGGCTGGTGCGAGCATCCGAGAATGAGTCGGCGGCGGCGGGCCCTGAACGCAGGGTCTTCCAGACGACCGCCAAAGGCCGGGCGGCCCTGGCCAATGCGCTGGAACGCGAGGATTGGACGACGCACCGCGAGCGGCCGCCGTTTCTCACCTGGATCGCGCTTTCCTGGCAGGCGCGGCCGGGAGTGTTTCGCCGGCAGATCGAGCGCCGCCGGAAATTTCTGGAGAGAGAATTATCGCGGGAAAAGGCGACGCTGCGATCGATCGAGAAAGAAGTGGGCCACCGGTTTCATGAGGCCGCGTGGATGGTCGGCCTCATCATCGAGCAGTTCCGCGGCGAACTGCGCTGGCTGCGGAAACTCGAGCGCGAACTGCCGCGGCGCGCCGCCGCGAAGCATGCATCTCGGTGAGCCGGCGGGCGAGTACCGGCGGCTGCGCGCGATCTGGGCCACTGCTAGCGACGCGCAGGGTGCTCACGCGCCATCTCGCTCATAGGTATGGAGGGTGCTGTAGAGGATTGCGTTTGGATTTGACTCGGCCCGCTCGATCATATCTTCGATTTCTTCGGAGACAGAATGCTCTTTGAGTCGCGCGGCCACAGACTCCTCTTCCTCAACGCCGGCCACAAACATGTTCAGCTCCGCCGCTATCGTTTCCGCTTTCGCGCGAAATTCGTCTGAGCTCCTAGCCCATGTGATTAGATTGGTGAACGCACCCGCAGCGCCGAAAGAGGCCCGGTCTAGGGGCCGCAGCTCCACCAGCCCAATCCATAACTCAGGCGCCGTCTGCATTCGCGCATTATCGCATCAGAATTTGATGTGCGGGCGCCAAGGCAGGTACATCTCCTGTTTCAACTCGTCGACGGTGTACAATGCGGTCAGATGGCTACGCGATTGTCTCCAGTACCCGATTCCCAGCCGCAATCAGCGCAATCGATGGATTCGCAAATCAACGCGATTGTCGAGACGGGGGCGCCGCGCGTGACGCTGCGGAATTCGTTCGCGCATCCATTTGATTCGGCGATGGCGGCGGCGCGGACGTGCTATTCGGCGCATCTGGTGCAGCCGGAGGAGATCACCGAGAAGCAGCGGGTGATGATCGGGTCGGGAACGTATTTCGGCGGGCACCACACCGTCTACCAGCACGCGCACTTCGAATTCGGGCTCGAGAACGTGAGCCGGCAATTCGTTTGGTCATTTCTGCACGCGCATCCTTTTTACAACTCGGAGCAGCAGAGCCAGCGGTACGTGCGGCTGGACCGCGCGCAGGCGTACGTGCCGGCGGCGAGCGCGGCATTCGGCGCGGCGGAGCGCGCGATCTACGAAAAAGCGGTTGCGCGGGCATGGGAGCACTATCGCGAGCTGACGCGCGTCCTTGAGCCGACGGCGCGCGAAATCCTCGGCGATATCTGGCACGTGACGCCTACGTCGCACGCGAAGCGCGTGCAGAAAGTGGAGCGGCAATCGGAGAAGCGCGCGATCGAAGTGGCGCGGTACGTCCTGCCGGTGGCGGCGTTCACCACGATGGTGCACACACTGTCGGGGATCGTCCTGCACCGGCTGTGGCGGATGAGCGGGGCGAACGACACGCCGACGGAAGCACGGCTGGTGATCGGCGAGATGGTGGCGCGGGTGCGCGAGGTCGATGAGCAATTTTTCGACCGCTTCGACAACGAGCCGATGGACGCGCCGCCCGAATTCGCGAGCGAGGCGCCGGGTGATGGCGAGGCGTTCGCGCGCGAGTTCGACGCGCGGTTGGATGGAATGACGTCGCGGCTGATCGATTCTTCGCCGCGCGCGATTGCGTCGATGGCCGAAGGCTATCGCGCGGTGATGGGGCTGACGGCGGCGGAATGCCCGGACGCGGAGGCGCTCGCGCGGATGCTCGATCCGGCGCGCAATCCCTACCGGCGCGAGACGCTGAACGTGGGCGTTCACGCGCCGCTGATGCGGCCGCTCGACAACGCGCATTTCACGTTTGCGAAAAAAATCAGCCACACGGCGGACAGCCAGGACCAGCGGCACAGGATGGTCCCCGGATCGCGGCCGCTGCTGACGCTGGCGGACACGCGGTCGGCGGATTACGTCACGCCGATGCTGGTGCGCGAGAATCCGCGCGCGCTCGAAATTTACGAGCAGGCGATGGAAGAGGCGTGGGCCGCGAAGAACGAGCTGCTCGATCGCGGCGTGGCGCGGGAATTTGCGCTGTACCTGCTGCCGAACGCGAAGGCGATTCGGCTCGTCGAATCGGGATCGCTGCTGCATTTGCTGCACAAGTGGACGATGCGGACCTGCTTCAACGCGCAGGAGGAGATTTATCAGGCGTCGATCGAAGAGGCGCGGCAGGTGCGCGCGGCTTTCCCGGAGCTGGGGCGATACATCGGGCCGCCGTGCTATTTGCGCGCGGGCGTTTCGACGCCGATCTGCACCGAGGGGTCGCATTTCTGCGGCGTGAAAGTTTGGCTGGATTTTCCCAACGTCGAGCGGCGGATTTGACCGCAACGTGGGCGGCTACCGGCGCGATCTCGCCTTCATTCACGATGCCGGCTTCAGTGACTACGCTCTTGGCGGGGCCCCGGGCCTTCTGCGCATCCTGAAAACCCACAAAATAAAGCGTGGCCTGGTGATCGATTTAGGCTGCGGCAGCGGACGCTGGGCATGCGAGCTGAATCGCGCCGGCTACGATGTGCTCGGCGTCGATCAATCGCGCGCGATGATACGGATGGCGCGCCGGATCGCGCCTAGGTCGCGATTCAAAGTTGCATCGCTGCTGACGACAGAACTTCCTGAGTGTGTGGCGATCACTTCGATCGGCGAATGCTTGAATTATTGTTTCGACCGAGCGAGCGGCCGACGCGGCTTGGTGCGTCTGTTCAAGCGATGCTATGGCGCGCTACGGCCGGGCGGCGTTTTCATTTGCGACTTTGCCACTTCGCACCGCCGGCCCAAGGGACGCGTGCGCGAGCACCGTTCGTGCGGGCGCGGATGGAAGATCACGGCGAGAACCACGGCGCATGGAAGGCGCACAATTCGGCGCGAGATCGTTGCGTTTCGAAAGGTGGGCGGCGCGTACAGGCGCGGCGAGGAAACGCATATCTTGCGGCTCTATTCGGGCAGGGAAATCGCGCTCGATCTCAGGCGGTGCGGATTTCGCGTTCGCGTCGTGCGTCGCTGGGGAGGATTTCGGTTCCCGCGAGGCATCGAGGGGATCATTGCAGTTAAGCCTCTGGCGGCTGCTGCGCGCAAGGCCCCACCCTCATAAACCGAGGGGCACCCGGAAATTCAAAGGTCAACTACGCTGGGATGTTGGGGACAGCGGCGACCAGGGCTTGCGTGTACGGGTGCTGCGGCGACTGCAGGACCTGCTCGGCGGCGCCGGATTCGACGAAGCGGCCGGACTGCATCACGGCGACGCGCGAGGCGAGCTGCGCGACCACCGGGAGGCTGTGCGAGATCAGGATCATTGTGAGCGAAAATTCCTGGCGGAGG
The DNA here is from genome assembly GCA_963841605.1 of uncultured Acidobacteriota bacterium. GTDB lineage: Bacteria > Acidobacteriota > Terriglobia > Acidiferrales > UBA7541 > Palsa-295. The sequence continues at coordinate 447,209 of CAWJDM010000008.1, forward strand.
CGCGCGAGCAATTCCAGGATTTGCGCGCCCACGGAAACGTCGAGGGCGGAGACGGGCTCGTCTGCGACGACGAGCGCGGGGCGCAGAATCAGCGCGCGGGCGATGCCGATGCGCTGGCGCTGGCCACCGGAAAATTCGTGCGGATAGCGGGGAAGTGCGTCGGCGGCGAGGCCGACGGCATCGAGAATCTGGGCGGCGCGAGTGCGGCGTTCGGCGCGCGATAGCGACGGCTCGTGGATCGCGAGCGGCTCGGCGACGATCGAGCCGACGCGCATGCGCGGGTTGAGCGAAGCGACCGGATCTTGAAACACCATCTGAATGCCGCGGCGCAACGCGCGGAGCTCGGAACCGTGCGCGCGCAACCAGTCGTGCCCCTGAAAGCGGACTTCGCCGGAATCGGGCTCGATCAGGCGGAGAAGCATGCGGGCGAGGGTCGTCTTGCCGCAGCCGGACTCGCCGACGATGCCGAAGGTTTCGCCGCGCTCGAGCGTAAAGCTGATGCCATCGACAGCGACGTGATCGGGCGATTGCGATGCGGAGATTGCGAACGCGCCCGTGGCGGCCGCGAATGATTTTCGCAGATCGCGGACTTCGAGAATGTGCTGGGACGGATTCATCGCGCGGTGCCTTCAGCGGGCAAGGATACACCGGGCGCGGTGGGTGGTGTCGGTGGCGCCGCCGTTCACACCGATGAGATCGGGCAGGGCCGCGTCGCATGCGGGGATATGCTGCGGGCAGCGCGGGGCGAAGGCGCAGCCGGGCGGCAGGGCGTCGAGCGCGGGAACGGCGCCGGGAACCGGGACGAGCTTTTCGCGCGTGAGGCGCGGGGCGGCGCGGAGCAGTCCTTGGGTATACGGATGCGCCGGATGGCGCAGCACCTCGGCGACTGGTCCTTCTTCGACGATGCGGCCGGCGTACATCACGGCAACGCGATCGGCCACCTGCGCGACCACGCCGAGATCGTGCGTGATGAAGAGCAGCGCGAGCTGAAGATCGCGGCGCAGCGCGGTGAGCAATTCGAGGATTTGTTTTTGCACGGTGACGTCGAGCGCGGTGGTCGGCTCGTCGGCGATGAGCACGTGCGGGCCCGGCGCGAGCGCCATCGCGATCATCACGCGCTGCCGCAAGCCGCCCGAAAGCTGGTGCGGATACTGGCGCGCGCGGCGGGCGGGCTCGGGAACCGAGGCGCGTTCGAGAAAATCGATGGCGCGGCGGCGGACTTCCTGGCGCGCGAGCGCAGGCTCGTGGACGCGGATCGCTTCTTCGATCTGCGCGCCCACGCGAATGACGGGATCGAGCGCCGTCATCGGCTCTTGAAAAACCATCGCGATGCGGCGGCCGCGCAGCGCGCGCATTTCCGCGGGCGCGGCGGTGACGAGATTCGCGTTGAGGGCCGCGACCGAATTGCCGGCGGCGTTGCCGCTGCCGTTGGTGGACGACTCGCGCAGCCACGCTTCGCCACTGCGGCGCGCGCCGGGCGGCTCGAGTCCCATGAGCGCGAGCGAGAGCATCGTCTTGCCGGAGCCGGATTCGCCGACGATGCCGAGCGTCTCGCCCTCGCCGAGCGAGAACGAGACGTAGTTGACCGGGCGCACCCAGCCGGCGCGCGTCGGCAATTCGACGGTGAGGCCGCGCACATCGAGCCTTGTCGGCATGCAAACATCATAAGACGTCGGCGGAATGAGCGAGAAGATTTCGCGGGAGCGGGTTCGAACATATGCGGTCAACGATAAGCAAGAGAGGGCCGCAATCCTTCGCCGAAAGGATTGGATTATAATGCCTGCCCACGAAGGAACCGCTCGGACAGCGTATGAGGATCTGCTGCGGGTTGAAACCCGCCCCTACGGGCGAGCACGATGAGTCAGACGCGGGTACATGAACTCCGCGCTGGCTAAACTTAGTAATCGTTGGCGGAGCCTTCGAGGAAGGCGCGGAGCTTGCGCGAGCGCGACGGGTGGCGCAACTTGCGCAGAGCCTTGGCCTCGATCTGGCGGATGCGTTCGCGGGTGACGGCGAAGGACTGGCCAACTTCCTCGAGCGTGTGCTCGCTGCCGTCGTCCAGGCCGAAGCGCATCTTAATGACTTTTTCCTCGCGCGGCGTGAGCGTCTTCAGCACCGAGGAGGTTTGTTCCTTCAAGCTGAGGTTGATCACCGCATCCGAGGGCGACACGACGGCCTTATCCTCGATGAAATCGCCGAGATGCGAATCTTCTTCTTCGCCGATGGGAGTTTCGAGCGAGATCGGCTCCTGCGCGATTTTCAGAATCTTGCGGACTTTCGCGACCGGAATATCCATCCGCTTCGCGATTTCTTCAGAAGTAGGCTCGCGGCCAAGCTCCTGCACGAGCTGGCGCTGCGTGCGGACGAGCTTGTTGATCGTCTCGATCATGTGCACGGGAATGCGGATCGTGCGCGCCTGGTCGGCGATGGCGCGCGTGATGGCCTGGCGAATCCACCATGTGGCGTAGGTCGAAAACTTGTAGCCGCGGCGCCATTCGAATTTGTCGACGGCCTTCATCAGGCCGATGTTGCCTTCCTGAATCAGATCGAGGAACTGCAAGCCGCGATTGGTGTATTTCTTGGCGATGGAGACGACGAGGCGCAGGTTCGCTTCGATCAGCTCTTTCTTGGCTTTTTCGGCTTCGGCTTCGCCCCGAAGAATCACCTGAAGCGCGCGCTTGAGTTCAGTGGGGCTGACTTCGGCGGCGACTTCGATTTCGCTGAGTTCCTGGCGGCGCGCTTTCAGGTCCTTGCGTGCCTCGGCCTGCACTTCAGCCTTCGATGCGTCGACGCGTCGCTCGAGTTTGGCGATTTCGCGTTCGAGGAAATGGACGCGCTCGACGGTCTGGTGGATCTTGTCGATCAGGCGCTTCTTTTCGAGCGGATTGAAATCGAGCTCGCGGATGAGATTGGACATCTCGACGCGGGTGCGCCCGAGCGAATAACGAGCGTGCAGGTAGGGGCGCTTCTTCGATTTCGGAACCTTCTCGAGCTTCGCCGCTTCCTTCATCGCGAGAATGTAGAGCTTCGCGATCTTGTCGATCTGCTTGAGCGTTTCCTTGGTCTTCGCTTCGATTTTTTCTTCGGTGAGCTCTTCGTCGTCGAACTGGACGATTTCCTTGATCGAGCGCGAGCCATTGCGCAGATCTTCGCCGACCTGGAGCATTTCCTTCAGGATCAGCGGAGCGCGCGAAATCGTTTTCAGGACGAGGAGCTGGCCGCGCTCGATGCGCTTGGCGATGGCTACTTCGCCTTCGCGCGTCAGCAGCGGAACGGTGCCCATTTCGCGGAGATACATGCGAACCGGATCGTTGGTTTTTTCGAGCGTGCCGGGGGTGAGATCGAGATCGCCGTCTTCTGATGCGGCTTCTTCCTTCGCGGGCGCCTCAGCGGTGTCGGAGGAATCCGCTGCCGCCAGCGCAGCTTTGGCGGTCGACAGATCTTCGTACACATCGATGCCGTAGCGCTCGAAGGTCGAGAGCAGATCGTCGATTTCCTCCGAGGAGTGGACCTCGGGCGGCAGGATATCGTTCACCTCATCGTAGAGCAGGTAACCGCGTTCCTTGCCCATTGCGATGAGCTGTCGTACCTGATCGTATTTTTCCTCAAGAGCCAGACTCACGCTTCCCCCTCGAAGACCCAATCGCGCAGACGCGCGGATATCATGGCAAAGCGGCCGGGGTAGACACACCGGCGCATTTCGAAATCAATTGTGTAAAGACGGATGAATGAGACGATCCCGTAAACCCGCTTCCGAATTCCGGTGCCAGCGCCCAACTCGCCCGCGCCCCGTAAGTATAGCCACAGCTATATGATGCTTTGCGGGTGCCGCCCGTTTCCTCCAAAACCTTTCAATAATACATGGCCGCAAGGAGAATCGTCAATTCGATGCCCTAAGTGCAACGAGTGTCATATTTTGCCTTCGCTTGGTCTTCTCGCGCTTATTGCGGCAGATGACAGGACCGGATTCCCTGCTTTTCGAAATACTGCTGGTGATAATCCTCGGCGCGATAAAATTCAGGCGCCGCCGCGATTTGCGTCACGATCGGGCGCTTGAAAATGCCCGCCTTTTCGAGCGCGGCCTTTGCTTCGCGCGCCTCCTTTTCCTGCTCGGCATCGTGGAAGAAAATCGCCGAGCGGTACTGCGATCCGAAATCGGGACCCTGGCGGTTGAGGGTCGTGGGGTCGTGGCTTTGAAAGAAGAGCGCGAGCAGCTCGCGATAGGAAACCTGATTGGGATCGAATTCCACCTCGACCGCCTCGGCGTGGCCGGTGCGATCCGTGCACACTTCCTTGTACGTCGGGTTCTTGGTGGTGCCGCCAATGTAACCCACGGTTGTGGAGGTCACGCCCTTGACCTGGCGGAATGCGTCCTCAACGCCCCAGAAGCAGCCTGCTGCGAAAGTCGCTTTAGCCATTGCCGGAAACTCCTTATGAGTGGCTCGCGCGCCTGCTTACTTTACCCACACCAAGACGCCTTCGTCGAGCCCCGAAATTGTGTGGATACGATGATTAGACGCAGCGGGCGCCATTTGGTCGCAAGGTCCCCATGCAGCCGCAAGGGCGCAGAAAGCCAGGAAAATCAGGTGGTTTTGCCCGCCAGCAGCGCACCATTCGGGGCCGGCGTTTGGTCGCTCGATTCCTCGAAAATCTTTTCAAGCATGGCGGGAATCTCGAAAACGGCCTGGTTATCGAGAGCGATGGTGTTGGCGCGATAGCGGGCCAGAGCCGAAGGCTCGATCAGTTGCGCGACGGCGCGCTCGATATCCCGGAAACTTCGCAGGACAACGCCGACCTGCTTCTCCACGATGTAGTCGGCGTTATAGCGCTCCTGAGGCAGCGTCCAGGAGTTGCAGGCCACGATCACGGGCGTGTGCATCTCGAGAGCTTCGCTCACGCTGCCGGGACCCGGCTTGCCGACGAAGAAATCGGCCAGATGCATGTAGTCGTTTACCTTCGTCGTAAATCCTTCGACGAAAACCGGGATTCGCCATTTTCGCGCGCGGAGCTCTTCGGCGAGTTTGGCGTTTTTCCCACAGATCAGGATCAGTTGAAGCTCCAATTTGGAGCGGTCGAGCCGGTCTGCAATCTCCCTGATCTCGTGCGAGCCGTAGCCGCCGAAAAGGACGAGGCCGGTCGGCAGATCGGGCCGCAAGCCCAGCCTTTGCCGTCCAGCCGCGCGATCCTCGGTCTGCGGTTCGTAAAAACGCGGATGAAGAATCATGCCGGAGGCGCGGAAAACGCGGTTCTCGGGGTGGCCCATCGAGCGCGCCTGCGCGACCGCCTTGTCCGAGCCGCAGATGAAGTACTGCGATTGCCGCTCCTCGATCCAGAAGTGCGGCGGGTAGTCGGCGAGGTCGGTGAGGATCGTGATGAATGGCCGCCCCGGAAAAACGTGGCCAAAGCTTTCGCACATCGTGCGGTTGAAGTGCGGCACGAACGAAACCAGCATATCCGGCTGTGTCTTGCGCCAGTATTCTTCGAGGAGGCACACCCCGCCACGGTGATTGATCTTGACTACAAGTTGAAGGACCTTAAGTAGTTGCGGGCTGCCGAGGGTCCAGCCATTGCGCAACATCGTGTTATAGAGATCCTGAATCCGGATGCGCGTGAGTTTCTTGAGGATATCGAGGGGATCGAGAATCTCCTGCAGATTGGCGAGTTCGACTTCCCACGGGCGCTGCTGGCCTTCGATGGCCATCTTGAGCGCGGTGGCGGCCGCCCTGTGCCCGCCGCCGGCATCAAAGAAACCGAACTCAAGCCGCTTCACTCAGAGCGCTCCCATGAGTGAGGGATTCTGGCACGCCCGCGACCGTGAATTGCTACAGCTGTGTTAAAAGCTAAAGTGCTGTGTCGAAAGAGTTAAAGGTAGTGTTTTCAAAACTTTAGCGCAAAGTCATATTCCTGTAATATTCATCTTCTAGACTTGTCGTTGATGAGATGCGATATGCACGTTCACTCGTACTTCTCGGGACCGGCGACGACGCCGTTCGTGAACCGGTTTTGTCGCGAGAGCTACAGCGACCCTCAGGAGGTCTATTCCGTTTTGGAACGGCGCGGAATGAACCTTTTTACTCTCACGGATCACGATTCGATCGAAGGATCCGAGGGCCTGAGGAAAAACCCGAATTTTTTCCTCAGCGAGGAGCTGACGTGCCGGATGCCCAGCGGTACGGAAGTCCATATTGGTGTTTACGACTTCCATGAGCGCCAGCACGCGCAGCTCCAGCAGCGCCGCAGCGATTTGGTGTCGCTCCTGATGTATCTCACGGAGCGGCGGCTTTTTTTCAGCATCAACCATGTTTTCTCGAGCCTTACGGGACCGCGCGAGCGCGAAGACTTCGCGTGGTTCGAAGCGTATTTCCCGGCGATCGAAGCGCGCAACGGGCACATGCTCGAAGCTGCGAACAACCACGCGGCCACGCTCGCGCGGCAATGGGACAAGATCGCTCTCGGCGGAAGCGACGCTCACGCGCTGGCGTCGGTGGGAACGACGTACACCGTGGTTCCAGACGCGCGCGACAAGGACGAATTCTTCGATGGGCTGCGAAATGGCGTGGGACGCGTCGAAGGCGAATCGGGCAGCTTCACGAAGCTGACGCGCGACGTCTTCTCGATCGCCTTTGAAATGATGCGCGAGGAATCGTGGACCACGCTGCTGATGCCGCTCGGCCTGCTGGTGCCGGCGGCCACGTTTCTGAATTATCACGACGAGCGGGTATTCAGCCGCCGCTGGGCGGCGCAGATTTTTGGTCAACCGGAACGCAGGAAGCGTCCTCGATGGGTCTCCGTGCCGCAACCGGCGGTGGAGGAACTCGTATGACGATCGGAAAAGCAGTATGGAACCAGATTGAATCGAACGATTACCGCCTGATGCGCAAGGTGCATCGCTGGCCGGCGCCTCGGTGGTTTCGCACGCTGATGATCGTCGCGACGCGCAGCGGCGACGGCTGGCTATGGTATTCGCTCGGGCTGATCCTGCTGGTGTACGGAGGCGAGCACCGTTTCGAGGCAATCGGCGCGGGACTATGCGCGGCGGCGGCGGGAATTCTGCTGTTCCGGTCGCTCAAACGCACCAGCCGGCGAAAGAGGCCGTGCGAGATCGAGCCTCACTGCTGGGCTGCCATTTTGCCGCCGGACAAGTATTCGTTCCCGTCGGGACATTCGATCACAGCATTTGCGATCGCGATTGCGATCGGCCTTTTCTATCCGTACCTCCAACTCTATCTGCTCGTGGTGGCCTTACTGATTGCTTCTTCGCGCATCATTCTCGGGATGCATTTTCTGAGCGACGTGCTGGCGGGCTCCGCGATCGGCGTGCTGCTGGGTTTCACGAGCTTCCACATCTTCGCGCTGTTCTAAAAACTGGAAACGCGGCTTAAGCCACTTCAGGAGCGGATTTCGGATTCGGCGTCGCGATGGCCGACTCCGGGATTTTCTTTCCATGCAAAAGGTCAACGATCGCGTGATAGAGCCTGGCCCGCGCTTCGTGGCGCTCGTTGGCTCGCGTGATGTAGCGCAGCAGGACGGTGACTCCGGTGCCTGTCGGCCGCACGCTCAGTGAAGGCTCCGCTGAAAACGATCTCTTCCCGGAGGCCGGCGCGACGCGATTCCATTCTTCGGTGGCAAGCTGTACGTTGGGCCCGGTTTCCGCAGCGGCGATTTTTTGAATGGCCTCCGCCATGGCGTAGGGTTCCGCGCTTTCGGGAAGCTGCACTTCGATTTCATCCCACAGCCATTGTCCCGATGTAGTGAAATTGAAGTAGTGGCCTTCGATGGCGAAACTGTTCACGAAGGAAACTTTGCGGCCCGTTGGGTGGCCGGCGTCAGTCCAATTGCCGGTCTCGAGGATCACGGTGTGGAGGAAGCCGACCTTCAGCACCTCGCCGCCGACGCCGTTGATCTCGACCCAGTCGCCGGGACGGATGCCGTCTTTGCCCATCAGCACGAACCAGCCGAAGAATCCGACGATGAAATCTTTCATCGCCACCGTGAGGCCCGCGCCGATGAGCGCGAGGACTGTCGCGAAATTGCTGGGCATCCCGAGGAGGACAAGCAAAATGCAGGCGAGCCCCACGGCCTGCACGACGAAAAGAGTCAGCGCCCGCGCCGAGAGGAGGGCGCGGCGCTCCGCCCTAATGTGGGCGAAGAAGCGCTGCACCCAGTGATTCGCGACGAACACGACCAGCGCGATCAACACGATCCACAGCACGTCCAAAAGCATTCCGTGCAGGAATGCTTTCTCGCGCACGTCGACGAACTCTAGCCAATTGGCATAGACGCCCGCCAGTTGCTGTTCGGTGATGACGCGCCTGCTCAAGTCGGCGAGGTTGGCCTTGTCTTCCGTCTGGCGGCGCAGGATTGCAAGCGCGGGATTTTCGCCGGCAGGCGCGGAATTGGCCGCGACGGACGGGATCTGATCGCGCGCCTCGAGCGTCTGGTGCATGGCCGAAAGCTGTGACGCGCGGCCCAGCGCATCGGTGCGCGCTTGGGTCAGCAGCTGATCTTTCGCGTGCAAGGACTCCCACGCCCGGAATTCCGCCGCGAAATCTTTCGCCTGCGTCAGCTCGATGGAAGGAGTTCCGCCGGCCTGGCTTGGGACGACCGCCGTAACCTGTGATTCGGACGCTTTGTGCTGATCGAGCAGCTGCTGAATCGTGGCTTGCCTGTCGCCGCCGGCACGCACGAGATCTTGCTGCGCGTCCTCGAGATCGTCCTGATCGAGAGCGAGCTGAGCCTGGGCGATGCCGATGAGGGACTGCAGATCGTCCTTGCTTTTCCCCTTGGCATTGGCCAGCACTGCCGTGAATTGCTTGATGCGCTTCTGGTCGGCGGCGACGGCAGCTTGCGTGGTCTGGACGCGTTCGGCCATCTTGCGCAGCTGGGGCGTGAGCGGCGGAGGATTTTCAGTGGCATCGTGAATCGCGGCGGCAAACGCGAGGTCGACGGAGTGATCCGCCAGGCGCAGAGCCTGCTGTGAGTAGTCCTGCTCGGTGTGCGTGACGGCGAGCGCCGCCACCTGCTGTGCGGTTTCGAGAGGCCGCATGTCGACGGCGTTCGAGGAAAGCTTCGACGCCTGCCGGAGCGCGCGGAGGTGCTGGCGATAGTTCGCCCAGTCGCGCGTAGCAATCACCGCAACCAGAGCCGCCAGAGCGATAATTCCCAGAGCCGCAAAAATGATCTTCTCGTAACGTTTCATCGATCCGCGTCCAGTGGCAGATTGTAATCGATTTGGCTCACAGGTCGAGTGGCAACGGATTTTTCCCCGTGATGAGGCGCGCGGAGCGGTCGTACGTCAAGTAGAGCCACGCCCACTGCACGAGGACCAGGAGACGATTCTGGAATTCGATGATGTTGGCGAGGTGAATGAGAATCCAGATCACCCAGGCGGGAAAGCCGGAAAGCTGGAGCCAGTTCAGATCGGCCACCGCCGCGCCGCGGCCAATCGTGGCGAGATTTCCCCTGTCGGCATAATGAAACGGCTGGATTTTTTCGCCGCGGAGGCGCGAAGCAATCGCGCGACCCGCGTAGCGGCCTTGCTGGATCGCCGGCTGGGCAACGCCCGGCAAGGGCTTTCCGGTCTGGTGACTGAAATTCGCGAGATCGCCAATCACGAAAATTTCCGGATGGCCCGGGACAGTCAAATCCGGCCCGACAATCACGCGCGAGGCTTTATCGAGAGGTGCGCCCGCCTGCTCATGGAGAACGCGTCCGAGAGGCGACGCCAGGACGCCCGCGGCCCACAGAATCGTGCGAGTGGAGATTTCCTCCGAGTGGTCGGCCATGCGAACGGTGACCGAATCCTTGCGAACGCCGGTGACGAACGTGTCCGTGCGCACGGAAACCCCGAGGCGCTCGAGCATCGCCTTGGCCGCCGCCGACAATTTCGCCGGATACGAGGGCAACGCGCGGTCCGTGCCTTCGACGAGGATGATGCGAGTTGTGGTCGGGTCGATGTGCCGGAAGTCGCGCCGAAGAGTGTCGTTGGCGATTTCGCCGAGCGCGCCCGCCAGCTCGACGCCCGTGGGCCCGGCGCCGACGATCACGAACGTCAGCCAGGCACGGAGCTTTTCCGGATCGGTCTCGCGCTCGGCGGCTTCGAAAGCGAGAAGAATGCGGCGGCGCATATCCGTGGCGTCTTCGATGGTCTTCAGGCCGGGCGCGAACTCCTCCCATTCGTCGTGGCCAAAATATTGATGGCTCGCGCCGGTCGCGATCATCAGCGTGTCGTAATCGACGGCGCCATCGCTGAGGATCACGCGGTGATTCGCCGCGTCGAGCCCGACGGCTTCGCCGAGAAGAACGCGGACGTTCTTTTGTTTTTTCAGGATATTGCGCAGCGGCGAGGCGATATTGGCCGGAGAAAGAGTGCCGGTGGCAACCTGATAGAGGAGCGGCTGGAAAAGGTGGAAGTTGCAGCGGTCGATCAGCGTGATGTCAACTGGCGCGTTTTTCAGCGCGATCACGGCGCTGAGGCCGCCGAATCCTCCGCCGACGATGACCACACGATGCCGGGCCGCCATTCGCCCCTCGCAGTGATTCCACTACCATTCACGCTAGCATGAGGAACTGCCGGCGCGCGCTAGCTTATTGATGCGCGGAGATGGCGGCGGGACGCGCACAAATCCGGCCAATGATGGCTAGTCGCTCTTGTCGAAGCCTTTGCCCGAATGCGGGCGCTCGAAGCGGTAGCCGATCCACGGCTCGGTGAGGATGTACCGGGGATTGGCTGGAACGGGCTCGATTTTCTTGCGGAGCTGGTTGATGAAGACGCGCAAGTATTCGGTTTCTTCGCCGTAATCCGGACCCCACACCGCCTGCAATAGACGGCGATGGGCGATCGCTTTGCCCTGGTTGGCCACGAGCTGGCGGAGCAGCTCGAATTCCTTCGGCGTGAGCCGCACCGGCTGCCCTTTTGCGAGGACGGTGCGCTTCTCAAAGTCGATTTTCAGGTCGGCTGAAAGAAAAGGCGGAATGGACTCGGCGGGCGTCACGCGGCGCAGCGAGGCTCGGATGCGAGCCATGAGTTCCTCGACGCCGAAAGGTTTCACGACGTAATCGTCGGCGCCCGCGTCGAGCGACTGCACTTTATCGCGCTCGCTATTGCGCACGGTGAGCATGATGATCGGGACGTCGCTCGTGGCGCGAATCTCGCTGCACGTTTCGAGGCCGGAGCGGCCGGGCATGTTGACGTCGAGGAGGATCAAGTCGGGGCGCTCGTGGCGAATTTCCTCGAGGGCCTCATCGCCGCTGCGCGCTTCGACAACCGTATATCCGTGCGACGCCAGCGTAGTGCGCAAGACGCGCCGGATCTGCGGCTCGTCGTCGACGATGAGAACTTTGGCGGACGTCATGGATGGGTCGCCCGCGCGCGCGCGATGGGCAGGGTGAACGAGAAGACCGAGCCTCGATTGTGCTGGCTCGTGAGGCTCATCGCGCCGCCGTGCGCCTCGATGATCGCTTTCGCGATCGGCAAGCCCATTCCCGTGCCCTGGACGCTGTAGCGCTGGTCCTTGCCGCGATAGAATTTTTCGAAGATGAGCGCCTGCTCCGGATCATCGATGCCGCTGCCGCGGTCCGCTACGCTGGTCACCACGAAATTTCCGTTGAGCTCGGCGGTGATCGTGATGGGCTCGTCGGGCGGCGAGTATTGGTTGGCGTTCTCGATCAGCTGGACGAGGGCTTCGCGCGCGCGCGCCACATCCACGCGCACCATCGGCAGATTCTCGGCGACGTGGACATTGACCACGCGGTTGCCGAGAGACGTGTGGCAGTGCGCGAGCGACGCGGAAATCACGTCCTCGATCGGATGCGCTTCGAGCCGCAGTTCCACCTCGCCGGCGTCGAGCCTGGCCATCTCTCCGGCCTCGCCGACGAGCCGGTTGAGCCTGTCGGTTTCCTCGTTGATGATCGTCAAGAGCTCGTGTTTTTGACTTTCCACCAATCCGGGATTGGAAAGCAGGTTCGTCACGGAGGCTTTGATGGAGGTGAGCGGAGTGCGCAGCGCATGGGTGACCGCATCGAGCAGGGCGGTTCGCAGCTGCTCTCCCTGGCGCGCCGCCTCCGTCTGGCCGAGCTGCTCGACGGCGCGGGCGTGCTCCATGGCGATGGCAATGAGCGTTCCGATCGCTTCGACGGTTTGCCGCGGAAGAATCGTGCCGGAGGTTCCGAGCGTGCCGATCGCGCGCACGCCCAGCCGCACGGGGAGGAAGCAGAGGCCGTTCGGCACGTCGAATACGGGCTCCGCGCGGACCATGATCGCCTTGAGGCTTTCGGTATCGAGCTGCGGAGTGACCGGGCCGGACCGGTAGACTTTCTGCTTGTCGGCGAGGAAGAGCGCCGCCGCTCCCACCTCGAAGACGTCCACGATCTGGGCGGGAATCCGGTTGAGCAGTTCCATCACGTTGCCGGATTCGAGCAGCCCCTGGCTGAATCTGTAGAGCCTCTCGATATCGCGCTCGCGCGCGGAAGCATCCGCGGCCTGCTGCCGGGCGCTCGTGGAAAGGCGGCTGGCAAGAACGGCGACCACGAGAAAGGCGATCAGCGCGATCCAATTCTGAGGATCGGCGATCGTAATCTTGCCCATCGGCGGGAGGAAAAAGAAGTCGAACGCGAACGTGGCCACGACCGACATGGCGACGGAAACGGCCATGCCCCAAATGGTGGAAACGGCTAGAATGGAGAGCAGAAACGTGAGCGCTACCGTCGTGGCGTTGACCGAGGGAAGCACGCGCCGGTAGAAAAGCGTGATGGCAAATACGATGGCAAACGCGACCGCGAAGTGGAGAATGCGGTTGAGGATGGATGGTCGCACCGCGCCATTCTACGCTATCGAGGCCTAGCTTTCCGAGCGCCTCATCGAAGAGAATAAGCCCGTGCCCAAGACCCCTGAAGAATGGCTGGCAATCACCTCGCCGCCCGAGAAGACAAAGGGCTCGTTGAAGGTTTTTCTCGGCTACGCGCCGGGCGTGGGCAAGACGTATAGCATGCTGAGCGAGGCGATTCGCCGGCATAGCCGCGGCGAAGACGTCGTCATCGGCGTCGTCGAAACCCATGGCCGGAAGGGTATCGCCGAGCTCGTGCCGCAATTGGAGGTAGTCCCGCGCCGGAAGATCAACTACAAGGGCACGCTCTTCGAAGAGATGGACGTCGACGCGATCCTCGCGCGCAAGCCCGGGGTTGTGCTGGTCGACGAGCTGGCGCACACGAATATTCCCGGCAGCAAACACCGCAAACGCTACGAAGACGTGCTCGAGATCCTGGATGCCAAGATCGACGTGCTATCGACCGTCAACATCCAGCACATCGAGAGCATCGCCCCCACCGTAAACGCCATCACGGGCGTCGTGGTGCGGGAATTTGTGCCGGATTGGGTGCTGCAGCTTTCCGACGAGACAGTGATGGTCGACTTGACGCCGGAAGCGCTGCAGAACCGCATGAAGCGCGGCGACGTGTACCACACACAGAAGGTGGAGCAGGCGCTGAAGAATTTTTTCCGCCGCGGAAACCTGATCGCGCTGCGCGAGCTGGCGCTGCGGCAAGTGGCCGAGCAGGTGGATCGCAGCCTATCGTCCTACATGGAGGAGAAGGATATCCAGGGGACGTGGGCTGTGCGCGAGCGGATCGCCGTATGCATCAGCTCGAATCCGAGGGCACAATATCTGCTCGCGCGGGCTGCGCGGATGGCACGCCGGATGGACGCCGAGCTTTACGCGGTGCACGTCGATACAGGCAAGAACGGGAACGCGCGCGACGAGACGGCGCTGACGGCGAATTTGCAGTTTGCCGAAAGCCTGGGCGCGAAGACGGTGCGGCTGAAGGGCGACAACGTCTCCGACGCGGCGGCTCGCTTCGTGAAGGAAAAGCACATCACGCAGATGATCTTCGGGCGGTCCGCAGTGGAAGGAATTCACAAGATTCTCTACATGAACGCGATCAGCCGGTTCCTGCGCGACGCTCCGGCCGTGGATGTCCACATCGTCACGCAGGAACCGGACTAGAAGCTGATTACATCGAGGGAATCTGCGAAGCGTTCCAGCCGCCGCCGAGCGCTTTGATGAGGAGGACGCTTGCGGCCATACGGCGCGTGAGAATGTCGACGGCGGCGCGCTCGTCGGAAAGCGCGGCGCTTTGGGCGGTGGTGACCTCGAGGTAGCTCGTGACGCCGCCTTTGTAGCGGCTAATCGAAAGATCGAGCGAATGCTGGGCGGCGGCGACGGCCGCGTCCTGCGTCTTGGCTTCGTCCTGGAGCACACGCAGGGCCGACAGGTTGTCTTCGACATCCTCAAAAGCGCTCAGCGTCGTCTGGCGGTAGTTGTCCACGGACTCATCGTAAGCCGCGCGCGCCTCCGCCGTGATGCCGTGGCGTTCGCCGCCATCGAAAACTAGTTCCGCGGCCTGTCCCGCCAGCGCCCAGAAACCCGCGGGCCCCTGCAGAAGCGTTCCGAGCCTCGAACTCTCAAATCCGCCCTGACCCGTGAGCAGGAATTGCGGGTAGTACGCCGAGCGGGCGATACCGATATTGGCGTTTGCTTCCTCGACGCGCCTTTCGGCCGCGGCGATGTCGGGCCGCCGCTCGAGAAGCTCCGAGGGCATGCTTGCGGGAACTGACGGAGGAGGAGCCGCGAGCGGCGTGGGCATCTGGCTGAACTCGGCAGGGGGCTTGCCGATCAAGACAGCGATGGCGTGCTCGAAGGCGGTGCGCTGGACATCTGTATCTACTTCCTGCGCGCGCGTGGTCTCGAGCTGCGTTTGCGCCTGAGCCACATCAACGGCGGAGGCGATACCGCCCTTATAGCGGCTCTCGGTAAGATCGAGCGCTTTTTGGTACGCCACGACGGTCGAATCGAGAAGCTGCTTCTGCGTATCGAGGCCGCGCAATTCGAAATAATCGAGCGCGAGTTCGGCGTGAAGGCTTAGGTCCACACCGGCAAGATCTGCCGCGCTCGCCTGGGCTTCGGAGCGCGTGGCTTCCACGGTGCGCCGCACGCGCCCCCAGACATCGGGTTCCCACGAGGCATCGATGGGCAGCTGGAAATCGTTATAGTTGATCTTCGATGCGGTGCTGACGACAGCCTTATCTTGCGACTGGCGTATGCGCGAGGCTGAAGCGCCGCCGGACACAGTGGGGTAATACGCCGCGCGAACCACCTGGACCGCGGCGCGGGCCTGCGCGAATTGCGCCTGCGCGGCCTTCAGGCTTTGGTTCGCCGCCGCCACCTGATTTTCGAGGGAATTGAGTTCAGGGTCCGCGTAAATCTCCCACCATTTGCCTTTGGCGAGAGCGTCCGCGGGCTGCGCGGCGGTGAAGCCGGGGCTGGCCTGCTCTTTGTAGGCGGGCGGCACTTCAGTCGAGGGCCGAACGTACTTGGGTCCGACCGTGCAGCCGCCGAGCGGAAGCCCGAGTGCAATCAGGGCCGCCGCCAGGCGGATGCATCGATGCAAACGATCCGGTCGAACGATGTGGCGCACTGGCTGTCTATTTCTTGGTGTAGGTAACGCGCCAGATCGAGTTCGAGCCGTCATCCGTCACCAGCAACGAGCCATCGTCCGCCACTGCGACTCCCACGGGGCGTCCCCACACATTGCCGTCCGGAAGAACGAAGCCGGTGAGGAAGTCCTCGTAGCTGCCGAGGGCGTGGCCGTCCTTCATGGGCGCCATGATCACCTCGTAGCCCGCGCGCACGGAACGATTCCATGATCCGTGCTCACACGCGAAGAGCTGGTCCTTGTACTTTTTCGGGAACTGCTTGCCTTCGTAGAAGGTGAGGTTCAGCGAGGCATTGTGCGGTTCGAGGAGAATATCGGGCACGATCACCTTGTCCTTCAATTCGGGGTGCTTGCCCGGGAAGCGCGGGTCCTGGTTGCCGCCGGTGTAATACCACGGCCAGCCGTAGAAGCCTCCCTCCTGCACGTGCGTGATGTAATCGGGCGGAAGATTGTCGCCGATTTCGTCGCGCTCGTTGACGGAGGTCCACAGCTCTCCCGTGGTGGGATTGATGGCGACACCGGAGCCGTTGCGGATTCCGTAGGCGTAGACCTTAAGGTCCGAGCCATCGGGATTCGCCTCGAGAACATCGGCGCGGTGGAATTCGAGCGGGTCCGGATCGGGATCGGTGGCCGGCGGAACATTCGAGTGCGAGCCGACGGAGATGAACATGTGCTTGTCATCGAGTGAGAAGACGACTCCGCGCGCAAAATGGTTCGGCCCGGCGGGAAGATTCGGAACCACGACTTCCCCGGGGCCGGTCGCCTTCAGGTCGCCATTCTTGTAGGGAAAGCGCAACACTTCGTCCGTGTCGCCGATGTAAACGTATTGCGGATTCGGGCCGCGCGGATAGAACGCAATGCCAAACGGCAGCTTGAGGCCGCTCGCGAATTCCGTGATTTGATCGGCCTTGCCGTCGGCCGTCATGCCGTGAGCCACCATGATCTTTCCCTGGTTCGTAGCAGCGATGAAGAAATCGCCGTTCGGCGCCTTGATGATGGTCCGCGGAGCGAAGTCGAGTTTCGTCGCGTACAGGTCGACCTTGAATCCCTCGGGGGCCTGCGGCCACACGTTATCGGGCCGCGGCACCGGGCGGCCAAATAGAGCCGACGATTTCGTGGCGTACGGGTCCGGCAGATCCTTCGCGGTGATGTGATGCATGTGGCCCGGTGTTTCAGATTTGTAATCCTGAAACACGCCCGGAGTGCCGGGCTTCGCGTTCGGGTCCACCGGGTGGCTTGGCGGAGGGGCGAACTGCGCGTGGGCGGCTCGTCCCGTGACAAAAAGAAGCAGCAATGCGAGGCAGAACGCAGTCGCAATTGCCAAACCCTGGTAGAAGCGTCTCATCGATTTCCTCCTCAAGTCTCATTCCCCCTTTGTTTCCGCAGGCCTATCTATTTCAAGTTTCTTTCAACCGAGAGCGTACTACGAATTTACTCTGGATTGCCCGCAGCGGCATTCCCTGTCCCGCTTGGCGAAGCGCTCTGCTGAACGACTCGCACCGCCTCACCCGAAATCAGCGAATCCGGTGGATTCACGATTACGGCATCGCCCGCATTCAATCCGGAAACGACCTCAACCTCGTTTCCCATGTCGCGGCCCAAAGTGATGTCCACCAGCGCCGCTTTGTCGCCGTTCTGCACCGTGCCGACCTGCAATCCAGCCGAACGAAAAATCAAAGCGCTTACCGGCAGAATGTATGTGGGCGCACCGGACGGCACTTGGAGGTGCACCTCGGCGTACGCGCCAGGCAAGAGCTCGCCGGTCCGATTGTTCACGTCCACTTCCACCAGGAGCGTCCGCGAAGCCTGATCGATCGCGTCGGCCGTACGCACCAGGGTGCCGGGGAAGCGCTTGCCCGGAAATTCCTGAAGCGTCAGATCGGCCTTCAGCCCCGGCTTGGCTGACGCCGAATACTGCTGCGGAACGTTCACGTAGACGCGCAATTCCTGCACCGCGGCGATGTGAAAGAGTTCGGTTGCCGGCGAGCCGGCGCCGGAATTGATCAGGTGGCCGATGTCGGTGTTGCGCGCCGTGATCACGCCGTCGAATGGCGCGTAGATTTTCTCGAACGACTGCAATTCCTCAAGCCGCTTCACATTCGACTGCGCGGATGCGACCATCGCTTTCTTGGCGGCGAAATCGCTGGTGGCGTTGTCGACGTCCTGCTTCGACACGGAGTCGCTCTGCGCCAGCCCCTGATACCGCTCCGCCGTAATCTGAGACAGCTGAAGATTGGCCTGCGCCGTATTCAGATCGGCACGCGCCTGATCGAGTTGTTGATCGACCTCCGGCGTCTCGATTTCCGCGAGCAGTTGGCTCGCTTTCACGTGCGCGCCGATATCCACGTACCATTTTTTTAAGTATCCATCCGTGCGGGCGTAGATCGGGGAATCGTTGAAGGCCTGGATGTTTCCCGGCAGCACAATCTCGGCCTGCGGCGCGCCCATTTTCGGGTGGATCACGTTGACGGTCGGGCTCGCATTTTCGCGAGTGGCGGCAACCAGCGCAGCCTTGACTCTCAGGCGCGGCACAACGCCGACGATCACGATGGCCGCCACAATCAGCAGCGCGACGACCGCGATCAGCGCTCCGTGTTTCGATCCTGTCTGTCCAACTCCGTGCGGCGGCGCGTTCGGACCCGGTGCGCCACCCTCCTGCCGATCAAACATGTTGTCTTTGTCTCTTCTCTATATAATTGGATAGACGGCAATTGGCTTGCGTCCGTTTCACTCCGAAATCCCTCGCGCGGCCTTCCCTTCCCGCCAGCCGTGCACCAGACTGAATACGACCGGGACGAAAAACAGCGTGGCGACTGTGGCAAATACCAGGCCGCCAATCACGGCGCGCCCGAGCGGCGCGTTTTGCTCGCCGCCTTCTCCGAGGCCGAGCGACATCGGGAGCATGCCGATGATCATGGCGAGCGCCGTCATCAGCACGGGCCGGAAGCGCGTGAACCCCGCTTCGAGCGCCGCGTCCGCCGCCGTCTTCCCCGCCTGCAATCGTTCCTTCGAGAAGCTGATTACCAGGATGCTGTTGGCCGTCGCCACGCCGATGCACATGATCGCGCCGGTCAATGCGGGGACGCTGATCGTCGTCCCGGTGACGAAGAGGCACCACACGATTCCGGCCAGCGCCGCAGGCAAAGCCATCAGAATGATGAACGGATCGAGCCACGATTGGAAGTTCACGACGATCAGCAGGTAAACGAGCAGGATCGAGAAACCGAGGCCGGACAACAAGCCGACAAACGACTGGTTCATCGTATCGATCTGGCCGAGGATGTTGATTCGCGAGCCGCGAGGCAAGTCCTTCCGATTGCGATTGAGGATCGGTGTGATGTCGCGCGCCACGCCGCCGAGGTCGCGCCCGTCGACCGAGCCGAAGATATCGATCACCGGCTCCACGTTGTAATGGGAAACGACCGCCATTTCGGAACCGCGGCTGAAGGAAGCCAGATCGGCCAGGATGCCGGACTGGGTCGTGCCTGGACCGGTGACCGGAATGTTCTCGAGCTTTTGAAGCGAATCACTCCGGTATTGCGGCGTTTGCGTGGAGATGTTGTAGCTCACGCCGTTGCGCGGGTCGAGCCAGAACGTGGGAGCCGTCTGAAAACTTCCGCTGAGCGAAATCAAAAGGCTTTGAGCCACATCCTTGGCGCTGAAGCCGATCTCCTCCGCCTTGGTGCGGTCCAGCTGGATATGCAGGCTCGGCTGATTGAACATCTGCTGGATGCGAAGGTCCACGATTCCCGGCACGAATTTCAGCTGGTTCAGCAAATTGTCGGCGAAACGGCGGTCGGCGAGCAAGTCTCTGCCCGCGATCTGAATGTCGATGGGCGCCGGCAAACCGAAATTCAGGATCTTGCTGACGATGTCCGTCGGCAGATCGTAAAGCTGCACTCCGGGGAAATCCCGGTTCAGTTTGGTGCGCAGCTCGCGAACGTACTCGATGGTCGGGCGGTGGTTGGGCGCCAACTCCACGAGAATGTCGGCGTCTCCTGTCCCAATCGGCGCGGAATTGCTATACGACAAATTGATGCTGCTGTACGGCAGCCCGATGTTGTCGATGATGGTGACGAGCTCGTTCGGCGGAATCTGGGAGCGAATGTCGTTTTCGACCCGGTCGCAGAGAGCGGCCGTCTCCTCGATGCGCGTTCCGGTAGGGGCGCGCAGGTGGAAGCTGAATTCGCCGCTGTCCACGCTGGGGAAGAAATCCTGCCCCACCAGCGGAACGAGCGCGAACGACAGCACGCATCCGGCGAGGAAGCAAACCAGGAAAAGCCTCTGGTGGCGGATCGAGGTGGCCAGCATCCGGCGATAACTCTCGCGAAATCTCTCGAATCCGTCCTCGAATTTCGCCTGCATATGGACGAGCGGGTTGCGCGAATGTTCGGTTCGCTCCTTGCGTTCCTCCTCCGTCCGCACGAGGAGCATATAGCGCGCCATCGTCGGCACCAGCGTTCGCGAAAGCAGATAGGAAGCCAGCATCGCGAACACCACCGCCTCCGCCATGGGGACGAAGAGATACTTCGCCACGCCCGAAAGAAAAAACATCGGCACGAACACGATGCAGATCGCGAGCGTCGAAACCAGGGCGGGCATGGCGATTTCCTGGGAACCGTCGAGGATCGCCTGCACGATTTCCTTCCCCTGATCGAGATTGCGGTTGATGTTTTCGATGGCCACCGTCGCGTCGTCCACCAGAATGCCAACCGCCAGCGCGAGCCCTCCAAGCGTCATGATGTTGATGGTCTGCCCGAGCGCGCCCAGCACGATGAGGGAAGTCAACACCGACAGCGGAATGGACACGGCGATGATCAGCGTGCTGCGCCAGCTCCCCAGGAAAACGAGGATCATGAAGCCCGTCAGGCATCCGGCTATGATTCCTTCCCGGACCACGCCATCGATCGCGGCCAGCACGAAGATCGATTGATCCGAAAGCGGTTGCGCCCGGAATGCCGGCGGGAGCCCCGCTTCGATCGTAGGAAGCATTTTTTTGACGTTCGAGATGATGTCGAGCGTCGAGACGTCGCCGCCTTTGAGAACTGAAAGCAGGGCCGCGCGCTTTCCATCGACGCGCACGATGTTCGTCTGCGGCGGAAAGCCATCGCGGACGTTCGCGACGTCGTGAATGTAGATCGTCGAACTCCCCACCTGTTTGATGGGCAGATTGTTGAGCTCATCGATCGTCTCGGGCGCGCCATTCATCTCGACCTGGTATTCGTAGTTGCCGATCTTGGCGGTGCCCGCGGGGAGAATCAGGTTCTGGTCGTCGATCGCGTTTTCGACGTCCACCGGCGACAATCCCTTGGCCTGCATGGCCTGCGTGTTCAGGTCCACCTGGACTTGCCGCTGCTTACCGCCGTAGGGATAGGGGACCGAGACGCCGGGAATCGTGATCAAGCCAACGCGCAGGAAGTTCTGGGAAAGGTCGCCCAGTTCCTGCTCGGAAAGCCCCTGGCCCGAAATGCCGAGCTGCAGGACGGGGACCGTCGAGGCGCTGTACTGGATGATGAAGGGCGGCTGCGTTCCAGGCGGCATCGAGTGAACCGAGGACTGGGAAATGGCCGTCACCTGCGCGATGGCGTCGCCTATATTCACGCCCGGCTGAAAGAAGATCTTTACGATGGCGCGCCCACTCAGCGATTGCGATTCGATGTGCTCGATGTTGTTGACCGTGGTAGTCAGCGAGCGCTCGTAGTTGTAGACGATCCGGTCGGACATTTCCTCAGGCGAAAGTCCCGTGTATTGCCACAGAACGCTGACCACGGGAATGTCGATATTGGGAAAAATGTCGACCGGCGTGCGGGCGATCGAAACGACGCCCACGACCATAATCAGGATGGCGGCAACGACGAAGGTATAGGGACGGCGTAAAGCGAGTCGAACAATCCACATCGGTCTACGGCTCCTGAAATCTTACTGGGAGGCGGCTGCGGGCGGGTTGCCTCAGCCGGCTTCTCCGGGACCGGCCGCGGTATTATGGCACGCGCTGGCGAAATCCCGTAGGCGGGGCGTGAGCGCACGGTCTACGGTACGAGCGGGGTGCCGCAGATACTGCGAAAACGTGAGATGACGTCCGCCTCCATCGTGGGCCCGTGCTCGGGCCGGTCGCGTCTGCGTTTCTGCTTGACGCCGGCGAGGCGCGTACGCCAGAATTGGCTGGTTCAAGTTCTCCATCTGGCTGGATGATCCATGATGGCCGCCTTGCTCAACCTCTTCCTGCTGATCATTGTGATCTTGGGGTGCGCTGTGTGTGTGTTCGCGCCGGTGACCGTGCTGGGCGTGATGTTCTGGAAGTGGCACAAAGAGCTCGCGGAAGGCCTTCGTTTGCGGCAGGCGAGGAGCACTCAGGTCAGGTAAGCTTTGTTGGGTGTGAGCGATTCGTCTCGGGGACGGCTCGCGCATCAAGGCAGTTGCATCGTTGTGAGAACCCTTCCTCTCGCTGATGCTCGCCTGAAGTTTTCACAAACCTCAACAGCCGACTAAAACATCGATGCCGGACAAATGCGGGGCTGGAAGACCATTTCCGCGCCCAGGTATCGCATTTCCCGTCGCGCGCACTCCTTCTTCGTAAGACGTTGGAGTGCAAGGGAAAATCGTTTCCGTCAGTGGCCCGGCAATTGCTAAGTTCCCCTGTACGGGGTCTCATTTCATGCGGTCTGGAAGCAGAATTGATGCGTAAGCTCGAAGCAATCGTTGAGTGGTTGTTCCTAAGGGGCAGTCCTCTCAGCACGAACCTGCGAGTTGCGTTGTTGGTGGCATGCGTCCCGGTACTGCTGGCCGTACCATTTATTGGACACAATACGGAACATCATTACCCGGCTCAGTCGGCACGCGCGGCATCCCAACCTACGGAAGCGCGCGAAAACCTCTTCGCGTCCCAATCCGACTCGAAACTGGCTCTCCGCCCCTTGTATCCCTATTCGGTGATTCCGGGCGGCGCCTACAGCGCCGAGGAGCTCAGGAACGCAATCGAGCACGACCCGGTGGTGGCCCATCACTACGCTGGTTTCGATCTCGCCAAAGTGCGCATCATTCGCCTCGACAGCGACCGGATGGAGTATGTCTCCTATCGCCTCGGCGACCGCCTCTTCTGGACAAACCGGAAGCTCAGTCTCCACAAAGGCGAGGAAGTGATTACGGACGGGACGCACCTGGCGCGGACCCGCTGCGGCAACCGCCTCTCGGATCAGGCCGCCTCGCCTACTTCTGCAGTGCAGCCATCTCCTGAAGCCCTGAACTCGCCGGCGGCAACTCCGGAGCCTGCCGCAGAGCCGGAACTTCTCGCAGGCAATTATCTGCCCGATGAAATTCCTCAACTTGGCGCGCCTTTGATCCCGGCCGGAGGCTCTCCCGGCCCGACAGGCTCGCTGATACCCCCGGTCTACTTCCCGTTCGTCGGCAACGAGGGGCCGACCCCTGCCGTGGTTCCCCCGGTGATACCGCCCGTCGGCACGCCTGAGCCAGGCTCGCTGCTGCTCTTGGCGAGCGGCCTCGGATCGCTCTGGGCTTTCGCGCGCCGGAAAAATCGCTAGCCGAACTCCAATCGGGCGTCGAAAGCTCTGGCATTGTTCTTGCGGGGGGGGGTAAACTCAGGCCCCCGCAAATCTCTACTGCGCGGTGAGGTTTCCCTCTGGAACGGGACTACGATCTGTTCGAACGCTTTCCTGACGGCTTCCCGGTGTGGCGCGACCACGCATCTGGGTTGCATGAAACGCGGCGAATGTTAGAGGAATTGAGGAAAAGCACGACGAACGAGTGCTTCGCGATGTATCTCCCGACAAGGGAGGTTGTGGCCCGCGTGAACGTGCGGACGGGACGGGGCAACAAGCCGCTCGTTTTCCAGATCACCTACGATTCCAAGCTGGCGAATGCTCGAAGTGAGATTTTGAAGCTTCACGGCTACGAAGTGGTCACTGTTATTGGCAATGAGGCCGCTAAGGTTGTCCTGAGCCTGCGTCAGGAGTGTGATCTATTCATCGTTGGGCATGCAGCTCCCGAGCAAACCAGACGCGACATGGTTGAGTGGCTAAGAACGGAGTATCCCGGCGTTCGGATACTGGCTCTGAATCCTCCCTTGATTCGGGCGCTGATGGGCGCCGATTACAATGTGAAACTGAACGGACCTGAAACCTGGTTGCCCGCAATCGCCGCTGCTCTCGACTTGCCGCCTACACCGTAGCTCGGGCCGATTCGCGCAGTGTTAGATTCAGCGAACGTGACTGGCAAGATTCACTGATTCCCGATTCGCATTGGCGCAAAATTTTTCGTAGGCAGCCACGTCTTGCGTACTTCCCATGACGATCGGAACCCGGTCGTGGAGAGACGTGGCTTGGATGTCCAGCACGTTTTGCGTCCCAGTGGTAGAAGCGCCTCCGGCTTGGTCCATGATGAAAGCCATGGGAGCCACTTCGTAGAGGAGACGCAATTTCGGTTTTGGCTTCCGCGGATTGCTGCAATCGGGGGGGTAAAGAAAAACGCCCCCGTAGAGCAGCGTGCGATGGAAGTCGGCCACCAGTGACCCAATGTAGCGCAGCGAGTAGGGCCGGCCGGTCGCAGCATCCTTTTGTTTCAAATATTCCACGTATCTACGCGTCGGTTCGTCCCACGTAGCGGCATTGCCTTCATTGATGCTGTAATACCTGCCTTTGGGAGGCGTGACGATCCCCTCGTGCGAAAGGATGAATTCGCCGATACTCGGCTCCAAAGTAAAGCCATAGACGCCTTGCCCCGTGGTGTAAACGATCATCGTGCTCGAACCGTAAAGAAAGTAGCCCGCGGCAACCTGCTCGGACCCTTTCCGCAGGCAATCTCCTAGAGTGCCGTCCCCTTCAGAGGAAATTCGGCGATGGACGGAAAAGATCGTACCGATACTGACATTCGCTTCAATGTTCGAGGAGCCGTCGAGTGGGTCGTAAAGCAAAACGTACTGCCCTTTGGGAAACTTTGCAGGAATCGGGATGATGTCGGGGCTTTCCTCGGACACCATCACGCACAGATGGCCGCCGTGGTCCATGGCCCTGTAGATCGTGTCCTGCGCGATCCGATCGAGGCGCTTCACCAGGTCCCCGGTGAAATTGGCCTCGCCGTTCTCTCCGAAGATATCGGCCAGCCCGCCACGGTTAACCTGGTGAGAGATCACCTTGGCGGCGAGCGTCAGATCCCAGAGCAAGCCTGTCAGGTCACCGGTTGCTTGTGGATGTTTGCGCTCTTCCTCAAGGATATGCCGTTGGACAGTGACCATCGATTTTGGCATGGAAAAGCTCCTGTCGCTGCAAATGCGAGAGCGAAATCTCGAACTCCAATGCGAGGTGCTCGTACCGTAGGACGCTTCATGGGGTGATTATGTGATGCCGGCTACACGCGTATGTAACTGCCGTCACAGAGTTTTCGTTCGGTAAGAAGATCAACGCACTATTTCATCTTTGACGGCAATTTGATGATTCGTCCCGCGACCATGAATACGCCCTGCCCGCAATGATGAATCGTCCGAGGATGTTTCTTGGAGCGATCGATCCAGGCTTTCGTGACCTCGAGGATAAACAGATTGTATTTGTCCGCCATGCTTGCATCGATTACCTTGCATTCGAGATTGGCGTAGCATTCGGAGATCAACGGCGCACTGACGCGGGCCGCGGGCGCTGGAGTGAGGCGAAATTTCTTGAATTTGTCGACCTCACGGCCCGAAATGTTTCCGCAGCCGACTACTTTCTTCGCCAGATCTACGGTTGGGATATTGATCGCGCATTCCTTCGTCTCTCGCAAAATCCCAAAGGTGTATCCGCGATTGCTAATCACGCACGCTACGATGGGCGGTTCGAAATCAACCATCATGTGCCACGACATCGTCATCACATTCGCTCTTCCGCCGCGCGCAGACGTCACCAACACAACCGGCCCAGGTTCCAACAAACGGTAGACCTGCGACAATGGAAGCGATGTCTTCTTCATCTCTGCAACCTCTTGCGGCGCACGCCTCCGCATGCGGCATTATAGTCTCCCATCCATCCGCAGTTCCCAGAGCTTAAAGAATTGCGGCAGTGGCGGACCAAATCCCGCACGGATAACTGGACATTGGGCGGCCCAGTACGCCACCTCTCCGGTGACAAATCCGCTTGCCGGTGCCAGAAAAGCATATGGTGTCCGGCGCTTATTGGTTTGTCTGGGTCGCCATGGCAGAAGCAGAAGAGGTACCGATCGAATCGCCGTTGACCACGATTTCCACGCGGCGGTTCTGCTGCCGGCCTTCGGGGGTATCGTTGGAGGCGACAGGCTGTGCCATACCAAAGCCTTTCGCGGTGATGGACGTTGCCGGGACCCCCTGCTGGGCCAAGAAATCGCGGACCGAGCCGGCACGCTGCTCGGAGAGGGTTTGGTTGAACTCGTCGCTGCCTACGCTGTCGGTGTATCCATCGATCTCTAGAGTCAGTCCGGGATGGGCCAGCAAGATTCCAGAAATCTTCGCGAGCTTCTCGCGCGCGCCCGGTTGCAGGATGTAGCTGCCCGTATTGAAGAGCACGTCGGACATGTTGACGATCAATCCCCGTGCCGAGTCTTTGGTCTGCAGCACCGCATCCAGCTGCGCCCGAAGCTGCGCGCGAAGGTCGGCCTTCTCGGCGTCCGCTTTCGCGGCCGCCTGGCGGGCTTTATCCGCTTCAGCCTCTGCTGCTGCTTTTTGCGCGAGTGCGTCTTGCTTTTGCGCCAGCGCCGCTTGTTGTTCGGCGACCGCGGCTTGCCGGGCCTGCTCCGCCTCTTCCTTTGCTTTGGCCGCTTCCGCAGCCGCAGCCAGGGCTTCCTGCTTCATGCGCTCGGCTTCCGCTTGGGCGGCTTGCGCATCCTTCCGGGCTTGCTCCGCTTCTTGAACGCGCTTGGCCTCTTCGGCGGCGTCGGCGCGAGCCTTGGCGGCGCGGTCTTCGGCGGCCTGCTTTTCTGCCGCCGCCTGCGCTTGAGCATCCTCTTCCGCCTTCTGCTTTACGGAAATTACGCGGGCTTCTTCCGCGGTCTGCACGGCGTCGCGCGCCATCGAGATCACGATTTTGGTGTCGCGCTTCTGCCGGTAGGAGTCCTCCGCCGCCTGCAACTGCTCGTTGGCCTTGGCCATCACGTCGGCGGCGTACTTCCCGGCGTTGGCGTTGTTTGCGATGCGGACGGCGTTGCGTGCTTCAAAGAGTTCCGTTGGCGTCCTGCGGTCGATGCCGAAAATCGCGTTGTCGATCTTTGTGTTCGAAGACGAATAGACTCCGCGCGCGAGCAGCGAATAGGTCGCGGTGATGGTCTCGCCGCCGGCTCCCTCCGCGTTTTCGAGGACCACTTCATCACCAGGTTGCGAAACGGCGAAATAGGGTTCGGCGGTCACGACCAACCCAAATGTCTGCATGTCTGTGATCGCTTTCACCTGCGCGCTGCCGTTCTTGATCTGTACTTCGCCCAGATTGACGGCTCTCCCTTCGGGAGAAACAGCCCAGAGGACGTATGTGAGGTATTCGAGACCAAACTTGGTCGCATCCTCGATATTTTGGAATTTTGCCTCGATCTCGACGCGGTTCCCCTTGTTTTCGACCCTCGCTTCGCCGGTAGCTTGGGCCATGAGATCAGTTCCATGTAGGGACACTTTTACGGCGCCGCCTCCGCGCCGGTAGGTCATCGCCTTGGCGGTTCGTGACGCAGCCGGGTTGCTGCTTGCCGCCGTCTGAGCCTCTGCGCCGGACAAGCCGACGCTAAGCATGACGACGCCCACGAAGAAGAAAAATAGAGCGCGTTGCAGCGCGAGAATCCGCACGTGGACGGGGAATCGACGAACGTTAGCCTGCATATTTGCCACCCCTTGTATTGCCCGGGTTTTGCTCAGGTTAGCAAAGGTGGGAGGCGCGCGACTGCGCTCTTGCCGGATGATGCATCCAAGTAATCACCTGTGTGCTCGGACAGTCGCGAGAAACTAGCAGCGATTCGATCATCGAACATACAGGGTATTCCAACGCCGTTAGGCCTTACGGATCGTGATGCCGTTCTCTTCGCACCATTCGATGGCCATTTGCCGAAGTTCGAGGTGCTTGAACTGATTCCAGGCGTCCCACAAGTTGTATTCGTCAAGCAGGCGTTTGAACAGGCGGAAAGCGCCCGCGCCGTGAACGCCGCCGCGGAAATCTTTCCGGATCTGCTCGTTTTGAAGCGTCTCGGAGAAGCGTTCCATGATGGCCCACTCGTGGATGTCAAAGTGATCGGGCAGCGCCAGGTAGCGGCCCTCCTCTTCGCGGATGCTCCGCGCGAGATTGACCGTCTCACGCTGCCAGTCCGGCAAACTCTCGATGACTGTCGCCGGATCCTCCGCAAGGCCGAAGTCCTCGTCCGTTATGGAGTGGATTTTGCCTGTTTCCACATCCAGATAGGACGACATCGACTCACTCGCCTCTTCGAGCGCGTCAACGATCTCGTCGAGCTTCACTTCCGCAGCCATGACGAGCCGATTCTACTGCGGATCCGGCCCGAGAGTCACATTCTCGAGTCGGCTGGCATAAGGCTGCCCACTGTAAGGCTCCGCGGAAACCACGACTTGGTCGCCCCGGCGTCATCCGCATGATGATCTTGGTTTATGATAGTCTTCAGCGAAATAGCACATCACGCTAGTCAACTCTCTTAGCCTCCACGGCTCTTTTCGGTGGGTGATACTGTTCCTCATCTTCCTTGTGCTGGGCCTTGGGTTTTCGTTGCGTTTTGGGAATTATTGGGCGGCCATTCCTGTTCGTAGAAAGAAGGGCCGGAAGCAGGCCAGCTTGATGGCGCAGTGGCGTAGGCCAAGCACCATACTGCTCGCGCTTTTGATTGGGTACACCATCTACACACGCTCGATAAGTCGCTGGACGGAAATGGCGATCATCGTCTTTTTCGTGCTGCGGTATTGGGAATATGATGCGTTCGCTGTCGATGATATTCCAGAGTCCGATGTCGATAACGCTCACGATGAGGTATTAGGAGCCGATCCAGCGCCGAAAGAGAAGCACTGGTACGACGACGTCAACGATTAGCTCTGGTTGCTAGAGAAAGCGACGGCGTCTCTCCGACGCGCCAGCTACTTTTGCGAGATGTACTTCTGCGTTGCGGAAATTCCTTCTTGAGCGGCTTCGAGGTTACGGATTGTCGGGGCGAGGTCGTGCTTTTCGAAGCAGTGCGCGATGGCCTTGCCGATTTGATCGAAGCGCTCGGTGGCGAGCGCGATCACGCTCGGTCCCGCGCCGCTGAGCGCCACGCCGAGCAGTCCGGGCATGCGAGGCAGCGACAGCACGTCGGCGAGCCCGGGAATCAGCGCCTGGCGCGCGTGCTGATGCAGGCGGTCCTGCATGGCGTCCCACAACAGGTCGTAACGACGATCCTCCAGCGCGGCCACGAAAAGCGCGGACCTTTGCAGGTTGTAGACGGCATCGGCCCGCGGCACGCTTGCGGGCAGAACCGCGCGCGATTTTTTCGTCTCGAGCATCAGGTTCGGCGTGACCACGATCAGCCGGATCACCTTGGGCCAGCGCTTGCGAATCGCCACCACGCTTCCGTCGCTTCGTGTGAACGTCACCACCAATCCGCCGAGCAGCGCGGCGGCGACGTTGTCGGGATGGCCGTCCATCTCCGTTGCGTAACGCAGCGCGGCGTCCTTGTCGATCGGCCGCCCGGCGACTGCGAATCCCAGGGCGATTCCGGCGACGGCCGCGGCCGCGCTGCTGCCCAATCCGCCCGCCACGGGAATCTGGTTCTGCACGGCGACGCGCACGCGCGGCAATGAAAAACCTTCGCGCTCGGCCGTGAGCCGCATCGCGCGGAAAATCAAATTTTGCTCGGGATCTTTCGGAAGCTGCGACGTGCCGCGCACGCCGCTGCTGCGCGCCACCGTACGCGAGCTCGACCCGAGGAGAGACGCGCGCACGCTGAGGTAAATTTCGAGCGCCAGGCCCAGGCAGTCAAATCCCGCGCCAAGATTGGCGGTGGATGCGGGGACGCGAACCTCGAACGAACTTTTGCGCGCTGGGCTCATGGATTCCTGTGATTCCGAAGCGACTCACCGGCGATCCTTCGGCGGAAATTCTCCGGCGCGCCGCCAGCTCCTCATGAAACTAGAACGCGTCTCGCGAATGCTCGTTAGGGGGTCGGAGCTTTAGCTCCGACATTAGGAGCGAAGAAACGTGGGCTTTAGCCCTTGAAGAAACTCTTCGCTTCCGCCGCTAACATCTACGGCGCAATTTTACTGACGCTGCTTGAGGCTCGCGAGAATAGCAGATTTTGAGGCTGCTACGCGCTCGGGCGCGTTCCGGAACGCGCCGTGGATCGGCGTGGCGTCTTTTTCGCCGGCGGGCAGTGCCAGCGTGCCGCGATGGTAGTTGCTCATGTAGTCAGGGTCTTTGAGTGCGTGGCCCGTCAGCACCGCGACCACATCTTCGCCGGACTGAATGTGGCCCGCAGCCACCAATTTCTTGATGCCCGCTACCGTGGTCGCCGAAGCGGGCTCACAGCCGATGCTGTCGCGGCCGATCATCGCTTTCGCGTCCGCAATTTCCTGCTCGCTCACCGCGATCACCTGCCCGCGCGACCGCACCACGGCGCGCAGCGCCTTTTTCCACGAAACGGGCGCGCCGATCTTGATGGCGGTCGCGAGCGTCTTCGGATTTTCGACGACGGCCAATTTTTCGGGCAGCTCTTCTTCGCCCGCCCGTTGCGCCGGCGTGAGATTCGCGAAGAGGCGCGCGACAGGCGCCGCGCCCTCCGCCTGGATCACGCTCAGCTTCGGCAGGCGGCGGATCAACCCCATGTCGAGGAGTTCCTGAAAGCCTTTGCCGAGCGCGGTGCTGTTGCCCATATTTCCGCCCGGCACCACGACGTGGTCCGGCACCTGCCACGAGCACTGCTCCATCAATTCGAAGGCGACCGTCTTTTGTCCTTCGATGCGAAACGGATTGATCGAGTTCGCGACGTAGATCGCAGGATCGTCGCCCAGCTCCTGAATCAGGCGCATGCAATCGTCGAAGTTTCCGTCGATTTCGAGGACCAGCGCGCCGTAGTCGAGGCTCTGCGCGAGCTTCGCCGCCGAGACTTGCCCGCGCGGCAGCAGGATGGCAGCCTGAAATTCCGCGCGGGCCGCGTAGGCCGCGAGGCTCGCCGCGGTGTTTCCGGTGCTCGCGCAAACAGCGGTGCTCGCGCCCGAAATCACGGCTTGCGTGATCGCCGTGGCCATGCCCGTATCTTTGAACGAGCCCGTTGGATTGTATCCCTGGTGCTTCAGCCGCAAACCGGCCAGGGCACAATATTTTGCCGAGCGCGGAGCGTGAAAGAGCGGCGTGTTGCCTTCGAAGAGCGTGACGAACGGCGCGTCGTCGTCAAACGGCAGCATCTCCAGATAGCGCCAGACGCCGCTCGCGTCGCGCGCCAGCTTCGGATTTGCTTTCGCGGCGGCCCAGCGTTCGCGCACCGCGGAGGGATCATTTGGGCGGACGAGATGGCAATCGATCTCGAGCGTTTCACCGCACTTCGAGCAGACGTAGATTCGCTCGCGAAGGCCGAAGCGCGCGCCGCAAGCTCGGTTGACGCACCGCTGCTCGGCCTTCTCGGTCTTTTTTTCGACCGGGTTGGCGGCCTTAACCATCGTTCAGGAAACCGTTACTTTGGACTCGACTGGAACCCGCGCGCCCAGTTCGAACTCGCGATGGACGGCGAAGAGCGCCGCTTTCATGTCCTGGTCCGACACGACGAATGAAATATTCGTCTCGGAAGATCCCTGCGCGATCACCATGATGTTCACGTTCTCGCGGCCCACGGAGCCGAACGTGCGCGCCGCAACGCCCGGCGTCCCGCGCATGTTCTCGCCGACCACCGCCACGATCGCGATATTCGAAACGAGCGTGATGTGCTCCACTTTTTCATGGGCCACGTCCTGCGCGAATTCCCGGCGCAGCGCTTCGACGATGGCCTTGGCATCCGAAGCCGCCACGATGAAGCAGATATCGTTCTGCGAAGACGATTGCGAAATCAAAAGAACGTTGGCGTGAAGTTCGGCCGTCGTCGAGAACGTGCGTCCGACCACGTCCGGCACTCCCACAATCCCCGGCCCGCCGACCGTGATCAGCGCAACGTCTCGAACGGCCGTGAGCGCCTTGACGCCGCCGCCATTGCTGCGGCCGCGGGGCGTGATCTTCGTTCCCGGGCGCTCCGGCGCGAAGCTGTTGCGGATCCACACGGGAATGCCCGCTCGTTCCACGGCGCGCAGCGTTTTCGGATGCAGCACCTTGGCGCCGAAGTAGGCGAGCTCGGTCGCTTCGCGGTAGGAAATTTCTGGAATCGTGCGCGCCTCGGTAACGAGCCGCGGGTCGGCGGTCAGCACGCCGTCCACGTCGGTCCAGATGATGATTTCATCGGCGTCGAGCGCCGCGCCCAGAATTGTCGCGGAGTAGTCGGAGCCCCCGCGCCCGAGCGTGGTGAGAATGCCGTCCGTGGTCGCACCGATGAAGCCGGTCGCCACCGGAATCACGCCGCGATCGAGCAGTGGACGCAGCCGCGTCTCGGAAAGATAGCGCGTGCGATCCATGATCGGATCGGCGCCGCCATGATATGCATCGGTGACGATCAGTTCCGTGGCTTCGACGGATTCGCTCAGCACGCCCAGTTCCACCAGCGCCGCCGCCACCATCGGCGCGGACAAGCGCTCGCCGAGACTCGAAAGCGAATCGAGCGTGCGCGGAGTGAGCTCGCGGAGCAGCGCCGTGCCTTTGCAGAGCTGGTCGCCTTCGCCAAATACTTTTTCGAGATGGGCGGTCAGCCGCTTCCGTTTTTCCGCGTCGCGGATCAATGTGGAGATGGCCGTTTCGTGCTGCTTGCGCAGCGCGTCAAAAATCTCGCCGACCTGGTTCGAGTTCGCTGGCCTCGGCGCGCTTCGCGGCTTCGATCAATTTGTTGGTCACTCCGCCCATCGCCGACACGACGACGACGATCGGTCCCTCACGCGACGCCTCCTTGACGATCTGGGCGGCGCGCCCGATACACGCGGCATCGCCCACAGACGTGCCGCCGAACTTCATCACTCGCAGTGGCTTTTTCATTTTTAGCAGAATCCGGCGCGAAGCAATTTGAAATGCCTGGAGCTCAAAGCAGCCTGGCGTTCAGGGATGGCCGCGCCTGAAAAACTATACACCATCGAGGCGAGTTTGCGATGGGGGCGGAAATGGCGTGTCGTGCGCCGGTAAAGGCCGCTAAAAGCGCTTAAAGTGGCAATTTGGTGCGGAAATGGACGCCTCGAAATCTTTTTAGTCATTTAGAATCAACCATGTGAGGATTTGGAGGGGTGTTTTGCGCTTTTCTGAATTCCGGTGATTTTCGAGGCCAGCCGGCCGGTGTAGATCGCCATGCCGACGGCGGCGTTCATGCCAATTTTTTCGAGCGCCTTGACCTCGCGCATGCTGCGAATCCCGCCGGCTGCAGTGATCGGAAACTTCGTCGCGCCACGCAGCCGCCGGAAACCGGCGATGTCCGTCCCCTTCATTGTACCTTCGTTATCGACGAAGGTGGAGAAGAATTCGGAGCAGTAGGGCTCGAGCTCGGGGATCACTTCGGCAGGGCGGAGGCGGAGGCGTTCTTTCCAGCCGCGCACGACGATCCGGCCGCCCTCGGTATCGAGCGCGATGATCACGCGCTTGCGGCCGACCCGCGCAGCGAGCTCTTTGAGAAATTTGCGCGCCACCTTTCCATTTTCAAAAGCAGCGCTGCCGATGATGACCTTTTCCGCGCCCCAGGAGAGAATTCGCTCGGCGTGCGCGGCTGTGCGGATTCCGCCTCCGACGCGGATTTTCAGCTTGGCCGCGCGGCACAGGCGCTTGATCCAGCGCGCGTTGGAGCCTTTGCGCATCGCGGCATCGAGGTCGATTACGTGCAGGACCGGATAGCTGCGAAAGCGGTCGAGCAGGCCGAGAATGTCATCGACGGCGAGAGCGCGTTTGCGGCCGCGGACGAGTTGCACGGCCTTGCCACCTTGCAGATCGATGCAGGGAATGATCATGTTCGTCGCTGAGAGCGAGATCCTTTTAGCGGTGCGGCTGGCGCTACGTTTGGGCCGAGTGTCGCACCTACGGCGCTCCCGATTCTGCTTCATTTTTTCCCAGGCCTTCCGGCCGGGGCTAAATTGTGTCGCGCGTCCCGCGCTGGCTGTAATCCGCCTTCGGAGCGTCAGGAGTTGAAGCGAGGCGCGGCTTCATTCGAGCGGGCGGGTTTGAAACCCGCCCCTACGACCCTTGCAACAAAAGCGCGCGCAAACTATACCGCGAGCCCGCGCTCGCTAGCGATTCAGGCGGATTGGGACTTTGCGCTCCGCCAGGAACTGCTTCAGCGCGGCGATCGAATGCGTTTCGGTGTGAAAGATCGAGGCGGCCAGCGCCGCGTCCGCGCAGCCTTCGACGAACACTGCGCGGAAATCTTCGAACGTGCTGGCGCCGCCGGATGCGATCACCGGCACCGGCACGGTCGCCGCGATCTTCGCGGTGAGTTCGCAGTCGAATCCGCTGCAGGTGCCGTCGCGGTCGATCGACGTGAGCAGGATTTCGCCCGCGCCGCGCGACACCGCCTCCGTGGCCCATTCCGCAGCGTCGCGGCCGGTGGCTACGCGGCCGCCGCGCGTGTACGCCTCCCACGAATCGCCTTTGCGTTTTACATCGAGCGACAGCACCACCGCTTGCGCGCCGAATTGCTGCGAGAGTTCCGAGATTAGTTCCGGGCGCTCAACCGCGGCCGTATTCACAGTCACTTTATCGGCGCCCGCCAGCAGAACTTTGCGGCCCTCTTCCATTCGGCGGATACCGCCGCCGGCGGTGAGCGGAATATTCAACTGCTCGGCCACGCGGCAGATCGTATCGAGAAACGTGGCGCGGCCTTCGAACGACGCGCTGATATCGAGGACCACGAGCTCATCCGCACCTTCGCGATTGTAGCGAGCGGCGAGATCGGCGGGATCGCCCATATCGCGCAGGCCTTCGAACTCGATGCCCTTCACCACGCGGCCGCCATCGACATCGAGGCAGGGAATGATTCGTCGCGCGAGCGTCATTGAACCGACTCCACGAAATTCTGGAGCACGCGGGCGCCCGTCTCGCCGGATTTTTCCGGATGGAATTGAACCGCGCGCAGGTTCTTCTGCTCGATCACGGCGGCAAACGAGACGCCATGATCGCACGCCGCAACCGTGGGCGAGGCGGAAGCGGGCGCGGCGTATGAGTGCGCGAAATAAAAATACGCGTCGGCGGGAATCCCGCGCAGCAGCGCGCTTTCCTGCACGCGGCGCACCTGATTCCAGCCGATGTGCGGCGATTTTACATTTGTCGGGAGTGCACGCACTTCGTCGGGGAAAAAGCCGAGGCCGCGCTCGCCCGGCGCTTCCTCGCTCGACGCGAACATCGCCTGCAGTCCGAGGCAAATGCCGAGAATCGGCACGCCGGAATCGTAGGCGGCGCGCAGCGAATCGGTGAGGTTGCGTTCGCGCAGCCCCTCGACGAATGCGCCAAAGTGGCCAACGCCGGGCAGCACGATCACTTTCGCCGCAGCAACTTGCTTCGGCTCGACCGCGCGTTCGGTTTCGGCACCGAGCTTGCGGAGCGCGCGTTCGACCGACGGCAGATTTCCGGCACCGTAATCGACGATTGCGATTTTCATGGCATTTTCCTGTACACCGCTTCCTATAGTAGGCCCTTGGTCGATGGCAGCACGCGCCGCAACTGGCGGTCGCGCGTGACGGCGAAACGCAGCGCTTTCGCGAACGCCTTGAAAATCGATTCGACCTGGTGGTGCGACGACCGGCCATACATCAATTTGAGGTGCACGTTGGCGGCGGCGGCTTGCGCGAACGCGCGGAAGAAATCCTCCATCAGCTCGGTTTGGAAGTCGCCGACGCGCGCGGCCGAAATTTTGTAGCTGCAGACGCAATACGCACGCCCGGAAAAATCGAGCGAGGCCGCGGCGAGGCAATCGTCCATCGGCATCAGGAAATAGCCGACGCGCAGGATGCCGCGTTTCGAGCCGAGCGCCTGCTTCACCGCTTCGCCTAGCGCGATGCCTACGTCCTCAACCGTGTGGTGCTGGTCGACATCGAGATCGCCGCGTGCCGTGAGATCGAGATCGAGTGCGCCGTGACGGGCAATCTGCTCGAGCATGTGATCGAAGAAACGGATGCCCGTGGTGATATGCGATTTGCCCTGGCCATCGAGATTCAGGCGGAGGGTGATGTCCGTTTCTTTTGTCGTGCGGCGGAGTTTGGCTTTTCTCATAGGCGTCGATCTGTTCCAGCGGCGATCGCCCTTTCAATCGAAGCGAGGTGTCCGCCGTTCCGGCGCCGAGATTCCTCAGACCGCGCCAATGCGCCCGATTTCCGCGCGGCCCGAGGTGCATGGGCGCGGAAATCGGGCTGCTCGGTCTTCGGAATGACAGATCTCATAGGATTGCTTCCAGTTCGCGCAGGAGGCGGCGCATCTGCGCGGGAGTGCCCAGCGTGATGCGGACATAGCCTTCGCCACCGAAATCGTTTGAGCGGTCGCGGACCAGCGTTCCCTGGCGAGCGAGGGCCCCGACGATCTTTTTGGCGCGTTCGCCGAAATATACGAGCACGAAATTTCCTCCCGTGGGGAAATAGCTGACCCCGAGGCGGGCTAGGCCGCGCTCGAGTTCTTTCTTGCCGGCGCGGACGTCGCGCACCGTTTTCGCGATAAAGGCGCGATCCTGCATTGCGGCTTCCGCCGCCGCGAGCGCGGCCACGTTCACCGGATAGGGCGATTGCGCCTTCCTCATGACCGCCGCGAGCTCGCTGTGGACGAAGATGCAGCCGAGGCGCAGGCCCGCGAGTCCCGCCGTCTTCGAAAATGTGCGCGTGACAATCAGATTTCTGTACCGCCTGATCCACGGGATTACTGTGACGCCCGAAAATTCAAAATAGGCCTCGTCGATTACGACCATCGTGTTCTTCGCGGCATTCAGAATTCGGCGCAGCTGGCCGCGCGAAAGCAGATTGCCGGTCGGGCTGTTCGGATTCGGCAGGAAGAAGACGCGCGGCGACGCTTTCAGCTCGGCCAGAATCTCCTGCCACGGAAATTGCATCGTGGCGTCGTAACGCGGCGCGGCAATCTTTGCGCCTGCGAGCTCGGAATAGAAGCGATACATCGCGTAGGTCGGCTCGGCCAGCAGAACCGTGTCGCCTGCTTCGACGAAGGTGTTGACGACCAGGCTCAGCGCTTCATCGGTGCCGTTCGTCAGCAGCAATTCATCGGGGCGCACGCCGAAGTGACGCGCGGCTTTGCGGCGCACCGTTTCCTGCTCGGGATAGGACGAAATCGTTGCCGCGGCGAGACGCGCGAGCGCGCGGCGCACCGCAGGCGAGCAGCCGGTCGGATTTTCATTGAAATCGAGGCGCAGCTTATTTCTGCGGCCTTCGAGCGGCGGATGATAGGGGCGCATCTGCTCGACCGCGCGACGCACCGGGATCGCGAGCTTGGCTGTGGGCTTCACTTGCGCACCTCGACGGAGCGTTCGTGCGCCGCCAGGCCTTCCGCACGCGCGAACTCCTCGACGACCGACGCGAGGCGGGCGATCCCCGCGCGCGACACTTCCTGCACGCTGATGCACTTCACGAAATCGGTGACGGAAAGCCCGCCGCGCGTGCGCGCGACGCCGCCTGTCGGCAGCACGTGATTCGTCCCGCTCGCGTAATCGCCGAAGGATTGCGCGCTCCAATCGCCGAGAAAAACACTTCCGGCAGAATCGATCCGCTTGAGCAGGCCGTCTTCGCCGCCGGGAAGGCTCAAATGCTCGGGGGCGAAGCGATTCACAAATCGCGCGGCGGCGGCAATATTCGGCGCCACGAACGCGCCGCCATTTTTTTCGAGCGAGCGGCGGGCGAGATTCGTTTTCGGCAGCGGCGCAAGCTGCAGCTCGATTTCGCGGGCGACTTGGCGGGCCAGGCGCGACGACGTGGTGACGAAGAGCGAAATCGCGTCGGGATCGTGCTCCGCCTGCGCGATCAAGTCCGCGGCGATGAATTTCGCGTTGCCGCGCGTGGCGAAGACGAGCGCTTCCGTCGGCCCTGCGAGCATGTCGATCGCGCAATCGTTGCTCACGATGCGCTTCGCGGCGGTGACGAACCGATTGCCGGGGCCGAAGATTTTATCGACGCGCGGAATCGAGCGTGTGCCATAGGCGAGCGCGGCAATCGCCTGCGCGCCGCCCACGCGCGCCACTGCGTCGACGCCGAGCGTCTTCGCGGCGGCGAGCAGCGCGGGCCCCGGCTGCGGGCTTGCGACGACGATTCGCCGCACGCCCGCTTCTTGCGCTGGAATCACCGTCATGAGCAG
Source organism: uncultured Acidobacteriota bacterium (assembly GCA_963841605.1). Classification (GTDB taxonomy): domain Bacteria; phylum Acidobacteriota; class Terriglobia; order Acidiferrales; family UBA7541; genus Palsa-295. Next base: position 485,050 of record CAWJDM010000008.1, read on the forward strand.
CGTCGAGACGAGCGAAAATCGCCCGCCCGGGAGATAGCAGCCGACCGAATCGATTGCGCGCACGCGCTGGCCGGCGCGCACGCCGGGCTCGACCTCGATGGTCCATTCCTGCGGCTTCTGGCGGCGCGCGACGGCGCGGATGTTGCGCGCGGCGTGCTCGATCGCGGCGAGAAAATCTTTCGAGATGCTTTTGCGCGCTTCCACCAATTCCGCGGGCGGCACCCACACGGTGCGCGGCGTGAGCACGACGCGGTCGAAGCGCTTCGTCCACGAGAAGAGCGCCGCATCGCCGCGGCGCCGCACGTCCGCGACGATGCGCGCAGCGATCCTTTCGGCATCGCGGCTGCTCGCGCGGCGCGATGCCAGCACTTTTTCCTCGGCGGCGTGGGTGAGCGGCAGAACGCGCATCAGTACACGACCTTATTCAGCGGATACTCGACGATTCCCTCCGCGCCCGCCGATTTCAGCTTGGGAATCAGCTGCCGCACGGTTTTTTCCTCGATGATGGTGTTGATCGCGAGCCAGTCGGAATCGCTGAGTTGCGAAATCGTGGGATTGCGGAGCGCGGGGAGCGCGGCGACGACCTTGTCGAGGTCAGCGCGCCGGACATTCAGCATCAGCCCCACGCGCGTGTACGCCTTGATCGCGCCATCGAGCAGCAGCACGATATTTTCGATCTTCTGCCGCTTCCACGGATCGGCCCACGCGCCGCGATTGGCGATGAACCATGTGGCGGATTCGAGTAGCGTATCGACCACGCGCAGGTGATTCGCGCGCAGCGACGATCCCGTTTCCGTCACTTCGACGATTGCATCCGCCAATTGCGGCACTTTCACTTCGGTGGCGCCCCAGGAAAATTCCACGCGCGCCTTCACGCCGTGGCGCGCGAGATAGCGCTCCGTCATTTTCACCGCTTCGGTGGCGATCACTTTTCCTTCGAGGTCGCGCACGGACTGGATATTCGAATCCTCGGCGACGGCCAGCACCCAGCGGACGCGGCCGAGGCTCGTCTTCGAATAGACCAGCTCGGAGACTTCCTGGATGTCCGCGCCTGTTTCGAGAATCCAGTCCTTGCCGGTGAGGCCGGCGTCCATCGCGCCGTTTTCGACGTAGCGCGCCATTTCCTGCGCGCGGACCATCATGCATTCGATTTCGGGATCGTCGATGCCGGGATAATAGCTGCGCGAATTCACCGAAATGCGCCAGCCCGCCTTCGCGAAGAGCTCAACGGTGGAATCCTGCAGGCTGCCTTTCGGAATGCCGAGTTTGAGGCGGCTCATTACTGCTCCCCCTTGCCCCGCCGGTTGTTGGCGGGGTTGCCGTAGAGTTCTTCGGGCGACATTACGCGCGCGGCGACGACTTTTGCTTCGCCGTCGCGGCCGATCTCGCGAAAAAAGCAGCTGCGATAGCCTTCGTGGCAAACGGCGCCGCCTTCGAGTTCGGCGCGGACCAGCAGCGCGTCGCGATCGCAATCGACGCGCAGCTCGCGCAGCAGCAGTTTTTGCCCGCTCGTCTCGCCCTTGAGCCAGAGTTTCTTGCGCGAGCGGCTGTAGAAGGTGACGAAGCCGGTTTTCTGCGTGAGATCGTACGCCTCGCGATTCATGAAGCCGAGCATCAGGACTTCGCCATTCACGTGATCCTGGACGATCGCCGGGATCAGCCCATTTTCCTTTTCGAAATCGAGTTCCATTTCGTTTGTCTCCAATTGTTCTCCCGGCGGATGCCAGCCGAAGAGAGATTCTTCGTCCGCCGCGGCGGACTCAGAATGATGCGCAAATCGCTCTGCTCCTGAAAAACAAAAAGCCCGCCGGCGCTTGCCGCGCCAGCGGGCTGATGAGTGCAGCTATTGCCGTTCGAGCTAGCCACACCGCCGCGGGCACGGTTTCACGTGATGATGGTGGTGACTATGATGCGCCCGCAGCAGTTTCATGACGCTCTCGAAATTATGATACCCGGCCGTCTTTGTCAAGCGCGGAGTCGGGGAAGGGGCCGCGCGGAATTCCATGCGCGCGTCACACATGGTGCACGGCGAAAAGCGCCAGGATCAACGGCAGCACAAGGACGAGCCCCATGATCACCCACGCCGTTGCATGTCCGAAATTCAGCGTGTAGCCGATGCCGAATCGCTTCGGGACGAAAAGCGCCGCGTCGTCGCGATTCACGTAGAAGACGCCGCCCTTCCAGTGCTCGTCCTGTGTGTCGCCCATCATGGGCGCGCCGGCCTCCGCGTGCAATTTCGCGTGATGCTTTGCGAGGCGCGCCATGGCCAAAATCAGCGCCGCCAGCATCGCGAGCGTGGCGATCAGAATCGGCAAGACGCCCGGATCGCGGTTGCCCATCAGAGGCAGCAGCCCCACAAACGAGAAAATCACCGCGAGGAAGAATTCGAGCGACAGCAGAAAAACCCCCATCTCGCGCGCGAAATCGCCCGCCACCGAGCGCGGTGTCGAACCGCGCACCGGCCGCCCAAAATGCAGCGCCACATACGAGCTCGCTGCGACAGCCGCCATCACGACGGCCCCGAACAGCAGCGGCCCATAGACTCCCAGCGGCGTGCGCACCGACCAGCCATTGGCGTGGCCGGTGACGCCCCAATGGACCGGGAAGCGCGGCGGGATGTCGTCCCAGCGGATGGCGAGATAAATCGCGGTCGCAGCCAGAATCGCGAAAGGGCTCAGTTGCAGCAGCCAACCGCCGGGCATCGGCGTGGGGCGCGGCGCAAGCGCGGAAGCGGAATTCGCGGTGCTCACATTTGCAATTTTAGGCCATTTTGCCTGAAAAACGCGGCGTTGTGCTGCAGCGCATCGCTGAAGAAGTTACCTCGCAGCCTACCTGAGCAGATCTTCGAGCTGGACCTTGGCGTCGGTTTTCGCGTCGCGATATTTGATGATGACCGGCGTGTAGAGCGAAAGATTCCAATCCTTGCCGCGGCCGTGGGAGATGGCGCGCGAACCTGCTACGACGACTGCGTTTTCGGGGATCACGAGAGGTTCGTCGCCGATGGCACTATGCACCGCGCCGGTGACGACGTCATACACCGGGGTGGAGCGGTTGAGAATCGTGCCGGTGCCGAGAACCGCGCGACGTTTCACGACGGTGCCTTCGTAGACGCCGCAGTTTCCGCCGATCAGCGCTTCATCCTCGATGATCACCGGCAGCGCGCCCACCGGCTCGAGCACGCCGCCGATCTGCGACGCGGCCGAGATGTGGCACTTCCTGCCGATCTGCGCGCAGCTGCCGACCAGCGCGTGCGAATCGATCATCGCGCCTTCGTCGACGTACGCGCCCACGTTGACGTACATCGGCGGCATGCACGTGACGCCTTTCGCGATGTAGCAACCGTCGCGAATGCTCGAGCCGCCTGGAACGATCCGCACGCCAGACGAAACGCTGAAATTTTTCACGGGATATGTGGATTTATCGAAAAATGGCTGGCGAGCCGCGTCGATCGACATATCCGACGATCGCGCCCATCCGGAATCCGAGCAGGATGCCCTTTTTCACCCACGCGTTCACGGACCAGCCGGTCGCGCTCGCGGGATTCGGCTGGGCCGCGCGGATTTCGCCCGAATTCAGCGCGACCTTGAAGCGTTGAAACAGCCGCCGCTGCTCATCGGTGTAGCTCGCCGGATTTTCGTCGAAGAGGCGCTCGATCTCGCCCTTCATTTCAGCGAGCGGCATAAACCTTCTGCACCAACCCGACAGCTTCGAGCGCGCCGCGAATCTTTTCGAGATTCTCGGGCTTCGGCGGCACCATCGGCAGCCGGAAATGCGGATCGAGCAGGCCCATCAGGCCCATCGCCGCCTTCACGGGCCCCGGATTCGTCTCGATGAAGTTCGCTTCCAGCAACCGGAAATATTTCCGGTGAATCTCGCGCGCACTCACGAAATCGCCGGCGAGGCAAAGCTGCGTGATGCGCGTCATTTCGGCCGGAATTTCATTGGATGCCACCGAAATCAGGCCGCGCCCGCCGAGCGACATCAGCGGAATCGTGATTCCGTCGTCGCCCGAGAGGACCACGAAATCGTCGGGGACGATATCAAGCACCACCGCCATCTGCGAGATATTTCCCGACGCTTCCTTCACGCCGACGATGTTGTCGATTTCGGCGAGCCGCCGCATCGTGGCGGGCTCGATATTCACGCCGGTGCGCCCCGGAATGTTGTAGAGAATGATCGGCAGCGAAATCGCCGCGGCGATGGCCTTGAAGTGCTGGTAGAGCCCTTCCTGCGTCGGCTTGTTGTAATACGGGCTGACGGAAAGGATGCCGTCCGCGCCCATCGCTTCGTACTCGCGCGCGCGCTCGATCACTTCGGCGGTGTTGTAGCCGCCGGCGCCCGCCACCACGCGGATTTTCCCGCGACGCGCCTCTTCGATCGCGATCTCGACCACGCGCCGCAGCTCGGCCTTTGAAAGCGTGGGGCTTTCGCCCGTGGTGCCGCAGGGGACGAGGAAATTGATTCCCGCGTCGACCTGCCGCCGCGCCAGCCGCCGCACAGCCTCCTCATCGAGCGACAAATCCTTCCGAAACGGAGTGACCAGCGCCGTACCGCATCCTGTGAATAACATTGCGTGCCTCCTTCCGATTCCGTTATCCGATCATTCGATCTGATTCACAATTTCGCGAAAATCGAAAAAACCTCTTTTGCCGGCGATCCAGCGGGCCGCGCGCAGGGCGCCGCGCGCGAAACCTTCGCGGCTGCGGGCTGTGTGCGTCAGCGTGATCGTATCGGCGGCAGAATCGAAGCCAATCTCGTGCGTTCCGGGCACTGCTCCCGCCCGGCTGCTGCTCGTATTGATGGGGCGGTCGTAGCCGCTCTTTTTCATCTTCTCGACGAGCGCGAGTATCGTCCCCGAAAACGCATCCTTTTTTGCGGCGTGATGAATTTCCCAAGCCCACGCACCGTATTCGGGCTGCCGCGCCATCAGCCGCGCCGCCTCCGCTACCATCTGCGTGAAAATATTCACGCCCACCGAAAAATTCGCGCTCCAGACGAGCCCTGTCCCGCCGCGCTCGACCGCCGCGCGCGCCCGTTCGAGATCGGCGAGCCATCCCGTCGTCCCAACGACCGCATTCACGCCCAGCCGCGCCAGCCGCTCGATATTTTCCACGGCGGTCGACGGCGTCGAAAATTCGACCGCCGCGTCGATGCCGCGAAAATTTTCTTTCGTCATGCCTTCGTACTTTGCGTTGTTGTCGATATCGAGCCGCAGCTTCACGTCGAATCCGTATTCCGGCGCAAGCTGCTCGATCAGCCGCCCCATTTTGCCGTAGCCGACGATCGCGAGATTCACGCCTGGAGCCTCCGCACCACGTCCGCGTACATCCCGACCGCTTCTGAAAGCTCGCGCTTCGCGATTCGCTCGTCCGCCGTGTGCGCCACGAGAATGCTGCCCGGCCCGAGCAGCAGCGGCTCGCCCCAGCTCTTGCCGAACATTGGCACGTCCGTCGTAAACGAAACCACGGTCGTCGGCAGGCTGTCCACCGTCTGAAACCGAATCGGCGCAATGCACAGCACTTCTTTCAACTCCGCTCGGGCACCCACTGCGCGCGCGAATGCCTCGCGAATCGGCGCCGCATCACCGACCAGCCGCACCAGGATTTCCGCTTTCGCCGCGTCCGCAATCACGTTTGGCGCGCGGCCTCCCGCAATCGTGCCGATATTCATCGTGCAGCGACCGAGCAGCGGATCTTCGGGCAGCGGGACGCGCCGGATCTCTTCGAGCGCGTCGAGCAATTTATCGATCGCCGATTCGCCCAGCTCCGGGTACGCCGAGTGCGCCATCTTGCCGAGCGCGATCAGCTCGAAACGCAGCGTGCCTTTCGACGCCAGCGCCAGTTTATTCTCCGTCGGCTCGCCATTCACCAAGAACCGCGAGCCTCGCGGCGATCGCGCCGCCACTGCCGCGCCGGCGCTATTTCGCTCCTCGCCGACAACGAAGAGCAAGCCGAAATTCGTTCGGCCCTCGCCGAGCAGCCGTTCCGCCGCGCCCGTCATCGCCGCGATGATGCCCTTCGCGTCGCATGCTCCGCGCCCCCAGATGAATTCCCCGTCGTCGCGCGACGCGAAAAACGGCGGCACCGTGTCCATGTGCGTCGAGAGCGTCACCAGCGGCTTGCCCCAGCATGCCAGCACGTTGAAGCGGCCCGGCTCGACTTCCATCCGCTCGACCTGTCCGCCCGTGCGCTCGGCGATCTTCGCGAGATAGTTTTCGAGGAACGCGGCGACCGCGCCTTCGTGTTCCGTGATCGATTCGATGTCCACCAGCGCGCGCGTCAGTTCGAAAACGTTCATCGCCCTGCCTGAACTTCATATCCGCAATGCTGCTCGATCCGGGTGAAAAGTTTTGCTGCGAGGGATTGGAACGAAAAGAGAAGGAAGGATACGCGAGAGGCGCCGCTCGTGTGTCTTCGCTCCTCGATAGCGCTCCATTCGCCGCGGCGAATGACAGTGAACGAGCCTTTCAGCTCATCCCCCAACCGTCGCAGCCGCAGTCAGCCGGACGATTTCGGCGGAGTCTACTGCCAGCCCATTTCGCGCGAGCCTCCGAAGCTGCTCGGAACCTCGGCCGCGCTACTCATGGCCTCCGCACCTCTACCAAGAACGCTTTGAGTCTATCGACGCCCTCCGGGCAAGTCAAGGCACCTCCGTTGTGGGAGGGTTAGTTGACGGCCCGGGGCCCGGTAGAGTCCGGCTTGAACGGCGTAAGCTCTGCAGTTAAATACTGTGTCATTTTGCTAGAATTTCTACGGCCATCAAGAAATGAGCAGTTACGTCGAAGGACAGCAGGCCCATAAACACTGAGGCCAACCCTTTCGGGTTGGCCTCGCACCCGTCTCCCGAAGGAGCCGGGGGGATAATACCGTGGTTAGATTACCACCCATAGGTGGTAACTCAAAATTTCTGCTTGGCGTGGGTGTGGAATCGGTGCTGGGCAATTGGAAAGCGGATGGCGATCGCAAGCGTATATATCGACGGATTCAATCTGTACTACGGCGCGGTGAAGAATTCGCCCTTCAAATGGCTGGATCTTGGAGCGCTGTGCCGCCGCATGCTTCCCGGCGACACGATCCAATCAATCGAGTACTTCACGGCGATCGTTAGCGCCCGTCCTTACGATCCAGGCATGCCGATGCGCCAGCAGATGTATATCCGGGCGTTACGCACGATTCCGAATTTGACTATTAGCTTTGGGCACTTCCTCACGCATTCGGCTCGCATGGTCCTGACGGGGACAATACCTCCCAAGAAGGTTTGGGTGGACAAGACAGAAGAGAAGGGCTCGGATGTGAATATCGCGGCGCACCTCTTGCATGATGCATTTAGGGGTCGCTTTGAGGTCGCGGTGCTAGTAACGAATGATTCGGATCTACTGGAGCCTGTGCGTATCGTCCGACAAGAGTTCAACCTGCCCGTAGGAATTCTAAATCCTCACCAGCACCATAGCGCTGCACTGAAAACCCAAGCTACGTTCATGAAGAGGATAAGGCAATCTGACGTGGCCGCATGTCAGATTCCTGCCGTAATGAAACATGCCAAGGGGACGTTTCACAAACCTACTGCTTGGTGAAAACGTGAGTGTTTTCCGTTCTTTGCGGCGTGGGAAGCCTTGACCGCCATCTGCTCAAGTTCGAGGCGCTTCTGCTTGGCGGTCTCCGGCGGCAAAGTGCTTAGCTGATCGAGGATAATCTTCGCCGCTCGTTCCACAGCCTTGTCGAGTTCGGTTTTCTTCTTGGCCATCGCATTTCCCCAACACGCTCAAGATATCAGCCTGCGGCGCACACAGCAAGGTGGAAGCGTTCAGGCTGTATCGCAGAGATAAAAATGGGTTTAAGGAAGGCGATTTCAGGATCATCAATGAAGGCCAGGTAATCGTTTGAGCATTCGCCGTCGAGGCGCGCCCATCAATCGACGCCGCGCAAACCCCTTTTGCACGAAGACACGAAGAGAGGCGAAGCGCCACGACACTCATCATGGACATACCGCAGAAGGGCCCGGCGCCGAACGCGGCCGTCGAGCGGGCCCTGGATCACCTAAAACAGGCCGAGGTTGACCTCCTGGCTGCCATTCGCCCCGGCGACCATCCTCAAAATGCCACGCTGCTCGAGGTGCATTCGTTTCTGTGGGAAGCGATTTCGATGCTGACGAAGGCGGCTATTTCCGGCGAGAGACGCGCTTGAATTGCCTCGTCTCCTCCTCTGCGCCCAAACTGTCACGCGCGCGCGACTAATTATTGGTGCTGAGGGATTCTGCGGGGATGAAGCCATCGCTGCGGCGCGCCGCCGCGGGCGCGGGAGCAATCTGCGGCATCGACGCGCGATCGACGCGATTGTAGAGCGTGTCGCGCTCGACGGGCACGCGCCCGGCCGCGCGGATCAGCTTTTCGAGTTCGGCGCGGGTGAGGTGCTCGGGCGTGGTGGCGCCCGCATCGTGGTAGATTTTTTCCTCGACCACCGTGCCGTCGATATCGTCCGCACCGAATTGCAGCGCGATCTGCGCAATCCGCGGCGTGAGCATGATCCAGTACGCCTTGATGTGATCGAAATTATCGAGCATCAGGCGCGAGACGGCCATCGTCTTCAGCGCGTCCATGCCGGTCGGCTTGGGGATGTGCGCGAGGCCTGTATTCGCCGGGTGAAATTCGAGCGGGATGAAAGTCTGAAAGCCGTGCGTCTTGTCCTGCGTTTCGCGCAGGCGCATCAGGTGGTCGACGCGCTCTTCGAGCGTCTCGACGTGCCCGAAAAGCATGGTCGCATTGGAGCGCAGGCCGATTTCGTGCGCGGTGCGCGCGATCGAAAGCCACATCGTGCCCGAAACTTTGTGGTCGCAGATGATGCGCCGCACGCGCGGATGAAAAATCTCGGCGCCGCCGCCGGGCAGCGAATCGACGCCCGCTTCCTTCATCTTCAGCAGCGTATCCCTGATCGAAAGCTTCGCGAGGCGCGCGTAGTAGTGCACCTCGACCATCGTGAAAGCCTTCAGGTGCACCTGCGGGAAACGCTGCTTCAAGCCGCGGATCAAATCCAGATAAAACTCGAAAGGAAGATCGGGATGCAGGCCGCCGACGATGTGAAATTCCGTCGCGCCCTCGGCCACGCCCTCGGCGCCGCGCGCGAAGGTTTCGTCGAGCGAAAATGTGTAGGCGCCCGGCGAATCGGGCGAGCGGCCGAACGCGCACAGCTTGCAGTGCGCCACGCAGACGTTCGTCGGATTGATGTGCCGGTTGACGTTGAAGTAGCAGATGTCGCCGTGCCGCTGCTCGCGGACGTGATTCGCGAGCCAGCCCACCGCCAGCAGATCGTGCGACTGGAAGAGCGCGAGGCCGTCGTCGGCGTTTAGGCGCTCGCCGGCCAGCACCTTTTGCGCGATGGGCTCGAGCCGCGCGTCCGTGATGTGAAGTTCTGAGCTCATTCGATCCTATCGCAAGCTTCCGTCATTCTGCCTGCCCTGAGTGAAGTCGAAGGGAGGCCCGCACTTTGGGCCGAAGAATCTCTCTTCGGCTTCCATTACGGCCGCCGCGTCACCACCGCGGCCGCGCCCCAGAACAGCAGGAACAACAAACTAATATAGCCATTCACGGCGAAAAACGCAGCATTCATTTTGCTCAGGTCGTTCGGCTTGACGAGCGAATGCTCGTAGGCCAGCAGCGCGGCCACCACCGCGATTCCCGCCCACGCCGGCCACGCGAGATGAAAGCTCCATGCGAGCCACGCGAGCAGCGCCACCATCACGACGTGCATCGCGCGCGCAAAGACGAGAGCCTTCGCAATGCCAAGCTTTTTCGGAATCGAGTGCAGGCCGGCGGCGCGGTCGAATTCCACGTCCTGGCACGCGTAGAGCACGTCGAAGCCGCCGACCCACAGCGTGACTGCCGCGCAAAGGATCAGCATGCGCGCGTCGAGCGAGCCGCGAATCGCGATCCATGCCGCCGCGGGCGAAATCCCAAGGCAGAATCCGAGAACGAAGTGCGACCACGACGTGAATCGCTTCGTATACGAATAGAAAAAGAGGATCGCCAGCGCGACGGGCGAAAGCTCGAGCGCGAGCCGGTTCAATTGCCACGCCGCGATCACCAGCACCGCCGATGCGAGCGCCGTGAACGCCCACGCAAAGCCGAGCGAAAGCTCGCCTGCCGGAAGCGCGCGCTTGGCCGTGCGCGGATTGCGGCGATCGTATTCGACGTCCGCGATGCGGTTCATTGTCATCGCAGCCGACCGCGCGCCGACCATCGCGACGACGATCCACAAGATTTGCCGCCACGTGGGCAGCCCGCCGCCGGCACGCGCCGCCAGCAGCGCGCCCACCAGCGCGAACGGCAGCGCAAACACCGAGTGCTCGAATTTGATCATCTCGAGCACCGTGCGAATTCGGCCTTTCATGGTCGTGGGTGGCAGGTGTCGGGTGGCAGGTGTCGGGTGGCAGGGCTCAACCTGCAACCTGCGGCTGTCCACTATCCCCTTTTCGATCCCTTCCAGCGATACTGCTCGTCCTGCGGCAATCCCATCTGCGCGAGGACGCGATACGCGAATTGCTCGACGACATCCGCGATCGTTTTCGGCTCGTAGTAAAAAGCGGGCATTGCCGGCATCACCGTAGCGCCCGCGTCGTGGACGCGCAGCATATTTTCGAGGTGGATGCGATTGAGCGGCGTCTCGCGCAGGCACAGGACCAGCGGCCGCCGCTCCTTGAGGCAAACATCCGCGGCGCGCGTCAGCAAATCGGCCGCCGTCCCCGCCGCAATCGAGCCGAGCGCGCCCGCCGAGCAGGGGACCACGGCCATCGCGTCCACGCGCGCGCTGCCCGAGGCGATGCTCGCGCCGATATCCTTGTTCGGCAAGTACTCGAATTTCTTCGCGGCGGCGCCCGTGAGTAGCGCCGGCAATTTTTTCGCGTCCGACGCGACGACGCCAAGCTCCGTCGAAAGCAGCCGCAGCCCCGCGTCGCTCGCCACCAGAAAAACTCGCTCCACGCGCCCGTCGGCGTCCAGCAGGCGCAGCACCGCCTGCGCGTAGGCCGCGCCGCTCGCGCCCGTCACTCCGACCGTGATGATCCGGCCCTCGGTTGTCGCCATGGGAGCCAATCGAAACTTCGAGTCTAGGCGGGCGATTTCGGCAAAGTCAAGGCAGGCCTGGGGAAGGAGATCGAGCAGCGCGAAACCGTGCCGCCGCGCGCCCCGAAGAGTCGTGGGAACGGCCATGGTGGGGCAAGGAGTGTCGTTATGATAGTGTTCCCAGGGCACGCCTTCCGCCGCGAACGAATTCCCCATCGGAGGCTGCGGCATGATGCTCGCGAAAATCAATATCTCGGCCCGCTCGCTGAGCGCGATTGCCTTCGGAGTCGCTCTGCTCTTGAACCTCGTGGGCGCTCGCTCATCGAAGGCCCAGGTCGTCGCGTCGAATGAGCAGCTCACCGCAGCGCAGGTGCTCGATCTGCAGAAGCGCTTTCAGGACGCTACGGTTGCGTGCGACGCCCCAACTCTCGAAAAGCTGATGGCCGACGACGCGGTATTCGTGCACGGTAACGCCCTCGTGCAAAGCAAGGCGGAGTTTCTTGAGGCTGCCAGGAAGCGGCGATTCCGGATTAGCAGTTTCGCAATCAGCGACGCGAAAGTCGTCTTCTTCGAAGGCGGGGCAATTCTTTCGGGCGTTGAGGATATCGTGCTCGCGCCGCGCGCGGCTGCGGAGCAGCCCGTAAAAGTCCAGATGCGCGTCTCGGGCGTATGGGTGGCAAGGCCGGGCGGATGGCAGTTGATTTTGAACCAGAGCACGCCCCTTCAGCCGCCACCAACGCCGTCGAATGCGCCGTCCCGCTGACCGCCTGCATAATGCGATATGGTCGATGCCGCGGGTGAAATCCTCTAGGCGCGCTTGATCAGGCGGACCAGCAGAAGCAGGATCACCGCGCCAACCACTGCCATTACGAGCCGCCCGATCAGGCCGTACGCGCCCAGCCCCAGCAGCCCGAAAACGAATCCGCCGAGCAGCGAGCCGAGGATGCCCACAATCAGATCGACCACAAGGCCCATGCCGCGGCCCTTCACGATTTGTCCCGCGAGCCAGCCCGCGAGGATGCCAATCAGAATCGTCCAGATTAGCCACATAGTGTTTCCTCCGAGAGGATGAGGATCAGGATTCGAGGCGCGTGCGCGGTTGGGTTGGCGCGCCGGGTCGGGTCACTCTACCACGAATGCTTGTGCCAGCGCTGCGGCGAGCGGCGCTTCTTCGTCGGGGAAAACGGTGCGGAGATCGAGGATCAAGCGGCGCTCGGCGACGCGCGTGATGACGGGCGTGCCACCGCGCGCGGGCTTGCGCAGGCGCTCTTCGAGCAGCACCGCGGAATGGATGCGGCTCGCGAGCGCGATCAGATGCGTCGGCAGCTTCTGGTCCGGCGTCGAGCCGCCGCCGATCACGGAGAATCCCGCGCGCACCTGAATTTCGGCATCGGCGGGCAGCGCCTCGCGCAGCAGGTCGGCGAAAGCCACGGCTCGCTGGCCGATGTCGTTCGCACTCGAGCGAATCATGCGGATCGCCGGAATTTCGTCGAGCGCGCCGCGATGGTACGCCTTGAGCGTCGTTTCGAGCGCCGCGATCGTCAGCTTGTCGACGCGCAATGCGCGGAAGAGCGGATTGCGTCGGATGCGCTCGACCATCTTCTGCTTCCCGGCGATGATTCCGGCCTGCGGCCCGCCCAGCAGCTTATCGCCGCTGAACGAAATCAGCGCGACGCCCGCGCGGCCGCTTTCGCGCGCCAGCGGCTCGGCAATTCCACTCGCGCTCAAATCCGTGACGCATCCCGATCCGAGGTCCTCGAACACGGGAACCTTCTTGCGCTTGCCGAGCGCCACGAGTTCCTCAAGCGAAGGCCGCTCGGTGAATCCGCTGATGCGGAAATTCGATGGGTGGACCCGCAGCAGCAGCTTCGTGCGCTCGTTGATCGCGCGCTCGTAATCGCGGATGCGCGTGCGGTTCGTGGTGCCCACCTCGCGCAGCAGCGCGCCGCTTTCCGACATGATCTCCGGGATGCGGAATCCATCGCCGATTTCGATCAGCTCGCCGCGCGAGACGATCACTTCGGCGCCCTTGGCGAGCGTGTTCAAGATCAGGAAGACGGCCGCGGCATTGTTGTTGACCACAATCGCCGCCTCGGCCCCCGCTAATTCCGCCAGCAGATTCGCTGTGTGGACGTCGCGCTTCCCGCGCGCGCCCTTCTCGATGTCGTACTCGAGATTCGAGTAGCGCGTCGCCGTTTCCGCGATTTGCGCGATGGCCGTCGCGGCGAGCGGCGCGCGGCCCAGGTTCGTGTGCAGGATCACGCCGGTCGCGTTGATCACGCGCCGCAGCGAAGGCGCAAGCAGCGCCTCGACGTCCGCCGCCACGCGCGCCTCGATCGCTTCGATCCGCAGCGCCGCCTCGGCGCCGCCCGCGCCGTTCGCGCCCGATTTCAGCGTGGCGCGCAGATCCGCGAGGACGTTCCGCGCCGCTTGCGTCACCACGCCGCGTCCGGCCCGCTCGGCAAGCGCCACCAGCAGCGCGCGGCCCAACAGTTCATCGACGGACGGGATTTCGCGCAGCAGCGAATTCACGTCTTTCGTCCTGCCTTTCGCTGCTTTCGCGCCGGAATCGACAGCCCGCTTCATCGCCGCCTATTTGAACACGCAGCCATGCGCGCGGCAACCTCTCACCCACGCGATCAACGCGCTCGCTCTCTGCGATGCCGCCACCGCGAAATTATGTCGAACGAGCGCACCACAAAATACTTCCCGCTCGCCGCCTCCGGGGACGCTTCGCCGCGCACGCACAGTGCTGCCTGCATCCCGGCATCCAGCGCCGCGTCCAGCTCTTGCGCCACATCGGAAACAAACAAAATCTCGCGCGCGGGCAGGGCGAGCGCTTCCGCGATCCGCAGATAGCTTTTCGGATCGCCTTTCGCGCCGACGCTCGTATCGAAATGCGCCTCGATAAGCCGCGTCAGATCGCAGCTGGCGACTGTTGAGAAAAGCAGCTTCTGCGCGAGCACGCTGCCGGAAGAGAAAATCGCGATTCTTTTCCCCAGCCTCGTCCAGCGAATCATCGCCGCGAGCGCATCGGGAAAAACCTCGCCGTGGAGTTCGCCCTTCGCGTAGCCCTCCCGCCAGATTTTCCCTTGCAGCGATTTCAGCGGCGAGCATTTGCTGTCGCGATCCATCAGCCAGCCGACGTATGCCGTCGCGGAATTCAGTTCACTCTCGGGCGAGCCGGCCGTCGACGGGGGCCACGGCGGTGGCCCGATCTTCGCCGCTGCATCGGCCTGATGCTGCGCCCGCAATCCGGCGACATCCTCGCGCAAATCGGCATCGTCCCAATGCGCGCAAAGAAATTCGGGCGCTCGTTCACGCGCATAGGGAAATAGCGTCTTGTAGACGAAATCCACCGGCGTGGTGGTGCCTTCGATATCCAGCAGGATCGCGCGAATCGAGCTTTCGTCGAGCGCAGCCGCCGCCAACGCTAGCTCACCGAAGAAATCGGTCGGATGTACGCGGGGCCGAAGCAGACCGGATCGTAGCCGCGATCGGCACCGCTTTGCGTGTAGTGCGGCGTCCAGCCAGCCGGATCCTGGAACAGGCGAATCGCGCGGATGCGGCGCTCCGAGCAAAGATCGAACCAATGCAACGTGCCCTGCGGCACGCGAATCAGGTCGCCCGCCTCCACCTCGATCGCCACCACCGGCCCTTGCTTCGGATGAATGTGAAACACGCCGCGCCCGGCGATGATGTAGCGAATCTCGTCTTCATCGTGCCAGTGCTCGGTATTGAATCGCGCGAGCATCGTATCAAGCCCCGGCGTTTGCGAGTTCACGTCGATCACGTCCGCGGTGACGTAGCCGCCCTGCGCTTTCAGCCGCTCGATCTGCGGCGCGTACGCGGCGAGAACCTCATCGGCCGGCGCCGACTGCGCCACCGGCTCGCCCGTTTCCCAGCGCTCGTAGTCGATACCCACCGTCGCAAGATACTTCGCGATTTCCGCCGGCTCGGCGATCGAGCGCTTCTCGGTTGGAATTCGCACAAGAGCCATTCTTGGCCTCCTTCAGTCCGTCGCGTCTCTAGCAGCCGGCCGCGCGCGTGCGGCCCACTACTTCCATCAAGAACTCAAAAATCTCGACGTGGCGCTTCGCCTCCGCCAAATCCTGGCCCCACGTGTAAAGCCCGTGCCGCCGCAGGAGCACGCCGTGAATCGCGGGATGCTTTCGCAGCGTCTCGGTAAGCTCTGCGGCGAGCGCCGTCATGTCCTGCGAATTTTCGAGGACGGGCACCCACTCGCGATATTCGTGGCTGCGGATGCCGCTCAGTCCCTTGAGCATCTCGAAGCCTTCGAGCGCGAGGCCGCCCTCGGCCGCGAAAGTCTCGGAAACTATACTGCTCCAGACCGAATGCGTGTGCAAGACGGCGCCCGCTCCGCGCGCCCGCACAATCGCGACATGCAGATGAGCCTCGGCCGAAGGCCGGCCCTGCCCGCGGACCACCTGCGCGCGCTCGTCGATTTCGAGAAATTGCGCGGCGGCGAGCGCGCTTTTGTCCAAGCCGGTCGAGGTGATCGCGAGGCGCATCGGCTTCGCGCTCACCACGGCGCTGAAATTTCCGCTCGTGCCGAGCGCCCAGCCGCGCGCGTAGAAGTTCCGGCCGGCCCGCGCGAGCTCCTCTGCAAGCTTGCGAAATCGCGCATCGCCGCGATGTTCACCGCGCCGCGCCGCCGCTTTTCGCCGAATCCGCCGTGCCGGGCTGCCCATATTCGCGGATTATCGCACCGCATGACAACTCAAGAAAGCTCCACAAAATCAATGCGGCGGCGCGAAGACACGGAAGCGCGCATGGCGTGCGCCGTGGTAACCTCTCCCTCCGGGAAGCATTCTTGGGGAGGATGCCGATGGCGGGCAAGATCAAGATTCGCGTGAACGATCGGATGCACGAAGTCGATGCGGCGCCGGACACGCCGCTGCTGTACGTCCTCGCGGGCGATTTGCAGCTGCAAGGGCCGCGCTTCGGCTGCGGGCTCGCGCAGTGCGGCTCGTGTTCGGTGCTGCTCGACGGCGCCGAGGTTCGGTCGTGCGTCGCGCCGGTCTCCGCGGCCGAAGGCAAGTCGATTACCACGCTCGAAGGCTTGCCCGCGTGGTACGCGAAGCAGCACAAGCTTCACAAAGCGCCCGCGCTCCATCCCGTGCAGCAAGCCATGATCGACGAGCAGGCCGTGCAGTGCGGCTACTGCTTCAACGGCATGATCGTCCAGGCCGCCGAGCTGCTCTCGAAAACTCCGCAGCCCACCGACGCCGAAATTCGCACGGCGATGAACGGTCACCTCTGCCGCTGCGGCAGCTACCCGCGCGTGATCAAAGCGATTCAGCGCGCGTCTCAGGCGATGGCGGCTGCAACCCCCCGAGCGGCAGAAAACGAAGTCGCGCAGGCAATCGATGCGACGGAGGTGGCGCGATGAGCAAGCGCGATTCAGTCTCCAAATCGAGCTTGACGCTTCCGCGCCGTGAATTTCTGAAGGCCGGCGGCGCGCTCGTGATCGGCTTCAGCAGCGCGGGCCTCATCAACGACGCGCTTTTCGCGCAGGGACCTGCCATCGCGCGCGGCCCCGATCCGCGGCAAATCGACACGTGGCTCGCGATTCACAGCGACAACACCGCGACGGTCTACATCGGCTACGTCGAGCTCGGCCAGGGCTCGACGACTTCGCTGCTGCAAGTTTCCGCCGAAGAGCTCGACCTCGACATGAGCCAAGTCAGCACCGTGCGCCTCGATACTGACCTCACGCCCAATCAGGGCGGAACGTATTCGAGTTCGTCGATCGCGCGCGGCTCTCCGGCGATTCGCACGGCGGCGGCCGAGGCTCGGCAAGCACTGCTCGCGATGGCGTCGAAGAAACTCGACGCGCCGGTGGAAAGCTTGTCGGTCTCGAAGGGCGTCGTGTCCACAAGATTCAGCGCGAAAACCGTCACCTACGGCGAACTCATCGGCAACAAGCACTTCGATCTGGCCTTCACCGGAAAAGCGCTGCTGAAGCCCGTGGCGGATTACAAACTCGTCGGCGCGCGCCCGCCGCGCAACGACATTCCCGGCAAAGTGAGCGGCACGTATGTCTATTTGCAGCACGTGCGCCTGCCCAGCATGTTGCACGGACGCGTAGTGCGGCCGCGCGGCCAGGGCGCGTACGGCGCGGGCGCGAAGGTTGCAACCCTCGACGACAATTCGCTCGCGCACATCCCCGGCGCTCGCGTCGTGCGCAAAGGCGATTTCGTCGGCGTCGTCGCCGAGCGCGAATGGGACGCGATCCGCGCGGCGCGCGATTTGAAAATCACCTGGGACATGCCCGCCACGCTCCCCGGCAGCGACGGCCTCTATGCCGCGATGCGCGCCGAAAAAACCGCGGACCACGTGGTGCTCGAGCGCGGCGATATTTCTCCCGCATTTGCCGCAGCGGCGCACGTCGCCTCGGGCACATACCACGGCGCGTATCAGGCGCACGCGCCCTTTGGCCCCAATGGCGCGCTCGCGGACGTTACCCCCGATTCCGCGCTCGTAATCTGCTCGACGCAGGACGTCTACGCCACGCGCAACACTCTCGCCGGAATTCTCGGCCTACCCCCACAAAAAGTGCGCGTCCAGTATTACGAAGGCTCGGGCACCTACGGCCACAGTTGCTACGACGATGTGGCGCAGGCCGCCGCGATTCTTTCGCAGCTCGCGGGAAAGCCCGTGCGCCTGCAGTTCATGCGCTGGGACGAGCACGGCTGGGACCTCTACGGCCCGGCGCACGTGGGCGAAGTGCGCGCCGCCGCGGACGCAAACGGGAAAATCGTCGCGTACGAATACAACGGCTGGCACCACAATTGGAGCGCGGTTGAAACATCGCAGCAACTCGCGCTCGGCACGCCCGCTTCGGAATGGCGGCTCGGCATGGCGCAGCAGGTGAATCCGGGCTGCTGCGGCGCGATGTACGAGATTCCGAATCTGCGCCTCGTCAATCACCAGGTGCCGGGCCTCGGCTACCTGAAAGGCGCGTGGCTGCGCTCGCCGCTCGATCTCGCGTTTGCGTTTGCTTCCGAGCAGACCATCGACGACGTCGCGCGCCAAGCCGGCATCGACGCCTACGAATTCCGCCGCCGCAATATCAAGGACGACCGCTGGCTCGGCGTGCTCGATGCCGCGGCGAAAGCGGCGAATTGGCAGGCCGCGCCGCCGGCTGCAAATGTCTCGAAAGAGAAAATCGTGCGCGGGCGCGGCATCGGCCTCGGCACGCATCTCACGTCCTACGGCGGCGCGGTCGCCGAAATCGAAGTGAATCGCGAAGCCGGCAAGGTCGCCGTGAAACATATGTACGGCGCGATCGACGCAGGGCTCGCCGTGAATCCCGCGTTCATCGAGAACCAGATCAGCGGCCAGCTCGTGCAGGCCACGAGCCGCATGCTGCACGAAGAGGTGACGTTCAACAAAACGAACGTCACGAGCCTCGATTGGAACAGCTATCCGATCCTGCGCTTCGACGAATGTCCCGAAGTCACCGCCGTGTGCGTGCAGCGCCTCGATCAGCGTTCGACCGGCGCGGGCGAAGAGGTGATGGCCGCAGCCGCCGGCGCCATCGGCAACGCGTTCTTCGACGCCACCGGCGCGCACATTCTGGAATTTCCGCTCACGCCGCCGCGCGTCCTCGCCGCGCTCCGCCGGGCGTAACGCCCGTCGCGCGCCGTAGTCACGCTGACCCGGGCAAAGGCACTGGGCCAAGCCCAAGGACGCGCGTCACCTCAACAACCCTGTCATCCCGAGCCGACCGCACTCTGGTCGGCGAGGGATCTGCTCTTATTCTTGGTACGAGACTTATGACGCCTATTCGAGATTCTTAAGGAGTTCCTGCGTGGAGAACGGGCGGGAAGATTTCAGCGTCACGCTGAAGAGGCTGCGGGGGTCGCGGCTGCTGTCGTAAGACAGCGAATATTTCTCGCCGCCGAAAAGCTGGCGCGCGAAGGCGTCCAGATCGGCACGGGTGGCCTCGAAAGTCTCCGTGCGATTCGGGGCGAGCAAGCGGTCATTCACGAAAACCTCGGTCTCCTGGCCGCTGAAGCGCAGCTTCCCGCCGAGGCGCGGCTCTTCTTCGAGGCTCCTGCATGCGGTGAGCGCGGCGCGCGCGGCCTGCTGCAGCGCAAAAGAATTGGCGCCCTCGACCTCCGTCTTGCGGTTGTAGCGCACGCCGAGCCGCCCGCCAGCGTTGTCCACGGCGTAATCCGCCTCGTGCCCGATCACGACCACGCCTGGCCCGCTCGGCACATGGCGATAGTCCGCTACGTCGAGCAGCATCTCGTTGAATGCGCCGCCCGTAATCCACGAATGAAATATCGGGATCAGCGGCTCGAGATCGAGGCTCGCCGCATCCGCGAGGAAAAGCTTCACGTTGACGTGCTGCAATATCACCTGCTGCTGCGCGCTCGCCGCCATTACACGGTCACCGTGGTTCCCAGCCGGTTGTAGCAGGCGTGCGCGGCGTCGATGAAGAGCTGTGATTCGTCGAGCAGGTATCGCGTCGCGTCCGCCGTGCGCGGCTGCTTGCCGTCGTTGCGGACCTTGTCGTACTCGGCGAAAAGGTATTGCGCGAATTTCCCGCCCGCGAACGGATCGAAGAATTTCTGCGTGTCGTAATAGCGCACGCGGAATTCGGCGACGATTTCGTCGGGATTGTCCGATACGGTCGAATAGCCGATCTTCACCAGCCCCTTCGCCGCGTCGAGCATCGAGCGGTATGCGCGGTCGCCCGCTTGCTGTGTTTCGCCCTTTTCAAACAGCACTTGCGCCTCGAAAAACTCGCGCTCCGCCGCCGCCAGGTCGAATTCCACCGACGACACCACCTCGCCCGCGCATTCGCCCTTGCCGATATCTTCGATCGAGTACACCCGGGGATCGCCCCAGTCGCTGAAGAACGACCGGTCGTTCGCGGGCGGCTTCGCGAGATCGTCGAGAAGGGATTTCAGCTCGACCTTGCCCGTGCGCTTCACGAATTCCTTAAAGGTCTCGCCGCTCGTGCGGTTGGCGACGTATTTTTCCGTCAGCCGCGTCACCACCTGCGGAATATTTTTCGACGGAATCGCCGCCACCGGCAACCCGTAGGAGCCCGCGTTGTGTTCCCACTCGCCGCCGAGCACCACCTGGAAGTGCGGCACGGCATAGCCGCCCACCTTGCGGCTCACTCCGTAAAATCCGAGATCGGCCACGTGATGTTGCCCGCAGCTATTGAAGCAGCCGCTCACCTTGATGTGCAAATTCTGCACCGCTTCATCGAGCTCGAAACTTTTCTCGGCGAGCCGCTTGCGCAGTTCCGCGGTAAGCCCTCGCGACGACGAAATTCCGAGCTTGCAGGTATCCGTGCCGGGGCACGATACGATATCGACGATCGTTCCCGCGCCGGGCGTCCCAAGCTCCGCGGCCGCGAGCGCTTCATAAAGCGCGGGCAGGTCGGCGTGGCTCACCCAGCGAATCGCGAAATTCTGCTCGACCGTCGTGCGAATCGTTTCCTTCGTGAATTTTCGGACGATATCGGCGAGCGCCCGCAGCTGCGTCGCGGTAATGTCGCCAAGCGGCAGCCCGACCGTCACCGTGACGTAGCCCTTCTGCTTCTGCGGACGCGTGTTCGTCTTCAGCCAGCGCTTGAACGCCTCGGAATTTGCCGCGGGCCACTCGCCGCCCGGCCGTAGCGGCTCTTCATGCGCGCGCAATTCCTCGGCGATGTATTCGGTCCAGCGCGGATCGTGCGGCAGAATCTTGCGCTCTTCGAGCACCAGCTCGCGGAATTTTTCGATGCCGAGGTCCTGAATCAGGAACTTGATCCGCGCCCGGGCGCGATTCTTCTTTTCTCCGAGCCGCGCGAAGACGCGAGCGATCGCCTGCGTGAGCGGCAGAATTTCCTCGGGCGGCACGAACGGATCGAAAAGCTTCGCCATGTAGGGAACCGCGCCGAGGCCGCCGCCGACGTACATTTCGAAGCCGATCTTTTCCACGCCGTCTTCGGTGCGTTTCTTGGCGATGTAGCCCACATCGTGCAGGCTGGTCAGGCCGCAGGCGTGCTGCTCGCAGCCGCTGAACGCAGGCTTGAACTTGCGCCCGAAATTCTGGCAATCGGGATGGCCGAGCAGGAAGCGCGCGAGGGCGCGCGAATAGGGCGACACGTCGAAAGATTCATCGACGCAGACGCCCGCGTAGGGGCAGGCGGTCACATTACGGACGGAATTTCCGCAGGCCTCGCGCGTGGTGATCTTCGCGGCGGCGAGGCGCCGCATCAGGCTCGGCGTATCCTCGATATGCACGTAGTGCAGCTGAAAATCCTGCCGTGTGGTGATGTGCGCGATGCCGTCCGAATATTCTTCGGCCAGATCGGCCATCGTTTCAAGCTGCTCGGCGTTCAATCCGCCGCCCGGAATCTTGATGCGCTGCATGCCGGGCGCATCCCACATCGTGTTCGGGCCCTTGGTGAGCTCGCCAGAGGGATACTTCATCTCCTGGACTTTTTGCCCGTCGTGGCGCTGGCCGTTGTCGTAGCGCTGGCCGTAGGTGCCGCGCCGCAGGCGCGTCTCGGCGAAAAGCCTCTCGTCGAGCTTGCCCTGCTTGCGCAGCGCGATTTCGGATTCGAAGATGTCGAGTTCGCGCGCCAGCGCTTCCGGCATTTTCCCGGCAAGCTGCGCGGCCCAAAGTGAATTCGAAACTTTCATTTCGCCTATGCCTTTTCGTGCCCGAATTTCGTCGTCTAATGACAAAAAACCCGCCGACCTATGTGATCGGCGGGTCTGGATAATGGCTAATCTGCTATACGACTAGCGTTATCCGCCGCACGCCGACGGCGTCGTACAACAGCAACAACAAGCTTGGGCG
The DNA here is from genome assembly GCA_963841605.1 of uncultured Acidobacteriota bacterium. GTDB lineage: Bacteria > Acidobacteriota > Terriglobia > Acidiferrales > UBA7541 > Palsa-295. The sequence goes on from CAWJDM010000008.1 coordinate 506,939, forward strand.
ACGCACGCCGCGTGTACGCAATAACGCATACCTAAACGCTACTCATCCCCGCTCGGAATGTCAATAGACTTGCCTTGCTCGCACCGATTCCGCAACGAACAGTGGATGACACGGGAATCAAGCTCATTTGGCGGAAGTTAGATGATTTCTGGTTCTTGTGTGGACTCGTGGGTGATTCGCAGGGACTTTTGAAGGAGAAAAAGGCGGCGCGCGATGTATCCAGAGACGACAATGGGAAAACCTGGATTCAGGTCTGGGACTACCGAGATTCAGACGAGGGATTGGCGAAAGACTCAGGGCGACAAGCCGGCCGGAGTTACTTCGCTATAAAGTTCGGCGGCAATGAGTTTGGCCCAAAAGATCTGGGTTTTGCCCCGGCGCGCCGCTGGTTTGATATTCAGTGCAAGGAAAGCATGAAAGAGGTCGTAAGCGAGGAAGGCTACCAGCAGGAAGCACTCCATGGCGCTGGAATCATGCTTGTAGACGTGATCGGAGTGCCATTCGTTGACCAGTTCGTTAAAGGCATAATTCTCGATATCCCATCGCTGGTGTCCCAAATGGACGGCTCGGCCAACGGGAACCTGGGTAGCCGATAGCGTGGTCACCCAGATCCAGTCACTACTCTGCGGCTCCTCCTGCTTGTCGGATTGCCGGCGTATCGAGTAGGTCTCCAAGGAACGAATGACACGGACAGGGGCATCCACCTGGGGCCAGGAGGTCAAGTCCGGGAAATCCCACCACGAGCATTGGCGAGATCGATAGCTACCTGGTTGAGGCGTGACGTGAGGAAACAACCCCGCTACATCCTGATAGAGGTTGCGTCGTTCGTCTTTGAGAACTACCAAAGCGTGTTTGCCGTGAGCGAGCAAAAAGTTGAAAAAGGGTGCTTCCGCGTACAGTGCATCGGCCAGGATCAAATCGAAAGCGCGCGGATAGGCGGCCATGACCCGGGCCAACAAACGTAGGGCGGTTTCCACTTCCCCTTCCCCGGCTTGTTGTGGTTCATGATCGAGTAGCAGACGAACCGCTGGGCGTTTCGGCGCTGCACCCGGCAACAGCATCAACGTGACTTGCCGATGATAAAACTGAACGCGATCGCCTCCCTCCGAGCGGATGGTTCGCTGCAAGCAACCGGGGCAATGACGCCAATAGCTGGCGTGGCTTTCGTGACCGTCCAAAACCGCTACACCCAGACCATAAATGTCCGGCAAGGCCTTGTTGCGCTTCAGACGTTCATAGATGTAGTGAATCCCTTGGCGAAGGCCATCGGCGTCAAGCAGGGCATGAACGCGACCCAGGGTATCTGCACTGAAGGTCCGCTCTTCCAACCAGCGGCACCAAAAACGTGACCCACCCAGGTGTTCCCAGGCATTGATACTCCCCATCCTGGCCCAAAACAACACCGTCGCGGACTTCACTACCGCCGCCGTGGAGATACGCGGCTCCGTTCTACTGTCCGAGAGCGGCGCGATAACGTCCCGGGAGAACCGGAAGATCTTTTCTGAATAGGCGATCAGTCGTCGGAGAACCGGCTACTCCTTTCTCTCCCGCAGGCGCTTCCACTCTAAATCAGAGAGTTCCTCGATCAACTGTTCCATCTCCTGCTGATTCTCGACGGCTTGCCGCACGCGGTCCTCCCATTGGCGAGGCACGAACATCTGGCGCAATTTCCCTCCCTTACGTCGGACCAAATAGAGACAGGCATGCGGTTCTCCCCGGGCGCAATGACAGCTCGGTTTGCCACAACGAACATTCCGAATGGTGAGGGTACCGCGCAGAAAGCGAGCCGCATGGACGACCTGCGCCAGGCGAGATCGCTGCTGCCGTTCCCGGGCGGAGAACTGTGAGCGGTGCAAGCAGCCTACTTATACACTACAGTATACAAGTATCAGCTACTGTCAAGCGCAAAAGAGCGAATGCGAATTTGCTACTGTGAGCACAGGAAGGGGTAATTCTAATGGGAAGCCCTATTTAGGCTATATCAATTTCTTCGTTGCGGAATCGCTGCCTTGCTCGCAGGCTTATTTGCCCGATGGCTTGCTCGCACTACGCTTTCACCGGAAATCCGTGCGTCTTCGAAAAGCTCACCTTGTCCCAGTATCCGCGCTGAAAGGCGATCTTGCCGTTGCGAATGTGGAAGAAGCCGCAGCCGCGCAGCCCCTTCGGATCACGCCACTCGAGAATCGCCCTTTCGCCGTCCTGAAATAGATTCTCGGGGATGCAAACCATCTGCGTCGGCTCGAATCCCTTGGCAAACATCTCGCGAATGGCGGCGCGCCCGTTCACCGGGCTCTCCGCCACCTGATGATTGATGGCGCCTCTTCGTAGAAGCGACGCGAGCGCGTCCACGTCCGCCCGGTTGAATGCCTCGACCACGCACGCACCACGTCTCGCAGTTCCATCCGCATACGCTATCGCATCTCGTGAGCCTTGCAAACTGCGGACGATTGCCGCGCCGCGTACCGATGTAAACTAGCGCGGCGGTAGGCGACCCGGCACGTGCCTTGCCTCCTCGCGCGTTTACACAATCTTAACGATGTTTGTGGTCTTCTATCGGACCATAATCGTGGCCGTCTTTAGCCTAGAGGGCCTTCCAAGATCATGCCGTATCGTCTCGTCCAACTCGCGCCGTGGATTCTCTGCGCGCTGCTCGTATGCTTGGCAGCACCGCGAATGGCGCCCGCGCAGGTCGCCGTGGTGCAAAACCGAGACGCCTCCAACCCGCCCGCAGCGCAAGACGCTCAAACGCAGCAGCCGAGTGCGCCTCAAAGCGCGCCCGCAGCTCCCGATTCGAGTTCCGATTCCGATTCGAATGATCCGCTGACGCTTTTCCCGCACTCCGAGACCAGCCGCTACTGGATTTCGGGGCAGGCGAACATCATCCTGCAGTGGCATCCGGCGTTCCCCGCGGAGTACAGCGGCCCCAATAGCCTGCGGGACGTCGGCGAAAACGCGACTTCGAAGGTCTACACGCTTTTTCTCGGGTACGAGCTTATGCACAACACCGAAGTCTTCCTTGATATCGAAAGTTCGGGCGGCCGCGGCCTCAGCAGTTCGCTCGGCTTGGCCGGCGTCACGAATCTCGACGTCGTGCGCAACACAGCGCTGAGCCCGGTCCCCTACGTCGCGCGCATTATGTTGCGCCAGATCATCCCGCTTTCCGACGACCGAATCGAAGCCGAGCGCGACGAGTTCGATCTCGCGACCTCCCTGCCGGCGCGTCGCATCGAATTCCGCCTCGGCAAATTCGATCTCGCCGATTTCCTCGACGTGAACACCTGGGGCTCCGACAGCCACCTCCAGTTCCTGAACTGGACGGTCGACAACAATGGCGCGTGGGATTACGCCGCCAACACGCGCGGCTACACCGACGGCGTGCTCCTCGAATACGACGACCACTGGTGGACAGCGCGATTCGCCGAAGCGCTCATGCCGAAAGTCGCGAACGGCATCCATCTCGACGCCGATGTCGCCCGCGCGCGCGCGGAAAACCTCGAATTCGAAGCGCGCGGCAATCGGATCGCGCACCGCGCAGGTGTCGTGCGGCTGCTCGCCTACCTCAATCACGCGAATATGGGAAATTACGAGGAGGCCAACGCGGATTATCTCGATCGCGAGACGCCCGCGCCCGACATCATCTTCACCCGCCGCCAGGGACGCCGCAAATACGGCTTCGGCCTGAATTTCGAGCAGGCCATCACTTCGCAGGTGGGGGTTTTCGGCCGCCTCGGATCGAGCGACGGCCGCAACGAGTCATTCGCCTACACCGAGGACGATCGCACGCTCGAGCTCGGCGGCTTCACGATGGGCAAGGCGTGGCACCGCAGGAACGATCGCGCCGGCGCCGTCTTCGTCGCCAACGGCATCGTCGCAGCGCACCAGCAGTATCTCGCGATGGGCGGCCTCGGCTTCCTGCTCGGCGATGGCGGGCTGACCTACGGCCCAGAAAAAATCTTCGAAGGTTTCTACACCGCGCACCTCTGGCGCGGCTTCTCCGCGTCCTTCGATCTGCAGCACATCAATAATCCCGGCTACAATCAGGCCCGCGGACCGGTCACAGTCCCCGGCCTCCGCTTCCACGTCGATTTTTGACGATCCGATGAGCCCGCCTGCCGCAGGCAGGGATCGCGAGCGCTGTCGCGAAGGGAGGCCGACGCTCTTGATTCTGGTCGGCCGAAGGGTGAGGTGATCCGGCTACCCGCGCGCTAACCTGTCATTCCGAAGGCTGAGCAGCCCCATTTTCGCGCCCATCAACCTCACGTCGCGCGAAAATGGGGCGTCGTAGCGAAGCCTGAGGAATCTCGGCGCCGGAACGGCGGAAACCTCGCGCTGCTTTGCTGCTTCCGCGCGGCGCCGGCTGCCAAACCAATCTCACTTCGCCGGCTTCGTGGGCGCACTCGGTGTCCCCGGCTTCGCACCCGGCGGCGGAGGCGGCGGGAAAAGCGGCTGCTTCATAAGGTCCATCACGTCGGGCGGCAGCTTGTCGGCGCTCGCGAGCAGCGCCGCAATCTGCCACATCTGGTCATCCTTCAGGACGTTCGCGAAGCTCGGCATCCCGGTGAGCCGAATCCCGTTCTTGATCTTCCAGTAACTGACGCCCACAGGATCATCCGTCACGTAGCCATCCTTCGTGAAAAGCTGCGGCGGCGGCGGGTACATTTTCGGCTCGGGGAAGTTCAGCGTCTCGCCGGGCAAGCCATGGCATCCGCCACAATTACGGCGATAGTCCTGCGCGCCCGCGAGGAGATCGGCTGGAGTGAACGTCGAAAGGTCGCGCTTGGGCGCCTCGCGGTGAATTCGCGCTGCCAGCGCGCCACCGGCGATCAGCGGCTCGAGTGGAAACGGATGGTCAGCCACCGCGGCCGGCGCAAATCCACCCAGGAAGTAGACAGCTGCGCAAAGCGGAACCAGAATGACTCCTATGATGATACCGCCGAGAAATTTCCCCACGTGTGATCCTCCTGTTCGGGCTGGCTACACGCTGATCTGGATAGCACATTGAGCCGATTGGTTGCCACTGAATTTGTTCCGAGCTCTCAAGCGGACTTGGTCCTAGCGGCTAGAGGGCGCCGATTCGTCTCGGGCGGGCAGGTACTGCCGTACAGTGCCCTGACAGCCAATCATCAGTAGGGACTCGTTGCCGTAAGGGATGGCCGCAAGAGAATCGCAATAGTCAGCCAGAATCTCGCGGGCTCTTATTGCTGAGATCATGGAGGGTCAGCGTCAGAATGACGACGCGGCGTTAACTTCCGGATAACAAACTCCTGCGCGACACCAGAAATGGAACTCTCGGCCATCCGGACCAGCCCGTTTTCGACCGCCAATCCCGCCGCACTGCGATTGTTCGTCGGATAGTAGAGAGTTGAAATTCCGCCTGCAGCCATACTTCCGATCACATAGGAGTAGTTTGGCTGCACGCGTCCGTTGTCGCCGAGGCAGATGAACGGAGTGCTCAACGCGTGGAGAAGCCGCGATCGTTTGCTGCCGGTGCCCTTGTAGAAATAACGCGGGTCCTGCTTGAAGACCGATGGCAGGATCGCATCCCCTAGGAACGTACCGGTCACGACGTTGGCGTAGAACGCGCCGTAGCGTTCGCCGTACGCACCCCATCCTTGCCCCCACTGCGGATACGAATCTCCTGCTTGCTGAAAGGCCGCAATAAAGATAATCCCGGCGAACGTCACCGGATCGACGGACGACCTCCAGGCCAGCTCGAACTTCTGCTTCCGCGACAGGGCCACGGGATCGGGCACGTAGGTGACGTAGAAGTTGGGGATCACGCCCAGCACGCGTTGCTTTTCCTCTTGCTTGACTTGCGCTTCCGCCACTTCCTGTGGGGGCCTTACACGAATTTCCGTGACCACGGTGGCCAGGCTCAATTCGATTTGCGGGACAAAGTAGGTTTCACCCGAATGCAGCACTCCATCGGACGTTTGCGTCTCGAATCCCTCTCCACTAACTGTGATGTGGAACGCCCCCGGCGCGACATCGGCGAAGAAGAATTGCCCCTGGTCGCCGGTTAACACCTCCTGGCTCGGAGATTGATCGTCGCGCGTAAGCTTTACCCGGGCTCCTTCGACGGGAACTTGCGTTTGATTCTTATAGAGAACGGTTCCGCTGATGCTCCCTGGAGTTGCTGCGCCGGTCTGCTGCTCTCCCCCCGCGGTTCCTTTTGCGGGCGGAGCCGTGGATTGTGCGGCCTGAGCCAGGACCCGCGCCGGAAAACCAAACAGCGTCATGCAGAGCGCGAGCCACAGCAAGCCGAAAACACCAAGCGGCAGAATTCGAGTCGCGCCCTTCGATCTTGGCCGTGACTTCGCGGAATTCGCGGCCACTGCTTTAACGCCTTCCGACCATCCGTCCGCTAAGCCTTTCGATTGCCCACACAATCTCTCACCCTCAGTCCCTGGTTTGATCGCCCGGACGATGACTCACCCCGGCGCGTAAACAAGATTCGATGCCTCACCTGGGAAGAACGACGCTTGCCCGCCTCCGAGTCCGCCTGGCAACCCCAGGATCTTTAGCATGTCGCAGCCTTTAGTCTACCGTGAACAAACAGAGGGGCCACGACATAAGCCTCTTCCAGTGTTCCAAGTCTGAACCTCCAAAGTTCCCGAATGCCGTCGCGACACCCGTTCTAGCGCAACGGTTCTTCAGCGACGGATCGCCGGTTTTGCGACCCGGCATATCGGCGGAAGCGTGGGCCTTCAGGCTTGCGAAAAACGCGCCATCATCGGCGGGCTTTAGCCCGCAGGGTTGCGAGCAAACTGTCGACAGTGGTAGCGTCGGCGGGTCGCCGACGGTTCACTACAACTGCGTGATCGTCAGCGGATTCGTGGTGATCGCAAACTCGCCTTCGTACAGCACGTCCCGCCCTTTGGCGTCCGTCAGCTGCACGAGAACCGTGAGCTTTGGCGGAACCGGCGTGAAGCGCGAGGGCCGGATTTCGACGCGCTCCGTCCCGGTCAGGCTCGTGCGAACCGTTTCCAGCGCATAAAAGCCGTCGCCGATGCTCACGCCCGCGATCAGCCCCCGCGTGTCGTTCAAGTTGAACTTCGCCTGGTCGTGGCCGTCGAGCCAGCTGCCCGTGATCCGCAGAACGTCTTTTCCGTCTACCCGGTAAGTCAAAAGAGCCTTCGCAATGGCGTTCTTGTTCGTTCCCGGATCTTTCTGAGCTTCGTTTTTGAACTGAATGACGGCGCCCTCCTTGCCCTCATCGTGCCACGTCCATTTGCCGAGGTCGCTGATCGGTGAAATCCGGATCGGGCCCAGGTCCGCCACTCGGATATGAGCGCCCGGAACGATTGGAGCGCTCGGGGCCTTCGGTTCCGGAGGAGCCACGTTTGCTTCCGCCGGCTTCGGAAGCTTGGACGCCGTTTCCATGCGCGGCTGGCGGCCCGTGCCCTGCTTTTCCGCGGGCAGTTGCAGCGTTTGGAAGATGAAGCACTCGATGGTCGCAGGGCTGATATTTCGCAGCGACACTTTCGTCGATTCAACCGCGATCTCGCCCGGCGGCGGAGCCGGCGAATTGAACGAGTTCCTCGAAAATAGCGCTTTGTAGCTCGGGCCGCCGCGCAAATCCTTCGTTTGCGCTTGCAGCCTCGATGCCACGTTGATCGCCCGGCCGAGATATTCCACCTGATCGTCCAGGTCCAACCGGATCAACTCGCCCAGGTCGATGCCGAACATCAGCCCGATTGGGCTCGGTTCCTGCAAAAGCAGCGGCCGGATCACGCTCTCGAACTGTCGCTGATACCACTCGGAAAATCGGCTGAGGAAGCCGCAAAGCTCCTTCTTCGGGACGCTATCGGGAAACAGCAGCACCCATCCGTCGCCGATGAATTTGTAAAGACACATCGCCAGCCGCGAGCCTTCCTCCTGAAGGTTCGCCTTCATATCCAGCAGAAGATCGCGCCACGCGGCAAGATTGTCGGTGCGCTTCAGGTCTTCCAGAATCGTGGTCGAAGAGCAGATATCGAAGACGACCACCAGATGACGTTCGCGGCCTAATTCCTCGGTTTCCTGCATGATAGCTTTCTCCGCCGTCGCCTAAGCCATGCCTAAGAAGGACGCCGCTAGTCTTACCCAACATCCGGCCGAAGGCAACTCCGCGCTTGTCTGATGTAACGCCCGCGCCAACCAGCCGCGTTGCGCGAACAACGGCGTGAAATCGCGGAAGGATCGTGCTACGGTAATTTACGGAAAGGGTGGAAGCGCGCGGCGTCCAGTTCGCGCTGGATTCAGAGCGCGGGACGCGCGGCACAAGTTAGCCCAGCCCGTAAGGGCTGGGAGGATGTAGAAATGAAGGATCCGAGCGCCGTAGGTGCGACACCGGAAGCGCGGCTCTCCAATCGACGCGGCTCCCGGAAGCAAACGAAGGCCCAAAAAGGAAAAATGGCCACACTTCAAATTACGCTGCCTGACGGCGCCACGCGCGAAGTCCCCAGCGGAACAACCGCCGCCGAAATCGCGCAGCAGATTTCTCCGCGTCTCGCCAAGGAAGCTCTCGTCGCGCGCGCCGATGGCGAGCTGATCGATCTTTCGCGCCCGCTCGACCACAATGTAAAGCTTTCGATCCTCACCGCGAAGGATCCCGACGCCGTCCAGGTGCTGCGCCACTCCGCCGCGCATCTGCTCGCCGCGGCCGTCCTCGAGCTCTATCCCGACGTAAAACTCGGCGTCGGCCCGCCGATCGAAACCGGATTTTTCTACGAATTCCTCCGCGACCAGCCGTTCACGCCGGAAGACCTCGAAAAAATCGAAGCCAGGATGCACGAGATCGCCGCGAAGGACGTTCCCAACGAGCGCAAGCTGATCCCCAAGCCCGAGGCGCTCGACCTCTATCGCAAGTCGAACCAGGAATTCAAATGCGAGCTGGTCGAGGAAAAAGCCATCGAGCCGATGGTCTCTTTCTACACCACCGGGAAATTCATCGACTTCTGCCGCGGCCCGCACATCCCGTCCACCGGCCGCATAAAAGCGTTCAAGCTGATGAACGTCGCCGGCGCCTACTGGAAGGGCCACGAAGGCAATCCGCAGATGCAGCGAATTTACGCCGCGTGTTTCGTCGATCAGAAAGAGCTCGACGAGTATCTCCACAAGCTCGAAGAAGCGAAGCGCCGCGACCATCGCCGCCTCGGCGCCGAGCTCGATCTCTTCAGCATTCAGGAGGAAGCCGGCCCCGGCCTGATCTTCTGGCACCCGAAGGGCGCGATCATCCGCAAGCAGATGGAGGACTGGCTGCGCGATGGGCTGCTCGCGCGCGGCTACGATCTCGTCGTCACGCCGCACATCATGGATATCAATCTCTGGAAGACCAGCGGTCACGCGAATTTCTATCGCGAAAATATGTTCGGCCCGATCGAAGTCGAAAAAGCCGAATACCAGCTCAAGCCGATGAACTGCCCCGGCCACGTGCTGATTTTCAAGTCGCGCCTGCGCAGCTATCGTGAGCTGCCCGTCCGCCTCGCCGAGCTCGGCACCGTTTATCGCTACGAACGCTCCGGCGTGCTCCACGGCCTGCTCCGCGTGCGTGGCTTCACGCAGGACGATGCGCACATCTTCTGCATGCCCGAGCAGATCGAAAAAGAAATTCAGGATTGCGTCGAGTTTGCCTGGGAAGTACTGCGCGTCTTTCGGATTCAGGGATTACGTGGTCGAGCTTTCCGGCGGCGATCCTTCACACCCGGAAACCTATATCGGCTCTCCCGAAGACTGGAAGCGCGCCGAGGACGCGCTCACCAGCACGCTCCAGCGCATGAACGTCCCGTACAAATACATTCCGGGCGAAGCCGCCTTCTACGGTCCCAAAATCGACGTAAAACTCGTCGACGCGATCGGCCGTCCGTGGCAGCTCAGCACCATCCAATTCGATTTCAATCTGCCGCGGCGCTTCAAGCTCGAATATGTCGGCGAGGATGGCGCGCGCCATCAGCCGCTGATGGTGCATCGCGCGCTGTGGGGCTCGGTCGAGCGATTTTTCGGCGTCCTGATCGAGCACTATGCGGGCGCGTTTCCCGTGTGGCTCGCGCCGGTGCAGGCCTCGGTGCTTCCCGTGAGCGGCAAATTCGAGGAGTACGCAAAAAAGGTCACGCAGCGCCTCAAGGATGCGGGCGTTCGCGTCCATCTCGACGACCGCAACGAAAAGCTGCAAGCAAAAATCCGCGACGCGCAGCTCGAAAAAATTCCCTATATGCTCATCCTCGGCGGCAAAGAAGCCGAAGCCGGCACCGTCTCCGTCCGCCATCGCTTCAAGGGCGATCTCGGCCCGCGCCCCCTCGAGCAATTCATGGCCGACCTGCAGCAGGAAATCGCGACGAAAGCAATCGATCAGCCTCCGCCCGCCGAATCCAACTCCGAAAAAGCGGCTGCGGGAACAAAGGCAAAATGACGCCGCGGGCTGCGAAGTTCGTCGCGCGGCTTGCCGCACTCGCAGCCGGGTGCATGGCTCTCGCGCTCGCGCCACGCCACGCGCTCGCCCAGGATAATTCTCCGGCCCCAAGCGACGCTGATCGTGCCTGGGTGCAAAAGATTTTCCCCATGGCACTCGACCAGTTTTTCCCTATCGAGCACGCCAAAGGCGATTTCCTCGCGGTGCGCAGCCATCAGGAAGGCCTGAACGGCGTCCCCGAATATTCGTTCGTTCTCGAAGACACGCAGGATGCCCACGCGCTGCACGCCACCGTTCACGAGGCGCAAGGCGCATCGCTCTTCGATCAGCTGCTCGCCCTGCACGCGAAAGACCCCGCGAAATCGTACGCGGATTTGAAGCCTGAGCTGAAGGTGCAGGAGTGGAAGCTGTCCGTCGCGGAATGTCCCGCGCTCACCACGCAGCTCACCGCTTACGAAAACATCCAGTTCGTCCGCCCGCGCGACAACGATGAAGTCGGCGAGCATCCCATCCTCTACGAATTCCACGAGTCGGTCGCCGGCAGCGATTCCGAAGCTGTCGAATACGTCGAGTCCCGCGCCTTCCCCAAGTGGGCCAACGCCACCCGCAAGGCGATCGACGCCTGCATCGCCGCCCAAAATCAGTAGGCGAGAAAAACTAGCTGTGTCTTAAACTTGACCGTGCCCGAGTGCTTAGGCTTTTCAGTGATGCGAAAGCAACTTGCAAGCAAGCCTGCCGTAAACTAAAGGTGGAGGAGGCGACATGGCTGATTTTCAATGGTACCTAGCCGAGTTAATCATGGAGATAACCGTCTCGGGAGCCGCGCGGAATGTCGTTCACCGAAACCTAACACTCGTTCGAGCGCGTTCCGCGGACGAGGCGCACGAGAAAGCCGTGGGATTCGGCTACAAGGCTGAGACAACCTACGACAATCCAGCAGGTCAGCAGGTTCTAATTGCTTTCAGAGGACTCGGAAGTCTAGAAGAAATGTATGAACCTCTGGAGGATGGAGCAGAACTGACGTTCGAAGAATTCGTCAGTGTTCCTCGCGAAGAGATTGAGTCCTGGATACCGCCCAAGGAGAAACTCAGCGCATTCGCGCCTCCAAAGCCGGGCAGGGAGCACGACCCAGACTACCGATCTGCCGAACTAATGCGAAAGGCCGTCGAACAGCTAGGCCGCAGTAGGCAACAGGAGTAATTGTTCAGCTACCAATCTGACTCCCATTCAGTGACAAGCTCGGTCTCGATCAACCGAAACATCCTATCGCCTTAGGCTCGGGCTCGAAATGAAGCTCCCGTCGAACTAGGGCGCCCCGAAGAAATTCGCCTCTTGCAGCAGTCGCAAAAGAGTAGTAGAGATTGCACCCCGGGGGGACTCATGAAGAGCTGCCGCATCGCGGGCTGCTTGCTGCTCGCTGTTGTTTTCATACTTTTGAACGCCACTCTCTCTCACGCGCAGAAGCTCCCGTACGCGCCGGATCCCGCGCCGGATTGGAACCCATCCATGGTGAAGCCCTGCGATCGCGCCTGCCTGATCGCCATCATGGACGGCTACATGGACGCCATCTTCAAGCACGATCCCTCGGCCGTGCCCACCCTTGCGCGCGACGTCCGCATGACGGAAAACACGGCGGAAATGAACATCGGCGAGGGAATGCTCTGGCGCTCAAAGGTCGAGCCCACGAGCTTCAAAATCGAGGTTGCGGATCCGGTCTTCGGCCAGGTGGCGGAGCAGACGCGATTGAAAATCAACGGGCAGGACGCGCTCGTCGCCATCCGCCTGAAAGTCGACCGCGGCCAGATTCAGGAGATCGAGCAAATCTGGACTCGCGGCGTCGATCCGACCGCGATTCCTCTGCTCACTACGCCGCGTCCCGGATTCGTGGACGATATTCCCGTGTCGCAGCGCGATTCGCGCGACGTCCTGATCTGGGCCGCTAACTCCTACTTCGACGCGCTTGAGGGCGACGACGGCAAAATCGGCGCCTTCGCCGACGATTGCGTCCGCCATGAAAACGGCTACCAGACCGTGAACAATCCGCCGCCCGGCGGACGCATGATGCCCTCGCCGGTGCTGCCGAATCCGAACACGCCGCAGGGCCAGGAGCAGTTGAAGATCAGCATGATGACGTGCTCCGCTCAGATCTCCACAAAGATCCTCAGCTTCATAAAAAAGATTCGCCCCCGCAGAGTGCTGGTTGTGGACGAGCAGAAGGGCGTTGTGGCCACGTTTCCCTTCTTTGTGGAAGACGGCTCCCGCCGCGGTGCGCCTCCGAACTCGCCCCCGGGAATGATGCTGAATCTCTATACGATGGAGACGTTCGGAATCCGCGGCGGCCTGATCCACGAAGTCGAGGCCTTCCCGTTCGTCACGATTCCCTACGGCCTCAACAACGGCTGGACCGAAGGCGCCGGCCACTAAGCGCTTTTGCATTGGACGAAACAGAAGGAGAACAACGATGCGAGCAAAATTCATATTCGCGGCCACGATCTGCTGCCTGGCGCTCGGCATGGGCGCAGGAATTTTCGCGCCGAAGGTGGTGCACGCCAACGGCCCGATCCCGACCGATTGCGATCGCGCGTGCCTCGAAGGTCTCGCCACGCAGTATCTCAATGCGCTCGTCGCCCACGATCCCAAGCAGCTGCCTCTCGCAAAAGACGTCCGCTACACCGAGCAGGATCAGCCGATGGACGTCGGCGACGGATTCTGGGGCACGGCGACCGAGGTCGGGCACTTCCGGCTGTGCTTTTCCGATGTGATCATGGAGCAGATCGGCTGCATGGTCACCATGCACGAAGGCGATCATCTGCTGATCATGGGGATGCGCCTGCGCGTCGAGCTCGGCAGGATCACCGAAATCGAAACCACGTATTACCGCCAGGGCGGCGGCGGACCCAACGGCATCGCGGCGCTCGACGCGAGCACGCCCGACCCGATCTTCACCACCACGGTGCCGGAGGCGGATCGCGTTTCGCGCGCGCAGATGATCTCGACCGCCAACATGTATTTCGCGGGCCTCGAAAATAACGACGGCAAAGCCGTCTACCCCTTCGCCGACGATTGCAACCGCGTGGAAAACGGCATGCAGACGACCAACAATCCCACGCTCTCGCCCAACGCGGCGTTCAACGCCTTCGGGATGAGCTGCATGGCGCAGTTCAAGAGCGGCTACTACGCGATCGTCACGCGCATCGATCACCGCCGGTTCCCGATCGTCGATCAGGAGCGCGGCGTCGTCTGGGCCAACGTGATCTTCGATCAAAATGGCACGGTGCAGACGATTCACCTCACGAATGGCCAGACCGTCTCGATGAAACTTTTCAACCGCCCGTCGAGCCTCGAGGTTACCGAGGCCTTCAAGATCACCGGCGGCCTGATCCATCGCATCGAAATGGTCGGATCGGGCTTGCAGTATCATCTCGATTCGCCGTGGGGCGGCATCACCGACAAATAAATTAAGGATCAACCAGGGGAGCACACGGCGATGACAAGAATTGTGCGCGTGGGAGCGCTTGCAGCAGCCGGAATCGCGGCTTGGTTCGCTTGGTCGGGTGCGGCACGCGCGCAAGCTCCCGCAGCACCGCCCGCACCGGCGCAAGCGCAGGCGCCCCCGCCTGGCCCGAATCTCGCGCAGGGCACCGAAACCGGCATCGGCACATTCCAGCAGCGCTGCATGAGCTGCCACGGAAATCCCAACGTGCCCCTCGCGCCATCGCCCGACACGATCCGCCAGATGCCGCCCGAGCGCATCTACAATGCGCTCACCACCGGCGTGATGAAGCCGCAGGGCGACTCCCTCACCGACGACCAGAAGAAAATGCTCGCCACGTTTCTCAGCGGCCGCCCGCTCGGCAGCGAACAGGAAGGCGACGCGAAGTCGATGCCCAACCACTGCGCGACGAATCCGCCGCTCGCCGATCCCTCCGCCGGCCCCGAGTGGAACGGCTGGGGCAATGATCCCGCCAACACGCGCTTCCAAGGCGCCGCGGGCGCGGGTCTCACGGCAAGCGACGTCCCGAAGCTGAAAGTGAAATGGGCGTTCGGCTACCCGACGGGCCTCTCCGCCTTCGGCCAGCCGTCCATCGTTTCCGGGCGCGTCTTCGTTGGCACCGATATCGGCTTCGTCTATTCGCTCAATGCGGATACCGGCTGCGTCTATTGGTCGTATCAGACGAAAGGCTCGGTGCGCACGGCGATCACGGTTGCGCCCGTCACCGGCCACGGCGCTACAAAATACGCCGCGTATTTCGGCGACTCCCACGCGAACGCCTACGCCGTCGACGCGCAGACCGGCGAGCTGCTGTGGGTCACGCGCGTCGACACTCACTTCGTCGCGCGCGTCACCGCCGCGCCCAACGTCTACGACGGCCGCGTCTACGTGCCGATTTCTTCCTCCGAGGAGTTCTCCGCCTCGTCGCTCGATTATCCTTGCTGCACGGGACGCGGCAGCCTGGCCGCGCTCGACGGCAACACCGGCAAAATCATCTGGAAGACCTACGTGGTCCCCACGCCCAAGCCGCGCGGGAAAAATTCAAAAGGCGTGCAGCTCTGGGGCCCTTCGGGCGGCTCCGTGTGGAATGCGCCCACCATCGACGTGAAGCGGCGCGCCCTCTATTTCGGCACGGGCGACGGCCAGAGCAATCCCGTGCCCGACACCACGGACGCCGTGATGGCGATCAGCATGGATACCGGCGCGATCCTCTGGCACTACCAGGCGACGGCGAATGACGCCTTCATGGGCGGCTGCAACGGCCCCACGCGCACGGACAATTGCCCTCCGGTGAATGGACCTGACCAGGACATCGGCAATTCTCCGATCCTCAAAACGCTTCCCAACGGCAAGTCGATCGTCATCTTCGGCACGAAAAACGGACGCGTGTTCGCGGTCGATCCGGATAACAAAGGCGCCAAGGTTTGGGAGACGAAGGTCGTCGACGTGCCCCCGGGCCAGGAGCATTCCTTCTTCGCGGAGCTCAATGGAATCGTCTGGGGCGGCTGCGCGGACGATGAAAATGTTTACTACGGCCTGCAGAGCGGCGGCATCGTCGCGCTGAAATTGGCCACCGGCGAAAAAGTCTGGGAGACGAAGTTCCCGACGCCCGGACAAGAGGAAGCGCCGCAGAGAAATAGCGATGGCACGGTGACGCGCGTAACCAGATTTGTTCGCGCCTCGAATTCCGCCGCAGCCACCATGATGCCCGGCGTCGTCTTCGTCGCCGGCTCAGACGGCTGGCTGCACGCTGTCGCGATCAGCGACGGCCACATCCTGTGGAATTACGACACCGCGCACCCGTTCCAAACCGTGAACGACGTGCCCGCCCATGGCGGCGCCATCAATTCCATCGGCCCCACCATGGCCAACGGCATGCTCTATATCGCCTCGGGCTACGCCGTCGTCGGCAGCAATTCCGGCAACGTATTGATCGCCTTCTCCCCGCAGTAGCGGTGCTTGGGTCGGTTGTAGGGGCGCTGCTTGCTGCGCCCTCTTCGCAATCTGTCATTCTGCCTGCCCTGACGCAGGAGGGGAATCCCCGCTGCATCCTGGCGGGGCGAGGGATCCGCTCGCCTCGAAAGGGTCGTCAAAGCAACATCAAATATTCCTTCACCTCACGGCGCCTTGACGGATCGGCACACAGAGTACTACTGCGGACGAGCGTGTATCGCGCGGCTCCGCGATAGAGCTTTCTAACCTCGGCGTGGTGCGCATTCGTGACGAGGACGCGAACACCTCTCCGTGCCGCCGCTAGAAGCAGAAACCTCCGCCGACGCAGGCGATCACGCCGGAAGGCTGCGGCGCGCCTTTAGCTCCGTGAGGAGGCGCTCGACTTCGGCGTCGCGGTCGAGGCGCGAGAGCTTTTCGTCGACGTCGTCGGTGAGCAGCTCGACTTCGGCGCCGGCGAGCGCTTCGGTGCGGGTGGCGCGCTCGTTCAAGCGATCGAAGGCCTGCGACTTCGACTGGTCGCCGAGCGTGGACTGGGCGCGAGCGGCTTTGCCGAGCGCGATGCCGCGGCGATGGCGCGCGATCAGCAGGTCGCGCTTCGACTTGGCTTCGTCGAGCTTGGCGCTGAGCTTCTGCAACGCGCTCTTCAGGATATCGACCTGCGCGCGCTGGTCGTCAACCTGCTCGCGAAAGCTCTGCACGAGGCGCTGCGACACCTGAAAGCGGTCGAGCGCCGCGCGGGCGAGGTCGTCCTGCTGCTTATCGACGGCGATTTCGGCCTTGCGCATCCAGTCGCGGGAGGCGTCGTCGTTTTCGCGGAGACGCTTCTCGAGGATGTGCAGGTCGGCGATCGACACCGCGACCTGGGTTTTCACCTGCAGGTACTGATTCTCCATGTCGAGAATCACCTGCTTGATCATTTTTTCAGGATCTTCGGCGTGGTCGATCATGTCGTTCAGATTGGCGCGAATCAGAGTGCTTACTCGTTCCAAGAGTCCCATCGAATTTCTCCTTTCACAAAAAACGCGAAACAGCTTGTCCCGGCAAGCGAAACGCCCGCCGGGACCGAAACGAAACTTACGACTTGCTTGGCGCGGCCGCAGGCGGGATCGCTTTCGGCGACTTATCGCCGATCAGGCGTATCTTGCCGAGCAGCTCCGACATTTCCATGCCCGAGAGCGCCTCGAAGAGCGCGGGGACTTGCGCGGCGATCTTGGTAATGTCGCCGGTGAGCTTGTAGGCGCCGGCCGCGTCGCCATTGCCCGTCGAGACGATTGTGATTTTGTCCACTTTGCTGAGAGGTTCCGAAAGGGCGCGCACGACTTCTGGCAGGCTGGTGATGAGCTTGTCGACGACGGCGGCCTGGTTGTATTCCTGGAAGGCCGCGGCTTTCACGTTCATGGCCCGAGCTTCCGCATCGCCCTTCTTGAAGATGATCTCGGCCTCGGCTTCGCCCTGCGCGCGGATGGAGGAGGCGCGGCCTTCGGCTTCCGAGATCAGGCGCTGGCGTTCGGCGTTGGCGAGCGTCTCGATGCGCTGGCGCTCGACTTCCGCCTGCTTCAGGACGGTGGCGATGAGTTCGCGTTGGCGACGCTCGATCTCGGCGTCCTGCACCTTGACCTGCGCTTCGCGCTCGACTTGTTGCGCCTTGACGCCTTCGATCAGCACCTGCTGCTGCATGACGTTGGTTTCGATTTCGTAGGCTTTGTCCGCTTGCGCCTGGGCTTTCTTGGTGGCCTCGACGTAGGCGGCTTTCTTGACGTTGAGATCGCGCTCCGCTTCCGCCTGCTTGGCGAGCGAGGCGGTTTCGGCAGCGACGCGCTCCTGATCGGCTTGCGCCTTGCCGATCGCGGCGGCGCGAGTGGCTTCGGCCCGCTTGATGGCGATGTCGCGCTCGGCTTCGGCCGCGGCGACTTCGGCATCGCGCTTGATGCGGGCGACGTCGGGGCGTCCCATGTTGCTGATGTATTCGTTCTTATCGCGGACCTCCTTGATGGTGAAGCTGATCACCTCGAGGCCCATCTTGTTCATATCGGCGGCGCAGGTGGAGCGCATGCGGTCGCCGACCATTTCGGGCTCCTTCACAATTTGCTCGACGGTGAGCTGGCCGATGATGCCGCGGAGGTGGCCCTCCATCACGAGGCGGATCAGGCCTTCGCGCTGCACGGGCGTTTTCGTGAGGAACTGTTCGGCGGAGGTGCGGATCGAGACGGGATCGGATTTCACTTTCAGTTGAGCCACTGCTTCGACCGTGACGGCGACGCCTTGATTGGTGTAGAGGTCCTGCTGCGGCGCGACATCGAAAGACATCAACTCGAGCGAAAGGTCGCGGCACTGCTCGAGCATCGGGAGAATGAGCGTGCCGCTTCCCTGGACGACGCGCGTGCCGCGGATGCCGTAGACCACCAGCGCCTCATGGGGCCCGGCCTTGCGAAACATCTTCGCGAAGGCAATCATGAGGAACAGCACGACCAAGACGCACAGGCCCGCCATTACCCAAACGCTTGAAAGATCGAACGACGGATGCATAGAGCCTCCCTCTTTCCTCCGAAAGTTTTCCCTCAGGCCGATTCGAAACTTTTAGCGCGTGAAATCCTCCCAGCGCTCGACGAACGCGATGCCATTCTCGAAGCGCGCGATCACCACTTCGGCGCCCTTGGGGAGCGGCTTGCCGTCTTCGCTGCGCGCGCTGGCGCTCTTGATGGCGCCATTTCTCTCGAAGGTGATTTCGCCCGTGCCGTTTTCGCGGATCGCGCTGCTGAGCGTGCCGACGGAGCCCTCGAGGCGATAGTCCCAATCGAGCATCTGCCGCTCGCTGATCCTCACGATGCGCGCCATGAAGGCGAATACCATCCAACCGCCCACGAGTCCTACCCCCGCTGAAATCAGCAGCGACAACGCGGCGACGATGTGCGAATTGCGGGTGAGGATGTAGCCCGTCCCGCCGAACCACGCCAGGAACGCGAGGATCGTCGAGGCGTTGAGCCAGGAAATCCCGCCGCCCGCGCGTGCCTGCCCGCCGCGAAGGCCCGCGATCGCTTTGCCGTGCAGCGCCTGCGCCGGCAAATGAATGTGCAGCTTCGCCGGAATGTGCAGGTGCACGGCGCCCGCGAGAAACGCCAGCAGGCTAAGGGCGAACCCAATCAGAAAACAAAACAAGTAGAAGTTTGCCCATGTCATAGAGCACCTCCACAACTTCGACCGTGACGCCGAGAATTTCCTGTGCCTCGAGCAAAGTTCGCATCGCTAGCTCCGCGCGCCGATTTCCGGCGACTGTTGCCTTCGATCATCAGGGTCCCTTTGTTGAGTTTCCGGGCGAAGCACGTCGCCGAGCCGATCGGCGAGCCCCGGCGTGCGCACGATCTCGCCGAGCAGAAGCAACAGACGGCGAGAATCCTCGTGACGAGCGAGCTCGAGCAACGCGTCGCTCAATTGTGTGTCGGACGAAAACTGTTCGGCGCCCGCGAAGAGCCAGGAGTCGACTTTCGCGTCGATCACGCGCAGATCCGATTGCAGCGCGGCCGAATAGCCCTCGGGATCGTCGACGAGAAAGCCCGGGTAGACGCGAAAGAAGCGCGCGAGCAATTCGCGCGTGGTGTGCGTGATGTGCGGGCGCAAGCCGCTCTCGATCTGCGAAAGATAGGCCTGGCTGAGGCTGCGGCCGAGTTCGCGCTTCATGGCCTTGGCGACCTCGACCTGAGTCATGGAGCGATCGAAGCCGCGGAGCTGTCCTTCGACGGAGCGGAGGGAACGGAGTTTGTCGCCGAGTTTCATGTGGTCGCTCGCTTATTACAATATGTAATTTGTATATCGCAATCTGCTACTTGTCAAGACGAAAGTTTGGCGAAGGTTTTGGGGCAGTTTCGGAGCGGAATCTGGCGGCTAGGGGTGCGGGTGGGTGGCTTTGAGGACGAGAGCCACACCGACGAGGAGCGATGTCGCGGCGTTGGCCCAGATCACGGCCGCGGCGTGGATCATGAGACCGTAGACGAGCCACAGGACGATGCCTGTTAGATAAAGGAAGAGCATCGGATAGGAGAGATCGCGGCCGCCTTGCCGATGGATTTTGACGATTTGCGGGATGAAGGCGGTGGTGGTGCAAACGGCGGCGACGGTTCCGATGAGATCAATGAGTGGCATGTGCGTTTGAGTATGGCTGAACGGCCCATTTTCGCCAGCGGGTTCGGCGAGGGCGTTTCGAAAAGCACATTCGGAACGGTGGTCGGTGGCGAGCCAACGGTCGAAACAGCAGATCCCTCACTGCGTCCCGCGCCCGCCAATACCGCGGGAAAAGCGGGAGCGCGGGACTTCGTTCGGGATGACACGTCAGCGCAGGGGGCGTTTAGGCCGCGGCGCTACATTTAAACCTTACCGCTACGTAGTGATCCCTATTGCGGGTGGGCGGGCCGGGCGTGCTATACTTTTTGGCCTGTCGCCCTCAGATTGCGGTTTGAAGGGCCGGCGACAAGAAAACGGGCGGCGAAGATGATCTTTCGCCGGTCGGAGGTGGGTTTATCGCAGAACCTAGAGGTTCGGGTGGTCTTCGGGTAAACGAGCGGATTCGCGCTCGAGAGGTCCGTGTGGTTGACGAAGCGGGGAATCAGCTGGGCGTGATGTCTCTGTTCGACGCAATGAAGGCGGCGCGTGACGCGGGGCTGGACGTAGTCGAAATCTCGCCGAGCGCGGTGCCGCCGGTCTGCAAGCTGGTCGATTACGGCAAGTTTTTGTACGAGCAGAACAAGAAGGCGCACGAGCAGAAGAAGCATCAGAAGAGCTCGCACATCAAGGAAGTGAAGTTTCGTCCTTCGACCGCCGAGCACGATTACCAGGTGCGTAAGAACCAGATCATCCGGTTCCTCGGCGACGGATTCAAAGTGAAGGCGATGATTTTCCATCGCGGCCGCGAGATGGCGCACCAGGACGTGGGCCGCGCGAAGATGGAGCGGCTGCTCAAGGAAATCAACGAGCACGCCCAGGTGGAATTCGGGCCGCGCATGGAAGCGAATATTTTGCTCGCGCTGCTCGCGCCGAAAAAGGGAGCCGTCGCTTCGGCGCCGGCGCGGCCTGCGCAGCCGACGGCGTGAAGAATTTGCGGAAGAGGGATTCGTGAAAAAGAACAAGAAAATGAAGTTGAAGACGCATCGCGGCGCCGCCAAGCGGTTCAAGATGACGTCGACGGGAAAAATAATGCGGTGGCATTCGGGAAAACGCCACCTGCTCGGCACCAAGCCGCCACGCCGCCAGCGGAAACTCGCCGGCAAGATCCAAGTGAGTCCAGCGGACGAGCACAACATCCGTCTCGCGCTTCCGTACGGGGTCTAGATTTTTTTCGGCCAGGCAGAGCGTAACCCGCCGCGGCGGGCCTGCCGGCCCAACCTACGTTCGCAATTTGGACGAAAGGCCACAAGCCGGAATTTCCGGCTTGTCTTGCTTCCGCCTCCGAGTCACCTCGGGGATGACGGGAGCCCAACGAACACGCCGCGGAGACTAGCGCTGTCGCGCTGTGTCAGGCCCGATTTCGGGCAGGGCGTCGCGTTGCCGTGCATCCTCTCCGCGTAACCGACTTTCGGAAATCAAAACAGGAGAACCAGAGCCATGCCTCGAGTAAAACGCGGGACGAAGCGCCGCGCCCGGCGCAAGAAGCTGCTGAAACACGCGAAGGGGTTTTTTCTCACCAAGGGAAAGCTCTTCCGGTCGGCGAAGGAAGCGGTGAACCGTTCGCTGCGATATACCTATCGCGATCGGCGGACGCGCAAGCGGGATTACCGCACGCTGTGGATCCAGCGCATCGGCGCGGCGGCGCGCGCGAACGGCACGACCTACAGCCAGTTGATCCACGGATTGAAAGCGGGCGGGATCGACGTCGACCGGAAGATCATGGCGGATATGGCCGTGCGCGACGCCGAAGGATTTACGTTGCTCGTGGAAGCGGCGAAGCAGCATATGAAGGCCGCGTCTGCACCGAAGCAGCCCGCGGCGTAGACCGGTTTCCATTCGCGGCGAAATTGTCATGCGAGGCGTCCCACCTTTACGAACCAAGGGTGGGGCACCCGAAAAACCAAGAAATGGCCGCCGCCCCGCCGGCCCGTTCACCGAGTATACTGCCCCTCGATGACGACAGATCCCACAACACAGACGCTCGCGCAGCTTGGCGACACGACGCCCGAAAAAGTGGCGGCGCGCTTCGCCGAAGTGCGCGAACGCTTTGACGCGGATGTTGCGAAGCGAGCTGACCCGAACGAATGGACTGCGTTTCTCGCGCAGTGGACCGGGCGAAAATCCGGTGCGCTGACGCATATCGGCGACAACTGGCTGAAGACATCGCCGCCGGAGCTCAAGCGGATAGTCGGCCAGGAATTTCAAAAGCTGAAGGCGCACGTCGAGGCGACGCTTGAAGAGAAACGCAAGGAGATCGAAGGGGCGGCGGAGCAGGCGGCCGCGGCTCGGGATCAAGTTGATCTCTCGCTGCCGGGCGTGGAGCGCGCGATCGGGACGCGGCACCTGATCCGGCAGACATTCGACGAGCTGCTGCGGATTTTTCTTTCGATCGGGTTCAGCGTGGTGGAAGGGCCGGAGATCGAGACGCCCTACTACAATTTCGAGGCGCTCAACATTCCCGAGCACCATCCGGCGCGCGACAATATGGACACGTTCTACATCGAGGGCTCGTCCGCCGCGGCGGACAAGCGCGGCACGGCGGGTAAACACCTGCTGCGCACGCACACGTCGCCGATGCAGATTCGCACCATGGAAAAGCAGGCGCCGCCGGTGCGGATCGTGGTGCCGGGGAAAGTCTACCGGCGCGACAATCCGGATTCGACGCACGGATACATGTTCCACCAGATCGAAGGGCTGGCGGTCGATACGGACATCACTTTTTGCGATTTCAAGGGCACGGTCGAATATTTCGTGCGCGAGTTTCTGGGGCCGAAGGCGAAGACGCGGCTGCGGCCGAGCTATTTTCCATTCACGGAGCCGTCGGCGGAAGTCGATGCAACGTGCCACGTTTGCGGCGGGACGGGCTGCCGCGTGTGCAAATTTTCGGGATGGATTGAACTTTTCGGCGCGGGAATGGTGAATCCGGCGGTCTACGGATTCGTTGGGTATGACGCCGCAAAGCTTTCGGGGTTCGCGTTCGGGATGGGCGTCGACCGGCTGGCGATGATGAAGTACGGGATTACGGAATTGCCGCTGCTGTTTCAGAATGATGTGCGGTTTTTGCGCCAGTTTCCGTGACGATCCGACGAGGATCGTCATCCTGAGGCACGGCGGTGTAAGCCCGGGCCGAAGGATATCTCATTGGCGAATGCGCGGTCGAGTCCGGGCGCAGTAAGCAGCGCCCCTACGGCCTAACTATGGTAGATGCGAAATCGAGCAGGGAGAACGCTGCAGGACGGCGGTACGACCCGGAGATCGAACGCGCGTTGAGGATCGCGGCGAAGGCGGTGAAGAAATACCGCTTGGCGCTGCGTGCTCTCGCAGATAGCGCGCGGCGGAAGTGATCGGTTCGAGCGCGATGGCGGATGCGAAATTAGCGGCGGATTCAAAAGAACGATTTTCGAATCGCGTGGAAGATTACGTCCGGTACCGGCCGGGGTATCCGCACGAGGTGGTGGATGTGTTGCGCGAGGGATGCGGGCTGACGGCGGAGTCGGTGGTTGTGGATGTTGGCTCCGGGACCGGGCTGCTGGCGCAGCTTTTTCTCGAAAACGGCAACATCGTGTATGGCGTCGAGCCGAACGCCGCGATGCGGGACGCGGGCGAGCAATTTCTTGAGAAATACCCGCACTTCTGCAGCGTAGCGGGATCGGCTGAGGCGACGACGCTGCCGGATGCGTGCGCGGATTTTGTGGTGGCGGGGCAGGCGTTCCACTGGTTTGAACCCAAGGCGGCGCGGGTGGAATTCGCGCGCGTGCTGAGGCCGGCCCGCCCCGGCGGGCAGGGCGGCTGGGTCGCGGTGATGTGGAACGAGCGCGTGAGCGACCGGACGGCGTTCCAGCGCGAGTATGCGGGGCTGCTGCACGAATATTGCGACGATTACGCGAAGGTGGCGGAGACGTATCCGCAGTACGCGCGCATGAACGATTTTTTCGGGCGGGGAGCTTTCGCCGAGAAATTATTGCCCAACGCGCAGGTGTTCGATTTCGACGGGCTGAGCGGGAGGCTGCGGAGTTCGTCATACGCGCCGCCGCAAGGGCATCCGAAGCATGAGCCGATGCTGGGGGCGCTGCGGAGGCTTTTTGATGCGCACGCGGAAGATGGGTGCGTGCGATTTGAATATGAGACGCATGTGTATTTCGGGCGATTGGAAGCGGAGCGATAGGCTAGGTTAGTCCGGTATAAAGGCACTGCGTAAGAGCACAGACAGGATTGTCTGTGCCACTGAAAACACAAGAATGAAGATTGTTTACAACTGGCTGAAGGAGTTTGTGGAGGCGACGGCGCCTGCGGACGAGCTGCGCGCGCGGCTTTCGCTCGCGGGCATCGCGATCGACTCGATCGAGGAGACGCCGGCCGGGCCGGTGCTCGACGCGGAGATCACGGCGAACCGTCCCGATTGCCTGGGGCACTATGGCGTGGCGCGCGAGGTGGCCGCGATTTACCGGCTGCCCGTGAAATCGCTGAAGCCGAAGCTGAAGGAATCTAGCGGGAAGGCGGCGGACGCGGCGCGCGTCGAAATCGAGGCGCCGGAATTGTGCGGGCGATACACGGCGCGCGTGCTGCGCGGCGTGAAAGTGCAGCCTTCGCCGGACTGGCTGCGGCAGCGGCTCGAAGCGATTGGGCAGAACTCGATCAACAACGTAGTCGACGTAACGAACTACGTGCTGTTCGAGCTGGGGCAGCCGCTGCACGCATTTGATTTGGACAAGCTGGCCGAACGGCGCATCGTGGTGCGGCGCGCGCGGGCGGGCGAAAAAATTCGTACGCTCGATGGCGCGGAGCGCACGCTTGCGAAAGGGATGTGCGTGATCGCGGACGCGTCGCGCGCCGTGGCGATTGCGGGCGTGATGGGCGGCGCGGAAAGCGAAATCGGATTCAGCAGTCGGAATATTCTGATCGAGTCGGCGTGGTTCGATCCGATTTCGGTGCGGCGCACGTCGAAGGCGCTGGGGCTGCGGACGGAGGCGTCGTACCGATTCGAGCGCGGGGCCGATCCGGAGATGGCGGAGACGGCGTCGCGGCGCGCGGCGGAGCTAATCCAGCAGGTGGCGGGCGGCGAGCTGCTGGCGGGCGTCGTAGATGTGTATCCGGGGCGCGCGGCGGGCGCGACGATCGAGCTTTCGCGCAAGGAGTTGCTGCGCGTGATGGGCGCGGACGTTCCCGATCGCGACATCGAGGAAATTCTGGGCGCGCTCGGGTTTCATCCGGTGCGCAAGGACGCGCACCGCGGAAGCAATGGCTCGCTGCTGGCCGCGTGGGAGTGCAAGCAGCCTTCGTGGCGGCAGGATGTGACGCGCGGAATCGATTTGATCGAAGAGGTCGCGCGGCACTATGGCTACGACAAGTTTCCGCCGCGGCTGCCTCCCGCGAAGCGGCCGGCGCAAAGGCTGCCGCATGCGGCGGCGCTCGATCGTTTGCGCGAGCGCGTGATCGCGCTGGGCTATCAAGAAATTGTGGCGATTCCGCTGGTCGATGCACGACGCGATGAGTTGTTTCGCGCGGAGGGCGTGGCGCCCGCGGTGATCGGAAATCCGCTCGCGGAAGATGCGTCGGTGATGCGGTCGAATGGCGTGGTCAGCATGATCGACGCGCTCGAGTGGAATTTGAATCACGGGCAGCGCGATTTGCGGCTGTTTGAAGTCGGCAAGGCCTACTCGCTGCAGGATGGCGAGCCGGCCGAGAATCTCGTGCTCACGTTGGGCGCAACGGGAAACGCGCGCGAGAAAACGATTCATGAGGATGCGCGCGAATTCACGTTCGTGGATTTGAAGGGCGATCTCGACAGCATCGGTGAGCTCGCTGGTGGACTGACTTGGCATCCCGAGTCGGTAAACTGGCTGAGCGCCACGCAATCGGCCAGGGTCCACCCTTTGCGAAATACGTACGTCGGCCACGAGGGCCGGGTTGTCGCGACCACGGGCCCCGAACTGGGTCGGGCGGGGCAGGTCGCGCGGCGGATTGCGGAGCAGTTGAAGGTGCGGCAGGACGTTTTTGTGGCGGAACTGGCGCTCGATGCGCTGCTTATGGGTATCGAGGCAGCGGGCGTTGCACGAAAATTCGTTCCGATACCGCGGTTTCCGGCGGTCGGGCGGGATTTTTCGCTGGTGCTGGCGGATGGCGCGCACTTCGCGCAGGTGGTCGAGGCGATTCGCGCGCTGGCGATTGCGGAATTGCGCGGCGTCGAGGCGCTCGATCTGTTCCGCGGCGGGCAGATTCCGGCGGGGAAATTTTCGTTGATGGTTCGTGTGACGTTTCAGAGCGCGGAGGCGACGTTGACCGACGCGCAGATTGCGGATTTTTCGGCGCGGATTGTGGGTGCGCTGGAGACGAAGCTTGGGGCGGCGCTGCGCGCGAGCTGAGGCGGGCCCCGGTGCCAGCGAAGAGAGAATAGCTGCAGCGGACGAGGACCTGAAAACAAGAGCAGATCCCTCGTCGGCCAAAAGGCGGCCTCTGTCGGGATGACAGCTCGGCAGGGTGGGCGCTGCCTCCCCAAGAAGCGCAGCAAGCTTTCGTCAGAGACACTCGGACCAAGGCAGTGCCCCTACGGGCAAAACCAACTGCAAAAAGCTTCACCTCGGGGAAGCGGGGTGAGCTACATTTGCTTCCTCAGCCGGGGCGGCGCGAGGGTGTGACCATGAAAATCGAGATTTACGATCAGATGTACAACGTGAATGCGGACGGGCAGAACGAGGAGCACTTGCGCGAGCTTGCGGCGTACGTCGACGGCAAGATGCGGGAAGTGGCCGAGGCGACGCACATGGTCGATTCGGTGAAGGTGGCGGTGCTGGCGGCGCTCAATATCGCCGACGAGATGTTCGCGCACCGCGCGCGGCAGGAGGCCATGGAAGGGCCGCTGCGCAAGCGCGTCGAGAAGTGCGTGGCGCTGGTCGAGAAGGCGCTTGAAGGGTCGAATTGAGGGGCGCCATGTTTATGGCGCGGCTATGAAGGCAAAGCGAGCCTTCGGCACTCAGGCCAAGGCAGCGCCCTTACGAGCTGCATGTGTTGCGGCAGCGCGAAGCTCAACGTCGGCACACCCTCGTAACTCTTCCTTGCAACTCTGCGCATGCAACCCATTTCCCGCTGGTTAATGGCGCTTTACACATCGTATTAAGCTAGGTTAATATCAGCGCGCGTGCAGAGATATGGGCTTCGCCTCAGCCGTATTCATTTTCGGACTGCTGTCTTTGTGGTCGCCGCAGCAGGCACCATCACCTCGGAGCATCTGCGGGACTGTCCAAGATCAGACCGGGGCACTCGTGGTCAGCGCTGCAGTGGAATTGAGCACTGCCGATACCCGGCTCGATACCAAAACGGATGCGGGCGGCCGGTTTTGCTTCACTCATGTCGCATCGGGGCAGCATGATCTTATCGTTCAGTCCCGCGGCTTCCACACGAGCCGACAAAAGGTGACTCTACGGGAAGGTGAATCCGTCAACCTAACGATTTCCCTCAGCCTCGAAGCGGTCGCTCAACAAGTCACGGTGGCGGAAGGGTCTGCTGACGTGGGTTCGCTGAACGTCGCCCAGACCCGGATCAGTTCCGGGCTCCTTCAGAATTTGCCAAGCGAAAGCGTAAATGCTGCGCTGAGTTCCATCTTGACCCTGGCGACTCCTGGCGTTGCCGCGGATTCAAATGGTGTATTCCACCCGCTCGGCGAGCACGCAGAGACTTCCTTCAGTATCGACGGTCAGCCGATCTCAGATCAGCAGAGCCGGATTTTTTCGAATCAGATTTCGGCGAGCACCATCGAAGATATGAAGACCCTCCAAGGCGCTCCTCCGGCCGAGTTTGGCGACAAGACCAGTCTCATCGTGGAAGTGACCACGCGTTCGGGCTTGAACGCCGGGAGGTCAAACGGGACGATTTCGATGGGCTACGGATCGTTTGCAACACCTACGGCAAGCGTCACTCTTGCATCCGGCTCGAGCCACTTCGGGAATTTCGTGGCATTGGATGGCGTCGACAGCCACCGTTTCTTGGACACGCCAGAATTTCAGCCTCTTCATGCGCGGGGCAATGCCGAAAGTCTATTTGATCGTTTTGACTGGCGTCCCAGTGACGCGACCTCATTCCACTTGAACCTGTCCGCCGCGCGGTCGTGGTTCCAGGTGCCCAATACTTACGATCAGCAAACGGCAGGGCAAGACCAGCGGCAGCACATGACAAGTTTTAACGTAGCGCCGGCATTTTCCCGCATTCTCAGTCCGGCACTGCTGCTCACAGCCAATGCGTGGGTGCGCCAAGACCGCGTGAATTACTTCCCTTCGGCTAACCTGTTCTCCGATCAACCGGCGACCCTCTCTCAGTCCAGGCGTCTGACGAGCACCGGCTTGCGAAGCGATCTCACGTATTCTCGTGGCCGCCAAACAACAACGTGCATGGTTTTAGCGCCTTCACCGTGATGGGACACAGCCGATCCCGCTTGTTCAGTCCCGAAATCGGCGGCATCAACTTTGGCGCGGCGTACGCTCCGGTTGCGCGTCCGGATCACGATCAGGGATTCGAGCAGACGACAAATCTGCAGTACCAATTCTCACAAAAGGGGCTTGGGGGCCTGTGGCTTGGGCTGACCTGGCGGTTCGACAGTGGGCTAGTGGTTGTGAGCGTTCCGGACTATGTGACCGCACTCACCCTAGCGGGTGATGAACAACAGGAGATTGGCCTGTATTGCGGTAAACAGTTCGCTACCGTCGCCCAACCACTGCGAGGCTGCAGTGCGCCTCACTATGGCGCCACACTCATTCACATTGTTCCTCCTGGAACCTACAATGCCGATACCAACCCGTCCCGCATTATGCCGCGCAACCTTTTCGACATCGCGGTGGGTGCTGACAGCCTTTGGAAGAAGGACACCTACTCCTTAGGCGGGAAAATAACGGTTGTGAACTTAACGAATAAAGCCGCACTATATAATTTTCTTTCGAGTTTTTCGGGGACCCATTTCGTGGCGCCGAGAACGGTCCAAGCAGAAATCACTTTCCACTTCTGACTGTTATCTCGGTCAAACTGCCCCGCTTCCGAGTTTGGCTCCGCGCTGATCAAGGTGCCGAATGCCGAAAACGACGACCACAACCCGCCGCGAATCCAAGGGCGTAATCTCTTTGACCTCGCGATCGGAGAGGACAACCTCTTCCACGGCGACCGGTATAAGTGGAGCGCTCGGGTGACGGTGATCAATATCGCGAACAACTACGTGGTCTACAACTTCCTCTCGACCTTCAGCGGCACGCACTACGTGACTCCGCGCACGGTGACGGCCGAGATCGGCTTCCACTTCTAAGAGACACAATTCGCAACTTCCACCGGCGGCGGGCCTTCGGGCCCGCTGTCTCCTTTGCTTGGCTGGTTAGGCTTGCTTCAACTTCCCTGTTGACACGCTGTATCAACTATACGTAGACTCACGCCTTCAAGTTGATACCTGGTTACAACTAGAAAGGCGATTGCCTTGTGAGCTTTCGATTCGCTTCGCGCCGAATCTCGTCGCACGGCACGATCGGCGCGCGAGCCGCCGTCCTGTTGCTTGCATTTCTTCTCGCGGCACTGAGCTTTGCGCCTCGGGCGCGGGCGCAGGAGACCCCATATTTTGTCGCTTACTCGCACCACCTGGAGGAGCCCGGCAACCTCGAGATCGAAACGTACTCGATCTACGGAACGCAGAAGGCCCATGGCGATTTCATCGCGCCGTGGATGGAGCTCGAATATGGCGTGACCGCCTGGTGGACCACCGAGTTCTACATCGACTCGCAAACGACCTTTGGCGACAGCACCGTATTTACCGGCACGCGCTGGGAGAATCGGTTCCGGCCGCTGATGCACGAGCACTGGATCAACCCCGTGCTGTACGTGGAGTTCGAAAACACGACGGACGCGGACAAAACGCTGAAAGAAGTGGTGGGCTTCGACGACCAGCTCGACGCCACTGAGCCGAACTCAGTGGCGAATCTATCGCACACTCACGAAATCGAAACGAAACTGATTCTTTCAAGCGATTACAAGGGCTGGAATTTCTCGGAGAACTTCATCTCCGAAAAGAATCTGGGGCACGAGCCGTGGGAGTTCGGCTACGCGCTGGGGATTAGCCGGCCGCTTCGCCTTGCAGCGACGCCGCGCCCGTGCAATTTCTGCCGCGAGAATTTTGTCCTCGGCGTCGAAGCGTACGGCGGTCTCGGCACGACCGATCTGCTCGCACTCTCCGGCACTTCTCATTACGTTGCGCCAATCGCCGCATGGCAGATGCCCAGCGGCGTCACGCTGTCTGTTTCGCCGGGCTTCGGGCTGACTGACGTGAGCCATCGTTTCTTGCTGCGCTGGGGAATGTCGTACGAAATCGGCGGCTTCGGCCGCAAGTTGAGGAGTCTTTTCTAAATGAGGCTCGCGTTGATTCTCGGCATTCTTTTGGCCTCTGTCGCTGCGGCATTCGGCGCAACGCGCCACTGGCAAACGGATGCGCGCGGCGTCCTCGTAGTGATCGCCGAGGCGCCTTTGAAGACGCGCTCCTGGAAAAATCCATACGAAGGCCAGCCGGATGCTGTTCTCGCGGGAGAGAAATTGTTCCACCAGCATTGCGCGGAGTGCCACGGGGACGATGCTACCGGCCTGGGCCACGCCGCGAATCTGCGCGCCCCCAGCGTGCAGAATGCGACGCCCGGTGAACTCGCGTGGTTCCTGCGCAATGGCAACCTGCCTCACGGTATGCCGCCGTGGGCGGGAATCCCGGAGCAGCGCCGCTGGCAAATCATCACGTACTTGAAAACTCTCGGGCCGTCCGCGCAGTGAGAAACCGATTCCGCGCGCCGTTCGTCGGCTCGGCACGCGTTTGCTACAATAAACCGCGGAGTTGGCCTGCGACGCAGGTGACGCTGCGAAAGCCTATTGAACCAACACTGGATCCCAGGGAGCTCGTGTCGTCCTGCCCTTGTGCATGTCCCGGGCGGCTTGCCGTCGCGGGAAAGCCTGAAAGCAGGCGCGGGGCACCCACCTATTTGTGGGGTTCAGGGCCTAGCAACGCACGGCGAAGTGGACCGCTCCGCTTCTAGAAACCGCTAAAAATGAAAATCCTTTTCATCGGCGATATCGTCGGCTCGCCCGGCCGCAAGATCGTTCACGAGCGGCTGGCGGACATCCTCGCGCAGCGCCATGTCGATTTGTGCATCATCAACTGCGAGAATTCCGCCTCCGGATTCGGCGTGACGCCGCGGATCGCCGAGGAATTTTTCGCCGAGGGCGCGGACGTACTCACCAGCGGAAACCACATCTGGAAGCGGAAAGAAATCATCGAATATTTCCCGACGCAGCCGCGCCTGCTGCGTCCCGCGAATTTTCCGAATGGCTCGCCCGGCCGCGGGCTCTACGTGGGAGAGAAAAACGGCACGGGCTACGCGGTGCTCGATCTGCAAGGACGCACGTACATGACGCCGATCGACGATCCCTTTCGCACGGCCGAGCGCGAGCTCGCGAAAATTCCACCCGACGTGAAAGTGATCGTGGTGGACATGCACGCCGAGGCGACATCAGAAAAGGTCGCCCTGGGATGGCATCTCGATGGCAAAGTTTCCGCCGTGCTTGGGACGCACACGCACGTCGCGACGGCCGATTATCGCGTGCTGCCGCAGGGCACCGCGTACATCACCGACGTGGGCATGACGGGGCCGCACGACTCCGTGATCGGCATGGAAAAGCAGGGCATTCTCGAGCATTTCTTCGACAACACGATGCCTTCGCGGTTCGTGGTGGCCGAGGGCGATATTCAGATGAACAGCGTGCTCATCGATGTTGACGAGTCGACCGGCCACGCGCGTTCGATCGAACGCCTGAATTTTCGCCTCGATTCCTAGGGCAGAACGATGTCATGCGGCGTTCATCTTGCAAGAAAAGGAACGAGCGTATCGGATTTTCACAGTACTGCTCCGAAGGCTTCCCTGTGGAAATCCATCCTTCGGCGGAGCGCTAGCCTGTTCGTACTTCCAGAAATGCCGGAAAGAAGCGGTGCTCACGAAATCGCGTCGGACGCAAGATGAAAATTGGGCTGTGGAAAAACTGTGAATCCTATGTGAAGCGTGCTGCATAACTCCCTGTAATTTCCTCTTGCCCCGCGCGTTTCGTTTAGGCAGAATCCCCCCTCGCGTACAGTCGCTGAACACAATCGAGCGCGAGCACACATTGACGTGCCGCAGGTTGAGGCGGGGCGCGGTCTGCGGCATCGAGCCCGATCGACCAAACCTATAAAGACCTCCTATCGCGGGAGGTGGGTTTCCACAGTATTTCCACACCAGTGGAAATTGCATGGGGGCTATTTTTGATGAATCTTTGGGATAAGGTCCTCCAGCATATGGAGCGGCGCGTTAATCCCCACAGTTTCGCCACTTGGTTCCGGCCCACACGCCAGGAGCGTTTGGAAGGCGAGCACATGGTGGTCCGGGTGCCTACCCGGCTCTTTTCCAAGCGCTTGAAGCAGACCTATGGCGAGCTTCTGCAGGCGGTTCTTGTGGAAGTCGGCCGGCCGGAGGTGGTGGTCGATTTCATTTGCGTGGAAGCGGAGCCGGTGCCCGCGAATCCTACTCCTGTAGCACAAGCAAAGCTGGATTTCGATTCGGCGGAACATCAGCTGAATCCGCGCTATACGTTCGACAAGTTCATCGTGGGCGCGTCGAACCAGTTCGCGCATGCGGCTGCGCAAGCCGTGGCGGAGCAGCCATCGAAATCCTACAACCCCCTTTTCCTCTATGGCGGTGTGGGGCTTGGCAAGACCCACCTGATGCAAGCGATCGGGCACGAGCTGAAGCGCCGCAATCCCGGCGTGCGGCTCACCTACATCAGCGCCGAGAAATTCACCAACGAAGTGATCGCCGGGATCCGCTTCGAGCGCATGCCGAGCTTTCGCGAGCGTTTCCGCACTATGGACGTGCTAATGGTGGACGATATCCAGTTCATCGCGCGCGCCGAGCGGACGCAGGAAGAGTTCTTCCACACATTTAATGCGCTTTACGACCAGCAAAAACAGATCGTGATCTCGTCGGACTGCCCGCCGAAAGACATTTCATCCATCGAGGAACGCTTGCGCTCGCGATTCGAATGGGGCTTGATCGCCGATATCCAGATGCCCGACCTCGAAACCAAGATCGCCATTCTGCAGAAAAAGGCGGATAGCGAGCGGCTGGCCCTGCCGGACGACGTGGCGCAGTTCATCGCGCGCTCGATCAAGTCGAACATCCGCGAGCTTGAGGGCGCGCTGATCCGCCTGATGGCGTATGCGTCGCTTACCGGCATCGAGATCAACCTCTCGACCGCGCAGCAGGTGCTCAAGAACGTGATCGAGACACAGGAAAAAAAGGTCACGATCGAGCAGATTCAAAAAAAGGTTGGCGAGCATTTCGGGCTTCGCGCACAGGACTTGAAGGTGCGCAGCAATTCCAAGGTGATCGCGTTTCCGCGCCAGGTAGCCATGTTTCTAGTGAAGCGGCTCACATCCGCTTCGCTGCCGGAAATCGGCAAGCAATTTGGCGGCAAGCATCACACGACGGTGCTGCACTCGATCAACAAGATTGAGGGGCTTCGCCAGGTCGATAAAGATTTGAACAAAACAATCAACAAGCTACTCGACTCGTTCGGCTAGAGTTAACGCCAGTGGCGCGGTGAAAGCCCCTTCTTGCTGTGGATAGCTGCGGAAAAGCGTCGCTCCCGGCGGCTGGCCCGAGATTTCATGCACAGGCCGCGGAGGTTTCCACAGGACACATGGCGGCTGAAACGTATACGAGACAACGTGTTAGACTGTTTTCCGCAGATTCACAGTTGCGGTGGCTACTACGGTTTTCATTCTTTCTTAATTTTATAAAATAGCTGTACAGTAGCCGCGACGAAAATCAACGCCGAACCACAAGGACCGCACGCGAATGGAATTCAGCGTAAAGAAATACGATCTTCTCGAAGAGCTCAATCTCACGCAGGGCGTCGTCGAGCGCAAGACGACCATCCCGATCCTCTCGAACCTCCTGTGCGAAACGAGCGGCAATCGCCTGACGATTACGGCGACCGACCTGGAATTGAGCATCCGCACGTCGTGTGAGGCAAAAGTAAAGAAGGAAGGCGCCGGCACAATTCCGGTGAAGAAGTTACTGGAACTCGTTCGCCTGCTGCCGGACGAAGAGATCAAATTCAAGCTACTTGAAAACCACTACGTGCAGGTGACATGCGATCGAAAAAGTTACAAGTTGATCGGTATGTCGAAGGAAAATTTTCCGGCGCTACCGAATTTTGCCCACGCGCTGGTGCGGATTCCCTCAAAACTACTCGCGAGCCTGATCGCGAAGACCACCTTCGCAATTTCGCTCGAAGAGTCGCGCTATACGCTGAATGGCGCGTTGTTGGTGCTGAAGCCGGGATCGGTGACGATGGTGGCCACAGACGGCCACCGACTCGCGATGGTCGAGATGGATCACAAGCTTGAGGGTCTTTCGTCCGAGACGCGCGTGCTCGTCCCCAAGAAAGCGATGAACGAGGTGCAGCGCCTGGCCGCTGAATCGGGCGACGATGCGCTCGTCGATTTCGGCCAGGATGAAAGCCACCTATTTTTTCAATTTGGCCGCCGCCTGCTGACCTGCCGCAAACTCACCGGGCAATTCCCGAACTACGAAGCTGTCCTGCCGCGGGACGCGAACAAAACGATCGTGCTCGAGCGCGGCGAATTGCAGGACGCCCTGCGGCGCGTCTCGCAGCTTGCCGATCAGCGCTCGCATGCGGTGAAGTTCATGCTCGCCAAGGAAGGCGTGGAAATTTCGGCGTCGAGCCCGGAATACGGCGAAGCAAAGGAAGTGATCGACAAGGAATTCAAGGGCGATCCGATCGCCATCGGATTTAACGCGCAGTACATGCTCGATTTTCTCGGCGCCGCCGCCGATGGTCCCATCAGTTTCGAGCTGAAGGACGAACAGTCCGCGGGTCAACTCCGCCCTCTTGGCGACGAATCCATGCGCTATCGCTACGTCGTGATGCCGATGCGCATCTGATTTGTCGATTGAGAATCGCCCAATTTACACTCTTTTTCGCGCCCCTGCATCCCGTGTAAAACATCGACGTCCGACGCGGCGAGACATCCTGTAATATACTGAAATCAATAAAGATAAAACCAATCCACGTCGCAAGAATCGGCTTGTGAATTAGCCTCAATTCCGGTAAAATTTAGGTGTTCCGGAATCCTCCTGAACGGCACTTTGTTCGGCTGCGGTTTGCCAGCGTGGGGCGCCTGACCAGAACGGGCGATCCTGAAATCACGCGGCAAAGAGACGGCCGGGCACCCCCTTCCGCTGGGGGGAATTGAGGATCTCCGCCGCGCCCCTCCGAGATTTCGGTGTGGGGCGGGATGGAGACGAGAAACACCCTTCGAGTCCCAGCTCGAGTTCGCATCGCGAGCGAGAGCGGGGCCAATGGGCAAGGCAAGCCCGCGAGGCGGGCAAGTGTCGCGCACTTCCGCTCGACAGCCTTCCCAAACACGATGGACGCATGACCCGAGCGTGAATTCGCTCGCAGGCGGTCGCAGTCTGCCGCACGCACTGAGGAGACGCACGATCCATGGGTGACAAAGAGACTCCGTCCGCGAAGACCGCCGGGCCTGCCTCGCCGGCAGGCGGGCACAAATACGACGCTACCTCGATCAAAGTTCTCGGAGGCCTCGAGGCGGTTCGCAAGCGCCCGGCGATGTACATCGGCTCGACCGGCGAGCTCGGCCTGCACCACCTCGTCTGGGAAGTGGTCGACAATTCCGTCGACGAAGCGATGGCGGGCTACTGCGATGAGATCAACGTCGTGGTGCACGACGACAACAGCGTCACCGTCACCGACAATGGCCGCGGCATTCCCGTCGACATGCACGCCACCGAGAAGAAGCCTGCCGCGGAAGTCGTCCTCACCGTGCTGCACGCGGGCGGAAAATTCGACAGCGACACCTACAAAGTTTCGGGCGGGCTGCACGGCGTGGGCGTTTCGGTGGTCAACGCGCTTTCCGACTGGCTCGATCTGGAAATCTGGCGCGATGGCGAAGTGTGGGAGCAGTCGTACGAAAAGGGCGACCCAACCTCGAAGCTGAAAGCTTCCGGCAAGACGAAAAAGACCGGGACGAAAATCACGTTTCACGCCGATCCATCGATCTTTGCGACCACCACCTACAGCTTCGACACGCTTTCGCAGCGCCTGCGCGAGCTCGCGTTCTTGAACAAGGGCCTGAAAATCACGCTCGACGACGAGCGCTCCGAGCAAGAAAACCGAATTCCGGTTTACCGGCGGCATCGCCGAATTCGTGAAGCACCTCAATCGCGGCAAGGGCGTGCTGCACGATTCGCCGATCTACATGGAAGGCAAGCGCGAGCAGGTGGATATGGAAATCGCGCTGCAGTACAACGACAGCTACGCCGAAAACATTTTTGCCTTCGCCAATACGATCAATACCGTGGACGGCGGCACGCACCTTTCCGGTTTCCGCTCGGCGCTCACGCGCACGATCAACTACTACGCGAATTCCTTCGGCATGCTCAAGGAGCAGAAGGACGAAGTCTCGATCAATGGCGACGACGTACGCGAAGGGTTGGTGGCCGTCATTTCCGTGAAGTTGCCGCAGCCGCAGTTCGAAGGGCAGACCAAGGGCAAGCTGAATAGCGACATCAAGGGCCTCGTCGAATCGTTGATCAACGAAAAGCTCGGCGAGTATTTCGACAAGCATTCGTCGATCGCGCGCAAGATCATCGGCAAGTGCATCGACGCGGCGCGCGCCCGCGAGGCCGCCCGCAAAGCGCGCGAGCTGACGCGCCGCAAATCGGCGCTCGATTCCTCGGGGCTGCCCGGAAAGCTCGCCGATTGCCAGGAACGCGATCCGGCGCGCTGCGAGCTGTTCGTTGTCGAGGGAGAATCCGCCGGCGGCTCGGCCAAAGGCGGCCGCGACCGGCGGTATCAGGCGATCCTGCCGCTGAAAGGCAAAATCCTCAACGTCGAAAAGGCGCGTTACGACAAGATGCTCGGCCACGAGGAAATCCGCGCCATCATCACCGCGCTCGGCACCGGCATCGGCAAAGACGATTTCGACGCCGCGAAGCTCCGCTACCACAAAGTGATCCTGATGACCGACGCGGACGTCGACGGCAGCCACATTCGCACGCTGCTGCTCACCTTCTTCTTCCGCCACATGCGCGAGCTGATCGAGAAGGGGCACATCTACATCGCGCAGCCGCCGCTCTATCGCGTGAAGCGCGGCAAGATGGACCGCTACATTCGCGACGAGCGCGAATTCTCCCGCGAGCTGATGAAGCGCGCCACCGAAGAGCACACCGTGAAGAGCAAGGGCGGCAAAACGCTCGAAGGCGGCGATCTCACGCAGTTCCTCCTGAACGTCCAGGAATACGATCAGGTGGCCGCGAAGATCGGCCGCCGCCTGCGCGAGCCTGCCTCGCCGGCAGGCGGGCCGAAGCTGGTCGATCTGCTTGCCGAAAGCGATCTCGAAAAGAAAGCGGATTTTGCGGACAAGAAGAAATTGCAGGAGCTGATGAAGGCGATCGAAAAGGCGAAGCTCGAGTTCGAGGCCAAGCTCGCATTCGACGAAGAGCACAGCCTCCACGAGCTCGTCCTGAAAAATGGCGGCGAGAAGCGCATCAACTGGGCGCTGGCGGCGTCGCCCGAGTACAAGCGCCTCCATACGCTGCGCCAGGCGATCGCGGAAAACGACAAGCCGCCCTTCACCATCACGCACAATGGCGACAAGGCCACGAAAGAAAGCGCGCTGCTGCTGCTGAATTACGTTCTCGAAGACGCGAAGAAGGAATTCACCATCACGCGTTTCAAGGGCCTCGGCGAAATGAATCCCGAGCAGCTCTGGGCCACCACGATGAACGCCGAGACGCGCACGCTCCTCAAGGTCCGCCTCGAGGATGCCGTCGCCGCCGAAACCATTTTCAGCACGCTCATGGGCGAAAACGTCGAGGAGCGCCGCAAATTCATCGAGGAGAACGCCCTCGATGTGGTGAACCTCGATATCTGATCGAGATGGCGACTAGAGCAGCTCAAGAAGTTGATCGACCGTTAAACCGGATTGCTTGAGGATGTCGGAGAGGGTCCCTTTGGCGAGCGTTGAATGCTGCGGCGCAACCGTCCGGAAGACTTTGTCGCCTGCGCGCTTCTCAAGCGAAACATGGCTGCCTTTTTGCCGCAACACGACGAATCCCGCGCGCCGTAAAGCCCGGACGAGACGCTCGCCCGATACGCTCGGCAATCGAGCCACGTTATTTTGCGATCTCGACGAAGGTCCAGAACGGTTGCTGGGACGCAGAGTCCGTTTCGGGTCCGCCCCAAGTTTCGAGGTAGAGTTCGATGGCTTCGCGAAGGTTGGCTCGCGCGCTCTCCACGTCCTTGCCCTGAGACGTAACGCTCAATTCAGGGCAGCGGGCGACGTACCAATCATTCTCCTTGGTGATGAGAGCCGAGAATCGATAGGTCATGTGAGCGATGCTAACTGAAGGGACTGGCGGGCGCAAGCGACCACAAGAACCATGAGTCCAAACGGCCGCCACCCGAGCGCGAGTCACAGATTATGAATTCCAAGTCACGAAGGGGTCTAAATGGCTGACGAGCAGAACCAGTCGATCATGACGCCGGTCGATATCGAATCGGAAATGAAGAAGTCGTACCTCGATTACGCGATGAGCGTAATCATTGGCCGGGCGCTGCCGGACGTGCGCGACGGCCTGAAGCCGGTGCACCGGCGCATTCTTTTCGGCATGTACGAGCTCGGCCTCACGTCGACGAAGGCGTACCGCAAGTGCGCGAAGATCGTCGGCGAAGTCCTCGGCAAATACCACCCGCACGGCGACTCGCCGGTCTACGACGCGCTCGTTCGTCTGGCGCAGGATTTCAACATGCGCTATCCGCTCGTCGACGGCCAGGGCAACTACGGCTCGGTCGACGGCGATCCTCC
Source organism: uncultured Acidobacteriota bacterium (assembly GCA_963841605.1). GTDB lineage: Bacteria > Acidobacteriota > Terriglobia > Acidiferrales > UBA7541 > Palsa-295. The sequence continues at coordinate 545,882 of CAWJDM010000008.1, forward strand.
CGCGGCGATGCGTTACACCGAGGCGCGCCTTTCGAAGATCGCCGAGGAAATGCTCGAGGACATCGAAAAGGAAACCGTCGATTTCATTCCGAATTTCGACGAGAGCGAAAAAGAGCCGGTCGTCCTCCCCACGCGGATTCCGAATCTGCTCGTCAACGGTTCCTCCGGCATCGCCGTCGGCATGGCGACCAACATTCCGCCGCACAACCTGAAAGAAGTAATCGAAGCCGCGATTCTGCTGGTCGAAAATCCCGAGGCTACGCTGAAGCAAGTGATGAAAATCGTTCCCGGCCCCGATTTTCCGACGGCGGGCTACATCTACGGCCGCGAAGGAATTCAGCAGGCCTACGAAAAAGGCCGCGGCTCGTTCCAGGTGCGCGCGAAAGCGGCGATCGAGCAGCGTGGCAAGGACCGCCAGGACATCGTCATCACCGAGCTGCCCTACCAGGTGAACAAAAAGAACCTGATCCAGCACATCGCCGAGCTGATCAACAACAAGAAGATCGAAGGCATCGCCGACATTCGCGACGAAAGCGACCGCGACGGCATGCGCATCGTGATCGAAATCAAGCGCGACGAGGAGCCGGAAATCATCCTCAACAAGCTTTTCAAGATGACGCAGATGCAGGAATCGTTCGGCATGATCCTGCTGGCGATCGTCGCCGGGCAGCCGCGCGAGCTGGGCCTGCTCGACCTGCTGCGCCTCTTCATCGAGCACCGCGTGGACGTGGTGCGGCGGCGCACCCAATACGAGCTGCGCAAGGCGCGCGAGCGCGAGCATATCCTGCTCGGCTATCAGGTGGCGCTCGATCACATCGACGAAGTGATCAAGATCATTCGCGGATCGTCCAGCCGCGCGAACGCCCGCGAGAATTTGCACGAATTCTTCGAGAACAAGTCGGTGCGCGTCCTGGTGGGCGGCAGGGAAACCACGATCAAGGGCGTCAAGCTCGACGCCAAGAAATACGGGATCACCGTCGCGTCGAGCGGCGAGGGCCTCGGCCTGAGCTACATCCAGATCGACGCCATCCTCGAATTGCAATTGCACCGCCTGACGCAGCTTTCCGTGGATGAAATCCTGAAAGAACTCGCGCAGATCCGCGAGCGCATCGCCGAACTCGAGCAAATTCTCGGGAGCGAGAAGAAGCTGAAAGCGGTGATCGTCGCCGAGCTGCGCGAAGTGATGAAATCCTACGGCGACGACCGCCGCACGCAGATCGTGGATCGCGTCGAGGAGATCAAGCTCGAGGACCTGATCAAGGACGAGGAGATGGCGATCACGGTCAGCCACGCGGGCTACATCAAGCGCACCTCGGTCGATACCTATCGCCACCAGTCGCGCGGCGGCAAGGGCCGCATCGGCGCGAAAACGCGCGAGGACGATTTCGTCGAGCACTTTTTCACCGCGTCCGCGCACAGCTACATTCTGCTGTTCACGTCGAAGGGCCGCATCTATTGGCTCAAGGTGTACGAAATTCCCGAGGCCGCGGCAGCCACGCGCGGAAAAGCCATCAACAATCTCGTGCGCTTCCAGGATGGCGAAACGCTCAAGGCCATCGTTCCGGCGCGCAACCTCGAGGAAACCGGCCGCTACGTTTTCCTCGCCACGAAAAACGGCACCGTGAAGAAATCCGAGCTCGCGGAATTTTCGAATCCGCGCCCGTCGGGCATCATCGCCATCAGTCTTGATCCGGGCGACGAGCTGATCGGCGCGAAATTGACCGACGGCAAGCAGATGGTGTTCCTCGCGAGCCGCGATGGCCAGGCTATCCTCTTCCGCGAGACCGAAGTGCGCTCGATGGGCCGCGCCGCGGGCGGCGTCAACGGCATGGACCTCGCGAAGGGCGATTACGTCGTCTCGATGGACGCGGTGCAGGTGGACTTCGGGATCGTTCAGAAGGAATACAAGAAGGACACGCAGAATCTCGACGAGCTCGAAAGCGACGAGATTCGCGAATCGCTCACGTCGCTGATGCTCACCGTCGCCGAGAAGGGCTACGGCAAGCGCACGCCGCTCGCCGAATACCGCGTCACGTCGCGCGGCGGCAAGGGCGTGATCAACCTGAAATCGACCGACCGCAACGGCCCGGTGGTCGCGGCGCTCCAGGTCCGCGAGGATTCGGACGTCATGATCATCACCGGCCACGGCAAGGTGATCCGCGTCCACGCCGCCGAGATTCGCGAGGCCGGTCGCTCGACGCAGGGCGTCCGCCTGCTGCGCCTCGACGAAGGCGACCGCATCGCAGCTGCCGCCGCCATCCTCGAAGAGGAAGACGGCGCCGCCGAGCCAGATAAGAAGTAGGTCCTTGGCGGGCTACGTGTTTGCGACGCTCGCCTTGGGTGCCCGCGAAACGACGTACTTGCGATTAAAGCCGATGCACTTGGGCTCCCGGCTCTCCCGCGAAGCCGAGGTGTATTCCTCCTCAGTGCAGACGAAGACAGTATCTCCTTCAACTGCAACAACCCTTCTAACTAAACAGAGCGTCATAAGTAATTGCGCATAGAGACGATCTGTGGTTTCCTGGTGGAATGAAACCACTCACTGTTGCAGATTCGGAAACCATCATTCTGGGATTGCAGGATGAAATTCGACGAAGTGAAGAATCACGCTATGACCACCGGCTTCACGGCCTGTTGCTGGTGGCCCAAGGTATGACCTGTCCGGAAGTGGCGGCGCTGTTGGGCGATGCACCGAGAACCGTCGAGTACTGGATTCGCGGGTTCGAAGAGCGTGGTCTAGGGGCACTGCGTGAGGGCGACCGATCTGGGCGGCCGGGACGCCTGAGCGAAAAGCATCTGCGAGGGATTAATGTTGCTCTTCGCCGGATGCCACGAGAGGTAGGTCTGGGTGGGAATGTATGGGACGGCAAAACGTTGGCAGCCTGGATCGAGCGGCAGTACGGGATTGGCTTAGGCGTGCGACAATGCCAGCGTCTGTTCCGGAGGTTGGGTTTCCGACTGCGCAAACCACGACCCGCGATCGCCCCAGCCGATCCCGAACGGCAGAAGGCGCATAAAAAAAACTACAGGCGCTAATGGAGAATGACGAAGTGGACCTCTGGGCCACCGATGAAGTGCACTTTCAGCAGCACGGCTCCCGGTGTCGCATGTGGGTGCCACCGGAAACCAAGGATCCCGTTCTGCTGCACCATCCGACGCGCCGCAGCGTAGGATACTTTGGTGCGGTGCGGTTGCGAGATGGCAAGTTTCGGTTTTCTCGGGAGACGGGCAAATTCAACGCCATGACCTTCTTTGCCTTCCTGAAGAGGTTACGCCGCACGAGTATCCGGACCGGCCGCTTCGTCGTGGTCATTACGGACAACGCCAAATACCATCACGCCCGGCTGCACAGAGAATGGCGAGAGGACCATAGGAAGGATTTCCTGCTGGATTATCTGCCGCCCTACAGTCCCGAACTGAATCCGATCGAACGGGTTTGGAAACTCACGCGTCGCCAGTGCATCCACAACCGATACTTTCCTGCGTTGGAGGAAGTCGTCGCTGCCGTGGAAACACAATTTGGATATTGGGCCAACGGAAATGAGACGCTGCGCCGCCTATGCGCAATTACTTAAGACGCTGTGTTTAGCTCATTCTTAAGGGCGTCCCTGACTACGATTGTCTCCCCAAGTTTCATCTCTAAGAGCCTCCGCCTGCGAAGCGTAGTCCCGCAACACACCATGCCAGAAATAAACTCTGTACAATGCGGCAGCATGGAGCCAGATAGAAGATGCCAGAAGAAAAAGCTTTACCTCCAGCCCTACCTTCCTTTCAAGACTTTTATCGGATCGCTCGACGCGCTTTCGCAGGGTATCCCTCCCAAGATCGACAAAACGATTTGGCGAACGCAGTCCGGCCTCAATCAAGGGCTCATCATGAGTGCCTTTCGTTTCTTTGGGCTCGTTGACGGTACGGATCAGCCGACGCTTTTCCTACAGAACCTCGTAAGCCGTCCTGAAAGAAGGCCTGACGAAATTCGCCAATTGCTGACGAACGCGTTCCACAAGATCATCGACGGCGATCTTTCACGGATGACGCTTCGGATCCTAGAGGAACAGATGGAGCAATATGGCGTTAGCGGAGCGACGAAGAGAAAAGCGATAACCTTCTTCCTGCAAGCTGCCAAGTACGCAGATTTGCCGCTGTCATCGTTCCTACAAACGCAGGTCAGAACATTGTCTCCGCTCTCACGTCGGCGCAAGGCCGTCCGCCCAAAGAGCGAACACACAGAAGACGAGATGGGAGCGGTACTTCCCGAACCTGAAGAAGGGGCGGGAGTGGGCAGCTCCAAAGTTGTCCACTTAAGAAGCGGGGGCTACGTAAGAATCTCCGTTTCAGCGGACGTGTTTTCTATGGACTCCCAAGATCGCGAGTTTGTATTTAAGTTGATCGACATGTTGCAGGATTTTGATGTTCGCAGGGAGAAGTAGCGGAGGGTGAAACGCAATGACCTCCGAGCCAGGTGACATTGACGACGTTCGACGGCAGGAGCAAGGGAGAGGCCGACGGCCAATTGACATCGCCGCACGGAGACGGAGACTTATCTTGCAGCGAAAGTTCAAAGAGGCCTTGGACAATAGCGACGTGGAGCTTTTCAAGGAGGCCCTAATCAGCGACCTCGGGCAACTGCCGGGAACGAAGGAGTATGATCGCTCTCTGAAGCTCTGGTACGCCTACCACGGGCGCTCTTGAATTCCCGCCGTGCGAACGCGTCGACGCGCGAGTCTTGCTCCTCTTCAGGGAGTGTCGACAGGTGCTTCTCCGCGATCGCAGCCAATTTTCGTGCGGCTTTATCCAGACTGAGCCTTTTCTTCTTCTTCGTCATCTGAAAGCCTTCCCCATTCTACTTGGATGCCGATAATAGCAAGTGGGGACAGACCCTGCAAAGCCCGACTTTCTGCATGTTTCTGATTAGGACGATAGGATGGTTTCTGGCCGTCCCCATGAAATTATCGCAGAGCTGTTTGAATCCTCCAAATCGGTGCAGTTCTGGTAAAAAGGGGTGTCCGCCATGAACCATCGAGAGCAACTCGCAAATCTGCTGCGCGCGAAATCGCTGGTGCGCGGGGAATTCACGCTAGCTTCCGGCAAAAAGAGCGACTACTACCTCGATTGCCGGCTGACGACGCTCGATCCCCAAGGCGCGCTGCTCACAGGCTACTGCGTGCTCGAACTCCTCGACGAAATGGGCGTCAAGCCCGACGCAATCGGCGGACTCAGCATGGGCGCCGATCCGGTGGTATCCGCGGCGATCGTGGTGAGCGCGATCGAAAAGCGGCCAGTGCAGGGATTCCTGGTCCGCAAGGAAGCGAAGGGGCACGGCCGCAAGAAGCAGATCGAAGGAATGGAACAGACGCAGGGCAAGCGCGTGGCGATCGTCGACGACGTTTGCACCACGGGCGGCTCGACGCAGGAAGCCATCGACGCCGCCGAGCGAGAGGGTTGCGAAGTGGTCGCCGTGATCAGTCTGGTGGACCGCGAAGAGGGCGGCTCGGAAATGCTGCGCGCGAAATACAACTACCGCTCGATTTTCACCGCCCGTGAACTCTTGGACGAGGGATCTGCCTCACGAACGGCTACATCGCGCTCCTCGCAGTGAATCTCCGGAAAGGCCAACGAAAACGAACCGTGCGCTTTGCGCGACAACGCGCAACCAGGTGCGCTGCGGACGCCACCAGAACATACTAGAATGGTTTCGCGTTTATTTTGCTGAGGGGGAATCATGAAGCGTCCGAGCGGTCACCTGCCCATGTCCAAGCTGGCTTACAAGGACCCGATATTCATGGAGAGCCTGCCGGCCCGGCCGCTGCGCATCCTGGCGGAGTACATCGATCCGATCAACCGGCTGCGCCGCGCGCGCGTGGGCGATACCATCGTGATGTTCGGCTCGGCGCGCATCCAGCCGCGGGACAAGGCGCTGGCGGCGCTTAAAAAAGTGAAGCACGCTGCGAAAAGGCGCCGCACGCATGAATGGAAAACCAAGATCATCGCCGCGAAATCGATGGTCGACATGTCCCGTTACTATGAAGACGCGCGCGAGCTCTCGCGGCGGATCACAGCCTGGGCGATGACGCTCGGCCCGCATCCGCGGCGTTTCGTGATCTGCTCGGGCGGCGGGCCGGGAATCATGGAGGCGGCCAATCGCGGCGCGGCGGAAGCGGGCGGTTCGTCGATCGGGCTCAGCATTCAGTTGCCGCACGAACAGCTGCCGAACTCCTACATCACGCCCGAGCTGAATTTCTGCTTCCACTATTTCTTCATGCGCAAGCTCTGGTTCGCGCAGATGGCCAAGGCGCTGATCGTTTTTCCGGGCGGTTTCGGCACCATGGATGAATTGTGGGAGCTGCTCACGCTGCTGCAGACGAACAAGCTATCGTCGCACCACCTGATTTTGATCTACGGCCGGAAATACTGGGACAAGGTCCTCAACTGGCGGCACATGGTGCGCAGCGGGACGATCAGCGAAGCGGATTACAATTTGCTGCAGTTCGCGGACACTGTGGACGAGGCCTTCGATCGCGTCCGTTCGGAGATGGAGACGCACCACCTCGCCCTCGATATCGAGTAGTGGACCACGACTAGCGAACGACGATCAGCGGATAACTGGGGGCAACGCTCAAGGGGAAGGATCGCAATCCTTCCCCTTTTTCTTTGGCTCTGCGCGGCGAGGAATGCAGGCGCCGCGTTAGTTGTTCGAGACTTCGAGATCGGCTAGGAACACCGCGTTGAAGCGCCGCTGCTCGCCCTGGTCATGCAGCAGCACGACCGGCGAAAGGTGCAGCGACTGCTTGCAGTTGCGGCAGGCGCTCATCTCGCCTTGCAGATCCTGCACGAAGCCATCCGTGAAGTGATAGGCCGAGCGCGGCCGGCGAGCAGGCTTTGTCCCGTGCGTTCCGCAGTGGGGACACGTGAATTCGACGAGATCCTCCTGCGGATCGCGGTTCAGCGCGGCCCAACCCGTATATCGGACTCCTACTGTATCAAGCGAAGTACGGCTCATGATGCCACCTCTTTGCGACTCCATGACCCCAATCTAGGGTGTCTACAAAATTCTTAGACGCTCGATTTACATAAACCGATTCATCTTTCGCATTGGGGCACGCAAGTGCCTAGGGCTGCGTGGCTTAGGGCCAATTTCGTTGAAATCGGCAGCTGCATGGGCAAGTCCGGGAACCGGCGGGCGCGGCTGGTGTCTATAAGCTGTAGAAGAAGAAGGATTGCAGCGACCCCTCATCGCCGGGTCAGAAACACCGATGACCGGCCCCTGAGGTCTTGTGTCGGTCCTGAGAGCCCGATCTCGGGAATGCTTCTCCAACGCTGTCTATTCAAGTGCGGAGGTGTGTCTATGAGCGATGTGGTGAACCTGTCGAACTGTGTGATGGATGGCAACCCCGGAGGAAATGGCTGGGCGAGGCGCCTCCGGCGGAAGGCATTCGTCGGTTCGCTGGCGCTGGAAGCCGGCTTGGTGGGCGCGATGCTGCTGTGGCCGCTGCTCAGCCCAGCAGTGCTCCCGATGCAAGCGGCAGTAACGCCGGTGCCTCCTTATTACGCTCAGAGGCCGCCCACCCCCGTCGTGGCGGACTCCCGCAATAGCGTACCTCGGGCCACCGACATCACAGCGATTCTGCTCCACCCAACGGTCGGACGGTCGCACCCGGCCGCGCCCAGCTCACCCGGTGATAAGCCGCCAAGCATCGGGGACAATTCACCCGGTGACCCCGGGGTATCAATTCCAGGCGGCAACAGCAATGGCCGCCCGATCGAGGTACCTCGGCCTCCGGCTTCCAACCGACCGGTCACCGTCAGCGCCGGAGTGATGGCGGCGCTCCTGGTCCATCGTGTGCAGCCCGAGTATCCGCGCATCGCGCAGGTGATGCACCTCTCGGGAACAGTTGAACTGCAAGCGCGGATCGGGACGGACGGCACGGTGCAGGAACTCGAGGTGGTGAGCGGCAACCCGATCCTCGCCCGGGCCGCCATCGAAGCCGTGCAGCAGTGGCGCTATCAGCCCACTCAGCTGGACGGCCAGCCCGTCGAGGTCGAGACGCACATTACGGTGACCTTTACGATGGAGTAGCCCGGGTCGCAGCCCCCAGCCGCAACCGCCCTGAATCGATAGGCTGCCTAGAACTTGAACACGATTCCCGACGAAACGCGCACGTTGTTCTGCGCGTTCCCGAAGAAATGCGTGAAAAGGTAGTCGCCTTCGATGATGCGCCAGTAGATGTGGCCCACGAGCCTCGTGTCGATGCCTCCACCGATCGCCAGGGATAGGGACGAATTCGAGTACGGGCCGGTGCTGACGTGCGCCCCTCCGACGAGCACGTGCGCGAATGGCGATACACGGGTAGGCCATGAAACCTGCGGCCCGAATAGGAATGTATGAATGGAAGTGCTCACGCCCGAGGGTGAACCGGAGTGGCCATCGATGTCCGCTACCGCGCCAAGCCAATCCGCAAACTTATACTGCCCGGCGATCTCCCAGCCATTCAGGTTAAAGCCGCCCGATCCAGGATTCAGGGCGGGAGTGGCATCGACCCGCATGAAAGAGTAGCCACCGAAGAGCTCGATCTTGTCCTGCGCGCCCGCCGTGAGCGGAAGCAGCGAAACCAACAGAGCCAATCCAAGCAAAAGCGACAATCTGCGCACCATCAAGTGTCCCCTCCTCAGGAGAATCGAATTCTGAAGCTCGCCCTTGCGCGGGGCTCGTGCCATCGATCTGGCGATGCACCGCGGCAGCCTCGACTAGGACCCTGGATGCCGTTGGGTCAGGCTACCGTCGTTTGATGCCCCCAACACGGCGTCGCGTCTACCCGAGAAGAGTAATAGCCGGAGGAAACACTCGCTGCACACCCCAATTTCGCTTTTGCATATACGGAAAACCATATTACGGCAGATATACGTTCTCATGAATCCAGGCAACATTCCTATTTACATACGTTTACGATATGGCGCCGAATGGGTACGAGCGTGCACTGTCCCAACCATTCTCTGTCTTTATGCAGGATTTTGCCGTCTCAACTTTCGCGGAGGGAACTATGAGTTTCGTAGAGCGTGTGCTGGCCGAGATGAAGGGCCTGCGGTTTGTCCTAATTACGATGTGCGCGCTGCTGCTTTTGGTTGCCAGCGCGCCCGCCCAGGAAACAACCGGCGGCATGAATGGGACGATAACGGATCCCAGCGGCGCGGTCGTGCCGGGCGCCCATTTGGTCCTTACGGGTACTACGATGGTCGGCAGCAAGGAGGCGGACACGGACGCAAGTGGCTTCTACCACTTCACAAACCTGCCTCCTGGAACTTACACGCTTAAGGTCACCGCGAAGGGCTTCGAAACGTTGCAACGGGGGAATTTGGCCGTCGAGGTAGGCCAGCTTCCCATCGTTAACGCCCAACTTCAGCTCGGGTCATCGACAAGCACGGTGGAAGTCACCTCAGCTGCTCCCGTGATCGACGTGACGACCACGCACAATTTGACGAACCTCAGCGAGGACACCCTCAAAGACGTTCCTCACGGGTACTCTTTCCAGTCGGTGCTGCAGTATGCTCCCTCGGTCCGCAACGAGCCTTTGGCTGGAGGACAGATCGGGCCGAACGCTGCCATGGGCAGCGGCACCGGCGGCCAATCCGCGGGCAGCAGCTCGAATGGGGCGGCTTTCGGCTTCTCGGATTCTGGTGGCGCCGATTCAGAGAACTCCTACCTCGTCGAGGGGCAAGAAACCGCAGACGCGATTGGCGGCTTCTCGCATACCAACGTCCCCTTTGCTTTCATTCAGGACGTCGAGATCAAGAGTTCCGGCATCGAAGCTGAGTACGGCGGGGCAATGGGCGGCGTGATGAACGTGATCATGCAAAAGGGTGGCAGCGATTATCACGGATCGATCTTTTCTCAGTTCGAGCGCAGCTCGTGGGATGGTTCGCCAAATGTATACCCCAGGTACGATCCCTCCTACACACCTCCGTCTCCGATACCAGCCTTCCTGCCTGACGCCACACCTCAGTATTATCAGCCCAAGAAGGACAATATATCGAATAATTTCCCGGGTTTCATCTTTGGCGGGCCGCTGCTTCCCAGTTTGAAGAACAAGGTTTGGTTCGTTGTGGGGTTCAATCCGGAGTTCAACGACGACAACCGCATCGTCAACTGGAGTTTTCCGGGGAACGCCGCGTTTCCGGCGACGAACGGGCCAACTCCATTCAATGCTAACACGCAAACCTATTACTCATACGCCCGCGTGGATGCGGCTGTGACCCAGAAGATTCGCGTGTTCGGCTCCTGGCTCTACCAATATCAGCGGGAGGAGGGCGAGTTCTTGCCCCAGGCCGACTCGGTCAATGGACTCACGAATGGCACGGCAACGAGCCCTGAGGCTGTCTATGGCCACAATCTCGGCTATGCGGCACCAAACGTAACTACCAACGTAGGGGCGGACCTAACCCTTTCACCGCGCGTGGTCGCCACTTTCCGTTGGGGTTATAACTTCCAGAACTACCACGATTTCGGCATGCCAACCGGCGGCTTTTTTGACTCGTTTGCCACTGGCTGCACCACCACCTCCGCCCCCCCGTGCACGGACAACACGGGTGCCGCGATATCCGGCACTCAGATCAATCAACTTCAGGGTTACTTTAGCGCCCCTAACAACATCAACAACACGATATTTAACGCCACGCATCACAACCAGATCAACGCGGATGTCGCCTGGTACCAGGGCGGATGGTTTGGCGAGCACAACTTCAAGTTCGGCTACGCGCTGAACCGCCTATCAAATTCCGTCGACCAGCACTTCAACGAACCGAACGTAACTGTGTTTGCCGGATCGGGAAATTACTACAGCCCTATAGATGGGAATGTCGGCGGAGTCAATTGCGCCACCGCCGATCCGGGAGGGGTGTACAATCCCGCGACGGGCAGCTTTACCGGCGGCATCTACGGCGGCTGCGCCGGCCAGTATGGGTACCTCTACATACAGGACTACGGCTCCTACGGTCAGGCAACCAGCATGGATCATGCTCTCTTCGCCCAAGACAGTTGGACGCCTACCCCGGGCCTGACGATCAACGCGGGTGTGCGCTTCGAACACGAATACCTGCCTGCAGAACAGCAACCACAGGGCGGCATCAGCAAGCCCATTCAGTTTGGGTGGGGCAGCAAAGTCAGTCCTCGGATCGGCGTTGCCTGGGATCCGCTCAAGAACGGCAAATGGAAGATCTTCGCCAGCTACGGCAAGTACTACGACGTCATGAAGCTGAACCTGGCCATCAGCTCGTTCGGCGGTCAATATTGGCAGAATTGCTACTACTCCTTGAATACGACGGATCTAAGTTCCATCATCCCGGTCTTCAACAATGCGGGACGGTATTGCGTTGGTCCCAACTCCGCTTCGGAGGCGAACTTCGGCTCATCGGGGACACCCGCGGGCATCACCTTCCTCGAAGACCAGAACTTCCGGACGTTCCCCACGTCGTGCGCCACTTGCACGGCGACCGAAGAAGGGGTCGCGCCGGGCCTGAAACCCTACCAGGAACACGAAACTGTATTTGGCATCGACCATCAGCTCTCTAACAACGTGTTCTTCGAGGCCCGCTGGAACCGTCGTCGCCTCGACGATGCGATCGAGGATTCCGCAATATTTGACGCGAACACCGGTGGGGAGACCTTCGTAATCGTCAATCCAGGGAAGGGGGTCAACAAGACTTTCGACGGTTTCTATAACTTCCTGTACGGGGTTCCGAGCGGATGCGCCGGCGCGACGTGCCCTCCGAACAACATTCCGGCGGCGCGCAGTTACGACGGCGTGGAGTTCCGGCTGACCAAGCCAATGAGTCAGCACTGGTCCGGCATGTTCTCTTACACGTACAGCAAGTTCCGCGGCAACTATGAGGGCCTCACCAGCACGGACGTGTCGGACGGCGGCGGTGGCCGCAACGCTCCGAACAACAGCCGCGCCTTCGACGAGCCCTTCTTTTCTTACCAGTCCGACGGCTCGTCAGCGAGTGGACCCCTGGCGACCGACCGTCCGAACACGTTCAAAGGCTACGGTTACTATGAGCTGCCGTGGCTACAGAGGTTCGTGACGGACTTTGGTCTCTTCCAATACTTCTACCAAGGATCACCCGTATCCAGCTATGCCGACGTGGGCTACTCATTCGCTCCCACGCTCGGCGCCTATTCGGTTCCCAACGCCGAAGTGGGCGCATTCCCGACCTACATTGTAGGCCGTGGGAATTTCCTACCCCTCACAACGAACGCCGACGGCACGGTTAATGTGGGCACTCCGTACGCGCGGCGCACACCCTGGTACATGCAGACGGACTTGCAGGTGAGCCAAAGCTACAAGATCGGCGAAGGTGTGAAGGCTCTCAGCTTCGGGGTGACCTTTACCAACTTGTTTAATCAGCACGCCGTCGTTGCCTATTGGTCGGCCATTGGCACGAATTACTACTCTCAATGGCTGACGCCCGGTGGCTATTCCATTTTCGACGGCCCTCAGTTCTACAAGGCGGCGGAGTCGCCGTACAACGTCGCGTCGCTGATCAACAACGCATTAGGATCGACTCTTGGTGGCAGCGGTGCGATGAGCATCAACAGCCTCTACGGCAAGCCGCTGTATTACCAGTCGAGCCGCAGCATCTTTATGTCGGCGAAGTTCACCTTCTAACCCGCGGCGCTTCGGCGCAGCGGCTGTAGTTTCCAAGGGCGCTCCGATCATGATCGGGGCGCCCTTTTTCTTTGCGCCGCGTCCAAAATGCAAGCCAAGCCCGCGCCACGGCTGTGTGCCTTGCCCCTGAAAAGATGCAACTTCCGCCCGCTTTGCCGCGTATGGTTATAATAGGGCAGCCCGGGACCTCGAGCTGGGACACCCTGATACCACTATGGCCGGAAAAACTTCCATGGCTCTGGGCGAAGCCATCAACATCGCCACGGCAAGCCTCTGGGCGCACAAGATGCGCAGCGTGCTGACGCTGCTGGGCGTCGTGATCGGCGTCACCTCGGTGATCGCGGTGGTCAGCCTGATCAACGGCCTCAACGACTACGTGGCGAATGCGATCTCTTCCAATCTGAGCGCGGACGTCTTCATGATCAGCCGCGCGCCCTCCAACATCACCAGCGTCGATCAGTGGGCGGAGAGCCAGAAGCGCAAGAAATTCCACCTCGACGACTACGAGGCGCTGCGCGACAACTGTCACAGCTGTGTCGCAGTCGCGGCAAACCTGAATAAGGGCGGCTCGGTCAAATATGGAACGAACACCCTCGATCAGTCCGCGATCCTCGGATTCACCCATGAAATGCCGGAGGTCTATAGCCGCGAACTTGCGGAGGGGCGCTATTACACTCGCCTCGACGTGGCGCGGCACGCGGCCGTCTGCGACGTCGGCTACGACATCCCCGACAAGCTGATCCCGGGGACGGACCCCATCGGCAAGATCATCCACGTCGATAGCGGGGCGTGCGAAATCATCGGCGTGGCGAAGAAACGCGGCTCCACGATGGGGCAGTCGCAGGACGACTGGGTGATCATGCCCATCACCACCTACGAGGACATCTACGGCGCCAACGACTCGGTCCGCCTGTGGGTGAAAGCCGCCGGAAGGAACGCGATGGAGCCCACGATGGACGAGGTCCGCATGCTCCTGAGGGCGCGCCGGCACGTCGAGTACAAGGACCCGGATGATTTCGCGATGGAGACGAATGCGTCGTTCCTGCAGTTGTGGGGCAGCATCAGCAACACGTTCTTCGGCGTCACGATCGGCATCGCTTCCATCTCGCTGATCGTGGGCGGCATCGTCATCATGAATATCATGCTCGTGTCGGTCACCGAGCGGACGCGCGAAATCGGCCTGCGAAAATCGCTGGGGGCGCGGCAGGGCGACATCCGCATGCAGTTCCTGATCGAATCGGCCACGATCGCGGCGGTCGGCGGTGCGGTCGGGGTGATTTTAGGCATCATACTGGCAAAAGTCGTGAGCTTGACGACGTCGCTGCCGAGTTCCGTGCAAATCTGGTCGGTCCTGATGGGGTTGATCGTGGCCACCAGCGTCGGACTGTTTTTCGGCGTCTATCCGGCGTCGAAGGCGGCGCGCCTCGATCCCGTGGTTGCGCTGAGGCAGGAGTAAGGGAAAGGTATCGTGAAAGAGAGAGGGGGTTTCGCTGAATTCAAGGAATCGGTCGCGCTGGCGTTCGACGTATTGCGACGGAATCCCCTGCGCTCGTTTCTGACGGTGCTGGGCATCGTCATCGGCGTCACCACGATTATCGTGATCGGCGCAGTGATCAACGGCCTGAATTCCAACGTGCTCGGCAACATCTCTTCGCTTGGCTCGTCCACGATCATCGTGTCCAGAATATCGTGGGCCACTTTCGGGCGCCCGTCCGCCGAGGTGCTGCAGCGCAAAAATATCCAGGCCGAATGGGCCGACGGCATGGCGCTGCTGCCGCACGTCGTGGCCGCCACTCCCGCGGGACAGATCGCCAACTACGAGGTCGGCGCGGGGTCGAGCGAGGTGCGCCGCGGAAATCTGCGCGCGAAAAACGTCATCCTCGAGGGAGACGGACCGGATGTGGTCCAGATCAGCAATTTCGACATGCAGCGCGGCCGGTTCTTCAACTCCATCGACAACGAGCATCGCTCCATGGTGACCGTTATCGGACACACCACCGCCAACACGCTGTTTCCAAATGGTGAGGATCCCGTCGGGCAGGATGTACTGATCGAGGGCCACGTATTCACGGTCGTCGGCGTTTTGGAGGAGCAGAAGCAGGCGCTCGGAACCGGCGACAACCCCCAGGACAACATCGCCTGCGTTCCCTTCTCGGTGCTGATGAAAATGCATCCGGAATTTAAAGACGTGATTTTGTTGGCCAAGGCCGATTCGACCGACGATCTCCCGGCCGCCGTCGACGAGGTACGCGGCTACATGCGCCGCGTGCGCAAGCTGCCTAACGACAAGAAAGACGATTTTGAGATCATGACCAGCGACACATTCCTCGATCTCTGGAAACAGATTTCGAGCGGAATTTTCATCGTGATGATGGCCGTCGGCTCGGTGGCGCTGCTGGTGGGCGGGATCGGCGTGATGAATATCATGCTCGTCAGCGTCACGGAACGGACGCGCGAAATCGGCGTCCGCAAGGCAATCGGCGCGCGCCGCAGCAATATCCTGACGCAATTCCTGCTGGAGGCTGTGACGCTCGCGATTGTCGGCGGCGCCACCGGCGTCGTGCTCGGCTCGACCTTCGTGATGCTCCTCCGGCTGGCGATTCCCTCGTTCCCCGCTTCTGTCTCGATTGTGCTGATCGCCCTCGGCGTGTCGGTTGCCGGAATGATCGGTATCTTCTTTGGAGTTTATCCGGCGTGGAAAGCCGCGCGGCTCAATCCCGTCGAAGCTCTCCGGTACGAGTAAGGCGATGGGGGAAGCAAGCAGTGAATCAGAAAAGCGGCTTCGCTGAATTCAAGGAATCGGTCGCGCTGGCGTTCGACGTATTGCGACGGAATCCCCTGCGCTCGTTTCTGACGGTGCTGGGCATCGTCATCGGCGTCACCACGATCATCGTGATCGGCGCGGTGATCAACGGCCTGAATTCCAACGTGCTCGGCAATATCCAGTCGCTCGGCTCGAGCACCGTGATCGTCTCCAAATTCTCCTGGGCCACGCTCGGGCGCCTCTCTCCGAAAGTTCTTCAGCGCAAGGATTTGGACCCGGCATGGATCGAAGGCCTCAGGCAATTGCCGCATGTGGTGGCCGCCGCGCCTGCAGCACAGATCGAGAACTACGCAATAGGTGCGGGGGCCAGCGAAGTGCGCCGCGGGAATCTGCGCGCTAAGAATGTGATCCTCGAGGGAGACGGACCGGACATAGCAAAGATCAGTAGTTTCAATCTCGATCGCGGCCGTTTTTTCAATCAAACCGATGAAGATCATCACTCGCCGGTCACCGTCCTCGGTCACATCACGGCCGACACCCTTTTTCCCAATGGCGAAGATCCCGTGGGGCAGGAAGTGCTGCTCGAAGGCCAGGTGTTCACCGTCATAGGCGTTCTGGAAATACAGAAGCAAGCGCTGGGAACCGGTGAAAATCCCGAGGACAATACCGCGCTCGTTCCGTTCTCGGTGATCCGCAAGCTGCACCCCGAGTTCAAGAACGTCGTTTTTCTGGCCAAGGCCGACACAACCGAGAATCTTCCCCTCGTCGTGGATGAGGTCGAGGCGTACATGCGCCGCATGCGGAAGCTATCGTCCGAAGACGACGATGATTTCGCGATCCTGACCACCGACACGTTTCTCGATCTCTGGAAGCAGATTTCAGGCGGAATCTTTATCGTCATGATGGCGGTCGGTTCGGTGGCGCTGCTGGTGGGCGGGATCGGCGTGATGAATATCATGCTCGTCAGCGTCACGGAGCGGACGCGCGAAATCGGCGTCCGCAAGGCGATCGGCGCGCGCCGCAGCAATATTCTGACGCAATTTTTGCTGGAGGCTGTCACGCTGGCCATCGTCGGCGGCGCCACGGGCGTGGTTCTCGGCTCGACCTTTGTGCTGCTCATCCGGCTGGCGATTCCTTCGTTTCCCGCCTCCGTCTCGTTTGTGCTGATCGCTCTCGGCGTGTCCGTCGCCGGGATGATCGGCATCTTCTTCGGCGTCTACCCCGCGTGGAAAGCCGCCCGCCTGAATCCCGTCGAAGCCCTTCGCTACGAATAGAAGTCATCTGCCATCCCATGAATGCT
Organism: uncultured Acidobacteriota bacterium; assembly: GCA_963841605.1. Lineage (GTDB taxonomy): Bacteria > Acidobacteriota > Terriglobia > Acidiferrales > UBA7541 > Palsa-295. The sequence goes on from CAWJDM010000008.1 coordinate 562,605, forward strand.
CCCCACGGGTTTACCGGCTGCAAAAAAACCGCGCGCTGTCATCCCGAGCGAAGTCCCGCGCGCCTTTGCTGTTCCCGCCTGCCCTGACGAAGGAAGGGCGGTGTGTGCGGGCGCGGGACGTAGCGAGGGATCTGCTGTTCGCGGAACGTAGCGGTTACTTCGCTTCAACTATTTCCAGCAGTGATTTCTCGAATGGTGCTCGCGCGACCCCACGCTCCGTGATAATTGCCGCGATGAATTTTGCCGGAGTCACGTCGAACGCGGGATGCGCCGCGCGGACGTCGGGCGAAATGCGCACGCCTCCCAGATGCGTCACTTCTTCCTGCGAGCGCTCCTCGATCGGGATGTGCTCTCCCGACGGAATCGAAAGGTCGATCGTCGAAATCGGCGCCGCCACGTAAAACGGAATGTTGTGCTCGCGCGCGAGAACCGCAATTCCGTACGTGCCGATCTTATTCGCCGTGTCGCCGTTGCGCGCGATCCGGTCCGCGCCCACCACCACCGCCCCCACGTTTCCCGTCTTCAGGAAATGCCCCACCATGTTGTCGGTGATCAGCGTCAACGGAATGTGATCCTGGTGCAGCTCCCACGCGGTAAGGCGCGCGCCCTGCAGGTAGGGCCGCGTCTCCGGCACCAGCACCTCGATTTTGTGTCCTGTATCGACGGCGATGCGAATCACGCCGAGCGCCGTCCCGATCCCGCCCGTGGCCAGCGCGCCCGCATTGCACTGCGTCATCACGCGGCCGCTCTGCGGCAGCAGTTCCGCGCCGAAGCGCCCAATCCGCTCGTCAGCCTCCCGCCGCTCTTGATGAACTTTCTGCGCCTCTTCGACGAGCCCCGCCTGGATCCCCGCGATGCCACCGGCACCGTTCTTTTCCGCCGCATGCGCAAGCTCGTCGAAGCGCCGCTTGAATCGCTCGATGGCCCAGAACAAATCGACGGCCGTCGGCCGCGTGCGCGCCAGAGTGTCGCAAATCGCCGGAAACTCGGCGCGCAATTCCGCGAGCGTCTTCGCGTTCGAATGCTCGACGCCGAGAGCGATGCCCATCGCCGCCGCCACCCCGATGGCCGGCGCGCCGCGAATCACCATGTCCTTGATCGCCCGCGCCACCTCGCGGTAGTCGGTGTAGGTGTGATACACAACCTCGCCCGGCAGCCGCCGCTGGTCCAGCATCACGACGCCTTCGCGGGTCCACTGAATAGGCTCAACGCTGCGCAATGGAATTTCCTCTCGGTGCTTGGCACGCCAGCACGCCGGCCGTGCGAGTCCAAACAAGTTTAACCGATCTTCGCATTTGAAGTTCCGGGTGCCCCTCGGTTTTTGTGAGGGTGGGCTTTTGCGCCCAACTAGCGCGAACTCACTCTTCTTCCGCTGCGCGCAGCTAGGCAACTTCTAGTGCAGCAGCGGCGCTTTTGCGACAAGCACGCAGCAAAGGCGTCTCGATCCAGCCGGTTCTCGTAGCGCCGGCGTCCCGCCGGCTCTTGTCTTTTGCCCTTCGCGTCTACCGAAGCGGCGCAAGATGCCGCAGCTTGGCGGATGACAGCAGAGTCGCGATCACCGGCAGCGCATTGTAACTCGCGTGCAGAATGTAACTCGCCACCACGGTTTTCGTCGCCGCGCGCGCAATCGTAAACACGATCCCGACCATCACCAGCAGCGCAATCTGCCACCAGCCGCCCCACAACTGCCCCGCGTGCAGCAGGCCGAAAAGCGTCCCCGTAAAGACGACGCCCAACCCGACGCCAAAGCTACGCGCCGCCACGGGATACAGGTAGCCTCGAAAAATCGTTTCCTCCACCACGGGCGCCACCAGCACCGCCGTCAGCATGAAAAGCAGCGCCGCAAGCGGATTCTGCGTCATGGACTGAATCGGCAGCGGATGTTTTGGCGGAAACAGCGCCTCCGCGAGAGCCACGATGATGGCCAGCGAGAATCCTCCGAGCGCAAGCGCGAAATAAGGAAGAGTTCGAGAGACCGAGCGCGTCTCGATCGGGCGCCAGCCGATCGTGCGCCAGAACGGCGAATGGAATCGCAGCCGTATGTTCGCGGCCAGGTAGGCGAGCAGGCCCAAATCCAAAATCGCCTGCGCCACGATCGCAATCACGCTCATCGCGCCGGGCGACTTTCGGATGTGCGCCGTGGACACTCCGGCGAGCCGCAGCGCCAGCATCATCGCCACGGACACCACACCAATTCCGACCATTGCCAACCCGACGAGTATCGCGATGTCGAGCCAATCCCACGGCACGCGGAGATCATCCGGCAACGAGCGCTTCGCCGGGCCAGGAGACTCGCTCAGCGATGGCGCGGGTTCGGATTGAAATGAATCGGCGAGCGAAGCAGGCTCGATCGATTGCGGCACGGGCTCAACAGGTTCAGGCGGCTCGGGAGGAAGCAGATTGTCGTCGGCGTTCATCGTGAGCGTCCCGGCTCAGCTGTGCGCAGTGCCATTCCCATTGGACTTCGCGCCGTTGAGCGCGGATGCGAGAATTTGCCCCGTATACGATTTCTTGACGCGCGCCACCTGCTCGGGCGAGCCCTGCGCCACGATGCGCCCTCCGGCCTCGCCGCCTTCCGGCCCGAGATCGATGATCCAATCGGCCTGCTTGATCACGTCCACGTGGTGCTCGATGATCAGCACCGTATTGCCGAGCGAGACGAGCCGGTTGAGCACGTCGAGCAGCTTCTTCACGTCGTCGAAGTGCAGCCCAGTGGTCGGCTCATCGAGAATGTAGAGTGTCCGCCCGGTCTGGCGCCGCGAAAGCTCGCGCGACAGTTTCGTCCGCTGCGCCTCGCCGCCCGAAAGTGTGGTCGCCGATTGCCCGAGCTGCACGTAGCCGAGCCCGACGTCCACCAGCGTTTGCAGCTTCATTTGAATCGCGGGAATATTTTCGAGCGCCTTCAGCGCCTCTTCGATCGGCAGATCGAGCAGATCGGAAATCGAGAGACCTTTGTAACGCACCGCCAGCGTCTCGGCGTTGTATCGCTTGCCGCGGCACACTTCGCACGTGACGTAAACGTCCGGCAGAAAATTCATTTCGATCCGCCGCTGCCCGTCGCCCTGGCAAGCCTCGCAGCGTCCGCCCTTCACGTTGAAGCTGAATCGCCCCGGTTTGTATCCGCGTTCGCGCGATTCGGGCAGCATCGCATAGAGTTCGCGGATCGGAGCGAATACACCCGTATACGTGGCCGGATTCGACCGCGGCGTCCGCCCGATCGGCGCCTGGTCGATCTGCACCACTTTGTCGATGTGCTCGATGCCCGTGATCGCGCGATGCGCGCCCGGCTTTTCCATCGAGCGATAGAGCTTGGCCGCGAGCGCACGATACAGAATATCGTTCACGAGTGTCGATTTGCCTGAGCCGGAAACGCCGGTGACGACCGTCAGCAGCCCGAGCGGAAATGCCACGTCGATATTTTTCAGATTGTTTCCGTGCGCGCCGAGGATCGTCAGCGTTTTGCCGTTGGGGCTGCGCCGCGCGGCCGGCACGGGAATCTTCATCTGCCCCGAAAGATACTGCCCCGTGAGCGATGCGGGATTCGCGGCGATCTCTTCCGGCGCCCCCGCCGCCACAAGATATCCGCCCGTCTTGCCCGCGCCCGGCCCCAGATCGACTACATAATTCGCGCGCCGAATCGTCTCTTCGTCGTGCTCCACCACCAGCACCGTGTTGCCGAGGTCTCGCAACGTTTCGAGCGTGCTGAGCAGCCGCCCATTGTCGCGCGCGTGCAGCCCGATCGACGGCTCGTCCAGCACGTAGAGCACGCCGCGCAGTCGCGATCCGATCTGCGTCGCCAGCCGAATCCGCTGCGCCTCGCCACCGGAAAGCGTCGCCGCCGAGCGGTCGAGCGTCAAATAGCCGAGCCCCACCGCCAGCAGGAAGTCGATCCGCTCCGCGATTTCCCCAAGCGGCCGGCCAGCGATTTGCCGCTGCCGTGGCGTAATCCGGTCGCGAATTTTGTCCACCGCCGCGCGCGCCTCCGTCAGCGGAAGCCCCGTAAAATCGGCAATCGACAGCCCCGCGATTTTCACCGCGAGGCTTTCGGGCCGCAGCCGCCGCTCGCCGCAAGCCGTGCACGGCGCGGGCGACATGTACTGCGTCAGCCATTCGCGGTACGTGTCCGATTTCGATTCGTCGAGGCCGCTTTCCAAGTGCCCCAGGACGCCCTGAAAGTTCAATCCCTTGCCCGAACCGCCATTCGCCGGATTGCCGCGCAGGATCAGGTTCTGCACCTTGCGCGACAATTTCTCGAACGGCATGTCGAGATCGAATCCATACGCCTCCGCCGCAATTCGCATCGTGCGCTGCAAAGGACCTGAGCCCGATCCCGGCCCAAGCCCGCCTTCGAAGAGCGGCTTCGTCCAATCGACGATCACCTTCGCCGGATCGAAATCGTATTTCGAGCCCAGCCCGTGGCATTCCGGGCACGCGCCATACGGCGAATTGAAGCTGAACGATCGCGGCTCGAGCTGCGGCACCGAAATCCCGCATTCAGGACACGCCAGCTTCTCCGAATAGACATGCTCGTCGCCGCCCACCACCGCAATCGTCACCAAGCCGCCCGTCAGCTTGAGCGCTGTTTCGATCGATTGCTCGAGCCGTTGCGCGATCCCGTTTTTCAGCAGCAGCCGGTCGACCACGATCTCGATCGTATGATTCTTGCGCCGATCGAGCGCCTGCGGCTCGTCGAGATTCACGAGCTCGCCATCCACGCGCGCGCGGACGTAGCCTTCCTTCGCGTATTTCTCCAGCTCTTTCTTGTATTCTCCCTTGCGCCCGCGCACCACCGGCGCGAGCACCATGATGCGGTCGTCCGGCTTGAGCGCCATCACCGACTGCATGATCTGCTCGGTCGATTGCCGCGCGATCTCGCGCCCGCAGTTCGGGCAGTGCGGCGTCCCGATCGCGCTGTAGACCACGCGCAGATAATCGTAAATTTCGGTGATCGTCCCGACGGTCGAGCGCGGCGAGCGCGTCGTGGTTTTCTGCTCGATCGCAATCGACGGCGAAAGCCCCTCGATCGAGTCCACATCCGGCCGCTCCATCTGGTCGAGGAACTGCCGCGCGTACGCGGAAAGCGATTCCACGTACCGCCGCTGTCCCTCGGCGTAGAGCGTGTCGAACGCGAGCGAGGATTTTCCCGATCCCGAAAGCCCCGTGATCACGGTCAGCGTGTTGCGCGGTATTTCCAGGCTGATGTTTTTGAGGTTGTGCTGCCGGGCGCCCCGGATGACGATTTTCTTCAAGCCCATATTCGAGTGGCCCCGCACAGCGAGCTTCTCTCTACACTGGGTAGAATGAGCCCAGCGTAATCTTCGACCATAGCAAGAGCAGCGTCATGCGGTCAAGAAAGGGAAGGTAGTCGATCTGCGGGCGTAAATCGAGAGGGCGCGGAAAACTTTGGCGCAGCGCCTCCGCGAACTCTGCGCTTCTCCGCGTCCTCTGCGTTGAATCCGGCCATCAAACCGGCGCACGCGAGCCAGGACCCATGCGGAGGTAGCGTCTACAGTGATCCCCTTAGCTCTTCACGGCGCCATCGGAATTTTTACTGGCAGCCGGGAAATTTTGCCCGCGAATGCGAATCCTCGCCGTTTGCTTTCAGCACCTTAGCTTTGGTTTGGAACGTGCGACAGGGTTCGCCGTCCGGGGAAGGAAAGTCGAGGATCCCTTCGGGGATTGAGGGCTGGGCCGGCTTCCTTCCCCCGGCCATTCCCGCCGGTTTAGATTCTACCTACCCCTCTCGAACGCTCCGGCGGGGGTGTTTTTGCTTCTCTTCGCTTTTTCTTTTGAAGTTCCGGGTGCCCCATCATCCTCAGTCGGTGAGGGTGGGCTCTTTGCGCCCGATCAGCAGCTACTCGGACGCATCAACGCAGCGCCGCGTCTCGCCGCCTTGGGAAAGATTCGGTAGAGGTCGGTCGCGGGTTTTGCGACCTCAAGGGTGGAAGCGTGAGCCTTTAGGCTCGCGAAAAGCACAGCAAGAAAAAGGGGCTTCAGCCCCGGGCCGTTGACCTTGCGTCCGACCAGCACGCACAACACACTCGGCAGGGACACCACGCAGCCTCTTACGATCCGCCCAAGATTCGTGTAAATTATGTGGGATCACTTCATTCGGGTTGGGGCGTGGTCCAATCGGTAGGGCACCTCACTGTTAATGAGGACGGTGTTGGTTCGAGTCCAACCGCCCCAGCCAACTCCGCTTTCCGTTGACCTGGCGGGCTCGAAAAGATATACCCGGCTTAGAATGGCGGCCACACCCAAGCTCGCGCTTTCCGCTCTGGTCAGCACGCTCTTCTTTATCGGGCTTGCGATTGTTGGCCGGGGCGGCGTGAGACCCTTCTTCGCCAATCCCGCTCGCATCGCGTTCGTAGTTATTTTTCTCGTCCTCACGGTCGCCTCGTGGTTCAGCAGCGGCAACGTCAGTTCGGGCGAGCGCGAGGACCGCAGCAATCGATGGGTGCTGGCCGTGTTCATGATTCTCAGTATCCTGAGCATATATTTTTCAGCCTACACCGACCGCAAGAACATCTGGGTGATCGATGGCGACGCTGCGCGCTGGACCGGCGTCGGGCTTCTCATCGTCGGAGGCGTGATCCGGCTCTGGCCGGTTTTTGTCCTGGGCAATCGCTTCAGCGGCCTGGTCGCGATACAGCCGGGTCATACGCTCGTCACAACCGGCATCTATCGCGTGGTGCGCAATCCCAGTTACGTCGGATTGCTTCTGTCTTCTTTCGCCGGGAACCTTGTGTTCCGCTCGGTGGTCGGGATGGTGCTGTCCGCGCTGATGATTCCACCGCTCATCGCGCGCATCCATTCCGAGGAACGGTTGTTGGGGTCTCAATTCGGTGCGGAGTATGAGGCCTATCGCCGCCGGACGTGGCGCCTGATCCCCGGCCTCTACTGAAGGCCGTCGGCTGGCCTTAATCCTTGATCACCGGAAAGCCCGCTTCGGTCCAGCCGCGCCAGCCGCCGTCCATCGAGATCACGTTGCGGTAGCCCATTTTCTGAAGGTTGTCCGCCGCGAGCGCCGACCGGAATCCCCCGCCGCAATAGAGCACCACGGTCGCGTCCTTATCCGGCACGGTCTTCTCGATGTCGCGCTCGATGATGCCCTTGCTCAGGTGAACCGCGCCGGGAATGTGCCCGCGAGCCCATTCCGATTCTTCGCGCGTATCGATCAGGACGATCTTTTCGCCGGCATCGAGCCGCTTCTTCGTTTCGCGAAAGTCTTCTTCCTTCACCCGCCCCTTCGCGTCCTGCACCAGCTTCACAAACGCTTCCGAATGATTCGGCGCCATCGCTCACCTCGCTTCGATTCTTCGATTCAGATGCTCACTTCATGTCCCGCCAATTCGGCCCCACCTTCGTATCCACCACCAGCGGGACGCGCAGCTCGTACACGTCCTCCATCACCTCTTCGACGACTTCCGTAAGCCGCGGGATTTCTTTTTCTGGCGCTTCGAACAGCAATTCGTCGTGGACCTGCAGGATCATCCGCGACTTGAAATCGCGCGCCAGTCGACGGTCGAGCTCGATCATTGCGAGCTTGATCAGGTCGGCCGCCGCGCCCTGCATCGGCGTGTTCATCGCCGTGCGCTCGGCGAAATTGCGCAGGCTCGGCTGCGGCGAATTGATTTCGGGAATCGGCCGGATGCGCCCGAACATCGACTTCGTGAACCCGCTGCGCCGCACTTCGGCGATCTCCCGGTCGAGTAGCTTCTTGACGCCGCTGTAGCGCTCAAAATACGCGGCGATGAATTTCGCGGCTTCACGCTGCTCGATGCCGAGCTGCTGCGCCAGGCCGAACGCCGATAGCCCGTAAATCACGCCGAAATTGATCACCTTGGCCACGCGCCGGTGCTCGCGCGTCTGCGCGAAAGGCGCCACGCCAAACACCTCCTGCGCGGTGCGCGAATGGATGTCCTCGCCGCGCCGGAAAGCCTCCACCAGGATCGGGTCCTCCGAAAGGTGCGCGAGGATTCGCAGCTCGATCTGCGAATAATCCGCCGAAAGCAGCAGATGCCCCGGCGCCGCCACGAACGCCGCCCGGATTTCGCGGCCGAGATCGGTCCGCACCGGAATATTTTGCAGATTCGGGTTCGACGAACTCAGCCGCCCCGTGACCGCGCCCGTCTGGCTGAAGCGCGTGTGCAGCCTTCCGCTCGCGGGATGGATCAGCCGCGGCAGCGCGTCCGCGTACGTCGATTTCAGCTTCGCCAGCTCGCGGAATTCGAGCACCTTGCGCGGCAGCTCGTGAATCAGCGCCAGCTCGTCGAGCACCTCGGCCGCCGTCGACCGCACCTTGGCCCGCGTTTTCCGCGGCGGCTGCAAATTCAGCTTGTCGAAAAGCACTTCCGCAAGCTGCTGCGGCGAATTCACCTTGAACTCGAACCCTGCCAGCTCGAAGATGCTTTTCTCGATTTCGATAATTTGTTTCTCGGCGGCGGCCGAAATCTTCTCGAGCTCTTTCTGATCCACGCGAACGCCCGCCGCTTCCATCCGCGCAAGCACGCCCGCCAGCGGCAGATCGATTTTCTCGTAGAGGTCGGCTAGTCCGAACGCTTCGATCTCCTTTCGCAGGACCGGCGCAAGCCGCAACAGAAAATCCGCGCGTTCGCCCGGCGCGCCCGAAAGCGTCTGGTTCAGATGCCGTAGGACCACTTCCGCAAACGCATGATTCGCCGTCGTCGGCCGGATCAGGAAGGAATAGAGCGCCGTCGCGTGGCGAATTCCGCCCATACCTTCGCTGCCGGCTTGCCCATCGGGTGCGGCGAGCAGTTGAAACAGCTTCGGATCGTGCACCACTTTCGGCCGCTTCTCGTCCGCCAGCCATTCGCCAATCGCCGCGAGCGTTTCATTGTCGGCCTCGTTTGCCGCAAACCGCGCCGATCCCGCTTTTGTCGACGCTTCCACCGCCAGCACGCGCGTCCCGAACCCTTCATCATCTGGCTCTTCCGAATCGAGCGCGAGCCAGACCGCCGTCTCCTGCCCGGCGGGAACCGCTTCCAGAAATTTGCGCAGCGCAGCCGGAGAATCGAGCGCCGCGTAATCGGTCGGCCGCGTATCGGCCACGGTCCCGATTTCCTTGAGCAGCGAGGTAAACCCCAATTCGCCATAGAGCGCCCGCAGCGCGGGCGCGTCCGGATCCTTTAGCTTCAGCTCATCGAGCGAAAGCGGCACGGGCGCGTCGGTCGGAATCGTCGCCAGTTGCTTGCTGAGCCGGACAAACTCGCCGTATTTCTCGAGCGCCTCGCGATAGCTCGCCCGCTTCACTTCGCTCGCATGTTCGAGCGCCGCTTCGGCGCTGCCGAACTGCTGGATCAGTTGCCGCGCGCCCACCTCGCCGATGCCCGCCTTGCGGCGTTCGCCCGGCGGCGTTTTTTCGTTCGGATCGCGCGCGCCCGGAATGTTGTCGATCTGGTCGCCCATCAGCGCCATCACGTCGGCCACCTTCGATGGCGGCACGCCCATGATCTCCTCGACTTTTTTCTCGTCCGCGATCAGATCGCCCTTCGCCGGATTCAGCGCCCGCACGCGCCCGCCCACCAGCTGCATCAGATCCTTGTCGCTGGTCACGATATAGACGTCGAGATCCTCCCCCGCCGCCTGGCGCGCGAGGCTTCCGATCACGTCATCGGCCTCGTATCCCGGATATTCGAGGATGGGCAGCCGCATCGCCTCGCAGTACCGGCGCACGAACGGAATCTGTATGGCCAGATCGTCCGGCATAGGCGGCCGCTGCGCCTTGTATGACGCAAACAGCTTGTCGCGAAAGGTCGGCGCCGAAACGTCGAACACCACCGCAACATAGTCCGGCCGCAAGTCCTTGTGCTGGATCAGCCGCCGCATCATAGTGGCGAAGAGGTAGGGCACCTTCGTCGGGACCCCGGTCGAGGTTTGCAGGCGGTCCATCGGCGCGTAGAAGGCGCGAAAGATGTAGCCCATCGCGTCAACCAGGAACAGCCGTTTTGGCGTTGGATTCTTAGCGGGCATGCAAATCGGCGAAAAGGGGAGTATAGCAGACAGGGCGGCATGAGCTCTGCCAGACGGCCGAGTTGGCAGACAACTCGGGCGCTTTGTGATACTTGTGAAATATTCGCATAGCAATCTGCGTATTACCAAATGGACAGGCAAAAGACGACCGGGGCGATGAGCGATTCAGAACTGGCGCAGTTGCTGTCCCAGGTCCGGGCGGGCAATTCCGACGCCTGGGGCGACCTGTATCGCCAATACGCCGCGGCCATGTTTCGCTTTTGCCGCCGCGTGTTGCCGACTCGCGAGGATGCGGAAGACGCGACCACGGAAATTTTCATGAAAGTGAAGCAGAAACTCGCCACCTACGATTCCTCGCGGCCCTTTACCGCGTGGCTCTACAAGGTCGCGAGCAATCACTGCTGGGACACGCTGCGCCGCCGCCGCATTCGCCAGGACCTCGAGACGGGCGACCTCGAAACGCTTCCCCTCGAGCATCCCGACCCGAGCCAGCTCGAGCGGCTGCAGCTCGAGCACACGGGCAAGGAAGTTCGCACCGGCCTCGCGAAGCTGCCCGACCGCGCCCGCATGGCGCTCGTCCTGCGCTATTACGCGGATATGAGCTATGACGAGATCGCGGACACGCTCGGCGTGCGCCGCGCTTTCGTGGGAGTCCTCTTGCTCCGCGCGCGACATCAATTGCGTGAGGCGCTCGGCGCCGGCGGCGCGAGCGCGGCAGGAGCAGTTGCAGGGAGACGAACATGAGCCATCCCGACGATAGTCTTCACGCACTTCGGCAATCGCATCGACGATCATTTCGACGAGATGACGGGGCTGCTCTATCTCGAAGGCCAGCTCGATCCCGGCCGCGCGCGCGACGTGTCGGCGCACGTCGCCGCGTGTGGCCTCTGCCGCGAGCTTCTCGGCGCGCTCGAAAAAGAGGCTGTCTGGCTCCGCGAGGCTCTCGTCACCGACGAAGAATCGCTTCCGGCGCGCCTCGTCGCCAAGCCGGAGCGCGGAAGCCTCGGCTGGGGATGGGTGGTGGCGTTCGGGCTTGGCGTTGGCGGCGCCTACACCCTTTGGACGGGATTCATCCAGCCCTCGCTCACGCAGGCGGCGCAGGCCGGCTTCACGCAGGGAAATGTTCTTACGATGCTCTTCTTCACGGGCGCTTTCTGGAAAGGATGGGATACGATGCGAACCCTCCCGGAATTCATGGCGGCGGCAACTTTAGGAATGGTTGCAATCTGGCTGCTTCGGAGACATTGGCAGCGCTTTACGACGATTGCGTTCGTGATGGGCGCGATCGCCTGCGTCCTCGGGCTGACGCCCTCGGCCCGCGCCGCGGATATGGAGCGCGGCGATCCCAGTTACACGCTGCCCGCCGGCCAGGAGGTGAAGAACGATCTCATCGTGGTCGCCGGGCGAGCGCGCATCGATGGAGATGTCGACGGCGACTTGATTTCGTTTTCGAGCAGCCTGACCGTGAACGGCCACGTCAAAGGCGACATCATCGCTTTCGGCCAGGAAATCATCGTGAATGGTCCGGTCGATGGAAACGTGCGCGTGTGGTGCCAGTCGCTCTCTTTGAATTCGACGGTCGCCAGGAACGTGATGATTTGGGCCGAGCAGGCAACCATTGATGAAAAGGCCAGCGTGGGCGGTTCGATCATGGTGGGTACTCAAGACGCCGAACTGGACGGCCACGCCGGAGGCGACGTGCTCGCGTTCGTCGCCGACCTCACCATCAATGGCCGGCTCGACCGCGATCTGACCATTCGCGGAGACCGTCTGACCATCGGTTCGACCGCTCAAATCGGCGGAAAGACGAAATACGAAGGCCGCGGCCAGCCGGACATTGCTTCCGGCGCGAAGCTCGCCAGCCCGATTCAAATCACAATTCCCAAGCGCGGTCCCGACTACACGCGCGTGGCCTACTATTGGCACCAGGTTTTATTCTGGGGCGCGAACTTCCTCTTCGGCCTGGTGCTTCTACTGCTTCTCCCCGGATTCTTCTCCGACGCCGTGCACCAGACCCGGCGCGTGGGACCGGCGGTAGGTTTTGGCGCCCTCTTCCTCTTTGCCACTCCGATCGCCATCATCATCGTTTGCGTCACGATCGTTGGCCTTGGGATTGGAATCTCCGCACTCCTGCTCTACCTGATCTCGCTCTATGCCGCGCAGCTCTTCGTCGGCTCGTGGCTCGGCGAGCAGCTACTCGGCTACACCGTTGGGATCGGGCCGGCCGTCGCGCGGCTGGCGATTGGCTTGGCGCTCCTTCGCGTCCTTCGCATGATCCCCTTTGTGGGTCCGCTGGCCGGATTCATCATCATCATCTGGGGCCTGGGCGCGCTGGTGTTGGCCGCCTATGGCCGCATGCACCCGCAGAGCACGCGGTCACCCGCCGCTGCCTAAGCGCTCAGCTGGCCGACCCCGAGCGGCCGAACGGGCGGCGCGGGCGAATTCCCGGGCCGCCTTGCCGTGGAGTGTGCAAAAACCTGCCAAAATCGTCCTTTTTCTGGCCCTTTAAGCCCCCGCTAAGGGGCTGCTCCAGTCCCCTCTTATTGCAGAAATTTCCTCGCCTTTAGGACTCGCCGGTAATCAGATTTGACGCCGTAAAACGCGTCGCTTCCGCTACAATCGGCGCCTGTCGCGGGCGATTCCCTGGCCCGCCCGAAGAGGAAAATTTGGCTTTCGCACAGCGTCTCGAAGAAATCCGCGCCGGCTTCCAGCCCCCCTTCTGGGTCGCCAATTTCACCGAAATTTTCGAGCGCGTCGCCTACTACGCCACGCACAGCCGTACTCGCGATTTATCTCACGGAGCAGCTTCATTTTTCGAGCGTGCTCGCCGGGACACTCGTGGGATCGCGGGATTCGTAGTGTACGCGCTCGCGATTCTGGCGGGCACGCTCGCGGATCGATTTGGTTTCCGGCGCACGCTGCTGCTTGCCTATCTGCTTCTCACCACCGGTTATTTCCTGCTCGGGTCGCTCGAAACTTCCTGGATGGCGCCGCTGCGCCACGCCATCGGCGACAAGTGGCTCGTCTCGATGGTGCTTCTGGTTCCGTCTCTCGGGCCAGGGCTCGTGAAGCCTGTTGTCGCGGGCACCACGGCGCGCGCTTCGTCCGAGAATGTCCGCTCGCTCGGCTACTCGATTTACTACACGCTGGTGAATATCGGCGGCACGGTGGGCCCGCTGATGGCATGGGTCGTCCGCGAGAAAATGGGATGGGGAATCGCGAATGTGTTTCCGCTTGGCGTCGCTCAGCGTGTTTCTGATGTTCTGGGTGACGCTGTTTTTTTATCGCGAGCCGGGGCAGCCGGACGACGCCCGCGTGGAAAAGCATTCGACGCGCGCTTAAGAACATGTTCATCGTCCTCGGAAATCTGCGCTACGTTACATTTCTGCTGATTTCTTCGGGCTTTCTACATCGTCTACTGGCAGATTTTTATTTCGGCGCCGGTCTTCCTGCGGCGATACGTAAATCCGAATGCGGATGTCGACCGCATCCTATCGATCGAGGGCATCACCATCATCTGCTTTCAGATTCTCGTCGCTTACCTGACGCAGAAAATTCCGGCGGTGCAGACGATCGCCATCGGTTTTTTGATCGCGGCGTCTTCGTGGATTCTTCTGGCCGTGCATCCCAGCGATGTTCGCGTTCGGGGTGCTACTCGTCATTCTGGCGCTCGGCGAACTCACGCAGGCATCGCGCTACTACGAATACTGCTCGCGGCTCGCGCCGCCCGAACAGCAAGGCCTCTACATGGGCTACGCGTTCCTGCCGATCGCCATCGGCTATTTCGTTGGGGGCTGCGCTCGGCGGATATTCTGCTGCACGAGTTTGGAGAAGTGCTGCACCGGCCCGCGCAGATGTGGTGGGTGATCGTCGGCGATCGGCGTGGCTCACCGTCCGCGCTGATGTGGCTCTATGGCGGGATCGTGACTCCGGTGGACGCGAAGGCGAGCGCTTCCTAGTTCACGAGGCGGCGGAGGTTTTCGATCGCGCGGCTGGCGAGCGCGTAGTTCGGCTCGATCCGCAACGCTGCCTGAAAACATTCGCGCGCCCGGCCGAACATTCCCTTGGCGAGATAGACGCGGCCGAGATTGAAATGCGGGAAATGGCGCGGGTCGTAGCGTGGGCGCCTGGATCGCGCGCTCGAGCCACGGCACGGCTTCATCGAGGCGCCCGAGCGCGATTAGGTACGCGCCGATATCGTTGTAGGGATTGCCGAAGTCGGGATCGACTTCGATGGCGCGCTTGCATTCATCGATGGCGTCCCGAATCTTGCCCTGGAAGTGGTAGGTCCAGCCGAGGAACGTGTGGGCTTCGGCGGTGGGCAGGATTTCAAGCGAAGCCTTGTAGAGCTCGGCCGCGCGCTCCCAATCGCCCGTCATCTGCGCGCGGTACGCCTGCTGGAAAAGATCCTGCGCCTCTTCGTGGCGATCTTCGGGCGTCCTGGAATCCATACTAATTCGGCCCGGATTTTAACGCGAATCAGTTAGAAACGGTTACGCCAATTTTCGCGAGCGCCTCGTCGGTCGAGATCATGCGCGCGCCAAGAGCCTGCAATTCCTCGATCGTCTTCTTCCCGTCTGTTGCATCGAGCGTTTCGATCGCGTCTTTCACCACGGATACTTTGCGGCCGCGCTCGAGCAAGCCCTTCGCTGCACACCGGACGCAGTATTCAGTGACCACGCCGAATACAATGTACTCGGCGTCGACGCCCAACCGGTCGACGAGTTCGCTCGTATGCGGGTTGTCGAAGACGTCGAGCGTCTGCTTCTCGATCACGACCTGCGGAGAACGAAGAATGTCCTGCGGCAGCGGCTGCGACGGATCGTTCGGAATCATGCGCGAATTCCTGGCCAGTCCTTCGGGAATGATCCGCGCGCCGGGCGTTCCGCGCAGGCAGTGAGGCGGGAATCTCGCGAATTCAGGGTCGCCTTCCGGATGGGCGTCGCCGCTCGATACAAGAAATATTCCCGCGTCCATCGCGCCACGAACGAGGCGCTGGATATTGGGAATGATCTTCTCGGCGCCGGGGACGTAGAGCTTTCCCCCGGGTAGCATGAAGTCCGCTTGCGCGTCGACTTCCCAGAAAACGACTTTCGGTGATGACATACTCAACTCCGTCCGGATACGCCCTTGGTTGCAGCGCGCCGCGCTCGTCTAAGCCGCTCAAGCAGTTGCTCGGGCAGACAGCCAAAGTTCTCCGCAACCGATGATGCTTTGACCGTGTCGTGCAGCGCCTCGCCCATCATTGCCAGAACGTCGTGCAGACCTTCAGGAAGATCGCAATCTCCCCAGTCGCGTTCCCACCCGACGCAGTTCGCAAAGAAGAGGTCAGCGGCCCAACAATTCGCGTTTGTCCGTCCTTCGCCGGCAAGAAACTCCAATACAATTTCCAGGCTTGCTCCAAGTTGGTCGGCGTTCAAAGGACTGGAAAGACACTGGCGGTAAACCGACTCAAATAACGGGCGCAATTGCGGCGAGACCACCTCCCCTTCACGCGGGGCAGCAACAGCCGTCCAAGCCTCTTCGAAACTCGCCATCCTCGTAGCCCGCTGACCGAGTCTAAGGCACTATTTTACCGCAAAGCGGCGCACGCGCTTCTTTACGGCGTCGCGCATCGCCGTGAGGCGCTTCGTGTAGCGCACCGGATAGACGGCGGCTTTATTGATTTGGCGATACTTCTCGGGCAGGTGGGCGAGCCCGGCCATGCAGCGTTCGCGCAACGCGCTGAGGGGCTCCGCGGGCCCCACCCGGCGTCCGCCTCGCATCACCTCGACGAGCAGTGGCTGGCCCCCATCCGGCGGCTCGTCCGCGAGCGCGATCATGTCGCCCGCGAACTCGCCTTTCTTCGAGATGTGGCGGAACACCTGCTTGCGCCCCGGATACGTGGCTTTGGCTCGGCTGAATTTCGCGGCTTCGCGAATTTTTCCCCCGCGATCGACTTCCACCAGCTTGTAAATCAGGCTCAGATGAGGCGCATCTCCAGGAGTGCTGAGCGCGGTGCCGACGCCAAACGAATCGAGGACGGCGCCCTTGCGCAGGCATTCCGCGATCCGATATTCGTCCAGGTCTCCCGACGCGAAGATCTGCACATCTTTCCAGCCCGCGCGGTCGAGGGCGCGGCGAGCCCACTTGCTGTCGGCCGTCAGGTCGCCGCTATCGAGGCGGATTCCGGCGGGCTTGCGGCCGCTCGCAACGATCTTTTTCACCGCATTCCGCACGTTGTACGTATCGACCAATAGGACGGCGCCATCAGGAAAGGTGTCGAGGAACTGATTGAACGCATCGGCCTCGTCGTCGTGCGCCATCACCCACGAATGAGCCTGAGTGCCGTAGGCGCCGAGGCCAAACATCTGCGCTGCGAGGGTATTCGAAGTGCCCAGGCATCCTCCGATCACGGACGCGCGAGCGGAAAGCAGGCTCGCCGCGCCGCCGTGGGCCCTGCGCGCGCCGAAGTCCACCACCTGGCGGCCCTGGGCGGCAGTCACGATCCGCGCCGCTTTGCTCGCAACCGTCGTTTCATAGCCGAGCGTCGCCAGCAGGTAGGTTTCGAGAATCTGGCCTTCGGCGATCGGACCGGTGATCCGCAGCAGAGGTTCCCCCGGAAACACCAGCGTGCCTTCGGGTACGGCCCACGCGTCGCCCGTGAAGCGAAAGCCGGCCAGGTAGTCGAAGAACTTCGGGCTGATGCGGCTGAAGAGAATGTGCTTTCTGAGAAAGTCGATTTCTTCGGCGGTGAAGCTGACGTTTTCGAGGAACTCAAGCGCCTGTTCGAGCCCGGCGGCGACGAGATAGTTGCGCTTGGGAGGCAGGTGCCTTGCGAAAAGCTCGAACGTCGCGCTGGCGTCGAAGCCGGTCTGCAAATAGCCGGCCGCCATCGTGAGCTCGTAGAGATCGGTGAGAAGGCCGGAGTATTCACGCATTGGAGTGGCGGCTTTGAAAGGAAGTGGATGAAAAGACAAAACCCCCAAGCCTTCGAGCCGCTTTGCGGGTCAGGAGGCAACCTTGGGGGTTTGCCGGGATGTCTGCGCCGACGGGCCTACTTCAAAACGGCGTCTTTGAAAGCCTTCGCTGCGCGCAGGCGGACGACCGTCTTGGCCTTGATCTTGATCGCTTCCCCTGTTGCGGGGTTGCGACCCATGCGCGCCTTGCGGTGCGCCTTCACGGCGCGACCAATGCCGGGGATTACGAATTTCCCCGCGCCCTTGGCTTCTTTCACCGCGAGCTTGAACAGCTCGTCGAAGAAGGAGGCAACCTGCTTCTTCGATACCGGCTTTTCGGGCGTGCTGACCTTATCGGCCATATGGGCGATGATCTTGGATTTGCTCAACGGAGTAGCCATCGAATTCTCTTTCCTCCTCAATTTTATGACGTTTGCGGCTGGTGTTTCGTGCCGGCATCGCTGATGCCGCGAGGCACTATAACTGTCCTATTAGGCGAACGCAAGCGAAACGTTTCAAAAACCCCGCAAAAATGCGGCTTTTGCCATTGCCGAACAACGCGCGTGATTTAGAGACTGGCGAGCTGTTCGTAAAACAGCGCGACCGACTTGATGCCGCCGAAATAATTTTCGAGCGCGATGTGTTCGTCGGGCGCGTGCGCGTTCTCATCCGGCAATCCGAAACCGAGCAGGACGCACGGCACCTTGAACGTATCGTGCATCTGGGTGACGAACGGGATCGAACCACCCTCGCGGATGAAGACAGCCTTTTTCCCAAAACCCGCCTCGAGCGCATGAATCGCTTTCTGGAAAATCGGATGCGAATAGGATGCGACCCACGGCTTGCCCGTGCTCAACACTTCGAACTTGCACGTCACCGCTTTCGGCAGCAGCTTCCGGATGTGCCGCTCGACGAGCTTCGCGATCTTCGCCGGATCCTGATCCGGCACGAGCCGCGTGGAAAGCTTCGCGTAAGCCTTCGACGGGATCACGGTTTTCGCGCCTTCACCGATGTATCCGCCCCAAATGCCATTTGGCTCGAGCGTAGGACGCGTCCACAGCTGCTCGACGATGGGATAGCCTTTCTCGCCGAAGAGCGCGGGAGCGCCGACCGTCTTGCGAAATTCCTTTTCCTTCCAGGGCAACGCGTTCAGGGCCTTGCGCTCCTGGCGTGAAAGCACGGCCACATCGTCGTAGAAGCCCGGGACGGTGACGCGGAAATTCTTGTCGTGAAGTTTCGCGATCATCTCCGCGAGGACCGTGATCGGATTCGGAACGGCGCCGCCGAACGCGCCCGAGTGCAGATCCTGCGCCGGACCCGTCAGCTCGATCTCATAGTAGTTCAATCCGCGCAGTCCGTATGTGATCGAGGGCACGCCTTTCGCGAGCATCGACGTGTCGGAAACGATCAGCGCGTCCGCCTTCAGCCGCTCGCGGTTCGCCTGCACGAAATCCCAAAGGCCCACGCTGCCCACTTCTTCTTCGCCCTCGACCATCACCTTGACGTTGATCGGGAGCTTTCCGTCGGCCGCGCGCAACGCCTCGAGCGCCTTGATGTGGATGTGGACCTGGCCCTTGTCGTCGGCCGTGCCGCGGCCGAAGAGATTGCCGTCGCGCACGGTGGGCTCGAAGGCGGGACTGGTCCAGAGATCGAGCGGCTCGGCCGGCTGGACGTCGTAGTGGCCGTAAATCAGCACGGTCGGCTTGCCCGGCGCCTGCAGCGATTCGCCGTAAACGAGCGGATGCATCTTCGTCGGCTCGATTTCGACCTTTTCCAGGCCCGCGGCGCGAAGCTTTTCCGCCACCCAGTGCGCCGCCTTCTCGATATCCGGCTTGTGCTCGCTTTTGGCGCTCACGCTCGGGATGCGCAGGAACTCCTTCAGCTCGTTGAGATTGTTTTCGCGCTTGGATTCGATGTAATCGAGGACGTTCATGCCCGCTCCCGCGGCCGAAACCGCATCGCCAGCGCTTCTCGGCGCCAGCTGCAACGTCACAATATTACGGAAGCCCGCGCGATTCCGACAGCGTTTTCGCAAACTGCCTCTTTAGGCACGCAGGCGTTTCGCGCAATTGACTCATCCCGGCATGCATTGCACGATATTCCCGATGATGACCGACGCCCCATATACGAAGGAACGCCGGAGCTCGCGGGTGTTCACGCGGCTGCCCGTTCGCGCCACCGGGAAGAACACCGACGGCCGCAAGTTCCGGGAGACCAGCCAGACCATCGTGATCAACGCGCACGGCGGCCTGCTCTATTTGCAGGAGACGCTCGAACTCGGCTCGGAGGTGCTGCTCATCAATCCGGCCACCGAGGAAGAGCAGGAGTGCCGCGTGGTCTACATCGGCGACACTTCCGACAAGGGTACGCGCATCGGCGTCGAGTTCCTTTCGCCGAGCCCGCACTTCTGGGGCGTGGAATTTGCGCAACCTGACTGGGCCGGAGATGTTCCTTCGCGCCCCGTGAATTAGCCTGTAATCCAGCTTCGAATCGCTCGGTCGCGTTCCGATTTGATTTAGTCTGAAGTGATACGCTGCGCACAGACAGGATTGTCTGTGCCACCACGCGGCTGCGCCTCGGACACGGCATGGCACCCGAGCAGTACGCTAGATCCACCGAGGGAGCCTGCAAAACAGGACCGTCGCAATCTGGAATTGCGACACGACCACCAATCAACATACAATCGCCCTCGTTTACCAGCGTTGGTGAAACATGCCGGCAACTTCACAGCGGGTCTACGTCGGTGCAGGCGAGCGGGTTCCCGAAGGGGGCCGGCTCGTGGTCGACATCGGCGACAAGACGATCGGGATCTTCCGCGTCCAAGGAAGACTCTACGCCTGGGACAACAGGTGCGCGCATCAGGGCGGGCCCGTCTGCCAGGGGAAGATCATCCCGCGCGTCACTGAAATCATCGAGCCGGGCGGCGAAAGCCGCGGATTCGCTTTCGACGAATCGAGCCTGCACATCGTCTGCCCGTGGCACGGGTTCGAATACGACATCAGAACTGGCGTGCATCCGGGACGGCCCGCGGCCAAACTGATTCGCGTGGCGGTAGAAGAAGCGGCCGACGGAATTTATGTCACCCTCTGACGAGGCCGCGAGATTAACCGCGCTTCTCGTCAAGTTGCGCGAACAGATCGAGCGAACCACCGAGGCGGGTGAAATCGCGGGTGTGGCGGTTGCGGACGTGACGAATCTCGTGAGCGGCGCCGTGAAGCTCTATGCGGCGGCGGTGGAAGACGCGGAACCGGGAACGAAAGCGATTCCCGCGATCGACGGCACGGTTTCGACCACGGAGGCGATGGTGATGGCATGCGCGCTGCTGCGCGCGCACCATCTGAATCCATTCGATCTGGCGCTCTGGTTTTCACGCACCGCGCCAGGCGCTTGAGCGAGACGCGACTGCGGGCAAGGATACTCATATGGGCACAACCAAGACTTTGAACGGCACACACACCGCTACCGAGCACGCGGTGCAGCAGATCACCACGCGCACCGACTCGCGCGAAATCCTCGCGAATGCGCGCCGCGACATCGCGCGCTATCACCTCGACGACTATTTCATCGTCGATGTGGACGCGCACCACGTGGAATTCGATTCCTGGGGCGAGATTCTCGACCGGCTCGAGAATCCCGTGCTGCGCCACAACGCGAAAACGATGACGCAGGATTGGCCGCGCGCGCGCCAGCTCGCCTTCAGCAATCATCCGGTCGGGCTGACGTTTCAGGATGTTTTCGGCCGCATCCCGCACCAGGCCGAGCTCGCGGAATATGTCGAGAAGACGGACGAGCACCGCGACCTCACGCTCGTGCGCCGCGCCATGGATTCGATGGGGATCAAGATGCAGGTGGTGTTTCCCCAGCCGATGCTCGAAATGGGACTGCATCCCGAGCCGGACATCGTGACGGCGATGACGTTCGCGTACAACCGCTGGTTCACCGAGACGATCCTGCCGCGCGAGGAGCGCGTGAAGACGCTGCTCTGCCTGCCGTTCCACGATCCCGAGGCTTCGCTGCAAACGATCGCGGAGTTTGGCGAAACGAGGGGCGTGGTGGGCTTCATGATCACCAGCCAGCGCCACACGGGCGTGCACAAGAACATGTACATGCGCATCTACCGCGAACTCGAGGAGCGCGGCCTGCCGCTGGCGTTTCACGCGGGCCCCACGTGGGGCGATTCGATGACGGTCACGATGAACCGGTTTCTGTCGGTGCATTCGATGTCGTTCGTCACGTGCAATATGACGCACATGACGAACTGGGTGGTGAACGGGCTGCCCGAGCGATTCCCGAAACTCAAAGTGATCTGGATCGAAAGCGGGCTGGCGTGGGTGCCGTTTATGATGCAGCGGCTGGACCACGAATACCTGATGCGCCAATCGGACGCGCCGCTGCTGAAGCGCCTGCCGAGCGAGTACATCGCCGAGATGTATTTCACCTCGCAGCCGCTCGAGGTGACGATGCCACACATGCTCGAGGCGACGATGAAGGCCGTGCGCGCCGAGACGCAGCTGATGTACTCCTCGGACTGGCCGCATTGGGATTTCGACGTGCCCGCGCGGATCGCTGGGCTGCCGTTTCTCGGCGAGCAGGCCAAACGCAACATCCTCGGCGAAACCGCGCGCAAAATCTTCAAGCTCTAGTACCGGTTTTTCTTCTTCGCAGGCAACCCGCGAATACAACATCCCTGACGGTACTTGCTTCTAAACAATTCACCGACATTGGGCTCATGCCACCCGGCGCGATGGGCGACTCTGCCGTCGGCGAATCCAAGCAAAAGCAGGTCGGGCCCCTGAGGGAGAGCAGTCAGCGAAACTTAGGAGGCGAAAATGCGAATGCTTATGGTGTGCGTGTGTGCCTTGGCAGTGCTGAGCTTTGCCGTTCGTAACGCGGCCGCTCCTCAACAAGCTTCCTCGCAGCATCCGGAATTCCGCGCCGTAAAATCCGAGGCGAAGGCAGCTTCCAATGTCGCAGTGTCACCGAACGTAAGCGACCTGTCGTCGCCCGCGAATCTTCCCGTGCGCCGGGTGATCCTTTACAAAAGCGGCGTCGGCTATTTCGAGCACGTTGGGCATGTTGATGGCGACCAGACGGTGCAGATCGACTTCACGAGCGGCCAGCTCAACGACGTCCTGCAGTCGCTGACCATCCTGGACTTGAATGGCGGCCGTGTGGCGGGCGTGGACTACAATTCCGAGGCGCCGCTGAGCGAGCGGCTCGGCACGCTGCGCCTGCCGCTCGAACAAAACACAAATATCTCGAACTTCTACGGGGCGTTGCGCGGGGCCCGTCTCGATATTCGCAGCGGGACCACAACGATTACCGGGCGGCTGCTCAGCGTCGAACGCAAGACGCGCGTGAGTGGCGGAACGACGCTCGAGGTCGATCTCGCCACGCTCGTCAGCGATTCGGGCGAGGTGCGCAGCGTCGAGATCACTCCCGCGGTTAGCGTGCGCCTCGCGGAGCCGGGGCTCACGGGCGAGGTTAACCGTTATCTTGGCTTGCTGAGTTCGGTTCGCGAGCAGGATCTTCGCCGCTTGACGATCGCCACGGCGGGTTCCGGAGACCGCCAGCTCTATGTCAGCTACATCAGCGAAGTGCCGGTGTGGAAGACGACGTATCGCATCGTGATGCCTTCAAAGCCCGGCGATGAACCCCTGCTGCAAGGGTGGGCGATCGTCGATAACACGGTCGGCGAGGATTGGAACAACGTCGAGCTTTCGCTGGTGGCAGGTGCGCCGCAATCGTTTATCGAACAGCTCTCGCAGCCCTATTACGCGCGGCGTCCGGTTGTTTCGCTTCCCGAAACCGCGCAGCTTGCGCCGCAAACGCACGAAGGGGCGATGGCAGGCGGCTTCGAAGCCCTCTCCGGTGTGATCACGGACGCGAGCGGCGCGGTGATCGCGGGCTCGCACGTGAAAGTGTATGCGCCGGCGACGGGGTTCACGGTAACGGCAACGACCGACGGTCAAGGGCGATACGGAATCGCCGACCTTCCGCCCGGGAACTATCGCGTCGAATTCAGCAGCCCGGGCTTCCGCACGAGCGTGCTGCAGGGCTTGACGCTGGGGCGCGGGCACGAGCAGGCGCAGAACATGACGCTTCAGGTCGGCAGCACGACCGAAAGCGTGATGGTGACGGCGCAGCCTCAATCTATCGAGACGGAGACATCTGAGACTGTTGGGGCGGGATCTCGAAACGTTGGCACTGGCGGCGAACTCGGCTCAGGGCGAGGTTCCGGCCGCGGGAACGGAAACGGCATCGGCGCCGGGGGCGTTCCTAACTTTGGCGTTGGTCCTGGCGGAGGCGCGCCGAGCGCAGCGATGCTCAACCAAGCGCGCAGCGCGATGGAAGCTGCGGCAAGCGGCTCGGAACTCGGCGATCTTTTCGAGTACAAGCTGAAGGATCGCGTCACGATCCGCAAGAACGAGTCGGCGCTGGTTCCAATCGTCCAGGCGCATGTGGAAGCGGGAAAAGTCTCGCTCTGGAACGCGGGGCTGAATTCGCCGCGGCCACTTCGCGCGCTTTGGCTGACGAATTCGAGTCCGCTGACGCTCGACGGCGGCAGCTTCACGATTCTTGAGAGGGAAGCGTTTGCCGGCGAAGGTCTCACGGACCCCATCAAGCCCGGCGAGAAGCGGCTGCTCTCCTACGCCGCCGACCTCGGCGTGCGCGTTACGGCCCAAACCGAAGACACTCCGCAGCGGGTCACGCGCGTGCACATCGCACACGGCACGATGTTTCAAGCCAGCGAGCTGCGCCAGGAAACCACGTACACCGTGCGCGATGACGACACTACGCCGCGAGTGGTCCTACTCGAGCATCCGCTTCGGCCGGGGTGGTCGCTTGCCGACGATGGCCCGAAGCCGGCGGAGACCGCCTCCGACGTCTACCGATTTCGCCTCAACGTAGCCCCCAAATCCACAGCCACGCTCACCGTCCGGGAATCGAATCCGCTCGAGGCAAACTTTGCTCTCACGAACCTGACGGATGACCAGATCAAAATCTTCGTGCAACAGAAATCCATCACGCCCGAGATCGAAGCTGCCTTCCGGAAAATCCTGGAGCAGAAGAATCGCGTCGACGATCTCAACACGCAAATCTCCGATCGCGACGACGAAAAACAGGCCATCTACGACGACCAGCAACGCCTTCGCGAAAATCTGAAGGCTCTCACGGGCGGCGCCGAAGAGCGCGCGCTTATGCAGCGTTACACGCAGCAGCTTGCCGATCAGGAAACGCGGCTTGACGCGCTCAAGAAGGAGTCCGCGGACCTGCAGGCGAAGCAGGACGAGGCCCAGACAGACCTCAACAAGATGATCGAGAATCTCTCTCTGGACGCGACGCTCTAGCACGCGCCACTTGCAGCAGCGGCAGTTGGCACCGGCTTTCGCCGGGGGCATTCTGCCGCTGTCTGCGGTGGCTCCATGCTTCGGATCCCGCCTTCACCCAGCGCATCGAAACGTTGCCCGCGCAGATGCGGTTTGTTATGCTCCGCCGCGTCCGGCAATTCGCATCTCTGCGTTGGGGGGATTCGATTATGAAATATTTCAAAATGAAGGCAATTTATCTCGCACTGGCTTGTCTGGCGCTCGCGTCGGCTGCGTGCGTGCAGGCGCAGGATGCTGCTCCCGGAATCGCGCCGGCGGAAAAGTGCGCCGATCTGATGAAACTGCGGATTGCCGAGTCCGGGATGACGATTACCAAGACGACCTCCGTTCCCGCGGCCGCGCCCGGAACGATCCGGCCTTCGCAGTTTAACGACACGATCCCGGTTGCGGTTCCTGCCTATTGCCGCGCGGACGGCACGATCGACCCGCGCACGGGTTTTGATGGCAAGCACTACGCAATCGAGTTCGCCATCGCGCTGCCGGACAAATGGAACGGGCGCTTCCTGTTTCAGGGCGGCGGCGGCCTGAATGGTTCGGTGGGCGCACCGTTTGGCACGCAGGCTGCCGGCAACGCGCCCGCGCTCACGCGCGGCTTTGCGGTGGTTTCCACGGACACGGGGCACGAAGGCGCTGTGTTTGACTCTTCTTTCATGAAGGATCAACTCGCCGCGCTCGACTTCGCTTACATCGCGGTCGGCCGCGTGGCGGTGCTGGCCAAGCAGGTGATTGCGAGCTACTACGGCCAGCCCGCCAAGCATTCCTATTTTGATGGCTGCTCCACCGGCGGCCGCGAAGCGATGCTGATGTCCCAGCGCTACCCAACGTATTTCGACGGAATTATTTCCGGCGATCCGGCGATGGAAACCGGCTATTCGAATATCGGACTTTCCTGGGCGAGGCGAGCGTTCGCCGAGATCGCGCCCAAAGGGCTGGACGGAAAGCCCGATCCGACCAAGGATTTCTCGAGCAGCGACAGGAAACTGATCGCGGATGCGATCCTGAAAGCATGCGACGACAAAGACGGCCTGAAGGACGGCATGATTTTCAACCGCGCGGCCTGCCAGTTCGATCCCGCGGTTCTCCAGTGCAGCGGCGAGAAAACCGACAGCTGCCTCTCGTCCGGCCAGGTGAAGGCTTTGCAGGAGGCTTTTGGCGGGCCCAAGGATTCGCGCGGCGACCAAGTCTATCCGCGATTTCCCTTCGACGCGGACATGGTGGCCGAACCCAAAGGCCCCGGGTTCACGCTCGGCTTTTTGCCCACGCCGGGCCCCAACATTCTAGGAAACGTTCTGCCGCCCAGTGAGTCCGTAGACGAGCAAGTCGCGGGCGTCCGGGCGAATGCCGAACAGGCGCTCGCCGACACGGCTACCTGGACCAATCTCACCACGTTCTCGGAACACGGAGGGAAGCTCATCTTCTATCACGGCACGAGCGACCCCTGGTTCTCGTTTCTGGCTACGTTGGGTTATTACAAGCAGCTCGGGCAGGATCCCGTAAACGGTGGCGTGGATCAAGTGCAGACCTGGGGCCGTTTTTTCCTTGTCCCGGGAATGAGCCATTGCATGGGCGGCGCTGCGACGCTGGATGACTTCGACATGCTGACCGCCATTGTGGACTGGGTTGAGAAAGGCACATCGCCCGAGTTTGTGGTCGCGACGGGCAAGTCGTTTCCGGGCCGCTCGCGGCCGCTATGCGCGTATCCGAAATATGCGCGCTACAAGGGTACCGGGAATCCGGAAGATGCATCGAGCTTCGAATGCGTCACAGGAGGTCCCGTTCAATGAAATCCCATTCAGCCTTTTTCAGATTTGTCGCCAATGCAATGCTCTTCGCCGGCTTGATCGTGCTGGCGAGCGGCTTCGCCTTCTCGCAGACGGGAAAGCCCACGCTGCACGGGACCGTCGAGCGGATCATGGTGCATGGCAAATCGCTCGAAGGAAATCTCGAGGGCGATTCGCCGGATCGATACGTCTCCGTTTACCTTCCGCCCAGCTACAAGAAGCAGACGCACCGGCGCTATCCGGTGGTCTACCTGCTGCACGGCTACATGGACAACGACGACAACTGGTTCGGCGCGAAGCACGTTTTCATCAATGCGCCTGCCGCGATTGACGCCGCGCTGGCGGCCGGCTCGCGCGAGATGATCTTCGTGATGCCGAGCGCCCACACCATCTACTACGGCAGCATGTACTCGAATTCCGTCACGACCGGCGACTGGGATGATTTCATTGTGCACGACCTTGTCTCCTACATCGACGCGCACTACCGCACGATCCCCAATCGCATGAGCCGCGGGCTCGCCGGGCATTCGATGGGTGGATACGGCACCATTCGCCTCGGGATGGAGCACCCGGAAGTGTTTTCGAGCATTTACTGGCTCAGCGCTTGCTGCCTGGCCGCGAATCCCTGGGACAAGGAGAGTCCCGCGATGGTCAAGGCCGAATCGGTTCGCAGCGCGGCCGACCTCGATAAGGCCGATTTCGGAGCGCGAGCGACGATTGCCGAATCGGCTGCGTGGTCTCCCAATCCGAAAAATCCACCGCTCTTTTTTGATGTGCCCTGGCTCGATGGCAAGCTGCAGCCCGAGATCGCGGCGAAATGGGACGCGAATGCGCCTCTGGCGGTGATCGACCAACACATTCCGAGCCTGAAAGAGCTTCGCGCGATCGCGGGCGACGTGGGCACGAAAGACGGCCTGATGGCTTCGAACGAGGAGCTCGATCATATCCTGACCGCGTACGGAATCGCGCATACCTTTGAAACCTACGATGGCACCCACATCAGCGGCATCCAGGATCGCGTCGAGAAAAAAGTGGTGCCGTTCTTCTCGAACAATCTTTCGTTTGGCCGCACGGGCCATTAGGAGCGCTTCCATGAAAAGGAAAGGCAGCAGTTCAGTCGCAAGCCGCCTGATAGGCCGCCGCTCGATGCTGAAGGGTTCCGCGCTCGGAGGCGGAGCGCTGCTTGCCGGAGGCGCTTTCGGCGGGTTGCTCCCAAGGGCCGCATTCGCGGAGAGCGAAGCTGCAAGAGAACCGCAATCGGAAACCACGCCCGCGAAGGAGGGAGCCATGCAACCACTGGGAGAGATCGAGCCGATCAAGCTCGAATACGTTTTTCAGATACGCATCGACTTCAAGGAGCGCGTTTCGTTCAAGACGCCCAACGGACGGCGCGCCTACGTTCCCGCCATGTCGGGGGTGATCGAAGGGCCGCGGCTGCAGGGGCGCGTGGTGCCGCGCAGCGGCGCGGACTATGCCGGCAATGGCGTACTCAACGCTCACTACATGCTCGAAGCATCGGACGGCACGATGATCTACATCCACAATACGGGCTACCTCTACCCGGTGGATGGCAAGCCGATCGATCGCAACGACCCCAGCTGGGGCGGGGATCGCCCCTTCTATTTCCGCTGCACGCCCTATTTCGACACGCCCGTGGGTCCGCACGACTGGCTTACTCGCACTGTGATCGTGGGCTCGGGCAAGCGCCACGCAAACCCGGACTACACGATTTTTACGTATTACGCCGTAGTGTAGACATCTCTGGGAGTGCAGGATCGGACCCGGGCGATCCACCGCAAACCGCCCTCCGGCGAGGCATCCCGATTGCCCGCAAGAGACATCTTTAGTAGTCTCTACGATTGCGTTTAGGCGTTCCAGCCGATCTGTGGAATCAGGGGTGAGGATTTGCAGGCTCGATCTCGTGTCCTTTTCTGGTTTTCGATTTGTCTCGCGGCCGTGCTGCTGACGGCCTGCCAGCAGCAGATCAACTACCCCACGCCTTCGCGAACGATCACACTCGTTCCGTCGAGCATCGAGGCGGGCCAGCCCGGCTTCACTTTGACCGTAAGCGGCGGCAACTTTACGCCAGCCTCTACCGTATATTGGAACGGCAGGCCCCTGATCACGCTATTCACGTCGATCAGCCAGCTGACCGCTCAAATCCCCGCAGTCCTTATTCAAAATGCGGGTTCAGCTTCGGTCGTCGTCTCCACGCCTTCACCCGGCGGCGGAAACAGCCAGCCGGCCACGTTCGTCATCAACGCAGCGCCAAGCCCGCTACCGGAAATCAGCTCGCTTTCGCCTTCAGGCGTTTTCACAGGCGGCGGTGGCTTTACGTTGACCATTAAGGGTAAGAATTTTGTTTCGCAATCCGAAGTGTCCGTCAACGGCAGCATCCGCTCGACCGCATTTTTTGGCGTGACTTCCCTGGCAACGTCCATCGTTGCGTCCGACCTTGCGGTCGCGGGCAGCGTCCAGATTATCGTCATCAATCCGCCGCCGAATGGCGGCACTTCCAACACCGTGTCCCTGAACGTCACGAATCCGGTGCCGAACCTTGGGTCGTTGAGTCCTACCGCTGCCGCGGCCGGAACGACCACGCCAACCGCCCTCACGGTGACAGGGATCGGTTTCGTGACAAATTCGACGGTAATGATCAACGGCGCTCCGCACGCGACCGTTTTCGGCAATAGCACGCAAATCCAGACCACGCTCACGGCCGCCGATCTTGCTGCGGGCGGTGTGGATCAGGTGCAGGTGTTTAGTCCGGGGCCCGGCGGAGGCACGTCCAACCCGCTTACTTTTGCCGTCGATCCTAGCGATTCGGCCGGGCTGCCAGTGCTTGTCGATCTCGCGCCTTCAGGAGCGCAGGCGAACAATGGGGTCTGCGGCACGCCATGCACGAGCGGCGTTCCAACTCTGACCACGGCCGGGCCGTCGGCAAGCACGACGGGGGAATTCGTCGCGTTTGCATCCAATTCGACTAACCTGCTGTCGACCGTCACTCAGCCGAACCTCTTGACGAATGGCACGAGCGGCATCTTTTACCGCGACACATGCCTCACGGGCGCGACTTCGAGCAGCGGTTGCGTGCCGAAGACCCTCCTGATCACCTCCGGGACAGGAGGAAATCCTGCCAACGGACCCAGTTCCGAGCCTTCGCTCGACAGCAGTGGGGACGACGTCGCATTCACCTCTACAGCGAGCAACCTGGTCAGTTATGTGACGACGCCGGTCGGTACGCGCCAGGTCTATTGGCAGCCGACCTGCGAGACCAGCTCGAGCTCAACCACATGCGCGCCCGTGCTCGTGTCTCTCTCCGCCGATGGCGCGAGCGCCAGCAACGGCGAAAGCTACGATCCGGTCATCAGCCCCGACGGGCAGTACGTCGCGTTCGTTTCGCTGGCCACAAACCTCGTCTCGGGCGTCTCTGTGGACGGCGTAACGCCGCAGGTGTACATCCGCACCATCTGCAGCGGCGCCACTCCCTTGACGCAAACGTCGTCGTGCGTCCCGACCACCTATCTGGTGTCCACGCCGGATGGCGTGACGCCCGGCGACGGACCGAGTTCGGATCCCGCGATTTCGAACACAGGTCTCTACGTCTCCTTTTCATCCACGGCGACGAATCTCGGCTCGACCGCGCCCAATCCTAGCGGTGCCCAGGAGATTTTCGAGCGCGCCACTTGCGTGACAACCATTGGAACGATCAGCAATAGCTGCGTACCCGTCACGAATCTCATTTCCACTCCTGACGGAGGCGCCACAGCGACGAACGGCGTAAGCATCCAGCCTGCCATGTCGCCGGATGGCCGCTTCGTGGCGTTTGCTTCGACAGCGACGGACTTTGGAATCGCTTCGGCGGGAACGCAGGAGGTCTACATTTTCGATACATGCATCGGGGTGGCGGTGACCACGCCGCCGACGTGTACGCCCTCCAGCCCGATGTTGGTTTCCACGCCGGACACGTCCGCGAATCCGACCACGCCCGCAAACGCGCTGAGCGAGAACCCCAGCGTCAGCGTATGCAGCGCGACGACCACGACGACCGGAACGTGCCCCGGTGGAGTCCTGATCGCGTTTTCATCGAAGTCCACGAATCTGGCGCCGAATGTGGTCAACGGCATTGAAAACGTCTTCGTGCGCAGCACCTGCGTCGATCTCCCGAGCACGACCACAGCCTGCACGCCGCGCACCGCGTTAGCGAGCCAGGCTGGCGGTTCTTCGCCGCCAGCGGCAAACGGCGACAGTATCATCCCGGCCATCAGCGGCGACGGCCACACGGTCGCCTTCATCTCATCCGCGAATAATTTGGTTGGGGTCGATTCGAATGGCCTGGGGGACGTCTTTCTCTCGGCTACTTCCTTCTAGTTTCCCCGCGTGCCTTCCGTTTGCTTCGCGATGCGCTGCAGGACCGCCGAGCGCGTGGTTTCCAGCGTGAAATTGAGCGATTCCCGCGGCACGCTGTTCACGTACGGCCCGATCAGCCAGCCCAGCCCTGTGGGAATGTCGCGCGTGAGCGATATCGACTGGCATTCCACGTAGGTCCCGCCGTCCTTCTGCTCGAAACGCCAGTACGTATTCATTCGCCACAGAAGACCGCGATCGCGTCCTTCCGGCTCGAGGCGCTCGCCGGGCTCGCCCGCGTTTTCCACTTCCTGAATTCGAATGGTTCGGGACCGGCTCCAGGCGTGCGTCGCATCGACGAGCGTGTAGTGCACCTGATGCTCGGTGTCCAGGACGGTCGTGATTACCTTCTTTTTGTACAGGCGCAATTCGATCGTGAAATCGTTTCCATCGTGGCGGAGAATCCGCGAGCGCATGACGTCCGGATGAAAATATTGCTGCTGGTGATCGTAATCTTCTTCGAGCGCGAGCGTTTGCGCCAGGGTCGCGCCCGGGATGAATACCGTGCCGATCCAGTGATGGATCATCCCGTTTGGAACCGAAATCGGCTTGCCGGCGTCGCTTTTTCCCATTGCGTCCAGCCGTTGGATCACCACTTGTCCCGCTCGCAGTTGCGCTTCTGCCGCGTCGCGGCGGGTGGGCGGCAGGCTCTCGACCCAGAGGTAGGGTTGGCCCCGAGAGAGTTGCTCGTCGATCTGGGCCTCTGCCACGGCCACGTAGCGATTGAACGCCTCCACCGTCTTGGGCGCTAGATCGGTTGCCTTGGCCGGTCCTGCGCTGAGGCACAACCCGATCGCAATCGGCGCAAGATAGCACCACACTCGCCTGCCCGGTTTTCCCGCCATCTGTCGCAATCCCCAGCCTCTCGATTACGTTCACGCGCTCTGCCGCGCATCTGACCGCAAAGGGTTTACGCGGTTGGAGGCCCCTGCAGCCTCTCCGATATCCACTTGGATGCAACTTGATGCGCAATGTGTGGCGAGGGGTTATGGCCGAGACGCGCTCATCCTGCGGCGGGGGTCAGAAGGGTTACGCCAGCAGGAGGGAGGTACGCGGGCTGGGAAGCGTGCTCCGGCTCATTTTTGAGCCGTCGTCCCCGCAAGGCAGCTCCCACAACCCGCAATTCACGGTAGCGAGGAGTCTTGGAGCGACCAATGGCTCCCGAGGCGCACTTTCCTCGTACGATGGTACTAGGACTGTCTTCAGCCGGTGCGAAACGGGCGCGCGGCCGGACAGATCACTCCGGGACGGTTACCGTGACGTCGGCAGCGGGCGGAAGCCGCAAAGTGATATCGGTCGTTTTGCCTGAACGGATTATCACGCGCTTCTTCCAGTCCGAAAACATGCCGTGCCAGAAAGCCTGCAGGTCGTATTGACCCGTCTCATATCGCGCGAACTCGAAGTGGCCGTTCGCGTCGGTGTGCGTGGCGGAGGGGCTCTGGCCGTAGGATGTCTGCATCGTGACGGTGGCATGCGCCACAGGCTTGCCGCGTTCCGTGACCACGAATCCAGCGATATTGCCGATGCTGACCCTGGCGTTGCCCGTCACGGCAAAGCCCAAAATTGCCGCAAAAAGAATCAAGAAGCCGGACCATCGAATACGCGCCATAAGTCACCTCGCGTCCTACACCCATATTTTATGAGCCGATGGTCGCTCTTGGCTGATTTCCGCAGGACGTGTTTCTCGCTCGTGCACCTGTACTCTCGTCCAGTCCCTGCGCCTGGCCGCAGGCGCGCGGTAGAACACGGCGTTCCAGGTCAATCGTTCAAGGCAGTGCACTCGCCGGGACACGATCGCGGCGTGCTTGATCCTCTAGCGTGCTGATTTCGGACTGGATGCTATCGCGCTTTTTCTGAAGCGTGTCCAGTTCCACTCTCCAGTCGTCCGGTTTGACTCCACCCCACTTGCGCACCGAATTCACCTGCTCGCCGTTCAGCGCCGCTTGCAGCTGCCCGATCTGGTCGTCGAGGTGAGGGAGTTTCGCTTGCAACCCGGCGATTCGATTCTGGTACCAGGCGGCGTCCTTGCCTTTGGAATTCGCCGGCTTCGCACCGTTCTTGGCCGGCTTCGCATTCGGTTGGGAGAACGTGGAAATTCTGGAATCCTCCCGCAATCCGATCACGTCTTCATTCGTCCAGACCTTCTTGGCTGTTGGCTGGGTGGCCGCCCTCGGCGGCGCCTGCGTGGGAGGGTCGGCATACTGCCCGGGTGGATTTGCCGGGCCGGGCGAACTGGTTTGCGCGGCGCCCTGGGATGCGAATATCGCGCACAGAAACAAGCCCGCGAGAAACGCCTCGAAGATTGCGCGTACCGGATACCGCATAGGAAGTTCTCCTTGGGAGCAAGGATCGTTTCCTCTATTTAACACCAGGCGGGGGCTAAAGTTACGGATCTTCGCTGAAGGTTTTCGCGGTAGCCAACTCATTCTGCACGACCACGAGCGCCTGTTGCAGGGAGCCCAGGCGGCGGTAATGGCTGGCCTCGATCACCTGGTGTTCCGCGAACGGGAACAGGAATCTTCGGCCGGTAAAGTTATATTCGGTGCGCGTGGGCAGCCAGACTCCGGGGGCCACCTCAGCCTGTTCCATCGAAACGGAACCTCCGCGGTAAAGCTTCCCAAGCAGCCCTCCTCCGAACGAGATATCGCTCAGGATATGCGCCTCGCCGCGCACAAGCTCGTCGGCATCATGGTCCACCCATATCCTGGCGGTGACGTGCACCAGCGCGCTCTGAAACATCGAGCGAGGATGAAAGTCCGGACTCGGAGTGAGTTCAAAGACGTCGCAGTTGTGCTCGCCGTGAGTTTCCTGATCCACCCACTTGACGATGTAGGCGTCGTTCATCGCATCGAGGAACTCCGCTCGTTCGTGCTGCCGCTTTGCGTATTTCTCGCGGGCCGCTTTGGCTTTCGCGTCATCGGGCTGTATCATCCGCTGCAGGATGTCTTCCCAGAGTTGCAGCTGGCGCCGGTAGTCTGCGGGGTCGGTCGGGGCGCTCTTGTCTTTGAGCAGGATCTTCAGCGTTCCGCCGCCGTCGGGAACCACGCGAAAAAGCTTGTCCTCGATGGTCTGTGGGTTCGGCCCGTTGGTGAAATCCTCATGCCGCTCGACGCGCTCGTATTCATCGAGCGCCTGATCGTTCTTGTGTTGATTCTCGATCAGCTTTTTGGCGCGCGCGCGGATTTCATCAGCGGATGGTGCGTGCGCCTGCGACGCGCCGGGGGGTTTCGTCGAGGCCGCCGTTTGTGGGCCGGCTTGAGGGCGCGCCGCGCACGCTGTCGCCAGAATCGCTGCCAAAGCCATGTGGAGCGAGGCTGATACTCCGGTCGAAATTGTGGCGCGCTTGAGCATATCGAACCTGCGGCATTCCAATGAGACTCGCTGGGGTTGCAAATGGTCGCCCGGTATTTTAACCGACCCTTCAGAACACGGCCATGCTTTGACGGAACCCGCCGGGCCGTCACTACTTGGATGCGCCGGGAACCTGTGGCGGAGCCGGGATGACGATAGGACTCTGCGGGTTCAGGCTGGATTTCCCGTCGGCCCCAAACATGTAAGGGTAGCCTTCCGGGTCGAGCGGAATCCCTCTCACAAGTCCGGCCGTCCGCAATTCTTCAGTCGATGTCGGATAGCGCCCGAATCGTTTCTGGTAATCCACGGCGAGTTCGTCGAGATGCTGCTCGTCCATCTGTGCCTTTAGCGTTTTCAACTGGTTTGTGGCCATCTTCCGGACGGTGGGATCTTTGGTCGACTCGTAAATTTCGGACCAGATCAGCCGTGAGTTTTCGAAGGATCCGCCCATGGCTAACACTCGGGCTGCCATCACGCTCATCCACGGCGGCGCACCGGGCTTCTTGCTACCATCGAGGTAAACAGCTGCCGACTTCGGATAGTCCTTCAGGCGCCAGTAGTAAAGAAAGCCCAAGTCGCTGTTCAGACGCCAGTTGTCCGGATTGGCCGCGATACCGCGCTGCACGAGCTTGATTGCGAGGTCAGTTCGGTTGGCGCCCACCGCTTCTTCGGAGAGGAAGATCGCGCCAAAGCGATATGCCACGATGAGTTTCGGATCGAGCGTCGTGGTGATATTGAGCAACGGCCATAGCAGGTCGAAGTTCGCGTGCGGTTTGGCCAGCTGCGAGCCGTAGTACTGCACCGCGCGAGTCCAGTAGATATCGCCTAAAAGCGAATCGTACCCCAGACTCAGCTTCTGAATGGTGGTGGGCGAGCTCAGAAGCAACTCCTGCTTCTGCAGAGCGAAATCGCTTGTTTCCGCGTCGATGCGGCTCTGCAACGCCGCAATCGCGCCGAATAAAAGGACGATGCCCACCAGCGCCGACCACCGTACACGAGTTGGGTCGGAGCGGCTCACTTCAGATTTCGTCTCGAAAACACCGCGGAGGCAGCCACGAGAACCAAAGTGACATACAGAATCGCATAGAGCGTGTTCTGCCAGATCAGTGATGCCGGAATCGATTCGCCATGCGCCACCAAGGCGATTACGTTGAAATTGTGGAAGTTCGGCACCAGGTAGTAGATGGCCCGCGTCAGAGCTTTGAGCGCAGGACTCTTTGCGAACTCCCCGAAGTCCCGGATGTCCGTCCCGAATACGCCGGTGATGTAGATTCCTATAGTGAAGAGCGCCGAGAGCATTGGACTCGAGAAGCAGGAGAAAAACAGCGCGAGCGCCGTCACCAGCGC
The DNA here is from genome assembly GCA_963841605.1 of uncultured Acidobacteriota bacterium. Lineage (GTDB taxonomy): Bacteria > Acidobacteriota > Terriglobia > Acidiferrales > UBA7541 > Palsa-295. The sequence continues at coordinate 597,813 of CAWJDM010000008.1, forward strand.
CAGTTCGAGCAGGATGAAATAGATGGCCACCGGGATCCATGCGTCCGCGTGCACGAACGGATGGCCCACGTAATAAAGCGCGACCGCGAGCCCCAGCGCCATAAGCGACGTGTTGACCACCAGCGTCAGCAACAGCCCGCAGTATTTCCCAACAAGAAATTCCGACCGGCGAATCGGCTTGGCGAGCAGCGTGTAAAGCGTGCGCTTCTCCATTTCCTTGTAGACGAGCCCGACGCCGATGAAAACCGCCATCACCAATCCGAAAACGGAAATCGCCGAAAGCCCGAGATTGACGATCACCAGCCGTTCGATCCCGATCGAAATCTGGCCGACCAGGATCGCCGCGCCGATCATCATCAGCGCAAAAAGGACCAGATTGTAGAGCACGCGATCGCGCACCGCTTCGCGGAACGTATTGATCGCCACCACGCCAGGCATCGCGCTCATCGGGCCATCCCCTCGACCGGATGTACCGCGGTCTGCTCGCGTCCGACAACCCGGATGAAATAATCCTCGAGCGTCGGCCGCACGGGGAAAATCGAAAGAATCCGCGCGTCGCACCCTCGCAACTTGTCGAGCGTGCAATACAGATCGCCCTCGGGCACTTCTAGGCGATAACGCGCCCCAATCGCCACCGCCGCCCCGCTCAACGCCTCCGGCAGCGCGCGCCCCCCCGGCATTTCAAACAGGATTTCCATCCCGGCCACTTCCATCGAGACAATGTCGCCCGGCGCGCCCACGCCCTGCAACTTTCCGCCGGCCAGGACGGCCACGCGATCGCACAGCATCTCCGCGTCCGAGAGAATGTGCGTCGAGAAAAATACCGTGCGCCCCTGCCGTTTCAAGTCGTGGATGATGTCGCGCACCTCACGCCTTCCGATCGGATCGAGTCCGGACATCGGCTCGTCGAGAAACACCACCGCAGGATCGTGCAGGATCGCCTGCGCGATGCCGGCGCGCTGCAGCATGCCCTTCGAAAATTTTCTCAGCTGCACGTCGCCCGCGGAAGCCAGGCCCACCAGCCCGAGAAATCGCTCCACGCGCTCGCGCCGTTCCGTCGCGCTGTAGTTCGAAAATCGCGCGTAGTAATCGAGCAGTTCGCGCGCCGTCAGGTAGTCGTAGAAGTAGGGCTGCTCGGGCAGGTAGCCGATCTCGCGGTGCATGCGAACGTCGTCGATCGAGCGCCCCCGCACCCGCGCCGTGCCTGAGGTCGGGAAGATGAGCCCCGTCAAAAGCTTCAACGTGGTTGTTTTTCCCGCGCCGTTCGGCCCGAGAAATCCGAAGATCTCGCCTTCTTCGACCTCGAGCGTCAGATTGTCGAGCGACCGGCGCATGCGTTTGCGCCAGAAGCCGACTGGATAGTCCTTTGTAAGACCCATGATTTCGATCGCGTGCGTATTCATGGCTGTTCAACTATAGTTTTTTTCAGCGCCCCGCATCATGTCAATACCGTCGCTGTTGCTTGGCAAAGCACATTTGCATGTCCGACAACGATAGTGGGCTCGTGCACCGCAACCACTACCGGTAGATAGTTTCGACACGGCACACCAAATATTTTGTGGTGCCCTTGCGATTTGTGCTTGACAACTTTTCCACAACCCACGATACTCCGCATCCAGACTCGGCATTACGTGCACGGCCGTTTTGCCCAGCGCCACGGCCGCACACGAGATTCCGACCGGGTTCAACCGAATCGCTATAGGCGTGCGCTACTCGGACCGCGCTTCGTGTTAGACGCGGCTTAGCAGCGCTTTTTCTCTTTTTCGGTTTTGGCAGGCACTTTTCGGGGGTCGAGTGTCTGCCGGCGATGCTGAAATCCTCTCATTTCGTGTATCCCTCGATACACGCAACAATAATCCGGGTTCCGGTTGATGGGAGTATAATTGGAATGTATTCCTCCCTGCCCGGCACCCCGGCCAACTATTTCGGCGGCCTGCCTGCGGAAGGCAGGCACGACTGCCGGCGCGGAGGCAGAGATGGCGGAAACGAGAACGGCTTTGAGTTCGCAGGTAGAACAGACGACGGCCCGGCGCACGACCGGCCTGGATTTCAGGCGCCGCTTTACGGACGGAACGGCATCCCCATTCGACAAAGTGGAATGGGAACGCCGCACGGCACTCATAGGCAACGATAAAGGGCAGGTGATCTTCCGGCAGGAGAATGTCGAAGTCCCCAAGTCCTGGTCGATGACGGCGACGAACATCGTCGCGTCGAAGTATTTTCACGGCAAACCCAATACGCCCGAGCGCGAAACCTCGGTGCGCCACCTGATCGGCCGCGTGGTCGACTCGATCGTCCGCTGGGGCGATCAAGGCGGCTACTTCGCCACAGCCGAATCCAAAGACGCGTTCCGCGACGAGCTCACCCATCTTCTCGTCGAGCAGAAAGTGGCCTTCAACTCCCCGGTATGGTTCAACGTGGGCGTGCAGGCCAAGCCGCAGTGCTCCGCGTGCTTCATCAACTCGGTGCAGGACAACATGAGTTCGATCATGGACCTCGCCAAGACCGAGGGCATGCTCTTCAAATGGGGTTCCGGAACGGGCACGAACTTCTCGGCGCTGCGCGGCAGTCACGAAACGCTTTCGGGCGGCGGCATCGCGTCGGGCCCTGTGAGCTTCATGAAGGGTTTCGACGCCTTTGCCGGCGTCATCAAGAGCGGCGGCAAGACGCGCCGCGCAGCGAAGATGGTGATCCTCAACGTCGATCACCCGGACATCCTCGAGTTTATCGAGAGCAAGACGAAGGAAGAGCGCAAGGCTCAGGTCCTGATCGAGCAGGGCTACAATTCGGCGATCGACGGCGAGGCCTATTCTTCCGTCTTCTTCCAGAACGCCAATCATTCCGTCCGCGTCACGGACGATTTCATGCGCGCCTTCGAGGAAGACCGCGACTGGTGGACCCATCAGGTCACCGACGGCAAACCCCTCGAAAAGTTCCGCGCGCGCGATCTGATGCACAAGATGGCCGAATCCGCCTGGCAGTGCGGCGATCCCGGCATGCAGTATGACACCACGATCAATCGCTGGCACACCTGCAAGGGCACGGACCGCATCTACGCGTCGAATCCCTGCTCCGAGTACATGTTCCTCGACGACACCGCCTGCAATCTGGCCTCGCTCAACCTGATGAAGTTCCTCGGCTCGAACGGCCAGTTCGATACCGACGGTTTCAAGCATGCGGTCGACGTCACGATCACGGCCCAGGAGATTCTGGTCGATAACGCCAGCTACCCGACGCCCAAGATCGAGAAGAACTCGCACGATTACCGCCCGCTCGGCTTGGGCTACGCGAATCTTGGAGCGCTGCTAATGTCACTCGCGCTGCCCTACGATTCCGACGGCGGGCGCGATTTCTGCGGCGCCATCACCGGCTTGATGACCGGCGAGGCTTACGCGCAATCGGCACGCATCGCCGAGCGCATGGGGCCGTTCGCCGGCTATGCAGCCAACCGCGAGCCCATGCTCGACGTGATCCGCATGCACCGCGATTCCCTCCGCCCGATCAAGGAGGAAAAGGTGCAGCCTTCGCTGCTCCGCGCGGCCCAGGAATCGTGGGACGCGGCGCTCGATCTCGGCGAAAAATACGGCTACAAGAATTCGCAGGTTTCCGTTCTCGCTCCCACGGGCACGATCGGCTTCATGATGGATTGCGATACCACCGGCATCGAGCCGGATCTCGCGCTCGTGAAGCAGAAGAGGCTGGTGGGCGGCGGCGTGATCAAGATCGTCAACAACACAGTGCCGCAGGCGCTGATGAAGCTGGGCTACTCGCCCGAGGATGTCTCGAAGATCGTCGACTACATCGACGCCGAAGGCAAAATCGAAGGCGCACCCGGACTAAAGCCCGAACACCTGCCCGTATTCGATTGCTCGCTCACACCGATGGGCGGAGGCCGTTCGATTGCCTGGCGCGGCCACCTGCGCATGATGGCGGCGGCTCAACCATTCCTTTCGGGCGCAATCAGCAAGACGATCAACATGCCCGAGGAATCGACGGTCGAAGATATCGCGGAAGCCTATACTGAGTCCTGGAAATTGGGGCTGAAGGCCGTGGCCATCTACCGCGACAATTCGAAGCGCTCGCAGCCGCTCTCCGCCGCGGGCAAGAACGAAGACGAGAAGGCTCCCGTGGCCGCCGCAAAGACCGTTCCTGCGCCGGTCTTGTTGCAGACCTCGGCGGCCGCGCCTGCCGCCACGGGGAATGCTCCGCAACAGAAGGAACTCTTCGACCGCGCCCGCCGCGAAAAGCTGCCCTCGGAGCGCAAATCCATCACCCACAAGTTCTCGGTCGGCGGCCACGAGGGCTACATCACGGTCGGCATGTACGACGACGGCAAGCCCGGCGAAATCTTCATCAAGATGGCGAAGGAAGGCTCCACGCTTTCCGGCATCATGGACGCTTTCGCGCTGTCCGTCTCGATTTCGCTGCAGTACGGCGTGCCGCTCCGCGCTCTGGTCGACAAATTCTGCAATTCGCGCTTCGAGCCTTCCGGCTACACCGGCAATCCGAAGATCCGCTACGCAAAGTCGGTGGTCGACTACATCGGCCGGTGGCTCGGCGGCAAGTTCATCTCGCCCGATTACCTCGATAACGACAGCGCAGCGCCCGAAGAGGTGCCCGCTGCGACGGCCGTGGGCTCAGCGGCGCCCTTAACTGCTGTTCCCACGAGGGTCCTGGAGGCGGAAACGATCACGCGGGCACGCGCTGCCATCGAAGACGCACCCTACTGCTCCGAGTGCGGCATGCTCATGACACCCAACGGCAGTTGCTACAAGTGCTCGAATTGCGGTTCTACATCCGGCTGCAGCTAGACCGGGCAAAATAAAAAGGGGGCCCACCCGGACCCCCTTGTTCTTGCTCTACCCCCAAGCTCCGGTCTCGGCGCGACGAAACCGGCCCACCCCGGGAATAAGAGACAGCCGGAGTGTCATTGTGCACGCGCCGTGCCACCTCTGCCCATTTCTCCAAGCCTCTCTATCACGCTGATAATAAAAATATTTAGATAATCCATATTATACAGGCGGGTGGTCCGGGAGGAGCGTGAATCCACTTTCTAAAAGCTTTTGGCCTGTGTTTCTACGTTCTTTGGAAGAATCAATCTTACCTATCATTTTGATAAGGCTTTCTGATCGGAGATCTAGATGCCGATAGCGGTCCGCAACGCCGCCGCCAGCGCCTCGGTCCATCGCTCCACGTCCTCGGGGCGTTCCGCCTCCACCATCACCCGCGCGAGCGGCTCGGTGCCCGAATAGCGCAGCACGACACGCCCCGACTTCCCGAGCGCCTCCTCCGCCTTTTTGAGCGTCCGCGCCACCTCAGGCAGCGATTCGAGCGGCGGCTTCGACTTCACCTTTACGTTGACGATCTTCTGCGGAAAAATCTTGAGGTCGGCGACCAGCGCATCGAGCGGCCCGGCGAGCGCGACGAGCGAAGCGATCTTGAGCGCCGTCAGCATGCCGTCGCCGGTCGTGGCATCGTCGAGGAACAGAATGTGGCCCGATTGCTCGCCGCCGAGGTTTGCGCCGATCCGCTTCATCTCTTCGAGGACGTAGCGATCGCCGACGGCCGTGCGGACCAGCTTCAGCCCCGATTTCTCGAGCGCCCGTTCGAGCCCTAGATTTGCCATCGTGGTGCCGACGATCGCGCCGCCCTTCAGCTTGCCGGTCGATTTCAGGAATCGCCCGGCGGCCAGCAGCACGCCGTCGCCATCCACGAGCCTGCCCGTCGCGCTCGAAAAGATGGCGCGGTCCGCGTCGCCGTCAAACGCTACGCCCAGCGCGGCGCCCGTTTCGGCCACGCGCTTTTGCATTCCTTCGGGATGCAGCGATCCACACTCGGCGTTGATATTGCGGCCATCGGGCGCATCGTTGATGGCCGTCACGTTTGCGCCCAGCGAGCGAAAGAGTTGCGGACCGAGCTTGCTGGCCGCGCCGTTGGCGCAATCGAGCACGATTTTCATTCCCGCGAGCTTCGCGCCGGGAAGGATCGCCTCGCGCAGCCCCGCGAGATATTCTTCGTGCAGCTTTTCATTGCCGATGGCTCCCGCCGCGCTCATTTTGCCGGTGGCATGGCTCGTCTTTCCTGCTGCTGCGCTATTTTCCGAGAAGATGAGTCCCTCGATGGCGGCTTCCTCGGCATCCGGGAATTTCATTCCCAGTGACGAAATCAGTTTCACGCCATTATCGTGATACGGGTTGTGCGATGCGGAAATCACCACGCCGGCGTCGAATCCTTCGCGACTCACGAGCCACGCAACGCCCGGCGTCGTCAGCACGCCGGCGGAAACAGCTTCCGCGCCCGAAGCGGCCAGGCCGCGCGCGATCTGCTCGGCGATGTGCGGCCCGGATTCGCGCGTGTCGCGTCCGATCAGGACGCGTGGCCGCGCGCCCTGCGTCTTCTTCCGCGATACGAGATGCTCGCCGAGCGCGAAGCCCACGCGCTCGATCGTCGCGTCATCCAGCGGGTATTCCCCCGGAATACCGCGGATACCGTCCGTGCCAAAAAGCTGTTTCACCATCTCGATGGAGCTTCCCCCCGCGCGGAAACGCGCGAATCTCAATCTTAGCACCGCCGCGCTCGCGCTCCGCCGTGCCACCACTCAGCCGCGCGGCGCAAGGGTTACGTGCGCTGCGCTGTCTCCGCGCCTATTTGCGCAAAAGTTAACGGAACACGCACGCATTCATCTGCGGCGGCAAGCGCTGTGATATCGTTGTGGCAATGTCCCCCATAGAGACGAAGGTTAGCTCGAGTTCGGTCAGCGAAAGGATCATCGCGGCTGGGATCCTCATCGCTTTTTGTTACTGGGCCTCAACCGTCCTCGTGACGCTGCTGGTTGCTGTGCTCACCGCCTACTTTCTCGATCCAATCGTCAGCCGGCTCGAGATGATCCGCGTGCCGCGCGCGCTCGGCTCGTTGATCGTCGTCCTGGTGACGCTCGCGCTGATGGCTGCGCTCGGTTGGACCCTCGTCGAGCGCTTCGATCAGTTCGGAAGCGACTGGCCGAAATATCGCGCGCCGCTCCATGAGGTTTTCCAGGCCGTGGATACAAGGCTCGCAAATCTCGAGGCGCACGTCTCCGAAATCGCCCCGGCGCCGCACGTGGGCGAGCATGTCGTCACCATCACCGAATCGCACGCGGTACGCGACGCGCTTCTCGGCCGTCTCAGTTCGCTCTACGGCTTCATCTTGGCCGCGAGCTTCATTCCCTTCCTCGTGTTCTTCATGCTCACCGCGAAACGTCAGGTGGTCCACGCCACGATGCAGCTATTCCGCTCGAGCGAACGCACGCAAGTGAAAGAGGCGCTCGAGGACGTCACGCGCGTCTTGCGCACCTACCTGATGGGCACCGCGCTTGTGGGATTGATACTAATTCTCGCGACCTGGCTCTTCTTTTGGGCCATTGGGCTTGAGTTCCCGTTTCTCACCGGACTGGTTTCCGGGATCTGCAATCTCGTGCCTTATATCGGCTTGGTGCTCTCGTGGATGCCGCCGCTGCTGATCGGCGCCGCGCAGTTCCACAAGATCGGTCCCTTCATCGGCATCGTTGCGATGCTGACGTTCTTCCATATTGTCGCGGCGAACCTGCTGGTCCCGGCACTGGTCGGTTGGCGCATGCGGCTCAATGCCGTCGCGCTGACCATCTCGATTCTCTTCTGGGGGTGGCTCTGGGGCGCGATGGGGCTGATCCTCGCGATCCCGATCACTGCGGTCGTCAAAGTAATCTGCGATCACGTCCCCGGTTGGGAACCGGTCGGCCGCTGGCTCAGCGCTTAGAGCTTGCCGCTCGAGCGTAATCGCGCGACCGCTTCGCGCAGCGCAGCCGGATCAGTCGTTTCTTGAAACATCCGGATTGCCGCGATTCCCGCCGCGCCAGCCAGAATGCACTCCGCGCCGTTTTCAGGGTCTACGCCGCCGATCGCGATCACCGGAATCCGAACCTCGGAGCAAGCTTCCGCCAGCTTCGCAATCCCTTGCGGCGCCCCGAATTTCCTTTTCGCCGGCGTATCGAAGATCGGCCCGAAAAAAGCGTAGGCCGCCCCGGCGCGTTCCGCTTCCCGCGCATCTTCGACGCTGTGGCATGAGACGCCGATGCGAAATCCCGCCGGCGCGTTTCCGTCGCGGCACCAGCGAATCACGCCTCGCGCGCGCAACGATTCGCTTCCCAAATGCACGCCCGCCGCCCCAGCCGCCAGCGCCACGTCCAGCCGGTCGTTCACAAAAACAGACGCCGCACGCGTTGCCGCCGCACGCACAGCCGCGTGCGCGAGTGCAAGCAATTCGCGCCCCGCCAAATCCTTTTCGCGAATCTGCACCCAGTTCGCTCCGGCTGCCATCGCCGCATCGATTCTTGCAACGATCTTTTTGGCTGGATCGTCCGCGCCGAGTAACTGCCGGTTCGTGACGTAGCAGACGACGCGTTCAGGATCGGCTGGCAACACTGACCACTCGCTTGCGGAATGATTCGAGCGACAGCAGAACGTTCATGAATCCCAGCCCGGAAATCGCGCCGCGCATGAACGGATTTTTCAGCAGCAGCCCCAGCGCCGGATACTGATAGAAGAGGTAGTTGGTTTCCCATGAGTCCAGCCACGGCACGAGTATCAGAATCAACCCGAGCACGAACCAGATCAAAAGAAAGGGGACGCGCGCAATTCGACTCATTGCGGAACTAAGATTATGGGAGATTCTCGCGGGTGCTGCAACCGGAGATCAGGCTTTTTGCAGTGTCGCAATGCGATCGGCCACGTCGCGGTAGTCGATGTTCATTGCGTAGACCTGCCGGAAGCTGTCGAGCGCGGCCGACGATTCGCCCGCCAGATCGAGCGCCACTCCGAGATCGTACCGTAGCGCCATGACGGTTTCCTGATCGAGCCGCGGCGTTTCGAGCGCCCGCTGATACCACAGCGACGCGATCTTCGGCTCGCCCTTGTCGACAAAAGTCAGCGCCAGCAGGGTCGCGCAGTTCATCGCATAAGGGAACGGCTTGCCCTTTTGCACAGCCTTCGCAACCTTTTGGAATTCGCCGATCGCCTCGTCGAGCAGGCCCATTTCCCTGTAGGCGATGCCGAGATTGTAGTGCGTCTCAAGATCCTCGTCCTCGTCGGCCATTTCGCCCAGTTCGGAGCGGAATTCCTGGAAAACCTCGGCCAGCTCGTTGAGGCTCTCGACCGTCGCCGCGGGAACGGAACCAACCTCCGCGAAGACGGGCGCCGGAGGCGCGGCGGGTACGATCGGAATCTTGGCTACGGGCGCTGCGGCCGCGGGCCTTGCCGGTGCTGGCGGATGACCACCGTTCACCGGCGCTGCCGGAGTTTTTGCAGTTTGCGCCGGCTTTACGGGTGGCGCTTCCATGTCGTCCAGTTCGGCGGCAAGCTCGCTGAGGAAATCCTCCGTCGTCGCGGTGCCTTGTTTTTCGGCCGTCTCGGCGGGACCGGCGCTCAATTCCAGCTCGAACTCTTTGCCGTGATCGGCCGCCGTTTCCACGGGGCTCGCTTCTTCGGCGGCTTCCTCCACAATTTCAAGAACGGGCTCTTCCGCAGCCGGCTCGGCAGTAACTTCTTGAATCTCGATCGGAATCTCAGCCGCCTCAGGCTCCGCGGCCTCTTCGATTTCGACTTGTTCCGTCTCTGCTTCCGCTGCCTCGACCGGCGCCGGTTCTTCGGCGGCTGGTGCGGGCGCCTGGGACGCGTCCTCTGACGCTGCACTCGATGGCTCTACCACTTCCTGCGCCATGGCCTCCCATTCATCCGAGAGATCGACTTCTTCGCCAGATGAGGCCCGGGCCGCAGCAGGAGCCTCTTCCGCCTTTGGTGACGCTGGCGCCGCGGCGACGGGAGCCGCAGGAGCAGACGCAGGCGCTGCCTGAGGCGGTGCATGTTCTTCCGTCTCGGCCGGCGCCACCGCGACTTCGAACTCAGCGTGCGCGGCAGGCGCTCCCGGAGCAGGGCTTGCATCCTGCGCAATAGCTTCCGCCGGCGCGACTTCGATCTTCGCCTCGGGCTCGCTCGCCACCGGCGCGGCCATTGGAGCGGAAGCTTGTTCCGTCGCCGCGCCCTCTTCTTCCTCGCTCGTATCGGCTGCCTTCTCGAATCTGCTGCGAAGCTCGGCAAAGCGCTCGGCGTTGACAGAATCGTTTCGCTCGCGGTGAATCTGTTCGAGCTGCGCGGCAAGTTCTGCGGTGCGGCGTTCATCGCCCGCGCCCAGGTAGAAATCCAGCAAACGTTCGAGCGTGGCCGTATGTCGCGGCGCTCGTTGCAAGACGTTTTCGAGCAGATGCGTCGCTTTGTGCGTCAGGCCGTAGCTCGAGAAGAGGTCCACGTCGGTGAGAGCCTGCGATACATACCGCTGGGTCTCTTCGTCGAGGGTCTCTTCGGCGATGACCGGCTGAGCGGGAGTGGCAGATAGCCTCCGGGGCTCCTCAGCCTCGCCCTGGGCCTGGACAACAAGTTTCTCCTCGTCGATCGGCTTGAGTGACGCCGGAGCCCGTGGCTTGGCCGGCGCTCGAGCGGGTGCATCGCCCCGCGCACGCTGGTGAAGCTCGTCGAGCCGTATCAACAGGCGCTCGTCGTCTCGATTCTTCTCGATGAGTTCCTGCATCCGCTCTTCGGCCTTCCCAAAATCTCCGGCGTCGGCGTAGGCATCGACAAGCTCGCTCAGCGCGGAGTCCAGGTGGAAAGGATCGCTTGTGTGCCGCGAAAAATCGGCCAGCAGCTCGTTCGCCTCGATATCGCCCGGCAGTTTCTCGGTGATTTTCAGAAGCGCTTGCATGAACTTATCCTGCTCGTTCGCCTCCGTCATCGGTTCGCGGAGTTCGAGCAGCAGCGGAAACGCTTCTTTCGCTTTCCCCTCCTCGGTCAGTGCGTCCACCACTTTTGCCAGCAATCCGAAATGCGAGCTTCCGCGCACCAACTGATTGCGCGCCCGGTCGGCAGCCTTTTCCGTCTGGCCCGACTTCAGCTCCAGGTCGAGGATCATGTTCGTGACGTCGCCGCCCGCCTCGGCTTCCGGATGCTTCTCCAGGATGGCGATCGCCTCAACGTTCTTGTGCGCCGCAATCAGGATTTTGGCTTTGAGAAGCTGCGCGGGCACGTTGGCCGGATCGACCTCGAGCGCCCGGTCGATCAGTTTCGGTGCCTCCTCGGCATCGCCTTGCTCGAAAAGCCGCTGCGCGTAATTGAAATATGTCTGGGCCGCCTCTTTCTTCTGGCCCATCACGTTGTAGAGTTCGGCGAGGCGCATCTGCACGCGCGGATTTTCCGGCTCGACGTCCAGCAGCCGGTGCAGCACCTCGACGGCTTTCGGCGCATGGTTGGCCTTCAAATGCGCTTCAGCGATCTGCAGGAACAGCGGCCGGGCCTCGCTCAGCACGCCCTGCTGCACGTAGAGGTCGGCTAGCCGTTCGAGTGGCTGGAGTTCGTTCGGCGCGAGCTTGGCGATCTTCTTGTAGATGGCGATGGCTTTGCTGTTGAAGCCGTCGCTCAGGTAGACCTGCGCGAGCCGCTCGAAGTACTCGACCGCTTGCGGCATGTCGCCTTGGCGAGCGAACAGATCCCCGACAGTCATCAGCGTCGCCTGATCCTTCGCGTCGTGCCGGAGGATCTGCTGGTATTCGCCGATCGCCTGAGCGACCTTGCCCTGGTTGAGAAACTTCAGCGCGCTTTCAAGCGCTTTGCTTTTGTTGAACGCCATGAACGGTTCCGCATGCCCCACCCGCGTCTGGCCTTGAGGAAGGTCGTGGGGTCAGAGCGGATCAGGCTTGAAGGTTAGCATGCGCGAAAAACCAGGGTCTATGTGACGGAGAGGGGGTGGTGCCGAAGGGGATAATAGGGTGGTGGACCGGGCCGCTCCGGCAGGGACGCCCGGACGAGCGCAAGCGCCCGATACCCGGCTTAGGGAGTCGAATCCGCGAGCGCGCTGCCAGCACCATCGGCCGCAGCCTCCAGCGGCAGCGGGGCCTGCTCCGCCCCGGCGGCCCAGCAGCGTGCCTCTCGCACCGGAGCGTAGGAATACCGGTGCAGCGGCGACGGTCCGTGCCGCCGCAGCGCCTCGAGATGATCCGGCGTGCCGTAGCCCTTGTTTTGCGCGAGGCCATACTGGGGATACAGCTGGTCGAACTCCTCCATCCGCCGGTCCCTTTCGACCTTCGCCAGAATCGACGCGGCCGCAATCGACACCGAGCGCGCGTCGCCGTGAATCAGCGCCTTCTGCTCGATCGGAAGATCGAGTTCGATGGCGTCGAGCAGAAGATAGTCGGGAAAGGGATCGATCTGCGAGATGGCGGCGACCATCGCCTGGCGGCTGGCCTGGTAGATGTTCCAGGCATCGATTCGGCTCGAGTCGATCTCGGCCACGGCCCACGCCAGTGCGTGCTGCCGGATGCGCACGGCTAGCTCGCCGCGGCGCTCCGGCGCGAGCTTCTTTGAGTCGTCGAGCCCCACGATCCGCCGCCGGGGGTTCAGAATTACCGCCGCGGCAACCACGGGCCCGAAGAGGGAGCCGCGCCCTGCTTCGTCCAACCCGGCGATGCGCCGCCATCCGTGCTGGCGCGCCTCGCGCTCGTAGCGTGAGCAGCAAAGCCGACTCATCGGCGACGGATTTTAGCACACGCTCGCGCGATGCTGCGTGGTGCGATCGAAAGATTTGAGCGAAGATGCTCGGAAAAACAAAAGCCCGCCCCGGAAACGCCGGGCGGGCCAAAACATTTTTCAATCAAATTGCGCGGAATCGGATTTGCAACTACTCGGCGGCAGCGGCAACAGCTTCCAGCTTGGGGGCGGCGCGCTTGATGCGTGCGGCCTTGCCCTTGCGTGCGCGCAGATAATTCAGCTTGGCGCGCCGGACGCGGCCTTCGCTCACCACGTCAATCGAGCTGATCATCGGCGAATGCACCGGAAAAATGCGTTCCACGCCGACGCCAAAGCTCACGCGCCGCACGGTAAAGCTTTCGCCCAGAAGCTCGCCGCGGCGGCTCATCACCACGCCCTCAAACGGCTGGATGCGCTCTTTGTCGCCCTCTTTCAGCCGGACGTGCACGCGGATCGTGTCACCGGGGCGAAACACCGGATGGTCCTTGCGTAGTTGCGACTCCTGCACCTTGGCGATGATCGGTTTCATGACAGTTTTTCCCTGCAGACCCGCTCAGGTGGGGCCAGCACACAACGCACAATCTTGGATTATAGCGAATTTGCGCCGCGCAGCCTACACGAAATTAACGCCACGTTAATGAATGAAGAAAGGCCCTGGGCTTGGCCGACGCCACAGGCGCGGCATCGGCCAAGCCAGTGCGATCGGCTAGAAGGTGTATTTCAACCCAAATTGCATGATGCGCCCGGGAACCGAACTCGACGTGATCTCTCCAAAGCCCGCCGCGCCATAACCGTTGCCGGGCTCATTAAATTGCGCGTGGTTGAACAGGTTGAAGAACTCCACCCGGAATTGCAGACTGGCGTCTTCTCGCAGCCCTCCGACAGTCGTGTCCTTGATGATTGCCATGTCGAAATTGAGCTGCGTGCAGCAGCGCATAATTCCGACGCCGGAGTTGCCGAATCCCGTGCCGCACCCGACGAATTGGGCTACGAGAGGCGCCGCCCGGGTACCAGCGTTGCAACCCGTCGCACCGTCTGCCGCCGTCCATGCCGCGTTTGCAGTCCCGCCAAACTGAGGCGCCGCCGTGAAGGCAGCCGAATTAAACAGCCCAACTTCTCCGTTCGGCCCCGGGATTCCGGTGAGCCCGCTGACTACGCGCTGGTACATGCTGCCGCTGGAAGCGATCGGAACCCCCGACTTGCAATTGCCGAGCGAATTGCAATTGACCGGGTCCGCGAGCTCAACGCGGGAGTAGGGGCCAGTAGGCGGAATTGAGGTGCCGTACAGCAGGGTCGCCTCGTTGCCATTGATCCCGTCCGTGACGCTGAGGGGCAGTCCGTCTTGAATCGTGGTCACACCGGAAACGCTCCACCCGCCCAAAGCTTTTTCCTTCCACCCGTCGCTCTTGTAAGGCAGCTCATAGTTGTAGTTCAACACAAAGCGGTTGGGGCGATTGAAGGCCGCAGGCCCGTATTGCTGCCGGAAATTCAAAGGATCGTTGGAAGAGGCGCTGCCGGAAAGCACGTTGCCGGGCGTGGCAATGCCGGCGCCGGCTGCGCTGGCGTTGATGTCGGTCTTGAGGTTGCTCCATGTGTAGGAAGCTTGAAAAGTCAGGCCGTGGGAAAACATGTGCCGGAGCTGCAGTTGCAAGCTGTTGTATAGGTGATTCCCGTCCGTCTCGACTTGTTGCAAGTTCCCGGGGTTCACGCCCAGGGAAGCCACGCGACCGAGATAATTGCCTGACGTGTTGTACAGAACCTGGGTCATGGGGTTGGTGTTGAAGGCGTCATTCATGGGAAATGAACTCGCAGGCCGTTCCAGCAGCTGGTTCACCTTATCCGTGGGCGGATTGCAGGTAGCCGAAGCCGGTCCGCAGTCCACGAGATAGGCGAGGTTTGGGTCGCGATTCCAATCGTAGAGGTGGATTCCATGCGATCCGACGTAGCCGATATCGGCCACCCAGCCGCGCGCAAACTCATACTGAACGTCGAGGTTGTACTGCTGAATCTTGGGTGTGCGCATCGCGGGAGCGTCACCCGAATTGAGGAGCCCCGAAGCGTTCCCGCCAAAGGCGTCGGTGATGGTCGTGGCGCCCGTCGTGGCAGTTCCCGCTGCTACCGCGAGTGTCCTCGGAATGAAGCCGAGGAACTGCGGGCACGTGGACAGTGTGCAGAATGGATTCTGAAGCGTCTGGCCCGGAGTGATTCCAACACCGGTCGCATAGGGCGGCATATTGCCAAGGATGTTGTCCCCGACAAGGTTGCCGTAGACTCGGTCGAAAAACATTCCGTATCCGGCGCGCACCACAAGCTTCTCGCCAAAGGGCTGCCAGGCCAGACCGATGCGCGGAGAGAAGTTGTCCAGCGGCGAGCTCTGTAAAAGCGTCTTATTGCTGTTCACCAGAATGCCGGTCGAGCCGAACTGGCCGCTGAGGTTTCCATAAATTGCCCGGTTGTAATCTTTCTGGACGATATAGCCCGCGAGAGTGCCGCCGGGGTTATTCAGGAAGAAAGATCCCGTATCCACGAGGGCGGCCGCCGATGCCGCGAAGTTCGTAAATACGCCGCCCGCGTCCGTGGGCCAGCCGTCGTACTCCCAGCGAAGGCCCAGGTTGAGGGTAAGCCGTCGCGTGACTTTGAAATCATCCTGAGCAAAGGTCGAGAATTCGTTGATCCGCCAGTGGTGCGGATTTGGCGAGCCATTCGGCAAAAGGCGCCAGGTGCTGTTGATCACGTAGTTGATCGGAACGGGAGGCCCGGCGACGCCATCGGCGGCCGGGCCGCTGCTGCTCGTCAGGATGTCCGCAATATTCCCCGCGATGAGCCAGCCCCTTTCCCGGTTTGGCTGCGCCCAATTCCACTGGATGCGCTGCGTGTTGACGCCGAAACGGAACGAATGCTTGCCATGGTTCCAGGAAATCTGGTCGCCCGCCAGAAAACTATTCTGGATGCTCGTGGTTGCCGAAAAGAAATTTCCTCCGGCGCTCCAGGATCCCCATGGCGACCCCGGAAACCCCAGCGTGCCAATCACCGGAATCAGCGAATCCTCGCGATTGTTGACTGCGGCCGCCGTCAGTGGGCAAGCGGTGCCGTTGTTGACCGCCGGAGTGATGTTCAGCGGGGTGACGCCATCACCTGCGCAGGACTGGACCGTCACGCCGTCGCTTACGTTTAGATACAACCGCTGGAAAGAGCCGAATACCTCATTCACGAAATTGCTCGTGACCACCGACGTAAGCCTCACGACCGCCGACTGCGCGCCGTACTTGGCATCCTCCGGGGCGCCCGGATAGCACCCGGTCACGATGCAGCTGAAACTCTGCGTCTGCGGATCCTTCGAGAAGAAGTATTTCTCCGTCAGCGTGTTCTTGCTCGAGATCACGTAGTCCGTGTTGATCATGTACTGATCTTCATTGGCGATCGTGGGCTGCGAAATGCTCGTCGGCACGGAACAGCCGAGTTTCACCTTGGCGAGCGGATCGAGGCAGAAAGGCAAATTGTTACTCGGATCGTATCGCAGGCTGGGGATGTAGTAGCCGTTGTTGTAGCCCCCTTTGGCCTGTTGAATTTTCTCCGTTTGCCGCAAGAGATTGATGGCGGTATTACTGATATTCGATCCGTCCTGAAGCACGGTTTGGCCCGTGCCGCCGAACAAATCGAAATTCCCGCCAAACGCACATCCGAGGTATTGGCGGTAGGTCGCGTAACTGCACATCGTCGGCCCCGTGAAGTCCAGAGGAATGGTGCCTGTGTTGCCGTCCGATCGCGCACTTGCGAAGGGAACGCCCGGCTCGTTGAACGGCAGCAGTCCGACGGATGTAAACGCCGTGGCAAAGCCATTGCTCCCGATTCCATTGAGTTGCCGCGTCCCCTGATACGACCCAAAGAAGAAGATCTTATCTTTCTTGATTGGCCCGCCGAAGTCCCCGCCGAACTGGTTTTGCTTCACGGTGGGCGGCTTGTTTGGCAATCCTTCGCTTAATTCCGAGTTCTTGTAAAAGAAATCATTCGCGTTGAAGATGTTGTTGCGATTGAACTCCCACAACCCCCCGTGGAACTGGTTCGTTCCGCTCTTCGTCACCACGTTCACGTTTGCGCCCGGATTCTGCCCGTACGCGGCGTCGTACTGCGACGTCTGCACCTTGAATTCCTGAATCGAGTCCGGGTTCGGAATCGGAATCCCGGCGTAGCTGCCCGACTGCGCCGCGCCGCC
The DNA here is from genome assembly GCA_963841605.1 of uncultured Acidobacteriota bacterium. Classification (GTDB taxonomy): domain Bacteria; phylum Acidobacteriota; class Terriglobia; order Acidiferrales; family UBA7541; genus Palsa-295. The sequence goes on from CAWJDM010000008.1 coordinate 614,610, forward strand.
GCTGCCGTAATTCGTCGTGACGACCCCGTCCATCATGTACGTATTCTGATCGGAGCCGGAACCGTTCACATTGATGTCCATCGTCCCGTTTCCGACCGCTGTCGCCGTCGCGACGTTCGCCACCACGCCCGGCGAAAGGTCGATCACTTGAGTAAAGTTGCGGGTGCTCAGTGGCAGGCTCGTCACCGTCGCTCCAGAAACCAGCCCTCCTACGGTCGCGTTCTCGGTCTGCAGCCTCACCGCGGTCGACGAAACCGTCACTTCCTGAGTCGTCGCGCCGATCTCCAGGCTGCGATCCAGCTCGACAGTTTCCGTGACGTTCACCGTCGTCGATGGCACCTCGATCGTCTTGAAGCCCTTTGCGGAAAAGTTCACGCTGTAATTCCCTGGCGGCAACAGCGAAAACTTGTACAAGCCGTTGGCGTCGGTGGTCGTCGTGCGCGTTTGGCCCGTCGCCAGGCTCGTCGCGGTCACGGTCGCGTCGGCGATCACCGCCCCGGAAGGATCGGTCACCGTTCCGGCCAGCGCACCCGTCGAAGCGCTTTGCGCCAGGGCAGGGGAACCAGAGATGAAGAGCGCCAGCAAGCACACCAGTAGCCCGCGCGCGATCTTGAATCCCGAAAATTGTGACTGGAACACACACACACCCGACCGCTCGGCAAACATCGGCATTTTCATCCCCCAAAAACCCCACCATAACTTGGCCCTGGATTTCGCGCCCCCCGGCGCGGGTCTGATGCAACTGCGGATTGAAAGCCGCGCCACCCCGGCGCGAGCTATCAAACAAGCCTGCAAGTGCACAATTGTGCAGACTTGTGCCCGAAGCGTTTACTACTGGTCGTTGCCTTGTGTCAAGGTTCAAACGGTGCAGTCAGGCTAGAAAAGACGGTCCTATCCGGCGTTTTTCGTTGGCTCTCGCTCGCCCTCGCCGCCCCACGCCGCCGGATCGAGCAGCTCCGGCCGATTCCGAAGCGTCTTCGCGAGCGCCTGCTTGCGCCGCCACCGGCGGATTTCTTCGTGGTTCCCGCTCATCAGCACTTCGGGAACATCCCATCCCCGGAAGGTCTGCGGCCGCGTGTAGTGCGGAAAATCGAGGATGCCGTGACTCGTATTTCGCGATTCGTTACTCGTGAGGCGCGATCGATCTAATTCCGCGGGCCACGCGGCTTCCACGCCTTTGCTGAAGGATTCATTCACCGCGGAATCCTCATTCCCGAGCGCGCCGGGAATCAGCCGCGTCACGGCATCCAGCACCATCGCCGCCGCCAGCTCCCCGCCCGATAGGACGAAATCCCCGATCGAAATTTCATCCGTCGCCAGATGCTCGGCCACGCGCTCGTCCACTCCCTCGTAGCGCCCGCAGAGCAGGACGATTCGTTCGAGCTTCGCGAACCGCCGCGCCGTCTCTTGCCGGAACAATTTCCCCGCAGCCGAGAGCAGCACGATCGCCGTCCCGGCCCGTTCCTTCGCGCCCCCGTCGCCCGCCAGCGATTCCACCGCCTCAAACAGCGGCTCCGGCTTCATCACCATTCCCTCGCCGCCGCCAAACGGCCGGTCGTCCACCGTCCTATGCCGGTCGTGTGTGAACGCGCGCAGGTCGTGCACGTGCGTCTCGATCAGCCGCGCCTCGCGCGCCCGCCGCACGATCCCGTAATCGAGCGGCCCGCCGAAAAACTCCGGAAATATCGTGATGATGTCGAATCGCATACGAATTCTCTCGCAGCCAATACTAGCGTGTCGTTCGATGCGAAGCGAGAAATCTGCCGCTGGAATTGCCGCGGAGGAAGCGATTGGCGCCCGGCGCTCTACCGGTTCAATTCGCGCAGGCCCTCGGGCAGAACCACATCGATGCGCCGCGCGGCAAGATCGACGTTCACGCAAATTTCATCCGCGAGCGGGATCAGCACCTCGCCCTGCGGCGAATCCACCGCGAGCAGCGGCGTCCCGCCCGTGAACTCCACGTCGCGCACCATGCCGACCGCCACGCCCTGTTCCCGTACCTCGCAGCCGATCAAGTCCGTCACGTAATAGCTGCCGCCGGGCAGCGGCGCGCGCTCCGCCAGCGGAATCCGCACCTCTAGGCCCACGAGCTTCTCTGCATCCGACATCGAATCCGAGCCCTCGAAATGAAATATCGCCTGCCCGCCGCGGCTGTGCGACAGCCAGCACGAGCGCACGCCCGTGCGCCGCCCCATCGGCTCCGCGTTCGCATCAGCGTCGCGCGCAGGATCTCTCTTGCCGTCAGACAGATAGATTTGCTTCAGGCGTGTGAGCCGTTCGGGAAAGTCGGTGAGGATCTCGGCAGCTACTTCTCCGCGCCGTCCATGTGGGCGCACGACGCGCGCCACGGTGACACCCGCCGCCGGTGGGAATTGCCGCGTGGTCACACTACTCTAGGATTTCGAGCGTAAATCTCTTTCGCAGTTTCATTCCTGCGGCGCCCAGGAGCGTTCGAATCGACTTGGCCGTGCGTCCCTGCCGTCCGATCACTTTGCCCAAATCTTCGGGATGGACCCGCAGTTCGAGGACCGTCACCTGTTCGCCGTCCACTGCGTGTACCTGTACTTGATCCGGATGATCTACGAGTGCTTTCGCAATCTGCTCCACCAGCTCCTTCATGGCCGTTCCTCCACAGTGTGCCGTGCCCAGCGGAGAAATTCGCTTGAGCGGGTACGATAACCATGCACATGACACTCTGTAGAATGGGACGCTTTAGGCGGGCTTGGGGTTGCGCAGCAAACTACGAACCGTGTCGCTGGGTTGTGCACCCTTGCTGAGCCAGTACTGCACGCGCTCGCGATCCACCTCTACCGCAGCAGGCTTCTTCAGCGGGTCGTACGTCCCTACGATCTCGACAAATCGGCCGTTCCGCGGCCGCGTCTTTTCCGTCACTACCACGCGGTAGAACGGGCGCTTCTTCTTGCCCATTCGGGCAAGCCGTATCATCAACACGAGCAATTCCTCCTTACTTCAATCCAGCCAGTATAGCGGACCCCACCCTTTTCACCAATCGCAATCTGTGTGACTACAACGCTACGTCGAGCCTTTCAGCTCTCGAATATAGGCCCGTATAACCTCAAGGCCCTGCTCGCTGCAGTAGTGGTGCGGCTTTGTTGGAGGGAACTCTTCACCGAGACGGAGGCACCTAACTCGAATGCGGTCGAGATAGCTATCCTCAAAAGACGGACCCAGCGTAAAGTCATCCCAAGCCCAAGGCTGCCCCGTGCCATCGAGGAAGTCTTGCAGAATCTGAGCCACTTCCAGCTTACTCAGCTTACTTTTCTTTCCCCAGGCACTCATCCACAAATCTTGCCACAGGCCGCAACCAACGCGCACTCCTCGGAGACTCTGCTTTCGTTAATCGCAATCTATCCCCAAGCCGGGCTATCATGCGGCAGAGAACAAACATGCCCGACATTTCCATCCGCCCGGCGATTCGCGCCGATTTGCCTCGCCTCACCGAAATCTACAATCACTACGTCATCCACACCCCGGTCACCTTCGACGTCGAGCCTTACACGGTCGAGCGCCGCGAAGCCTGGTTCAATCAGTTTGGCGCGTCGGGACGCTACCGCCTGTTCGTCGCCGAAGAGAGCGGCTCGGTCGTCGGCTACGCGGGGACCACCCGCTTCCGTCCCAAAGCCGCCTACGAAACCACAGTCGAAACGACAATCTATTGCGACCAGCGCACCATCGGCAAGGGAATCGGTGCGCGCCTGTACGGTACATTATTCGACGCGCTCGAGGGCGAAGACATCCGCCGCATCGTCGCCGGCTACACGCTTCCAAATCCCGCGAGCGCGGCCCTTCACGAACGCTTCGGCTTCCAGCGCGTAGGAGTCTTCACCGAAAACGGCCGCAAATTCGGCCGCTTCTGGGATGTCGCCTGGAATGAACGCCCCCTAAAACTCTAGGCCAGCGCGGCACGCAGCTTTTGTAGAGGCGGGTCGCGTGGTTCGCGACCCGGCAGGCTCGTCGCTAGCGAACGCGCCCATCCTAGCGCAATTTCCGATCACGCGAAGTTTTTGCTTTTGACTGTAGGTTTTGACTTTGTTTCCAGGCGCGCGACTGCCGCTCACGCCAACAACCAAAGCAGCTTCGCAGCCTCAGCGCATTGCTCAATTGTCTGTTGGTCGCGCGCCGAAAACGCATCCGCCTTTTCGCTTTCGACGTCCACCGTCCCGATCACGCGCCCATCGGGCGAAATCACGGGCACGATAATTTCCGAGAGCGTGTTGCCGAACGCCGTCAGATATCGCGGATCCTTGCGCACGTCTCCGACGATCACCGCTCGCTTCTGCTCGATCGCCGCGCCCGTCAGCCCCTTCGTCACCGGAAACGTCGGATACTCCGGCGCGCTCGGCCCACTCCAGCCCATGATCGACACATTCTCCGCGCCCACCTCGTAAACTCCCACCCAGCGATAGTCGCCAATCTTCCGAATCAATTCCGCCAGCCGCTTCGCCCGCTCCGTGCGAAGCCCGCCGTTCGCCGCCGTCGTCCGAATCTGGTTCAGCGTGTTGTCCATCACTATCGGCATGTCGACTCCTGCTTGCGAGGGCTGCTAATCTGCGTGAGAGTAAAAGATGAAAGCCGCGCCAACGGGAATTCCAGCCGCAGAAATGTTCTGAACCCACTGTCCAGAATTCGGTGACGTTATTTGATAAAGAGATGCGATTTCGCGCACAAAGCGATCGTTCGTCGGCAAGACTGTGACTCTAGAAATGGCGAGTTTGTTCTCTATGCCCAACCCCTCGCTTAACGCCCGAACGATAAGGCCCGTCGCTTCGGCCAGCCCTAACGCATCAGTCCACAGTGCAGAGACGATCAGATTCCATCCTGTCGAAGACAGGCCATCTTCGTTGTAGAGCATCGCCAGCGAGAATTCTCCTCGCTGTGAGCGTAGTGTCTCTACAACCTTCTGAACATCTCCCGGAGTCGTCCAAATCGTAGTCGGCATTGCCTACCACCGTTTCGAAAGATACGCTAATACTCCGTCCGGATCAGCTTTGATCGCTTCCAGCGCGATTTCTGCCCTGGCCCGATCGTACGTGCCGACCGGCTGATACCGCCATTCCGGCCTCCAATCGGTCGCCACCGACCAATTTTTCAAGAGGACAGGGTTTGTCGGCGTGATCTTGATCTCCTCTTGCAATCCGGCGAGCAACGTCAATTCCTTGAACTTGTGCGTCCAGAACATCGGCCCGTCCGGATACTCGGGGATCGCGAGCGTCGCGCAGATGACTGCCTTCAAGGCTAATTCTACGACGTACCCGCAGAGATAAACACAGCCATCATAAAGCCCAGCGGCAAACAAGGCCTCGGCTTCGCGCAATCTCAATTGCGCGAGATCCTGAAGCTCTTTGCGCGTTGCCATTATTTCAATCCAGCCAGCTTCCCGATCCCCCGCATCTTCATCTTCGCCATGCTGCCGTACTGCTTCATCATCCGCCGCATGTCGGAATACTGCTTCAGCACCTGGTTCACTTCCTGCACGGACGTCCCGCTGCCGCGCGCGATGCGCTTGCGCCGCTTGCCGTCGATCACGTTTGCATCGGCCCGCTCCGCCGCCGTCATCGAATTGATGATCGCCTCGATCGACTTCAGCTGCTTCTCGTCGATCGATGCGTCCTTCGGAATCTTCGCGAACGGCCCCACCTTCGGCAGCATCCCCATCAACTGCTCGATCGAGCCCATCTTGCGAATCTGCTGCAGCTGGTCGCGAAAATCCTCGAGCGTGAACTCGTTTTCGCGCAGCTTGCGTTCGAGCTCGCGCGCCTGTTTTTCGTTGACGTTTTTCTGCGCCTTCTCGATCAGCCCCAGAACGTCGCCCATCCCGAGAATCCGCCCGACGATGCGGTCCGGCAGAAACGGCTCGAGCGCATCGTATTTCTCGCCCACGCCGACGAACTTCACCGGCGCGCCCGTCACCTTACGAATCGAAAGCGCCGCGCCGCCGCGCGCGTCGCCATCCATCTTCGTCAGGACGACTCCCGTCACGCCCAGCCGCTTGTGAAATTCTCCGGCCGACCGCACCGCGTCCTGCCCGATCATCGCGTCCGCCACGAACAAAATCTCGGCTGGCCCGAGCTCCTTCTTCAGCATCGAGAGCTCATTCATAAGCTCGTCGTCGATGTGCAGACGCCCCGCCGTGTCCACCAGAATCACGTCGCATGCGGAAAGTTTCGCCTCGCGCACCGCGCCGCGCACGATTTCAAGGGGCTTGTCGGTTCCGGTGCCCGGCCAGATCGGCGTGCCCGTCGCCTTCGCCACCTGCGCCAATTGCTCGCGCGCCGCCGGTCGGTACACGTCCGTCGACACCACGATTGGCCGGTGCCCGTGCTCCGCGAGCCATTTCCCGAGCTTTCCGGTCGAGGTCGTCTTGCCCGATCCTTGCAGCCCGCAGATCAGCCACACCGAAGGCGGCCGCGACGCAAACTGCGGCCGCGCTTCGCGCCCGAGCAATTCCGCCAGCTCGTCGCGAACGATCTTCACCACCTGCTGCTCGGGCGAAAGCTGCAGCAGCACTTCGGAGCCGAGCGCTTTCTCGCGCACGTGCGCGATGAATTCGTCCGCCACCTGCAAATTGACGTCGCCTTCGAGCAGCGCCTCGCGAATCTCCCCAAGCGCCGTATCGAGGTGCTCCTCGGTAAGCTTCCCCTGCCCGCGCAAATTCTTGAATGTGCGTTGCAGCTTTTCCGTGAGTGTTTCAAACATCTACGTCGGTTCCTTCTTTGGCTTCGGTAGGGGCGGGTCTCAGACCCGCCCGTTTTCGTTCCAGCGTCCGATCACGCCACGCTCGCGCGATTTTTTTTCGCGATCATGAATCCCGCGACCTCCGGCGTCGGCGCCGTGCGATCCACAAATCCAAACGTCCCTTTCTCTTTCATTTCGCGCGCGGCGCCAATCAATCCGCCGAACGCCGCGCGCGCCAACACGCCGCCAAGGCTGATCCGCCGAACGCTGGCCGCTTCGAGTTCCGCCACCGGAAACGCCAGCCCTTTGATCCCCGCCAGCACATTCACAGGATGCGGCGCAACGGCCGCACACACCGCACGAATCGCGTCGAGGCTTGGCAGCCCCGGTGCAAACAGCACCTCGGCGCCCGCCTTCGCGAACGCCTCGAGCCGCCGAATCGTATCGTCGAGATCAGCGCGCCCATGCAGATAATTTTCCGCGCGCGCCGTCAGCGTAAATGGAAACGGCAGCGCCCGCGCCGCCTCCACCGCCGCAGCTACGCGCTCGACCGCGAGCGAAAAATCGTAAATCGGCCGGCTATCGTCGCCGCTCGCATCTTCCACTGACCCGCCGACGATTCCCGTCGCGCCCGCCATTCGAATCGTCTCGGCGGCCGTCTTTGGATCGTCGCCAAAACATTTTTCCAGGTCCGCGGCGACCGGCACATCCACCGCCTCGCTCAGCGTGCGGCAATGCGCGAACAATTCATCGCGCGTTGTCGACCCGTCGCGCTTCCCGAGCGAGTACGCAAAGCCGCTGCTCGTCGTTGCAAGCGCCTCAAATCCAAGCCCCGCCAGAATCCGCGCGCTGCCAACATCCCACGGATTCGGAATGATGAACGCTCCCGGCCCCGCCGCCTCAATCTTCGCGCCCACCGCCGATGGCAGCCGGTGCAGCGCCCGAAATTTCGCCGCCTTCTCGTTTTGCGTCACGCTCATCGCGATTTCATTCTAGGGGGACTGGCGTAGGCCGGTCAAACATGGCGCGTGCAAACACCAGCTGTTCAAACTCGTGCGATCGAGAGACGAGGAAACGCGGCGCGATACAGGCGGTCGTCGAAGGTGAGCAGGCGATAACCCCGTCGCAGGGCATGGGCGCCAATCACGAAATCGGCAAGGATTCGCCGCGAGCCGCCGCTCTGCTGTTTGCGCCGGTGCACCGCATAGTCCTGGAACGCCCGCCCCGCCGTCCGCCAGATTTGCTCGTCGATATTCCAGTCGACGGCGATGCCTGTTTCCTTGAGGAAATAATCGATGAAAGCCTCCGTGCGCGACGGCGCAGCCAATAATTCCGCGAAGACCGGTGCGGCCGTCACCAGCCTGCCGCGCGCGAGTGCCTCGTCCAAGGCTGCCCGCGCTGTCGAATTAAGCGCGTCGTCTTCGTACCAAAGCGCGATCACCACATTCGTATCGAGGGCTGTCGTCATCGTCCGCGCAGCTTGCGAACCCAGCGAACGATCCCCTTCTTGCCGCCGGTGATACCCGGAGTTCCAATGCCACGAAACTTCTCGAAGGGGCTTTCGCTTCTCTCGGGCCGCACTCGAATCTCGGAGCCCTTCTGTTCGAAGAGCAGGTGGTCGCCGGGGCGGACGCCAAGGGCGCGTCGAATCTCATGCGGAACCGTGATCTGCCCCTTGCTTGTAATCTTCGCTCGCTTGGTCACCAGAGCCTCCCGCACTCCTTACTCTATCACATACCTCCTTACTTTGCCGCCCGCTGCAAGGGAGTGCTCACCTCCGCATACTTGACTCCCGCCATTCCGCGGCGCCAGAATGGCGGCAGCCTCGCGCCCGCAACGCCCCCGGCGAGGCGCACGGCGCGCAACTCGCCTATCACTGCGCGATCTCACGCCGCGAATAGCAATCCTGCCTCCGCCTCACCGGCGCCGGCATCCAATTCGGAGACAAGGTTCCCAGCCGAGAAGGAGGACATCATGTACGTCGTCACCGGAGCGAGCGGCAACACGGGCCACATCGTCGCGGAAAGCCTGCTCGATGCAGGAACGCAGGTTCGAGTGATCGGACGCAGCGCCGATCGCTTGCAGCGCCTCGTGGCTAAGGGCGCCGAGCCTTGCATCTTCGATCTCACCGACCGCCTCGCGCTCGAAAAAGCCTTCGCCGGCGCCGAGGGCGTTTACGTGATGATTCCGCCGAACACCACCAGTCGCGATTTCCGCTCTTTCCAGGATCGCGTCACCGACTCGATCGCCGCTGCGCTGGAGGCATCCGAAGTCGAGTACGCCGTCGCGCTCAGCAGCTTCGGCGCGGACAAAAGAGACAAAACCGGCCCCGTCGTCGGCCTGCACCATCTCGAGCAGCGTCTCAGCCAGATTGCCGGCCTCAACGTCTGCTTCCTTCGCGCCGGCTACTTCATGGAGAACACGCTCGCGCAGCTGGGCATCATCAAAGGGATGGGCGCCACCGCCGGCCCGCTGCGCGGCGACCTCGACCTCCCGCTGATCGCCACGCAAGACATCGGCGAATACGCCGCCGACACGCTGCTCGCTCTCGATTTCAGCGGCCCGAACACGCAAGAACTTCTCGGCGAGCGCGACGTCAGCATGGCCGAGGCCGCTTCGATCATCGGCCGCGCGATCGATAATCCCGGCCTCTCCTACCTGCAGTTGCCCGCAAGCGAGGTGCGCGCCGCGTTCATCGGCATGGGAATCTCCGAAAATATGGCGGATCTGATGCTCGAAATGTGCGACGCGCTCAATTCCGGCCATATGGCCGCGCTCGAAGAGCGCACCGACAGCAACACGACGCCCACGTCCTACGAGACTTTCGTCGAGGACGAACTCGTCCCCTTCTTCAACGCCAAATCCAAATCGGCCTAGACGGGCTCGCGGCGGGGCGCGTGTGGAACGCGCCTTCCTCCTACAGCAGCCTTCCGCAGAAGTATTCGTAGAAGTTGGGATCGCCCCAGTAGCTCAGGTGCGCGAGCGCCGGCATGCGGTAAGGAAACTGCCGTTGCTCGTTCACGCGATAAAACTGCAAATTGCCGCTCACGAAGTCCATCCGCGCCCATGCGTTGAGCCAGACCAGCTCATCGAGCTGTCCGAATTTGTAGTTGAACTCGAATTCCCCGTAATCTCGTCCCGACCGTTTCTTGCGAAACGAGTGCAGCATCGAAAGAATTTGCGCGCGGATTGCCTGGTCCCGCTTCACGTGCTCGCGGAAAAAATAGTAGATCTTGTCGAGCGGGCACCCGAACGTCACCAGGCCCCTGAGCGATTCCAGCTGCGCGAGCGTCAGCGCCAGCTCGGGGCGGTCGTCCTGCTCGGGATTGGGGTTGGCGTTGAACTCCGCGAGGATTTCGTTGATCGTGTCGTACGCGATCGCGCTGCCGAGCGAGTGTCCCGCCAGGATCACCCGGTCGTACTCGCCGCACGCGAGCAGCATTTTCAGCGCCGCCGTGGAGCCGTCGAGAATCGCGTTGCGCGCCGCGAAGTTCTTCGACTTGGCGTCCATGTTCGTGTACACGGCCACGTCGGCCACGTACGCCGTCATCGCGTAACCGACGATCCCCGCGAGCGCCGCTCCCGCAATCGGCTCCCAGTGGCCGTTCCCGAAAACGCGGCGCAGCACGTGCCACGCCACGTAATGGCCGGTGTAAAGATCAAGCGCCAGAGCGAGGCCCAGGAATATCGCGGCCCCCAACCAGTCGAGCACGAGCCACACAACGTCGCCGATCGTTTCGATCGCCGCGCCCGGATGCTGTTTCAGCTCCCAAAGTCCCTGCAGTCCGAACCACGCCATCAGCGCGGCCAGAAAATACAGCAGCAAAATGGCCCCGTGCGGAACCGTCAGATACGCCAGCGAATGCGCCAAAATGTTTTTCAGCGCGTCCATCCAAGAGTGCGTCCCCGAAAGCCAGTGCAGCAATAGTCCCATGCCCACCGCCAGCGGAATATAGAGCAGGAGGACGCGCGCCAGCTCGCGCGCGTACAGCTTCAGCGCTTTCCCAAAAGCGCTCGCGCGGCTCATGCCCCGCGCGCCGATCATTTCCTGAAGATTGTCGGCAAAATATTTCAGCGGCGTCAGGTCGGTGAAGAGCACCCACTTCACGGTTTCGACCGCGCTCAGCTTGTCTTCGGTTATCGGCGCCCAGTAATATTCGAAGAGGTCGACGCGCGCGTCCGGCTCGTCCTCGCTCCCTTCAGCCGCGTCCGCGCTGCTCTCAGGACACTCCGGCAACTCCCGGTCCTTGTCGAAGAGGCCGATGCGCATGCCCACCTGCGTCCAATCCTTGTGGGCGATTTCGATCGGGCAAAGCTTTGCATTCAAATGCAGCGTGTCGCGCAGATAAGTGAAAACGCCGCGGGCAAAGCTGTCGAGCGTCTCGTAGGGATTCTGTTCGCCGATGCCGTGGATGATGAGCACGGCCTGCTTCTTGCTTTGCAGGCCGATCGGAGGCACCGGCTGAATGGCAGCGCCCATAATTCCTCCCGTGGGACATCACCAGAGAGTAAATATTTGCAGCAGACGGTACCGCAGCCCGCGCGAGTTGTCAATCGGCGTGGCGATCTGGCCCGGAGGACGCGAGACCGATCCGTGGCGTGCATTTCCGCTCCGCTAGGGGGATCAATGATCCCCCCCGCGGGAGCTTAAAACCGGCTTCGAGGCCCAGAAAAGGCCAAATGTGCCGGTTTTTTGGCATTTGACGCGCCCGGTGGCGCTCAGTCGAGGAAAATCGGGAGGCACAGCGGCGGCTCGACGTGAAAGTCCAGCCGCGCGATCTCTTCGAGCGCCCGCTGCAGCACTGCGCTGTCGCACGGCTCGAGTGTCATCACAAACGACAGCGCCGAATGCGGGAACCCCGGCTTCTGCAGCAGCGCGTCGATGCTGATCTGATATTTCGCGAGGATCGCCGCGAGCCCCGCGACGATTCCGGGCCGGTCGCGCACCACGAATCGCAGATAGTGCCGCACCGTGAAATCGCCGTTCACGGATTCCGGCGTCTCCGCCGCGCCCGGCAGCGCTTCGGGCGGCGCGCCCGCGCTTCGCGCGATCGCGTACAAATCCGAAATCACGGCCACCGCCGTCGGATCGCCGCCCGCGCCGTAGCCCGAAAAAATCACGCGCCCGCCGAATTCGCCCGTCACCGCGACGATATTCTGGCTGCCCTGCGCGTGCGCCATCAGCGACGCCTCGGGGATCACCGCGGGCTGCACCGCGGCGGCGAGCCGCACGCCGCCGGACGTGTCTTTCAGCGCAAGCGAAATTTGGCGAATCGTGCAATCCAGTTCGCGCGCGTACATGAAGTCCGCCGACTCGATCGGCGCGATCGACCGCGCCGCGATCTGCTCGCTGCGCACGCGCAGCCGCAGCCCGGCCTGCGTCAGGATCACGAGCTTCGCGCGCGCGTCGATGCCGTCCACGTCCGCGCTCGGATCGGCCTCCGCGTAGCCCAGTTCCTGCGCTTCCTTCAGCGCGTCCGCAAAGCTCGCGCCCGTCGATTCCATTTTCGTCAGGATGAAATTGCAGGTGCCATTCAGGATTCCCGCGATCTTGTAGAGCCGGTCGCCCGCAAGACCTTCCTGAATTCCGATGATCGCGGGAATTCCTCCCGCCACGGACGCGCCGAATTCCAGCCGCTTGCCCGCTTTGCGCGCCAGATCGACGAGCTCCGGCCCCGATTCCGAAATCAGCAGCTTGTTCGCGGTCACCACCGACTTGCCCTTGCGCAGCGCCTTGCGCACCCATTCGCCCGCGGGCTCGAGCCCGCCGACCAGCTCCACCACCACATCCACGTCCGAGCCGATCACGTCGTCGGGATCGGACGTCCACCGAATCTGCGCGGGCAGCCCCGCGATTTTTTTCTTTTCGATGTTGCGATTGCAGATGTGCGTCAGCAGCAGCGGCCCGCTCGCGTCCTCGGCGAGAATCTTCGCCACGGAACGCCCCACGGTCCCGAATCCGATCAGCCCGATCCTCAGCTTCTTCCCGCCGCCAGCTTTCCTCGGGCCTTTGCTCTTCGACGAACGCGATTGCGCCAACGCCCGGTCACCTCATCTTCGAGTTTGTTCGATCCCGCGCGCCGACACGCGTGGCGCATCATCGTATCAGATCAGCACGCTTCTGCTCTTGGTGTTTCGGGTCTTCGGTTCTTGGTGTTCCGGGTGCCCCTCGATAAGAACGAAGGCGCAGTCAAGCAACACGTATCCTGCACAGTGCTGTGAAGCACCGCGTGGTTGCCAGAGAGAGGTGGAAGACCGAAGCTCTCTGAACGTCTCGCGGTGAATCAGGTCTCGGCGGATCGTTCCGCCATCCATCGATACGGCCTGAACTTCGGCCATGATTCTCAATGCGAACCCCGACGAATGAATCGGGGCGAGAGCGCCCAATCAATCCTTCGGTCTATCCGCCGTGGCGGACGACCAGGGGCACCCGCGAGCTGCTCTCGACACGAACGACCTCTGGATACTTCGTGTTCGTCCGTAGCATCCAGTAGAGTCGAATCGCCAACTTCCTCGCCGCCGCCACTTTCGCCACTCCCTTCGGCTTGTGGTGGCAGCGGTGCAAATACTCGTTCCTCATCTGCGGGTCGCAGCGAACCACCGTCTGCGCCGCCTCGATCAGCAGCATTCTCATAAACCGGTTCCCCTGCTTGCTGATCGATCCCAGCCGCTGTTTCCCGCCCGAACTGTACTCCCGCGGAATCAGCCCCAGGTAACTCGCCACCTGTTTCCCTCGCTGAAAACGGGAAACATCTCCCATCGTCAGTACGAAAGCCAGCGACGTGATCGGCCCCACACCCGGCTGCGTCATCAGCAGCCGTGCTTTTTCATTCTTCTCCGCCACTTCCTTCACGGCTCGGTCGAGCAAGCCGATCGGTTCGTCCAACATCGCTCTTACCTGAAACAGGTCTTCTCGCCGCCGGCTGGCCCACGGGCGCAGCGGCAACTCGCGCAGCACCCGCTCGCCCGCTTTGCTCCACAGCTTCTGCTTCTTCGTCACTCCCTGATTCATCGCCAGGTGCTGCAGCTCGTTCTTCACCTGCGCCCGAATCCGCACCAGCTTGTGACGGTGAATCAACAGCTGCCGCAGATCTTTTTCCTCACTCGAAGGAACCCAGATCCGCGGAAACCGTTTTTCCAACAGCAGCTTCAAAATCAGCGCCGCGTCCCGCCGGTCGTGTTTCTGCTGCCGTGGATCGCTGGCTCGAATCTTCGCCGCGTCTCCGATCCACACCTCAGTCCCGCCGACGTCGCCATCTCCACAAACCACTGGCAGTTCCCCGTCGACTCCATCCCAATCAGCGCAGGCGCCGAAAGACCGCGATAAAACTTCTCCGCCTCGCCCGACGCGTGTTCCAGCCTCCTTTCTTCCGTCTCTCCCGTCTCCGTGTCCAGCCAACAAATTTGCTGCCAGCTCGGATGGTAATCACACCCTATAATCATCATCGAAGGCTCCTTCTTGCTCAGAGTGCTTCGGTCCTCCAACCAGAAGCTTACTCCGACTACCGAACGGAGCCTTCGTTCTTATCCAATCAATCCTCGGTTTCTGAGGGTGGGGCCTTTGACTTTGATCTTCGAGCGAGCCGTCGAGGAAATCGCGAACAAAGATCAGCACGCTTCTGCTCTCGGTGTTTCGGGAGGTTAGGTTCTTCGCCTAGATCTAAATTTTACCAAGTTACGAGGCCTAGCGACTCTTGAGGCGACGGGAAAGGGGGAGAAACAAATGAAACGCTACTTGATCGGTGGAGCAATCGTTCTGGCGCTTGCGGTTGGCGTATTCGCAGGATCGCATGACGGCGAGTTCACATGGTACAAGGTCAAAGGTCCCGGCCCTTACCACGTCGATGTTGTTTCCGGACACGGCAAGACGTGTTACGTGTTCGCCGAGGAGTATGAAAGAGGGAACGCAGGGGAACAGCCTGTGCTGCTTTGGTGCGAGGCGGGCGCTCCGCAACAATAAGAGTTCCAGGGCAAATCAAAGGTGGAACCTAGGCGGTGCCGAAACGTTCGGCGGCGCGGGCTTTTGCTTTGGCGGCTTCCTCTTCGCGATTTTTGGGGCGCGCGGTGGTTTCGAGCGACTGGAGGAGACGGAGCGAGATGTGCGCGATTTCGTCGACGGCGCGCGCGAACGCGAGTTCGTTGGCTTGCGACGGCTTGTTGAAGCCGGTGATTTTCCGGACGAATTGGAGAGACGCGGCGCGGACCTCGTCCGGGGTGACGGGCGGATCGAAATTGTAGAGCGTCTTGATATTCCTGCACATCGGGAAACTCCTTCGGGAAGATCGTAATGGAAGATCGCCGTTTCGTCACGGGGCAGGTAGGACTGGCGAGCCTATTAGGAGGTCGGACCTTCAGGTCCGACATAAACCGACGGCGAAAAGCGCGCTGTGTGCGCCCGCCGCGGAGGGCGCCTACCTATGCGCAGGTTCACCCGCAGCATGCGCGTCTTCTGCGCCCGCCGTGGCGGGTCTTCGAGTTGCGGCCCCGACTTTCGACCCTCAACTCTCAACTCTCAACTCTAAACTCTCGACTCGGCACTCGCCTTCGGGCCGTTAGCCGCTCCAACTCAGCCATCGCCTTCTCCCTCAGTTCCGCCGCTTCCTGTTCTTCGTCCACCAGCCGAATCTCTCGGAAAAACTTCACTGGGTCGCCCGCGCGCAGCTTCCGGCAAATCCGGCTCAGCGACGCCTGTTCGCGTCCATCGATCCCCCGCATGATGCTCTCGAACACTTTCGAATAGTTCATCAGGACATCCGCGATCAGCCTCTTGCCGAAGGCCGTCAAACCCGCGACCGCGATCTTCTGGCCCTCCCTCGGAACGTCCTTTTTGGACTTCGGCAAGTGGGCGCGTTCGAAACTCACTGGCGGCAGCTTGACGATCGCTCTCCGCACCCATCCGCGCTTCTCGAGCCGCCCAATCACCTCCAGCGTGCTTTCCCGTCTTCGCCCGCGCCTCTTCGTGATGTGCGCGATGGGCAAGGCGCCCTCGCGGTGCAGCATCTCCAGCAGACGAAACCCCTCGACCGTCAAGCCGGCTAGCTGGAGCGGATCCTTCAGCGCATCCTTGAGATGTTCTTCGGCGTCGAGCAGGTCCATATACGCGCGGAAGGCTCGCTCGGTTCGTTCTCGGTGGGTCGGCATCGCACAAGAAACGGCCAAAGGCGGCCATTTCGTGTCATTTAACGCCTGTTTAGCCCCCGTAGGGAGTAGTGATAATGCGGTATTTGTTGCAGCAAAAATACGGCAGCGGCACGGTAGTTCCACGGAGGCCACGAGAACGCGAAGGCTGCTGCGCGGCCCAGTCTCTCCGCGCTACTCGGCGACGAATTGGACGGTGCGGATGGTGGTGATCGCGCCGGTGGTGTCGTAGGCCTGTAAGTCGAGGCGGTAATTTCCCGCCGGAATGTCCTTCACGGGAACCATCAGGCCGATTGGGACCACCGGATTGCCCTTTTGAATCGACGGCGCGGGATCGATATTCGACTGCTCGAAGATCTGCTTGCCGGTTTTCAGATCGACCACGCGATACGCGAGACGAATTGTGGGAGGATTCGGATCGGCGAGCTTCGGCTCGTAGACCTGCGCGTAGAGCGCGACCGAGTCCGTTTTCTTGAAGCGATTGCTGCCCGATGGAACCACTTGTACGCCGTTGACGATCATCGGCGTACGATCGGCCAGCAGGTCGGCCTCGATCTCGCCGCCCATGCCCGCCTCGGGCTGGATCTGATCGCTGAGGGCGATGGCGCTCAGGGTGAACTTGCCGTTGTAGGGATCGATCGCCAGCGGCTCTTCGTATTTTCCGAAATCCTTCGCGCCAGCGGACAGTACGACCGTGAGCCGGTATTTTCCCGGCGCGATCGCGAACTGATTTTCGTAGCGCATCGGCGACTCGAGGAAATGCTTCCACTCATCTTTTTCGAAATCGTAGGTGATCTGGTCGCTGAAACGTGCTCCGACCGAGCCATCCGGCGCGTAGGCGATTCCGAGCACGTCGATATCCGCGTGGTATTTCCCCTTCTCCTTGTTGAACTGCACCGAGGATGAGGGAACGTCCATCGTGACATTCACGCGCGCTTCGCTGGGAGACGTGTAGAAGAACGGCGCCTCGAGCGTGCCACCGATTGCACCGGACGCGGCGTTCGTCGCGTCCGCCTCGAGATCCTTCTCGACCGGCTTTCCGGCCAGCATGTCTTTCGGCTTCATGGTGCAGTAGCCGGTGCGGGCGCGGACTTTGTAGCCGCCGTGGTCCATTTTGACGCGCAGCGTGTGGCACGAGCCGTCGGGCGAATCCGAAGGCGCGTAGCCGAGGAAATAATACTCGTCCTGCTCCTGCGCGATCTTCGCGAGGCCGCCAAGCAGATCGTTGGTATTGAGGATGGGGAATCCGCCGGTGCCGTCGGCGAGCGCGTACATCACCGACTGGTTTCCCACGCCGGTATCCGGAAGCGTTGGAAGAATCATCTGGGGCTGAACGTTGCCGTACGGATTTGTGCCGTAGGGCGAGTATGGGTTGTAAGGCATGCCGCCTACGGGGCCTGGTGCCCCACGGCCACCCGGTCCGCCAGGGCCGGGGCTCGGCGCTCCACCACGGCCGCCACCACCACCCGGAGCTCCGCCTCCGCTGCCACCTCGGCCGCCGCCCCCGCCGGGAGCGCCCCCGCCGCCACCACGGCCGCCACCACCTCCGCCACCACCTCCGCCCACGGGGCCGCCGCGCTGTGGAAACGCAGCGAGGACGAGGTGCGGCGCTGCGCTCGGAGCGTCTTGGCGGAAAAGTTGCGTGCCGGTCGGCATCGGCGCGATGAGGCCGCGGACGTCGAGCGGGTAGATCGCGACGTTCGCCTGATTGCACGCGGAGATTGTCGCGGTGAGATCGATCGCGGCGTCGGGAGTCATCGGGAATCCTTCGGTGAAGAGCACCACGCTCTTGCGGCCGGGAACCGCGGCGAGATCCTTGGCCAGCGTGCGGATCGCCAGCAGCAGCGTGTAGACGCCGAAATCATTTCCGGTGTTGAAGAGGCCCGGCATCGGCGCGCCCGCCTCGGCGCCTCCCGAGGATGAATCCGAATCGTTGGGCGAAACCGCGGATGATTTGGCGTACTCGGTTGCGCGCTTGAGTCGCGCAGTATCGCCGGTGAAATTCTGGATGATGCGCAGAGCGCCGGTGAAATCGACGACGGCCATCACGCGGTCGGGGCCGGCGTCCGCGTCGATGAATTTCAGGGCCGCTTGGCGCGCTTGCGCCTGGTCGGCGAAGTTCATCGTCGAATCATCGAAGAATAGGACCATGTAGTGGCGCTCGGGAGTTTGCGCAGCGCTTTCAGACGATCCGAAGGAGAAGTTGACGATTTGCTGCTCCTTGTCGTTGTCGTAGACGCGGAAATCTTTGGGCGTGAGGTCGTGGACGTAGTTGCCCTTCTTGTCGGTGACGATCACATCGACGCGCACGACGCGCGACTCGGCACGGATCACAGGAGCTGAGCTCGCGGGCGCCTGGCTGGCCGGCGGCGGAGGCAGTTGCTGCGCGCTGGTCGCCGCGCAAAAAACCGCGGCCATCGCGATCGCCAGCGCAACGGTTGCAAAGCCCCGCGTGATTTGTCGAATCGTCATAAGGCACCTCCCTCGCCGCACGACCGAAGAGTTTCTTCAGGAGCTAAAGCCCAGTTTTTCCGGGCTTCAATGTCGGAGCTGAAGCTCCGACCCCCTAACGACGCTAATATGGAATCTCGACGGAGCCGCTTTCCGCCGCGAGCTGCGCGGCATTCGAATCGCGCACCACGAGGCGCACGACGTAATCGCCCGGCTTCACGTCGAAGTTGGTTCGCACCGTCACACCGGTCTGGCTGAGTCTCGCGAGCGTTTCGTCGCGCAGCTTCATGATGATCACTTTTTGCGTTCCGGTGACGAAGTTGCCGTCGCGGTCGAAGAGGGCGGCGACCACGGTGAGGTCGTTGTCGTTGCGGCCGTTGGCCTTGTCGAAGCGGAGCTGCGCGAGATCGACGTGAGCGAGCACCGCGAGTTTCGCGCCGGTCGCGCCGGTCTTATAGAACTGCGTCTGCAGCGCGACCGGCAAGCCGTGCTGATCCTCCTGCGAGAAGAGCGCATCCTGGATGGCGCGCGCGGCCAGTTGCTCGGGCGTTTCTCCGTGTTTCGGCGCGTAAAATCCTTTGCGCGCCAGGATCGTATACTTATTTTTCCCCGCCAGCCCGACTTTTATCGAATGGAAGTGGCCATCGTACTTCAGATTTTGCGGCACGAATGCCAGCAGGTAGTAAGCCTCGGGCGGGGAGGCAAGTTCACGCAGGCCCGCGAGGAGATCGTTGTTGTCGTGAAACGATATGCCGCCGGTCTCCGAGGCGAGGTCCATCAGCACTTCCACCTGAGAGGACTGGCCGTCGACGTGCAGCCTGGTGCGATACCCCGCCGTGACCGGGTTGGGGTCGTTGGTGGCCTGCGAGATGTCGCCGAGATCGGGAACGTAGAGTCCGCGCGCGTCGAGCGTGTTGATGAATACATTCTGGCGAATCGCCTTATCCACGATTTCGGAAAACTCCGCTTCGCGATTCGGGTAGATGAAGCCGGGCGAGATCAGCACGATGCTGCGCTGGCCCGGCAAGACCGACATGCGGTCAATGACTTCTCGGAGACGGCGCAAGGCGTATTCCGTCTGCTCGTCACCCATTTCCTCCATGCGAAGGGCCGTCGATTCGGCGAGCGCCTCCCCTTGCTCGATCAGACTGGCTTGAGCGGCCGCACTCTGCTGCGAGGCCGAGGTGCCCGATTGTGACTCGATGCACGCGACCGCGTCCTGCGTGGCTACGTCGATGACGTTCTGATCGTGGTGATCCTGAATTTCAACCGCTTCGTAGTAGTCCATGATCGGGCAATCGGCGGGGGTGGAAGGATCGCCCGCCGTAACGCTGCGCGGGATCATGTCCGCCAGGTTTGCCCGCAGCTTGGCGCGGTCGTCGGTGAAATCGGTCTGCATCTGCCCCGACATGGTAAAAACGGCCACGCGATCAGTGGGCGCCAGATATTTCTGGACGTAGCTGCTGGCGGCGATGCGAGCCTGCATCAGATCCTGCAGGTTCAGGTGCGGATCATCGAAAAGCAGCGCCACGAATCGCCCGGGAGGCAGGAAGGCCGGGCCCGGCTGTCCTGAGTCTGCCCCGCCCGTTTTGCTTTCGGTTACGCTCGCCCCGGCGGCGCCTCCTGAAAGCGATGCCAGCGTCTCCACCGTAAAATTCGAGACGATCTGGGGCTTGCCGTCCTCGAAGAGCTGAAAATCCTCGCGATGCAGGTTGGCAATGGCATTTCCATTCGGGTCGCGCACCACAACGCGAACCGGAACCAGGTTGACGCGCGATTCGAGCGGGAGGGGATTGTCGTGCGTGCTCATTTCGGGAGCGTTGGCGGCAGTCTGGGTCGCGGACGGGGTCGTAGCGGCCGAAGCCGAAGGAGAAGCTGGCGGCGGAGCCCCCGCCTGTGATGCCGATTGGGCGCGCGCCGACGCAACCCATCCGGCGCCGACACACGCAAGCAGCAAGCCGGCGACGGCTAGTCCCGAGAGTCGAAGATGCCTCCCGACCGGGCTTGTTGCTGGCCTGCTCACTGTGGAACTCCTTAGGCGAGCCGGATTCTGGCGAAATCCGGGCGGAGCGCGACGCGTAGCTGAGTCGGAGTCTACACCCGATGGCGCTCCCGGCCCAATGGGCTTTTCCCGGCAGATTGGCGGCGCGCCGGGGCGTGTTTGTGCTTGACCGCGGACGGGCTTGGCTGTACCTTCCCCGAAATCCTTGGGGCGCGATCGCCGCGTCCCGGGAGAACGAATCGCAGGCGCAGCCGACCATCCCGCGCGAAGGAGTTCACGATGCAGCGTCCGACTGGTGTAACGATCCTTGCGGTTCTGGCGTTTATCGGAGCCGGATTGCTGGTTGTGGGCGCCCTGTTCAGTCTCCTGGGCGGGATGCTGGTTTCGACGCTGGGTGCCTCACGCATGGGCATGCTGGCGGGAGTGGGCGCCGCAGTGATCGCCGTTTTTCTGCTGATTTCCGCGGCGGTGGACGTCGTGGTCGGCGTGGGGTTGTGGAAGCTCAAGAACTGGGCGCGCATCATCACGATCGTGCTTACGGGAATCGGCCTGCTCGGCTCCGTTCTTTCGATCATCAGCCCGTTTGGGCACATGCACGTTTTCTTTTTTGTGTTCCTGATCCGACGGCTGATTCTCGCGGCGATCTACGCGTGGATTCTCTGGTATCTCTTCCAGCCGAACGTGAAGCAGGCCTTCGGCGCCACCGGCTTCTGATCCAGTTGCCGCCGGAGTTCATCCAAATTGCAAAGATCGGTGGGGACTTGCGATCTCGCAGCATCGCGCCGGCTCTCTATGAGAAAATGAAACGGGCTTGGCCCACCGGGTGAAACAATGAGCAAAACTGGGCGTGAAGGATTGGTCGTAGTACGCGATTTTCTGGATAAGCTCGAGGCGGAACTCGCCCACGGCGCGCTGGAGGCCGCGGGCATCCATTCGATTGTCAGCGCCGATGATGCGGGCGGCGAAGAGCCTGGACTCTGGATGGGCGGCGTGAAGCTCCTCGTACGAGCCGAAGACGTCCAGCGGGCGAAGGAAGTCCTGGGTCCCGTGAAGTAAGTGCCTCTACCCGCTGGCGGTCGGCGGCATTGCACGAGGCGACACGCAGGCTATCGAAAGTCGTTCCGCGCGCAACCAGACGTGGTATCCCTATACTCCAGGAGTAGGTAACCCCCTTCCGTAGTACCGCCTATTCTGGCGGCGCTTTCTGTGCGCCCGCCGGAGGGAAATCGACAAATGAAAAGGAAACGGCTGGGCGAAGTTCTCTGCGAACGCGGGCAGATTTCCGCGGCCGATTTGAAGAAGGCGCTGCAGGACCAGCAAGTAAAGTTCGTGCACCTTGGCGAGCTCTTGTTGCAGCGAAAGCTCGTCTCGAAGCAGGAATTGACGGCGGCGGTCGGCGAAGTGTCTGGCGTGGAGTACCTGGACTGCGAGCGAGTTGACCCGCCGGCCGACGTGCTCAAACTGATCCCCGCGGAGCTGGCAAAACGATCGCTGGCGATCCCCATTCGAATCGAAGACAAAAAACTCGTGGTGGTGATGGCGAAACCGCAAAACATACAGGTCCTGGATGAACTTCGATTCAAAACGGGACTTGCAATTGTGCCGCGCTTCGGCTTTCAGGGCGAGGTGGTGGCCGCGCTCGATCGGCTGTACGGAGCATTGGAACGCCCCGCGGAGGCCGCGCAGGTGGCCGACGACACGATGGGAATGGAATTCATTTCGTCGAGCTCGCAACAGCGCAACATCGAAGCGATGCGGGAGATGCAGCAGGAGTTGCAGCAGAAATCGAGGCGCCGCCACCTCGAAAAGGACTCCAGCTCGACGGCGTGCCCAGGGGAAGACTTGCGACGCCATACACTTCCTGGTCTCTGATTCAGGGCGCTAGCCCGAGTTGCTCGAGCATCGTCAACCTATCCATGTACTCACGTTCGCGATAGATCCGGCCGTCGCGGAGCTCAATGACGTTGCAGATGTTGATTTCAACTGACTTTCCGGTAGGCGGAATGCCCATCAGATCGCCCTGGTGCGTTCCACGGGCAACAATCTCGGCGATCGCTGTGTCGCCATGCACGTACACTTGCTTGATCTCCATTTGGCTGTCCGGAAAGGCATGCGCGTAGACGTAAGCATTTTGCAGACCCGCTTCGACGCCTCTGGCTTCTTTTCCGTCACCTGCGAGATAGACATAATCTGGATGAAGAAGGGTTTTCATCTTCTCGAAATCACGACGATTCCAAGCGCCGAGCATTTCGCGATGTATATTGCCAACGATTGACGCGGACATAGATACTGACCCTCCAGCGTGTGCCTTAAAGGCCGCCAGCACGGCGCCGCTGCTCAGCTCGAGCGAACTTTGACGAGCAGCAGTATACCCCTGCATTGAAGATTTCTAGTCGCTTGGGAGGTTGACGGCCGATAATGGCTGATCAAGCCGGAAACCGGACAGTTGCCGTGACGCGAAACTGGCCTGCTGCCCGCAGCGAGCGTTCCTTGACCGTGCAACTTCCGTCGCTTACACTACGTAATTCACGTTAGGCCTCGAAGCGTATCCGAGCGCGCAGTCCGCCGCCGAGAAGGGCCAACCAAGCAGAGGAGAGAGATCGGTGCCGAAAAGGACATTTCAGCCGCACGTGCGCGCCCGCCACAAGAAACACGGGTTCCGCTCGCGCATGAAGAGCCAAGGTGGACGCAAAGTACTCGCGCAGCGCCGCAAGAAGGGACGCCACAGTCTCACGCGCGTCTGAGGGCGCGCGTCTCGATTTGCCGCGCGCCTGCCGGCTGGTGCATCGCGCCGAATACGACGCGGTGTATCGCGAAGGGCGGCGGCGGACGAGCCGCGAGTTCACGGTTTTTCTTCGCCCCAATGGCCTCGACGTCAGCCGGTTCGGCTGGAGCATCAAAAAGGCGCTGGGAAGCGCGGTGAAGCGCAATCGCATCCGGCGCCGGCTGCGCGAAACCGTACGATTGCACCGACAGGAGATCGCCCCGGGATGGGACATTGTGATTCATCCGCGCAGCTCGGCAGCAACGGCGAAGTTCTTGCCGCTGGCGGCCGAGCTGCTGGCGCTGCTGCCTCGCACGGCGAAGCCAGCGCAGTAGGCGCGGCGGCAAGATCGCTGGGGGCGTGGGCGCTGCTATTTCTCCTGCGGCTCTACATGATGCTGCTCGCGCCTTTTGTGGGCGGCGCGTGCAAGTTTTACCCCTCCTGCTCGAATTACGCGTACGAAGCGGTGGCGCGCCACGGCGCCCGCCGGGGCAGCGTGCTCGCGATCAAGCGGCTGCTGCGTTGCCGTCCTTTCACGCAGGGCGGGGTCGATCCCGTGCCCGAGGAGCTTCCGGAACGTCAGGGGCTGAAACCCTCCGCAGCCGATGGCGCCGCTGCGGCGGTTGAGGCTGCGACCCACAAGGCGGCTGCTGGCTCGCGCGGACTGGAGCTGCGGCAGTGAAGGAGATGTCGGACCAGACCCGCGGCATCGTTTTCGTTGTCATCGTCATCGCCATCACATTCATCTGGATGCATTTCTTCCAGCCCCCGGTCCCGCCGCAGAAGCCAGTCACAACCGCCGTCCAGACCGCGCCCGCGCAAAATTCAGGTCCGAACCCAACTGCTGCTGCGCCCGCGACTCACGCCGCACCGGCTCCGCATGTAATCACGAAGCCTGTCGAGGCGCAGGGCGAAACGAACCTGATGGTCGACAGCGCCGTGTATAACGTCGAGCTCTCGAACCGCGGCGGCGTGGTGCGCAGCTGGAAGCTGAAAAAATATCTCGACGAAGAGACGCCGCCGCGCCCGCTCGATCTGGTGGATCCGGACGCCGCGAAGGAGCTTGGCTGGCCCTTCTCGGTGGTGCTTGCGGATAAGCAGCTGGAGGCCGAGGCGAATTCCGCGTTCTACGAGATGACGCCGTCTACGAAGACTGCGTCCGCGCCCGTCGAGGTGACGTTTCATTGGAGCGACGGGCACCTCGACGTCACCAAGAAGCTGAAGTTCGCGCAGGACTACCAGCTTTCGGTCGAAGTCGCCGTGACGCTCGACGGCAAGCCGCTGCCCGCGACCGTCGCCTGGCGGGGCGGATTCGGCGACCGCGCCGCCTACCGCGAGTCGCAGTACGTCACCCCGATTTACAAGCAAAACGGCAAGTTGGAAACGCTGGCGTTCAAGAAGCTGGGCCAGCCGGGAAACCAGCTCGAGCCGCTCGAGCAGGCCGGTCCTATGGAATACGCGGGCATCGAGGACCAATTTTTTGCGGCGGTTTTCATTCCCGACGGCACGGACATCGCGCTTTGGAACTGGCAGCAATGGCATCACTCGACCGCCAACGGCCAGGCGGTGACCGAGCCCGAGGCGGAAATGGCCGTCGGCGCGATGAATCCCGGCCCCGTGAAACTGCGAGCCTATGTGGGCCCGAAGGACCTGGTGACGCTCGGCAAAGTGCATCCGTCGCTCGAAGAGCTGATCTCGTTCGGATGGTTCGGCGCAATCGCCAAGCCCTTGCTCTTCGCGCTCGAATGGATGCACAAATACATCCCGAATTACGGCTGGACGATCGTCGTGTTCACGCTGGCGCTCACGATGCTGCTGCTGCCGATTCGCATCTGGACCTTCCACTCGGCGCGCAGGATGCAGATGGTGGCGCCGGAAGTTAAGTCGATTCAGGACAAATACAAAAAATACTCGATGTCCGATCCGCGCAAGCGGAAGATGAATGAAGAAGTGATGGCGGTGTACCAGCGCGAGGGCATCAATCCGCTGGGAAGCTGCCTGCCGATGCTCGTCCAGATCCCGGTGATCTGGGCTTTCTACCGGATGCTCAATGGAGCGATCGCGCTGCGACATGCTCCGTGGATTTTCTGGATTCACGACCTCTCGGCCAAGGACCCGTACTACGTGCTGCCAATCCTGATGGTGATCACGTCGTATTTCATGACGAAAATGACGCCCACGCCGACGGCGGCGGCCGATCCGGCTCAGCAGAAAATGATGATGCTGATGCCGGTATTCATGGGATTCATCTTCTTCAACCTGTCGAGCGGCTTGAATCTGTACTACTTCACAAGCAACTTGATCGGCGTGGTGCAGCAATGGTATTTGAACAAGTCGCAACCGCTGCCTTCGCGGAGTAAATTCAAGGCCAAGAAAAAAGAATGAGCGAACAGCGAGGATCTTTTCCGCACAGGAATCAATCGCGTCCCGCGCGCCGGGAACAGCCGCCGCGCGACATCCCACTGGACCGCGAACACGCGGCCGCCGAGCTGAAGCGTTTCGTCGATCTGGTGGTGCGCGAAATGCAGCTCGAAATCGAATACGAAATCGTGCGCACCGAAGGCGGGCCGGATGGGGACGCGCTGGTGATCGCGTTCCGCGGCGCCGATCAGGATTTTCTGCTCGAACGCAACGCCGAGCTGCTGCTCGCGCTCGAACACGTGGCGCACCGCTGGCTGAAGCTCAATCCGCAGCTCCACGACCGCGTGCGATTTGATTGCGGCGATTACCGCGCGACGCGGCTCGAGGAATTGAAGCTTTCGGCGCGCGTGGCCGCGCAGCGCGTCCGCGAGACGGGGCAGGAGTTCCGCTTCAATCCGATGTCGTCGCGCGAGCGGCGGATCGTCCACTTGGAGTTGAACGGAGCGCCCGGCGTCCGCACCATGAGCGAAGGCTCGGGCGACCGGCGGCAGCTCGTGATTTATCCCGCCACGCCGCCCGCCAGAAAAGGTCCTCGGTAGTTCAAATTTCGATTGTGTAGCCGCGCTTGCCGACGTTGACGCACTCGGTTGAGCCGAGGCGGTCGGCGAGGCCCGCGGTTTCGTGGATGTGGCCGCAGAAAAGGCGCACCGGCTGCTCGCGCAGCACCCACTCGCGCAGCGCGGGGCTACCCGCATGTTTACCGGGCGCGTATTCGTCGAGCTTCGTATCGAGCGGCGGGAAATGGACGACGAGGTAAAGCGGGCGGATTCCGTCGAACGCGGCGAGCGCCTTCGCAATTTCCTCTTCGGAATATTCGCCGGGCGTTTTGAACGGCGTGATGTTGCTGTAGCCGAGGCCGGCCCACTGCGTGGCGCCCTTGGCCGATTCGAGCGCGCGCACCTGCCGGTGAAAATCGACAAATCCGAATTTCTCGCAGAGGGCGCGCGTGTCGTCGTGCGTTTCGTGGTTTCCCGGCAGCAGCCAGAGGCGGTTGCCGAGCGGCTTGAGCGCCTCGCCGCAGCGCTCGAGGCCGCGGCCGAATGTGGCGAGGTCGCCCGCGGCGATGTAAAGGTCGGCGGGCTGCGCGACGATGCTTTCGAGCGTCCTCACGTCTCCATGAATGTCGCTGAAGATCAGGATTTTCACGGCGCGTTCTTTTCGGGCGGCGTGGGCCGCGCCACGGGCTGCTGCGGCACGAGATGCCTGAGCTGGCGTTGCGGCATTCCCTCGGTGAGCCAGCCCTGCTCGACCACCTTGCCGGCGCTGTCGAACATGACCTGGTAGGTGAATGGCTGCGGGCCTCGGCGCCCTCCCTGCATCGACCGGTTTTCGCCGATCTCGACCACCTGCATGCCGCCCTCGGCGTAGCTGCGGATCACCGGGAAGCGCGCGAATTGCCAGTAGAGCTGGACCTCGGGCATCGCGAACGCGCGCAGGATGTAATCGTCGGGCGGCGAATCGGCGACAAAGTAAAAGGCCGGCGGATTCTTTTCGCGCAGATCGAATTGCGAGACGTAGATGCCGTTGGGCGTGCGAATTTCATCGCCCCAATCGAGCGGCGACGGCGGGATCGGCAGCGCGCCCATGCGATCGACCTCGATGTGATGTTCATCGGCAAACGCGCGCACTTTGAGCATCGCGCGATGGTGCGCCACCGCGCAGAAGAATAGATATACGATCGTGCAGAACGTGCCGGCCTGGCACCACTCCGCGCGCCTGACTTTGAATCCCCAGCCGCGCAGCGCGGGCCCGAAAAACAACGCGGCCAGCAGCGCGCTGATCAGCACCGCAACCCAGAGGTGGAATGGATAGGAAGCCGCGGCCGTGAGCAGCCACGCGATCAAATCTCCCACGGTGAACGCGATCCACATTTTCACCGCGCGGCTGCGGCTCTTCGCCGGATCGCGGTAGATCCACGCAGTCACCTGCGGCGCAAGCATGATCGTCGTGAACGCGAAGTCGATGATGAAGAGCAAATCCCATGAGTAGCGCTGCTTTGAGATCGGATACCACATGCGCGTGCCGAACGACGTCATCACGTCGAGCAGGATGTGGCTCGCGATGCCGGCGCCATAAATTACGGTGAGCAGCCAGAAGGGTGGCGCCTCCCAATCGTGCAGGCGCGGGAAACGCCGCTTGAGCAGATTGAGAACGGGCGGAGTGAGCGCGGCGAGTAGCACGGCGAAAAACGGTAGCCCTACGAACGAATGCGTGATCGCGCGATGGTATTTCACGATCGCGAGCGAATCGTGATGCGCGATTTGCGCGTACGCCTCGTAGAAGGTGTCGATGTCGGGGAAAACCGCGCCGAGCGTGGCGGCGAAAATCGCGACCTTCTCGTGGCGCTTCGAGAAAAATCCCTTGCCAAGGAGCGCGCCCGCGATTCCGTGTGTTACCGGGTCCATGAAGGAAGTGAACGCCGGAGAGTGTACACGATTCGCCTAATTCAGGCGACTGTTGGGAAGGCTTTGCGGTCGCTGAGTTTCCTATAGGCCGACTTGTCAAAACTCGGGCCAGTAACGACAACGCGACTTGCTGGGCGCAAAGCGATCCGGGAACGCTTTGCTGCGCAGTATGCTTAGGGCGATGAGGAAACTGAATAGGAATTACTGGCGTTTCGGCTGGATTTTGCTTACCAACGGCGCGGTAATCCTCCTGTTTCTGAGCGGACCGATTCGGACGCACCACCAGCAGCAACTGCTCTATCAGGCCATGCGAACGGCTCCCCCAC
>CAWJDM010000009.1:0-62948 GCA_963841605.1 uncultured Acidobacteriota bacterium
TCGTAGATGCTCTCCTCGGCCGCCTCGCTCGACCGAAAAGCGAGGAGGCCGATCCCACCGTAACAAAGGAGGGCATCCTTGCAGCGAAACCTGAAACTCTTCGACTTCCTGCTCAAGGAAATCTACGTATGGGAAACACTGGAAAACGAACCCAGGGCTCTCGCGATCGAAATCCTCGCCAGGCTCATCACCCGCGCAGCCACAGACACCGAGGAGGAAAATCATGAATGATCTCGCCAAAGTGAAGCCCAGCCATACCCAACGCACCGCCTTCGTCTACATCCGCCAGTCCTCCCCAGCTCAAGTCGAGTACAACCGCGAGTCCACCGCACGCCAATATGCTTTGGTTAACAAGGCGCAGGAACTCGGTTGGGCCAAAGAACAAGTGATCGTCATCGACGAAGACCTGGGCGTTTCCGGCTCCGGATTCGCCGAGCGTTCCGGTTTCGCACGCATGACCGCGGAAGTGGCTCTCGGCCGTGTGGGCATCGTGTTCGGCCTGGAAGTCTCCCGCATGGCGCGCAACAACGCCGACTGGTATCGCTTGTTCGATCTCTGCAGCATCACCGACACTCTGATCGGAGACAGTGACGGCCTCTACCATCCGGCGCTTTTTAACGATCGCTTGGTGCTCGGATTAAAAGGCATCATGGCAGAAGCGGAATTGCACATTCTTCGTGCACGGCTCGAGGGTGGAATTCGCAACAAGGCCGCACGCGGTGAACTGCGCCGCGGTTTGCCCGTGGGCTTCGTTTGGGGAGAAGAGGACGGCGAAGTGCGCTTTCATCCCGACGAATCCGTCGTCAGCACCGTTGGCACGGTCTTCTCGAAATTCATCGAACTGGGATCGGTCCGCAAGGTCTGGTTGTGGTTCCGCTCCGAAGGTCTTTCCTTCCCTCTGCGGTCCCATATGAAGAGCGAGATCCGTTGGGTCGCCCCGAGCTACCACACCATCCATCAAGTCCTCACCAATCCGGTGTATGCTGGCGCGTACGCGTACGGGAAGTCTCATCGTGACCGCTACGTCGATAACCAAGGCAGGCTGCGGAAGCGAACTCGCCTTCTGCCTATGGCGGAGTGGCCCGTGCTTCTTCCTGAACATCATCCCGGTTACATTGACTGGGCGACCTTCCAAGCCAATCAAGCACGCATTGATGCCAACGAGCATCCTCAGCCGCACCAAGCGGGCGGCGCCGTGAGAGAAGGCGGCGCATTGCTGCAGGGCCTGGCTACATGTGGGAAGTGTGGCCGTCGGCTGCACACTCACTACACGGGCAGAAGCGCGTCGCCCGGCTATCATTGCGCGGGCAAGGATCTCGTTGACGGACGCGGAGTGTACTGCCTAAACGTGGGCGGCGTTCAAATCGATCAAGCCGTTGTCGATGCTTTTCTCAAAGCTCTGACGCCCGCGGCTCTCGAAGCAACCCAGTTCGCCATACAGCAACTCGAAACGGATCACGATGCCGCACTCAGTCAATGGCGCCTGGCAGTGGAACGTGCTCGCTACGAAGCGGAACGAGCCGAGCGTCAATATCGTGCCGTGGAGCCCGAGAACAGACTGGTGGCACGCGGACTCGAAACCGAGTGGGAAAGGCGCTTGCGCGATCTCGCCGCTGCAGAGGCCGAACTCGAACGACGGGAACGACAACGCCCGCGCGTGCTGAGCGAAGAAGAGAAAAAGAAAATTTCCTCTCTCGGTTCCGATCTGCACAAAGTCTGGAGAGCGCCTACCACCACGGACCGGGATCGCAAAGAGCTTCTGCGCGCTCTTCTGGAAGAGGTGATGGTGACCGTCGATCGGGATGAACGGCGGGCTCATCTTACCCTGCGCTGGCGAGGCGGTACTCTCACCGAATTAGATCTGTCCTTGCCGCGCATGAAGCCTCGCGGCCTCCACACCGACGAAGATACGGTCTCTTTGCTTCGTCGTCTGGCCGCTCTGTACCCGGACGACGTGATCGCCGGCATTTTCAATCGTCAGGGACGCAAAACTGCGAGCGGTGAACGCTTCACGGCGCTTCATGTCGGCAGCCTGCGTCGCTACCGCAACATTCCACGTTGCCAACCACCGGCCGAGCCACCCACCGGACAAGTTGTGCCGATCCGCCAGGCAGCCCGGATCCTCGGCATTTACCCTTCCACGATTCATCGGTGGTTGAATGATGGCTTCATCGCTGGAGAACAGCTAACGCCTGGAGCACCGTGGCAGATTCGAATCACCAATGAGTTGCGCGCACGCTTTGTCGAGCAAGCACCGCCAGGTTATCTGCCCATGCTGGAAACAACGCTGAAACTTGGCGTTTCCCGCCAAACCGTGTTGCAACGTGTAAAGCGTGGCGAGCTCGAAGCTTTGTTGGTTACGCGCGGACGTCGTAGAGGCTTACGAATCAAACTGTTAGATGACCAACCGGGGTTATTTCATGACTAAGGGGGCATTATGGAACACGATCCAAGAACGCCTTGATGTCGAGGTCGAGCACCCAGTCGTATCGCCAGAGCTGGGGTGGCACGCCGTCAATCGCCGAACGGCCTGGTCGGTAACCATAGGAGTCCGCATGGAACAAAGGGTCCAGTCGAGGCTCCAGATACCGGCGGACAACTTCTTGCGCGATGCGGTCCGCCACCGTTGGTATACCCAACGGCCGCGTCCCGCCCGCCGCCTTCGGAATGTCCACCCGCCGCACCGCTTGAGGGAAATAGCTTCCTGAAGAAAGTCGATTCCAGAGCTTGTAGAGATTGTTCACCAGATCAACCTCAAAGTCTGCGATCGACTGCCCGTCTACTCCAGCCGCTCCTCGGTTGGCCTTTACTTTCTTGAAGGCCTCCCAGACTTCCCGCTTCGGGATGTCAAACGGCGTTGCCTTGGTCATGTGGCTCCTCCCGTCTCCGGTTGGCCACCTGTCCTTGGCGGATTACCGCAGTCCCTTCGGTCCAGCCCCATTACAGAGCCTTCATCCCTACTGCGGACTGCTCCGTCCCTGTGTTCCGCATCGGTACTCTTGCCCTTGCAGGGATTTCCCGCTTGAGCTTCTCCCTTATCAGCGGAGCGACAGGTTCCCGCGTTCCACAAAAGAGCCTGATCTGGATTCACGCCACCTCCAAGCCGGATGCCGCTCGGGCCGGACTCCAAGGCTCCGCCCGAACTCATCCCAGGGGCCACTACCTTCCCCCCAGTTTCGACATCGTCCTGTGAATTTCGGCACGTCATCAGCGGTTCGCTTGCGCTCGTCTCTCCAGATCTCACCTGACAGGATTTACTTCCTGCCTTTTCCTGCGACGCTCACCACCAACGCTCTTAACGCCAGCAGCTCGCAGTGGTTTGGAGCCTGCTCCTGATCGCCGGCTCCGAGGGACCTCCCCTCATCTCTTTTGTAGTTCCACACCTCCTATGCAGTTGGTATGTTCGCGGCACACGTAGTGGGTCAGTTTCCGGTTAGCCCGGTGGATTCAATGGGTCAACGCAACACTAGCTCGAAGGCTAGGTGCAGCAGTTTCAAAGGCTGAATTTGTTCCAGCACGCCAATACAAAGAAACAACTGCCCTGTTTAGGTCTAGATGTAATCGAGCCCTGGAGATCGGTCTTCTGTGAAAGCCCGCAGAAGCAATCAACTAGAGCGGTGTTGCGTCGACCGCTTGAGCCCGCACCGTTATCCAGGAGTTTCTGCGATCGATTCACATAGGCCGACTTGAACGAAGCCGCTGGCGCGGCGGACGCTTCGCGTGCTATGCTCCGCACGTCATGCCCCATCGCAACGCGTCGAATTGCGGTTCTCGCACATGCTCATTCTCTAAGTACAGAAAAACCAATAGCTTACAGATGGGTGAAAAGATTGAATTCCCATAGCCGTTAGCCCGCATCCGCCGCAAACACCAGCGTCTTCCTTCAAGTCGTTGTATCGAAAGCGCGCAATCACGCCAACCTCGCGCACGCCCCTTGCTTCATCGCGCTTCCGATACAACACTAGGACTTATCGTTACTGATCGCGACTCAGAGAGTACATTGGCGATCATGCACTCACCGAGATCCGCCGATTCAGATTGCCGAGACGAAACAGCGCGATAGGTTCAGGGCCTGTGGCTCGCGGACATCTCGGAGGCCCGCGCCAGCGCTTGCGTGTCGATATACTCCTTGATGTGCGTCACTTTGCCATCTCGCACCGTAATGTCGAATACCCACTCGTCCTTGTACGGCTTATTCGTAGCATAGATTTTTCCCGTAGCGACGCCGATGACCAGAACCCGGTCTCCCTGCGCCACGAATTCGGGGGGTTTTGGGTATTTCATTTCCACCTCTTTAGACGCCTTCTTAAGCACAGCCGCCAATTCCGCGTGCCCGCGGTACGTGCCGGCCAGCGGCCAGCCCTCGCCTGGAATGATCCACTCAATATCTTCGGCAGCCAACGCCAGCAGATCTTGCTCGTTGTAGCTGCCCATTGCGGCAAAAAAATCCTTCACAATCTGGACATTTTCTTGTGTACTCATCGAAATCTCTCCTTTTCCCTTACATCAAGTGTGTCCGTCTAATCTGACGTTTCGGAACCATCCTTCTCGGGCCAATCACACGGTCGTAGATCGATTACTGCTCCTTCTTCAACAAATCCTGGAAGATGAGCTGGCCCCAAGTGCGGCCGCGTGCGTGCACCAGCGCGCCACCCTCGTTGAGCCTTCCCAGCGGGACGGCCGCGAACCCGAGTTGTTTGGCCAAATCCACCACGGGAGAGATAGCGTCCTCGTCGTCGCTCGACAGAAAGACGACCCGGTGGCCGCCCTCGACGATTGGATCGGTAGCCAGTGTGGCCGCAACTAGGTGATTGAAACCCTTCACGAGCTTAGCGCCGGTGAACGACTTCGCGACGAAGGCAGAGGACAGGAGGCCGTCCAGCTCCTCAGGGAGAACTCCAAACGCGTTCATCGCGTCGATGACGGTCTTGCCTTTCCAGCTCGGCAGGGCTTTCGCAACCTCGCGATGCTCCCCGAACGGAACCGCCAAGATAATTGTGTCGGCCTCAAGCGCATCCCGCAGCGACTTGGCGACGACCGTGGGTCCAATCGCCCGAGCCTGCGGCGCCAACGCCTCAGGCGGCCGGCGACTCGCGACAGTCACGTTGATGTTTTTACGGGCGAACGCGTGGGCCAGGGCCTGGCCTATCTTGCCGAATCCGACAATCGCATAGCTCATAGTGCTTCTCCGATCCATGTTGATATTGATCCAACCGCCGACTTCAGATGGCCGAGAAGCCGCCGTCGACATTTAACTCCACCCCGTTGACGAAGCTCGAATCGTCGGAAGCAAGAAACAGCGCGACCGTCGCGATTTCCTCAGGTTGACCCATCTTTCCCCGCGGGATTAGGGACTCGAACATCTCCTTCGCCTCCTTGGTAAGAACTTCTTCCTGCATCGGTGTGGCGATCGGCCCCGGGCCCAGCACGTTCACCCGGATATTCCTGCCCTTCAGTTCGTTGAGCCACGTGCGCGCAAATGAGCGCAACGCCGCCTTGCTCGCCGCATACACGCTGAAACCAGGAAAACCCTTCACCGAAGCAACTGATCCGGTCATGATGATCGATCCGCCATCGTTGAACAGCGGCAACGCCTTCTGAACCGTAAACAGCGTTCCGCGGGTATTCAGGCCGAAGGTCGCATCGAAATGCTGCTCGGTAATTTCGCCCAGGGGGACGGCCTCACCTCTGCCAGCGCTTGCGAACAGGACGTCGATCTTGCCCTTTTCTCGCTTGACCGTGTCGAATAGGCGGTCGAGGTCGTCGAGATTCGCCGCGTCACCGCGCACGCCGGTCACGTTCCGGCCAATCAACTTGACGGCCTTATCGAGCTGCTCCTGCTTCCTACCCGTGATGAAAACGTAGGCGCCCTCTTTAACGAAGAGCTTGGCGCTCGCCAGCGCCATGCCGCTCGATCCACCCGTGATGACTGCAACTTTTCCTTCAAGCTTTCCCATAATTACCCCCTTCGGTAGATGTGTTAGCATTGCGTACAGGGTAGTAGATGTCTCTGGCAGTGGACGAGAACTGCTCAAGAGTCCTAATATTTTGTCTATTCGTCCAAAATAGGAGGATGAGTTGGACCCGGTAACAGACATCTTCAGAACGATGCACGTAACCGCTTTCGGTCTGCACAGGCTCGAAGCCACAGCCCCGTGGGGCGTAGAACAGGAAAACCAGACCGAAAAAAAAGTCACGCCTTCCGACAAAAAGATGTCACCCACAGATTTGGCGCACTTCGCCATGCTTTCACGCGGCAACTGCTGGCTGAGTGTGGAAGGGATTGCGGAGCCGATTCCCCTCACCGGTGGTGATTGCTTTTTACTGGCTAAGGGGACTTCGATTGTTTTGCGCGACAGCCCGCGAACACATCCGAGGTGGAGCTTCCGCGAGATCGGGGCTAAGGCCAACGGCAATGTCGCTCTTTGTGGCGGCGGTGGCGCACCGACGACAATCGTCTGTGGATCCTTGAGCTTCGATCGCGCCAGCTTGAAGCCGATCACTCAGTTATTGCCGAGCTTCATTTTGATGAAGGCCGATCAGGCACGGACGCTTGCTCTTCACACCACAGTGCAGGCGCTCGCGTCAGAGATGGAAGAACAGGCGCCGGGATCTGAAGTCGTCGCGAGTCGGCTGGCCGAGGTTCTGTTTATCCAGGTACTCCGGGCGCATATCGCGTCGGGACCGGAACGTAACAAAGGATGGCTTCGTGCGATTTTCGATCCTCAAATAGGCGCTGCTCTGAGTGCCATTCACGACAGAGTGAATACGCCCTGGACGGTCGAATCCCTGGCCGAAGCGGCGGGCATGTCTCGCTCCGCATTCGCAGCACGTTTCAAGGAGCTACTCGGACAAACACCGCTGGAATATGTAACCGAGTGGCGGATGCAGAAGGCGATACAGCTACTTGAACGGCGTGACAAAAAGCTCCCAGAAGTCGCTCGATTGGTCGGTTACAAGTCCGACGCCGCATTCAGTAAGGCGTTCAAGCGAGTTGTCGGGGCTAATCCTGGTGAATACCTCAGACGTGGTTTGAAGGCCCCAAAATCGATCGAAGCAGACCACGATCAGTCCCGATAAACGCTAGCGCTTTACCGGATGCGCGTTCAAACGCTAACGCGCTAATTGCCATCAATTCCCGAATTGTCGGCTTAACCGGAAACTGACCCACTACGTGTGCCGCGAACATACCAACTGCATAGGAGGTGTGGAACTACAAAAGAGATGAGGGGAGGTCCCTCGGAGCCGGCGATCAGGAGCAGGCTCCAAACCACTGCGAGCTGCTGGCGTTAAGAGCGTTGGTGGTGAGCGTCGCAGGAAAAGGCAGGAAGTAAATCCTGTCAGGTGAGATCTGGAGAGACGAGCGCAAGCGAACCGCTGATGACGTGCCGAAATTCACAGGACGATGTCGAAACTGGGGGGAAGGTAGTGGCCCCTGGGATGAGTTCGGGCGGAGCCTTGGAGTCCGGCCCGAGCGGCATCCGGCTTGGAGGTGGCGTGAATCCAGATCAGGCTCTTTTGTGGAACGCGGGAACCTGTCGCTCCGCTGATAAGGGAGAAGCTCAAGCGGGAAATCCCTGCAAGGGCAAGAGTACCGATGCGGAACACAGGGACGGAGCAGTCCGCAGTAGGGATGAAGGCTCTGTAATGGGGCTGGACCGAAGGGACTGCGGTAATCCGCCAAGGACAGGTGGCCAACCGGAGACGGGAGGAGCCACATGACCAAGGCAACGCCGTTTGACATCCCGAAGCGGGAAGTCTGGGAGGCCTTCAAGAAAGTAAAGGCCAACCGAGGAGCGGCTGGAGTAGACGGGCAGTCGATCGCAGACTTTGAGGTTGATCTGGTGAACAATCTCTACAAGCTCTGGAATCGACTTTCTTCAGGAAGCTATTTCCCTCAAGCGGTGCGGCGGGTGGACATTCCGAAGGCGGCGGGCGGGACGCGGCCGTTGGGTATACCAACGGTGGCGGACCGCATCGCGCAAGAAGTTGTCCGCCGGTATCTGGAGCCTCGACTGGACCCTTTGTTCCATGCGGACTCCTATGGTTACCGACCAGGCCGTTCGGCGATTGACGGCGTGCGCACGGCGCGTCAGCGGTGCTGGCGATACGACTGGGTGCTCGACCTCGACATCAAGGCGTTCTTGGATCGTGTTCCATAATGCCCCCTTAGTCATGAAATAACCCCGGTTGGTCATCTAACAGTTTGATTCGTAAGCCTCTACGACGTCCGCGCGTAACCAACAAAGCTTCGAGCTCGCCACGCTTTACACGTTGCAACACGGTTTGGCGGGAAACGCCAAGTTTCAGCGTTGTTTCCAGCATGGGCAGATAACCTGGCGGTGCTTGCTCGACAAAGCGTGCGCGCAACTCATTGGTGATTCGAATCTGCCACGGTGCTCCAGGCGTTAGCTGTTCTCCAGCGATGAAGCCATCATTCAACCACCGATGAATCGTGGAAGGGTAAATGCCGAGGATCCGGGCTGCCTGGCGGATCGGCACAACTTGTCCGGTGGGTGGCTCGGCCGGTGGTTGGCAACGTGGAATGTTGCGGTAGCGACGCAGGCTGCCGACATGAAGCGCCGTGAAGCGTTCACCGCTCGCAGTTTTGCGTCCCTGACGATTGAAAATGCCGGCGATCACGTCGTCCGGGTACAGAGCGGCCAGACGACGAAGCAAAGAGACCGTATCTTCGTCGGTGTGGAGGCCGCGAGGCTTCATGCGCGGCAAGGACAGATCTAATTCGGTGAGAGTACCGCCTCGCCAGCGCAGGGTAAGATGAGCCCGCCGTTCATCCCGATCGACGGTCACCATCACCTCTTCCAGAAGAGCGCGCAGAAGCTCTTTGCGATCCCGGTCCGTGGTGGTAGGCGCTCTCCAGACTTTGTGCAGATCGGAACCGAGAGAGGAAATTTTCTTTTTCTCTTCTTCGCTCAGCACGCGCGGGCGTTGTCGTTCCCGTCGTTCGAGTTCGGCCTCTGCAGCGGCGAGATCGCGCAAGCGCCTTTCCCACTCGGTTTCGAGTCCGCGTGCCACCAGTCTGTTCTCGGGCTCCACGGCACGATATTGACGCTCGGCTCGTTCCGCTTCGTAGCGAGCACGTTCCACTGCCAGGCGCCATTGACTGAGTGCGGCATCGTGATCCGTTTCGAGTTGCTGTATGGCGAACTGGGTTGCTTCGAGAGCCGCGGGCGTCAGAGCTTTGAGAAAAGCATCGACAACGGCTTGATCGATTTGAACGCCGCCCACGTTTAGGCAGTACACTCCGCGTCCGTCAACGAGATCCTTGCCCGCGCAATGATAGCCGGGCGACGCGCTTCTGCCCGTGTAGTGAGTGTGCAGCCGACGGCCACACTTCCCACATGTAGCCAGGCCCTGCAGCAATGCGCCGCCTTCTCTCACGGCGCCGCCCGCTTGGTGCGGCTGAGGATGCTCGTTGGCATCAATGCGTGCTTGATTGGCTTGGAAGGTCGCCCAGTCAATGTAACCGGGATGATGTTCAGGAAGAAGCACGGGCCACTCCGCCATAGGCAGAAGGCGAGTTCGCTTCCGCAGCCTGCCTTGGTTATCGACGTAGCGGTCACGATGAGACTTCCCGTACGCGTACGCGCCAGCATACACCGGATTGGTGAGGACTTGATGGATGGTGTGGTAGCTCGGGGCGACCCAACGGATCTCGCTCTTCATATGGGACCGCAGAGGGAAGGAAAGACCTTCGGAGCGGAACCACAACCAGACCTTGCGGACCGATCCCAGTTCGATGAATTTCGAGAAGACCGTGCCAACGGTGCTGACGACGGATTCGTCGGGATGAAAGCGCACTTCGCCGTCCTCTTCTCCCCAAACGAAGCCCACGGGCAAACCGCGGCGCAGTTCACCGCGTGCGGCCTTGTTGCGAATTCCACCCTCGAGCCGTGCACGAAGAATGTGCAATTCCGCTTCTGCCATGATGCCTTTTAATCCGAGCACCAAGCGATCGTTAAAAAGCGCCGGATGGTAGAGGCCGTCACTGTCTCCGATCAGAGTGTCGGTGATGCTGCAGAGATCGAACAAGCGATACCAGTCGGCGTTGTTGCGCGCCATGCGGGAGACTTCCAGGCCGAACACGATGCCCACACGGCCGAGAGCCACTTCCGCGGTCATGCGTGCGAAACCGGAACGCTCGGCGAATCCGGAGCCGGAAACGCCCAGGTCTTCGTCGATGACGATCACTTGTTCTTTGGCCCAACCGAGTTCCTGCGCCTTGTTAACCAAAGCATATTGGCGTGCGGTGGACTCGCGGTTGTACTCGACTTGAGCTGGGGAGGACTGGCGGATGTAGACGAAGGCGGTGCGTTGGGTATGGCTGGGCTTCACTTTGGCGAGATCATTCATGATTTTCCTCCTCGGTGTCTGTGGCTGCGCGGGTGATGAGCCTGGCGAGGATTTCGATCGCGAGAGCCCTGGGTTCGTTTTCCAGTGTTTCCCATACGTAGATTTCCTTGAGCAGGAAGTCGAAGAGTTTCAGGTTTCGCTGCAAGGATGCCCTCCTTTGTTACGGTGGGATCGGCCTCCTCGCTTTTCGGTCGAGCGAGGCGGCCGAGGAGAGCATCTACGACGGCTCGTGCGTGAAACAAGTCTTCCCGAGAGCCAAGCGTTGCGGTCTGATTCGAAGGGACGCTAACCTGAGGCTGCGCGGTGGGCGCAATGTCGGTCCAGTCGGCAGGGATGAGCGACTTACTGCCGTCGGGCAAGATCAGAACGAGATGCAATCGACTGTGCCGATGGATAGTCCCAAGGACGGCGAGTGATTTACCTTCGAACGGATGACGAGCACGGACAATCGTGACTCTCTTGGGAAGGTCCTGATGATGGGTAGTGTGTCGTAGAGTCCTTCGACACGATTCCACATGAGTTGCTACTCAAGGCACTGCGGGCACATACCGACTGCCGCTGGGTGTTGCTCTATGTGGAACGCTGGTTAAAGGCGCCGGTGCAAAGGGAGGATGGCTGCATGGAGCCTCGGGATGCGGGAACTCCGCAAGGATCGGTCGTAAGTCCAATCCTGGCGAATCTGTTTCTGCATTACGCGTTCGACTTGTGGATGACACGGACCCATCCGGCCGTTCTCTTTGAACGGTACGCGGATGACGCGATCTGCCACTGCCGGACGGAGTTCGAGGCCGAAGCTTTGCGCGTCGCTCTTGCGGAGCGCTTCGCGGCATGCGGGTTGGTGCTGCACCCGCAGAAGACCAAAGTTGTCTACTGCGCGGATACCAACCGCAAGGGACGCTATTCCACGGTTCAGTTCGATTTCCTCGGATACACATTTCGACCGAGGTTTACGAAATGGCCCAATGGAACGTACGGCGTCTCGTTCCTGCCGGCGGCATCCCAAGAAGCGCTCAAGGCAATGCGTCAGGAAGTCCGGCGATGGGGTCTTCAGAACCGGACCGACCTGGCCCTTGATGATCTGGCTCGGCTGGTTAACCCCTACATCGGTGGTTGGATCAACTACTACAGACACTTCTACAAGTCGGCGCTACACAACAGTCTGCGCCGCATCGACTTCCATCTGAGGAAATGGGCGCGCCGCAAATTTAAGCGCTTCAAGCAAAAGCCGAAAAGCGCGCGTGAGTGGCTCGCTCGTATCATCAGGACCAACCCAGGGCTCTTCGCGCACTGGAGGCTTCTCTATGCCAACAGCGGGATACTGGGAGCCGGATGAGCCGAGAGGCTCACGTCCGGTTCTGAGAGAGCGCGGCGGTGAAACTCCGCCGCGCCACTCACCCCGCGCTCCGATGAGACCGAATTCGAGATTGCCGCGCGCCGCTGCCGTGTGCTAGGGTTTCTGCGATGCGGCGCGCGCATGCCATTCTCGTGATCCTCGCCCTGCTGGCGACTCCCATGGCGCTGTTGGCGCGTTCTGATTGCGACCAATCCGCGTGCGATTGTATGTGCACCCTCGTGAATAAGACTCTTCTCGCGCACGGGCATCGCGCCCCGCTATGCGGGCAGGCTGCCGGCTCGATGCATCAGTGCGCAATGAACGCCAAGCATCACCCGCCGGATTACGGTCTGAACACGCTGATGGCTCCCACAGCGCCGCTGCCGGTTGCATCGCTTGCCGCGTCAATCGCGACCGCGCAGGTGTTCGCGCCGCAAATGCTATCCACGCCGTCCGGCTTTCTCGCCGCTCCCTTCGAACCTCCGCGCAGCTAAGTCCATCTCCCGAAATAGGCTCTTGTTCGGTCTCCGCACGTGTGCGTGCCGAGGCTGAACGTCTCTGATTTCAAGCTGTGGGTGTCCGCCTGGGCCACGCTCAATGCGTGGTCGGGCACGATTCCCTACGCGCTGCGGGCAGTCGTTCACATCGAAGACTGCCAGACGGACGAGGAATATTTCTATGCGGTGGGTGTGGATAGGACTAGCTGTCGCTACTCTCATGCTCGTGTCGCTTTGCGGACTGCATGCGACGGTGTTTGGCACGGTTCGCGGAATCGTACACGATCCTCAGCACCGGCCCATCGTTGGTGCGCGCGTGACGCTGAAATCGGCCACTTCCGCGTGGTCGCAGAAAACGCTAACGAATTCCGAAGGCGAATTCAGCTTTCCTGCCGTGTCTTTCGGTGACTATACCGTCTCGGCAAAGGCGCCGGGATTCGCTGAATTAGGGCAGAGCTTTACGCTGGCCTCGGATACTTCCGAGGTGCTTCACTTACAGCTTTCCCTCGCGGCTGTCACGCAAACCGCGGTCGTTACCTCGCAAGAAGGCACATCCGCGCTGGAAACATTTACGCCGACCACGCTCGTCAATCGCGAGACCATCGAGCGCACGCCGGGCGCCGACCTGACCAACAGCCTCGCGATGATCACCGATTTCACGCCCGCCGCTTACATGACGCACGACATGCTCCACATGCGCGGCGGCCACCAGACCTCGTGGCTCATCGACGGCGTTCCCATTCCCGACACCAACATCGCGACGAGCCTCGCTCCGCGCGTCCTGCCGCAAGATATCGACTACGTCGAGGTTCTTCGCGGCAGCTACGACGCTGAATATGGCGATCGCACGTACGGCATGTTCAACATCCTCCCCAAGTCCGGCTTCGATATGAATAACGACGCCGAACTCACCACCACCGTCGGCAGCTTCTATCAGACGGACGATCAGCTCAGTTTTGGCGGCCATACGGAACGCTTCGCCTATTACGCCAGCATCAACGGAAACCGCAGCAACCTCGGCCTCGAGACGCCGGTTTCGCAGGTCTATCACGATGCTGCGAATGGCTACGGCGGCTTCGGCTCGCTGATGTACAACCTCGACCAGAAAGACCAGCTGCGCTTCGATGGGCAATTGCGCCAGGATTACTACCAGATTCCCTACGATCCCGATCCCACCGACTTCGAAAACACTCAATTCGATACGCACGCGCTGCGCGACCACGAACTTGAGACCGACGGCTACGCGCTCTTCTCGTGGGTTCACACGTTCAACCCGAACGTCGTCCTCACCGTTTCGCCGTTCTACCACTACAACAGCTCCGGCTATCACAGCTTGCCTACCGACGTTCCTGTCGCGACAACCACGATTTTTTCGACAAACTATGGCGGCGGCCAGGCCGTTCTTTCGTTCCACGCGCCGAGAAATGACGCCCAGGTCGGCGTCTACTCTTTCGCCGCGGGCCAAAATGAAAATTTCGGGCTGACCTTCAACGACGACAGCGGCACCGCTCCGGTTCGAGAGATAGACAATGTCCCCGGCGACGACATCGCGCTTTTCGCGAGCGACAAATTTAGCGTGACCTCCTGGCTCACGCTGATCGGCGGCGTCCGCGCCACTCATTTTTCGGGCGGCGTCACCGAGAACACCACGGACCCGCGCATCGGCGGCACGCTTCGCATTCCGCACATGAATTGGGTTTTCCGCGCATTCTGGGGTAAGTTCTACCAGCCTCCGCCGCTCGTCACGCTGGGCGGTCCGCTCATCAATCTTTGCGGCTCTCAAGATTGCAGCTTCCTGCCGCTCCACGGCGAGCGCGACGAAGAGCATCAATTCGGAGTCACGATCCCGATCCGCGGCTGGTCGCTCGACATCGATAATTTCGAAACGCGCGGCGTGAATTTCCTCGATCACAACAACATCGGCGAGTCGAGCGTTTTCATCCCGGTGACGATCGCGGAATCCCGGATTCGCGGCACCGAGCTCACCATTCGCTCGCCGCGCGTCTGGAATCGCGCGCAGTTTCATTTCGCCTACTCGAATCAGATCGCGCAGGCGCAGGGTGCGTTTACCGGCGGCCTGATCCCTGTCGGTCCACCGCCCCCACCCGGATGGGGCAAGCTCGATCACGATCAGCGCAACACGCTCAACGTGGGCTCGAACGTCACTTTGCCGTGGCAGGCTTATTTTGGAGCGAATATTTACTATGGCTCGGGCTTCTCGAACGGTTCCCAGGGTCTTCCAGGGTCCCCGTATCTGGATGCGTATCTTCCGGGCCACGCGCAGGTCGATCTATCGCTTGGGAAGGAATTCGGCGAGGGATTGTCGCTCTCGGTGACGGCTCTGAACGTCGCGAATCGCCACCTGCTGGTCGATAACAGCCTGACCTTCGGCGGGTTCCATTACGATAATCCCCGCGAGGTCTATGTGGAATTTCGCTGGCGCTTTCATTACTGACTTCGGTTTCTGATTTCGTGCGCGTAGAATGCAGAGTTGTCCCAGAAAGGTGAATTCGAATATGCACCAAGGAAATCATGAACGGCGGCTGGCGCACGCGGCACTCGCGCTCGCCGTTGTCGGCTTTATTTTCGGCCTCGTAGCATGCAAGAAACAGGAAGACGCCAACGTCAAGCGCTTCCATCTCGTCGGCAAGGTCGTGGCCGTCGATACGAAGGGCAGTTCCGTCGTCGTCGATCATCAGGCCATCCCCGGCTTCATGGATGCGATGACCATGGCCTATCCCGTGCGCGACGTCCGCATTCTCCAGCCACTCACCGTGGGTGACGAAATCACAGCCGATGTCGTGGTCTCGGCCGACGGCGCGTATCTCGAGAATATCGTCGTCACGAAAAAGGGCACGGGCGGCAAGGGCCAGGCGCCGACCAGCGAGCACGAGCCCACGCCCGGCGAAAAAGTTCCCGATTTCGCGCTCACCAATCAGGACGGCAAGCGAATCCATCTGAGCTCGTTCGAAGGCCACGTCCTGCTCGTCACGTTCGTCTACACGCGATGCCCGTTCCCCACGTTCTGCCCGCTCGTTTCGCGCAACTTCGCCGAGGTGTACGCGCAGACGCGCAAGAATCCGGCGCTCGCCTCGAAAGTGCGCCTGCTCACGATCAGCTTCGATCCCGCGCACGACACGCCGAAGGTCCTGCGCGCGTATGGCGGATCGTTCGAGGATGTCGCCGGCAAGATTCCGTTTGACCGTTGGGAATTCGCGGTGCCGCCTTCGCAGGCCGACCTGAAGAAAGTCGCCGACTATTTCGGGCTTTTCTTCACGGACAACGGCGGCCAGATCGTCCATTCGCTCAGCACGACCGTGATCTCGCCCGAGGGCACGGTCTACAAG
This sequence comes from uncultured Acidobacteriota bacterium, assembly GCA_963841605.1. Taxonomy (GTDB): domain Bacteria; phylum Acidobacteriota; class Terriglobia; order Acidiferrales; family UBA7541; genus Palsa-295. Next base: position 15,552 of record CAWJDM010000009.1, read on the forward strand.
TGGTACGAGGACAATCAGTGGACGCCGAAGGATCTCGTCGCCGATGCAAGCGCCGCGCTGCAGGAAGGAAACGGATCGACGGCCGTGGCGAAATCCGATCCGGCGAAAGATGGCCCGCGCGCGAATTGACCATCCGATCAGGATGGTCATCCTGAGGCCGACGCCGTTGATTTTTCGTCGGCCGAAGGATCTCTCCTGGCTAGCTGACGTCGTGGAACGCCCGCCACAATGTGAGCGAGCGGCTAATTCTCGCGTTCGAGGATGAAATCGGGGACCGCGCGCAGCGCGCGGCGATACTCGGTGTCGGGAAGTTCATCGAGGCAGGCCTTCGCGCGGTTCACGTAATCGCGCGCGAGATTCGCGGCGCGATCGAGCGCGCCCGTTTCGCGCACCAACTTCGCAATTTGATCCGGGTGGACGCTCAGGAATCCGCGTTCCTCGAGCACACGCGCGATCAGCTTGCGGCCTTCGGACGCCGAATGCCCGTTGCCATTGCCATCGGCTGCGCTAGCGCCATTCTGCAGCGCAAAGATCAGCGGCAACGTCACTTTGCCTTCCTTCAAATCGCTCAGCACGGGCTTGCCCAGCTTTTCAAGCGACGCCGTGAAATCGAGCAAATCGTCCACCAGCTGAAACGCCAGCCCCGCATTCCGCCCATATTCGGCGAGCGCTTCTTCGATATGCTTGGGCTGCTTCCCGAGCACGGCGCCGAGCCGCGCACAGCCGCTGAAGAGGCACGCCGTCTTGCGATAGGCGAGGTCGATCGCTTCCGCCTCGGTGAGATCGATGCGCCCAAGGCACGAGAGCTGCAGCAGCTCGCCTTCGACCATGTTTTGCGTGAGGTCGATCAGGATATCGAGCACCGCGAAATTCCGCTCGCGCAGCGCCATCTCAAACGACTGCATGTACAGCCAGTCGCCCGCGAGGACGCTCATGTGGTTGCCCCAGCGCGCGTTCGTGCTCGGGCGGCCGCGGCGCGTCTCCGCGCCGTCGATCACGTCGTCGTGAACCAGCGTCGCGCTGTGGATCATCTCAACCACCGCGCCGAGGTGGATCGCGCTTTCGCCGCGATAGCCTGCCGCCCCTGCGCTCAGCAGCAGCAGCGCCGGCCGCAGCCGCTTTCCGCCGCCCTCCCGCAGGTAGCTCGAAATCTCCGCCACCGGCTGGATCGCGCCGCAGCTCTGCCCGGCGATCTCCTTTTCGACCAGCGCGAGGTCGTCTCGCACCAGATCGAATATCCCCTTGATGCCCTTGGCGATTTGGACAGCAAAAGCCATCCCCTGGTCTACCTCACGCCCTCGTGGGGCTGGTTCTGAGAAGCTGGCGTACCGAGTCTGAAGAACCGCCGAAAGTTCGCCGCCGTGGTGGCCGCAACCTCTTCGGCGGCTAAGTTTCTCACATTCGCCAAGGCTTGCGCTACCTCTACCACAAAGGCCGGCTCGTTGCGCTTGCCGCGGCGCCCCTGCGGCGGAAGGAAGGGCGAATCGGTTTCGGTAAGCAGGTTTTCGAGCGGCAGTTCGCGCGCCACGTCGCGCAAATGCTGCATTTTCGGGTAGGTAATGTTGCCCGCGAACGACACGAGGAAGCCCATGTCGAGCCCACGCCGCGCCTCGGCTGGCGTCGCCGTAAAGCAGTGGAAAATTCCGCCCAGGCCGGTCGCGCGCCAATCGCTTTCGAGGATCGCGAGGCAATCGTCCCAGGCGTCGCGGCAGTGGATCACGATTGGCAGCTTCGCCGCGCGCGCCTGCTCGAGTTGCCGCCGGAAGACGCGCTGCTGCACGTCGCGCGGGGCTTGCTCCTCGTCATAGTGGTAATCGAGGCCCATCTCGCCCCACGCGATCACGCGCGGGTGCCGTGCGAGTTGGTCGAGCTGCGCGAAGTGCTCCTCGGTGGCGGCCTTCGCGTCGTAGGGGTGAACGCCGATGGTCGCGTAGATCCAATCGTGCTGTTCGGCGAAAGGAATCGCGGCGTCGATGCGCTCGGCGGGGCTCGTTCCGCTGCCGATCGTCAGCAGCGCTTCGACGCCCGCCGCGCGGGCGCGCTCGAGAATCGCCGCGCGGTCGGCGTCGAATTCCGCGGTTTCCAGGTGCGCGTGTGAGTCGATAATTTTCATGGAACTCTTGAAACTGTACCCGGTTTCGCTGCAGCTGCCACGCGGATTCTTGTCGAAAAAACGGCCTTCCAAGACCCCCGCAATCGTGTCGATTAGAAGTGGCCTCCGTCGTTTGTTTTCTGTGCGTTGCAGCGATTTCTAATCGCCAAATGTCGATTAGAAATGGCGGCGAATGGCTCGGTGCGAGCCCGCCGCGCTTGCGTACGAAACACAGAGGACACGGAGAAGAGCCACAGAGAGCACAGAGAAAGCGAGACCGCTCACCGCTCCCTTCCCTACGGACTCAGTGCAGGGAGACGCAGAGGACGCTGAGAAAGCCTCACCCCGGAGAAGCGTGGTGCGCTACACAATCAGAGACTCGCGACTGGCGTTCGCTGTTGCCGATCCTAGATTTTCAAAGAGCGTTTGGCCCTCGTCTAGAAGGCCGACGACTTTCGCCGTCTCTACCACGCTGACAGATTGGATTGTGGGAATCAAGGTGGCCAGAAGTACAGTTTTCGCACAGGTCCGTAATCCTGACCGCTGTGCCTGGCGTGGACGCCTCGACGGCCGTTGCGTCTCGCGTCATCGGGTTCGGGCGTTCGACGCGGTCTTCCTGAAGACGGGAATGTCGAGATCGATGTCCCAGCGAAACGTCCGCGCGGGCTTCATCTCGCAAACGTACGACCCCTTGCTTTTTAGCCTTAGCGTTTTCCCGTCGAAGCGATACTCCTGGAGAAATTTGTTAACGTCCGGCTCGAAAGGCGCGAGGGTACACCCGTAGCCCGGAATGGCCATATCGGCCTGCCAGACCTTGAACGCAGAGTCCATCGAGAGCTGAATCACCGCGTGGGAAGTGTTGTAGTCGGCGGGGCGATCCGCCTTCTTCTCCCACTTTTTCTCGAGAGGCTCGACGTTGCCATTTTCGATGCTGGGCACCTCCGCTGTCGCGACTGGAAAGGAATAGAAATAGATCCGCAGCCAGGAGTAGCCGGGCGCACCCCGCCGCGGTTCGATCGTCGCAACCGCAGTCGACAGGGACAATGCAGTGTTGTCGACGGAAAATCTCGCGTTGGTCTTGAAGGAACTCGGATCGACAGAACCCGTGCTGCCGAAAACTGCCGTGACGCCGCAGCACAAAAGGACAGCGAGACAGAAGAAGCGCCGCATGGACCCTCCTTGAGATCCCCTGCCCTGACAACGGAAGGGTTGTCCGATGGCAAAGGGAGATCCTTCGGCGAGCAAAAGGCGCTCGCCTCAGGATGACCATCCTCGTCGGATGGTCACTTCACTTTGGCGCCGGGGGCGACGTCCTCGGCGAAGGTGCAGAGGATGGGCTTGCCGTCCGGGCCGACCGACGCCGCGAGCAGCATGCCGTTCGACTCGAGGCCGCGCATCTTGCGAGGCGCGAGGTTCGCGACGATCACCACTTTGCGCCCGACCAGCTCCTCGGGCGTGTACGCCAGCGCGATGCCCGCGAGCACTTGGCGAACCTCGTCGCCGATATCGACGAGCAGCTTCAGCAACTTGTCCGCGCCCTGAATCCGCTCGGCCGATTTGATCACGCCGACGCGCAGCTCGACCTTGGCGAAATCTTCGATGCCGATCTTCGTGCTTGCCGGCGCTGTCGCAGGTGCAGCTGCAGCCGTCGTCGGCGTCGCACTGGCCGGCGTCTCCGCAGGTTGCGTGCTTTCCGGCTTGCCCGCCGCGGCGGGATTCCGTATCTCGTTTTCCATCGCTTCGATCCTCTCCGATACTTCTTTTTTATCTGCTCGCGGAAACACCGCTTCCGGCTTTCCGATCCTCGCAGGCGAGCGAAATAGGGGAAACAGCAGATTGTCCGAGATCTCCTCGCTTAAGCTCCCGACCTGCCCCAGTTGGCTCCAGATTCGCTGCGTTGATTCAGGCACGATCGGGTGAGCGAGGAGGGTAATAACTCGAAGGGCGTCGTAGGATACCCAGAGGATCGCCTCGAGCTGTTCCGATTTTGTCGCGTCTTTAGCCAAAACCCACGGCCGAAATTCAACAAGATACTTATCGATCTCGGCTATGAGCCCCCAAATAGCTTCGATGCCGCCGCCAAACTGGAAGGCGTCGAAATTGGCGCGGGCCTGCTCGAACACAAACTGCTTTTGCTGCTCAATCAGCTTCTCCCGCTCACTAGGCCAGGAAAGAGGCTTGACTGGGACTCTCCCTTGCAAATATTGCTCAATCATCGCCAGCACGCGGCTGGCGAGATTCCCGAGGCCATTTGCGAGATCGGCGTTGTAGCGGGTGATCAGGGCTTCGCGGGAGAAATTGCCGTCCTGGCCAAAGACGGTTTCGCGCAGGAGGTAGTAGCGCAGGGCGTCGTTGCCGACTTTCGCGCGGGTCAGCTCGTCGAACGCTTTCACGATTGGCTCAGGGTAGGCTACGTTGCCCTTCGACTTGCTCATCTTTTCTTGCTCGAAGAGGAGCCAGCCGTGTGCGAAGATTTTTTCCGGTAGCGGCAAATCCGCGGCCATCAGAAATGCGGGCCAGTAGACCGCGTGGAAGCGGATGATTTCTTTGCCGATCATGTGCAGATCGGCCGGCCAGAAGCGTTCGAATCTCTTTTGCTTTTCTTTGCCCTCGCTGGCGTAGCCGATGCCGGTCATGTAGCTGGTAAGCGCGTCGTACCAGACGTAAAAGACGTGCTCTGGATCGCCCGGCCACGGGATGCCCCATTTGATCGTCTTGCGGCTGATTGAGACGTCTTTCAGTCCTGCCTCGACGAAGCTTCTTACTTCGTTCATCCGGAAATCGGGCTGAACGAATTCGGGCTTGTCGCGATAGAGCTGCAGCAGCTTTTCCTGATAGGCGGAAAGCCGGAAAAAGTAGTTCTCCTCGGAAATCAGCTCCGCGGGACGTCCGCAGGTCGGGCAATTCACCGGCTCGGGCGTGTCGCTCACGTACGCGTTGTCGTAGATGCAGTAGCGGCCTTCGTATTTCGCCTTGTAGATCGAGCGTTTCTCGGGCGGCAGGTTTTTGTCGCGCTCGAACGTGCGGCGCACCAGAGTTTGTACGGCGCGTTCGTGTTCGGGCGACGTGGTACGGATGAAATCGGTGATCGTGATTCCGAGCAGCTTCCACAGATCGCGGAAAATCTTTTCGTTTTTGTCGACAAGCTGCTGCGGCGTGATTCCGGCCGCTTCAGCGGCGCGCTCGATATTCACGCCGTGCTCGTCCGTGCCGGTGAGGTAGGCGACGTCGTAGCCGCGCATCCGCTTGTAGCGCGCGATCACGTCGCAGACGATCGTCGTATACGCCGAGCCGACATGCGGCCGCGAATTCGCGTAGTAAATCGGCGTCGTCAGGTAGAACTTGGGCTTGGTATTCGTGCCGTCAGATTGATCCATGGAGTCTGTGCGAGCGACGTGAATCCGCTGCGGAACCGCCGAAAACGATACTATTCTGCCCTGGAACCGCTGTCAAACGGAGCTCTGCCAGCCTTCCAGGCTTCCGCGATAAACTTTCTAGTCATGGAAGAGCGTTCCGAGATAACGGTGGAAGTCAGGCTCCAGCCGACCGATGTGTACGGCCCTTTTCTTTGGAGTCGGCAGAATCTGATCCGATGGGTGTTCGCTCTGTTTGCCTGCTCTCTAGCCTACGACACGCGGCGCTTTTGGACTGCATCGATCTCGACGTTATTGGCCGTTCTTCTGCTCTTCGCATTCGTACTCTTCGTGTCTTTCTTCTTGCCTTGGCTCAGCGCACAGTCCTTGTTCCGCAAATATCCAGCCTTTCGAAAAGCTCGTCGCATGTCGTTTAGCAGCGATGGCATGCATCTCGAATCGGAAGATGCACGGGGTGACTACAAGTGGTCGGTTTTTAGCCGGATTGTGGAGACTCCCAAAACCTTCCTCCTCATGCAGACGGCCCGTGCCGCGACGTACGTACCGAAAAGATGCCTCAAGGCAGAAGATATTCCGATCCTGCGTCGCGTGATCCGGCAAAACTTCACCGGCAAATTGACTCTGCGAGGCGATTGAACTCCGAGCGGTTCCACAGAAGCTCGCGCTTGTAATTCGACTCGATGTTGCTAACCTTCTTGGGCTAACAATTCCATCTGAGGCTACGAGTGTATAAGACGATCGACGAACGGATTCGCAAGGCGCTGCGGCACCACATCCACGAGCGTTACAAGACGGACGTGCCGGTGGTCACCGAGTGGCCGCCGAAGCTCGCGATGGGCGAGGTGGCTTCGCCCGTCTGCTTCGAGCTGGCGAAGCGACTGAAGAAGCCGCCGCGCGCGCTGGCGCAGGAGATCGCGAATTCGCTGAAGCCGATTCCGGGCGTCGCGCGAGTGGAAGTGGCGGGCGGCGGATACCTGAACGCGTTTCTCGACCGCGCGGAATTCTTTCGCGCGGCGTGCGAAGAGGCGGGAAGGGAAGCGCCCGCGCCGAGGACGGATGCGCCGAAGGTGCTCGTCGAGCACACGAGCGTGAATCCGAATAAGGCGGCGCACATCGGCCACTTGCGCAACGCCGTGCTCGGCGACACGTTTTGCAGGCTGCTGCGCTACGCGGGCAAGCGCGTCGAGGTGCAGAACTACATCGACAACACCGGCGTGCAGGTGGCGGATGTGGTTCTCGGATTCACGCATCTCGAGCCGCGAACGCCAGGCGAGGTGCGCGCGCTCGCGGACCAGCCGAAATTCGATTACCTCTGCTGGGATTTGTATACGCGCGTGACGCTATGGCTGGCGGAAGACAAATCGCGGCTCGAGCTTCGCGCGCAGACACTGAAAGAGATCGAAGAAGGGCACGGCGCGGCGGCGAAGATGGCGGAAGTCGTGTCGACGGCGATCGTCCACTGCCATTTGCGCACGCTCGACCGGCTGGGCATCGACTACGATTTGCTCTCGCGCGAGAGCGAAATCCTGCACCTGAAATTCTGGGACGCGGCGTTCGACATGCTGAAGCAGCGCGGGGCGATCCAGTACGCCACGTCAGGCAAGAGCGCAGGATGCTGGGTGATGCAGCTACCGTCGGAGAAAGAGGGCGCGGAAGCGCCCGAGGTAGAAGAAGAGCCCGACGAATTGGCCGACGCGAAAATCATCGTGCGATCGAATGGGACCGTCACCTACGTGGGCAAAGACATCGCCTACCATCTCTGGAAATTCGGATTGCTCGGGCGCGATTTTTATTATCGCCGCTTCCACAAGCATCCCGATGGGCACGAGGCGTGGACGACGGCCAGCGAAGATGGCGAAGCGGGCGCGCCGGAATTCGGCCACGCTAAGGAAGTTTTCAATGTGATCGACTCGCGGCAGGCGTATCCGCAGCAGGTGGTGGCGGCGGGCTTGCGCGCGCTCGGGTACGCGGAAGAGGCCGATCATCTGAAGCATTTTTCGTACAACGTGGTCGCGCTCACTCCGCGCTGCGCGCTCGAAATGGGCTACGAGATTCCGCCCGAAGACGCGAAGAGGCCCTACATTGAGGTAAGCGGCCGCAAGGGGCAGGGCGTGAAGGCCGACGACCTGATCGATCAGCTCCTCGAGAGCACGCGGCAGGAAGTCGAGTCGCGGCATCCGGAGCTGGCGGGAACGTTCGAGGGCAATCAGATCGCCAATGCCGTGGCGATCGGCGCGCTGCGTTATTTCCTGCTGCGATTCACGCGCTCGACCGTGATCGCTTTCGATTTCAAGGATGCGCTGAGCTTCGAGGGCGAGACGGGACCGTACGTCCAATACGCGGTAGTGCGCGTGAACGGAATCCTGCGCAAGGGCGCGGACGCGCATCCCGAAAACGAAGCGATCGATGCGGCGAACGTGGCGAAAATCGCGAGCGGTGAAATCGATCCGGTGAAATTTCTAGCGGCGCCTGCCGGCGACGATCTGTGGGATCTGGCGCTGCTGGCGGGCTCGCTCGATGCACGCGTGGGGGCCGCAGTCGACGGGCAGGAGCCGGCGTTTCTCACGCGCTATGCATTTGAACTCGCGCAGGCCTTCAACGTCTTCTATCACAAGCATCACATCCTGTCGGAGGAGGACGCCGAGAAGCGCGCGTTTCTGATGCGGCTCACGCAGCTGGTGCGCGAGCAGCTCGTAGCCGCTCTCGCACTGCTTGGGATCACCCCGCCGGAAATGATGTAAGCAAGAGCACCGACAGGATTGTCGGTGCCACTTCTGCTTATGGCTCGTTAAGGTGTCAAATCTGGTTTTCCTTGGCTTCTTAGTCCTGTTTAACCTCCCGACGAGTATATGAAAAGTGTATTCGTCGGAGCAGAAAGAACGCCCGCGGAATTGCCGGCTGCCGCCGAGCTTGCCGGCGCTATTGCTTCAGTGCGAAATCGACGATTGAGCGGATCGCGATGCCGGTTGGGCCCTTGGCGAGCCACGGGCGGCCGTCGTCGGCCCAGCATGTGGACGCGATGTCGAGATGGATCCACGGCGTGTCGTCCACGAACTCCTTGATGAACCACGCGCCGGTGCTGGCGCCGCCGCCCTTGCCGCTACCGGTGTTGCGAATATCCGCGATGTTGCTCTTGATCATTTCCTCGTACTCTTCGTCCATCGGCATGGGCCACATCTTTTCACCCGCGGCCTTCGCGCTTTCGAGGAAGCGGTCGAGATATTCGCGCGGCGTGCCGAACGCGCCCACGTGGACGTTCGCGAGCGCCACTTCGATTGCGCCGGTAAGCGTGGCGGCGTCGATCAAATGCGTGCAGCCGAGCTGGCGGGCGTAGTAGACGGCGTCGGCGAGGATCAGCCGGCCCTCGGCGTCGGTGTTGATGACTTCGATCGTTTTGCCGGACATCGCGGTCTGCACGTCGCCGGGTTTCTGGGCGCGGCCGCCGGGCATATTTTCGGTGGACGGAATTACGGCGATCACGGAAATCGAGGGCTTTAGTTTCGCGAGCGCGCGCATGGCGCCTAGCATCGTGGCGCCGCCGCCCATGTCGTACTTCATCTTTTCCATGTTGTTAGCGGGCTTGATCGAGATGCCGCCGGTATCGAAGGTGACGGCCTTGCCGACGAGGCCCAGTACCGGAGCGCCCTGCCGCGGGTGCTCGGGCGTGTAGCGGATGACGATGACGCGCGGCGGCTCGTTACTGCCTTGCGCGACGCCGATCAGCGCGCCCATTTTGAGTTCGGCGATTTTTCTTTCGTCGAGGATTTCGATGGCAAGGCCGGCTTCCTTGGCCATGGCTTCGGCGCGCGCCGCGAGCATGCGCGGCGTTAGCTTATTCGAAGGCTCGTTGATCAAGTCGCGCGCAAAATTCTGTGATTCGGCGAGGACGCGGCCATTTTCGATGGCGGCTTGAAGGTCGGCGCCGAGGCCGCCGTCGAAACCGCAGAGCGAAACGGATTCGATCTCGCGATTCTTGCGGTCGGTGCGGTATTTGTCCGATTCGAAATCGGCGACGATCAGCCCTTCGACCACCGCCTGCGCGGCAGCGGGTCCGCGCTCGCCTTGGCGCGTGAGAAACGCGAGCTTTTTTACGCCGCGCGTTTTGAGGTAGCGCACGGCGGTGCCGGCGATGTTGCGAAGATCGGAGACCACGAACTTTTCAGGCTTGCCGGCGCCGACGAGAAGCAGCTTTTTGGCCGTGAGCCCCTGGGGAAAATGGAGCAGCGTGAGCTCGAGCGACTTGCCGGTCATCTCGCCGCTCGATGCGAGCGAGGCGAGTTGGCCATTGAGCGCGCGATCGATCTCGCCGAGGACTCCGTCGAATTTGTCGTCCTTATCGAAGACGTAGGTGACGAGCGCGTCAGTTTGTACGGCAAAGTACGGCTGGGACTCGATTCGGATCTCCATGGCTTCCTTTCACTTTCATCGCCGGCGGGAGCGATAGATCGCCTCGTCGGCCTCGCGTTTCGCTTCCTTGCGTCTCTCGGATTCGCGGCGGTCGTGGAATTTCTTGCCTCGGGCGACCGCCAGTTCACATTTTGCAATGCCATCGCGGAAGTAAATCTTGAGCGGGACGATGGTCATGCCCTTCTGCTGGGTCTGCACGATCAGGCGCTCGATCTCGCGGCGATTGAGCAGGAGCTTGCGCCTCCTGAGCGGGTCGTGATTGCGAAATCCACCGGGCTGGTACTCCGGGACATGAAAGTTTACCAGCCAAGGTTCTCCGGCGCGAATCTCGGCGTAAGCTTCGCGAAGGGTTCCTTTGCCTTCGCGGAGGGCTTTCACCTCGGTGCCGACCAGAACCAGACCGGCTTCGAGCTTATCGAGCAGATCGTAGTTATAGGAGGCCGACCGATTCTGGGCGACGATCTGAAGTCCCTCTCGACTCTGTTTTTTCGCCGTGGATTTCACTCTCTTGCCATGATAGCCGCGGGTCGCGGGCACCCGCAAGTTGTACTGAGCGGTGGATTTCCGCGCTGTTGCTAACGGATTTTCACGGAGTTGTAACCGACGCAGTTACGGCAACCACTATATTAACCAAGATGACCGGCAACGGGGAGGATTCCTTGCCGCATCAAAACGCGGGTGCTAGACTTCACAAGGCTCGGGTGACCCCGGAGGTTCTTGTTGCGCCGTTCAACGTGCGTGGCCGTCTTGGCGTTCGCCATTCTCCTCGCAGGCTGCCCCAAGGGGAATCAGGATTACGATGCCGGCCGAAAGGCTGAGGCGATTCAGGACTACGATACCGCTCTGGTTCACTACGAGCGGGCGCTGAGGGCGGACCCCACCAACGCTGAGTACAAGCTTCGCGAAGCCAACGTACGATTCCATGACGGCCAATACCATCTCGAGCAGGGCGAAAAGGCGCTGAAACAGGGCCAGTTGCAACTGGCTCTCGGGGAGTTTCAGAAGGCGCAGGCGGTCGATCCCTCCAACGCAGCCGCCGACCAGGAAGTGAAGCGGACGATGGATCTATTGGCCGCGAAGACCGCGGAGGAGACTCCGAAAATAAATCCGAATCCCCCGGATGACGGCGACCTGCTGGCGGCCCCGCCAGAACTCAAGCCTCTTTCGCGCGAACCCATCAACCTGAAAATGACGAACGACTCGCGCACCGTATTCGAGACGATCGCGAAGCTGGCGGGCCTGAGCGTCATCTTCGACCCGGATTTCACGTCGCGCCGCATTTCCGTGGACCTGCCGAACATCACTCTGGAAGAGGCGCTGGATGCCGTGTCATTTGAAAGCAAGGCTTTCTGGCAGCCGATGACGAGCAACGTGATTCTCATCGCGCCGGATAATCCGCAGAAACGCAGAGACATTGAGGATGAAGAGGTTAAAACCTTTTATCTCTCGAACACGCTGACCCCGCAGGACCTGACGGAGGTGGTGAGCAGCCTGCGGCAGCTTCTCGATTTGCGGCGCATCAGCCAGATGAACTCGCAGAACGCGATCGTGGTCCGCGATACACCCGACAAGATCAAGCTGGCCGCGAAAATCATCGACGATATCGACAAGGCGAGGCCGGAGGTCCTGATTCACGTGCAGGTGCTGACAGCCAGCATCAACCGGCTGCGCGACTTGGGACTCCTTCCCGGGCAGAGCGTTACCCTTGCATTTAATCCTACGTGCAAGAACCAGCCAAACAGCACCAGTAGCAGCTGCGGCAGCACCACGACCAGTTCCACGACGCCCGCGCAACTGGCGCTCAATAGCATCAAGAACCTCTCCACCGCGGATTACAGCTTGACGCTGCCCGGCGCGACAGCCAACGCGATCCTTACCGACAACAACACAAAGATCATTCAGGATCCCGAACTGCGCATGAGCGACGGCCAGAAGACGACGCTAAAGGTCGGCGAGCGCGTGCCCATCGCCACGGGAAGCTTTCAGGCCGGAGTGGGAGTGGGGGCGGCCGGCGGCGCGGGCGTGGTCAATCCTTTGGTGAACACGCAGTTTACATACATCGACGTCGGCGTGAACATCGAGGTGACGCCCCACGTGCATCCCGATGGCGACGTGAGCATTCACGGGTCGGTTACGGTATCGGAAATCGACGGCACGAGCAGCATCGGCGGAATCAACCAGCCCATCATCGGCCAGCGCAACATCGAGAACGACGTCCGGCTGAAAAACGGCGAATCGAGCATGCTGGCCGGGCTTATCCAGCGTACGGATACGAAAAACATCAACGGCATCCCGGGGCTGGCCCAGCTTCCCATGCTGCGCTATTTGTTCTCGGACAACAGCACGAGCGTCGCGGAGAGCGAAGTCCTAATTATTATGACGCCGCACGTGATCCGCTTCCCGTCGATTTCGGCGGAGAATCTGCGGACGCTGGCGGCCGGGACGGATTCGAATGCGCGAGTCTATCCCGAAAGCGAGTTTACGCAGGCTCCGGCAGGCACCGGCGCGGCTTCCCCTTTGCCATCGACTTCACAGGCGACGCCGCAGCCCGGAGCAGCGGCAGCGAGTCAGCTTCAGTTCGAGCCATCGAACGTCACGCTGCAGGTGGGCCAGCGCACGACTCTGGGGCTGGCCGTTTCGAACGTCAACGACCTGTATTCGATCCCGCTGCTGATTCACTTCGACCCGGCGGTTGTGCAGGTGGAGGAAGTTCGCGATGGAGGATTCCTCTCCGGCGGCAAACAGGAGATCGCGATCGTGCAGCGGATCGACCAGCAGCAAGGCCAGGTGATCGTGTCGGCCACGCGCCAGCCGAATACACCGGGCGTGAACGGCTCGGGCACGCTGCTCGGACTCGTGGTCAGGGCTGTGGCGCCGGGCAAGACCGCACTCCAAATCCTTCAGGTGAACGCGCGCAATTCGCAGCAGCAAACCATCCCGATGGTTTCCGGCGAGGCGACCATCGAGGTGCCGTAGGAAGAACGAAGATGGCCAAGATTCATCGCAGGGCAAAACATTCGTGGATGACGCGGCGGCACGCGAACGATGCCGGAATGACGCTGCTCGAGTTGATCATTTCATGCTCGATCCTCGTGATCCTCGCGACGGTGGCGCTGCCGCTGGAGCGCGTGAGAGTGATTAGCGCGAAAGAGGAAGTGCTGCACTACGACCTTCGCGAAATGCGCGACGCGATCGATCGCTATCACGACGACGCCGAAAAAGGGAAATTTCAGGTGCAGGCAGGCACCGAGAACTATCCGCCCGATCTGGAAACGCTCAGGGACGGCGTGCAAATGAGCGCTCAAGGAACGGGGATTTTGGGCGGGGCTTTGGGCGGGACTGCGACCAGCGAGCAAAGCGGGACGAGCCAAAGGGTCCGGTACCTGCGGGAGATTCCGGTTGATCCCATGACCGGAAACACGGACTGGGGACTGCGTTCCGTGCAGGACGATGCGGACTCGACGTCATGGGGCGGGCAGGACGTTTTCGATGTTTACAGCAAATCGCAAGGGACGGCGCTCGACGGGACGAAATATTCAGACTGGTAGAAGCATGGGAGCCCTCGGCCACGCATCATGACGATCCTGGATATGCGCGAAGACAAGACGAATCGGGGAATCGGGAAGGAGCGGGGTTTCACGCTTCTCGAGGCGATGATCGTAATCGTGATTATCGCGATTCTAGCCACTCTTGCCATCGGCGGCTATCGGCAGACCGTGATCCACGCGCGGGAGGCGGCGCTCCACAGCGACCTCGACGTGATGCGCCGGGCAATTCAGGAATACATTCACGATAAAAACGCCGCGCCGGGATCGCTGCAGGATCTCGTCGACAACAGATACATCGGTTCGATCCAGGATGATCCGATCACCGGTCAGAACGACTGGGTGACGGACCAGTGCGACGCATATTTTGATTCCGATCAGACTTCAATGAACGGGATTTGCGACGTGCACTCCGGCTCGCAGGATGTTTCTCCGTTCGAGAACAAACCCTACAGTCAGTTCTGAGAAGTTTGCGGCGGGTGGGCGGCGAAGTACTGTCCCAGGTTCGCCGTGAACTGATTCATGCCCGCGAGAACGTCGCGATCCATGGCTTCGACGACATTCGCAACTGTTTTGCCCTGCACAGGCTCATCGTGCGAGTATTTGTCGCTCCAGATCGTTTCGCCGGACTTGGCATCGAACAGACCGATCTCCATCGAGAAGCGAGCGACGAGGTTGGGCCTGTCGACGCCGTAAAGGGAAAAGAGCTGGCCGCGCAGGATGTAGTCGCCGCGAGCGCTGCCTCCGATCGGGGTAACGGAGCGATATTGCCCGGTCGCGCGCAGGGAAGAAACCAGCACCTGCTGCAGCATTTCCGGCGGCAGTTCCGCCCAGCGGTGGTATTCATAAGCGCCCAACTGAACGTCGCCGCTGCCGTAGACGATGCGCGAATCGCGGTAAAGTTCGGGGGCGGTGATGCGGCCGACGATCAGATTCACCGGGTAGGGAGCAGGCTCGGCGGCCGGCGCCGGGGGATTGATATCGAGCACGTAATACTTGTAGGGGCGCGACGCGCCGCACGCCGCGGAAAATCCCGCCAGTAAAATCACGAGCGCAACCTGCCAGATACGTTGCTTCGACACTCTCGCTCCTTCTCGCACTATTTTGGAGGCGGCTCCCCGGGCTCGTGCGGTTTTGGTGTGGACGCACGGATTAACGTATAGGGCCGCGTCTTGATTGTATTGGTGAACTCGGTCATGTTTTCGGTGATGCGGCGCAAGTTGTCGATAATCTCGTCGAGATTCTCCGCATTGGCATCCACGGTACGGTCAAGCTGATCCGTGAGCGATTGCGCCGAAACGAGAGTCTTGCGGAGAGTCTCGAGCGACGCGTGAAGATCGGGGCGATCCTCCGCGAGGGCGGCATCGAGATTCTTGATCGCATCGTTGGCCTGCGCCGAGGTTTTGCGGAAGTCGTCGATCAGCGGGCCCAGCTTGGCGCTGGCATCATTCATATGATCGAGGGTCGAATGAATGGCCGGGCGATCTTCCTTGAGCATTCCATTGAGGCTGGCCAGACTTTCCGAGATATTGGCGCGATTCTGCGCGTCGAGAAGATCGTTCACGCGGTCGAGCGTTTCCTTGAGGGCGACAACGCGCTGATTCAAATTGTCGATGAGCTCGTTGGCTTTCGGTCCAAGTGCGACGATGGTGTCCTTGATTTGATCGAGGCTCGTATAGTCTTTCGCTTGCAGAGTCGCGCCGCTCGGGGCACGCGGGGCCGCGGGAGTTCCGGGCTCGATCTCGAGAAAATTGTCGCCGAGAGGGCTATTGCTGGTGATGGCGGCCTTGCTGTCGGTTTTCACGGGAACGGACGGATGGACCGCGAAGTCAACCTCCATGCGCGTGGGATCCTGCGGGTCGCTCCGGACTTTCGTGATGCGCCCGACCGGCGGGCCGCCGGCGTAATGAACTTCGAAGCCGGGCTCGAGGCCGCCCGCATTCTTGAAATAGGCGCGGAAGGGAACGTCGCCGCCGGTCAGCCAGCCAGACAGCAGAAGTACGACCGTGATCAGCAGGCCCGAAGCCACCAACACGAAGAGGCCGACGAGAGCCGACTCTCGCTTTGCGTTCATTCGTTTCCTCGATTAGCGCTACTTCAAGCGTGCCTGGCGGCCGCCCATAGGGCGGCGAGTATATCACGAGTCCTTCGAATGGCGGCACTAGCGCCGGTCCGGAGGGGTCTCGCCGGTCAGCATCTGGAGGTAGTCGATCTCCTCCGAGATTTCGGGTTCCGGCACGCGATCCAAAAATTGCCGCACGCGCGGATGCTTGCTTGCGCGCAGTTCCGCCGTGGTTCCGTTTGCCACGATCACGCCCTTGTCGATCAAAATCATGCGGTCGGCGATCAGAAAGGCGCTGGCGAGTTCGTGCGTGACGACGACGATCGTCATGCGAAAAGCTTTTTTCAGCTTGAGGATTAGCTCGTCGATGCCCGCGGCGATGATCGGGTCGAGGCCGGCCGAGGGCTCGTCGAAAAAGAGGATTTCCGGGTCCATGGCGAGCGCCCGGGCGATGGCGGCGCGCTTGCGCATGCCGCCGCTGAGTTGCGCGGGCATGTAATTGTCGAAGCCGGTGAGGCCGACCTGGTCGAGCTTGAGCCTGACGACAATTTCGATGGTGGATTCATCGAGTTCGGTATGCTCGCGCAAGGGAAGCGCGACGTTTTCGCCGACGGTCATCGAGCCGAAGAGCGCGCCCTGCTGGAACGACATCCCCATTTTCTTGAGAATTTCCTCGCGCTCGGGCTCGGAGATCGTGGCGTAGTTCTTTCCGCGGATTTTTATTTCGCCGCCGCTGGGGTGCTCGAGACCGACGAGCGTGCGAAGAAGCGTGCTCTTGCCGGAGCCGGAGCCGCCCAGAATGACGAACGTCTCGCCGGCGGGAATCTCAAAGCTGATGCCGTGCAAAACTTCGCGAGTGCCGTATTGCACGCGAAGATCGCGAACGGAAATGGCGCATTCCGAAGGGGTGTCCGGAGCGTCGTCTTTTGGGATGAGGTTCGTTGCCATTTGCTTTAGCGTGGCGCCGTGAAATAAAAAATTCCGGTAAATATAAGATCGACCACTACCACAAGGAATATCGATTTTACTACGGCCGCTGTGGTCGAGCGGCCCACCTGCTCGGAACCCAGGCCGGTCAGAAAGCCTTCGTGGCATCCCACCGCCGTAATCACGATAGCGAACATGACGCTTTTGATCAGGCCGGTCATGATGTCGTGCAGTACGAGCGCATCGAGGGTCGCCTGGATGTAGGTGCGGAGAGTGAATCCGGCTTCGCCGATGCCGAAAAACGCGCCGCCGAGCACGCCCATGAAATCGGCCCAGGTTGTGAGGCAGGGCATCATCAGGATCATGGCGAGGAATTTCGGGGCGACGAGAAAATGCACGGGATCGAGCGCCATTGTTTCGAGCGCGTCGATTTCTTCGTTCACCTTCATCGTCCCGATCTCGGCTGCGAAGGCAGAACCCGAACGCCCGATGACGACAACTGCCGTCATCAGCGGGCCGAGTTCGCGGGTCATTACGACTACGACGGCATTCGCGACCTGGGTCAGGGCGCCGAACTTGCGGAGTTCGTAGGCGCCCTGGAGCGCGAGAATCGTTCCGATGAAAAAGGAAATGAGGGAAACGATGGGAAGGGCTTCGACTCCGACGGCCATCGCCTGATGAATGGCCCGGCCGAGCCTAATTTTCCCGCCGCGGAAGGGTTCTATGAAAACCGCGCGGGCCGCGCCGCCGGTGAGCTGCGCCAGGCCGCCGACGTAGGCCAAGCCATTGATCGTCGCTTCGCCGATCGTTTCGGTTAGTGGCATATCGAGGGCATCTTCGAATAGTAGGGCGCTGAGATCCGGCAGGTTCCGGCCGGGATCAAGCCTACGACGCTGAGGCCGCCGCGCGGCCGAGCACGGCCTCTTCTTCGGTGTTGTAAACTTCGAACACCTTGATGAGGCGTGTGAGCTCCAGCACTTCGCGCGCAGTGCGGCTCAAGCCAAACAGGGCGAATCCGCTCTTCATCTCGCGCGACATTTTCAGGCCTTCCACGAGCGAGGCGACGCCGGCGCTGTCGATGTACTTCACCGAGCTGAGATTCATCACGACCCTGCTGGCACGCTTTTCCCTCAGGAGATCGAGCAACACTTTGCGGACTTCCGGCGTGTTGTGAAGCGTGATGTCGCCCACCACATCGACAATGGTGGTGTTGTTGATCTGCCTGATGGAAATAGCCATGTACACGACCCCTCTCGAAGCGTGCGAAGAGTTTTGCCAGAGATTCCCTTTAGATGCAATCACTTTTCCAAAGCCGCAGCGATTGGCGGGATCTTGGCTCTCCTAGTACAACAGTTGTGGTTGAACGCGCGGAAGAGGCTTTTCGAGAGCCCGCGGGGAAATTCTGGAGTGGCGACAGGCCAAGGTCAATCAGTGCAGTGAGATAGGCCCTCTCTCGCTCGCGCAAGCTTTCGTAGCAAGCGCCAGGTTTCGCGCTTCGCCGAAGGCGACAGAACTTGCCTCGAACCCGTCTCTTGTGTGGGGCGGATTTCTTGCTCACTGGAAGCCGCGAGACCGGACTTCGTTGCGCTCAAAACGGAAATTTTCTGGTTCTCCTACGCCCTCCGAATGCGTATGCGATTGGCGCGTGTCTAAGCCGCTGCCGTGGTTCTTGCCGGGGGGGCCATGAATTCGGGGCCCACGGGATCAGCGATCGTTTGCTGCAGAATCTGGTCGATCGACGCAAGCGCGTCCGCGTCGAGCTTCCAGCCCAGCGCATCAGTCACCGCTTCCAACTGTTCGGGACGGCGCGCGCCCCACAGCGCCGCGCTGACTCCGGGCTGATCGAGCACCCAGCGTACCGCCAAGTCCATCACGTGCTTTCCATATCTTTTCTGCGCCAGATCCTCGAGTTGCTGCACCGCACTAAGATACTGCGCGAAGCGCGGAGGCTGAAATTTCGGATCGGACTTGCGCAGATCGTCGCCGGTGAATTTCGTATCGGGAAGAATGCGGCCGCTCAGAAGCCCGCGGCAGAGCGGTCCGTACGCGAGCGCGCTCAGACTCTTCTTGTGCACGTAGGGCAGGACGTCGCGGTCGATTTGCCGCTCGAAGAGATTGTACGGTGGTTGCACGGTGTGTAGTTCCGACACAGACATGAAGCGCTCCATCTGTTCCGGGGAATAATTGCTCACGCCGATTGCGCGGATGAGTCCTTCTTTATAGAGCGCGCGCATGGTCCGCGCGGTTTCCTCGATCGGGACTGCCGGGTCCGGCCAATGGA
This sequence comes from uncultured Acidobacteriota bacterium, assembly GCA_963841605.1. GTDB lineage: Bacteria > Acidobacteriota > Terriglobia > Acidiferrales > UBA7541 > Palsa-295. The sequence goes on from CAWJDM010000009.1 coordinate 34,240, forward strand.
CCTGGTAAATGTCGATGTAGTCGGTGCGGAGGCGGCGCAGGGAATCCTGGATTTCTTGCCGGATCCGATCGCGCGAGGAGTTTCGGGAGATCGAGCCGTCGTGCCACTCGAGGCCCACTTTGGTCGCGATGAAGACGTCCTCGCGGCGGCCTCGCTGCTCGATGGCTTTCCCGACGGTTTCTTCCGAGACGCCGAAGCCGTAGACCGGCGCCGTATCGATCAGATTGATTCCTTTATCGAGAGCGGCATGAATCGTGCGAATCGACTCTGCTTCGTCGCTGCCTCCCCACATCCAGCCGCCGATTGCCCAGGTGCCCAAGGCAATGCGCGAGACGTTCATTTGCGTGCCTGAAATAATTGTGTATTCCATATGAGCTATCCTTTCCTACAAAATAGGATGTCCAAAATAAGTTAGTAGATTCAAAAGGACGCGATCGCGTTAGCATCCGGAATGGTCGAGAAAGCCCATATCGATGAACCCCCAGATGGCCTAGATAGTGCGGATCCTCGTACGCGGTTTTCCTTGCCAAGCGCTGCCGGCAAGGAACGAACGCGCACGCACACGATCCGACTGAAACTGCGCGACATGAACCAACTCTTCAATTCAATGGACCCTTCGCCGTTCATTGAACGGGATCTCGACGATGACGCGGAAGAGTTCATCGTGAGTTGGGCCCAGGAATGTCCTTCGAATGCTTCGATCCGGCTGCGCATTTACCTGGATCAGTGGCCGGCCGAGGACCCCAAGGAGCTGATCAAGACCGCGGTCCACAACCATTTTTCGCACCGTGTCCAGATCGCCCGCCTAGAGTTCAAGCGGCTCCTCGAGCAAGGGCGTACAAGTCTTTTCATCGGGCTGTTGTTCCTGGCCGCATGTCTGCTTCTGACCAACTTATTGTTAGGGCGCGCTGTGGGCACATGGGCTGCGGTCGCGCGGGAGAGCCTCACGATTGCGGGATGGGTGGCCATGTGGCGACCGATGCAGATTTATCTGTACGATTGGTGGCCCTTGCTGCGGCGAATCCGGATCTATACGAAGCTGAGTCACATGCCGGTGGAAGTTTTGCAGAAAGCTAAGGCGTGAGGCTTCGCGGCGCGTTTCAGACGAGCAGAGGCAACAACCCAAGCAGTGCGAGGATCGCGAGGAGTGCGAGCGCTTGCATGCCGGTGCGACGGTCTCCGAAACCATAGGCATAAACGCCCTTAATGAAATTGTTGCTCGCGGCGGCGATGACGATTGCGCCTCCAGCAAGCGCCACGGGCGTGAGCGTCGCGTTCGAAGCCGCAAGGCTCAGGATGAAAGGATCCACATCGGTAACGCCCATCACTCCAGCCACCGCGAAAAGGCCACCGCGACCTAAATGCAGCAGCGCAACATGCGTGATGAACAGCATTGCCACGAACAGTGCAGCGAACAAGAAGGCCGCGCTGAGCTCCAGCGGATTTTTCGGCTGCAACGCTTGCTCGGCTTTTGCGTTGCCCTGATCCGGCATCCGCGTCCACAGCCAGCCACCGAGAAGAGCTGCGGCGGCGAGTAACAGGAACGGCAATCCGAGCCTGTGCAGCAATGGAAGATTGAAAATGGCGAGAAGCGCCAGAAGGCGCAAGTACATGACGCCGGAGGCGACGAGTATAGAGCCCGAGTATAGATGCGGGCGCGATTGCTCGCACGCTCGCTTGGAGAGCACGACGGTGGTTAGCGTCGAGGAATAGGCGCCGCCGAGCAGAGCCGCCAGCAGAACACCGCCACGTCCTTTCGTCCAGAGCTGCAAGAGGTAGCTGCCGTATGAAATGGCGCTGACCACGACAACGACCAGCCAGACTTTGAAAGGATTGAAGCCAAACGTGCCAAACGTCTGGTTCGGCACGATGGGGAGGATTACGGCCGCGAGCAGGAGAAACTTCGCGAACGTAAGGATTTCCTCGCTAGGCATTCGCTTGGCGAGGCTCTCGAGCGCCGTCTTCAGCTCAAGCAGCGCGACGGCGAGCACCGTGAGCGTGACGGCGATCCAATATTCCTCGCGGGAAACGAGCGCTCCGATGACGTAGGTCATCAAGCCGGAAAGCTCGGTCGTCATTCCGGCCAGCGCCACTCCCTCAAGTTTGTGCCGGTACGATAGCCAGAGAAACGCTCCCACGACGGCAAAGCCGACGGAGGGCAGGGCGAGATTTCCGCCCGAAAATACACAGAGCGCGTAGCCAAGCAGGCCAAGCAGCGGGAATGTGCGAACTCCGCCGAAGCGGTACTGTTCCGACGTGGTTTTCTGCTCTTCGCGCTCGAGGCCGATCAGAAAGGAGAGAAACAGCACGAGGACGATCTGTGCGCCGTCTTTGGGGACGAATTGGAGCAGTGTATTTCCCATAGCGTCGCCAGACCGAGCATTCTAGCCTCTTTTCGCCATCGTTCCAGAATCTCTTTCACGCAAAATCGCGGGCAGCCCACTGTGCTACAGTTGGCGCGTGCGTCCCGAGATCGAACAAGCCGTCCGATTGATCCAGCGGAAGGACCCTGCGTCTCTGGAAGAGGCGCTGGCGCTGCTTCAGAAAACCGTGTTTTCCTTCAGCATGAAGGTGTGCGGGCAACGGCAGGACGCTGAAGACACCATGCAGGAAGTTCTTGTGAAATCGGTTCCCAACTTGCCGAAGTTCGATAGCCCCAGGGCCTTGATGGTTTGGCTCTACAAAGTGGCCAAGAGCCGCTGCCTGATGAGCCGCCGGAAAAGCAAATTTGCACCGAAGGAGGCGCTCTCGCTGGAAGAGCTGATGCCCGATCGCCGCGAATTGCAGAAGCTCTCGGGCAATCCCGATGGCACGCCGGAAAGTTCGCTGCTTCGCCGTGAGAGCGCAAAACGCCTCCGCGAAGCAGTACAGAAATTGCCGCCCGAATACCGGCTCATTCTCGTCCTGCACGACATGGAAGAGCTTGCGGACACGGACATTGCCGAAATCACCGGCCTGCGCCTGGGAACGATCCGCGTGCGGCTGCACCGGGCGCGGCTTTTCGTTCGCAAGGAATTGGCCAAGCAGAACCAGCATCGCATGAGCCGTGAATCGCCGAAGACCCCGGGTGAAGCGCACGCCTCCGCGCAGCCGCGGCCAGGGCGCTGCAAGGAAATGTTCGCCCAGCTCTCGAACTACCTCGATGAGGCGCTGGACGATTCTCTTTGCGAAGAGTTGGAGAAGCACATGAACGGCTGCGAGCCATGCCAGGCGTTCCTCTCGAGCCTTGAGACGGCGATCCGGCAATGCCGAATGGCTCCAAACGAGTCACCAGATCCGCGCTTGGCCGCCAGGCTCAGGCGCGAATTGATGGCGGAGTATCAGGGAGTGATGAGCAAGATTGTCCGGCATGATGCAAGCAGTCGCTCGCAGCTAGTCCACCTATAATTCCCCGAATTTCGCTGTAACAAAATCCCCACCCTTGCATTTATTCGTGTGGCTCCGAGCAACCGGAGCCCATGAGAGGGACACATGATTACCGCTAAGGTTCTGCTTACTCAACCACTTAAGGTGGAGCGGCAGTTCGCCGCGACGACCGGTAGCGAACACCATCTTCTGCTAGACGATGCGGCCGGAGGAACCGGTGCAAAGCCCATTGAGTTGGTTGCCGTGGCGCTTGCGGGCTGCACGGCATTCGATGTCATCACGATCCTCCGGCAAAAGTATCACCAGCGCGTGACGGGTTACGAAGTACGGGTCGAGGCGGATCAAGCCGAGCGCCCACCGCAGGTGTTCACGGCTGTGCGCATCCACCACGTGGTCACCGGCTTCGGAATCGATTCGGCCGCGATTGAGGCGGCTATCCAGCTCTCCGAGGAGAAATATTGCTCGGTGGGTGCGATGGTGAAACAGACGGCGACCTTGCACACGACGTACGAGATCGTCGAAGAGAAACCGGCATGGGTGGAATTGGCCACGGCCTGACTGCCATCCATCCTCGGCGAAAGGCGCTGATGCAAATGGACCGTGATCGGATCTTTCAATTCGCTCTCTTGGCGGGATGGGCGCTAATCTTTGCACTGTATCTCGCATTTCCAGCTTTCGCACAACAAGCACCAGCGCCGTCTCCTCTCACTCTGCAACAGGCTGTCAATGTCGCGCTTGAGAAAAACCCGGAGCGCAAGGCGGCGCTCGCCGATACGAAAGCCGCCTCCGCGGATGTGGGCGTGGCTCGATCCGCGCTGCTGCCGCATGTCATGTTTTCGGAGACGGCTACGCGTGGCAACGATCCCGTGTACGTGTTTGGCACTAAATTGCGGCAGCAGCGGTTCACGACGGCGGATTTCGCGTTGAACGTTCTCAATACCCCCGCGCCCTACGGCGACTTCGGGACGCGCTTCGGCGGAACGTGGAATCTCTTTGATTCCTTCGGCAGTTGGCACGCGGTGAGCCGTAAGGAAGACATGAAGGCGGCAGCCGGGCACCAACTGGAACGCACCGACCAGGAAATGATCTTCCACGTGGTGGACGCTTACTACGGCGTGTTGGTCGCGAAAAAACAGCTGGACGTGGCCGAGCAAAGCATGAAGACGGCACAGTCGATCCTCGAGCGAGCGAAGAACCGCTTCGATAGCGGGATCGTTGTGGAGTCCGACTATCTCAGCGCCCAGGTGCGCGTGGCAACGCGCAAGGAGCAACTCATCCGCGCGCAGAACGATCTGGCGCTGGCGCGGGCACAGCTGAGCACGGCGATGGGCGTCTCCGCGGACGATGAATTCGATCCGGTGGAAGCGGTCGTGGAGAAAGCTTTGCCGCCCATGTCGCTCGACGACATCGAAAAGCAAGCCATGAAGGATCGCCCTGACCTGAATCGCATCCGGTCGGAGGAAGCGGCGCAGCAGCAAAGTGTATCGATTGCGAAATCGGCCTTTGGGCCGCGAGTCACTGCATATGCGGGATGGGAAGTGGACAATCCGACTTTTCTCGCGGGAGGCGGCGGGAACAACTGGCTCGCCGGAATCGAAGTTCAGTTCGATCTTTTTCAGGGCGGAGCGAAGCGGGCCGAGCTTTCTCACGAGCGCGCAATGGAAGAAAAGGTTTCAGCCGTCAAGGAAATGGCCACCGATGCGATCCGGCTCGAAGTCCGCCGCGCCTATTACGACCTGGATGCCGCGCGCCAACAGATGGACGTGGCGCAGGCAACGATCGCAGAGGCGCAAGAAAGCTTGCGCATCGATCAGGACCGCTACGATTCAGGGCTTTTGACGATTACCGATCTGCTGGCCGCGGAAGAAGCTGCACGAAGCAGCCAGACAGATTATTGGCAGGCCGTCTATCGCTACCATACCGGATACGCAAATCTCGAACTGGCCAGCGGAACTTTGAGCCCTCAATCTCCTGTGGTGGTGCCATGAACCGCAAAAGGAAGGCAGTCGCGATCACACTCTTATCGCTATCGGTCTCTGCACTCGGCGCAGTGCTTTCGGGCTGCGGGAACGAGCGCCCGGTAGCAAACGCCGCGCCGGAAACAGTCAGCGGCGTTTCGGTGATTGTCGCGCAAAAGACGACGGTGCCTGACTGGCTGGAGGCCGTTGGAACCGTGCAGGCCGGGCAAACGAGCCAAATCTCGAGCCAGACGACGGGAAACATCCTCGAGATTCGAGCGCACGAAGGCGATCGCGTGCAGAGCGGGGAAGTGCTCGCGGTGATCGACGATGCGCAACCGCGCGCGGCGGTCGATCAAGCCACCGCTGCGCTGGCTGCGGCAGAAAAAGAAGTCTCCGCTGCCGATTCCGATTTTGCGCTCGCCGAATCGACGCTGAAACGCTACCAGCAGCTTTACGAGAAGAAGTCGGTGAGCCCGCAGGAATTCGACGAGGTGAACGCCAAGTATCAATCGACGGAAGCGCGGCGAGATATGTCGCGAGCCAGACAGGCGCAATCGGCCGCGGCGTTGGCACAGGCCAGAACTTCGCTCGGCTACACGCGCCTTCGCGCTCCCTTTGCCGGCGTGGTGACCGCGAAGATGGCCGATGCGGGCACGCTCGCCTCGCCCGGCATGCCAATTTTCACTGTGGAGGACACGCGCGCGTATCGACTTGAAGTAAATGTCGATGAAAGCGACGTGCATCTTGTTCATCTCGGGCAGGCCGCTCCTGTGGCAATCGACGCGCTCGGCGACGGCCCGCTTTTGGGCAAGGTTGCGCAAATCGTCCCGGCAGCCGACCCTGCCAGCCGCAGTTTTCTGCTGAAAATCAGCTTGCCCGCTGATGCGCGGCTCCGTTCCGGGCTTTTCGGGCGCGCCCATTTCGCACGCGGCCAGCGGCGGGCTCTGCTGATTCCGCGAACGTCGGTTGTGGAGCGCGGACAGCTTGAGGGCGTGTACGTCCTCGACGCAAATCAGATCGCGGAGTTGCGTTATGTGACGCTCGGCGCGAATGCCGGAGACAAGGTGGAAGTCCTCTCGGGGCTGCAAGACGGGGACAAGCTTGTGGCGGCGCCGGGAGAACATGAGTTGGGCGGCAAACGAATCGCAACGCGGCCATGAACGACACACCGGCCAAATCGGGCAACCCCACGCACGCGCTGAGGCTCGCCGGCCGAATCGCGCATGTTTTCATCCGTTCGAAGCTGACGCCTCTGCTGATCGTGGCCGCGCTGCTGCTTGGCGCTTTCAGCATCCGGCAAACGCCACGCGAGGAGGAGCCGCAAATTGCCGTGCCGATGCTGGACGTTTTCGTCCAGATGCCGGGCGCGTCGGCCGAGGAAGTGACGCAGCGCGCCAGCGTGCCGATGGAAAAGCTGCTGCGCGAGATACCGGGCGTCGAGTACGTCTACTCGGTGAGCCATCCCGGGCTGAGCATGGTCACCGTTCGCTTCTACGTGGGCACGAACGAAGAAGACGCGATCGTCAAGACCTACAACAAGCTGTATTCGAACTTTGACCGGATTCCGCAGGGAGTTTCGCAGCCGATTATCAAGGTGCGATCGATCGACGACGTGCCGATTCTCGCGCTCACGCTCTGGGGCAAGAATTACGACTCATACCGATTGCGGCTGATCGCAGCCGAGCTCGAAGATTCGCTGAAGCAGCTAGACGACGTTTCCGAGACCGCGATCATCGGCGGGCAGCCGCGCGAGGTGCGCGTGGTGCTGGATACGCAGCGGCTCGCGGCCTATGGCCTCACGCCCGGCGCTGTTGTGGCGCAACTCGGGGGCGCGGACACGCGCGCGCAAGCAGGGGATTTTGCGCGCGAGAACCAGGAATTCCAGGTCGAAGCCGGCAATTTCTTCACGCGCGCGGACCAACTGCAACAAGTGGTCGTCGGCGTTCATGCCGGGCGTCCCGTTTATTTGCGAGACGTGGCTGAAAGGATTGCGGATGGCCCCGCGGAGCCGCGCGACTACGTGATGTTCGCCAAGGCGAAGGGAACGTCCGGCAGCGCCGCGAATCCGGAATATCCCGCCGTAACAATTACGCTCGCCAAGCGGAAGGGCGCGAACGCCACGCTGATCGCCGAGAACGTGTTGCGCAAGATCGATTCGCTTCGCGGCAGTATGTTGCCGGCCGATTTGAACGTCACCGTGACGCGCAATTATGGCGAGACGGCCAAAGACAAATCGAACGAGCTGCTCGAGCACCTGCTGATCGCCACGCTTTCGGTCACTTTGTTGATCGGGCTGGCACTGGGCTGGCGCGAATCGGGTGTCGTGCTGCTGGCGATCCCCGTGACGCTGGCGCTGACTCTTGCGATTTTCTACATCTACGGTTACACGTTGAACCGAGTCACACTTTTCGCGCTCATTTTTTCCATTGGCATTTTGGTCGACGACGCGATCGTCGTGGTCGAAAACATCGTTCGCCATTTCCGCCTACCCGATAATCGCGGGCGCTCGCTCGCCGATGTTGCGGTCGAGGCAGTGGACGAAGTTGGCAACCCGACGATCCTGGCGACGTTCGCGGTGATCGCGGCCATTTTGCCGATGGCTTTCGTGCGCGGCCTGATGGGGCCGTACATGCGCCCGATTCCGGTTGGCGCTTCCTCCGCGATGATGTTTTCGCTGCTCGTCGCGTTTGTCGTATCGCCATGGGCCGCGCTGCGCTTGCTGCGGCATTACGCCAATCGTCCCGAATCCAGCCATGAGGGCGAAAGCTGGACCACGCGGCTGTATCGCCGCTTGATGGTTCCGCTGATCCAGAAACCTTCGCGGCGATGGATGTTTTTCGGCTGCGTCGTCGTGCTCCTGCTGGCGGCCGTGGCGTTCATTCCGCTTAAGTGGGTGCAGGTCAAGATGCTGCCCTTCGACAACAAGAGCGAGTTTCAGGTGATCATCGACATGCCGGATGGAACACCGCTCGAGCAGACCGCGCGCGTGGCGCAGGCTTTGGGTAGCTACCTGGGACAGCAGCCGGAAGTCATCAACTACCAGATATATGCGGGAACGTCGGGGCCCTACAACTTCAACGGCCTCGTCCGCCACTATTTTTTGCGCAACCAGCCCAATCAGGCCGACATTCAGGTCAATCTTCTCTCTCTCCACGATCGAAAAGCCCAGAGCCACGATATCGCGCGCAGGTTGCGTCCAGAGCTGGACAAAATTGCCGCTCCCTTCGGCGCGCGCATCAAAGTCGCCGAAGTTCCGCCGGGGCCGCCGGTGCTCGAGACGCTAGTCGCCGAAGTTTACGGGCCGGATTACAAGGGACAGACGGACCTAGCCGCGAAAATCAAGAAAATCTTCCAAGAAACTCCGGGTGTGGTGGATGTCGACTGGTACGTCGAGGATCCGCAAAAGAAATACCAGATGAAGGTGGACCTTGATAAGGCCGCGCTGCAAGATGTTTCCGCGGCGGAAGTAACGCGCGCCGTGCAGATTGGCTTGAGCGGAGCCTCCGCTGGGCTGCTGCACGATCCCGCATCGCGCGAGGACATTCCCATCGAAGTGCGCCTCTCGCGTGCAGATCGTTCCGGGATCGAGGACCTCGAAAATCTGAAGCTGCCCGACGCCGCAGGCGGGCAAGTTTCTCTCCGCGAAGTCACCGATGTGACGGAAACCACGATCGATCAAAGCGTCTACCACAAGAATCTTCGCCCGGTGGTCTACGTCACAGGCGACGTAGCGGGCACGATCGAGAGTCCCGTCTACGCTATTCTCAAAATGAAAGGCGCGATCGACAAAATCCAGCTGCCTGATGGCTATCACGTGCAGCAGGATTTCGGCACGGCGTTGCCGGAGAACACGGATCGCTACTCGATGAAGTGGGACGGCGAGTGGCACATCACGGTCGAGGTGTTTCGCGATCTCGGCCTCGCTTTCGCCGCCGTGCTGGTGCTGATTTACGTGCTGGTGGTCGGCTGGTTCAAATCATTCAAGACGCCGCTCGTGATCATGGCGCCGATTCCGCTTACGCTCGTGGGCATTTTGCCGGCTCACGCGCTGATGGGCGCATTCTTTACGGCAACTTCGATGATCGGCTTCATCGCTGGCGCGGGAATCATCGTTCGCAATTCGATCATCCTCGTGGATTTCATCGAACTGCGCCGCGAGCATGGAATGCCGCTTGAGGAAGCCGTGGTCGAAGCAGGCGCCGTGCGTTTCCGCCCCATGCTGCTGACGGCGGCGGCCGTCGTCGTGGGCGCGAGCGTGATTCTCTTCGATCCGATTTTCCAGGGGCTCGCGATTTCGCTGATGGCGGGAGAAGTCGCTTCGACGGTGCTATCTCGAATGACTGTTCCGGTGCTCTATTACTTGAGCCAACGCGGCTCCGCGCGGAATCTGCGGCCCGCGCACGAAAGCCTTTTCCCCGAGGCAGATTGAAAGGAGCTCTACCATGAACGTTGAACGTTTGATTCGGCTGATTGCTGGTGCCTTCGTCCTGCTTTCGCTAGCGCTGGGATATTGGGTGAGTCCGTATTGGTTTCTGTTCACGGCTTTCGTGGGCCTGAACCTGTTCCAGTCGGCTTTCACGAACTGGTGCCCCATGATGACGATCCTTCGCAAAGCGGGCGTGAAGGCATAAGATTCAAGGATGTCCACGGCGAAGGGCAGTGCACACGAGATCCTGCAGGCGGACCAAGCCTACGCGGATTTCATCACGCGGTATTCGGGCTACGCCAAGACGTCCGCTATCGATCGATTGCGCGCGACCGAATATCGCAGGCTCGACGAACGCCGCCAGATCTACCTCGATTACACCGGCGCTTGCCTTTACGCCGAATCGCAGCTCGCCGAGCATCTCGAACTGCTGCGCTCCGGCGTTTTCGGCAATCCTCACTCCGCCAACCCGACATCGGCAGCGATGACGGAGCACGTCGAGCGCACGCGCCGCTCCGTTCTGAACTATTTCAATGCGCCTGCGGCCGACTACATCCTCGTCTTCACGCAAAACGCGTCCGCGGCGCTAAAGCTCGTCGGCGAATCGTATCCCTTCGCCCCGAGTGGGCGCTACTTGCTCACCTTTGACAATCACAACTCCGTGAACGGAATCCGCGAATTCGCGCGTGCCAAGGGTGCGAGCGTGGCCTACGCGCCGCTGCTGATGCCGGGCTTGCAGCTCGATACGGAGCGGCTCGACGCGTTGCTGGCGGAGGCCGATCCCAGCCGCGACAATCTGTTCGCGTATCCCGCGCAATCGAATTTTTCCGGCGTCAAGCACCCGCTTGATCTCGTGGCAAAAGCGCATGCGAAAGGCTGGGACGTCCTGCTCGATGCGGCAGCGTTCGTGCCGACAAATCGGCTCGACCTGACCGCGGTCCAGCCGGACTTCGTCAGCGTCTCGTTCTACAAAATGTTCGGCTATCCGTCGGGCGTGGGAGCGCTGCTCATCCGCCGTTCGGTGCTGGCGAAGCTGAAACGCCCGTGGTTCGCCGGCGGGACCGTCAACTTCGCATCGGTGCAGGGGCAGGCGCACGTGCTCTCGCCAAACGAAGCTGCCTTCGAGGACGGCACGCTGAATTACCTTTCGATCCCCGCTGTCGAAATCGGCCTGCGTCACATTCAGGCGATCGGCCTCGAAGTGATCGCCGAACGTGTCCGCTGCCTCACGGGTTGGCTGATCGATGAATTCCTCGCGCTGCGGCACAGCAATGGCCGTGCGATGATTCGCATCTATGGCCCGGCGACCACCGAGAACCGCGGCGGCACTGTCACCTTCAATCTCTACGATCCACAAGGGCACCTGCTGGATTACCGCCGCATCGAAGAGTTGGCCGGTGCGGAAGGCATTTCTCTGCGCACCGGATGCTTTTGCAATCCGGGCGCGGGAGAAATGGCCGAAGGACTGACCGAGGAAGACATGGAGGCCGGGAGCGCGCTGGGAACCGACGCTAATCTCTTGAGCTTCGCGCGATTGATGCGCGACCAGCGCCACAAAAGCGCCGGATCGATTCGCGCATCCATCGGTCTCGTCGCGAATTTCGCCGACCTCTGGCGCTTCCTGCGCTTCATCGCCGGGTTCCGCGATCAAACGCGGCTGACGATCGGAGAAGTTACCTTCGACATCGAATCCTGCCGCATCATTCGCGACGGAAGCTAGCTCCGCCGCCGCAATCAAGATTTTTGCCGAAGCAGCCTGCCTCTCGGCCCGCCTACGCTTTCCGCTCGTACGTGGAAACATGATGGAAGGGAATTGAATCTTGCTGAAGCTCATCTATACTCTCGGCCGAGGAGCGCCAATGAAGAAAGAGAGATCCATTCTTAGCGGCGGGAAGAAAAATTCGCCAAAGGCTTCAGCGGGGGGAAAGTCGATCGAGCGCAGAGCTTTCATAAAGGGCGTGGCTGTTCTCACAGGCATTTCGGCGACTCCGGTGTTGCTTACCGCGAGCGCGGCGCGCGCCGCAGTCGAGCCTGCTACAGCCGCGCCCGGCCACTGCAACACCACCATCGTCGCGTCGAATGAAAATGCGATCGTCGAGACGACAGCCGGCAAAGTTCGCGGCTTCACCCGCAACGGCATCGACACATTTCTCGGCATTCCCTACGCAGGCTCGACGGCTGGCAAGGCCCGCTATCAGCCTCCCACGAGGCCGGCACCGTGGAAAGGCTTGCGCAGCTCGATGCAATACGGCTTCGTCTCGCCGCAGGAGCCGCGCGCAGGCTGGGCGAATGATGAGGGCGCGTGGGTGTTCGATTGGGACGACGGGCGTCCCGGCGAGGATTGCCTGCGCGTCAACATCTGGACGCCCGGAGTAAACGACAACAAGAAGCGTCCCGTGATGGTGTGGCTGCATGGCGGCGGTTTTTCCGCGGGTTCGGGCCAGGAGCTGAAATCGTATTACGGCGAGAATCTCAGCCGCCGCGGCAATGTGGTCGTTGTTTCGCTGAACCACCGGCTCGGTGTGCTCGGCTATCTGAACCTGGCGGAAATCGGAGGGGCCGCATACGCCGATTCCGCGAATCTCGGCATGCTCGATATCGTCGCCGCGCTCGAGTGGGTGCGCGACAACATCGCGAATTTCGGCGGCGATCCCGGAAACGTGATGATCTTCGGGCAATCCGGCGGCGGCGGAAAAGTAAATACGCTGATGGCCATGCCCGCCGCGAAAGGGCTGTTCCATCGCGCGGCAGTCGAGAGCGGCTCGTTGTTGAATGCCGCGACGCCGGAAGATTCCGCCAAGCTCGGCGCGGCCGTGATGCAGCAGCTCGGCCTGAGCGCGTCGCAGATCGATCGGATTCACGACGTGCCGGTCGAGAGGCTCGTCGACGCGGGCATTGCCGCTATGAAGAGTCTCGCGCCGCCATTTCGGCCGGGAGGCGCATTTCGCCTGCCGCGCATCGGCTGGCAGCCGATGGTCGACGGCCGCAATCTGCCGACGCAGCCATGCGATCCCGTCGCGCCGCAGATGTCGGCGCACATTCCGCTGATCGTGGGGACGGTCCTCAACGAATTTTCAAACGCGCTCTTCGACCCGTCGCTCTCGACGCTGACGCCCGAGCAGCTGAAAACGCGAGTCGCGGCATCCCACGGCGACCGCGCCCATCGCATCATCGAGGTGTTTCGCGCTGCGCATCCGAAAGACACCCCAGGTGAAATCATGTCGCGCATTTCGGCGGCGCCCGTGCGGCAGAGTGCGATCACGCAGGCCGAGCGACAATCGGCGCTCGGCGGAGCGCCCGTTTTCAATTATTGGTTCTGTTGGCGGACGCCGGTGCTGGATCGCAGGCCGGGCGCCTTTCATTGCTCCGAGCTTTCGTTCGTCTTCGACAATACGGATCGCTGCGCGCCCATGACCGGCGGAGGGCCGGGCCCGCGCGCGCTCGCGGCAAAGGTGAGCGAAGCCTGGATCCATCTCGCCCGGCAAGGTGATCCGAATCATGCAGGCCTCCCGAAATGGCCCGCGTTCACGGCCGGCGATAAGGCCGTCATGATCTTCAACGATGAGTGCCAGGCGAAGAACGATCCGGATCGCGAGGAGCGTGAGGTTCTCGGCATCAGCAAGGCGACTTAATCTTCATCATTATGATTCAAGCGGCGCACCAGCCTCCTCGGCGCCGCGCAATTTCCGTTGCGGAGGGTTTATGGATCGCAAGCTGAATCGGGCGGCGACAGTTGCCGCGCGAGCCGCGTTGTCTATATTTGTGCTCTTACTCGCAACGATCGCGGCGCAGAGCCACCCCGTCCCGCCCGTCGATTCGCCTTCCTCGTCGGAAATCGAGCAACGCGTGGAGAGCATCCTCCGCCGCATGAGTCTGGAAGAGAAGATTGATTTCATCGGCGGCGTGAACGGTTTTTTCATCCGCCAAATGCCGAAACTGGGCTTGCCGGCGCTGAAGATGGCGGACGGCCCGATGGGGGTGCGGAATTATGGGCCTGCGACGGCGATGCCGGGCGGCATCAACCTCGCCGCCACGTGGGACGCGAACCTGGCGCAAAAAGTCGGTGAGCAGATCGGACGCGATGCGCGCGCCAAGGGCGTGAACTTTCTGCTCGGGCCCGGCGTCAATCTCTACCGCGCGCCGATGAACGGGCGCAACTTCGAGTATTTCGGCGAGGATCCCTACCTCGCATCTCGAATTGCGGTCGGCTATATCGACGGCGTGCAGAGCGAAGGCGTGAGCGCCACGATCAAGCATTTCATGGGCAACAATTCCGAATACGATCGCCACAACGTCGACGACATCATCGACGAGCGCACCATGCGCGAAATGTATCTTCCCGTGTTTGAGGCTGCGGTGAAGGAAGCTCACGTGGGCGCTGTGATGGATTCATACAATCTGGTGAACGGCTCGCACATGACTCAGAACTCGAGCCTCGATTCCGAAATTCTGAAAAAGGAGTGGGGCTTTCTGGGAGTGCTGATGTCCGACTGGTTCGCCACCTATGACGGCGTCGCCGCGGCGAATGCGGAACTCGATCTGGAAATGCCCTCCGGTGCGTTTATGAACAAGGCCACGCTTCTGCCGGCCGTGCAGGACGGGCGCGTGCCGGTAGCGGTGATCGATGACAAAGTTCGCCGCATCCTGCGCCTCGCGATTCGATTTGGCTGGCTCGATCGGGACCAAACCGATCTCTCGATTCCGCGCTATAACATGCAGGGACGCGAAGTTGCGCTGCAGGCCGCGCGCGAAGGCATGGTTTTGCTGAAAAACGATGCGCATCTTCTTCCGCTCGATAAGCATGCGATCCGGTCCATCGCCGTGATCGGTCCGGATGCGTATCCGGCAGTCCCCGTCGGAGGAGGCAGCGCGGGTGTGCGCCCCTTCGCCGCGGTCAGTTTCCTCGAGGGCATTGCGAACGAGCTCGGCGCGTCCATTCCCACTTACTACGATCGCTGCATTCCCCAGTTGAACGAATTGGCGGAGCGCACGGCCTTTTCGACAGCGGAATCAGGCGGCGCGCCCGGCTTGGCAGCGGAATATTTCACCAATGCGAATTTGCAGGGCGACCCGATGATTCGCCGCACCGATCAGCACATCGATTTCGGCGCGGTCGCCGGCGCCGACCTTGGCTCTCCTGCGCCTGCGTATCCCGCCGATTCCGGCTCCGCGCGTTGGACGGGCTACTATGTCGCGTCAAACAGCGCTCCCTATGACGCTTTCGTGCAGTCTACCGGAGAGGCGGGCGGCTATTATCGCGTCTATCTCGACGACAAGATGATCCTCGACAATTGGACCGAGGCTCGGGCGATGGTTGGCTACGTCACAGTCTCGCTTAGTGCGGGACCGCACCAGGTGGTCGTCGAGCGCCATGGCCGGCCGGGTTTCCTCGGCGGGGCATTCCGTTTCGGCATCGTGCCGCAGGATAGCTACGTCGATTCGTCAGCCGAGAAGATCGCCGCCTCTGCCGACGCCGTAGTGCTGGCGGTCGGCTTCGATCCATCGAGTGAAAGTGAGGGCGCCGATCGAACTTTTGGCCTGCCGCCGGGGCAAGATGAACTGATCGAAAAAATGAGCGCCGTCAATAAGCACGTGATCGTGGTCGTCACTTCAGGCGGCGCCGTCGATATGAGCCGCTGGTTGGACCGAGTTCCGGCCATCGTGGAAGCGTGGTACTCAGGCCAGGAAGGAGGCACGGCGCTCGCACAGATTCTCTTCGGCGACATGAGCCCGTCGGGCCGCCTTCCGGTAACCTTCGAGCGGCGCTGGGAAGATAATCCCGTGCACGATAGTTATTACCCCGAGCCGGGCACCCATCAAGTTGTATACAAAGAAGGCGTGTTCGTTGGCTACCGGGGCTACGAGCGCAGCGGCGTTCAGCCACTTTTCCCGTTTGGCTACGGCCTCTCTTACTCGACTTTTCGATACGCGAATCTGGCGATCCGCCGCGTGAGCAGCAGCGGAACACAGCCGGCGGAATCAAGCCCGGGCCGCCCCTCGGTCCCGCAATATGAAGTCTCTTGGGACGTGACGAACACCGGAAGCCGCGAAGCAGCGGATGTTTCCGAGGTTTACGTGGGCGAAGATCATCCGGTTGTGCCGCGCCCAGCTCGTGAACTGAAGGGATTTGCCCGAGTCGATTTGCGCCCCGGGCAAACGCGCAGAGTCAAAGTCGCGCTCGACATCCGCGCGTTCGCCTACTACGACGCGGCCGCCCACGGCTGGGGAATCGATAATCTCGGAGCTTACACAGTCTCGGTGGGAAGCTCGGTCGATCGGATTGCCCTGAAGAGTTCGCTCCCTATCAGATAATTCAGACGAATACTTGCGAGATAAACAGCCGCGCCTGATGCTGGGAGCGTCTGTCTTTGCGCATGAAGTCATTCTGCAGAAAACATTGCAAATGCCGGGCGCAAAATGCTTTAGAATCCGAGAATCGGTGCGCCCGTAGCTCAGTTGGAAAGAGCGTCTGCCTTCTAAGCAGAGGGTCGGGGGTTCGAGTCCCTCCGGGCGCGCCACTTACTCCTTCTCTATCATTCATTTGGAGACGGCCATTTCTCCTTCTGTCCCGGCTGTGGGCTGACCGTCATAAAAACGTAATACTTTGCCACCGCCGTAGACATTTTCATTCGCTTTCTCAAGGTTTTGTCGGACCTGCTCCACCATCCCTAGTTGATAGTGTCGCTTGGTTTCGGGACTGGAATGACGCATCGCGCGCTGCACAACCGCGTCAGGCGCAACCCAACTGAGCCGCGTGCAGAACACGTGCCTCAAATGGTAGATCGGGAAGTGAGCCACTTTCGCATTTGTCAGCGTCGTCTTCCAAGCCTTCCTTACTGTGCTGATCGGCTTGTCGAGCTTGACCGGACTTGGAAAAAGAAAGGGACTCTTACCTCCCTGTTCTTTTTGCCAGCTCACGAGTACATCGTGAGCGATGCCGGTCAAGGGTACCGGGTCGGAAGAACCTTTTGTTTTGGTATCTCCTCCAAAGGATATGACGTTGTTCTTAAGGTCGATCTGGTCCCAGCGGAGAGAGAAACCTTCGGTGTAGGTACGGCCCCCGGTTTGCGCCAGCAGCACGATTGCCACTCTCAAATACGGCGGGGCGTTTTCCAGGATGCGCTGCTCCTCTTCCAAGGTAAGCATTCGCTTAGCTGGCCGCTCCCGTCGTTCATCGAATGGTTTCACGCCTTTGGCGGGGTTCTCGGAGATGTACTTACGCTCGATTGCGAAATTAAACATGCAACGGAGATAAGCCATCTCGCGATTGACTGTCGCTCCTTTTATTTTGCGGGCAGAGTTCATTCTTGACGGTTGGGCCTTGCGATAATTCCGGTAATCTATGACCGATTTGGCATCGATGTCTGCCAGCGAACGGTCACCGAAGAATTTCCGCATGGTCTCAAGAAAGTCCAGAACGTTGGTCTGCGTGTTCGCAGCAAGGGTTGGTACGTGTGCGCTTTCAAATTCCTTGCACAGTTCCTTGAAAGACATCCTTTCCCCTTGCTGCCCAAGTTTGAAAAGCTGCATCGCAATCTCACCCTCGCGTTTGTTCAATATCTTTTTTGCGAGGGCCTTGCTCCTGATTTTTGTTGATTCAAAATGCTGCTCGCCTTTCCAGGTGTAGCTCATCCACCAGAAACGCGAGTCCGTTCTTCGATACAGTCCCACTGGCGCTCCTCTCACTTGCCGGAGCCGAGCGTCGGCGTAATTATACCGCGAGTGCGAGAACGCCGAGCGGGGCGAATCTGCTGCTCTTTGAATTTATCGAGAGTCGCACGCCTGTATTCCAGCCGCCCTCCAATCTTGCGGGTCTCGATTCTTCCCTCGCATACAAAGCGATAGAGTGTGCTCTTGGCCACGCCGAGATAGTCTGCGGCTTCCGAATGCGCTAGCCATGAGTCTCCCTGCGGCTGAGTCAGAGGTATGGAGTGAACGTCAGCGAGTTGCGAGACGTTGGAGGAGCCAGAGTTTGTATTTGCCTGCCTTAGCAGAGCCAAAATCGGTGCCGCATCTTTTGGCAGTAGCAGGATGCAGGCGAGAAGAATCTGATTGTTCTTCTGTGGCTCCAGATTTCCGGCCTCATTGATTGTGTCTTCGGTGCACGTGGGTTTCGAGACGTGGGGCATGACTCCTCCAGTGATTGCAGGAAACGCGGCTGGTACTGTTATGCGCTAGCGGCGAGGGCCCGATTGACGGTGTAGTGATCTGTGTCAGAGCTGTAGCCGCTAATTTCGAGAACTTCGGACACGAAGCGCCTTCCTGGCCGACGTTCGACCTGAATAATGACGTTGAGCGAGTCGCCGATGTTGTTCTTGATGGCGCGATAGGGGAGCTCGACGCCGCTCTGCAGAACGCAACTCGTGAAACGTGAGATGGCTTGTTGAGCGGAACTGGCGTGAACAGTCGAAAGCGTACCCGAATGGCCTGTGTTCAGGAGTTGGAGTAGATCAAAAGCTTCACCGCCGCGAATCTCACCGAGGATGATTCGGTCGGGACGGTGGCGGAGTGATGCCTTCAACAAATCGCGGATCGTGACGGCGGGCCGACTTGCTTGTGCCTGGCGAGCCTCGAAGCGGACGAGGTTCGGTTTTTCGAGTTGAATCTCCGACGTGTCTTCGATGAGGAGAATCCGGTCGTCATCCGCAATGAATCTTCCCAATGCGTTCAAGAGGGTTGTCTTGCCGGTACCTGTTCCGCCGCTGATGAGGATGTTCTGTCTTCTCTCAACGTACGTTTGCAGTTGTTCAACGAGAATTGGGTCAACGCTTCCGCACTTCACCAAGTCTTCCATCGTGAAGTGGCGGTTGTTGAACTTACGGATCGTGAGAGTCACGCCGTGGATGCTGCACGGCGGGATGACGGCGGCGACGCGGCTACCGTCAGGCAGCCGGGAGTCCAGGATGGGTCTCTGCTCGGAGATGTCGTCGCCCAGTCGCCGAGCGATGTTCTTGACGGCGACCATGAGAGATTTCTCGCTCAAGATGAGGTCAGGGACTTCCTGGACTACGCCAGCGCGTTCGATGAATACGCGGTCCGCCCCGTTGACCATGATTTCGCTTATGGAATCGTCGCGGATCGGGTGCTCGATCGGCCGCAAGAACGGAAGGATGGTCTCGAAACCGATCATTAGAGCTCTCCTCGCGCGAGTTGCTCGAAGTAGGAACGGCTCACGTCGTTGTAGTAGGGCTTCAGGTAGCAAAACGTGGGCGGCATCGGATCAAATCCGTCATAGGCCAGCGTGACCGACTGCGCGTTCTTGAGTTCGGTGAAGGTTTTGGTGTCGAACCGATAGTCGTTGTGCGTCACGTAGCTTTTTGATGTGGTGACGTTGGCTCGATTCGATAGAGCTTTGCCACTCAAGAAGCTGACATTGGCATCGTGGCCGCTTTCCGAGATGTTGTAGCTGACCTTCAGGCGATCCTCGCGACCGCAGAGTTCACTTGCGACGCTGGCGGAGAAGTCGTCCGACAGTGCGAAGAAGATCTTGGTGCGAAACGTCTGAAGAAGGGACCGCCAGGAGTCACCGGGCAGTGCGGATTTCAACGAGCTGATGCTCTGTGTCGCCACGATGGGAATGCACTTCGGCTGGCGCGACAGGCTGAAGAACTTCTCATCGCCCAGTGGCTCGTTCTCTCCGACCGTTGCGAAGTGCTGGTATTCGTCACACAGGAAAAGCACCTGCCGGAAGTGCTGGTGCGGGTGTGTCTCCATATAAGGGATGCGGTTGAGAACGGCCCTCTCGAAGTCGAGCTTCATCATGACGCCCAGAGCCCTGGCAAGGCCGGCGTTCATGCCGATGGGAAAGTTTAAAGCGCAGACCTTGCCGTTCTCGATGAGCCAGGAGAACGAAGGCAGGGGCTTGCCGTGCCGGTAGTCGGCGTTGGCCTCGGGGTCGAAGCACTCAGCAGGCGGGCAGAAGGTTCGCTTCACGTCGGGGTTGTCGTCGAAGAGCGAAAGGAATACCGAGATGCCTTCGACGATGGACGTGCGGAGTTTCGGTTCAAGGCTCTGCCAGTCGTTATGGAACCATCGCTTGACGGCGTCGAGCTGTGAGCGCTTGCGTGCCTGGATCACGTCGGTTGCAGAGTCCGCACCGTCAGTAAAGTGGATTTGCTGCTTCAGAAGGAATATGCGGAGTTCGGATGTGGCTACGGCGTGGTACGTCTGCTTCGTTTTGCTGAAAACGAAATGAAACGCCTGAAGCTCGGTGTGATGTTCCGAAGTGTAGTCCTCCGCCTCGATGTAGATTTGAGCTTCAGCCGAGAGAATGCGCTCAGCGTCCTCGATGCGCTCCTTGAGACGCGGCGCTGAAATGGCGCATTCGTAGACATCGAAGAAAGTCACATAGTCGTAGGCGACCTTGTGGAGCAGGATGATGAATTTGATGAGGTTCGTGTACGCTTGCTGCCAGAACGGCTCCTTGCCCTTCCCGAATAGGTTGTTGAGCAGCGACGCGATGTTGTAAGCCAGAGCGTAGGCGTCGAGGCTGTTGTGCAGTGGGTTGTAGCGATACTCGGCCCCCAGGCTCACTTCGATGTAGTCCTCGCCGCGCCCGTGTTTCTCCAGAATCCCCTTCAGCTTGTGGCAGAAGTCTCCTTTCACTTCGAGCACGAGTCCGCCGATGCGTTCGTCTTTGTTGTCGGCTTTGTAGGCAAAGAGCTGTTCGGCGAACGGGTACATGCAGCAGCTTGTCTTGCCGGTTCCAATAGCTCCGAAGATGGCGATTCCCGTATAGAGACCGCGTTCAGGGATAACGAGCCAACTGGGGTTCTCTGACGGTATGGGCTTCCGGCGGTTGTGGACTTCGCCGACGACAAGGGAGAGATTGCGGCGCAGACGAGGGTCCGGGTAGGGCGGAAGGTGAGAAGGCTTCGGGCGACGACCTGCTCTCAGGGTGAAGATGTAGAGCCCGGAGAGAAGGATGGAATAGAGGATGTAGGGCGTCGTGAAGAGCATCGCGGTGTAGGACGAGAGGGCTCCCCGATAAACGAGCGGAGCCCTCATGGCGATCGCCCGGAGGAAGAGGTTGCTCGACGGAAACGGATACAGGAAATAGAGAGCCATCCCCGTTGTCGAAGCCAGCAAGAACGCGATGAAGTTTTTCGAGTTGATGATGCGCTGAATCATGGCTTGGCTGGCGTAGCGGAACTCTGAGTGCGGTTCGGGTTGTCCTCTGCTAGGGGTTTCTGAATGTCTTTCTGCGCTTTCAGCCAACGCTTGAAGTCGTAGTCCTTTTTGAAAACCAATCGAAGCGCTGTCGCTGTGACATGGTCGGGTGTGCTGTCGATGAATTCGCAGTACGCTCTGAGAGTTGTGAGTAACGGCTCTTCCAGGTGAACCTCGATGGTGACGATCTTCGGTGGTGCTGCTGGTTTCTTGATGATGGACACGGCGTTTCTCCTTGAGTGGTTTTTCAGTGCTCAGGAATCTGGATTAGGGATGCGGGCAACGAATCAACGCGGAGAAGTGAAAGGGCGGGAGCGATCCCCGAAGCCCGAAGGGACCGGAGCCGCCAGAAAGCGGCGACGGTGGGGTCGCTCCCGCCCTTTCCGCGCTTTTGCCCGCGTCCCGGTTTGGGTGCCTTGCGCTTGTATCGCGCTGTCGTAGTGAGCTTTACGGGAGTAGGTGCGGAAAACCGTAAGGAAAACCGCTAGGAGAACCGCTTTTCAGAGCGGTTTTGCCCGTGATTGCAGAATTCTGGCCGAATGAGGAGTAATCGCGCGACAGTAAGCACGTCTTGAACTCGATTTCCTGACTGCGTCGCGCACGGTTTTCCAGCACCGCGAGAAGGTCTTTCTGCGTGAGGCGTCCCGCTTTCCAATCCTTAAAGGCTGATTCGAAAACTTCGCCTGCGAAACATTGCTTCGCGTGGTTCATGAATTCGATGTCGGGGTCCTTTAGCAATTCGTATTTCTTTGCTTCCCAGCTTGCGCGCAACTCAAAGTACCGAGCGACCTGTTCGGAAAGCTTTCCGGGCTGTGGGTCGGTCGTCTCCTTGAACAGTTTCGCTGCTGCGTTGAAAAGCTTGGCGTGCGGGCTGGCAAAGAGAAAAATGAACCGAGGGATTCGGCCGAGGAACGTTGCGTACGCGCTGAGGTGCGTTTTGAACGCTTCGAGGTTCCCGAAGCCCGGATCAATGAAGCTCAGTGTGAGGCGCGGCTCGCTGGCCACAGTGGAATCCAGAAACAGGGGAAACTTGTCGACGAAGTAGCGGATCGTGTCAGGAACCTTGTTGGCTCCGCGATAAGTGCGGCCCGGCATTTCCTGCGGACGGATATGAAAGCGCTCCTCAAAGTACTGGACCTTCTCGGCTTCCCCTTCGAAATAGTCGTGCTGCAGATGCCCGAGGACAAAGTCGAGGATGGCGAGCCGGTTCTTCATGAATTCGAATGTGTGGGTGCGACGATTGCGCAGATTCTCTCTCTCGATAGCTTGATAGATGCGCCGGTGGGCAAGGTGATAGACGTGGGCATTGTTCTGGTACTTGCGATCCCGCGCGTGTTTGCGCGATAGGAGCCGCAACGTGAACGAGCGTGCCGCGCGGCCAGATTTGTTCCCGAGAAAATGGCAGAGCTGCGTCTGTGTGAAATAGCCGGAATGGATTGCGACGACATAGAGAAACTGTGCCTCGCGCTCAGTGTAGCCGAGATTTCTCAGTGCTTGGATGTGTTGGTTCGAGAATCTCATAAGGTTAGGATTTCCTTGGCGAGTTCGGGATCTCGGATGGCGGCGCGCAAGCGATCCGCTTCGTTTCCGGGGGCGTAGATCGTAAAACCGGCCTTTGATTTCTCCGCAAGGCCTCGTTCGCGGTAATCCTGTGTCGCCAGTTCCAAGTCCACGCGCGTCTGCTGGTGGTCACGAGTTTCGTATTCGATTCGCAGGTCGGGAAGGGGAATCTTGCCGTCCACGACTGTCAGCCCGTGGTTCTGGGCGATTCGTTCTCGCTCCTCTTCTTGCTGATCAGGTGGTAGGTCTTTCAACTTTGCGAGGTCGCGGTAGAGGTTCCGCTTCAGTTCGAAGTCGAGCACAACACGGAGCTTTGTTCCGCTTTCGCTGGTAATTCGCTCGGCTTCTTTTTGGTAGAGCCGATAGACCTCGGCATCGTGCCGCGCTTCTCGTGGTTTGACAAAGCCGTGATAGAGGGCCTGGTCTTCGACAAGGTGTGCGGGCCGGATCCGAGCGAGGAACTGATGTGCCTCGCGAGAGAGAGTGAGGAGAGGCTCCTTCTCCGCGCCCGGCAGCGTTTTTTGCTGGATAAGTCCCTGGGCCTTCAAGTCTCTAATGTCGCGCTCGGCCGATTTCGTGTCGCTGTCGTAGCGATACTCTACGAGGTCTTTGGTTCGAATGGTGCGGAATTGGCCGATTTCAGCCAGTGTGTGAATCTCGGACTCCCGCAGATTGTAGGTGCGGTCGCGATCCTGGTACTTCTGTCTGGTGTCGGGTTCCCTGCTGTGTTTGCCCTCAATTCGGTCGCGAGAGTCCGCATGTTCCCCAGCACGCGACCTACTGCGTCCGACGCTCGGTGGGTTCTCCTCCGGCTTCCGTTCGCGGCGAGCTTCGCTCGGCGGGCTTGGCTCTCGTAGCTCCTCGGGGTCAAATGGATCGTAGCGGGACACTTTAGTTTCTCTCGTCATCGTCAAGCTGCACGGGCAGGTAGGCGTGGCGGATGTGGAACTGCTTGTCGATGTGTGAGAGCTTCCGGCCAGTATCCTTGAGGAAGAACTTGCGGATGACCACGAAACCGCCCGCGAACAAATTCAGAAACAAGCCACCAAAGAAAATGGCGAGCGCCCAGCCATACTCGCGGAAAAGGAACACCCGGTACGGAGCCAAGAACTTCAATTCGCCCATGAGATAGACGGCGATGGCAAGCAACAGAGCGACGGATAGCAGAAGAGCGTTGGCAACCATGAGGTAAACCTCCGACAGACTGTGGGCGGTGACAGGGTCTACTTGAAGGCTTTGTCTTCGCGGAAGTAGGTGATGGTCAGGCCGAGCGGGTTGATCGGGATGAATTCGTTTGGACGTGGGCGCGGAAGAAGAAGACGAAGTTGGCCGTGTGGAGCGTGCGCGGGCGAGTTCCTTTCCGATGATGCAAGCCGGGCCCGCATCGGGACTTGAGGGCAAGCTCTCACTGGATCGCCGAACAAACGTGGCGAAGGAGCCTGCGTAGGAGTTGCGGCAAACCGCCGCGAGGTCGCTCCTTCTGCCGACTTCGCCAGTACGCCGGAAGGATGAACTGGGATTAGCAGCAATTCCGACCAGGGGCGGAGGTGTCGTCATTTTCCTTCACCGCTCGCCAATGAGGAATCCAGCGAAAGTTGCCCTCTATTCTTACTAATGGGCAAAAAGAGGACAGAACCTTTCAAAGAAAAACCTTTCGTGCCTGCATCACTTTTTTTTCGGTTGGATCGGCAGGCCTGAGGCCGCACTTTCCTGTCTGAGGTACCGTTTCTGGCGCTGAGGGCAACTGCAGCGTCCTGAAGGCGTTGCATGATTTTGTGAAGGGGAAGGTGTACGCCGCTTTCGGATAGAGCGGTATGACGGTTCTGAATCTCAGCCTATGTCGCGCGTCAGTTGGTGGGTCGAAAGGAATTGATAGAGCTGTTCGACCGAATGGTCCGCATAAGGATTGGGCAAGTCCTTCGGAGTGAAGTTCGTCGGGATTCGCGGTAGGCCGGATGTGTGCGTAGCGAGGTCGACGAGCGTTATGGAGCTCCCGTTGCGCTCCGGCATTTTGACGCCGGGCGGAAGGTACTTGACTACTGGATCGTCCAGAGAGACTTCGCCGCGCTGTATCATGTTGGCGAGCAGAAGTGAAACCATGACTTTATGACCGATGGTATAGTTGCCGTTGAGGATTGGCGATGGTGAACGAGATTCCCGACGATCTCCAGGAAAAAGCCGCGATCATGCAAGAGTTCGGACGGCTTCGTGCCGCCGGACAACCAGTTTCCGCCGAGTTGCAGGCGAAGCACGTGAATGCCACCAACGATCGCTACGCCACGGGCCCGGAGACTGGCGAGCGCATACCCGATTTCTCCCTCCCGGACCAAGAGGGCGTGCTGCGCTCTGTCGCAAATCTCTGCGGTCCCAACGGCTTGCTCCTTGTTTTTCACCGAAGCGCCGATTGGTGACAGTATTGCCGATCCCAACTGGTCGAGTTGGAACGATCGCGCCCGATGCTCGAAGGGAAAGGCCTCCGCCTCGCCGCGGTTAGCTACGACTCACGGGAAACCCTCCAGCATTTTGCAGAGAAATACCGGATCCAGATCCCGCTGCTGTCCGATCGGGATAGTGCAGTAATACGGAGCTTTGGAATCCTGAACACCAACATTGCTCCCGGCCTGCGCGCACATGGCGTTCCGCATCCCGTCGAGTACCTTCTCGCCCCGGACGGACTGGTTATCCGCAAGTATTTCGTGCCGAATTACCAGCATCGGGTAACAGCGTCGTCTGTGGCTTTTCGCGAATTCGGAGTCGTGAGTGAAGAGGCCCCGACTGTTACTCTGCAAAGCGGCGCGCTTACCATAGTCATAGGACTTTCTACTGCAAGAGCGTTCGCGGGCCAGGAGATTAGCTTCTTTGCCAAGTTCGCGCTCGAGCCCGGATGGCACGTGTACGGTGCTCCGCTGCCAGAGGGTTACACGACGACGTCAGTAACGTTCGACGGTCCAACCATTGTCCGTCAATCCTTCGATCTTCCGCCAACCGCGCCGATGCGGGTGAATTTCCACGAGGAAACGGTTCCCATGCACAGCGGCTCATTCCAAGGCTTAGGTTCACTTCTGCTGAGGTTTCCGCTTGATGCCGGGAAACTCATGCTGTCCGGTTGGGCGAGTTTTCAGCAATGCAGTGACACAGTCTGTGAGCCGCCAGAAGGAATTGCATTCGAGTTGCCGCTGACTCTTGAACCGTTCATGGTTGCAATACGGAGCAAGTAATTTCCTTCCATGTCCCGACGCGCTTGAATTCTCAATTGAACGCTACTAAGTCCATCTGATTAGCCCTAACCGGACAAATGGCGTTACCGGCCTCCGAATGCGCTCGCATTCTACCGGCAATTGAAGCGCTCCGCGAAGGTGACGGGATAGGTTTCGCTTGCGTTGCTCGAACTGCGAGCGTACCGTAGCAGACATGAAGCCCCTACAAGCAGTCTGCGACAAATGCAAAAAGACAGTGGAAGCAAAACCGTTGCTCAGCGAAAACGAGCTCTGGTTGGCGCTGAATAAAGGTGACGAAATCGAAGTCATGCATCTCGCCGATGATGTCCATCACACGTGGAAGCTCACTGGACAGGACAAAGAGAATCTGCGTAAGGCGCGAGCCGCAGGAGCAGTCTAACCCGTCCTACTTGATTTCATGTTCATTCTCGCGTCTCCGTAAAGCCTTCGCGACTTACCCTCGTTAAGTTATTTTCTAGCATTGTGCGCCAACCCCCGTTTGATCGGCCACTCTTCCATAATTCGGTTGTGTCCGGATGGCCCGTAATCAGGACCTAACCGAAACTTGGACGGACTTTCATCTCCGGCATCGTGATTATTCGGTGCGAGTCGCACATGACGCGGTGTGTGTGGGCGGACCCGCGCCACGCCATGTGCCGAACGTAACTCGTCTATTTCCAGCTCCGAGGTAGGTCCTATAATTGCTGAAGATGCAAGATTGGCAGAGAGGATTTGCGCATTTATTGCTGGGGGTATACTCACACTATGCTGCGCTCAGTTTTACTCTGCATCCTCGGCGTAATTATTGCAATGCCGCTGCAAGCCGCAACCGAATGTTCGGAAGCCGAAATGAAGCACACCTCAGAAATTGCGAACAAGGCTCGCGCTAAGCTATTGGAGACCGCGGTCGATGAAATGGACACGAGCGTTTCACCTGCTGTGCAGGACCAGATTGCGGAGATGAAAGATGTCCTGGCTCAATTCGTCAACCACTACATGGCGTGCCAAGCCAGCAGCCGGCCCGATGTGAGAGGGATACAGCAGGATCTGGCGAGGTACTTGGACGCTAACAAGCCTCGCGTTAATTTGCCTGCACCGAATCCCGGGCTCGAAGAGCCAGAGCGACGTGTTTACGGCGCTAACCTCACAATAGAGGTGAGGCGAGCGGATGCCGCGGACGATTGGATCACCATACAGGCCCGATTCGGCATCATGTGCGGGGAAGACACGATGTTATTGGTTTACGCTCCGCGGGAAGGCGAATGGCGCCAAATCCTTCGACGGCAAAGTGGGAAATACGGCGACATTTCGGGCGCATTCGGCGATTTTTTCGAATACGTCATCATCGGCAAGCCCTTGTCCGACGCGCCGCTTGTGGTAGTTGCGCATGGGAGGCCGTGGTGCACCTCGGGATGGAGCGCATTCGATCTCGACGTGCTGAGGGCGGCGGAAGATGCTAATGCGCCGCACGTAATCTTGCACCGAGAGGAAGGTTACAACCGCACAGCCGAACCGGCTGCCGTGCTACGAAAGACATCCTACGGGTTTCAGCTTCGAGTTAAGAACATGAGCGTGGCATTCAACCAGTTGTTCATCCAGCCAGTGATCTACAGCTACGCGATCGACGGTGATCACTTGCATCGGGTCCAGCCGGTAGCGGTAAACGGCAGAAATTTTGTAGACGTGTGGCTCCAGTCTAGTTGGGAGGACGCTTCGAAATGGTCGGCAGGCAGTAACACTCAAAGCTTGAGGATCGAGCACGCGAAATTCGAGGCATTACAGAGGACCGGGAACGTCACCTTCAGCTTTGGTCCCATGCGCGGCTGTCCTACGGAACCATCCAGATTCCAAGTCGAACTTGGTTCCGATTCAGGTGCGTCGTCCCTCTATTATCAGATTCGAGAGGGGCGAAACTCCTTTACGATGCTGTCGACGTCGGCGACTCCCGATCCAAGGTGCGATGGCACTGATCTCATGAAGAACAATTAGACTTGCAAGTGAATCGCCAGCAATTGGACGTATAGTCGGCAACTCGGAAGTCCAGTCCTAGGACTTCACATCTCCGGTAAGGGCTGCCGGTTCAGACGGTCGATGCAACACCCCTCTGGTCAATTGATCTGGCAATATGTCTCAAGCGGACCGATCCTTTGGGTTGCAGTTCGCTTTTACCTAAAAGGACGCTTTTCTTGCTTTTGTGCTCCCAGATGATTCTTAGCCCTTGGAATTCCAGGACTTGGGACTTCCTCCTAGTGTTGCATCGACCTATTGAGACCACCGCGTTATCAGGACCTGACGCGGGAAATCCATGTTCCATCGTTCCTTCTCTTGCCAGTTTCGTGTAAAAGTCGGAAGGAGGGAGTTAACGGTGAAGCACTTTCTACAACCCACGGAAATAATCGACTGGGACCATCCGTCTGTATTGGCAAAAGCGGAGGAGTTGTCGAAAGGTACGACGGACACCCAGCAAACTGCGCGGCGTTGCTTCGAATGGGTCCGAGATGAAATCCAGCACAGCTCCGATTTCAAGCGAAATCCGGTCACCTGCTGTGCGTCTGAGGTCCTAGCCGCCAAGACGGGCTATTGCTACGCGAAGAGTCATCTTCTCGCTGCTCTCCTACGAGCGAACGAGATTCCCGCCGGGCTTTGTTATCAGAGGCTAAGCATTGACGATACCGGTGCCCCTTTTTCGCTGCACGGTCTGAACGCGATTCATTTGCCCCAATTTGGATGGTATCGAGTCGATTGCCGAGGAAACAAGGCCGGAGTTGACGCGCAGTTCACTCCGCCAGTGGAGCGGTTGGCATTTAGGCTGATGTTTCCGGAGGAGAGAAATTTTCCGCAGATACTTGCCGATCCGTTGCCTGTCGTTATTACTGCGCTACGAACACATCGTACTTGGGATGACTTGTACAAGCACCTTCCTGACTGGACCGAATCATCCCTACCAGACTGTCTTCTAAGCGTTTAGTAGAGCCCGTTTGCCCTAATTCGCGCCCAAGTGCTTGATAA
>CAWJDM010000010.1:0-99594 GCA_963841605.1 uncultured Acidobacteriota bacterium
CTAGCGGGCCACGGGCCGACGTTGTTCGCGGGGCTATCGAAGCATGTCGACTTGAGGCTTGTGAGCCGCCTGGAGTTCGGCCCACGGGCGGTGGCGATGCGCTATGAGCCGAGAAGATGGCCATCGGCCTTGTTAGCCCCAACTGGCCGCATCACGGAGCAACTCGGGCAGATCCGGCGGAAATATTCCGATCCGGCCCTACCCACCGAAGCAGGTCAGGCGACGGCAATACTCTTCTTGCGACACCAGAGAACCGCGGCCAGTGCCATGAGTCCGACAACCAGCAGTTGCGAAGATCCCGGTTCCGGGGCAGCCAGTGGGGTTAGCGTGAATGTCGAATTGTCGTCGAAAAGCGTGAGCGCTCCTCCTGCTGCTTCAACGGACGTGAAAGTTCCGCCGAGGGCGAAAATGTTGAATTCGCCGCCAGTAGTACTGTCCGAGAATAGAAGACCAGCTGTATCGAGGGGAGGGTCCGAACCCGGAAATAGCGCGTTATCGAAGCCGAAATATCCTTGTGGACTGGTCTGAAGAGATCCGTCGTCGAGACCCGGGATCAGCACCAGCGAGTCGCCATTGAGTGTGCCGGTACCCGAATCAACGACGTATTCTCCTCCACCGATGGAGGTCGCGCTGAGAGTCCCGCTTGCGGAGATGCCCGACCCGGTGTCAGTCCAGGAAAAGTCATCGGCTTTAGCGGCAAGTGGCGCTAGTCCGATGAGGAAAACCAAGGCGATAGTAAGGGCCGATGTGCGCTTCATTCGACCTCCTCTTGTGCGTGGCAATCTCTAGGCAATCGTCGTGCCCTTATTGGCCGGAGAAAGCAAAGGACTTAGAACGAGACCCTGAGAGAATGGTCGAATTCGTTGCACAATAAGTGCAATACAAACGTATAACTTGCTGATCGCCGCCCTTGATATAGCGTGCATGGGGACCGCATGCGTTTTCTACTTATCGGGCGGGTGGCCCGGAAACAATTTCCTGACCCTGCATTCTGGCGCGGTCGATCGGGAATCTCGATTTCCTATCTTTTCTCAACGACAAGAACGCGGAGGGTGCCCCGGGTTCGGTTTTGTGAACCTGGGTCTTGGGGGGGACGTTTGTATTTCTCGACTGCGGAGGGGAGTATTCGTGCTTCATCGATCGAGCGCGTCCGACTCCAATTTTTTCCGAAGCCTTTTGTCCGTTCGATTTGGGCGGGTGGCGCATCCTTGACCGATGACTTTGCGGATTGACCTTGTGAGCGCAGGCCGCGGACACCACACCATTAGCTGACTACAGAGGTCACTGCCCGTGCGGGGTGCCGCACCCTTCCGGGGTTGAAGGGTGCGCAAGGCAACGGCCCCATCCCGCAACCGCCTCTGAACTCCGAACTCTCAACTCTAAACTCTGAACTCTCGATTTGCCTTACGGCAAAGCAAAGGCGACGAAGGTGGTGCCGGCGGCGGTCACATATTGCTTGCCGTCGACTTCGTAGTTGATGAGATTGGACTCGGCATCTGAGCCGCCGACCGTAAATTCCCAGAGGAATACCGCCATTGTACGACGCCCAATTATTCTCTAGCCCACTGACTCCACAACACTGAGCAACTTACCGTTCAGAGAAATAGGCCTCAATCCAGAACTCCAGCCTGGCATCGTGTTGCAACGGATCCCCGATCACGATCGATCTCATTTCCTTCTGATAACGATCGCGTATGACATCCGGATCGAGAGAGCACGTCTTAGCGAGATGTCTTACATCCTCGCGGTCCCGTTCAGTGTTTCTGGTTAGCTTCGAAAGGGCCAGATCATAGGGATCGGGAACGAATAGGCGTAAATTCGTAAAATGGCCGGGATATAACTCCGTTAGTCGTTCGTCGTAGTTCTCAGGAACAGACGCGACGCCTACCCGCTGCACATATACATTTTGTGTTTCTGAGCAAGGGAGGAACCCCGACCCGCTGTTGTCTCGATCCGCGCGGCGCAATCGTAGGGTTGGACGGAGAAATAGTCCAGGTCGTTGGTGCTTCTCGGGAAGCCGCAGGCCGCGACGACAGCAAACCCGCCGATGCAGTGCAATTGGACAGCTTCAGCCAGAAGGGAATCAAGGTCTTCGAGAAATGCTCTCCATGGAGCGACCGGCTCAGAAGACATAGCGAAGCGCATTGGGTCGCAGATCGCTCAAGAGGTTCCATTGCCGTGCTTCTTCGGAACGATGGGATCGAAGCCAGCGGCGCTCCGGTTCGCTCAGTTCTCGACAGAAAGAGTCTTCTTTCGCCAGCTTGCTATCCGCAAGGCGCAACTCAGGCTTTTGAAGAGCATGGTTTCCGCTTACGGCCTTTGCCAAAGTCACACAGAACCCGAGACGGTTTTGGAGATTCTTCAGCCGCGCCTGTGGCACGAGCCAATCGAAGTCCACATCGGGATAACGGAAAAGGAGCCAGGGCAGGGCCTCGGCCACGCGAGCTTCGAGGTTGTGATTGGCGAGAGCGTTCAATAGAAATGCCGCAGGATTGACCTTCCTGGTTCCTCGGCGGAGATGGGCAAAGCCGGGATATCCCAATGCGGCAAGCTCGTACGCAAAGTCGTCGGGGCCAGTGTTGAGCGGAACTTCCGATACAGGCAGCACCGTAGGGGACACCTCATACTCGCGCATCAGTTTTCGGGCGAGCTCCGCAGATGGCTTACGTCCACCCTTTTCGAGCATCGACAGATAGGCTTGAGTTACACCCAGACGGGAAGCGGCCTGCTGTTGTGTCTGGCCTCGCCGTAGACGAGCTTGTCTGAGTTGATCGAGATTCATTGCCATTGTATAACAGATGTTTGTTATATTGTCAAGACCGTTTCCAAATTGAGTTGATTTTCCAACATTTTCCAATTCCGTAGAGCTTTTCCGCTGAAGCAAGTGCCGCCGGCTCAGCGAGTCAGGTGAGATCGAGAAAGCGTGGGAAGCTTCTATTCGGTCGTTGAATTACGCCCGCTCGGATGGAAACGAAGGCAGCGCGCCCGCCCGGGCCGAGGAGTGCCCGCTCGATTTGTGTTACGGCAAAGCGAAGGCGACGAAGATAGTTCCGGCGGCGCCGATTAGGTACTGCTTGCCGTCGACTTCGTAGGTGATGAGATTGGATTCGGCATCGGAGCCGCCGACCGTAAATTCCCAGAGGAGCTTGCCGGTGGTGGCGTCGAGGGCGAAGAAATTGCCTTCGTTGCTCACGCCGAAGACGAGGTTGCCCGCGGTGACGAGCGTGCTGGTTTCCGAGGGAGCGAGCAGCTCGTACTCCCACTTCATTTTGCCGGTCGTCGCTTCGAGGGCGCGAATCGCGCCGTAGACTTGATCTCCGGGAAGATTGATTCTTCCGCCGCCGCCAAAGCTGGGGAAGTCGACTTTCGGCTCGCCCGAGACGGTGTAGGCGGCGGTTTCGCGAGCGGACACATAGAAAAGCTTCGTGAGAGGGCTATAGCACGGGCTATTGAAATTCGTGCCGCCGTGGCCGTCGGGATAGAGCAAGCTCCCCTTCGGCGTCGGCTCCGTATCGGGCATCATGATCGGCCGGCCATTCGCATCGAGCCCTTTGGCCCAGGTTTCCTTGACGAAGGGAACGCCGGTGATGAACTTGCCCGTCATGCGATCCAACACGTAATAAAATCCGTTGCGGTTCGCGAACGCGAGCAGCTTTCGCGGCTTGCCGTCGATCGTGCCATCGAATAGGACCGGAACCTGAATCGAATCCCAGTCGTGCGTGTCGTGCGGCGTGAACTGGAAATACCATTTCATCGTGCCGGTGTCGGGATCGATCGCCAGGACTGAATCGGTGTACAGATTGTCGCCCGGTCGGTCGGCGCCGTTGTAATCGGGAGCGGGATTTCCCGTGCCCCAATACAGTAAGTTCAATTGCGGATCGTACGAGCCGGCGCCCCAGGTGCCGCCGCCGCCCGTTCCGGTCATATCTTTGCCCCACGTTTCCGAACCCGGCTCGCCGGGAGCGGGAACGGTAAAGCAGCGCCAGAGGCGCTTGCCCGTCGTTGGATCGTACGCGTCGATGTAGCCGCGAACTCCAACGTCTCCTCCGGCCATTCCGACAATAATTTTTCCGTCCAGCACGCGAGGCGCGCCGGTCATTGCATATCCTACGCCGTTGTCGTCGACGTGAACTTTCCACTTCACGGCGCCGGTCGTGGCGTCGAGCGCAATGAGGTAGGCATCGAGCGTCGTTGAATAAACCGTATTGCCGAAAACCGCTACTCCGCGATTGGAACGATGCACACCAATGGTGTACAGCCGTGAGGGGAGCTGAGGCGTCCAGCTCCAGATCTTGTCGCCGAAGCGCGCATCGAGAGCCACGACCGTCCCGAGCGGTTCCGTGAGGTACATGATTCCGCCCACGACAACCGGAGACGATTCGATCGGCTGGACCGGGGGGCTGGGCTGGTATATCCACGCCGCCCTGAGGCTATGAACGTTCTGGCTGTTGATCTGCGTGAGCCGCGAAAACCGCTGCGAACTGTAATCGCCGCCGTACATCAGCCAGTTTTGCGGAGTCTTGTCGGCGTTCAGTAGCTGTTGGTAGGTCACGTCCTGCGCGCAGGATCGCGGCGGCGCCAGGAAAAGGGAAGCGGCAAAGGCCAGCGCACACAGGTAGGTTTTCATTGCGCGCCTTTCAATGTCAGGAGATAGGCGACGAGATCTTCCAGCTGCTCGTCGGAGAGCGTGCCCTTGAAGCTCGGCATGATGCTTTTCCCCGGCTCTTTTTCGAGCGAGCGGAGATCAGGCTTCCAGAGTGCGTGGAATTTTCCGGTTGCGTCCTTCAACACAATTGTGAACGAATCTTCACTGATGCGGGTCCCTTCCACCACGTGCCCGTCCTTTTCAACCGCATGGAACATCAGATATTCAGTCCAACTGTTGCCCATCATTCCGCCGCCACCCACCTGGGGCAGATTCGCGCCGGGATCGAGGAGTCTCGCCTTCAGGCTCGCGGGGCCGCGCATCGCGCCGATGCGCGTCAACTCGGGTCCAATGCTGCCGCCTTCTCCGTCGATCATGTGACACGCGGAACAGGCGCTCGATTTATAGACGGCTTCACCTTTTTGAGGATCGCCCGTTGATGTGCCGGAGGGTTCCGCGACGTTCAACGTCTTGAGGTAGGCCACAATGTCTGCCGCGCCTCCTTGCGAGATCATGTAGAACCCGGCCATCGCGGTGCCCGGAAGTCCCCTGCGGATGATGTTTTCGACTGCCGCGTCGCCCAGGCTGGCGGGCACTCCACGGAGGTCGGGGCCGTCTTCACCTCGCGCATCGACTCCATGGCATGTGGAGCAGTTCGTATCGTATAGATTCTTGCCCTTTGCGGGATCGCCGGGATGAGGGGGACCCGGTTCATCGGGAGGCGCCTGTGCTGAGGCGGGAGAAACGTGGAACGCGCCAAAAGCCAGAGTCGACGCAGCGAAAGCCAAAGCGACCAGCCGGAAGCATTTGACTCTACTCACACGACACCCCCAACCCTTCTCGTTCCCCGTGCATTTTCGCGAGCACCCCGTTCGCGCCGAATTCGCCTACGCCCACTTGTCGATCGATGCGCTGCGCTCGTGGTTCATGTTCGCCACCTGGAAGAACGCGTTCGCCTGGCCGCCGCAAACCACGAGGTTGATGTCAGTGGCTCGCGGGAAGAACGGAATCAGCGTATCTTCCGGAACCTTATACCACGTGGCGTAGGGTTCTCTTCCTTGCAATGCGATCGGATACAGGTGAAACGGCGCCAGGAAGGATTCGCGGAAATCCTTCGCCGTGCGCATCGTATTTTTCCACAGCCATTCGGTGAGCTTTTCCTTGGCGTCGTATCCCTGATCCACGAGACGCTTCGCCACCAACGGATCCAAAATCACCAGCGCGCCCGACCCGCCGACCATGGATTGGAACATGAAGCTGATCTGCTCGTCGAACATGGCAGGCTCGGCTCCTGCGCCCCTTGCACCATGGCCTTGGCGAAGGTCCGGCCCGCCGAAGATGCTGACTACGTTTTCCTCGGGCTTGAATCCGAACTGCGTGTGAAGAGGAGTCCACGGGCTGTTCTTTTCATCCTCTGCGATCACGCAGTTGTTGTAGTCGAGCTGATTGCCCTGGCCGCCTTCATACGTGTCGCCAGGTATGCCGCCGTTGGTGAGGTTCTTGCCCATCAGCGTCCACGCCCGGCCGATCGTGGCATTCGCCTGCGCGAACGGGCCGAGGGCGCCAAGCCCGTAATTCATATTAAGCTTGTCGCGAATTGGCCCATTGATGACGATCGCAGAACTAGACGACGTCGTCGAACCGAAAAGGCCTAGCGGGCCGAGAGACGCCATGGCAAGCACTACCGGAAAATATTCCGGACGGCATCCGGCCATGACTGCGTTCACGGCGACTTGCCTGACCGAGTATCCCCAGCGTGCGGACGTGTAGCCCACGCCTTGGAGCGGCGTCTTGAGCACTTCGTCGGGACTGTGGCTCGTGCCCTTGAGCATCGCCTCAACTTTTTCTTCCGTGGGAATGATGATCGGCATGTAATCCGTCATTCCATTCGTGAGGAAGATGTCCTGCAGATTGTCCGCGGTGTCCGGGCCGTAGGTAGCCGGCCCCGCGGCGACGGAGTCCATCCCGGCCTTCTTCTCGTCATCGGTAAGCGGCCTGGTGAGATCGTCGACAATTTCCTTCATGATCTGAATTCCCGAGACAGGGTCGGGATTCACGAGATATGCCGCGAGTGCGTCGGGCGATTTGCCGCCGACAGGATGAGGAGTAAAGACTTGACGCAGGTGCGGCATGCCGTCTCTGGCCGCAGTGAGATTCGCCAGTTCCGTGTACGCTTTGGTGCACATCGGAATTGCGGGGACGCCCATCTTTTCCATCGTTACGCAGTGACTCACGGTCGCTGGGGCGCAGCCTCCTCAATGGCCGATGGCCATCACGCAGGCGTATGCGTTGGCCTTAATCTCCGACCAGAGCTTCGGATCGTCCATGGCGTAAACACCGGCCTTCTTCCGGAAGACGGTCTTGACGGTTGGCATGTTTTGCGCGAACCATGCTTGCATATTTTTCAGGAGCGTTTCGCTGCCATCGAAACTGGTGGCGTCGACGACGTAGATGGTCTTCCCGTCGAGAGAGCTGGCGCGAGGCGCCATGGAATAGAGCTGGATCGCCGGTGGAGTTCCCTTGGGGCTGACCGCCGTCAGCTTCGGTTCGCTTCCCGCGCCGTGCGGGCCCTTTTTCTTTTGTCCCGCCTCGAGCTGCGAGCCCGCCAGAAGCGCCGGCGATACGCCCAGCAGCGACAATAGCTTTCGTCTATTTATTTTCATGGATGACCCCCTATATAGTGCGGCGTCCGGCGAAGCTAGAGACGCATGCCACGGCGGCACGGTTCCATTGTTCGTGAATCTTGTCAAGAGTTTAAGTTTGCGTTTTAAGTTTGCGTTTGCGTGAGTGCCAGAGCATGTCGTTACAATGGGGCCGCCCGGAGGGCACAATGTCCAACCTTAATGGCAAGACGCTATTCATTTCGGGCGCGAGCCGGGGGATCGGGCTGGCGATCGCGCTGCGGGCCGCGAGGGATGGCGCCAATATCGTCGTCACCGGCAAGACGGCGACGCCGCACCCGAAGCTGCCCGGCACCGTGTATGAGGCGGCAGCCGCGATCGAGGCTGCGGGGGGCAAGGCGCTGCCGATTATTCTCGATATCCGTTTCGAGGATCAGGTTTACGCGGCGGTGGAGCAGGCGGCGCAGCGCTTCGGCGGGATCGACATCCTGGTGAACAACGCGAGCGCGATCAGCCTCACGGGCACGCTCGAAACGCGGACGAAGCTGTTTGACTTGATGATGGCGGTGAATCTTCGCGGGACGTTCGTGTGCTCGCAAGCATGCTTGCCGCACCTCGCGAAGGCGACGAACCCGCACATTCTTACATTGTCGCCGCCACTCGATATGCGCGCGAAGTGGTTTGCGCCGCACCCGGCTTATACGATCGCGAAATATGGAATGAGCATGTGCGTGCTCGGCATGGCCGAAGAGTTCCGCGGCAAGGGGATCGCCATCAATGCGCTTTGGCCGCGGACGATCATTGCGACGGCAGCGCTGCAAATCATTCCCGGCGCCGATGCCGCACGAGGCCGAAAGCCGGAGATCGTCGCCGATGCCGCGTGGCACATTCTGACGCGCGACAGCTACGTCACGACGGGCAATTTCTTCATCGATGACGACGTCCTCGCTGCGGAAGGGATAACCGATTTATCGGGTTATGCTGTGGCGCCTGGGACGCCGCTGAAATCCGACGTCTTCCTCGATTGAGACTTGGCGATTCGTCGAAACGCAACGCACAGGAAACGAGTTGTCACAATCCCAATGCCTGGTATGAAGTAGGGCGGGCAATAGCGTGCATATGTCTTGCTTCGGCGCGATTCACGGCACTGATGATGGCGTTCAGCGACGCTGTGACGATATTACGATGCATCCCGACGCCGAAGACTGATCGTGCGTTCTTCGTGTGTATTTCCACGAAGCATACTGCTACCGCGTCGGCGCCGCTGCCGATCGCATGCTCTTCGTAGTCAGCTACGCGGACCTCGATGCCAAACTCGCGGCGAAAGCCGTCGATGAACGCTTCGATTGGACCCTTCCCCACGCCTGAGATCACGTGATCTTCATCGTGTTTGCTCACCGTGGCCGTTAGCTTGTCGCGGTCCTCAGTCGAGTCGTCGTGATGATCGCGATTGACAAACGGTGAGTGCTGGTCAATGTACTCAGCTTTAAAGGCAGACCAAATTTCATCTGAACTCACTTCGCCGCCCGTTGCTTCGCTCATCCGTTGAATGATGCGGCTGAATTCGATTTGCAAAGGGCGCGGGAGCTTGATGCCGTGGTCCTTCTCGATCAGGAAGGCAACGCCGCCCTTCCCGGATTGGCTATTCACTCGAATCACAGCTTCATAGGTGCGTCCGAGATCTTTCGGATCGATCGGGAGATATGGCACTTCCCAAAGACTGCCTTCGGAGCGAGCGGCAAAACCTTTCTTGATAGCGTCCTGGTGCGAACCAGAAAAGGCGGTGAAGACCATTTCACCCCCGTAAGGATGCCGCGGATGCACCGGAAGCCCGTTGCAGAACTCTGCGCATTCAATCACCCCATTGATGTTCGAAAAATTGAGGTTCGGATGAATTCCTTGGGTATAGAGGTTCAGCGCGAGCGTGACAATATCAACATTGCCGGTCCGCTCGCCGTTGCCGAAGAGAGTTCCTTCGACGCGCTCGGCGCCTGCCATGAGGGCAAGTTCAGCGGCAGCCACAGCAGTGCCGCGATCGTTATGAGGATGGACGCTCAACACGACCGAGTCGCGGCCCTTGATGTTGCGACTCACCCATTCGATTTGATCGGCATAGACGTTGGGAGTTGACATCTCTACAGTGGCAGGAAGGTTGATGATGACCGGGCTTTGTGGCGTGGGGCACCATACTTCCATCACGGCTTCGCATACCTCTAGCGCATAATCTGTCTCGGTACCGGTGAAGCTCTCTGGTGAATACTGGAAGATCCATTTCGTTTCTGGATATTCGGTGGCGTACCGCTGCGCAAGACGCGCACCGTTCACGGCAATTTGCCTCACGCCCTTTTTGTCCAAGCCGAAGACCACGCGCCGCTGCACCTCGGAAACGGAGTTGTAAACGTGAACGATGGCGCGGTGTATGCCTCTCACCGCTTCGAAAGTTTGGCGCATCAAATCCTCGCGGGCTTGCACGAGCACTTGTACCGTGACGTCCTCCGGCACGCGCTGCTTCTCAATCAGGTCGCGGCAAAAATCGAAGTCGATTTGCGAAGCGGCCGGGAAGCCGATCTCAATCTCTTTGAAGCCCAGCGCGACGAGAGCCTCAAACATTCTCAACTTGCGGAACGAGTCCATCGGTTCGACCAGGGCTTGATTGCCATCGCGAAGGTCCACGCTGCACCAGATAGGGGGATTGCTGATTGACTGCGAAGGCCAGAGGCGGTCATCGAAGCTGAAGTTCGATACAGGTCGGTATTTGGCTTTTGGGTCGCTGAGCATTGGCTCATCCTCTCTTTTCGATTCTGCTCCAAAAACAAAAAAGCCACCTAGCGGTTGTCCCGCCGGTGGCCTCTCAAAAAACTATTTTGAGTTAGCCTCAGACGGGGCCACTGAGAAGGCCCAAAAGGAGGAGGCTAAGGGCGAGCTTCGGCGTAGAATCTGGGTGGATCACGAAGCCGCAATTGCGATGCGGAGACATTGTAAATGCCAATATAAACCGGAATGCATACAGGGCGCAATACGCTTGTAGCCGGCCCGTGAGAAGTATTATTGTTCGGCTACGCACTTGCCCACGAAACCCACTACCCCAAGATTGAACAACAGAACGCGGCCGAGTTATGCCTCGGGCGTCGGCCCAACGCCGCTGCTTAGCTCCTGCGTTGGCGAAGCACTGGATGCGGCGGCCCGCGCATGGCCCGGAACGCTCGCCTTGATCTCTTGCCACCAGAATCGGCGGTTCACCTATGCGCAATTACATGCCGGCGTGGAGCGCTTCGCGCTTGGGCTTCTGCGGTTAGGGGTGCGCAAGGGTGATCGTGTGGGTATCTGGGCGACCAACTGTTCCGAGTGGGTGATCACGCAATTTGCGACGGCTAAACTCGGCGCGTTGCTCGTCAACCTGAACCCAGCATACCGATCATATGAGCTGAAGTATGCGTTGGCACAATCCGAATGTCAGACGCTGATTATGGTTCCGCAGTTTAACAAGGCAAACTTCGTATCCATCTTTCTCGAAACGTGCCCGGAGGCGAAAAATAGTAAGCCTGGCGCATTATCTTCTCAGGAGTTGCCGCACCTGAGGAATCTCATTTTGATCGGCGAGACGTACCCCCAGAGCTTTTTTGGCTGGAGCCAAGTCGCTGCCATGGGTGATGCTTCCAGCCGCGCCGAATTGACGAAAAGGGCCGCCGATCTCTCCTGCGATGACCCGATCAATATCCAATACACGTCGGGTACAACGGGCAGGCCCAAGGGCGCGGTATTGAGCCATCACAATATCGTGAACAATGCACTCCTCGTAACCGACAGTATGAGGATGACGGCGGCCGAACGCATCTGCATTCCCGTGCCGTTCTATCACTGCTTTGGTATGGTAATGGGCAATATGGGAGCCGTCGTGAAGGGATGCACGATTGTGATTCCTGCGGAACATTTCGATGCTCTGAAAACTCTTGAAGCAGTATCCGGCGCGAAATGCGATGCGCTTTACGGCGTGCCAACGATGTTCCGGGCGGAACTTGAGCATCCCGATTTCCACCGCTTTGACCTTAGCTCGCTGCGCACCGGAATCATGGCGGGCTCGCCTTGTCCGATCCACCTGATGAAGCAGGTTGTGACGGAAATGCATTGCTCTGGGATTACGATTGCCTACGGTCAGACGGAGTCGTCGCCGGTAATCACGCAAACGACTACAGACGACTCAGTTGAGCTGCGGGTCAGCACCATCGGGAGGGCATTAGCTCATACCGAAGTGAAAATCATTGATCCCACGACCGGAAAGATCGTGCGCCGCGGTGAACAGGGAGAACTCTGCGCGCGCGGCTATTGCGTAATGAAGGGCTATTACAATAATGACGAAGCCACGCGAAAGGCCATCGATGCCGACGACTGGCTCCATACGGGCGACTTTGCTGTGATGCGGGAAGACGGCTACTGCCGAATCGTTGGGCGCGTGAAAGACATGATCATTCGCGGAGGCGAAAATATCTACCCTCGGGAGGTTGAAGAGTTCCTCCACGCGTGTCCGGGAGTCAGTGACGCCCAAGTTATCGGGATTCCGAGCGCACGATATGGCGAAGAAGTGGCGGCGTGGATTAAGCCTCAGCCGGGCGCGAATCTTTCAGCGGAAGAAATTCAAGCATTTTGCAAGGGGAAGATCGCGTCCTTCAAAATTCCGCGCTACATCAGGATTGTGGATGAATTTCCCATGACGGTTACGGGCAAAGTGCAAAAATTCCGGATGAGAGAAGCGATGATCGAAGAACTCAATTTGCAGGATTCCGCCCGTCTAGAGACGGCCTGATTTCTGATCGTGATGAACCGCGCGAACAGGCGTTGTAACTAGTGCTTGGCCAGGCTGGCGGGGACGCGGCAGGTGAAGCTTGAGGCTTGAGTCGGATCACCAGAGCCGTTGTAGTGGGCCTGCTGCGGGTAGGGGCACAAAGGGCGCGTCATTTCGATGCCCTTGGCCGGATTGTTGTCCACGTAGCGCGTGGCGATGATTTTGGCCGGCGCGACGCGTTGCACGACCCAGTGGTCAAGAGCCATCACCACGTCGTTCGACGGATTGGCATCGGGAACCGCCGCACCGTTGCCAAACACATTCGCGCCCTCGCCCCCTCCGCAATGCGACATGCTGGGAACCATGAACAGCCGGTAAAACTTTTGCGTATTGCCCATCGCGGCCTGCACGCTGGTGAAGTAATCAACGCTGCTCTGAGGAGGAATCGCCGCGTCACCCCAACCGGCGTACTGGATCAGTTTTCCGGCGCGCGACTTGAAAGCGCTGAGATTCGGGCTGTCGGAATTGAGTATGGAGCCGACCTTATCGTCGATCAGCTTAACATCGCTTCCAAAATTCACCGAATCGAAATTCGATTTCGGATCGGCAAAAACCATATCCGCCAAGAAATTGTTTGCGAAAAATGCGTCGAGCGCCGGCGCTCCAGACTGCATGCCGGTGATCCAGAGCGCCCAGTTCGCGGGATTGGCTTCGGTACCGGCTGAAAATCCTGGCGCTATTTCCGCGCCCGTTTCGGAATCGACCGCAGGCCCGTAGATCTTCTGCGCGGTCTGCACTTGCGAGGCGGTCAGGCAATCAGCAGCGTCTTCCCCCTTACACTGGACAACCGACGGATTGAAATGGCAAAGCTGCGGATTTTCGATCAACCCGTCCTTCAAACCGTCGAGGGAATCGCAAGCCGCGAGCGAGGCGTCCTCGAGGATTGTCAGCTTCGCGGGCGGAATGAAGGCGCCGGACTGTCCGGCGGAGCGCTCGTCCCAAAGGAATTTCAAGAAAAGGTGCGTCCAATAATTCGCGGGCGCGCCAGCGACAATGCCACGAAAGTCTTTCGGAAAACGTTGCGCTTCCATGAGCGCTTCGCGGCCTCCATCGGAACAGCCGACGAAGTATGCGACTCGGGGACTTTTCCCGTAATAGGCCGCGATGATGGCCTTGGCCTGCATGGAAACGACGTGCACGGCGCGATAGCCGAAGTCGATTACCTTCTCGGGATGTCCGATGGCCCAGGAAGCGTTTGTCCCGCCGATATGGCCGTCGTCGGTTGCGGCGGTCGCATATCCTCGATCCAGAGGCTCGGACATGGCGGCCTCCGGAATCGTCCCTGCGAAACCGCCGTTGCCAACCTGTTCGAATTTGCCGTTCCAGCCGGACGCAGGGAGCCACACTTCGAATTTGATATCTGAATCGCTGGTCGGCTTGGCAACACCAAGGACTCGGCAGAAAGCCGGTAGAGCACGATCCGGAGCAGGCTGGCCCGGTCCGGAAGGCGGCCTGAAGGCACCCGCCGAAATGGAAGTCGCCGATGTGATGCTAGCGTCGGAGAGAGGGAGCGATGCCAACCTCTCGCACGAACGCTGCGCGGAAGCGCGGCCCGGAAACATGGCAGTCACGAACAGAAGAATCAGAGCGGAAGCGATCGCAAAGCGCTGGGCCAAGATCGATCTCCTGGACGAACGTTTTGGCATTTACCCCACGACAGGATCGGAACGCGCGGATTATAGGTTGCGCAATGCCGCGAGTCAACTCGCAGCACATGCTGCTTCTAATGTTCTATTACTCTCTGCTTTTTGGGGAGCAGATGCTTCGAGCACGTGCTCTACCTGCCGGTACGGTCCCATGTCCAGGCCGATCATTGCCCCCCGAAAAAGCTTGACAGCGTCCGTCGTAAGATTGTTCTCGCGTGCGAGGAGGCTCCGAAGCGTGTTTTCGAAGCCAAGGGGGTGGGCTGCTTGTTAGCGAACACTGATCTGAATTGCCAAATGACTTCGATCATGGGTTTGGCCCACACGAGGTTGTGAAGCTCTTCCCTTGTTAGCCTCAGGTGATCTTGTGGGCTCACGAACGTACCGCCGATCGGGCGCTCGGCAAATAAAATACCGCAGAGAAAACGGATGGAAAAAGAAAAACCCGCGCCAGCCGAAAAGCCGGGCGCGGGAGGGTCCGTCAGGCGGCAGAAGATTGGTTCGACGGATAGTGTGATACACAGTTTTGTCTCGGGAGGGGTTCACTCTAGGGATTTTTTGTCGACCCTGACTGTGCACGAAGTGTGCACGAACGGGTTGTTTTGAGCCTGTTGGGGCTAGCTTTTGAGCGAAAGCAGATTCCCCGATTTGTTGTAAACGTTAGCAGTTAAACTGGGCCAGGCAGTTGTTGGAAGCAACTCCCGCGCTTTGAAAGCAGGGGGTCGCCGGTTCGATCCCGGCCACGTCCACCAAACCCTTTGACTGTGAATGATTTAGCGGATTCGTCTCCGCGTCGCATTCCCGCTTCCATCTGGACTATGCAAGAAAGAGCCGAATCGAGCCGCTGTGCACAATCACGAAGGAACGTAAGTCGCCGCAATCGGGTGACTCTTGTCGGTTCCGGGCTCCCGATGGCGATTCGAGTGGGCGATGA
The DNA here is from genome assembly GCA_963841605.1 of uncultured Acidobacteriota bacterium. Classification (GTDB taxonomy): domain Bacteria; phylum Acidobacteriota; class Terriglobia; order Acidiferrales; family UBA7541; genus Palsa-295. Next base: position 14,684 of record CAWJDM010000010.1, read on the forward strand.
GATGTCCCTGCAACTTCGCCGCCTGATCTCTCAACACTCCTCGAAGCCAAATGTACGCCGGGTCCTTGTCGTGGTATTTGTGCCATTGAAGAACCTCGGTCATCGGTGGCACCGCGATCGGCAATGGGATCAACTTTAGAGGCAGGAATTGCGCGTACTTTTTGGCCAAGCGCGTGGCGACGGTCGCAATTCTGTTGGTGCCCACGACCAGGTGGGGGACAACGTCGAAGCTGTGTGCCACGACCTCGGCCCTTCTTTTGTACTTTAGGCGTCTGAGAAACAACTCGTCGAAATCCGGCCCGGGTCCCTCGCCAACATGGATCGCGACGTGACCCATGTTCAAGAATTGTTCGAGCGAGAATATTTTCCCCACACGCGCGTTTCCAGTCCATGCAATCACAGTATGGGTGTCTTCGAACAGAGGCACCTTTGGATGAGTTTTCGGAGCGAAGACATCGGGAGCGATTAGAAAGTCTAGAGTACCTGCCTCCAAGGCTTCTACTGCCCGCTCACTTGTGGGTACGAGCTCGAAAGTGACGTCAGGAGCTTGCGGCTGCACGAGGGTTAGCGCATCGGCCATGAAAACGGTAGCGACGTAATCTGATACAGCTACGGAAAAATGCCGGCGCGAATGGGCCGGATCGAACTGAGCCTTCATCGCGATCGTGGCTTGAGCCTGAAGCAAGAGGCTCCGCACCGGTTTGACAAGAGTCTTAGCCATCGGAGTCAAGACCATTTTGCCTCCAACCGGTACCAGTAATTGATCTTGAAAGAAACTCCGCAATCGCGCGAGAGCGGCACTGGTAGCGGACTGGCTCAGATGAATGCGCATTCCGGCATGCGTGACATTTTTTTCAGTCAGCAAAGCATCAAGGGCGACCAAAAGATTCAGGTCGAATTGCGAGAGCTTCATCGAGACTCCAGGTATCCATAACGTGGATACGGCGTATGCTGACAAATAATTTTGCAGATGCCAGAGGATGCCTCTATTGTGTCCCGCGGTGCAAGTCCTTCGTGCGGAGCAAGCGTCGCGAGGCATTGTCGGCGATCAAAGCGTAGGCAAGACGGGGGGACGATATGGTTCTGCGAGCAAATTGTCGACCGAATTACGCAGCTCTGCTGCTCGTGCACCTTTTCCTGCTGTGCACGGCTTTATCGATCGAGGCGCAAGTCCCAACAGGCACCATTCTCGGGACGGTCAAAGACCCAAGCGGCGGCGCAATTGCAGGCGCCAGCATCAAGGTCACTAACTCTGCCACGGATTTGTTACGTTCCTTTACAACAGAAACGGATGGTTCTTACCGATTCCCTGGCTTGCCGGCAGGCACATACGACCTGGAAGTGGTTCGGTCAGGTTTCAAGAACGCAGTGCAGAAAGGGTTGGTGCTAACAGTGGGGCAGGAAGCGGTCTTGGATATCACGCTCCAAGTCGGTTCGAACGAGCAAACAGTGACTGTAACGGCGGAAGCTCCACTGATCGATACCACCACGAGTTCGTTGGGAGGATTGGTTACGCAACAGAAGATTGAGGACCTGCCGCTGAACGGCAGAAATTATACGGACTTGATCCTCTTGCAACCCGGCGTCACGCAGCAAACGGATGAGCAGGCCGGGACGCCAGGGTCAGTATTCAGCAGCAATGGCGAGTCAACCAGGTCGAACAACTATCTGCTCGATGGAACCATCACGCAGAACGCCTTCGGATTCAGCCCAACGTCTGTTTCGGGCTCGTCTCTTGGCCTGGATGGAATTCAGGAATATCGCGTGGTCACCAATATGTTCAGCGCCGAGTACGGATTGGTGATGGGGAGCCAGACGAACATTGTCAGCAAGGGGGGCACGAATCAGTTTCACGGCGATATTTTCGAGTATCTGCGAAACAGCGCACTGGATTCGCGAAATTATTTCGATCTGCTGTCGGAGCTGCCGGCGTCAGTTCCGGGTGGAGGAAAGCGCATACCGCCATTCCGTCGGAACCAGTTTGGTGGTGCGTTCGGTGGCCCCGTGCAGAGGGACAAGACATTCTTCTACGCAGTCTATGAAAGCCTTCGAGAGGATCTGGGAAATCCGCTGTACACGGGCATCGACACGGTTCCGGCGGCCGGTTGTCACGGCTCAGCGGGCACTGTGATCACTTCGAATGCCTTCGGTCCATGTCCACAAATCGCAAATCCCGCAAATCCCGCGCAGAACGCCTCCGTGACCATCTCCCCAGCGGCGTCCGGGCTGCTTGCACTGCTGCCTGTGCCTGATGTTCCGGGCACCAATGAATACACAGCGCTTTCAAATCAGCACACGGTTGAAAACTACGGACAGATCCGCGTCGATCATAGTTTCTCGGGCTCAGACACGTTCTTCGCACGCCATACAATAGATGATACGGACCAACTCCGACCGCACTCAGTTACGGAATTTCACGATCTATGGACGTCGCGCTCGCAGTATTTGACCCTGTCGGAGAATCACATTTTCTCACCAGCACTGCTCAACACCGTCCGGGGCTCGTTCAGCCGGACGAGCATCGACACAGTCGCGGAGTCGAGCATACCCAGTAGCTCGAGTATCGATTACATCCCGGGAACCACAGTGGGAATCATCATCATCGGCGGGCTTAACTTCAATCCGTGGTTTGGTCCGGCGATTAATCCCGGAACGTTCGTGCAAAACATATTTTCAGGAAGCGACGATCTTGTCTGGACGAAGGGTAAGCACGCGCTAAAGTTCGGTACTCTCATCAATCACTTTCAGTTCGGAAATACTTCGGGCCTGATTTTCAGCGGATTCTCCGTGTATCCGAGCACTGCTGCTTTCCTGCAGGGCCAGCCGATCTTTGTCCAAGCCGAGCAACAGGCAAATTCGGCGACGGGAGTAACACCCGCTAATCTGAACCGATACTGGAGCTTCAATACGTTTGGATTTTATGCTCAGGACGACTACCGTTTACTGCCTCACCTGACGTTGAACCTCGGACTCAGGTATGAGTTCGATACGGTTCCCCATGACCGAAACGGCGGCAACTTTGCCATCCGCGACATTCAAACAGTCCAGGGTGGCCTGCCCGGAGTCCCGTTTTCCGGAGTGACTCCGGGGCCGATTATGCAAAATGACTCCTTGAAAAACTTCAGCCCGCGGGTGGGGTTCGCGTGGGACGTGATGGGCAATGGCAAGACCTCAGTGCGAGGAGGTTTCGGACTCTATTACGATGTCGCGAACATTGACAGCGTCCTTTATGAACATCAGATTGGCACGCCACCGTCGGCTTCGATTCAGTCTGTCCTTTACGCACCTTTCGGTGCCACGCCAACGCTGACGCTGCCGGTCGATTTCGCGGGCGCCAGCTCGGCGATTGTCACGTCGGATTATCACGCCAAGCAGCCTTATTCGATGCAGTACAACCTCAGCGTCGAGAGACAATTGCCTGGCGGCTTGGCGCTCACCTTGGCTTACGTTGGTTCGCGCGGTGTGCATTTGTGGGCGTTGCATGATGCCAACCCGGTGGTGCCGTCGGCTTTCGTCGGCGGAATCCCGCAATGGGTGCCGCCGCCGGGCCCATTTCCCGGATTTTTCTGCCCGGACGGAGCGGTCAGCTTCATAAATTCATGCCGAGAGAATCCCAACTTGTCGACGGTGGGTGCCTTCTCAACCGTCGGCGATTCTTGGTACAACGGCTTACAGGTAGGGCTCGTAAAACAGATTAGTAAAGGATTGGAATTCCAGAGTTCCTACACTTATTCAAAACTGCTCGATACGACCCAGGGACAAATTGCGGATGCTGCGGACGCGTCGGATGCGCCTAGCAATCCATTCAACACAAGACTTGACAAGGGCCCGACTGCTTTTGACGCTAAGCACAACTGGCGATTCAATCTTTTGTACCACTTCCCTAACATTCAGTCGGATCGTTTTGCGGCGAAGCTGCTACACGGTTGGTGGATGGGCAATATCGTTGCACTCCAAACAGGTTTCCCGTTCTCGCCGCTCGTGGGTTTCAATCAATCGAATTCCGAGCTGGGTCTCGGAGACTTGGGTATCGCGTTGGCGAATGACCGCCCGAGTTTTGTCACTGCTTCGAATCTTGCAGCCGCACTTGTGATTGATCCGCCGATCCCGGGTGTCTCACCCGGCGCTCAAATCTATAACCCAAAGACAGTAATTGTGGGAAGACCGGATGAATGGTACAACCCCCACATGTTCACGCTGCCTGCTTTCGGAACCTTGGGTGACGTTCCTCGCGGTGTTTTGGTAGGACCAGGATTAGCGGACTGGGACTTTTCGTTGAATAAAGATACGGCGCTTCCGTTCTTGGGAGAAAAAGGCCGCGCTGAATTCCGGGCTGAGTTCTTTAACATCATCAATCAGACGAACTTCAATTTTCCCGGAATCTCGCAGAACAACCAGAACTTCATTCAAACCGGCATTGGTACTGGAATCGTGAATCCCGCGGCGGGAGTTGTTTCCACCACTGCTACGAACGCGCGGCAGATCCAGTTCGGCCTCAGGCTGGAGTTCTAAAGCAATCGGGAAAACCATCATCGGATCGAGGTCATATGTCTCGCATTCTTTCGCATCTTGCGCATGTCGAGTTGCTGACGCCGAACCTGGAAGATTCGGTCGCTTTCTTCACGAATACACTCGGTCTCGTCGAGACCGGGCGTTCTGACCAGTCTGTGTATCTCCGCTGCTGGGGCGAACACTACCACCACAGCATCGTGCTCACGCAGGCGGTCCAACCTGGCCTTGGTCACGCAGCGTGGCGCACGGACGGTCCGAAGGAACTGAATGAAGCCGCCGCGAGAATCGAAGCAAGTGGCATCCGCGGCGAATGGCGAGAGCATTCGGTTGGGCACGGTCGCGCGTACCGATTTCGCGGCCCCGGGGGACATTTCCATGAAGTCTTCTGGGAGGTGGATCGCTTCGAAGCTCCCGCGGACATGAAATCCACGTACCCGGATCGCCCGCAAAGATATGTTGGCCGGGGTATCGCCCCGCGACAAATCGATCACGTCACGCTGAATACGCAGGACGTCATGAAAACATGCGAGTGGTACCGCGACACCCTTGGGTTTCGATTCATGGGCTACACCGCTCTAGACCACGATCCGAAGATGGCGATTTTCGGCGTTTTAACCACGAACGAAAAATCTCACGATTTGGGCTTCGGAGGAGATTTTTCGAAGCTACCCGGACGTTTTCATCACATCGCTTTTTGGATTCCATCCTATGAGGAACTCTTGCGCAGCGCAGACCTGCTCCTCGAATCGGGCACGCCAATTGAGTTCGGCCCCGGTAAGCACGGAATTGGCGAGCAGGGGTACTTGTATTTTCGAGATCCCGTAGGTCTGCGAGTCGAACTCAACACCGGGGGATACAGGAACTACATACCGGATTGGGAGCCGTCGGTGTGGAGGCCTTCGCAGGGGTCCAACGTGATGTTCCGAAATCTGGACTATGGACCGAAGTCCTTCATGGAGGCGATGCCTCCCGCACCCGAATCAGCCGTGCCGGAGCCGGATATCGCGCCTGTGAGCGCGGGCTCCGGTCGCGGTACCGGAAAGGCGTGACGCGAGTCTTGAGCCTTTGAAACAAACCATGAACCGATCTTCTTATCGATTCGCTCTCGGTACGTTCTCAGTTGGGCAGCGCGCATCATTCCCCGCCATCGTGGTCGGCGAGAGAGTAGCGCCGATACACGCTTTGGAACCAGTGTTCGATCAACTCGGCTGTGAGCGGCTCGGTTCTCCGTCGATCCTCGGACTTCTCGAGAACTGGGAAAAGAGCTTTACCACTCTCCGACGGGCGGCGGATTTTCTCTTGGATGACGGCGCCAAGAGCGAGCAATGGCGGAATATCTTCCTCCCCAACGAGCAGCTCATTTTCCGCCCGCCGGTTGATTTGCCTCGGCAGGTCTTTTGCTCGGGAGCCAACTATCGAAAACATGTGATTGACTTGATCGTTGACCAGGCTGCGGGCGCGTCCCGAGACCAAAGTCCGGAAGAGAGACGGGCTCAAGCAGTCAAGTTGATGGACGATCGGGCCGCGCACGGTGCGCCCTTTCTCTTCGCGAAACCGCCTTCCGCGATTACCGGGCCGTACGATCCGGTTATTCTGCCGCGCCACTCGTGTCAGCCTGACTGGGAACTCGAGCTCGCGGCCATCATCGGCAAGCCGGCGCGACATGTAAGCCGCGATCGCGCGCTCGACTATGTCGCCGGCTACACCATCGTGAACGACATCACGAACCGCGACCTCGTCTTCCGAAAGGATGTTGGTGCGATGGGAGCGGATTGGCTCGCAGCCAAAGCTTCGCCCGGCTACTTGCCGACAGGTCCCTATCTCGTACCCGCCGCATTCGTTGCGGATCCGCAGAACCTGCAAATTACGCTCAAGCTCAATGGCCAGACGATGCAGGATGAAAGCACCGCCGACATGATCTTCGGCGTGGCTCGGATCATCGAGTTCCTTTCAAAGCACGTGCAGCTCTGGCCCGGCGATCTGATCGCGACTGGGTCGCCTGCCGGAAACGGCACGCATTACAACCGCTTCCTGAAGCCAGGAGACGTCATGGAAGGCTCGATCACAGGCCTTGGCACGCAGCGTAATCCGTGCATCGCGGAGGAGGACGACGCTCATGCCGCCCGCTGAAATGTCCGCTCGCGTGGTTCGATCGGAGAGCGGCCGCAGGTCTCTGACCGTGGACATTCATTGCCACGTTCTGACGGTGCAAGTCGAGCGCCTCGTCGCAGACCGGCCGGAAAAACAGGCCGAACCCGCGGTACAGCTGCGAATGTATGGAGCCGAATCGGTCGAATATAACCACAAGCTTTTCGCCGGCCTGATGCCTCAGCTTACGGACATCGGCGAGCGCCTGCGACGGATGGACGCCATGGGCGTGGATGTGCAGGTGATCAGCCCTTCGCCGAACCAGTATTACTACTGGGCCGATGCCGATCTGGCGAAGCAGATCGTGGCCACGCAGAACGAGCAGATTGCATCGCTGTGCGCCGCCCATTCGGACCGTCTGCGCGGGCTCGGCAACGTAGCGCTTCAGCATCCGGAGCTATCGGTCGAGCAATTGAAAGACTGCATGGGGAAGTACGGGCTGCACGGCGTCGAAATCTCATCCGCCTGTAACGGGCAAGAATACTCGGACAGCCGCTTCGACCGCTTTTGGTCGAAAGCCGAGGAACTCGGCTGCCTTGTCTTCATTCATCCGCTCGGCACATCTCTGGCCGAACGCGTGAACTGCCATTACCTCGGCAACATCATCGGCCAGCCGATTGAGACCACGATTGCGCTCTCGCATCTGATCTTCGGCGGCGTCCTGGACCGCCATCCGGGGCTGAAGATCTGCGCGGCTCATGGCGGCGGCTACTTGCCTTCCTACGTGGGCCGATCGGACCATGGGTTCGCCGTGCGTCCGGAAGCGGCGAAGATCAGGCACAAGCCGAGCGAGTATTTGAAGCGTATCTATTTCGACAGTCTGGTCTACACACCCGAGGGGTTGCGGCATTTGATCGAAGAAGTCGGAGCAGCGCACATCCTGCTCGGCACGGACTACCCCTTCGACATGGGCGCGTACGAGCCCCACAAATTCCTTGCGGCGGTGCCGGGTTTGACGGAACAGCAGCGCGAGCAAATCCTCGGAGGAAACGCGGCGCGCCTGCTGGGTATCGACGCAGCCGCAACTTCGAGAGTATGAGGTTTGGGGAGAACGGAATGCCGAACGCAAGCAAAGTGCTCATCGTAGGCGGCGGGATCGGCGGACTGGCTCTGTCCATCGGTCTACGCAAAGCTGGAATCGATGTCGAGGTCGTTGAGATTAAGCAGCAGTGGACGGTCTACCACGTTGGCATCATCGCGCAGAGCAATCTTATCCGGGCGACGGTGGCGCTCGGAATCGCAGATGATTGTGTTGCGGCCGGATTTCCCTATCAGGGTGTACGGTTCTGCGATGCCAGCGGGAAAGTGATGAGCGAGTCGCCGGGCGCAAAGCTCGCCGGCCCCAACTATCCCGCGTATCTAGGCCTTACTCGCCCTGCTTTGCACAACGTCCTCTTCTCGGCCTCTAAGCGAGCTGGCGTGCAGTTCCGTCTCGGCGTCACGGTCGCGGAGCTTTCTCAATCGGACAGCAAGGTTGCTGTGAAATTCACGGACGGCAGCACTAGGGAATATGACATTGTGGTGGGGGCCGATGGAGTGCATTCGCAGATTCGCCAAATTGTGTTTGGTGGGCACCTTACACCCAGGTTTACCGGGGAAGGCGTCTGGCGCTATAACGTTCCTCGCCCGCCCGATGTGGATTACGGCTCGATTTACGCCGCTCCCGAGGGACCCAAAGCAGGGTTGATCCCGCTCACACGCGAAACGGCTTACATCTTCCGGATCGGACCAGAGCCAGGAAATCCCCGCTTCCCTAAGAACGAGCTGGCTGACATTATGCGCGATCGCTTGAAACCGTTTGGCGGCGCGATCGGTGAATTGGCGCATCAGATTACGGAACCGGCGCTCGTGGTTTATCGCCCGCTCGAATCCGTGCTCGTGCCCGCACCCTGGTATCGCGGGCGCATCGTTCTGATCGGGGATGCAGCACATTCCATCACACCGCATCTCGGGCAAGGGGCCGCGCAGGCCGTGGAAGATGCCGTGGTGCTGGCGCAAGAGCTTCAAGAGAACAAACCGGTGAGTGAATTGCTCGATGCGTTCGTGCGGCGTCGTTACGAGCGCAGCAAGTTCATTCTTGAAGCTTCTCTTCAAATTGGCGAATGGGAAATGCGTCCCGATCCAAAAGCTGACTTGGCGAGCCTAATGGCGAAAGTGGGTCAGATGGTCGTCCAGCCAATCTGAACACCGCGGTCACTCGAGTACGTAGCTGAGAACAACGCCAGGTTCGCCTGGCCTTGAAAAGAAAGCACAACATGGTACCCGACAAAGTTCACTTCGTCGGCAGCATCGCTTTAGACAGCGTAGACGAGGTTTTTCGAACATTAGGGTCAGTGCTCGGCAACCGACTTCGCCGCGTTCCGGATGGCGAGCCGGGAGGCCGGAGGCTTTGGATCAGTTGGCAGTATCCCTTGCTGCGGGCGCAGCCATTTCTCAAAGCGGACCCCAACGCCCCTAATCAGATCACCGGGTTCCTGCCTTTGTCGCTGGCCGATGACTTTGAGCCCGCCGACGTGCATTTCGGCGAACTGGGCTATGCGCGAGAAGCGCGCGCCTCCTACCAGGATTTCCTGGCGGCGAGAAAGCGCGGCGATTTGCCGTCCAACGTGCGGTTCCAGGTTTCTTTGCCGACCCCCTTCGCAGTGATCTATCCGTTTTGCTCGCCAAAAGACGAAGGCGTGATCGAGGCCGCTTATGAGAGCGCGATGCTGAGGGAAGTTGAAGAGATCTGTCGCGCCATTCCTCACAAGGATCTATGCATCCAGTGGGACGTTTGCATCGAGATGGTGCTGTGGGACGGTCGCCTGACTTATATGCGAAACCCCTTTGCCGATTTGCCCGGCGAGATCATGCACCGAATGAAGCGCCTCATGGCAGCGATTCCAGACGATGTCGAGCTCGGATTCCACCTGTGTTACGGTGACTGGGATGCCAAGCACTTCATCGAACCGCTGGACGCCACAAAGCTAGTTGAGGTTGCAAACGCATTGACGGCTGCTGGGACGAGGCCAATTGCGTACATTCATATGCCGGTTCCGATCAACCGTGCGGATGACGCTTACTTCGAACCTCTCGGCAAGCTTCGTCTGTCGCCCGGTACTGAATTGTATCTCGGCGTAGTTCATGGGGATGGAATCGCTGCCACGAAGAAGCGCATTGCCACGGCGAGCAAGTACGTCTCCGACTTTGGCATTGCCACGGAATGTGGCATCGCTCGATGCAGAACACCCGAGGTGGTCCGCTCTCTGCTCGAATTCTATGCAGGAGCCTCACAGGAGCCGATGAGGGCCCGGTCGGGCGTTTAGGAAACGAGCCTCGAAATCATAGGTGCCCGCACCGGTCGAACGGAACAACACGATGCAAGGATGGCCGTACACAAAGGGGCTGCACGATCTCGGCAACGGCTGCTACGCCTATCTTCAACCGGACGGCACCTGGGGATACAGCAATTCAGGCCTCATCGTTGAAGGAAGCGAGACGCTCCTGGTCGATACCCTTATGGACCTCAAGCTCACGCGCGAGATGTTAGATCGGATGCGCGCTGCTGTGCCAGCCGCTGTCAACATCGACAGCTTGGTGAACACGCATTCCAACCCGGATCATACCAACGGAAATCAACTCGTCGGAGATGCAGAAATCGTTTCTTCGACTGCTTGTCTGGATGAGATGAGGGAGCAAAGCTCAGCACCACGGTATCCGATGACCGGAGAAGCGGGAGCGTTTTTCCAAGAGGTTCTGGGGAGCCGGTTCGATTTCAGCAACATCAAGACCGTATTTCCGTCTCGCACGTTTGACGGCGAACTCACGCTACGCGTCGGCAGCAAGGAAGTCCGCCTTTGGGAGCTCGGTCCGGCGCACACGCGAGGTGACATCGTCGTATATGTTCCTGCGGACCGAACCGTATTCACCGGCGACATTCTGTTCGTCGGCGGGCATCCGGTGATATGGGCTGGACCGGTCAACAATTGGATTCGGGCGTGCGAAACGATTCTTGCATGGGACGTGGAGACCGTGGTTCCAGGTCATGGTCCAATTACCGACAAAACCGGTGTCCGCGCCCTGAAGCAATATCTCGAATATGTCCGCGATGAATCCCGAAAGCGCTTTGATGCCGGAATGGGTTACGAGGAAGCGGCTCGGGACATCGCGCTGGAAGCTTTCTCCGATTGGACTGATCCTGAGCGAATTGTTGTGAACGTCTATGCCTGCTATCGGGAATTCAGCGGCGAGACGGATCATCTTCCGGTTCCCGTTCTCTTCGGCGGCATGGCCCGCTATCACAATGAGCGTAAGACCCGAACGGATAGAATTCGCGGATGAACCTGAACGAGACGCACGATCCATCGCGCCGGAGTTGGCTGCAGTCGGCGAATCAACCCGACACCGACTTCCCAATCCAAAATCTCCCGCTGGGGATCTTTCGCGAAGGCGGAATTGCGAGAGGCGGAACCGCCATCGGGGACCGGATTTTCGATCTCGCTGCCGCCCTCGATCTGGGCTTCTTATCCGGCGAGGCTGCTAATGCAGCTCGCGCAGCGGCGGGGGACACTCTCAATCCTTTGATGGCTCTCGGATCGCGGCCTGCGTCCGCCCTGCGCGCGCGACTATCCGACCTGCTACGCGCCGACGGTCCGGAGCGAAGGCGCGTAGAGTCACACGCCAACCGCCTGCTCGTGCCCATGCCTTCCGCGGAGGTGCTGCTTCCTGCGACGATCGGCAACTTTACAGATTTCGTGTGTTCGACATTCCACGCCCAGAGAGCGGTACGAAAGCCCCTGGATTCGCCCTTGGCGCCCGTTCTCACCTACATGCCGGTGGCGTATCACGGGCGGGCCAGCTCGATACGAGTCAGCGGCGAAAAAATACACCGGTCGCATGGCCAGTGTAAAGATGCCAACGGTGTCGTGCAGTTCGGTCCATCGAAAGCATTCGACTTCGAGCTCGAAGTGGGCGCGTTCGTTTCGACCGGCAATCCGCTTGGCTCACCCATTCCGATCGAGTCGGCGGCGTCGCACATCTTTGGCTACTGCTTGCTCAACGATTGGTCGGCACGCGATATCCAATTTTGGGAGAGCATGCTGGGACCGTTCCTCAGCAAGAGCTTGTCCACCACGATTTCGCCGTGGATTGTCAGCCCGGAAGCACTTGCGCCGTTTCGCGCGGCCATTTTCCGCCCTACGCAACCGGACTGGCCTTCGCCGCTGGCGTATCTCGATTCGGAAAGCGATCGAGCTGAAGGTGGAATCGACATCGAGTTGGAAGCGCACCTCTCGACTGCAGGGATGCGCGAATCTGGCGAAGCTCCGGTTCGCATCGTCACAACAAATTTCAAGTACGCCTATTGGAGCTTCGCCCAAATGATCGCGCACCACACCAGCAACGGCTGCAACCTGCAAGCGGGCGACCTCCTAGGCAGCGGCACGGTATCAGGTCCTACGGATGACAGCAGGGCTTGTTTCATGGAACATACAGAACCGCTTCAATTGCCGCATGGCGAAAGCCGCCGGTATCTTGAGGACGGCGATGAAGTCATTTTCAAGGCGCGCGCCAAGCGCGAAGGATACGTCCCTGTCGGTTTCGGCGAATGTCGAGCGCGCGTCGGCAGCCCCGATGAATACGCTTTGGGATCACACCAATCGCAGGACCTGCGGCTGCGAGGTTAGTATCCAGTGAATGTCTACCAAGGAAGTCCCTATGTCTCGTACGTTGCGCCGCGTAGTGACGGGGCACGATGATTATGGTAACTCCGTAATTCTTTCCGATGCGCCGCCGTGTATCCACGAGGCGCCCGGAGCCCGGTTTTGGGAAGTTTGGAGCACGGATCGAGCGCCAGCCCCTGGCGGACAGGAGGTTCAGCTCAAGCCCGGGGACATCGTCGTGCAACGCGGCACGGATCACGCCTGGCAGAACAAATCCGGCCATCTTGCTCGCATGGCGTTCATTCTCCTCGGCGGTGAGTTTGGTGAAGAATTGCGTGCCAAGCTCCCGGATATGAAGCTGACCCCGTAGCCAGCGGTACTGAAGCGCGTAGGTCGCCCCTCGACGTCTGGATGGCTCGAACGAGTTCCCAACTGTCAGAAACGCGGATTGTCTTGACTCCTATCGAAGCCAAGGGGGTGGGCTGCTTGTTAGCGAACACTGATCTGAATCGCGAAATGACTTCGATCTCATGGTGCCACCCTTGAGACTCTCTTCTTATTGCCGCCTTTTGCCGCCGCGAACAATCGCTAAGTTATTAGAGGGAAACGAGGTGACTGGAGCGGGCGATGGGAATCGAACCCACGTCCGAAGCTTGGGAAGCTTCTATACTGCCATTGTACGACGCCCGCTCATCTTCGAAGTGAATCGATTCTATCACCCTACGCAACTGCCTCAAACTGCTTCTGGTCAGAATTGGTCACAATCCGGAACTGTTCGAGTGGAATCTCGCGGGTGATCAGGGATCTTCCGCCCGATCATCGAAGATGCAATCGCAACAGAGGAGTTCGCCGCCGCACACAGGGCACTCCTCGAAATCGCAACTCGGCACGTGAAATTCGCCTTTGAGAACTTGGCAATCAGGGCACGCGTTTTTATCCGCTCCCCAATCGTCGTCCTCGTCGCCGAAACGAATGCGAGGGATGTCCCGCCCCTCCTGAGTAAGCGACATAATTTGTTGAGCAGCCGTAATCTTCTCAGGCCAGCCCTCAATCATCGGAACGCCGCGGTAAAGGATGCTCTTCGGTTCGGTCATGAGTCGATTCCTCGGCTCGTGGATTATACGACCAACTCCCGGCTAGTCTGCAAGAACGAGATTGGCCCAACTCCAGGTCAAGTGACGACCATCACATCCCTGCGGCCAGCGTTGAGTACAATGTCGGCTGACAGTTGCAGTCCGCGACGGGCCAGAGTATCTTACTGGGCAGACCCGAACTCGCTAACGGAATTGGACTGATTGCCACCGCTGAAATTCTGTTGAATTCGTTCGGTTAAGGGATCTCTGTATGGAATCAAAAGGCAAGAGAATGAAATCGACCAAGGAAAAGAACAAGAGCAAACCGGCGAAGACGCAGATTTCTCTGCGGGTGAATGGTGAGCCGGTCGAGGTAGCGTTTGCGCCGCATAAGACGCTTCTGGAAGTCCTTCGCGAAGATTTGGCGCTGACCGGCACGAAGCACGGCTGCGAATTGGGGGAGTGCGGATGTTGCGCCGTGCTGGTGGATGGTCAACCGGTACTTTCCTGCTTGGTTCTGGGTGTCGCCGTGGAAGGGCATGAAGTCACCACGGTCGAAGGCATGGCAGAGGGAGCGAAGCTCCATCCATTGCAAGACGCGTTTGCTGAACTCGGGGCTGCCCAGTGCGGATATTGCACGCCGGGATTTCTCCTGACGGCGAAAGTGCTGCTGGAGGAAACTCCGGAACCTTCCCGCGAACAGATCAAGGAAGCTCTCGCCGGAAACATTTGCCGCTGCACCGGCTACATCAAGATATTCGAAGCAGTGGAGCTGGCTGCCGCGCGAATGGCCGGGAAGCCGGCCGAACCGAGCAAGGAGAGCATCTATGGGCGGCGCTAACGGAGCCGAACGAAAAGAGCTGCGCGTCATAGGAAAGCCACATCGCAAGGTGGACTCTGCGGCGAAGGTCACCGGCCAGACGAAGTATGCCGATGACCTCGTCTTCCCCCGCATGCTTCACACCAAGATTTTGCGCAGCAGAGTTCCGCACGGCCGCATCCTGAAGATCGATACGTCCAAGGCGGAAAGTTATCCGGGCGTCAAGCAGGTGCTTCTCGGGAAAGACCTGCCGATTTCATACGGGGCTCTGCCCGTGAGCGAAGATGAACACGCGCTGGCGATTGGCAAGGTCCGCATGATGGGAGACCCGGTGGCCGCCGTGGCCGCGGTGGATGAAGATGTGGCGACCGAAGCCTTGGATTTGATTGACGTCGAGTACGAACTCCTCCCGGCCATCTCCTCGATCCAGGCTGCGCTCGACAACCCAGAGGCTCGTATCCATGAATACGGGGAATTCGGCAATATCCATCGGAGACAGGTCTACGAATTCGGCGACGTGGAAGCAGGCTTTGCCGAGGCCGACTTCGTCCGGGAAGACATCACTTTCTATGAGGGCAGCACTCATCTTGCGTTGGAGCAACACGCCAGCGTGGCCCAGTTCGGCCATGACGGCAAGCTCACGCTCTGGACTTGCACTCAGGACCCGCACTACCTGCACCGGTCGCTCGCCAAAGTGCTGGAGCTACCGCAGAGTCATGTGCGCGTCATCGCCACCACGAACGGAGGCGGCTTCGGAGGAAAGTGCGATCCGTTTGCGCATGAAATTATCGTCTCGAAACTGGCGATGATGACGGGGCGCCCCGTCAAGATTTGCCTCACGCGCGAGGAGGTCTTCTATTGCCATCGCGGCCGGCATCCCGTTCTGATGTCCACCAAGACCGGGTTCAAGAAGGACGGCACGATTACGGCCATGCACCATCGCACGTTCCTGGACGGCGGAGCCTACGGAGGCCACGGCGCGGCCAGCACGTTCTATACCGGGGTGCTGCAACCGACGACCTACCAGATGAAGCGCTACAAGTTTGAAGCCGTCCGAGTATTCACCAACAAAGCGCCTGGCGGCCCGAAACGAGGACACGGAACTCCTCAGCCACGCTTCGCCCAGGAAATTCAAATGGACAAGATCGCGGAGCAGTTGAGCCTCGATCCGGCCGAAATGCGCAAGAAGCACCTGGTCCCATCCAATTCGCTGACGGTGAACTGGCTTCGCGTCGGCACCATGGGCTTGGGCAAGTGCATTGACAAGGTCGTGGAAGGCTCCAACTGGAAGGAACGCTTCCGCAAACTCCCTTACGGAAAAGGCATCGGGTTGGCGTGCAGCGGCTACATGACCGGGGCGGGCACTCCCATCTACTGGAACAACATGCCGCACTCGGGCGTGCAGTTGAAACTGGACCGCAGCGGGGGCGTGACCGTCTTCTGCGGCTCAACAGAGATCGGTCAGGGTTCCGATTCGATTTTGGCCTATATCGTCGCCGAGGTGCTAGGGATCGATCCGTTTGACATTCGGGTCGTCACGGCCGACACCGATCTCACTCCCGTGGATCTGGGAAGTTACTCCAGCCGGGTCACCCTTATGACCGGCAACGCAGCGATCCAGGCTGCCGAGCGGGCCAAGGAGATGTTGGTCCAGGCGGTGTCCGCGAAATTGGAGATTCCGGCGGACCGGCTGGTCTTTGCAGATCGCCGCGTTTTCGACATGCAGAATCCGGAGAAAGGCATGACCTTTATAGAGGCTGTGTGGCTTGCCGAAGCGAAATTCGGCACGCTCGGCTCGGTGGGTTCCTACAAACCGGCGCCCGCGCCTGGAAAGTTCAAGGGGTCTGGAGTCGGTCCTTCGCCTGCCTACAGCTATTCTGCGGCTGTGGCCGAAGTAGAGGTCAATCCCGAAACGGGCATTGTCGTTGTCCCCCGCATCTGGATCGCTCACGACATCGGCCAGTGCATTAATCCCGTGGTGGCGATCGGGCAGATCGAAGGCAGTATCTACATGGGCCTGGGCGAGGCCTTGATGGAGGAGATGACCTATCGCGGGAACCGCAACGTGATTCACAAGTTCCCCTCCTTCCTGGAATACAAGAGCCCCACCACAATGGAGATGTGCGACGTGATCACCTATGTGATCGAAGATCGGGATTCCAATGGGCCGTTCGGGGCCAAGGAAGCCGGACAGGGGCCGCAGTTGCCGGTTCCTCCCGCGATCGCCAATGCAATTTATGACGCGGTAGGGGTTCGCATCGACGAGGTTCCGATGACGCCTGATAAAGTGTTGAAAGCGATTCGGGCGAAGGCCAAGGGGCAGGAAGGCAGATACGGGCCTACTGTATTCCCGCACTGCGACATGCCCACCCCGATTTTTGTGCCGACGCCGGAAGAAGGCGGCGATGGCAAGGCGGTAGAACGCCAGCCTGTTTTGGTATAACGGCATGCTGAGACTTCCCAAATTTCGCTATCTGCAACCCAAGTCTTTGGTCGAGGCCGTCCGCATGATGTCGGACGAAGGGCCTGACGCTGCGTTCGTAGCCGGCGGTACGGATCTCTATCCCAATATGAAGCGTCGCCAGCAGGTGCCGAAGGTGGTTATTGGGCTGGCGCAGCTCAAGCAACTGCGCGCCACCAAGGGCAAGCCGGCGGAGGGCATGGTCTTGGGGGCGGGTCTGACGCTGACTGAGGTTGCGGAGGACCGCCGCATTCAACGTGCCTATCCGGCCGTGTCGAAGGCTGCCGAGTTGATCTCCACGCCGCTGCTGCGCAACATGGGCACCATCGGGGGAAACCTGCTGCTCGATACGCGCTGCAATTATTACGACCAGAACTACGAGTGGCGCAAGGGCATCAACTTTTGCATGAAAAAGGACGGCGAGATCTGCTGGGTGGCTCCCTCGAGCCCGCGCTGCTGGGCGGTGCAGTCGAGCGACTCCGCCCCGGTAATGGTGGCCATCGGCGCGAAGGTGAAGTTGATTTCGAGTTCGGGAGAAAGAGTGCTGCCGGCGGCGGATCTTTATAACGATGACGGAATCCACTACCTCAACAAACGGCCCGACGAACTCCTGACTGAGATCCACCTGCCGCCGACCAACGGTTGGCGAGCGACGTATTGGAAGCTTCGCCGCCGCGGCTCGTTTGATTTCCCTGTGCTCGGCGTGGCTACGTGCCTGAGCCTGGCGGGCGATGGGACGGTGGAGAACGCCAAAATCGTTTTGGGAGGGGTTGGCTCCCATCCGATTGAGATGACGCTCTCAGAGAAAGCGATTATTGGGAAAAAGCTGACGGAAGAAACGATCCATGACGCCGCAGAGGCGGCGTACTCTCCTGTAAAACCCCTCGACAATACGGATTTTGCCATGCACTGGCGCAAACACATGGCGCGCTATTACGTCGCCTGCACGCTTCGAGAACTGGGCGGCCTCCCGCAGGGTTTGCCGCGTCCGGAAACCGAAAATAGTGTGCCGGCCCTGCGCGTATTTTCGAGCGGCCCCTTTTCCTGAGCCTTCCGAGACGAACTCCAGGACCACATAAAAGAGATTCGGGTGTTTCCCCGCCGAGATGCTGTGGCGGTATCTATTAGCCGTGCTTATTGACGACCGGCCATTCTACTTGTAAGCTCTGCCCGGTCGCGACGATGCACGACCACAATTCGGCTGCACCGACAGAGGGACTACCTCGAGCATGGTTGACAAAATCAAGTCAGTTTCCGAAGTCGTTAGCACGATTCCCTCAGGAAGCCACATTGCGTTGGGCGGCTTTGCGATTGCCCGCAACCCAATCGCAGTCGTCCACGAATTGATCCGGCAGCAGAAAAAAGACCTGACGCTCTCGCAGGGAGTTGTGGGACTCGACACCGATTTACTGGTGGGGGCCGGTCTCGTTAGCCACCTGATCATGGGTGGAGGGTCGCTGGACCGATTTGGCCCCGCCCACTCTGTGAACCGCGCGCGCGAAACAAAGTCGCTACGCTGCGAAGATTATACGAGCCTCTCAGTTTGCTTTCGCTATTTGGCAGGAGCGCTGGGCCTCTCTTACATTCCCATCAAGTCGTTGTTTGCCTCCGAGATACTGGAGCGATTAGAGGCGGGGCCGGGCGCCTCGGATGTGAAGCGATCGAAGTGTCCCTTCACCGGGGAGGAGTACGTTTTGTTGAGGGCGCTCGAGCCGGACGTGTCCATCGTTCATGTGCAGATTGCGGATCGCGATGGAAATTGTCAGATCAACGGAGCTCGCTGGGGGAACGAGGAGCAAGCCAAGGCGGGGCGCCGCTTGATTATCGTGGCGGAACAGATTGTTCCGACCGAGTTTATCCAGCGGTCGCCTGAGCGGACAATCATACCGGGACACCGGGTAGAGGCCGTGATTCATCAGCCGTTTGGCGCGTTGCCAACCTGTGTTTATGGTTGCTACGACTACGACGCCGATCATCTGCGCCTGTATGTAAAACACGCGGCGGACCCTGGGCGCTTCCAGGAGTATTTGAAGGCCTTCGTTTTCGGTTGCCGCGACCATTGGGAATTTCTGGGAAAACTTGGGGGGCTACCGCGAATGGAAGAATTGAGAGCCGAGCCCATCTCAGGTTACTGATCGGAAGGTGGAGCGCAGCGTAGAAAGGACGGACTCGTTCGATGCAGGTGACCGAAGGAACGAAAGACAGAAATGCACGGTCCGATATCCGCGCCACCGAAATCATGGCGGCCGCCGGAGCCAGAGAACTTCATGACGGCGAAGTGGTCGTCGTAGGCCTTGGATTGCCCGAAGTCGCAAGTGTGCTTGCCAAACGTACGCACGCGCCGAGACTCGCGACTCTTCTTGAGGTTGGAGTGATGAACCCGCGCCCGAAAGACACACCGGTAGGGTTGCCCGACTCCCGATCGTTTTGGGGAGCGACGTGCTTGAGCGGCTTTCTCGATGTGATGGGTATGAACTTACACCGGGGCGTAGTCGACGTAGGGTTTTTGGGAGCTTTGGAGCTAGACCGGTACGGCGACATCAATACGACGCTTGTGAAAGATGAGTCGGGGAAGGTCCGGTACGTGAATGGCAGCGCTGGAGGAAATGATGTCGCGTCGCTGGCCAAGCGCGTGATTGTGATCATGCGCCATGAGAAAAGAAAACTTCCCCTCGCCGTGGCTCACCTCACGAGTCCCGGCTTCGTAGGTGGGCGCAGCCGCCAAGAATTGAATCTGCGCGGAGGCGGGCCCAGCCGCGTGATTACGGACATGGCCGTTCTCGGATTTGACGCGAAGACACATTCAATGTCGCTGCTGTCGTTGCATCCGGGGATTCGAGTGGAAGAGCTGGTAGAAAATACCGGGTTCCCGTTGCACATCCCGAACGAAATTCCCACGACGCCGCTTCCCAGTGCCGAGGACTTGCGATTGCTACGCGAGGAAATCGACCCGAACGGCGTGCATTTGAGGTAAAGGGGCCAACTTGACGGCCGCGCGGACTCTCGCTCTAATGTAATTCCCCTACAGCGAATCCTGCGAGAGCTTTAACACGTTGTCTGTATTGGTTTAAGTCCCGCTCGCATATCACCATTGTGTAGGCCCGCAGCAAAAACTGGGAATTCTTCGGGGAGGAGGGCACATGCACAGGCTCGTGATTCGCACCTTATTGTTATTGGCATTTTCTGCGCTGATCGCTTCAGTTCCCACTCACGCGCAGGTTGCCGTGGGCATTTCCGTGGGGTTTGCGCCCCCGGCAATTCCGGTCTACACCCAACCTGTTTGTCCCGGGGAGGGTTACATCTGGACGCCAGGCTACTGGGCGTGGGATTCGGACTTCGATGACTATTATTGGGTGCCGGGAACGTGGGTAGAGCCACCCGAGGTGGGTTTCCTGTGGACGCCGGGATACTGGGCATGGGACGGCAGTGCGTTTGTCTTTTATGACGGATACTGGGGACCGCAAGTCGGCTTCTACGGCGACGTCGACTACGGATTCGGCTATTTCGGCGACGGGTACGTGGGAGGACGCTGGGATCACGATCACTTTTACTACAATCGCGCGGTCAGCAACGTAAATGTAACCATAGTTCACAACGTCTACAACGAGAGAATCCGCAACGTCAGGGTCGATCGCGTCAGCTATAACGGCGGGAGGGGCGGCATCACCGCGCGTCCGACCGCGCAACAACAGGACTTTGCCCGCCAACGCCACATCGCGCCGGTGGCCGCGCAGTCTCGGCAGATGCAGGCGGCTCGCGGGAATCGAGACTTGCGGGCTTCAGTGAACCACGGCAAGCCTCCGATCGCCGCGACCGCCCGGCCCGGAGAGTTCAAGGGTAAGGTTGTCAAAGCCGAGGCTGCGGGTGCGCCCTACAGCCGGCCGGCAACTCGCAATGCCGCGAACGATCGCGGGAAGGCCAATACGCCAGCCGAGAATAATAGGTCTGCCAATGCTCGCGAAGCTTCGCGAGGGCAAAATCGCCCCAACGTGAATCGTGCCGGGGGCAATGCCCAGGCGAACAGGGAACGGGCCCCGGCAGCGAACACCCGCAACTCAAAGCTGAATCAAAATTACCAGCAGCAGCAACAGAAGCCGGTCGAACGACAG
This sequence comes from uncultured Acidobacteriota bacterium, assembly GCA_963841605.1. Lineage (GTDB taxonomy): Bacteria > Acidobacteriota > Terriglobia > Acidiferrales > UBA7541 > Palsa-295. Next base: position 35,446 of record CAWJDM010000010.1, read on the forward strand.
CCGCAGCAGAGACAGATACGGCAGCCGCAACAGAGGCAGGCACGACAGCCGCAACAGAGGCAGGTGCGACAGCGGCAGCGAAGCAGAGAGCAGGTACGACAGCCGCAAGAGAGGCAGGTACGACAGCCGCAGCAGAGGCAGGTACGACAGCCGCAGCAACGACAGGAACCACAAAGTCGTTCTGCCCCTGCGGAACGGAAAGGAGGAGGGAGGTAGCCGCAAAGATTCTGATGCAGGGATGGAATTGGCTTCCATCCTTGCATCAAACACTAGCGGAGCCTATTTAATTTCGGCGTAATCGAGGTAGTAGCGATGCAAATCGGCAAGGGTCATCTGTCCCTTGCGGATCCGGATGGCTGTTGGCTGCGCTCCGCCGGTAGAAGTGACCCACACCGTATCGCCCGCGCGAAGGTCGGAAAGCTTCAGAGGCTTGCCGTTTTCGTCGAAGTACTGCGTCTTGGGAGTTGCGTTCAGCAGCAGAGTCACTTCGTCGGGACGCTTCACGAGAATCTCGGATTTTGACTGATCCAACGAAGCAATAATGAAAAATTGCTCGCCCTTGGCGTTCGTTTTCGGGGTCGCTACTTTTGTGGTCGCGGGCACGGGCACGGTTGCGCCCGTCGGCGGGTGCATGCCCGTTTGTCCGTGAGGTCGCATCGTTTGTCCGGGAGGGGGCGCCTGCGCGCTTGCCGGGCACGACATTCCCATCAGCGCCGCGAGAACCAGCGCCGCGAGCCACGAGCCTGCATATAGCAGCGTGCTTCCAGCATTCATGCGAATCTTACTCATATCGGAGAGCCTCAATGGGATCGAGCCGGGCAGCCCGACGCGCCGGATAGTAGCCAAACACAATGCCAACGCCGGCGGAGAAAACAACGGCGACGACGACGGAAAGCAGGGAAACTCTGGTGGACCAGTGCAGGACGTTGGAGATGATGGCCGACGCCACCATACCGAGCGCGATTCCTGCCAGTCCGCCGAGCGAGCTCAGCACCAGCGCCTCGCTGAGGAATTGCGCCTGGACGTCCTCCTCGGTTGCGCCGACCGCCATGCGCACGCCGATCTCGCGCGTCCGTTCGGTGACGGAAACGAGCATGATGTTCATAATGCCGATCCCGCCGACCAGCAGGGAAATCGATGCGATGCCCGCCAGCAGGAGCGTCATGACGAGCGAAGTTGCTTCGGCGGCTTGCGCCATTTCGTTGGGGCTGCGGATGATGAAGTCATCGTCTTCGGTGGCGCGCAGATGATGACGCTGGCGCAGGAGGGCGGAGATGCCGGACTGAACCTGTGCCATCGCCTGCTGGGAAGTCGTGGAAACCATGATGAGCTGCACCCAGCTGATGCCGGAAATCTTCTTCTGGACCGTCGTGTAGGGCACGATCATCATGTCGTCCTGGTCTTGCCCGTTGCTCGACTGTCCTTTCGCTAGCAGCACGCCCATGACGCGGAAGGGAAGGTTTTGCACGCGGATCATCTGTCCCACAGGATCCGAATCGCCGAACAGCTGTTGTGCCACCGTGTTCCCGAGCACGCACACATTCGCCGCCATGTTCACGTCGCGTTCCGAAAACATGCTTCCCTGGACGACCGGCCAGTTGCGAATCTGAGTGATGTCCGCGGACGCGCCGTTCGCTCGTGTGAACCAGTTCTGGTTGCCATTGACGACTTGCACCCCGGACCCTACGATCGGGGAAACCGCAACGACACCCTGAACGTGCGCGAGGATTGCCTCAGCATCATCGGCGGTGAGCGTCTTCGTAGCGCCATTGCCCATGCGCACGCCGCCGGTATTTACACTGCCTGAAAAGACCATCATCATATTGTCGCCGAGCGCCTGAATCTGCTGCTGCACTTGCGCGCTTGCGCCCTGGCCGATCGCAACCGTGCAGATGACGGCCCCGACGCCGATGATGATGCCCAGCATCGTCAGGATCGTGCGCATCTTATTGCGCGCTAGTGCCCGCAGGGCCACACGAATGACTTCTCTCGGATTCATGGTCGTACCTCAGTAATGCACTTATCCATCCCGACTAAGCCGACTCAAAACGATCAGCGCCCCCGCGGTCCGCCCGGCGGCCCACCGAAGCCCGGGGGACGCGCGTTTCCGCCCGCGGCGCCGTTCGTTTGCTCGGCAATCACCAGGACGTCTCCGTCATGCACATTGCCCTGAATGAGTTGAGTGTTGTTGTAGTCGGTGATCCCGGCCTGGACTGCGACAGGGATCAACTGCTTCTTGTCCGGCCCAAGTTTCCACACCACTTGCCATCCGCCGAGGTGAGTCGTCGAAGCTTCGCGCGAGATGTTGTATTGCTTGTAGAGCGCCTGAATTTCCTTCGTCGCTATGGACGACGGCTTGAAGGTAAGCGCCGGATTCGGGATCAAAACGGCGTTCTGCGCATTGCCCGTCGGAATCGTGACGTAGGCGGTCTCTCCGGGGAGCAGCTTTTCGTCAGGATTGCTGAAATCGATCACTGTGTTGTAAGTCACGACGTTTTGCACAGTCGTTGGATTAAGGCGTACCGTGCTCACCCGGCCGTGAAACTGCTGGTTCGGAAACGCATCGACTTGAAATGTCACTGGCGCGCCGACCTTGATATTGCCGGTGTCCGACTCGTCGATCGCCGCGTACACCTGCATGCGGGTCAAGTCCTGCGCGACGGTGAAAACCTGCGGCGCCTGGAGGGTCGCGGCGACGGACTGGCCGACGTCGACGTTGCGCGCGACGACAGTGCCATCGATCGGCGAAATGATCGTGGTGTATTTCAGGCTGGTCTCAGAGGCCTTCAGAGCGCCCTGCATCGACGTGACTTGCGACCTTGCCTGATTGAGCTGGGCTTTGGCTTGATCAACCTGGGCCTGCGCCGCCTGGACATCCGCGTTGGCCTGGCCGAGGCTCGATTGCGTCAAATCGTTGGAATCCGCGGACACAATTCCGGATTGGAAGAGGTCGAGTGAGCGCTTGGCCGTCGCCTGTTCGTATTTGACGTTGGCCTCGACCTTGGCGAGATTCGCTTCGTCGACCTGGACGTTTGCCGCCAAGGTGACCAGATTTGCCTCAGCGTTTTGCAGGTTGCCGCGCGCTTGGGTCACCTGCGCTTCATAGATTGCCGGGTCGAGTTGAGCGAGCACCTGCCCGCTGTGGACGCGCGTGTTGTAGTCCGCGAAGATGTACTCGACGGTGCCGGATACGTAGGAGCCGACGGGCACCGTAGTCAGGGCGTTGATCGTCCCCGTGGCCTGCACGCTGGCCGTGATATTGCCTGTGCGAACTTCGGCCGTCGTAAACTTCGGGTCGTTGGCCCGGCTCCTGACATACGACCAGCCGGCTATCACCACGATCAGAACAGCCGCACCGATGACGTACAGCTTCTTATGCTGTTGATAGGATTCTCTTAGCGACATTAACCTCTACCTTCGGGGTTGGCGGTCACGTTCTGGCGGTGGTCTGCCTAGGTCTTGGCGCTTAACGCGCCGTGGCCTCTCAACAATAAAGACGCATGGCCCACCCGATTGGTTTCTCGACTTCGCCACTCGATCGTCGTTTGGATTGTCTTCGACAGCTACCGAAGGCAAGCCGTGTTAGAGTGAGCGACTCGTATCTCAAGGGAGGGGAAGTGGCGTATCGCGATCTGCGAGACTTTCTGCGCAAGTTGGAAAAGGAAGGCGAGCTCAAGCGCTTGTCGGCCGAGGTTGATCCGGTGCTCGAAATCACCGAGATTTCGGACCGCACGGTCAAGCGAGGCGGCCCGGCGCTGCTCTTCGAGCGCACAAAAGGCTCGCGGTTTGCTGCGGTGACGAACATGGTTGGCACCGAGCGGCGCATGAATCTGGCGCTCGAGGTGGATTCTCTGAACGAGATCGCGGGTCGAATTTCGTCGATTCTGGACATGCAGTCGCCACAGGGCATTCTGGACAAGGTCAAAATGCTTCCCAAACTCGCCGAGCTTGGCTCCGTTTTTCCCAAGACCGTGCGCAACGGGGAATGCCAGGATGTGGTCCGGACGGATGGTTTTTCGCTGCTCGATTTTCCCATCTTGCAATGCTGGCCCCAGGACGGCGGCCGCTACATCACGTGGCCGATGGTCATCACCAAGAATCCGGAAACGGGCAAGCGCAACGTGGGCTGCTACCGCATGCAGGTCTTCGATTCGCGAACCACGGGTATGCATTGGCAGACGCAGAAGCATGGCGCCGAGCACTACCGCAGCGCGCTCTCGAGGAACCGGGGAGGGAAGCTCGAAGTTGCTGTCGCGATCGGGGCCGATCCGGCAACCTGCTTCTCGGGGATTTTGCCTGTGCCGCCCGATATGGACGAATTCATGTTTTCAGGCTTCCTGCGGCGCGAGCCTGTCGAACTGGTGGCGTGCAAGACGGTCGATCTAGAGGTTCCGGCGAATGCAGAAATCGTGCTGGAAGGGTACGTCGAATTGGGAGAAACGCGTACGGAGGGCCCTTTCGGCGACCACACGGGCTTCTATTCGCTCGAAGGCGAATACCCGGTGTTCCACGTGCAGTGCGTCACGCACCGCAAGGATCCGCTCTACCTCACGACGATTGTCGGGCCGCCTCCGCAGGAAGATTATTTCATCGGCCACGCGATTGAGCGGGTGTTCCTGCCCGTAATGAAGATGCAGCACCCCGAGATTGTGGACGTGGCGATGCCCGCCGAGGGGATTTTCCAGAACCTGATGATTGTTTCCATCCGCAAGAGCTATCCGGGGCACGCGCGGAAGACGATGAACGCGATCTGGTCGCTCGGGCAGGCGATGTTCACGAAAGTGGTGGTCATCGTCGATCATGATGTCAACGTGCAGGATCCGCGCGAGGTGGTGTGGAAGGCTCTCTGCGCGATCGATCCGGAGCGCGACATCCAGTTCGTAATGGGTCCGGTCGATACCCTCGATCATGCGGCTCGCCGGCAGGATTTCGGCTCGAAGATGGGAATCGACGCAACGCGCAAGTGGCCGGAAGAGGGCTACACGGGCCGCTGGCCGGACGAAATTAAGATGGACAGCGCAACAAAAAAGCGCATTGACGAGCTCTGGGCAAAATTGAAGCTGGATCGGTAGCCCTTCGAAGTGCTCCTTCGGGCAGTCCTCTGTAACCAGGAACAAAAGGCAAAAGCGAAACTTCCGGCCCAGAAAGAGCTTTCCGGGGCGGAAAGCAGGCCCGCACGTCCCGCCGCAGGCATGTCCAAATGTGCACCCTGTCCTTTGGGCGGGGTTTTACCAGAAGCACAAGCTTGAAACATGTTGATTGACAGTCTGCGGCGTGGGATGTGATAAACGGTCCACGGGGAGCGTACCAGTTCTATTAGTACCGTAGCTCATTCCGGGGTGTGGCAAAGGGGCTTGAAGGGTTGGGCGAAGCAGAAACAAAAGGCGCGGACGCCAGTTTGGCGAAAGCGCAGCAAAAAGGTGATGCGGATTCGTCCTGCGAAATGGGGCGAACTGAGGAGTGAGGGGCCGCACGATGTTCAATCTCGGGAAAACCAAGTCACTAATCGGTCTGGATATCGGATCGAGTTCGGTGAAGGCCGTCGAGTTGAAGAAGGCCAAAGACGGTTACGAGCTGGTGAGCTTCGGGCTGGAGCCCTTGGCTCAGGATACCGTCGTGGACGGCGCCATCATGGACGCCCCTTCGGTGGCCGAGAAGATCATCTCGATCTTCGACTCGCAAAAGATCAAAACGAAAGACGTCGCGACGTCTGTTTCAGGACACTCGGTGATCGTCAAGCGCGTCAGCATGCCGCTGATGACCGAAGAGGAACTCTACGATCGGATTCAAGCCGAAGCGAGCCAGCACATTCCTTTCGACATTGCCGACGTCAACCTCAGCTATCAGCTGCTCGAAGCCACCGAGAACCAGATGGACGTGCTGCTGGTTGCCGTTAAGAAGGACAAGATTCTGAACCACACGAACGTCCTGGCCCAAGCGGGCAAGACGCCGATGGTGGTCGACATCGACGCCTTCGCTCTGCAGAACGCGTTCGAGGTCAACTACGAGCCGGATCCATCGCAGGTGGTTGCACTGTTGAACGTGGGCGCGAGCGTCATGAACATCAACATCATCCGCGGCTGGACACCCCTCTTCACGCGCGACGTTTCGGTTGGGGGCAATCAATATACCGACGCCCTGCAGAAGGAGCTCGACCTCAGCTTCGAGGACGCCGAGAAGCTCAAGATGGGCGGAACGCACGCCGGCGTGAGCGAAGAACAGCGAACTTCGATCCTGCGCTCCGTTTCCGACATTTTGATTCTCGAGATTCAGAAAACTTTCGACTTCTTCCGCGCCACGGCGAGCGGCGAGAACATTCGCCGGATCGTGGTGGCGGGAGGGACGGCGCGGGTGCCGGGCTTGCTCGATCTGCTCAAGGAAGAATTCGCGATGCCGGTCGAGGAGCTCTATCCATTTCGAAAAGTCGCCATCAACCCCGCGCGTCACGATGAAAATCAGCTTCGCGAGTTGGCGCCGCGCCTGGCAATCGCCATGGGTCTGGCGCTGAGGAGTTTTGACACGCCATGATCCGGATCAACTTACTAGGCCAGGCTCGTCCGAAAGCCGCGAAACAGACGGTGCCTCTCGAGGCTACCGTACAGATATTGCTGTTTGGCGCGGCGATTGCGGTGGCGGCTGTCGTTCTTTTCGTTGTCTACATGTCGCAAAGCAGACAACTCGATCACACGGAAGCCCGCATCCGCGACCTGCAGGCGGAGAAAACCAGCCTGCAGCAGATCAAGTCCCAAGTAGATGCGTTTGAAAGCCAGAAGGCCGTGCTCCAGCAGCGGATCGACGTGATCGAGACGCTCCAGAAGAATCGCAGCGGGGCGCAGGACCTGCTCCAGATGGTGGCCAATACGGTCGTTCGAGTGGACGCGCTCTGGTTGACGTCAATAACAAGAAGCGGCGATTCGCTCGATATCGAGGGCGAAGCAGGGTCGATCAATTCCGTCGCGAATTTCATTACGGAATTGAAGAGAAGCGGCTACTTCACAAACGTCGAGATCAAGGACGCCAAGGAAAACGACCTACGTCCGGCGGTTCAGACATACGGTTTCTCGATGTCTGTGACAATCGCCCCGCAGCAGAACGGTGCAGCCACCACCCAAGCGACGGGAGCGGCTCAGCCGCCTCCGCCCGCGCGGAAGGGAAGGAGCTAGCCGATGGCAACAAGTTTCCGGGACTGGCCCTGGCCGTTACAAGCCCTTGCGTCGGTGGGCCTGGCAGTTGTGTTGATTCTGGCAGGACTCTACATTCCTGGCCTGCCCCTTGCGAGCGTGCGCGGGCAGCTCGAGAGCAAGCAGGCGGAACTGAAGCCGCTCGAAGCCGAAGTCGAGAGTTTGCGCGTTTACAAACAGCGCCGGGCGGAGTTGCAGACCGAGATGGACGCCCTGCAGAAACAGCTTGCAACGCTCCAAACTATCGTGCCGGAAGACAAACAGACCGATGAGTTCATCTTGATGGTGCAACGCGCCGCCCTGAGCTCGGGCGTCTCGATCCGAACCCTGACGTCGAAGCCGGTCGCGCAAAAGCCGTACTACTTCGAGATGCCGTTTGATGTAGAGGCGGACGGCCCGTACTACTCAGTGCTCGACTTTTTTTCCAAGCTTGGGCGCCTCTCGCGCATCATCAACGTGGGCGACCTAAAGCTTTCAGCGATCGAAACGAGTAAGAACTCCAAGTTCCGGGTTGTGCCTGGAACGTCGGTTACGGGAACATTCACGGTTACGACGTTCTTCACAAACCCGGGTGAACAGGCAAGCGCAACAACGACAAAGGGTGCGAAGGGCGCGAAGAGCGCGCCGGCAAGGCGATAGGGCGAGAACGATGAGACTTGCAAAGGCAACCGCGAACCTGATGGCAGCACTGACTATCTCCCTGTGCTTGATTCCCGGCGCGTGGGCGCAGATGACGGCGGTCAAAAGAGCGAAGGAGGCACGGAAGGCCGTTGCGTCAGCCACGAAGCAGGTTGTCGCGAAGCCCGCCGCCGCGCCGCCGGCCGCCGCGATTCCAGCCACGCCGTCTGAGGAATCGGTTGATTCCGGCACAATCAATATGGAGGGCAAGCGCGATCCGTTTGTGCCGTTGGTTTCGGACAAAAAAGATACGGGTGCGGCGCACTTGCCGCCGGGTAAGGCCGGCATTGTGATCGCATCGGTACGCGTGGATGGGAGTGTGAAGTCCGGCAATGGAATGATTGCCGTGGTTTCGAATCCCGATCAGCGCGTCTATTTCATCCGTGAAGGGGATCAACTGTACGACGGTGACGTGGAGAAGATCAGTTTGGATGGCGTCACTTTCAAAGAGAATTCGAAAGACGCATTTGGCCATCCAGTCGAACGAATCGTGACGAAACGAATCTACGCGAGTGCAGGAGAGCAGCAATGAGGATCATGTGGCGGGGGTGGGGGCTCGGTGCGCTGATAGCGGCCGGTCTAGTGCTGTCGAATGGAATGCCGGCCGTGGCGGGCGACGCGCCGGTGGTCCATGTGAAAGCGGAGGTGAAGGACGGTGCCGTGAGCTTGCACGCCGAAGCCAACGCGCCCTTTGAGTACAGCACCTACCGTCCGAGCGCGAACCTTTACGTGCTCGACCTGAGTGGCGTTTCCGCCGGAGATGCGGCGGGCGTGCAAGCCGTGCCTTCCGACCTCGTGAAGAGCTATCGCATCACGAGTTATTCTTCGGGCGCCAAGCCGGTCGTACGCGTGGAAATTCTGATGGCCCAGGGCGTCGACCCGCGCCTCGAACGCAAGGACCCCGAGGATCTCACTCTGCTGGTGTCCCGTGCTTCTGCGGGGACAGCGTCCGTGACTGCGCCTGCGAAGTCGCCGGCAATGGCTCCCATTGTGGCCAAGGCTGCCGAGATAACTCAGGAGAACGGGGTTTCTCCCTCGATCCGCCAGATTCACCTCACTCAGGATGACGGCCGGACCGAAGTCAATATTTCCGGGTCGGGAGCGCTGACCTACCACGCAATGCGGCTCCACAATCCGGATCGGTTGGTGCTGGATTTCGCAAATGCGCGTCTCAAGACTTCCGAAAGCCATCTTGCGAGCAATCTTGACCCGGTTCGCGAAATCCGCTTCGCTCAGTTCACGCCCGAAGTTTCGCGCGTCGTGATCGATCTGCGCCAACCAGCGGCTTACAACATCGTCCAGGACCGCGATACGGTCAGCGTATCTTTTTCGCCCAAGGCGGTTTCGTCTGGGGCGGCGCAATCCGATTCGTCGGACCAATCGACCGGCGTGGTCAAGATAAAGGCACCGGCGCCAAGCAATCCGGCTCCCTTGCCGCGGCATGAGACCTCCGCAACAAAGCCCGGCGAGGTTCCCGCGCCGGCCGCTGTGTTGCCGGTTGCGTTGACGAGGACCTCGGCGGCTCTCGCGACCCCATCGGCGGACGCCAAGGCGGCATCGGACCAGCCCGCCACGGAACCGATTGCAACAGCCGCTCCTGCGGCGCAGCCGACCACCGGGCCGGCGTCTCCGCTTGCAGGACCTGCGGCGGTTGCCCAAGCTCCAGCACCGGCTCCCGCGACGGCCAAGTTTACGGGCGAGCCCATTTCGGTGAACCTCAAGGATGTGGACCTGCGCGATTTCTTCCGGCTGATTCATGAAATCAGCGGGTTAAACGTCGTGCTGGATCCGAATGTGAAGGGAACGCTGACTATCGTTTTGGACGACGTGCCATGGGATCAAGCCCTCGACATCGTCCTCAAGAACAACGATCTCGATAAGCAGTTGGATGGAAACGTCCTGCGTATCGCGACGCGGGCCACCTTGCAGAAAGAGGCGGAAGAGAGCCGCGATCTCGCCAAGGCACAGGCCGAAGCCGCCGACGTCGTTACCACGACGCGTGTGCTGAGCTACGCGAAGGCGACCGACCTTTCGGGTACGCTCAAGAAGTTTCTCTCGTCGCGTGGCGATATCATTGCCGACGATCGTTCCAACACGCTCATCATTCGCGACATTCCGAGCACCTTGCCGGTGCTCGACAACCTCATCCGCCAGCTCGACCGCAGGTCGCAGCAGGTCGAAATCGAGGCCCGTGTCGTTGCAGCCAACCGCTCGTTCTCGCGCGAAATTGGCGCCCAGTTTGGCATCTCCGCGGCCGGCGGAAACCCGACAAGCTTCTTGAGCGGTGCGACCTCGGTCGGGACCAGCCCGATCATTCACTTTCCACCGATTCCTCCGGTCATCGTCTCAAGCGGCACCTCGACGGGGACCCCAACTTCCGGGTCGATTCCTCTGAACTCGAACTTGCCGGCCACCGCTCCGACGAGCGGCTTCTCATATTCCTTCGGGACCAACAACTTCGCGCTCGACTTGATCATCACCGCGGCGGAGGACAAGGGTGTCGGCAAGCTGTTGTCGAAGCCCAAGGTAATCACGCAGAACAATCAGAAGGCGAGCGTAAAGCAAGGGACCAAGATTCCAGTTCAGACAGTGGTGAACAACACGGTATCGGTCCAGTTCGTGAATGCGGTTCTGGAACTGGATGTGACTCCTCAGATTACGGCCGACGGCACGATCTTTATGGACGTGACGGTCGAAAACGATCAGATCGATCAGGGGATCCCGCGAATCGAGGGCATCCCGGCGATCGACACGCAGTCGGCGGAAACGAAGGTCACCGTCAACGACGGCGCGACGGTCATGATTGGCGGAATCATCGTCACCCAGCAACGCACCGATATCCAGCAGGTTCCGCTGTTCGGGAGCGTTCCGGTGATCGGCAATCTGTTCAAACACACGACGGTCAGCTCCACTTCTCAGGAATTGCTGTTCTTCCTGACGCCTCGGATTCTCCCGAGCTAAGCTTGGGCGGAAGGATCGGGGGGAGGGGATCGGCTGCCTGACGTGGCGGCGAAATCGGCAAAGCAGAGTTCAGGCCGGAGCGGGTTCGAAGAACGAACGAACCGGCTCCGGCTTTCCTTTTCCACCCTCGGAGTCGATTCGATCCTCGTTTCGCACCTGCCGAACATTCAGTATCTCTGCGGCTTCACGGGCAGCGCCGGGTTGCTGCTCATCGACGAATCCAAAGCCACGCTTTTCACCGACAGCCGCTACACCTTCCAGGCGCGGCAGGAAATTCACGGGGCTCACGTCCACATCGCAAAGCAGGGCCTGCTGCGCGCAGTCGGCGAAGAGTTGAAGCTTCAGCGCCGCCGGCGCCCCGTAGCCTACGCAACCGCCCACACAACGGTGGTTCAGAAGCAGACGCTCGATGCAATTTCGCGGGGCAGGGTGCGGTGGGCGAGCGACGAGAACGTGGTCGAAAAGCTTCGCGCAGTGAAGGACGCGGGCGAACTCGCACGAATGCGCGACGCAGCGGATCTGATCAGCGGCGTTTTTCGAGAGATCCTGCTGCTGATCCGCCCGGGGGCCTCCGAACTCGATCTGGCCGCCGAGATTGAATACAGGATCAAGAAAATGGGCGGGTCCGGTCCCTCGTTCGAGACGATCGTCGCCTCGGGTCCGCGTTCCGCGTGGGCTCATGCGCGTCCCACGCCGAAGCGCCTCGCCAAAAGCGAATTGGTCGTCCTCGATCAGGGTGCTATACTCGAAAATTACTGCAGCGACATGACGCGGACGGTGTTCGTTGGGCGAGCGCCGGCCAGGATTCGGCGAATGTATCAAGCGGTCCTGCAGGCCCAGGAAGCCGCGAAGCAGGTGATCCGGCCCGGCGTCAAGGCTGGAGACGTGGATCGGGCGGCGCGACGGACCTTGAAGCGATTCGGCTTGGCCCGTTACTTCACACACAGTACAGGCCATGGCCTTGGCATCGAGGTGCACGAGATGCCGCGTCTCGGCAAGGGCGAAGAAACATTACTCCAGGAAGGGATGGTCGTGACGGTTGAACCGGGCGTCTACCTGGAAGGGATTGGCGGCATCCGCATTGAGGATGATGTGGTTGTAACAGCGCAGGGCGCTGTGGATTTGACGACGGCTCCCCTGGATTTCCTCGAACTCTAAATGGCGAAGAAGGCGAAGTCTGAATCTGGCGCAGGTGCGCACGCGGAAGGCGTGGACTTGGTCGAAGTCAAGCGCCTCCTCGCGTTTATGGAGGAGAATGGTCTCGAAGAATTTGAGTACGAGCGCCGAGGCGTGCATATCCGCCTCAAGAAGGCGTCGGCCGCGTCAGGTGCGCCCGCCGTGGCCGCAGCGCCGCCTGTGGCTGCTCCGGTAGCACTGGACGCTTCTGCAGCCGCGCCAGCGCGTGATTCAGCTAAGCCGCCCGGCCCTGCGGCGGATGTGCATCTGATCAAGTCGCCGATCGTGGGAACTTATTACTCGGCGCCGAGCCCCGAAGCCGGGCCTTTCGTCACCGTGGGCGCCCGTGTGGAGTCGGGGCAGGTGCTCTGCATCATCGAAGCCATGAAGCTGATGAACGAGATCGAATCAGATGTCGCGGGCGAGGTCGTCCAGATTCTCGTCGAGAATGGGCATCCGGTCGAGTACGGCGAGCCCCTCTTCGGAATTCGCACGCAGGGCAAGAAATAATCAGGTTGAAATCGGCGAGACGGAAATAGGCCGCCGTCAAGTTCCCGCACCTAAGACATGTTCAAGAAGATCCTGATTGCCAATCGCGGCGAAATTGCTCTTCGGATTCTCTCCGCCTGCAAGGAACTCGGCGTCCGGACCGTAGCCGTCTATTCGGAGGCCGACCGCCATGCCTTGCACGTGCGCTTTGCGGACGAGGCGGTCTGCATCGGCCCGCCGCGCAGCGCCGACAGCTATCTGAATATTCCGCACGTCATCAGCGCCGCCGAAATCACCGACGTCGACGCCATTCATCCCGGCTACGGTTTCCTTTCGGAAAACGCCAATTTCGCGGAGGTATGCGAGGCCTCGCACATCACATTCATTGGCCCATCGCCCGATGTGATCCGCATGATGGGCGAAAAAGATCGCGCCCGCGCCGAAATGGCCGCAGCCGGTCTCCCGGTGATTCCCGGCAGCGCCGGAGTGGTGCCCGATGAAGAGGCCGCGAACGTAGTGGCGGCCGAGGTCGGCCTTCCCCTAATGATCAAAGCAGCCGAGGGCGGCGGCGGGCGCGGCATGCGCGTCGTGCGCACCAAGAAGGAGCTGATTCCCGCTTTTCAGACCGCTCGCTCCGAGGCCGAACAGGCCTTCGGCAGTCCCAACGTCTACATGGAAAAGCTGATTGAGCATCCTCGCCACATCGAGTTTCAGGTGTTGGGCGATCGCCACGGCAACGTGATCCACCTCGGCGAACGCGAGTGTACGCTCCAGCGGCGCCACCAGAAGGTCCTTGAGGAGTCGCCGTCCACGGTTCTCGACGCTGGCACGCGTGAGCGCGTCGGCAAACAAGTAATCGACGCCCTCCGCGCGGTCGGCTATTCGAGCGCGGGTACAGTCGAGTTCCTGCGCGACGTCACCGGCGATCTTTACTTTATCGAGATGAACGCGCGCATTCAGGTCGAGCATCCCGTCACCGAAATGGTGACGCAGGTCGATCTTGTCAAATCCCAGATTCGCCTCGCCGCCGGCGAACGCCTCGACGACGTTGTCGGCCCATTCCAGTTTCACGGTCATGCGATCGAGTGCCGCATCAACGCCGAGGACCCCGAAACATTCCGCCCGTCTCCCGGCCACATTACGGCCTTTCGAGTCCCCGGCGGCCCGGGCGTTCGCGTCGATACGGCCGCCTACTCCGACGCCGTGATCCCGCCCTATTACGATTCGCTAGTGGCCAAGCTCGTCACGCATGGCAGCGACCGCGCCGAGGCGATCGTGCGCATGGAAGGCGCTCTCGACGGCTTCGTCGTCGAGGGCATCAAGACCACGATCCCGCTTCACAAACGCATCCTCGCGGAGCCGGATTTCCAGGCCGGAAAGTTCGACACGCACTTCCTCGACCGGCTCACCGCGACGACGGGGAAGTAGCTAGGGAGAAGGTTTGTTTCCAGCGCTCTACGCGATCCTCGATCCAGCCTTTGCATCCGACCCGCCGGTTGATTTTGCGCTCAAGCTGGCGGAGGCGGGCGTCGAACTAATCCAGCTGCGCGACAAACGCGCCCCGGCGCGAAAAATCCATGACGAGGCGTTGGAACTGGTCACGCACCTGTCTCCGCGCGGTGTGCGGATCATCGTCAACGACCGCCCCGACATCGCCGCGATGGTGGGCGCAGGCGGAGTGCACGTGGGCCAGGAAGACCTGCCGGTCGAAGAGGCGCGCGGGATCTGCGGCCCCTCCCTCTGGGTAGGCATTTCGACACACAACATCGAGCAATTTCGCGAGGCTGCCCTCACTTCGGCGGATTATATTGCCGTGGGGCCTATCTTCCCGACGGCTGCAAAAGAGAATCCGGATCCCATCGTCGGAATCGACTTCGTGCGTGCCGTACGCAGGCTGACGCCGAAGCCGATCGTAGCGATTGGCGGCATCACGGTCGAATCCGCCGCGGACGTTTTTCGCGCGGGAGCCGACTCCGTTGCCGTGATTCGAGATTTGCTGTCGGCTTCCGATCCGGCCGTCCGCGCCCGCGAGTATCTGGAAATTGCGCGGCGCGTTCGCGGGGAGCGAGCTTGAAGGGAGCTCGCAGAGCCAAAGCCTAAATGGCGGAACAGGCGCAGAGCACCGATACCTCCACCGCTCGGCCCTCCGCCGAGCTCGTCAAAGGCCTCGGGCTGTTCGATTCGACGATGATCGTCGTTGGGTCGATGATCGGCTCGGGCATCTTCATCGTTTCCGCCGACATCGCGCATCAGGTGCAAAGTCCCGGCCTCTTGCTCGCCGTGTGGCTAGCCTCAGGCTTGATGACGCTCGTCGCCGCGCTTAGCTATGGCGAACTTGCCGCCATGATGCCGCACGCGGGCGGCCAGTACGTCTACCTGCGCGAATCGCTCGGCGAAATCTGGGGCTTTCTCTACGGCTGGACGATGCTGCTCGTCATCCAGACCGCGACGATTGCGGCAGTCGCTATCGCGTTCGCCAAATTCACGGGCGTGCTCGCGCCGTGGTTTTCACCCGCGCACTGGATCTGGAAAATCGGCACGCTCGGTCCTTGGCATCTTTGGTTCGGTGAACTCGGCCCGTACAACGTCGGCCTGAATCGCCAGAATCTCCTCGCGATTCTGTCCATCGTCCTGCTCACGTGGATCAACACGCGCGGCCTGCGGCTCGGCAAGATCGTGCAGAATATTTTCACGGTGACGAAGACAGGCGCGCTCGCCGTCCTGGTGATCCTCGGATTCTGGTTCACGACCGCCGTCGCGCGCTCCACGAATGTCACTCACTTCTGGCGCAATTCGGGCTGGCACACCGTGCACGCATATCCTCCCGACAATCCCACATGGATGATCACAACCATCACCCTGATGGGAGTAGCGATGGTCGGCTCGCTCTTCGCGATGGACGCCTGGAACAACGTAACGTTCACCGCCGCCGAGGTGAAAAGCCCGGGCCGGAATTTGCCGCTGTCCCTGGCGATGGGCACAGGCCTCGTCGTGCTGCTTTACACGCTCGCCAACGTCGCTTATCTGCGGGTGCTCCCCCTCTCCGGCAGCGCGCAGGGCGCCACGCCGCTTGCTCGCGGAATCGAGTTCGCGGCCGACGGGCGCGTGGCCACGGCAGTCACACAAGTGATCTTCGGCCCGACGGGCGCGATCCTCATGGCGCTCGCCATCCTGATTTCGACCTTCGGCTGCAACAATGGACTCATTCTTTCCGGCGCTCGCATCTACTACGCGATGTCCAAGGACGGCCTCTTCTTCCGCTCCGTCGGCACCGTAAATCGTTATCACGTGCCCAGCGTCGCGCTCGTCGTGCAATGCGTCTGGGCTTCACTCTTGTGTCTTTCGGGCACTTACAGCCAACTCCTCGACTTCCTGATCTTCGCCGAGCTGATTTTTTACATCCTCACGCTGCTCGGGCTATTCGTCCTGCGGGCGAAGCGCCCGGATACGCCGCGACCGTACCGCGCGTTCGGTTATCCGGTTTTGCCCGCTCTCTATTTCGTGATGGCAATATTTCTCGAAATCCAGCTCTTGCGCTATAAACCACAGTACACTTGGCCGGGGCTGATCATCGTCCTGCTGGGGCTGCCGGTGTACGGCCTGTGGGCTTGGCTGGGCAGGCGGCCCGCTGAGTCGTAGTGCAAGCCTGAAGAGCAGGAAACAATCGTCGGGTTACGAAGCGCGGAGCGCAAGCGCATCTGACTCTTGGGAGGAAAATCCCGAATGGGAAATCCATTGCTGGCGACGAAGCCGCTGAAACTGATTATGGAAGAGGCCGCGGAGGAGCACGAGCACTCCCTGAAACGCGCCCTGGGTCCGGTCAATCTGATCACGCTCGGCATCGGCGCGATCATCGGAGCCGGCATCTTCGTGCTCACGGGGCAGGCCGCCGCGCAGAGCGCAGGCCCGGCCATCGTGCTCTCCTTCATCCTTTCGGGCATCATCTGCGCGTTCGCGGGCTTGTGCTACGCGGAATTCGCTTCGCTGATCCCGATTGCCGGCTCGGCTTATACCTACGGCTATGCGACGCTCGGCGAAATCTTCGCCTGGATCATCGGATGGGACCTGATCCTCGAATACGCCTTTGGCGCTGCCACGGTCGCATCCGGTTGGAGCGGCTACGTCGTCAGTTTCCTCGAGGATCGTGGCATTCACATCGGCCCCAGATGGATCGCAACGCCGGGAACGCAGTTGGTCTTTTACAACAACCACTGGGCATCGATCGTGTCGGTGCAGCCGGTGCTGAAGGCTGCCGGTGTCGATTCGTCAACACTTCCTCACGCAACCGGCCTGTTCAACGTAGTCGCGTTTCTCGGGATCGCCGCTGCCACCTACATCTTGATCGTCGGAATCAAGGAATCGGCGAATTTCAATTCGGCCGTCGTAATCCTCAAAGTCGCGATCGTTCTGGTCTTCATCGGGGTTGCGGGAATGTACGTCTTTCGCCATCCGGCGCTTGCGGCGGCGAATTGGCATCCGTTCATTCCGCCGAATACGGGCAAGTTCGGTGACTTTGGCTTATCGGGAGTAGCGCGCGGCGCTGCAGTCATTTTCTTCGCGTACATCGGATTCGACGCCGTCTCCACCGCCGCGCAGGAAGCGAAAAACCCCCAAAAAGATATGCCGATCGGCATCATCGGCTCGCTCGTCATCTGCACGGTTCTCTACATTCTGGTTTCCGGCCTCCTCACCGCGGTCGTGCCCTACACCGCGCTGAACGTAGCTGCTCCGGTTGCGGTCGGTATAGACGCGACGGGCGTGCCCTGGGGCAGTCTGCTCGTCAAGGCGGGTGCCGTAGCGGGGTTGGGCAGCGTCATGCTGGTAATGCTGCTCGGCCAATCACGCGTCTTTTATTCCATGTCCCGCGACGGACTTCTCCCGCATTGGGCCGGCGCGATCCATCCGCGCTTCCGCACGCCGTGGATTTCCTCGCTTGTAGTCGGCGTCTGCGTCGCGTTTTTCGCATCGCTGATTCCGATCGGCGACCTCGCCGTTCTCGTCAATATCGGCACGCTCCTCGCGTTCGTGATCGTCTGCGCGGGAGTCTGGATTCTTCGCCGCAAGCGCCCCGATCTTCCGCGGCCCTTCAAGACGCCGCTCGTGCCTCTGGTTCCCATCCTCGGGATTCTCACGTCACTCGCCGCGATGCTGAGCCTCCCGGCCAAGACGTGGTGGCGGCTGCTGATCTGGCTCGTCATCGGCCTTGTCGTGTACTTCTTCTACGGGCAGAAGCACAGCAAGGTGCGCAAGGCGGCGGCTGGCAGCGCCCGGTAAAGTATCCCTAATGTTCCTTCGACTCAGGTATGTTGACCGAGGAGGGCCGAACGTCTCCGTTTGGTTTCGGCGCCTCACGCATTGCCCATGAATCGAATCTCTCCGCGCCGCTTAGCCGTATGGTTCCGGCACATGTCGCAGCTCGACCGTGTCGCTGCGGTGATCCTCATCCTGTGCGGACTGGTGCTCGCGATTGACCGCGTATCCAGCCGCACCCTCCCGCTCACTTCGCTGATCGTCTTTGTTGGTGTCGCCGCCGCCGCTTATTTTCTCGTGCGGTTGATTCTGTTTATCCGCGCCAAGGGAATGTGGGCGCTGCGGAATCGCCTGATCGTCGCCTATTTCTTCATGGGTGTCGCGCCCGTTGTGCTTCTTTTCTCGATGGTGTTCGTCGCGGCATATCTCCTCGAGTTGCAGATCGGCGCACACCTCTTGCGAGACGATCTCCAGAGCCGAAGCGAAGTGATCGCCGCCGATACGAATACGATTGCCGCGGCGCTCACTCGCGAACCGGACTTGAAGCCTGACCAGCCGGTTTCTCCTAATTCGGCCGCGATCGTCGACCCGATCCTTTTGCGCCCGGAAGTCGCCAAAATTATCGCCGCGGCCCAGGGCGAAACGCCGGGCCTGTTTGTCGTTCTGAATCACGGCCAGCAGGTCGTACGTGAGGCACACGGCAAGCAGTTCTCCGGCCTGGCTGAGTTCCGCAATCAGCTCTGGTTTGCGTCGGCCGAAAGCATCGCAGTTCCGGGTGGCCATGCGACCCTGCTCTCCGTCGCTCCGATCACGCCCACCGTGCTCGATAGCTTGCCATCGAAGCTCGGCCCCATCGGCCTCAGGCTGCTCGAGCCTGCGCCGGACTCTTCGTCCGGGGGAATCACGCTCGACGGCACGCATTACGTTTTCGGCGAGCAGATTGCCAGCGACAAGCGCACGCTTGCGCCAGCCGCTCACCCGCTCGATCTGCACATCGATGGATTCGCCACGCTCGAGGCCGTCCGTGCGGATTTGGGTCCGAACGTGGAAGACCTGCCTGTGCTCGCCCACTTCTCGTTGCGGATCTCGCAGATCAACGGAGACCTTCTGACTTCGGTGGGTGCGCTCGGCTCGACGCTCGTCCTCATCCTCGAAGCGGTCGCTGTCGTTTTTCTCCTGCTCGAAATCGTGGCTTTGGCAGTCGGAATCATGCTGACGCGAACCATCACGAGTTCGGTGGCGGGTCTCTACGATGCCACGCTCCACGTTCGTCGCGGCGACCTCAGCTATCGCGTTCAGGTGCGCCAGAAAGATCAACTCGGCGCGCTCGGTGAGTCGTTCAACGAAATGACCGGCTCGATCTCCGAGCTGATCGAAGAACAACAACAGAAGCAGCGTCTCGAGCACGAAGTTTCCATCGCGCACGAAGTCCAGCAGCAGCTCTTTCCCAGCGTTTTTCCGTCCGTGCCCGGCCTCGAACTCGCCGCGATCTGCAATCCCGCCCGCGTCGTCAGTGGCGACTACTACGATTTCATTCAACTCGGCCCCGCCCGGGTCGGAATCGCCGTGGCTGATATCAGCGGGAAGGGGATTTACGCGGCTCTCCTCATGGCGAGTCTCCAGGCGGCGCTGCGCAGCATGGCGGTGTCCGACGGCCACGGATGCACGGCCGATCTCATCTCCCGCGTCAACGCGCACCTCTTCCGCAACACTTCTGAGGACCGCTACGCGACGCTCTTCTACGCGGTCTACGACTCGGCGGCCAAGACTCTTACCTACACCAACGCCGGTCACCTCGCGCCCCTGCTCGTTTGCGGAGGCTCGAACGAGGTCCAGCAGCTCGAGCAGGGCGGCACGGTCGTGGGTCTTTTCGAGAATCCCGGCTACACGGAAAGAACCGTCGAAGTGACTCCCGGAAGCCTGCTGGTGGTCTTTAGCGACGGTATCACCGAGCCGGAAAACGTCTACGGCGAGGAGTTTGGAATCCAGCGCCTCAAAGCCGAAGTGGTGCGCCAGAGAGACCTGCCGGTCGAGACCCTTGCCAAGAACGTGATCTCTGCGGCGGAGCAGTGGGCGGGTACGCCCGAGCAGGCGGACGACATGACCGTCGTCGTCGCCCGCATGGGATAGCTCGGTCCAGACGTATTCTTTGTTTATACTGAACTCAGCCATGAAAATTCTCACCGCTGCCGAAATGAGGGAAGTCGATCGTCTCACGACAAAACGCTACGGCGTTCCAAGCCTCACCCTCATGGAAAACGCCGGCAAAAGCGTCGCCGATTTCATCGCCTCGCGATTTCCGGATTTCAAGCGGCGCCCCATCGTCGTCCTCTGCGGCAAAGGCAACAACGGCGGCGACGGCTTCGTCGCAGCGCGCCACTTGCAGAAGATGGGCGCGAACGTCCATGCGTATCTCGTCGGCGACCCGCGCGAAGTAAAAGGCGACGCCGCCACCAATCTCAATCGCTGGAAGAAAGCCGGTGGCAAGCTATTCGTTGATCGCACCGGCAAGCCCGCGACCTCCGCCGAATTCGCCGATGATGCGATCATCATCGACGCGCTGCTGGGAACCGGCGTCCGCGGCCCGGTCGAAGGTCGGCTCGCTGAAGTTATCGCGAACGTAAATTCTCACAAGCCTGGCTGCGACGTTGTGGCAGTCGACATTCCGTCGGGTCTGCAAGCGGACAAGGACAAAATCCGCGGCCCCGTCGTTGTCGCGGACTGTACGATCACGTTCACGGCGCCCAAGCCCGGCCTTTTGCTAGGCGCAAGCGCGCAGCACGTGGGTGAACTTCTCGTCCGCCATATCGGCTCGCCGCCTGATTTGATCGAGGAGACAGGCAAAGGCAATCTGCGGTGGAGCGAACCCGCCGAGTTCACTCGCTTCGCGGCCGCGCGAAAGCCCGAAGGCCACAAGGGTGACTACGGCCACGCGCTCATCGTCGCCGGATCGGTCGGGAAGAGTGGAGCCGCAGTTCTTGCTTCGTGGGCAGCACTGCGCGCAGGCGCGGGCCTGGTCACCGTCGCAATCCCCGAGCCCGTCCTGCCGATCGTCGCTGCGCACACGCCCGAAGTGATGAGCGAGCCGCTCGCCGCCACCCGCGCCGGCACCATCTCCGAGCGCTCGCTCGAGGGTGATCTCTTTGCGACGCTCCTAAAGGGCAAGCGCGCTCTCGCGATCGGACCAGGTCTCACGACGCAGGACGAAACGCAGTCCTTCGTGCGCGCCGTGGTGAAAAGCCAATCGGAAGTCCCCATCGTCCTCGACGCGGACGGCCTTAACGCCTTCGCCGGGCGCGCCGCCGAGCTGAGAGATCGCAAAGGCTTGCTGGCCATGACGCCGCACCCGGGCGAAATGTCGCGCCTCACGGGCCGCACAACCGAAGAAATTCAGACCCATCGCATCGAGATCGCTCTGAAAGCGGCCGCTGATTGGAACGCAATCGTCGTCCTCAAAGGTCATCGCACAGTGATCGCCGCACCCGACGGTCTTGCCTACATCAACTCAACCGGCAATCCAGGCATGGGCACGGGAGGCACAGGCGACGTCCTCACGGGTATGCTGGCGGGATTGGTGGCTCAGTATGGGCGAGGCTTGAACACCGCGGGCTACGCGCAGCTCATCAGCTTTGGCGTGTACCTTCACGGACTCGCTGGCGATATTGCCTACGCTGATCACAGCGGCGCGCCACTCATGGCGTCCGACTTGATCCGCGCGATCCCGCGAGCCTACGCGCGGTTCTATGCCGAGTCCAGTCGTGGCTAAGCGCGAAATAGTGACGCACTCAGCCGATGAAACGATCTCGCGAGGGCGCGAACTGGCCGCCGCATTGAAGCCGCCGGCCCTGATCCTTCTCTCCGGCGATCTCGGGGCAGGGAAGACGACGCTAACGAAAGGCATCGCCAGCGGCCTCGGCGCAGCCGAAGAAGACGAAGTCACCAGCCCCACGTTCACGCTGGTGCACAAATACGATCGCGGCGTGCGCGTCTATCACGTCGACCTCTATCGCATCGGCGATTCGCACGATCTCGATACGCTCGGCCTCGAGGACGTTTTCAGCGAGCGCGCCATCGTCATCGTCGAATGGCCCAACAAGCTCACGCTGCGCACCGATTGGCCGATCGTGCGAATCCACCTCGATCACGTCGCCGAAGACGAACGCCGCATCTCGATCGACGACCCCGCCAGCATCCTGCTCCCGCAGCTCACAGCCCCATGATGTGGAATCCTGCGTCAACGTAAATCACGTTCCCCGTAACGCCGCGCCCCAGATCGCTCCCCAGGAATACAGCCGTGTCGGCAACTTCGGCGATATCCGTATTCCGCCTCAGCGGAGCGCGCTGCGCCGAAATCTCCAGCATTTTCCCCAAGTCCTTTACGCCGCGCGCGGAGATGGTCTTGATCGCGCCCGCCGAAATCGCGTTCACGCGAATGTTGCTCGGCCCAAGTTCGCTCGCCAGATAACGCACCTCCGCCTCGAGCGCCGCCTTCGCCACGCCCATAATGTTGTAATTCGGCACCACGCGCGTCGATCCGAGATAGGTGAGCGTCATGATCGCGCCACCCTCGGTCATCAGCGGCGAAAGCGCCCTCGAAATCGCGAGCAGCGAATACGCGCTCACGTCGAGCGCAAGCTGAAATCCCTCGCGCGATGTGTTGACGAACGGCTGGTTCAGATCCTCGTGCTTGGCGGCCGCCAGGCTGTGGACCACCACATCCAGCTTGTGTCCCGCAGCCTTCAGCGACTCCGCCATCCGGTCGATATCTTCCTGCTGCTGGACCTCGCAGGGGAAGAAGCCCGTGGCTCCTAGTTCCTTGCCCAGCTCTTCGACGGTCGGCTTCGCCCGCTCATTCTGATACGTCAGCAGCAGGTTCGCGCCTTCGCGCACAAACGCTTGCGCGATGGCGTACGCGATGCTCCACTTGTTCCAAACTCCCAGGACGATTGCCGTCTTGCCTTCCAGTAGTTTTGACATGGCCCGACATTTTACTCGCAATCGCCGTCTTCCAGCATGACTTCGATTTCGTCCGGGGGGATTTTCGCAGCGCTATCGAAGCAGCCGAATCAGCTCGCGAATCAAGTCGCTCAGCCAGGGCAGCAGCGCTACAAGCGCTCCGATTACGGCGGCCACTCGTTTTGCGCTGGGGGTGCTGCCCACCGGGCGGCGGGCGCCAGGTTGGTGCAGAGCGCAGAATCCTCCCTGAAGCGCCCTGCGGCTGCACCGCTGGCCCGCAGAGCCCAAATAGAGGCATGGGCCGTAGTCGGCGTTGCCGGCGACGCTCACCGGCAACCCCGCGGGCTCCTCTTCGGTGCCCCCTAGATAGTCCTCGAAGTACTCGGCATTAACCCTTACGTCTCGTTCCATTGCTCCAGCTTTTCGCCTCGGATAAAGTAAAAGTTCGTCTGCCAGCAGGTCCCGAATGACAGAGACTCGAATCCTCACGTCTGCCGCCGGTCCGGCGCCGATCAGGCTCGAGCCGTATTCCGCCGAAATTCGGCTCCCCAAGCTGGCAGTCGGCCTCGACAACATCCATTATGACGTTTTCCTTAGCCCCAAGTTCGTCGAGTTTACGCGCAAGTACCTGCTCGACTTGATCCGCCAGACGGTCAACATCAGCCTGCTGTATAAGCAGGACTGGGAGCGCGAGCGTAAGCACCGCGCCGGCCAGCCCGAACATGCAGCCTTCCGCAAGATCCTCACGGAAGTGCTGCAGCAGTCGGTGACGCGGGCGAAATTCCAGCAGTCGATCGAAACCGATATTCTCCACCGGCTCGCCCTGCTGAAATTCATCGGCCAGGAAACCAGCAACCAGTTCTCGAGCATTCTGGTCGAGTGCAAGGACTACATTCGCGGCCGCGGCGAGGTCTTCGAGCACAGCGAGCAGGCTCACGTGCTGCGCGCGAAAATCTCGGAGCTCCAGGCCGACCGCAAGAACGTGATCCGCGAGGTGGGCAGCACGCTCTGCCGCATCTGGCGCGAAGTCGAGGAAAACACGATCGCCAAAACCCGCCGCGCCCTTTTCGGCGAGGATTTCGGCGAGACTTACGAGCTGCTTCAGAATCGCCTGCTATTCGCCGAAGGCGGCAACGACGATCGCCTCTTCCTCGAGCATTACGTCCTGCTCGGCAATTTCATCAATGATCCGGACCGCTTCGACGTCTTCGACGCACTGCTGCTCGATTTCGCCCGCGAGTACGTTCTCTCCGGCGACAACTCCGAGGATCTGGCCAAGGCGCGCAAAACTCACGAGCGCCTGCTCGAACAAGCGCGCCTGCTGCGCTCCGAGCTCGCGCGCATCGAAGAGGAGCAGGAGGAAGCCTCCTCTCGCGTCGGCCAGAGCGACGAATCCTTTCCCCGGCTCTTCAAACGAAAGACGATGGGGTCTTCCGAGGCGCGCGCTGAACTCGAAAATCTCCGGCGCAAATCCGCATCCCTCGAAAAGAATCTCGCCGATCTCGCCCCGCAAATCGAAACGGCCAAGCAGCGAATGGACTTCCTTGCCGGCGAGCTTCAAAGCCGCCTCGGCGACTACCTCAACGAGCCCAGCAACGCGCGGCGCCTTTTCGACGCGCAATTTGCACAGTCCGGGTCGGGCGCCGCGGGCGCGTCCGAGGCCTGCGCTCGCCTGCTCGAAGAATGGGTGCACCGGCTCGAGGAGCGCGACCTGCTGATGCACGCCCTCGCCGGCTATGAGCTCCGCAAGATCGCCTCCGATTACTCGCCGCCGATTCACTTGCAGCAACTGAAAAAGGCGCTCGTGAATCGCGACGAGGCCAAGCGCGTCGAAGCGATCCTCGAGCAATTTCCCGCGCGCAAGATCTCGATGAAGCGGTTCGAGGAGTCATCCCGCGCGATTCGCCGCCGCAGCCACGACGAGACGCTCGCCGTCTGCCTGCAATTCGCCGAAGACCTGATGCGCCTTCGCCGCGACCGCCGTAACTACCAGCAAGTGGCCGCGTGGATGGAGCAGATCAACCTCGTGCGCTCCGAGAAATCGCGAGAACTCTCGCGCGCGAACAAAAGCCTCTACGAATTTCTGCACCCGGACGATGGCCAGCCCGCCGACGATCCCATTGTCAACCACGTGGTGATCAAGGCCGACGTTCGCGGCTCGACCGGCATCACGAAAGACCTGCTCGCGCGCGGCATGAATCCCGCTTCACATTTCAGCATGAATCTGCACGAGCCGGTGAAACGCATGCTCGAGCGCTACGGCGCCGCCACCGTCTTCATCGAGGGCGATGCCATCATTCTCGCCATTTACGAAACGGAAGCGACCCGCGCCAGCCGCCGCGCTGTGGCGCGCGCCTGCGTCCTCGCGCGCGAGATTCTCGCGGTGACGCAGGCGTACAACGTCCGCGCGAAGACGAGCGGGCTGCCGCCGCTCGAATTGGGCGTCGGCGTCGCATTCCAGGATTCCGCGCCTTCGCTCTGGATGGATGCGGACTCGCGCATCATGATTTCCCGCGCGCTGAATCTTTCCGACCGCCTGTCCAGTTGCTCGAAAATGGCGAAGCGCCTGTTTAAGGAGAATCCCGCGCCGTTCAACGTCTACCTGCTGCAGACTCTGATGGAAGATGCCGTCGAGGACGAAGGCGAGGAGTTGCTGGTGCGCTACAACCTGAACGGCATCGAGCTGAATGAGGAAGGCTTTCAGAAACTGAGCGCCGAGATTTCGCTTGCTCCCATGGGCGGCAATTTCCCGTTGCCGTGGGGCAAGGAGCGCGTCCAACTCTATTTCGGCGAGGTTCCGCTGGGCGAATCGCTCGAGCCGATCGTCATTCGCAAAGGCTTCGTCCACCAGTTGCTGCCCGGCGCGAAAGTCGGCGCGCAAGGCACCCGCCCGTATTACGAAGTTTGTACCGACCCCAAGTTGCTCGATCTGGCCCGCAGAAAAGTCGGCACGCCGAAGAACTGAAATTCGAGATTTGAAATCCGAAATTGGAAATTGGAAAATCGAAATTAGAAAAAGCGTAATACGCGCTTAGCGCAAGGCCGCGCCCTTCGGTATAATCACCCGCCGTGCGCGTCGGCACGATTCTGCATCGGAGGCGAAAGGGGTCCGGTGACCCTCGTGGCCTTCAAAGCCATTGATTCTGTCCTTCGCGGCCAGAATGGTGGGTTCGACTCCCACACGCTTCCGCCAAATTTTCCGTCTAAACGACCCCCTCTTACCGTGTCGATTAGAATGTACCGCCTTCGTTTATTTTCATGGGATTACGGACGTTTCTAATCGCCGCAGTGTCGATTAGAAAACAGCGAGTCGTGAGCTGAAAAGGCCGTGATTTGCGACTCGTGATTCGTGAAAAGCAAAAGGCGAGACAGCCGGCGCACGCAGATTTCCTGGAACAGGGTTGACTGCTCGTCGCCGCGAGTTTTCAAAGAGCCTTCGGCCCTCGCCGGGAGGACGGGCGGCTTTCGTCGCCACAACCACACTGGCATGTTGGAACGCGCGATTCAAGCTGGCCTCGAGTACAGGATTGGACCGGGGACGCGGTACTGTCCGTTTGGCGACGGAGTTACGGGTTCGAAGCTGCCTCGCGCACGCTTTTGAGAAACGAAGGGAGGTGGAGAAAGAGAGTCCACACGAAGACCCAGGTTCCCAACCCGAACCCCGGGCATCCCTCCGAGTCCTTTAATCGGTGCAGGAAAAGTTACGAAATCGAGATTTCCGGTCGATTTTCCGGAATCAGGAAAAGTTCCCGGCCACCCGCCATCTAGGGATTGGTGGCAGGTGTCGTGATTTGGCCTAGGTTGCCTTCATGTCTCCGGCCTGCGAAGCGGCATGCCCCCAAAGATAGACTGTTCCATTCGAAGTGTAGTAATTTCGTTGACAATAAGGAAGCATGAGCGCACTGTGGCTATGGACTTGGGATCCTTCAGTTCACCTAATATAGCGGAAGCTCTCTGAATCACCCCTCGCCTTAAGAGAACCAGCAAGACATCCAAGGAGACTTATGAACACGATCACACGTCGGGACCCGTCCCGCGGTTTTACGCTACAAGAACAAGTCAATCGTCTCTTCGACGACAACTTTACTCGTGACCGTTCGGCCCAGTCGGACCTGGCAACATGGGCCCCAGCCGTAGATATCTACGAAACCGAAAATGAATTGGTCGTAAAGGCCGACCTGCCGGACCTCCAGGACAAAGACATTGACGTCCGCGTCGAAAACAACACCCTGACCATCCGGGGAGAGCGCAAGTTCGAGAAGGACGTCAAGGAAGATAACTACCTCCGGATTGAACGCGCCTACGGCTCGTTCATGCGCAGCTTTTCGCTGCCGAATACGGTCAGCTCGGAGAATATTCGTGCCGACTATCGCAACGGCGTCCTGACACTACATATGGCCAAGCGCGAGGAATCCAAGCCGAAGCAGATCAAGATCAGCGTCACAGCAAACGGCAAGTAGTCCATGCCTATCGCGTGCGAGGGGCGGCACTCGCCCTTCGTGCCGACAACCAAAGAGGTTGCCATGATCGAACTCAAAGAACTACGCAGGGAAGATATCGCTCGCCGGGCATACGAGCTCTACGTTCAACGCGGCGGCGAGCCTGGGAATGATGTCGAGGACTGGCTCAGAGCTGAAAAAGAGCTAGGTGCCGAGCCAATCGTCACGCCAGCAAAAACGAAAGCCGCCAAAATGGGCCAAAGCAATTGACGCTGCCAGAGTAAGGGGGGGCGAGTCATTTCGCCCCTTCGCTCTTTGACAGAGGGTGATGTATGGAAGAACCGCAAAACTGGAGAAAATAGAGACGGAAATCGTGATTCCCGCTGCGCTTTATCCAAAATCCAAACATCAAGGCAGCCCAATCAGCGCCAAAAGCGGGTTGCCAGTTCAGGTCCTTGTAATCCCTGCCCGCCCCCTTCTTCGCGTTGGTGACGAAGTTCGATTGAAAATTGTCGAAGCAGAAACCGTGGATAAGCCTCGCGTCCGTGTTGCGCGTGACCTCGCGTCCGAAGCGGAGGCCGAAAAACGCCATCTTCGGAAGCTGGCCAAGAAATTTGGCTGGAAGATTCGGGAACCTCGCAGATCTAAGTGAAACCATCCTATCGGCGATTTGTATGGTTTTAGTTATAATCCTCGTGATCGAGCGACCCGCAAGCGCGAAATGGAAATTCCCGGATAAAACATGACGGTGAGCTCGCAATCTACCGCGCAACCAGGCCCAGCGACCCAACGCCGGTGAGAAACGAAAGACAAGGAGCGAAAATATGTGCGATCGAGATCATTCTGCGGAGGATCAGGAACGGTACGAAGCCCTCGGTTTAATCACGCGAAAGCAGTTCGGCATCATGCTGGCAGCAGGCGTCGCCATGCTGCTGCCCAAAGTGGCCAACGCCGCAACGGTCACCGAATCAGACGTGACCGTGAAGACGCCGGACGGCGCTGCAGACTGCTACTTCGTCCATCCATCTACTGGCACCGCGCCCGGCGTATTGATGTGGCCGGATATCTTCGGGCTGCGGCCGGCATTCCGCCAGATGGGTAAGCGGCTCGCCGAGTCGGGCTATTCGGTGCTGGTGGTGAATCCGTTCTACCGGACCCAGAAAGCTCCGACCGCGGCGCAGGGCGCGGCGACTCCGATCCAGCAGTTGCTGCCGCTCGCGCGAACCCTGAACGAGACCACGCAGGTGACGGATGCGAAGGCATTCATCGGATGGCTGGACCAGCAATCCTCGGTTGCCAAGAATCGCAAGATGGGGACGCAGGGTTATTGCATGGGAGGGGCGATGGCCTTTCGTACCGCTTATGCAGTGCCGGACCGCGTCGGAGCCGTGGCCTCCTTCCACGGCGGCAACGGGTTGGTGACCACTATGCCGGACAGTCCGCATCTTCAGGCCGCGACGACCAAGGCGCAGTTCCTGGTCGCAATTGCGGAAAATGACGATATGCAAGCCCCCACCGAAAAGACCGTGATGAAGGAAACCTTCGCCAAGGCGGGACTGCCCGCGGAAATCGAAGTGTACGCGGCCCTGCACGGCTGGTGTCCGCCGGATTCGGGCGTCTACAACGAGCCGCTCGCCGAGAAGGCCTGGAGCCGTCTGCTGGTGCTGTACGGCAAGGCTCTTGCGTAACAACTGGTGGTGCGGACGATTCGCGTATGATGGACGGTTTGATCAGGCCTTCTTGATTAGTTCGATGTCAAGATGGACGTGCACGTCGTCGCCGAGCATCACGCCACCGGTTTCGAGCGGAGCGTTGAATTTCAGGTCATAGTCGCTGCGCCTGATCACCGTAGTGGCTGCAGCGCCGGTGCGGAGATTGCCCCACGGATCCTTCGCCTCAACGCCCGCGCTTTCGACATCGAGGGTTGCCTCCTTCGTGACGCCGTGCAATGTCAAATCGCCGACGATCTTCCATCGGTCTTTTCCATCTGGCGTCACTTTCTTGGACACGAAGGTGATGGTGGGGTACTTGTCGGTCTCCAGAAAATCCTTGCCTTTCACGTGCGCATCGCGCTTTTCATCCTGTGTATGCAGGGTGGTGGCATTGATGCTGGCCGTAACCTTGGTGTTGGCTGGGTTGGTGGGATCGAGAATCACATCGCCTGTGACGCCGCCGAATCCTCCGCGAATATAGGCGATCATCAAGTGCCTGATTTTGAAGCCGGCGCCGGAATGGGCCGGGTCGATGGTGTAAGCAACTGCGGTTGGCGCTGTCGTGGCGGTGCTCATGAGGCTCTCCTTTAGGCGGAAGACGGGCTTCCGCAACTCCCCGTTTAGATGCATCAGCCGGCGCGGCTGATGCGGCCCATTTTGTTCGTTTGGAAAGTTACCACAACGGTGCGCTCGCAATCGACGGTTTGTCTAAGTCAATCTGGCCAACTCCTGATTCGTCGTGCCGGCTAGTACTTGTCTGATTTGCGCGTTTGGACCTAGGCGGGGTGCCTCGGCGCCATTCGGGCGGCAATTTTGTCGGAGCAGATGCCAGAGCTTACTTTGCTTCGCTTGGCGTGGGCGGGGAATTGTCGATCAGCCACTGGGCGCGTTTACTCGCTTCTGTGATAGCCGCCTTTTCATTCGCGAAGATGACGTTTCGGTCTCGTGGAGTCCACGCCTGACTCTGATCTTTGCCATTAATCCGATAGAGTGGGCGCCACGCTTCATTGGACGTGTGGTTTATCTGGCGAGCTGTTGCAACTACCGAAAAGCCTTTGTAATCGTAACTGTCATTCACACCTATATTCTAGCACGCTGCGATCCGCCGCATTTACTCAGATACGGGTCGTACGCCAGAGCTTTGCGTCGTCGCTGTTCCAAAAAGCCCACGAGAAAAGGGTGACGTGCAGCGCGAAACGGCAATGCGCAGCCCGTGAAGAACCCTCCGGCATTCGGTTCATAAGGTTCAGCAGTCTGTCGCACAGATCGCGCATTTCGCCCCGTTTGACGTTCACCCGATTTGCTGGCGATTCTTTTTGCTTGGCTTGCTCTGCGGCACCACACCGTCGACCAATTCAGCTACGTCTGTTAGCTTTACCCAATATTCGTCACCGCTCGTTAGTACGCGGACTCTTGCTAATTCTGCTGTTGACTGCAGGATCACAACGGCGCCCACTCTCTTATGGCTATGCGTTGCTTGCTCGATGCTGCTCATGTTGTCCCCTTCTCGTCTTGGGTGATAGAAACCTCAGCGGATGTAATGGAATCGGAGAACTCGCGTTTCGAGGAAGTGCAACTCTGGATTAGCCTCTTGCGCGACGGGCTCATCTTATTCGCAAGAGACCGACGCCTAGAAGGGGCGAAGGAGGGTTGTGAATGGACA
This sequence comes from uncultured Acidobacteriota bacterium, assembly GCA_963841605.1. Taxonomy (GTDB): domain Bacteria; phylum Acidobacteriota; class Terriglobia; order Acidiferrales; family UBA7541; genus Palsa-295. The sequence goes on from CAWJDM010000010.1 coordinate 65,951, forward strand.
CTTGAATATTAACGCAATTCGAAGCGAATGGCAACCCGTATAAGACGCAACTGCCCGGTTAGTTGAGCTACCGAAGATTAGGCCGTAGTTTCCGGTGGCGGCGTTCATCAGGGCACTAAACGGGCGGACAACGGGAGACGCCGGAGTGTGCTGTTGTGCACAGACATCCGATTCTGCCGTTTCTATCATTGGTTCGAGGGAAGGAACATGGCGCCTAAACGAATCCGCGAAATACCACGCTACATTGAAACCAGTGGCCAGCACACCGCCGAAAGCGACACCAGCAAGGGGAATGTCGAGATTGAATTCATGGACGGGACCACCGAGGTCTTCCACGATATTCCACGCTCGGACTTCTCCAAATGGGAGAAGTACCACTTTGAAGTCTACTGTGCTCCGTCAGGCGTAAAACTCCCACGCGGCCCTGAGGTGACCGGGGATTTTTGTACCGGGTGAAGTGCGAGAATTCGTTTGCGGCCAGAATGGTGGGTTCGACTCCCACACGCTTCCGCCATATCCTACAGGTATGGCGCAAGTTACAAAAAAACGAGGCGGCAAAAGGCGGCATTAACAAACGCGTGTCCGGTCCATGCGCGATTTTCAGCGACACGAGTGACAACCGGACTCGCGGAGAAGGCGCCACCAATGACACCTCGTAAATACGGTGCCCGACTGCATTAGCGCCTGCCTGAGCCCCTGTGCGGCGGCGTGGAGCGTCCAGCGTCCAGCTGCACGTGAAGTTTGCGAACGCAGTAGGATCGGTTTGGGGTGGCGCTCTGACAAGGCTACGGCAGGTGCGAGATCTGTCTTATCCCACGCCTTTAACTCACAGTAACCGGCTACTCATCGCTCAAACTTCCCAGAACCTTGCTTCTGGGAAGGTCGGAGTCGACGAAAATCCCAAGCGCAACCGGGGACCTGGTCGTCGGGTTTGCGGCCCTGTCGTGCCCTCTGTTCCCCGCGAACGTATTAGCAAGAGGGCTGGCAAGATCCAGCTAGTTGAGCGCAAGGGAAAAACGGGAAGAGATGGCGAACCGCGGAGGACTCGAACCTCCAACCCGCTGCCACTTCACCGAATGCTAAGTAGTTCGTCTAGCCCGTTCTCGCGTCGTAGTAGCTGGTTTTGGCCCCTGTTGGTCGCTTAATGTTCCCTTAGCGTTCCCCGCTGCTTGGCTTTTCAGTGCCCAAGCTGGGGTCGCGTGTCATACCCACTCCCGGCGCGAACGCGCCGCTCCCCTCCGGCGCTCTAGCGCATGTTTGCCCTGCGGGCCTGTAACCCCTTGAAAACACACAGGCGGTTTTTGAGTTTGGTCACTACATCAGCCATTCTCGGCCCTCCGGCGGAGTGGGCGGGTCCAGTTCCGCGATGCCCAAAGCCCGCAGCACCTCGCTCGCATGTTGGCTGCCACGGGTGACGCACATCTTGCGGCGTTGACCGAGTTCGACCTCCACGCAGCGGACCATCTCGAGCGCCTGCCAGGCAAACGGCGAGGACAAGCTGCTGCCCGCCGTGCGCAGGCTCTTCTCCAGGGCGCGATCCAGCAACAGGGCCAAAGCGGCCACGAACACATGAGCCTCGACGCGCGCGTCCTTGCGATGGTAGACCGGGCGCAACTCCAGCAGGCCTTTCAGATGGGAAAAGCCACGCTCCACTTCGTTCAGTTCCTTGTAGGCTCCCACCGCTTCTACCGCCGACAGATTTCGCTCTTCGGTCTGAATGACGTATTTGCCCTCCAGAGCCTTCTCCCGCACCAAGTTCACGGGGTGATCGAAGAAGCGAAATTTCCCTTCGCGCAGTTCCCAGTCGAAATACCGGTGACCATGGTTGCGCCGCAGTTTAGCCGCGGCCGCCGCTCCGATCTTCTCCGGCTCTTTCAACGCGCCTTTCTCCACCTGGGTCTGCAGGGATTGCAATTCTTTGCGGGTCCGCTCCATCGATAGCTCCCGCAGGCCACGCTCGTACAGTTCCCGCTCGTCGCTGTGAACCACGAACACGCGCACGCCCGCTTCTTTGCCGGGCACCTCGACCACCCGGGTCTTCGGCACGACCTTCTTCTCCTCAGCCGCGATCCCCGCCGGGCATTCCTGCCAATCCTTACGCACCGCCGCCTGCTGGATATACGCGAACGTATCTTTGCGATTGCGCCGTTGCAGCCCCACCAAATAGCCTTGCTGTAAGTTTCGGAACTTCTCGACATTGCCGATGGTCATCATGCCGCGGTCGCCCACGAACACGACCCGGTTCAAATCAAATCTGGTGTTCAGATCCTTGACCACTTCCAGGACCGTGGTTTGGTCCAGACGATTGCCGGCGAACACATGATGCGCGATCGGCCAACCCTCCATCATCACCACGCCGATGATAATCTGCCGGTTGCGCGGTCTTCCGTCGCGACTGTATCCAAAACGGCCCAACTCGGCTGGACCGGCTCCCTCGAAGTACGTGGAAGTGATGTCATAGAACGCCAGGTCAGGCTTGAGGCTGAACAGATTCCGCAGTTCCAGATAGACTTCCTTTTCGACTCGCTTCTTCTCGGCCAGCAGGTCGTCCAGCGTTTGATACCAGAGCTTCAGTTGATTGAAATCGACTTTCACCCGGCGCGATGGCTTCCACACCGGCATCCAGCGGCTGCCCTGTGCCGTGCATACGTAGAAATCTTCCAGCCATTGGGCCAAGGCATGCTCGCTGCCGGGACGAGTCAGGCGATTGGCCAGCAAAGGAAAGACTCGTTCCGACAGGGGTTGGCCGTGTCGCCGCGAGTTCCCACCCCGATCCAGAATCGCAGGCAGGGACAGTTTTTCAAACAGGCGTCGGGCCACCAAGACCGGTCCCCAGGTGGAGGCCCGCGGTGTGGAGACCTCGGACAGGGGAATCCAACGCGGCGGGGACGATTCGTCCTGCAAGAGTTGGACGAGCTTGTCGAGATGAGGTGCCAGGAGATCCTTGCGTCCGAGATGGGCAATGATTCGCTGCCGGACCTTGTTTCCGTCGCGGAAGGATTCCACGAGCCGCAGGTACTCGTGGTGGCCGTTGGGCGCCTTGACAGAACGAAGGAACAATGCGGGCCTCCTAAGACACTACAGATATACGACTATTATGCGTTAAATCAAGGGGAAAATGAGGGACACGAGCAGATTCGTTGGCACTACATTTTCAATCCCACGGCGGATGCACCGCTGTGTTTTCAATGAGTTAGCCGGAATCGAGCCCTCTGCGAGGGCAAACATGCGCTAGGGCGCTGCACAGTAACTAGGGCACGAGCTAAGGATGGGGGGCATTCTCAACTTCGATTTGGAGGTCTAGCGTGTCCAGTTGGTAGTTGCCAGCCGAAATGGGGCTGACCGACGCCTTCAAAACGGCGATCCGCACGACCAGGCCCAAGCTCTTGAGGGATACTGTCCGTTTTTCCCCGAACGCGGATTTCTGCACGCCGTCAGCGAGGTCACTTGCCGCGAAGTCGTAAGCCTGCAAACCGTGACGCCTCCCCGTCGGGTCCAGCAGATTTCGAGAATCAGCCTTGTCACCGGGATCGCGCAGCGTGAGTTCTAGCACGGTCAGGTGATGCCCAACATTGAAGTCAGGTTCTAACGAAAGTATGTAAGCAGTGCCTCCATCTGCTGACTTGATTGGAGTAGACCAGCGCTTTTCGGAGGGTTGGGATGATGAGAATGCTACGCTGGTCCGCAGTGGCACTATCCGTGGCTGGGCCACGGCTGTGGAGACTGATGCCAGGACTGCCAGGAAGAACCTAAGCAAATGTCGGGTGCGAGCGCTCCGGCTAATCATCACAGACCTCCACTGGAACGTGGCGGTGGACTCCCCAGTTATTTGCGGCCTGTGTCGTCGAGAACCAAACATCGATGTGGGTCCCTGCGATGGTTTTCCTTCCCCCGCGATCCGTAACCGTGCCGCACCCGTAGCCGGGCACGAACATCCCAGTTCCAAACGGGATGTTCCTCGGTGCAGCAATCGTACCTGGTGCAGCTTTCTTTCCGCTCGTTGTAATTCCGTACCCAGGGTCACCAGGATTCTTTCCAGTGCTCTGATATGAGTTGTCGTAGCCAGTCACCAGCATATTCACGATATGACATTTAGTACATCCGCAGTGGCACTTCGGGTCCTGCGGACACAATCCAAATGGATCGTCCAAGTCGGCCACCCTATTGTTGGCGTAAGAATAAAAGTTCTGCTCCGCCGCAAAGCCAATGGGATCTTCCGAAAGGAATCTTCCTAGATTCGGGTCGTAGTATCTGGCGCGGTAAAAATACAGACTCGTCTCCGTGTCGAACTCGCGAGCCGTGTACTGGAATGGGTTTGTCAGCGAACCCGTTGAATTCGTGGTTTTGCCGAACGAGTCGAACGTGTAGGTCTGGGCTAGGGAGCCTGCTGCGTTCGACAACGATGTGACCGAACTGAGGCCGTCTTGCTGGTAGTAGCTGGTGGCGGACGAGCGCAGCATCGCCAGAGGCTCATCGATGTTCTGCGTTTGAGTGTAGCGAGCGACCACCCCGCCGCTGCTGTTGGTCTCCTCGACGAGATTGTCCCCGTCATACGCGTACACGGAACTTCCCGAAGTCGATGATTTGTAGATTCTTCTTCCGAGCGGATCGTATTTGAACGTCACCGTTCCACCCGAATTCGGTAGCGTCACGCTGCTGAGGCGATTTTCATAATCCCAACTGTAGCTTGTCGTGCCGGTCGAGTCGGTCTTGCTCGTCGTGTTGCCGTTGCTGTCGTACGTGTAGCTCGCGTTTGAGGTTGCAGTCAGCTCGTTCGAGAAATTCACGGTGTAGGACGACACGCCGAGCGAACTCAGGCGGTTGCCCACCGGATCGTAGCTGTAGCTCTCGGTGGTCGTGGACCCTTGCGTCGCCTGCAAGAGCTCGTAAATCGAGTCGTAGCCGTAATTCGTCGTCACGTTTGCCAAATCGTCCGCCTTCGACGTCCGGTTTCCGGCAGAATCCACGGTATATACCGCGCCGTCAATGGTACTCCCGGACAGCTGATGCAGCACGGAGAGCGGCCGCGACAGATTGTCGTAAGAGTAGCTTGTGGACACGCCGTTGGGCCGCGTCATCTGCGTGCGGCGGCTCAGCGCGTCGTAGCTGAACCCGAACGACCCCGCCCATGAGTTCGCGAGGGTTGTCAGCCGGTTCAACGTGTCGTAGGTGTAGGTGTTCGTGCTGCTGTCCGGAGCGGTGTAGCCCGTGCGGTTCGACGCAGCGTCGTAGGTGTAGGAATTGGTTAGAGTGCCGGTCAGGAACGAGTACTGCGTTGAGGTTCCGATCAGCCGCCCCATGTTGTCGTAGGAGAACCCGTACGTCCCTGTTGGATCGTTCACCTGCAAAATCTTGCCCACGAGGTCGTATGTGTAGTCGGCACTCGTCGAATCGGGATAATTCTTCTGCGTGAGCCGGTTTAGCGCGTCATAGACATACTGGATCGTGTTTCCGTTTCGATCCGTCTTGCTGGTGAGGTTGTTGTCGGCATCATAGACATAGGTCTCGGAATGCGACGACGGGAAATTGGTCTGGGTGACGCGGCCGAACGCATCGTAGCTAAAGCCAGTTGTGTTGTTGTTTGCGTCGGTGATGCTGACCAGATTGTTTTCCGTGTCGTAGGCGTACTGGGTGACGTTGCTGCCTGCGTCGGTGACACTGGTGAGCCGATCCGCGGCGTCGTAGGCATAGTGCGTGGTTTTACCATTCTGGTCGGTTGCCGTGATTCGCCGCCCGCGATAGTCGTAGGTGAAGCTGGCGGTGGTGGTATCGGGATATGTGATTTGGGTGAGCCGGTTGCCCGCGTCGTAGGTGAAGGTGGTGGTATGGCTCAGCGCGTCAGTGACGCTGGTGCGGTTGCCGCGGGAATCGTAGCCGTAAGTAGTCGTGTTCCCTTGCGGATCGCTGATGCTCGCAATCAACCCCGCTGGCGTGTACGTCATTGTCGTCACACGGTGCAACGGGTCTTGGATCTGGGTCAGCTCGCCGAGCGAGTTGTAAGTGAACTCGGTGACGCTCGCTCCCGTGTTGCCGCCCGGCGCGGGAGTAGCAACGGAGAGCAGGTTCCCGTGCGCGTCGTAGGTGTTCGTGGTGACGTTGCCGAGCGGGTCGGTTGACGTTAGAACTTCGCCGAAGCTGTTGTACGTGTAGGTTGTCGTGGGCGTTCCTGCCGAAACCGTCGGCTGCGTGACCGACGTCTGATTGTTATTGGAATCGTACGTGTAGCTCGTGACTAGGCCGAGCTCGTCTGTTGTGCTAAGGATGTTGCCGCGATTGTCGAACGTGTTGGAAATCGTGCCGCGGATATCGCAACTGGAGCAACCTGACCCCTCGGACTGGCCGACATACCACGCTCCTCCGTACAGGTCGGCGGTGTAGCTCGACTGATTGCCAAGCGAATCGGTGAGTTGGAGTGTGTTATTGATTGCAAAGGTGGGGCCCGACGCAACGAGACCCTGCACGTTCACCGCGATCGCTCCCGTTGTCGCGCCAGCCGGGATTGCAGCGACGATCTGCGTGTCGGACCAACTCGTCACCGTAAGCGGCGTGTTGTCGCTGTTAATGGCAACCGTGCTGGTGCCCTGTGATGGCCCGAAGCCCGTACCGGAAATCGTCACGGAGGAGCCGATTGGCCCGGCAGTTGGGGAGATGCCCGTGACTGCGAGCGTGCCCTCGACGGTGAATTGTACGCCGTTGCTTGTGAGGCCGGCGGTCGTGACCGTCACGAGCCCCGTGGTGGCCCAAGAAGGCACACTTATCGTGACTTGCGTATCGGTCCATGAACCGGCTGCCCCGGTATAGGTCTCACCGTTGAAAGCAATTCGCCCGTTTCCCTGACTTGTGCCAAAACCCGATCCGTTGACGGCGATCGTTCCACCGATGGGTCCCCAAGCTGGCGAGAGGCTGCTGATAACAGGGTTGATGAGTGTGAACGTGGTAGTCGGGTTGCTCTGCGCGGAGTTTACGGCGATGGTCAATGGGCCGGTCGTCGCGCCGCTTGGGACTACTGCGACGATCTGAGTTGCGCTCCAACTGGTAATCGAGGTCGCCTGCACCCCGTTGAAGTTGACGGTACTGCTACCTTGTGACGAACCAAAAGTAGCGCCATAGATCGTTATCGATCCGCCGACTGCTGCGGACGTTGGGTAAATGCTCGTAACCGCTGGAAGCACCGCGAAACTGGCTCCGTTGCTCGCTTGGCCGCCAACCGTGACGACGATGCTTGTCGATCCCGCTGAAAGACTTGTGGGCACGAGGATGTTGATGGCTGTTTCGTTCCAGCTTTGGACCGTCGCCGAAACTCCGTTCACGGTAACCGTGCTGTTGCCTTGCACCGGTTGAAAGGTTGTTCCCGTAAGTGTGACCACTGTCCCCACGGGAGCTGCGGCAGGGGAAACGTTTGAAATGACCGGCGCTGGGGGAGAGGCACTCGTGCTGACGGAAACGTTATCAAAGGTCGCGGTGGCGAAGGTCGCGGAAGTCGTGCCATTGTCCACTGCCAGACCGATGAAAACATTCTGTGCCATGTTGATCGTCTGGCTGGTTCCCACCTGAACCCAATTGGACGCATTTGAAGACATGTATGCGCTGAAGGTGCTGCCGCTACGCACGACTTCGACCCAATAGGGTAGCGTGCCCGCCGAAGCGTCTGGGCTCGTCGGCGTTCCTCCAGTTGATGTTCGATGCGGGAACCACACGTATTCGTCGGCGTTGTATTCGGAGAAAGCGACGGTCGACCCGGGATTCATAGTCTCACGTATCATTACACCTGCCTCTGCCCCTGCGGTTCCGGAAAGACTGGCAACGCGTGTGATGATGGTTCCGTCGCCCGAAAGCGGCACGTAAACAAAGTGGAGGCTATCTGCGGTGCTGTAGACGCCGTTCCCCGTGGCCTTTACGGTGAAGACTCCACTGGCGTAGCTCGCGGAGCCCTCGGCTTTTACCAGGCCGATGTCTTGATCCAGCCATCCGCTCGGAAGGGGCTGCGACGTAACAGTGAAGGTCGTCGGATTGCTTGAATTCATTGCAGGAGCGACAGCCACAACAAGCGGGCCGGTGGTCGCCCCGCTGGGGATCGTGATCGAGATGCTCGTTGCCGACCAGGAATTGACGGTTGCGGCCAGATCATTCAGAAAAACCTGGCTGCTTCCCTGGGCCGTTCCGAATCCAGTCCCGGTGATTGTCACTTGGCTGCCGACCGGTCCGGTGGTTGCCGAAACACCCGATATGGCAGGGGCAGGCGACGTACTCGATCCGAACGAGACGTCGTCAAAGGTTGCAGTGCCCGAGACAGTTGCGCTGTCGCCTGAGACCGCCAAGCCGACATATACATTCGTCGCCATGTTGATTGTTTCGGTTGAGCCAACCTGCGCCCAGTTCACACCATCGAGCGACATGAAACTCAAGAAATTGCTTCCACTGCGAACGATCTCCACCCAATAGGGAAGCGATTCCGAAATTGTTGAGGAAACCGAGTAGGATCCCCCAGTTGTAGTCCGATAGCCGAAATACACGTAGCCAAGGCGGTATTCCGTGTACGCCATTTTCGCGCCTGGGTTCAGGCTTTCCCGAATCATGACACCTGCCTGAGGGCCACTCGTACCTGACACGCTTGTGATTCGCGCGATGATCGTTCCGTCTCCCGGGAGGGGGTTGTAGACGAAATGCATCGCGTCTGCGGTGCCTGATACGCCGTTACCGAACCCGGTGACTGTGTATACGCCACTTGAGTAGGTCGCGCTCCCGACCGAACTCATTTGTCCAACATCCTGATCGAAGATTGCATTTGGCAGAGGTTGAGACGTGACCGCGAATTCGACGGGATTGCTGTCATTCATGCTCGGTGCGAGCGAAACGACCATCAGCCCTGACGTGCCCCCGGACGGAATCGTGATCGAAATGGCTGTGTCGCTCCAGGAGTTGATGGTCACCGCAGCGGCATTCAGCGTCACCAAGCTGTTGCCCTGCGTTGTCCCAAAGTTGTAGCCGGACAGTAAGATTTGACTGCCCACAGAGCCGGTCGTAGCCGACAGGCCTGTGATTACCGGTTCCGGCGCCGCTTCGGAGTTGATCGAGACATTATCGAAGGTCGCGGTAGCCTGGGTGGTTGTGCTGTCGCTACTCACAACCAGTCCAACATAGACATTTGCCGCCATCGCAATCGTTTGGCTGCTCCCCAACTGCGTCCAATAGAGGCCGTTCGGCGAAGTGTACACACTGAATGAATTTCCATTTCGCACGACTTGAAGCCAACAGGGCACCGATCCCCCCGTGTAAGCTTGCGTGGACTCGTAGCTGCCTACGCTCGTCCTTGCCTGAAAATAGAAATCGCTTGCCCAATAAATCGAATCGGCCATCAGGTCGCCGGAACTGAGCGTTTGTCTAATCATCACGCCGGCCTGAGCCCCTGCTCCTTGCAGACTCACCAGGCGCGCGATGATCGACCCATTCCCCGAGAGTTGCTGATAGACGAAATGGGTTACATCCGCGGCATGGATGATTTGCCCTGAGGCTCCTTTTATGATGAATACTCCATTTGAATAGCTTGCGCTCCCCGCATATTGGCTCTGGCCGATGTCTTGGTCTTGCCATGACGAAGGCAGCGGCTGCGTGGTCACCGTGAACGTGACTGGGTTACTCGCATTCATGGTTGGGCCGAGCAAGATGGCGAGCGAGCCCGAGGTCGCGCCTGTTGCAATCGTGACGGTGACACTCGTGTCGCTCCAGGAGTTGATTGTCATCGGCAGGTCGTTGAGAAGCACGACGCTTGATCCTTGCGCCGCGCCGAATCCGCTCCCGTTGATTATCAACTGACTGCCGACTGGTCCGGTCGTGTCGGAAACGATAGAAATCACGGGCGGGAATGAAGTGGCCGAGCTAATTGAGACATTATCGAAGACGGCGGTGGCCAACTCGCCTGTGTTGTCACTGCTGACCGCCAGGCCGATGTACACATTCGTGGCCATCGAGATAGTGGTCGCCGATTCGATCTCTACCCAGTTCACTCCGTCCCGTGCGATATACTCCGTAAACGTGTTTCCGTTCCTTACGACCTCCAACCAGTAGGGCAAGGTCACATTGTTCGTCGATACCGAAGTACTGGTGCCTCCTGTCGTCGACCGATAGGCAAAGTAGGTGTCGCCTGAGCTGTAGTAGGGGTCGGCCCTAGTAGCGCCCGGGCTCAACGTCTCGCGAATCATCACTCCCGCCTGCGCCGTGCTTCCACCTCCAGACAAGCTGAACACGCGCGCAACGATCGACCCATTCCCGGAGACCGGCTGGTACACGAAGTGCATGCCATCTGCCCTTCCGCTGATTCCCGCACCTCCGCCTACGACGGTATAAGCGCCATTGGCAAAGGTTGAGCTGCCGGCCTCACCGACTTGGCCTACGTCTTGATCCAGCCAGGATGTCGGCAGAGGCTGAGTCGTCACTGCAAAGACAACCGGATTGCTGTCGTCCATGCTCGGGGCCACAGAGACGACCAAAAGCCCCGATGTCGCACCCGAGGGAATCGTGATCGTGATCGACGTGGAGCTCCAGGAGTTCACCGTCACCGGCGCAGCGTTCAGGGTCACAAGGCTGTTTCCTTGCGTACTGCCAAATCCAGAACCTGAAATCACAACCTGACTCCCGACCGACCCCGTCGTTGCCGAAACACCCGTGATCACCGGCCCCGGCGTCGTACTGGAGTTGATCGAAACGTTGTCGAACGTGGCCGTCGCAAGCTCGGTCGTGCTGTCGCTGCTCACTCCGAGTCCGACATACATGCTCGACCCCATCGATATCGTCGCCGAACCTATTTGCGTCCAATTGATTCCATCCGGCGACATATAACTGCTGAACGCGCTTCCGCTCCATACGACCTGGACCCAATACGGCAACGACTCTGGATACTGATAGGGAGTCGAAGCAGCGCCCCCTGTCGTGGATCGGTATCGGAAGTACACTAGACTCGAACTGAACAGCGTGTCCGCCGCGATTGAGTTCGAATTGAGCGTTTGCAGTACGACCACTCCTGCCTGTTCGGAACTCGCTCCCCCGGACAGGCTGACCACGCGCGCAGTGATCGAGCCACTCCCCGAGAGAGGCTGGTACACGAAATGCATCGCATCGGCATTGTTGCCTATCCCACCGCCTGCTCCCTTGACCGTGAACACTCCATTGGCAAAGGTTGAGCTGCCGGCCTCGCCGACTTGGCCTACGTCTTGATCCAGCCACGACATCGGTAACGGTTGCGTCGTTACGGCAAAGACGACGGGATTGCTGTCGTCCATACTCGGGGCCACAGAGACGACCAAAAGCCCCGATGTCGCACCCGAGGGAATCGTGATCGCGATCGACGTGGAGCTCCAGGAGTTCACCGTCACCGGCGCAGCGTTCAGGGTCACAAGGCTGTTTCCTTGCGTACTGCCAAATCCAGAACCTGAAATCACAACCTGACTCCCGACCGACCCCGTCGTTGCCGAAACACCCGTGATCACCGGCCCCGGCGTCGTACTGGAGTTGATCGAAACGTTGTCGAACGTGGCCGTCGCAAGCTCGGTCGTGCTGTCGCTGCTCACTCCGAGTCCGACATACATGCTCGACCCCATCGATATCGTCGCCGAACCTATTTGCGTCCAATTGATTCCATCCGGCGACATATAACTGCTGAACGCGCTTCCGCTCCATACGACCTGGACCCAATACGGCAACGACTCTGGATACTGATAGGGAGTCGAAGCAGCGCCCCCTGTCGTGGATCGGTATCGGAAGTACACTAGACTCGAACTGAACAGCGTGTCCGCCGCGATTGAGTTCGAATTGAGCGTTTGCAGTACGACCACTCCTGCCTGTTCGGAACTCGCTCCCCCGGACAGGCTGACCACGCGCGCAGTGATCGAGCCACTCCCCGAGAGAGGCTGGTACACGAAATGCATCGCATCGGCATTGTTGCCTATCCCACCGCCTGCTCCCTTGACCGTGAACACTCCGTTGGCATAGGTTGAGCTGCCGCTCAGCCCTACCGTTCCGATGTCGTCATCGGACCAACCCGAAGGAAGAGGCGTGACCGTAAACGTGGAGCTCGTCGCGTTCTGGCCGCTGACGCTTACACTGAATGCCCCCGAAGACGCGCCCGTGGGAACGATCACGGCGATCGACGTGCCGCTCCAGGACGTGACAACATCATTCGGCCCGCCGTTCAGCGAAACCGTGCTGCTCTGCTGAGTCGTTCCGAAATTGGTTCCTGTCAGGATTACCACGGAACCCACGGGACCAGACGTAGGGGCAATGGAACTGATCGTAGGGGCTTGTGCCTGAATACCCGGCCCGCAAAGCAACAGCAGCAGAAGGCCTGAGAAGCCAAAGAATATCCTTCGCTTTCGATCCATCGTTTCAGTCCTCCTCAGACCTCGGTGCTGAAAGCGATTCGCTCTCAGCACTGCTCAACGAAAAATCGATGCCTCTCAGTTTGGATAAGAAACGCTAACAGCCTCGACCCCGTTGGCGCGGGATGCAGTCAGTCCGCGGCCATTGCTGTCATAGGTGTGGGACTCCAACACGACACCCTGGGAATCCGTAACGGCAGTGATGAAGGATTGCGTGTTGTATTGAAAATTGAACGTCGAGCCGTCTGGTTCGGTAACCTGGGTTAGCCTTCCTTGGCTGTCATAAGAGTAGGAAATCGAGGGCCCTGCGCTCGAAGTCACGCTCGTGACCAACGCAGGAAACGACTGATTGCCGTACGTGAAGGACAGCGTGCGACCCGCGGGGTCAGTCACCGTGGATAGATAACCGACGGCATTGTAGGAAAGCTGCGTCGTGTTCCCGTTTCTGTCGAGGATCGCGATGAGATTGCCGCTCGTGTTGTCGAAGAGCCTTTGTTCTCCGTTCCCGAACGTGAGAGTCCAATAGGATGGCCCCGGAGTGAGGGTCGCGACGGCATTCTGGGGAGCCACAACGGTCCAAACGCCCCCGTTGTAGCCGAAAGACCAAAAGCTGCCATCACCGCGTGCATACTTAAAGTAGTTATCGCTGCCTACAAAGACGCGTTCTTCGAAATTCGATCGCCAATTGGGGCCGAATATACCCGTTTGGTAGGTGGTTTGACTAGAAGGCCAAATGCTGTTCCATCTTCTGCTGAGCTGTAATCCCCCCGACAGTCCCGGGAGACTGACATCCGTTTCTTTGATCCAGGTATTGCCATCGGCGAAACTGATGGGCTGTGATGCACCGCAATCGCAGCGGGTTTCGGTTGGGCCCAAGTAACACGACGAATTCATGACCTTGCATATGGTCTCGAATTCGTAAAGCACACCTTGACAGTTGAACCCTCCGGTGATATTGCCCCAACATACGGCGTACCAGAGCGACGTGACGTCGCATTCAAGCGTCCCAATACAGTTGTTCGTTTGGGCCTCAACCCTCGGGCTGGCTGTGCACTGAACCATAATGGCGATGAACAACACGGCGAGGAAGATTCTGACTTTCATGGATGACATCCCTCCAGTCGTCGAGGCGCGAACAAAATCCTTCCGCCTCTGGCAGGCACACCTACACCACGTTATTGCCTCCGCAGGCAAAAGGCCTGCCTTCTCTTTAGGATTTTCGTTGGTCTGAATGTCTCAACGCCGCGACCCCGTGACCGCCGTCAAGACGTTATGGCACTCGGTTTGTTGGCCGTGAAATACAAGCCATTGCACCCGATAGAGATTTCAGTTCTTTTCATCGCAGAATCATCGTGCTGGCTGTCTTGTACATGCACTACTCGTTCTTGTCAATACTTATAGATCAAATTTTATCTTTAGGGCAATACAAATGACTGTGAAGCGAGAGTTAGCGGAGTTCTGCAGTCTCGGCGCGCCCGGCAGAAATGAGCCCGCGCTTGGGCATAACCTTACCTCAGGGAGGCACCACAGCCTCAGGGCTTGAAACGTAAAATCGACACGACATCCTACCGGAGCGAGAAGAAGCTACACCTCTGAAGCGTCCGCCTTAAAATTTCTCGTTCGTGCTTATTAATCTGAGCAGAGGTTGTTGGTTTCTCTCTTTGACAGCGCGTTAACGTGCCTTCGGAAACTCTCTTATGGTTGATTTTGCAACCAGGAGAATCCACTTGGCATGACGGGAAATATCGCTCCCAATCCTTTAGTTGAGTAACGCAAATCGTAGCGCATTTAGCGAGCGGGCTGCACAGGGGAACCGAAGCCAATTCAACAGCTTAGATTTTTTACGGCTATGGTTCGGGACGAGGAGGCCGGTGGTTCAAATCCACTAGATACAGAAAATCCAACCTCTTGGGCTGCTCTAGCGCCCCGCAACCGAGCTCATGGCGCGGCGGCCCAAACAGCTCTCGTTCCATTCCAGTGGGCCGCGAAGCAAGAAAAAATTCCAGCCGCGGGAGGATGTTTCTTCTTGACTTTCCCCTTATAGAACTATTTGGGCAAACGACCGGCAGCCTAGTATAGACCTCTTAAGAGGTCTATAAGAAATTGATACTTGACAGATAGACTTCAATAGAATACTATAATTGCTGGAGGAGCATGGAATGGCAGACCAATCGGACGTTCGATCCCTCGGCAAACGACGCAGAACCGCGCTGCGCGTGTTTTACGGCTTCGTGGTCGCTACAATCGCCGCTTTCACCATTGGAGCCCGCGTAAGCGATTCGCGAGGCGCACTGACGGCAATCGGGATTCTCCTCGCGGGCGGCGCGCTCTGGAGCTTTGTTCGCTTCCTCCAAGCCGCAGATGCACATCAGAAACTCATCAACCATGAAGCGACGAGTTTTGCCTTTGTAGCCTCTCTGCTTGTCACGCTGGTTGTCGGTCTCCTCCAGCGGTTCGGGTTGTTCACCGGCGCGTCTCTCTCGATCCCGGCATTGATGATCGCCCTGTGGAGTATCGGCCTCATTCTCGCTTCCTGGCGGTACCAATGAAGACCCGGCTCCGTGTGTTCAGAGCGGAAAAGGAATGGTCTCAGGCCGAACTCGCCGAATCGGTCGGCGTGACTCGGCAGTGCATCAACGCGATTGAAACCGGCAAGTACGAGCCTGGCCTCGATCTAGCATTCAAGATTGCCCGCGTATTCGGCAAGAACATCGAGGAAGTCTTCATCTATCCGGGAGAGCAGGGCTCGCTCTCTTCCTGAGGCCTGTTTGAGGTAAGAAGCACGGATGTCCAGCAGTTCGCATTTCCGCTTCTCCATTTTTTTCCGCAGTCGAATTTTGTTTCCCCCGCACGGAGCGCAATGGAGGATTGCCATGTCCCGAGGGTTTGACGGATTCGAAATCGACGACCTTCGCGATTCCGGCTTCGACTCCGGGCGGGATGTAGGCCGGGGTTCATCCTCCGACTGGAACGCTCGCACCAATCTACACAACATCCACCGCGAGGAAGATAGGGCCGACAGGCTCGAACTAGAGGGACGGCAGCGTTCGAGGGAAGAACGCCTCCCGCTGGCCCGCGAGGAACGCGTCCAGGCGATTCTCACTCAGCGCGCACGAACGAGGTACACAGACCGCGACAAAGATTATTCCCTTCGGGATTCGGAGATTCATACGCTTTCGGAAGTTGGCAAGTTCCGCGTCGCAGCCGCGAAGGACCTCGGTGAATTGGCTTACAACGGCGACCATGCCCGGATGGAGAGCGATGTCGAAAGCTTGACCCGTCAAGGCCTCGTCAGAGTCACGAGCATTTCAGATACCGAGCACAATCCCATGCAGATCGTGACCCTGACGAAGGAAGGCCACCAGTTCTTGTCTCGCGGGAAGATTCTTCGCCCGGACCAGATCACCTACCACGGACTCAAAAAGCCCAGAGAAGCCCTCCACGACGCGGAACTCTACCGCCTCTATCACAAGGTTGCCGATGAGATCGAAGAACGCGGCGGCAGGGTGCTTCGCGTCAAGCTCGACTACGAAATCAAGCGGGAACTCTACGCCCGCGTTGCCCGCTTTTCCGACGACAGGGGGCAAGTAGAGGAAGACCTGAAGGAGAAAATCGCCAATCAGTATCACCTCAAAGTTGTGTCCGGTGAGATTCCAATTCCTGATTTGCGAATTGAATATATGCGCGAGAACGAG
Source organism: uncultured Acidobacteriota bacterium (assembly GCA_963841605.1). Lineage (GTDB taxonomy): Bacteria > Acidobacteriota > Terriglobia > Acidiferrales > UBA7541 > Palsa-295. The sequence goes on from CAWJDM010000010.1 coordinate 82,017, forward strand.
AATGAAATCCAGCGCCGTGACTTGGAACTCGCCACGGACCATTACCGCCCGCGTGGGCTAGCGCAGAAGGCTCGTGCGGGTTTCCAAATCTACGCCCGACGCGGTGATACGGACCGACTGCGCCGTATTCGAGACGACCGGGAGTTGAGCGCGGCGATTTTCAGTCTATAACCCATGAGCATCCACGAATCCCAACTCGCCGGCCTCCGCGCTTTCGGCTATACCGAACCCGAGGCTCGGTTTCTCTACCTTGTGGCTGTGCATTCCGGCTATTTCACGGTGCGGCAGTTCCTCGATTTTGCACATGCTAAGAGCGGGAAACGAAACGCCCACTTCGTCGAAAAACTGTTTCGTCTCGGCCATGCCACGGCCCAGAGATATACGCGCAGAAGCCTCGTGTATCACCTGTGCTCCCGTCGGATTTACGAGGCGATTGGTAAGGCTCATCTCCGCAATCGCAGGGAGCACGAACTCGATTACATCAAGACGCGCCTCCTGGCCCTTGACTTCATCCTAGCCAACCCGGAGGACCGCTATTTCGAGACGGCGGAAGAGAAGCGGCGCTACCTGATCGAACGGTTCAAACTCAGCGAGAGCTTATTCTCAGGGCCCAACGGGAGTGGCAAGGCCATCGCGTTCTCCGAGGGATTTCCGCTCTGCGTAGCCTATCCCGCTCCCGACTACATGCCTGTGGTCACGTTCACCTACGTTGATTGTTAACGCCGGTGAAAAACGGAGCCATTCTGGCCGGTGTTGGTCGGATCCAGTGATCCACCAGAGCCCGCTGGCAAGGATGCAGTAAGGACTCTAAATAAGTTTCTAAAATTTGCACGTCGCTTGCCGTTTTGATTATTTCTCAGAGATTCGTCTTGCGAGATCTTTGAGGAGTCGTCGTGACCCAGAACGGCTGTTGTCTCTACTGCAAGTGTACTTTTCTTCGCTCTCCCTACCGTCCACAGCAAGCCGTCTGCAGCCGAGCAGAGTGCCAACGCCGGCGACGCGCCGACTATCACCGACGAAAGCTCGAAGCAGATCCGGAATATCGCCAGATCGCCCACGACAGCCAGAAGAAGTGGCGCGAAGCTCATCCCGACTATCTTCCGCACTACCGCGCGGAACATCCGGAAGCGGTCGAACGGAATCGCGAACGCCAGCAACGGCGGGACCAAAAGCGCCGCATTCGGCGGCTTGAAAAGAACAACTTAGCTTTGGACCTAAAGCGTTCTGCCGCCGAGGTTTGGATGGTGGGGCCAAGGGTAGCCCATCTTGACAAGAACAACTTAGCTTCCACGCAAGTCTTTATCTTCGAGCAACTTGGCAGCAGGACCTCGGCTTCTATGCGTGCTTGAAAAGAACAACCCTATGGCTTTCTTGCGGGCCTGTCCGTATACCCGAACTCAGGTCCATGCTGACAGCGGAACAAATCAACGAAATTCATCGCCTGCACTGGTCCGAGCACTGGCCGGTGCGCAAAATCGCCCGTCATCTGCACATCGGGCGCAGAACCATCGCCAAATACATCGTCGCACCGGCGCAGACCGCCGCTCCCCGTCAGCGCTCGAGTAAGCTGGATGCCTTCAAGCCCACCATCGCCGAGTTCCTTGAGCAGGATCCTCATGTCCGTGCCACGGTGATCGCACAGCGACTCCGGCCGCTCGGCTTCAGCGGTGGTCTGAGCATTCTGAAAGAGTACTTGCACGGGGTGCGTGCACAGTCCAGTGCCCCGCGCGCCTACGTGCGCATGGAGCCGGGACCTGGAGAACGCTTCGAGGTCGACTGGGGACACTTCGACACGCTTTCCTATCAGGGGCATGCGCGAAAACTCTACGCCTTCTGTCTGGTGGAATGTCACAGCCGCAAGCTGTATCTGGAGTTCACCCACAGCCAGAGCTTCGAGACGTTCGTGCGCTGTCATATCCACGCATTCCGTTTCATGGGTGGCATCGCACGCGAGCTGTGGTTCGATAATCTGGCGACCGCCGTTGCCGAACATGACGGCAACCTGGTTCGTTTTCATCCGCGTTTTCTGGCCTTCGCTCGCGAATATAGTTTCCTCCCTCGGGCTTGCCATGTGCGTGCGGCGTGGGAAAAAGGAAAAATAGAGAGAGCTATCGGGTATACAAGAACGAACTTCTGGCCACTGCGCACGTTCAGCGACCTAGCCGATGTCAACTCGCAAGCACTTCAATGGCTCAACGAAGTCGCTAACCAGCGCCGTCACCGTGAAACGGGCCAGACTCCTCGAGAACGCTTTCAGCTCGAAGCACTGCGCTCCTTGCCGGTGATCACGCCCGACTATCGCGACACCACCGAGGCTCTGGTTCATAAAGATCTCCGGCTATCGTTCGACGGTAATCGCTACTGCGTGCCGCCACGCTATGTCGGCCGCCATCTCACCATCAAAGCAGATGCCTCCTCGCTCAGCATCTACGATCAGCAGCAGGAAATCGTCTCCTATCCGCGCTGCTGGCAACGCGGGCAGGTGCTTGGCGCCGAACGCTTTCAAAAAGAACTGTTCGAGCAACGGGCCGCAGCCGAACGATCCGCGGCACAGCAGCGCTTGATCGGCTTGTTGGGCCCGGCTTCCGAGGTCTATCTACGGTGCTTGGCGGACACCGATCGCTCCCTCGCCCGGCAGGTGAGAGAACTGCTCGCCTTGATTCGTGACTATGGACCGGAGGCGGTCGCCGCCGCTGTTGGCAAAGCTCACGCAGCCGGTGCCTTCGGCGCCGATTACATCGCCAATATCCTCAGCCAGCACACTCTGCGACGCGAGGTGCAGCCGCCGCTACGGTTCAAAGACCCTGAGTTGAACGAACTGATCACCGATCCGCTGTCGCTAGCCGATTACGACACTTTCATCCTTCGCTCGAAAAGGAACCCCGATGAACTCACTCCAACAGAAACTGAATCAACTGAACCTGACGACCATGAGCCTGCATCTGGACCAGACCCTGACTGATGCGGCCAGTAAGAATCTCAGCGCCGCGGAAGCTTTCGAAGCCCTATTGGACCGCGAGCTCGAAGCGCGCAACACCCGCTCGATCGATCGCCGCTTCCGGCTCGCTCGCTTGCAAGCCAAGCACTCCATCGATAGCTTCAACTTCAACCATCACAAGACCCGCTTACAGTGCAAAAGTCGCATCCTCCGCCTTTTGGATCTCGGCTTTCTCAAGAAAGGCACGGCTGTTGTGCTGATCGGGAATCCCGGCGTGGGGAAAACGTTCTTAGCGAAGATCATCGCCTGGCGCGCTTGCCAGGCCAACCGCCGCGTGCTGTTCACCACCGCCATGGACATGCTCAACCACTTACTGGCCTCGCAGGTCGATCACTCTCTGATCCGCAAGCTCAAGCTCTATACCGAGCCAACTTTTCTCCTCATTGATGAGCTAGGATATCTTTCCCTCGACCAGCAGACCTCCAATCTGTTCTATCAGGTCATTTCCACTCGTCACAGCCACAACAGAAGTACGCTCATTACCACCAACACAGCCTTTTCCGACTGGGGAAATATCCTCCACAACACCACCATCGCGACGGCCATCGCCGACCGCTTGGTCGAAAACTCCGAAATCATCCTGCTCGGCGGTGACAGTCTTCGCAAAGCCAATAAGGGCCCGACGCCGACAGCCTAGCCGATCGGCACATCGGGCTCAGATAAAGCGCCGCTCTGTGATGATATCCCGCGCGGAGGAGTCCGCCGGGTAACTCCTCAACGGCGCTGCCAGCGGGAGCGGGAGCTCATCACTCCCGCTCTCTGGTCTTGAAATTTACTCCCATGTTCAACTTCAGCGCCAATCATCTGCTATTGCTCTCGCGGACAGAATACCGAACCTGTGTCGTGTTCCTCATGCAAGATCACTCTACCCACCGGGTCTACCGCCTGTATGACTTCACCAAATCCCAACAGATCACGCCAGACCAATACTACTGCGTGTCGGGAAAGGTCAACAGTGCGGACAAACTGTACCTGGTCATCGAGTCGGTCAAGATGGACACCAAACACAGCCGGTGTTCTACAACTCCTGCTCCTGCCGACGGCGCGGGAGGATCGCTCATGAGGTAAAGGGCTAGGTTGCAGGGAAAAAACTAGATCTCAAGACTGCTTGCTCCTATGCAGCAGCCAACGTACGGGTGTGTTCCGAACTCGCCGCCGACTTAAATGGCTCACCCTATACCGGCGAAAGTGGGTCCCTTTTAAACCGGCGCTAACAGTTGATCCCAAGCATCGCAACCTCGACCGATACGTCGCGCACTTACGCACCTACCGGGCTCTGTTTCGGCAGCTACCGGGCTTTCAGTTCATCTACATTTCCACGGCAGCGGGCCTCCAGCAGGAAGCAGGCGAGCTCTTTTCGTTCCTTGTCGAAGGTAGGGGCCTCTCGGATTTAGCTCGCTACTTCGACATTCAGACCAAATGGGACAGCAGGAAATACGGCCTCGTTACGGAGGACGACTTGATCTTCCGAAACCAGGCCGCCAAGCGTTTCAGCGGCGAGATACTCGACACTCTCTTCCGTCTGTGGAGGCGAAACCAGTTGCCCAACGACTTGCGGGCAGAATCGGAAACAACCAGAACGGCCATGCAAAAAGCCCTGTTCCGAGCGGTCACTGTGCCGGGTCAGGAAGCGGTATTCGGGGACAGCAGCAAGAGATGGGGTGACGGCTGGCAAGTGCGCGGCCCTTCAGGTACAGCTTCGGTTCCCAAGTCACGACCGACCCCATCACAGCCTCTTGAAAGAAGGACGGATGCGTAAATGAAACAGGTGACATCTGCACGCGGACAAAACACACGGAAGGGCGGGAGCGACCCCACTTTGTGCAGCTTTCAGCCGCCCAAACTTTCGTGGGGTCGCTCCCGCCCGCCCCGAGCCGCTCAAGGCCGTGTTTTGTCCGCGTGCGGCAGGGGAGCAAAGAGTTTGTCAGACACGGAGTCTGACAAGTTGTAAGAAGAGACGAAAGGAGAGGACCATTGTCGATTCTGAAAGCACCACCGAAGCAACCGAAGAGTGCAATGATCCAGGTCCGCGTAGAGGAAAGCATCAAACTCAACCTAGACAAGTACGCCGAGTTCATTGGGGCAAACCAAGCGTACGTCGTAAGCGAAGCTCTTAGATTCCTGTTCAAGAAGGACGAGGAGTTCAAACGCTGGCTCGATCAGCAAAGCCGTGATGACAACCATCAACCGATCAACGGAGGAGTTCTGACTAAGGCGCTCTAAAACCCATGAAGTCTGATTCAATCCAACTCGGCCGCGAGAATACAGCGTCTCAAAGACAGCATGACTCGCGCGTTGCAACGCAATCGGCCACGGCTACATCCGCAAGTCTTTCGGCAGCGCAGGAGGATTTGCGAGCAGTGCGACAGTCATTTCCGCCAGCATTGGCCGCGACATCCTCGAAGGATGCCGCGTACTCCACGGCCACAGGCAGAGAAAAGAACGGAACCATCACTTCAGAGCTAATCGGGGAGGGGAAACGATCAAGCGTCGAACGGCCTTTGACCTGCGACGAGGCAGCAGCCTTAGTGAGGGTGCACCCAAAGACCGTCAAGCGTATGGCTCGGAGTGGTGAGCTGCCTGGTCATTTTCGATTCGGTCGGTGGTTCTTTTATGCGTCGGAGCTGGACTGCTGGATGCGAACAGAGTTACATTCGTCACGTCACTCGTGCCGCTAGAACAGACGAAGGAGAGATCAAGTCATGTTCAAGCGAGCGCGATATCAGTTCGGCTATTTGCGTCGAAAACCTCGCAAGAGGGAGCCTGATGTCTGGGTTTGGGAGCGAAACGCTACCGGCCCGGATGGAAGGCGTAAGCGAGAAACAGTGATTGTCGGAACCATCGAGCAATATCCCACAGAAGCCCAGGCGTGGCGAGCGACTGAGTCTTTCCGCATAACGGCAAATTCCGGCAAACAAGACGAGCAAGTCTCGTTTGGCGCGCTGGCAGACCGTTACATGCGCGAAAAGCTCCCGAGGCGCCACTCTACTGCGAGCAGGTATCGTTCGTGGATCACACATCATGTGAAGCCGAAGTGGGGAGGAGTTCCGATAAGAGAAGTAAAACCCTTGCTCGTCGAGGAATGGCTCATGAGCCTCGATCTTGCACCGAAGAGCAAAGGACACGTGCGCAGCATCATGCATATCTTGTTCACATGGGCGATGAAGTGGGAGTTTGTCGATATAGACAGAATGAATCCCATGAGCCTCGTCCGAGTCGAAGGTTCCTCGAAACGTCTAAGACAGCCAAGAATTCTATCCGTCAAAGAATTCGGGCGTCTGCTTGACGAGCTGCAGGAACCAATCAAAACAATGTGCATTGCGGCGGCGTGCCTTGGTTTGAGGGCAAGCGAGCTCGTAGGCTTGCAGTGGGGCGATTTCGATTGGAAGGCCCTTGAAGTTCACATCCAACGGGGAGTTGTCACCGGCCGAGTCGATGAAGTGAAGACGACGAACTCGAACAGGCGACTGCCAGTGCATCCGCACCTCGCGGAGCTATTGGTCGAGTACAAATCCGAGACAGCTCCGGGAGCTGGGAACTGCGATTGGCTTTTCCCGAGCCCCTACGGTACAGGGCGTCCGCGCTGGCCGTGGACGATCCAGCGGGATCACTTGCTACCTGCTGGAATACGTGCCGGACTAGGTCCGATCGGTTGGCACACCTTTCGGCACTCGTACTCGACGCTGTTGCGATCGTTGCAGGTGGACCTGAAAGTTCAGCAGGAACTTCTGCGGCATTCGGACATTCGTACAACTATGAACATCTACACGCAGGCGGTGCCGGATGCGATGCGAGAGGCCAACGGTCGAGTCGTCGAAATGGTTCTTCCAACGAGAAAAGTGGGATGAGAAAACGAGGCGGCAAAAAGGCGGCATTAGCCGCCCCGACGGATGCTAAGTCCTTCCAATTCCGTCCCAGGGCTTCCTCGTAAGTACAAGGGAAATCAGCAAAGAGTAATTTCGACTCCCACACGCTTCCGCCAAATCTTCTGTCGCTTTCGCAGAAAAATGAGCCACAAACGTTCTGCCACAGACGTGTCGATTAGAGTGTACCCCCTTCGTTTGTTCTCATGAGCTTACGGACGTTTCTAATCGCCAAATGTCGATTAGAAAACAGTGAGTCGTGAGCTGAAAAGGCCGTGATTTGTGACTCGTGACTCGTGATTCGTGAAAACCAAGAAACGGGGCGAGCGGCGCACATAGATTTCCCGGAACAGGGTTGACTGACCGTCGCGAGTTTTCAAAGAACGTTTCGGCCCTCGCCGGGAGGGCGGGCGGCTTTCGTCGCCACAACCACACTGGCAGATTGAAACGCGCGATTCAAGCTGGCCTCAAGTACAGGATTGGGCCGGGGACGCGGTCCTGTCCCTTTGGCGACGGAGTTACCTGTTCGAACGTGCCTCGCGCACCCTTCTGGGAAACGAAGGGAGGTGGAGAAAGAGAGTCCACCCCAAGACCCAGGTTCCCAACCCGAACCTGCGGCACCCTCCGCGTTCTTTAATCGTTGCAGGAGATATTATGAAATCGAGATCTCCGGTCGACCGTCCAGAATCCACAATCAGGAAAACTCTCTGTGCCACCCGCCTCATTGCCCATCTATAATGACCGCGTGAATAGCCCCGCTCCGCTTGTAGCAGACGCGATACTTCCCAGCTTGATCTGGATTTGGCCAATCGCGGTCGTGCTGCTGTTGCCAATTATCGCCGTTGAAGCACAATACGCTCGAAAGCCCCTTAGGCCTTACGTCAGGACAGGCCTTCCGCGTCTTTGCGGTCGCAAATATGATCTCAACGGTTATCGGGTTTCCCATCGCGACGATGCTATACAGACGCGCATAAGTAAAGGGACATATGGCATACTGGCTCAGGAGGAGCCTATATGCTGCCACGTCTGCTGCGGTTACATCCAAGCACCTATCAACGCCTGATCCGCCTGAGTAAGGAAGCAGAAAAAGACGGAGCTTACCGAGTGGCGAAACGTTTGCGAGCCGTGGTGCTCAATTCGGAAGGTCGTACCAGCGGCCAGCTCGCGAATATTCTGAAGGCTCCGCGGTCGAAGGTCTCGGAGTGGCTGCAGCGTTATCAGATTCAGGGAATCCAGGGGCTGCTGGAAGGGTATCGGTCGGGTCGGCCGTCGGAACTGACCAAGAAACAACAGCAACAATTGGGAGACATCTTGGACAGTGGTCCGGTGGCTTACGGTCTGGACAGTGGAATCTGGACATCCCCCATGATTAGCTGGGTGATCGAAGAAGAGTTCGATATTCATTATCATCCCGGCCATGTGCGCAAACTGCTTCACGCCTGGGGATTTTCGGTACAGCGGCCCCGCCGCGTGCTGGCGCGCGCCGATGCTGCCGCGCAGGATCGCTGGCATCGTCGCACCTATCCCGCCCTTAAAAAAAAGCCCAAGTGCGGCACTGGGCGCTGATCTTCACCGACGAGGCCAGCTTCCGGCAGGACTCGACGCTGCACGCGACCTGGAGTCGCGTGGGTTGCCCCCCACAGGTTCCCGTTACCGGTGCGCGCAAGACCGTGAAGATTTTCGGCGCAATCGAGCTGTGGCGCGCGCGGTTTGACTACCGCCAGGAAACCGTCTTCAATGCCGCGACCTATCTTGGCTTCCTCGACCAACTGGCCCGATGCTACCGCCGCCGGGGAGCCATCCTGATTCAGGACAACGCTTCCTACCACAAAGACCGGGAGGTCTGGGCCTGGTTCCAATCCAATCGGCACTGGCTGGAAGTGCATCAGTTGCCGCCCTATTCGCCGGAGTTAAACCCGACCGAGCGACTATGGCAGCACACCCGCAAGAACGGAACCCACAATCGTTTCTTTAGCGGTGTCGATAGCTTGCTCGCTACGCTGACGCGCGTCTTTGAGGAGATGCAGTCTTACTCACAGCTGATTCGGTCCTATCTCACGTCTTTCTGCTGACCGTTATGTCCCTTTATTTATGCGTGCTGTTCAAAGTAAGGTGCAGACCCACCTTTATGGCACTGGAGAGTCGAATTTTGAGCAATGGAGTCGCGGCGGCGATGTTTCAAGCCTCGCACGCAGTTTCGGGCAATATCCACGTTGGACGTTGATTGCGGCGGCTGCCTTCATGTTTGTGTTGTGCTTCCTGATTTCGTGGTGGGTTGAGGCTCGTACGTAAAGTGGTGGATCGCGCGAAGAAAGCTGGACGCGAGGCCGGGTAAGTCCGAAACAGCGCTCGTAGTTAGGAACGCTAGCGTTCTCTCTTATGCTCTCTTAGCGGCGATTTCACTTGGCGTGCTTGCTTGGCTCTAGCGGCCAAATTACCTTTTCTCCCGTGTTTTGTGTACTGATGTGTACTGGTTGGCCGGGGGGGGGAAGCAACCCCGCGAATTCATGGGCTTTATTTCATCACTTTTTTAATTCGACTCTCACACGCTTCCGTCAAATCCTCCGTCTAAACTGCCTAAGCCGCTCAAAGTTGTCTTGACAACAATGTGCGGGGCGGCCTAAGATTGGCGCGTTTGGCGATCCCTTTGCCCGATGGTTTGCGGTGTCGACGTTCCGCGCGTCACGCCTCCGGTCAGCGAGAAGAGGAATCAGGAGCGGCTATGAGCGAGACAAAGAACCTGCCATCCGAGTTTGTCTTTTCGATTGGGGCGCTGCGTACCGAGGGCGCCGAAACGGCGGCCGTGAAGTTGGCGGTGATGAATCCGCGGGGCGAGATTCCTCCGCCGCCGACCGTGGGGATTCGTCCGCGCGTGGGCGACCTTGCCGGCAAGAAAATCGGGCTGTGCGACAACGGAAAATATGGGGCGAATTTCTTCCTCGACGCGCTCGAGGGCATGCTGAAGCGCAAATACCCGAGCGCGAGCATCCTGCGGCTGCCAAAGCCCGCCGCGCAAACCATCACGTTGACGAAAGACTGGTACCCGGAGGTGGCCGCGCAGGTGGATACATTCATCTTCGCGACCGGTGATTGAGGGAGCTGCACGTGGTGGGGTTCCCACGACACGATTGAAATCGAGAAGGCAGGGAAGCCGGGCGTCTACATCACGACGACCGAATTCATCCACGATGCAGGTTCAGCGGCGCGCGATCGCGGCATGCCGGGACTGAGGGTTGTAGCGCTCAACGCGGAAAAATATTATCGCTCGCGCTCGAGTGCAGCCGAGGTGCAACCGGTAGTCGACGACGTCTTCGAAGAGATTGTCGACGACCTCACGCGGGCCGCGACATCGGAAGACGCCGCGCCCGAGCCCCCGCGCAAGGAAACGCAAACCACCACGATCCGGGCCGGCGGAAGAGACTACAACGAAGCCGCCGAGCGCGTGAATCAGCTTTTCCTCGACAATTTATGGGCCGACGGCCTGCCGATCGTCCCGCCCACCGCCGAGGCCGTCGAGCGGATGCTGGCCGCCACCACGCGCTCGCGCGATGAAGTGCTCGGCCCGGTGGCGCCCAAGGGCGGCATCGCGACCATCGAAAAGATCGCCATCAATTCCGTGATGGCGGGCACGAAGCCCGAGTATTTGCCCGCGATCATCGCCGCGATGGAAATCTTTACCGACAAGCACTACGACACCACACACATGCAAGCGTCCACCGGAGCGTTTACGCCGGTGATCATTTTCAATGGGCCGCTCGCCAGGGAATTGAAATTCAATTCCGGGATCGGCCTGCTCGGCCACGGATGGCGCGCCAACAGCACCATCGGCCGCGCGCTGCGGCTCTGCCTGCTGAATCTGGGATGGACGTGGCCCGCCGTGAACGACATGTCGCTGACCGGGCGATTTGAGGCGTACACGTTTTTCACGTTTGCCGAGAACGAAGCGAGCAGCCCGTGGGAGCCGTATCACGTGAGCCTCGGTTTCAAGCCCGAGGAGAGCACGGCGACGGTCGCGACCGCGGGAACTGCTCCGATGGTGCTCGGCGGCGGCGCCGTCTTTCCGTGGACGGGGCAGGGAGTGATCGACACGATCGTCGCGACGATCAGCCCACTGCGCTTCGGCTGGTTCCATTCGCAGAATTACGTGCTCGTGCTGCATCCGAATTGCGCCGCCGATCTCGCGAGGGCCGGCTACACGCGCAAGAGCCTGCAGGAATATTTGTACGACCGCGCGCGCGTCCCGTACGAGGCGATCGCCGGCGCAACGGCGGGATTCTCGAATACACCGCTGATCGATTTCCTGCATGACGTGATCGCCGATGGCCGGATTCGTCCGGATCGCGCCCCGATTTTCCGCGATGCGCTGAAGCCGGGAGGAAGAGTGCCCGTGGTGCAGAGCCCCGATGATTTCCACATCATCGTCGCGGGCGGATCGCCCGGCTACGATTTACTCTTCAGCTACCCGGGACCGAATCAGGCGCAACTGACGAAGAAAATCACGGGAGCCACGCTGACGGAAGCAGGTCGCTAGTCTCCTGTACCTGAAGTCCCCTTACTGATGTAGCCATGGTGAACGGCCTCTCCCTGGTCGTGAATGGTAAAGAGATTTCAGAAATAGGAGACTAGGAATTGGGCAGGGCCGCAGGTTGCGGGTGGCAGGTTGCGGGTGGTAGGAAGAGAAGGCGCCCGCCTGAAAGGCGGCCGCTACGAAACCATCGCTCCGAACGCACAGCGGAACCGAAGCGCTGCCGCCCTCCACCTGCAACCCGCCACCAAACACCTGCCACCTGATTCACCGCCCGCATCTGCTATGCTGTCTTCGCTATGGCCCGCCGCAAGAAGCCTCGGCTGAAAATTCCCAAGGAAGCGCGGCGCCGCGCGCGTCTCGGCATCGGCATGCCGCCGCCCGAACGTATCATCGTGGAGAAGCGCGATAAGCCGCCGAAGCACAAGAAAACGCTGCCTGAATTGATCGAAGAGAATTGACGGGACGGTTGCGGGTGGCCCTTCGGGACCTCAGGGCAGGTAAGTTAGCAGGTGAAACCCCGGGGCTGAAGCCCTTCTCAGTGGCGAGCCTTTTCGAGGGCCTGAAGGCCCACGCTTCCACCGACGACCTTTGGGGGCTGAACCCCCGCCCTTCCACCTAGCACCTGCGACCTAGCACCTGCGACCTGATTTAATGAATGTTGCGCGTTTTTCGGCCGACGTAATCCATGAGCAGATACTGCCCCAGCGTGTAGGGCGTGGTGAAGTAGGCTTTGCCGCGGCAAAGCTCGGTGATCTTCTGGACGAAATGCACGAGGCTGTAGTCGCTCGCGAGCATGAATGTGTTGATCAGGATGCCGGCGCGCTTGCACTTCGCCACTTCTTCCATCGTTTGCGTCACGACGAGCGGATCGAGGCCAAAGGCATTCTTGTAGATGCGGCCGTCTTCGAGCGTGAGCGCCGAGGGCTTGCCGTCGGTGATCATCACGATCTGGCGCATATCTTTTTTCTGGCGCGCGAGAATTCGCTGCGCCATGCGCAATCCTTCGCGCGTATTCGTGTAATACGGGCCGACCTGCACGCGCGCCAGCTTGCCGAGCGGAATTTCCTCGGCGCTATCGTGGAATAGGACGCAGTGCAGGGAATCGCCTGGATACTGCGTGCGGATGAGATGCGAGAGCGCGAGGGCGACGCGTTTTGCGGGCGTGAAGCGATCCTCGCCGTAGAGAATCATGCTGTGGCTGCAATCGAGCAGCAGGACCGTGGCGCACGAGCTTTGATACTCGCACTGGTGGACCATCAAGTCGGGATAATCGAGCTCGATCGGCAGGCCCGCGCCTTGCCGCTGCACGGCATTGAAGAGAGTGCCACTGATATCCATATTCAGCGTGTCGCCGAATTCATAGGCTTTCGACGAGCCGCCCGACTCGACGCCTGTGGCGAGATCGCGCGTATCGTGGCGGCCGAAGCTGCTCTTGCCGAGCGACGCGAGCAAATCCTTGAGCGTTTTGAAGCCGAGAAAATCGAGCGCCTTGTCCGTGATCTCGAATCGCGCCTCGACGTTCGGCTGGTCCTGCCCGATCTGGCCGCCCGGCGTCTGCGATGGGGGCGGGGTCACGCGCGCCGACTGCTGCTGCGTGATGTAGCCTTCCTCTTCCATGCGCTGGATGATTTGGTCAATCAGGTCGCGCAGCTGCTGATTTTGCGAGAGGTCGGGATTTTCGCGCAGCTTGTCCATCAGCTCCTGCGGGACGAGGTCGCCCTCTTCGAGCGCGCGAAGGATCGCCTGGCGCAGCTGTTCCATGTGCTGCTCGCGCGACTTCTCCATATCCATTTCGTAGATTCCGTAAGGAGATTCGAAGCCGCTCTGCAGGAAGAAATCCGAGAGCCGGTTCATCAGCTCTTGCAAGTCGACGTCATCGGCTGCATCCGGTGCGTATCGGGAATACTTGATGTATTTCATCGCATTCCTCCCCGTTTCAGCCGAGGCAAGGGCGGGTTTGAAACCCGCCCCTACGCCCTTTCTCAAGGGCTCGCGACGCTAATTGAATTGCCGGCGCGGCATGCGGCCGCCGCCCTGCGCGGGCTCGCGCGGATCGCGCGGCTCCGGCGTCTTGCGCACCTCCGCGAAAAATCCGCGCTCTTCGCTGCGGCTGATCCGCTTGTGCGCCCAGAGCCCTTCGAGAATGAACTCGGCCGCGCTGGCCTGAATCGCTGCGTCGTCTTTTTCTTTAACGCCGAGCGTTTCCAGGTGCTCGAAAAGCCCTTGAATCTTCTTGAGCTGCCCCAGCAGTTCGACGCTCGACGCATTTGCCGGCACTTTCAACTCGCCGCCGATCTCGAACCACTGCACGACGGGCTGAAAAGTGACGTTCGCGAAATACTTCGTGAACGTCTTGCCCACCGCCGCGCGAATCAGCTCCCGCGCAATATTGTCCGCGCCGCGCATCTCGCCTTCGTATTCGAGCTCGAATTTCCCGGTCATCGAAGGAATCGCGGCGTAGACATCGGCGACACGCGCCACCACCGCCGAGTCCTTGCTGCGCACCGCGCGCTGCTCCGCGCTGCTCAGCACGTTTTCAATCGTGCTGATCGGCAGGCGCTGGCTCACGCCCGATCGCCGGTCGACGCGCTTGTCTTCACGCGCCTGAAACGCCACTTCCTCGACGATCTCGCGAATGTACTCCGGAATCTCGACGCGGCGCTTGCCGTCGCGCGCCGTCCACGCCTCTTGCTGCGTGATCGACATGCCTTCGCTGAGGGTGGCCGGATAGTGCGTGCGAATTTCCGAGCCGATGCGATCCTTGAGCGGCGTGATGATCTTGCCGCGCGCCGTGTAGTCCTCCGGGTTCGCCGTGAAGACGAGCAGGACGTCGAGCGCCATCCGCACGGGATAGCCCTTAATTTGGATGTCGCCTTCCTGCATGATGTTGAAGAGCCCGACCTGGATTTTTCCCGCGAGGTCCGGCAATTCGTTGATGGCAAAGATTCCGCGATTCGCTCGGGGCAGCAAACCGTAATGGATGGTCAATTCATCGGAGATGTTTCGGCCGCCGCGCGCGGCTTTGATGGGATCGATGTCGCCGATCATGTCGGCGATGGTCACGTCGGGAGTGGCGAGCTTTTCGACGTAGCGCTGCTCGCGGCCCAGCCAGGAAATCGGCGTCGCATCGCCTTCGGCGGCGATGCGCTCCCGGCACGCGCGGCACAGCGGAGTGTACGGATTGTCGTTGATCTCGCAGCCCGCGAGGACAGGCACCTGCGCATCGAGAAAGCCCACGAGCCCGCGCAGGATGCGCGATTTCGCCTGCCCGCGCAGGCCGAGCAAAATGAAGTGATGGCGCGAGAGCAGCGCGTTGGTGATCTGCGGAATCACCGTGTCGTCGTAGCCGTGCACGCCGGGGAAAAGCGCGTCGCCCTTCTCCATTTTCCGCAGAAGATTTTCGCGCAGCTCTTGCCGCACGGTGCGGTGCGCGTAGCAATCTTCCGACCAGGGACTCTTGCGAAGCTCGCCCAAATTTTTGGGTTGTGGACTCATTGGGTCACCGATTCCTTATAAAGACACAGCGCGCGTTCAATCGCGCACCTTGCCGCCATTATAGAGTAACGCCGCGCGCACGGATACTCTCGCTTGAAATCAGCTTATGAGGCGCTTTTTCATCCCGCGTTGGCGTTTCCTGCGAACATTAGAAAGGATGCGCGGGCCGAGTGGCAAGTTGCCGCTGTCGCCGCGCCATTAAGCCGGAAAAAGCTGCAATAAGATGAGCAGGAACCCTGCTCTCGTCGGACGGTTAAAAAGGCGCAAAATAGCCAGTAAAAAGCGATTTTGGCGGATTTTGCCCAGTTAGGCCCGTCGCGTCTCGGCCGGGCAGGGAATTGCTCGCCTAATTCAGAGCGTGGCCGTTGCCGCCGGCGCGCTTGCGCGCTCGCTCCCGGTCCGAGAGCGAGGGAAGGAGCGCATTGATCCAGCCCTGGACCAGATCCCGGCGGTGGCTTTCCGACCGTGACTCGAGGAGCGCCTGCCGTTTCTCGATTTCGATAGGGAGGAGCGCGGCCATCCGGTAGGCAAGCGTCGCTTCGTCCTCGCTTGGCCCTTGCATCCACGGCTGGCCGAAAAGGAACTCGTGGGCCTGCTCGAATACGGAGACGAGTTTTGCTCGCTTGCTTGCGTCGAGGCTCGAGGGTTCGTCTGTCACATATTCGACGACGCCCTCGTAGTAGTCCTTCTCGTCGAGAAGTTCCGTCAGGCGAAAAACGGCGCGGCCTTCGGTCGCGATGTCGAGGCGGCCGTCCGGGTAGTCGCGAATCTTGCGGACAATTTCGACGGTGCATCCCATCGTTGCGATGTTATTGTTCGCGGCGAGGATCATGCCGAATTCGAGTTTCTCGTCGAGGCAGCGCGCGATCATCACGCGGTATCGCGGCTCGAAGATGTGCAGGGGAAGCGCCATCGCGGGCAGCAGGACCACGTCGAGCGGGAACAGTGGAATGCGTGTCGGTCTGAGCATGTGCGGCGCCGCGGGCGCCGGAAGGCTTAACGCAGCATCGCGAGGGCAGCTTCCATTTCGTCACGCGCGTGCGCGTCGCCCGTTTTCTGCGCGACGACGATGCCGTCGGAAAGAAGTTTGCGCGCCTCATCGAGCCGCCCGAGGCGCGCCAAATGCTGGCCGAACTGGAAGTATCCCGCCACATATTCGGGATGGATTTCGAGGAGTTTGTGGAAATGGCCAGTGGCGGCGGTGTCGTCCCCCAGCTTTACGCACTCGAGCGCGAGGCCGTAGCGGGCGAAGGCGTCGCTTGGTTTGTCGGCGACGAATTGCTCCAAAATCTCGCGGCGCGATTTTTGTGCGGTGGCCATGGGATCAGCGCGCCGTATTATAACGGGCGCGCTCGCGCGATCCAAGCGCGATGCTGGGCTCGTGGCGGATGAGTGGATGGCAAAGACAAAGCCTGAGTGGATCAGCCGAAGGCAGTTGTCCGGTTACGCGTGCGGGTTCAGAGGGTCGGCGCAACACTTGCGCGCAGTTTACTCGCTGGAGTCTGAAACCCCAAAGTTTTTCGCGGGCGTTGATTTAGGCGTAGTGCGATCTTATCCAGTTGGGATTGCGTGTAGCCGGAAAGGTCGGTTCTCTTCGGCAGGTATTGTCGCAGCAAGCGGTTGGTGTTTTCGTTGGTTCCTCGTTGCCAGGGGCTGTGCGGATCACAGAAGTAAACTTTCACATTCGTGGCCACCGTGAAGGTTTTGTGTTTGGCCATCTCCAGCCCGCGATCCCAGGTCAATGATCTTCGCAAGGATGTGGGGAGCCTGCGAATTTGCCGGCTCAATGCGGCGACGACCGCAGCCGTGTCTTTGCTTCGCACCTTGACCAGGGCAGTAAAACGCGAATGTCGCTCCACCAACGTCGCGATGTGACTTTTTTTTTGCCACCAATGAGATCGCCCTCCCAATGACCGGGAACGGCGCGGTCCTCGATTTCTGCAGGTCTCTCCCGGATGGAGATGGCATCTACGATTTGACCGCGCGCGTCTTTAAAGATACGCGAGTGCTGCGAGCGGCGGATGCGGCGCTTGGATCGCAGGTGCCCCAGCAGCTCTTTCTTCAGCACTCCGCGGGCTTGGATGAACAAACTGCGGTAAATCGTTTCGTGAGACACGCGCATGCTCTCGTCAGCCGGATACTGGATTTTCGGCCAGCCGGAAATCTGTTGCGGCGACCAGTCCAGAATCAGTTTACTCGCAACCAGCTTCCGCAACTTCACGTGGATGGCCAGAAGGCAACGCTTGGGCCGCAGAGCTGACTCCCAGGCCTGGTGATCCACCTCCTGGGCTCGATACTCAGGACGGCCGCCATGGCGTGCGACTTCCCGGCTCACGGTCGAAGCCGCGCGCTCCAAACCTTTCGCAATATCGCGAATCGACGAACCAGAAGCGAGCCCTCGCGAAATGTCCTCTCGTTCAACCGCAGTGAGTACGAACAGCGAGCGCCGACGGACTGGCGGAACAATCCCACCGTGCTGCGATAAAAAACCATGAATGGAGTTATGCGGCTTGCCGAAGGCGCGCCCAATTACGTGCAGCGACTGTCCTGCCTTCCAACGGTTCCATAGCTCGGTCCGCTGCGCCGCAGACAGGGCCACTCGTTTTCCTTGGGTCATACACACCACTTTTAAACAGCAGTTTTATACTAGATGGTGTTGCATCGACCCATTGAGACCACCGCCCTTACCGGACA
>CAWJDM010000011.1:0-70538 GCA_963841605.1 uncultured Acidobacteriota bacterium
CTGTACGTTCGCAAGGAAGCCGTGCTCTTCGCAGATCGAGGGAACGCAGTCGTCATTTTCTGATCTGATGCTGTTCGAGAGCGCCGAAGCCCCTAGCGTTCCGCCAGGAGATGTTCAGGACGTTTCAAATTATGTGGCAGCGATGAATCATGGTCTTCGCCGACTGCGGGAAGATTTCCCGTTGTCCCTCCGTCTAATCCGGGAAATTATCAAGATTCTCTTGTCCAAAGGGCGCGGCAGCGAAAAGCGGCCCGGCGAATTCCGCGAGACACAAAACTGGATTGGCGGCACTCGGCCCGGCAATGCTGCGTTTGTTCCGCCTCCGCCTGAACAATTGATTGAATGCACGGGGGCGCTCGAAAAGTTCCTGCATCGCGAGAACGAAGGACTGCCCCTCCTCGTGAAGACGGCCCTCGTACATGTGCAATTCGAAACCATCCATCCCTTCCTGGACGGAAACGGACGACTGGGCCGCTTGCTGATTACGTTCTTGCTGTGCGTCGCTGGAGCGATCCGCGAGCCGATTCTGTACCTCAGCTTGTATTTCAAAATGAACCGGCAGAAATACTATGAATTGCTTGACCGCGTCCGCACCCACGGAGATTGGGAGACCTGGATTGAATTCTTTCTAACAGGGGTGAAGGAGACGGCTCAGCAGGCAGCCGATACATCGAGGGAGATACTTACGCTTATCGAAAAAGACCGCCGGAAGATTGAGGCGCTTGGCCGACCCGCTGGTCAGTTTTGCGCGTCCATCTATACCTTCAACGAAAGCCGATCCTCACGATCCCAGCGACAGCCGACAGATTTCTCTCTCCGCACCCACTGTGGCGAAGGCTTTGCAACACATGATGAAACTCGGCATGGTTCGTGAGACGACCGGCAAACAGCGCCATCGTCTTTTCACGTATCACCGCTATTTGGACATTCTCAACCAGGGAACGGAACTGCCGAAAGCAAACCGTTGAGGACGGGTGGGATATGGTTTACTCAGACCAGTGCAACTTCGCGGTCGAAATTAGGCTTCTTCTCGGCGTGGAGCTTTAAGGCCACGCCACAAACCGCTGCGATGCGCTCAAGCATCGTGAGCGAGTGTCCAGTGTATTCGGCGTCCTCAAGGCGGGCAATCACGGATTGCGTGGTGTCCACCTTCCTGGCAAGTTCGGTTTGAGCCAGACTCGCATCCTGTCGCATCTCGCGCACGAAGAGAGCTGGGTCAATTTGGTGCAGGCTGCGCCCGAAGGTCTTACGATAAGTTGCGCTTTGCGTGCGCGCTGCTCGACAAATTCGCTGTGCTTGTCGCGGAGCAACCGCAATGCGCTCAAGAGTGGAATTTTTCCCGAGGCACTACTCGCGAGAAACGAGTCGCGCGCCGAGTACGCGTCACTTCTAAACGGATTGCGGGAGGATTTGCAACCCCAAGGAACGTTAGAAACAGCGCTCATCGAAAATCTGGCCGCAATCACTTGGCGCAGGCGACGGCTTGTACAGGCTGAGAACGCGGAGATCGAGAAAGCGACTCGATTCAAGTTCCTTGATTCCATTGGGTCTTCCTGATCCACCGGCATTAGATCAGTACGCCGAAAATATCGCGTAATCTGAACTTCGTACACTCTTTGTTCTTCGGGCTTCTGAAGTTCGCCGGTGCGAACGCTCAATACTTTGCCGGATACCTGCGCCACATCTTCGAGCGCATCAGCACTCAGCCTGGCAGCCGACTGTCAGAACTGCTTCCCGACCAGTGGCTCGTTGCCCGGCGGACCGTCCCTATCGATTGACATCCTTTGCCGAGGATTTGCTTTGGTGCAAGAATGATTTTTTCTGTCCTCGAGATCTTGGTGACTGGGGAGGCGCAGACGTGGCGGCAAAAAAGAATCGGGCCCTCGATCAATTCAAAGTGACGCTGCGTGGCATTCATCCGCCGATCTGGCGGCGAATCCAGGTTTGGGAAGACGCAACGCTCGCCCAACTGCACCGCGCCTTGCAGGTGGTTATGGGCTGGGAGAACTGTCACCTACACGAGTTCCGTGTCGGCCTCAAAATATATGGCGTGCCCGACTTGGACGACGAGCGCAAACTCATCGATGTCAAACGCACGCGAATCCACGATGCTGTGCAAAACGTGGGGACCGCATTCGAGTATGTGTACGACTTTGGTGATTACTGGCAGCATGATCTGCTGCTGGAGGCCATTTTGCAGCCGGACCCGGATGCTTCATGTCCCCGCTGCATCGCCGGCGAGCGAAACTGTCCGCCAGAGGACGTAGGCGGATCGGGCGGGTATGAAAACTACCTGGCGGCGCTGGCTGATCCCGAGCATGAGGAGCATGAGGATATGATCGCGTGGCGTGGGCCGTTCGACCCGGAAGCATTCTCGCTCGATGAGATCAACCGGCAACTCGAGAAGAAGTTTCGCCCCGTTCGCAAGAGAGCCGCCCTTCTGGCGTCACGACAACCGAGTACTGTGAACAATTCCAAGCCGGACGCAGTATCGTTGCGGGGGTCTTTACTATCCGCGCCCGGCACGCCACGGAAAGAGCGAATTCGAATTAAGCCGGATGAAACGGCCCCTTTGGAATTGAATGAGCGTGAACGCGAACTGATCGAGCAGCATACCTTCGCCGATGAGGAGTTGACGAATCGTCTGCGCGTCGTGCCCAAGCCGGGCGAACGTCCCATTTTTCGCTTTACCTTGGATGATTTGGATGAACTCGCGGGCTTCGTTGCAGCCGAAGCCAACCACGCCAAGGATAAGAAACTACGAAAGGAGTTGGACCAGCTCTACGAGCGGATTGAAGCTGTTCTGGAAGGCTACACGGACGAGGACGATTGACTCGCACTCCCCCTTGTACAGCCCCTGCGGCACCTCTACTCTAGCAATCCCTGCGCACGATGCGGCCGAGCGCTGCCGTCTACATGGAAAGATCGGTTCACCGGACGAATACCGTATTACGGCGGAGTTCCTCCTCGTTCATGGCGACGATATCGCGGAACTCCCTCAAGATTCGTGGAACCATCTCTTTGCTGGCCTTGCCAAGGGCATTCAGGGCAGCCTGTTTAAAATAGGGGACAAGCTGCAAGAAGACAAACCGAAACTTCGGACCGTCAAAATCGAGCACACCGCGATGACACAACTGACCGGTCTCCCTTAACCCCATGCGAATCGAGTGAGAATAATCATACTGCGAGCCTTGCGCCTATATCTCGATGCTTGGGGGCAGCGGCAAACAGATGGCCTTTATATTCCGAATTGGACGCACGTATAATCCGAATTGTACGAAATTGAAACTCGCAATCGACGGCGGGGTAATCCGAGCTGGTGCCCCCGCCCGCAAGATTTTTCACGGGGTTCTCCGCAGAGCAGGTGACAACCGCGCTCAAAGGCACGCCCGTCGCTATGGTCCACAGTCCACGCCAATGGGGTAAAACAATGGCCGGACCCGTGCGGCTTGATTTGATGGACGCGCAGACACGATCATGAGCCATCTCTCCCTCGCTCCAGTTCTGACTCCTCACGGCCATCTCGTTTTGAGCAAGTCTAGCGACGCACCAGCACTGGAGCCAGGGCTGGCTCAGCGCCTGTTGGATTCGTTCGCGCGCGGATCGGGTCACGGTCTTCTGCAACTCGGTGCGGAAGAAGTGGGGACGGCGCTCCCTCCTGTCTTTTCCTACTGGAGAGAACTAGGCACGCGGTACGTGACGCTCCTTTGCATGTTCCCGAACGCCGGAACCGATGAACGAAAAGCCCCTGTCCCGGCCCCAACCCATGCGGAACTGGATCGTTTGGCCCTCGCCTCGCCGCCGATGACTGGAGCGGAATATCTGACGCCGACAGTTCTTCATGTTCTCTGGAACGAAATGGACAAGGCGTTTGATATCGAGTTATCCGAGTCGAAATGCTCCATCCAGGATTTCTTGAAACACCGTAATCCTTCCTGGAATCTGGTCGGCCGTGTGCACTTCAACCTCGCCGAAAACCGCAAAGACGAGGGAGCGCCCTTCGCCTTTCTGGCCACGTATACGACGCGGCTCTCGGCGCACGCCAAGGCTCAGCATCTTCCTCTCGGCGAGGCGCTGCGCGAATATGCCGGAGCCGCAAACAAGGATCGCCTCTTGTCTCTGCTCCTGCCCGTACAGCGAGCAGCAGAGTCTTGCCCGTGGCTGAAAGCTATGGTGGATGAGGGCATGATTTTCCACCCAATGCGGTGGCAGCCCAGCGAGGCGATGCAGTTTCTGAGGGACGTTCCGCAACTGGAGAGCGCGGGCGTGGTCGTGCGGACGCCAGCGGCGTGGAGGGCCAACCATCCCGTGCGGCCGCAAGTGAGCGCTACGGTTGGCGGCCAGGTGCCGTCTGGACTGGGTAGCGACGCGTTGCTGGATTTCCGCATGGAAGTCACGCTGGATGGGGAAAAGCTGAGCAGGGCCGAAATCAAGGAGTTGCTGGCGAAATCCGACGGTCTCGCGCTGGTTCGAGGGCGCTGGGTTGAGATTGACGCAGAGCGGCTCAAGCGGATGATCGAGCACTTTGGCAAGGTTGAGCAGACTGCCGGCGAAAGAGGGCTGAGCTTTGCGGAAGCCATGCGCATGCTCGCCGGCGCCAAGGCCGCGGGCAACACAATCTCGGATACTACCGGCGATGACTGGGCGCAAGTGGTCGCAGGCCGATGGCTTGCGGAAACGTTGAGGGGACTCCGCAGCCCGGAAGGATTGGCGCGCATCCATGTCGGCGCGGCTCTGAACACCACGCTCCGTCCCTATCAGGAGGTGGGTGTGCGCTGGCTGTACTTGCTTGCGAAGCTGGGTCTTGGCGCTTGCCTTGCCGACGATATGGGACTGGGGAAAACCATCCAGATGCTTTCGCTTTTGTTGGTACTGAAAGACCAGAGGGACGGGAAGGGGGAACCGAGCCTGTTGGTAGCGCCCGCATCGCTTCTCGCCAACTGGGCCTCTGAAATTGAGCGCTTTGCGCCAAGCCTGCGGACGCTGATCGCCCATCCTTCGGCGCTTCCCGCAGCGGACCTCAAAGCGATGGAAAAAGAGCGGCTGCAGAATACGGACTTGGTTATCACCAGCTACGGCACGCTGCTGCGGATTCCGTGGATTCTGGATACTTGTTGGCACCTCGTTATCCTCGACGAAGCGCAGGCCATCAAGAACCCAGCTTCTAAACAGACCCGGGGCGCCAAGAGTCTACAGGCGCGGGGAAAATTTGCCCTCACCGGCACGCCAATCGAAAACCGGCTTGGCGACCTCTGGTCCATTTTCGATTTTATCAATCCCGGCCTGCTGGGATCGGCGAAAGAGTTCTCCACACTCGTAAAAAACCTCGAGGGGAGGGCTCATAATCCCTACGGCCCGCTGCGCGAACTGGTGCGCCCGTACATCTTACGACGGCTGAAAACCGACAGGGCGGTCATCGCCGACCTGCCGGACAAAACCGAGATCAAGGCTTTCTGTCATCTCAGCCGCAAGCAAGCGGTGTTCTACCAGCAGGCGGTAAAGGAGCTTGCCAAACAACTCAAGGAAACGGAGGGCATTCAGCGCAAGGGCCTGATATTGTCCTTCCTGATGCGATTCAAACAGATTTGCAACCATCCGTCGCAGTGGCTTGGCGACGCCGCGTGGGCGGAGGAAGACAGCGGCAAGTGGGCGCGCTTGCGTGATATTGCCGAAGTTATTGCGGCCAAACAGGAAAAGGTGCTGGTCTTCACGCAGTTCCGAGAAGTGACTGCTCCGCTTGCCGATTTCCTTGGTTCAATTTTTGGCCGCCCGGGACTTGTTCTTCATGGAGAAACCGAAGTGAAAAGACGCGCGGAGCTGGTGCGCCGGTTCCAGGAAGACGAAGCCATGGGGTTCTTCGTGCTTTCGCTCAAGGCCGGAGGTGCCGGTCTCAACCTCACGGCCGCTTCCCATGTGGTGCACTTCGACAGGTGGTGGAACCCAGCGGTCGAGAACCAGGCCACGGATCGCGCCTTCCGCATCGGACAAACCAAGAATGTGCTCGTACATAAGTTCGTATGCCGCGGAACGGTCGAGGAAAAAATTGACCAGCTTCTCGAATCGAAAAAGAAGCTCTCGACGGACCTGCTAGAAGGCGGCGGCGAGCTGCTTTTGACCGAAATGAAGGACGACGAACTGCTCAAGGTTGTTGGGCTGGATCTCAATGCCGCGCTTAAGGAGATGTGATCCATGTACTACGGGTGGGGACCCTATGAATCGGTGGCGAAACGGAAGTGGCGCGCCGCGCGCGAAGCGGAAAAACTTAGAAAAAAGGGACGCCCCGCAGTGCCGGTTACTGTGGAGGGACGCACCATCGCGAGGACTTTTTGGGGAAAGGCTTGGTGTGACAACCTGGAGCGCTACAGCGACTTCGAGAACCGTTTGCCGCGCGGGCGTTCCTATGTACGCAACGGTCTTGTGATTGATCTCGATATTGCCGGGGGCAGGGTCAATGCGCTCGTTTCCGGCTCGAGGATTTATAAGGTCGCGGTGAATGTCACTCCCGTGACGAAAGCCCGATGGGAGTCCATCTGCCAGGATTGCGCAGACAGCATTGATTCGCTGGTGGAACTCTTGCAGGGGCGCTTTTCGAAAGGCGTGATGGAGCGCATCTGCCTGCAAAAGACAGGTCTGTTTCCGTCACCGGATGAGATCGAGTTTTCCTGCAGTTGTCCGGATTGGGCCACCATGTGCAAACATGTTGCCGCCGTGCTCTACGGCATTGGCGCCAGGTTGGACAAACAACCCGAACTCCTTTTCAGGCTGCACCAGGTGGACCATAACGAGCTGATCGCCAAAGCCGGAAAGGGGTTTCCGCTGACCAGGAAGCGGCCGAATGCGGAGAAAATTCTCGGTCGCGATGATCTTTCCGAACTCTTTGGGTTGGATCTGGTTCGAGATACAAACACAAAGGGGTCTTTGTCGGGCACACGGGCGAAACCGCGCAATGCGAAGACGCGGGCTGGCGAGAAGAACAAAAAAGATCGAGCTGGAAGAAAGGAACGCGACACCAGGGCTGCAGCCACAACCCGGCCTCCCCGTCCCAGACTGCCCTCGCATCTTAGCAAGGAGGAGACAGAAGCTTCCTGAACACCCTGATTGCCATTCCACAGGATGAACCGCGTGCAAATCCTATATTCTTCATTCGTGTGTTCCCAAGCACAGATTTTGGCTTAAGTCGAATAAGCAATTACGAGACCGGCTTTGCCCAGGTACTCGAAAACGTGGTGAAGAGGGTGCGCCAAAGCTAGCTCATATTTAGAAACGGCTTGTGGATCCGATTTGCCATTGTGTGATTTATAGATTACAATTGCGAGCGTGATCGAGATTCGTCACTACCTCAGTCACACCGGAAAAGATGTCTTCGACGATTGGTTGACGCAGCTGGCGGATGCCCGCGCCCAGGCGAAGATTGCGAGCCGAATCAACCGGCTCGCCGTTGGGAACTTTGGGGACTGCAAGCCATTGCGTCAAGGATTGAGCGAGCTACGAATCGATTGGGGACCGGGCTATCGTGTCTATTACGCGATGATCGGCAGGGAATGTGTATTGCTACTCTGTGGCGGCGACAAACGCAAGCAGTCCTCAGACATCGAGCGGGCGTTGGAATATCTCAAAGATTACAAGGAAAGGACCGGAACCGCATGAAACGCAAAGCCAGCATCTCACACGATGAGGCCATCATTCGACGGCTCCGGAAGGACCCGGATTTTGCCGCCGAGTACCTCAAAGCTGCATTGGAAGAGGAAGACGAGCCCCGCGTTCTGCTCATTGCCTTGCGCCACGTCGCCCAAGCCCAAGGCATTGCCAAAGTCGCCAAGACCGCTGGCGTCGAGAGAGAAAGTCTTTACCGGGCTTTGTCGGTCCGCGGCAACCCCCGTTTGTCCACGCTATTTGCCGTCACCAAGGCAATCGGGCTGAGACTCACTGTCGAGGCCGCATAATAGGCGGCACTGCGGCCAACCTTAGCGCCGACGGTCATGACTTCATCGGGTGAGGAATGGACGATAGGGCCATGGTGGCCACATTTCCATTCATCGGACTTTCAAGCCGCTCTACGGCTTGCCTCAGGCTGCCAGCGGTTTTCGCAAGCGTCTTCAGGGTATTGCTCGCGGGAGTTCGGTGCCCCGGTTGAGAATTTCTAGGTAGCGGTGATACGTGGACAGCCGATGCCGCTGCTTGCAAGCCGTCTCACGCACCATACCGGGCTGAACGCGCCCAGATTGATGGCAGGAATTTTTCCTGGGGTCTTTTCGGCACGAACTTGGGCTAGGCCCCTGCATCCCCGAGCACGTGCCGCGGACCCAGCGAAGCCTGTTGACTTTTACAGAGATGGTGTATCCTGAAAGCACCTAATTAGGTGCTTTCAAGAAGGAGTAGGACCATGCTTGACATCACCAAGGATATCCAGTCGCTGACAACTTTCCGTCGCCGGTCCGGCGACTTCATGAAGCAGTTGAAAAAGAGCAAGCGCCCCGTGGTGCTTACGGTAAAGGGGAAAGCCGCGGCCATCGTGCAGGACGCCGAAGCGTATCAACGCCTGCTCGATATCGCTGCACTGGCGGACTCGGAAGAAGGAATCCGCCAGGGGCTCGATGACGTGGCCCACGGGCGCACCCGCCCCGCCAAAGAGGTATTTGGCGACATCCGTCGCAAACATGGCATACCACGTTGAGTTTGCCGATCGCGCGGTTCGCGATCTCGAAGCCCTTTATGTGGAGAAGAACGCCGCAGAAGCGCCGGCGGCCTCGCGATGGTACAACGGCCTGGAGGAAGCGGTATCCGCCCTTGAGGCCTTTCCTCTTCGTCGCCCTGCAGCCCCGGAAGCTCGGAGGATGAGACGCAAACTGCGGCACCTGCTTTACGGCAAGAAACCTCACATTTATCGGGTCATATATGAAGTCGATGAGCGTCAAGAGATGGTCTGGGTGCTTCACATCCGCCACGGCGCACGGCGGAAGCTCAAGACTTCCGATCTTGCCGCCCAGAAATCCTGATGCGACAATTCCTGCCGAGTCCTTCGGGTGCTGTAGTGTGAACTTTTGCGCTAACCCCAGTGAGCGCACCTATCATCTACGCTCAGACCCCGGATAGAGATTTGACCCGAACGATCTCGTCAGCCAAGCTCTTGGTCAGTTTCGATTGTGCTTGGAGCTTTGCGGAGATGCAAATGTAGAATAGGGTCGTGGACACCCTTGTGAGACTGCCTGTCTTGCAGCAGGCTGGCGTGAATCAGCATTCCCCCGCCGAGGCCAAAATCGCCCTCTTCCGCTCGCTGTTTCATGGACGCGAAGATGTCTACCCGCGTCGCTTCGAAAGCCGCAAGACTGGCAGGGCCGGCTATTCACCGGTATGCGGTAATGAATGGGTCCAGGGCATCTGCGAAAAACCAAGGATCAAATGTTCCGAATGTCCCCACCAGCGTTTTCTTCCCGTAACTGACGATGTGATTCGCTGGCATCTGCAGGGTCATGACGACCATAGCCGTGATTTCGTCATAGGCGTTTATCCGATGCTTCTGGACGAAACCTGTTTTTTCCTCGCCGCTGATTTTGACAAAACGACATGGCAGGACGACGTCGGCGCGCTTTTGGAAACTTGCCGTCAAATGAATTTGCCGGCGGCCTTGGAACGATCGCGCTCGGGCAGGGGCGGACACATTTGGTTCTTCTTCAACGAAGCCCTGCCTGCCACGTTGGCGCGTAAGTTTGGGGCGCATATTCTGACGGAAACCATGGAACGCCGTCCCGACATTGGCCTGGATTCGTACGACCGTTTCTTTCCCAATCAAGACACTCTTCCGCCAGGCGGCTTCGGCAACTTAATCGCCTTGCCACTGCAGAAGCGGCCGCGAGAATCAGGCAATGGCGTTTTCCTGGATGAGCGAATGACACCGTATCTCGACCAATGGGAGTTCTTGTCCTCGATCCATAAAATTAGCCGCGGTGAAGTTGAAGAAGTGGTCCGTCGCGCCGAAGCGAAAGGGAAGGTAATTGGCGTCCGTTTAGTGCCAGAAGGCGATGAAGAGGAAGCGACACCCTGGATGGCTCCGCCCTCGTGGCGCAGGAAAGATACCCCCATCGCTGGTCCCCTTCCGAGAACCTTAGAACTCACGTTAGCCAATCAGATATATATCGCGAAAGAGGAACTGCCTCCTGCCCTCCGCAACCGCTTGATCCGACTGGCGGCGTTCCAAAATCCCGAATTCTACAGAGCGCAGGCCATGCGGCTTTCGACCTACGGCAAGCCTAGAATTATCGCCTGCGCTGAGGATTACCCGAAGCACATTGGATTGCCGCGCGGCTGCCTGGATGACCTGCTTCAAACCCTGTCGGGTCTGAACATCAAAACGGTAGTCCGGGACCAACGCAACTCTGGCCAACCGCTGAAGGTGACATTCCAGGGTGAACTGCGCCCCGAGCAGATCCTCGCCGC
Organism: uncultured Acidobacteriota bacterium; assembly: GCA_963841605.1. Lineage (GTDB taxonomy): Bacteria > Acidobacteriota > Terriglobia > Acidiferrales > UBA7541 > Palsa-295. The sequence goes on from CAWJDM010000011.1 coordinate 10,435, forward strand.
CCAGGCCATGCTTGCCCAGGACACGGGAGTGTTGGCAGCTACCACCGCGTTCGGCAAGACCGTGGTGGCCGCGTGGCTGATTGCGAAACGCGGCGTCAATACGCTCGTATTGGTGCATCGGCGGCAATTGCAACAGCAATGGATCGAGCGACTTTCCACCTTCTTGGGAATGCCGGTTCGCGTTATTGGGCGGATTGGTGGGGGCCGCAACAAGCCCACCGGCCTGCTGGATGTGGGGGTGACCCAGAGCCTGGTCCGAAACGGCGTAGTCGATGACCTGGTCGGCAACTATGGGCACCTTATTGTAGATGAATGCCACCATCTCTCCGCCCAAAGTTTTGAGCTGGTTGCGCGCCAGGCCAAGGCGAAGTTCGTCACGGGTTTGTCAGCAACGGTCATGCGGAAGGATGGCCACCATCCGATCATCTTTATGCAATGCGGTCCCGTGCGTTATCGGGCCAATTCCAAGGAGGGGGTGGCGGCTCACCCCTTCAAGCATACGGTGATGGTTCGCCCGACCGACTTTCGCCCGCTGCGGCCGGCCAATCCCAATGTGCGGCAACAATTCCACGAACTCTATGAAGAGCTGATTGCCGATGAAGAGCGCAATCAGCTCATCTGCCATGACTTGATCCAAACCCTTCGGGAGGGACGTTCGCCGCTGGTGCTGACCGAACGGAATGAACATCTGGACTCTTTGGCCAAGCAATTGGCAAGCGAGGTGCCGCACTTAGTGGTGCTCCGAGGAGGGATGCGCAAAAAGGAACTTGACGCCATCTCCGCCCGCTTGGCCGCCATTCCGGCGGACGAGGCGCGCGTGATCTTGTCCACCGGCCGCTATGTGGGCGAAGGTTTTGATGATGCCCGGCTTGACACCTTATTTCTGACGCTGCCCGTCTCGTGGCATGGAACCATCGCGCAATACGTGGGCAGGCTTCATCGTCTCTATGACGGCAAGCGCGAGGTGCGCGTCTACGACTATGCTGACCTCAATGTGCCCATGCTCGCGCGGATGTTTGATCGCCGCGGCCGCGGCTACGAAGCGATTGGCTACAAGATGCAGCTTCCAGGCAGCGCCGTGCCCGGCTGGCCTGCGGACGTGCCACTTCCCATCGATCCCGAATGGAAGAGCCAATACGCCGCCAGCGTACGCCGCTTGGTGCGCGATGGCGTAGATTCTTCTCTGGCAAATCTATTTGTCAACGTAGCCGCAAGGCCAGCTCCGAATGCCGAGGGCGCCAATCGAGCGCGAAGCGCAAGCGAGGCATTTCTATATCGACGACTCGAAACCTTGGCCGCAACGAACGGAAAGTTTCGTTTGAATGCGGAGTTGCCGATTCCATTCGATGGCTGGGGTCGCATGGAGGTTGATCTGCTTTCCGCGCCGTCCCGAATCGCCATCGAATTGGACGGTGGCCAGCATCTGGGCGATGCGGACGCCTACCGGCGAGATCGTCGTAAAGATGCCTTGCTTCAGGAGAACGGCTATCTGATCCTCCGGTTTCTTGCCGAAGACGTCGGCAAGCACCTCGATCGAGTTCTGGATGCCATCTTGCGGGCTTTATCACATCAAGACGCCAGAATCTGACCTGAGGCTCTCCAATGTCTCTGCCTTCCGAGTCCGGTAGCTCCTCAGGCGGGATAAGGCAGACGGGATGCGGCATGGAACTTAATGCACCATATACTAGGCAAATCGCTTTACATACCCATAAATGCCTAGTATATTAAGCACATGCTGACCATCTCCCCTTTAGGTGTCCAGATCGCCGCAAGGCGAAAAAAGCTTGGCCTCAGCCAGGCCGAATTGGCAAAGAAGGCTTCCATTGGCCGTTCAACGCTTGATGCACTGGAGAACGGTCGCATCGGTGAGTTGGGATTTTCCAAAATTACCAAAATTCTCTCTGCGCTGGGCATGGAGCTAAAGCTCCAGGAAACGGGTTCGCGGAGGCCGACTCTGGACGAACTCATGCAAGAGGATCGCGATGATCAAGGTCTGGACCGACGGCGTTGAAGCCGGTTTGCTCGACAGGTACCGCGATCGCGGCAGCACATTTATCTATCTGCCAGAAGCAACACAACAGCGAGCGGTCTCTGTCACCATGCCCGTGCGGCTGCCCTCTTGGGATACCACTTTTGGCTTGCCCCCTATTTTCGAGATGAATCTCCCCGAGGGGGTTTTGCGCGAGCGCCTCCGCCTCGCGTTTGCAAAAGCCACCGGCACGTTTGACGAGTTTGATCTGCTCTCGATCGTCGGGCGATCACAGGTGGGCCGCATTCGCTTTACCGGCGAAAAAGAGCAGCTCCATGAGGAAGTTCCCTTTCAGTCCGTGGACGAAATCCTTGTGCGCCGCCGAGACGAAGACCTATTCCGTTATTTGATCGACAAGTTTGCATCCTTTTCCGGCATCAGCGGCGTGCAGCCCAAAATCCTCGTGCGCGACGAACAGGCATCCGTCGTCTTGAAGCAGGGTAAACCCCGCCTCTCTCAGAGCTACAGGGGCGCCACCCACATCGTGAAATTGTGGGAGTCGAACGAGTATCCGCAGCTCGCGGCGAACGAGTACTTCTGCCTCACAGTGGCACGGAGGTGCGGACTTGAAGCGCCTCCCTATCGGCTCGCTGAAGATGGCATGGCGCTCGTGATTGACCGTTTTGATCTTCGCACGGACGGCACCTATCGCGGCTTCGAGGATTTTTGCGTGCTTAACGCCCGGAGGACCGATGAGAAATATCGCGGCAGCTATGAGACCTCGATCATGAAGCGGTTTCAGGAGTTTTCGAACTCACCGCACATAAACGAAGATCTGGAAAAGCTCTTTACCTTGATCGCGCTTAATTGCAGCCTCCGCAACGGCGACGCGCATCTGAAGAATTTCGGGATTGTCTATGATGATGTTCTCGGGGAAGCAAGGCTTGCTCCGGTCTACGATCTCGTGACCACGTCTGTCTACCTGCCCGAAGACAGTATGGCGCTCACTCTCAACGGAACGACCAAGTGGCCGAGCAAGAAGGAACTTCGCAGGCTCGGTGAAACACGAATGGCGGGCACTCCTTCCAAGGTCAAACAGATTTTGGAGCGCATCGGCGACGCGATGTCACACACCACGCCCGAAATCCGCTCCTATATTAAACAGCATTCTGACTTTGCTGATGTCGGAGAGCGCATGCTCCAGGAATGGGAGAAAGGTGCTGCCTATTCGCTGCGACTTGATTGACCCCACCGCTGATGAACAACTGTTTTGCGTGGAGAAAAAGCAGGCGGTTCAATTCGAGTTAGGGACGAACAAGATCACACGCCTCCCCGTCGATTATAAGCCGCAACGCTATGGCATTCGGATCTCTGAAGGCGTACCTAAACCCTAGTCGCGACGAAGCAGGTTTGCCATTGCTTCCTTTGTCTTTTGCTGCTTCCGCATCGCCGTTTTCAGTTGCCAGGCTACCAACCGCTTGATCGCGACGGCCTCGACCTCTTCTCGAATCTCCTCTTCTTCAAGGAAGCTATCGAAGCTCGACCCACTGTGGTCCGCTCTTCTCTTCCTCTTGTTTTCTTCTTGTTTTCTTCTTGTTTTCTTCTTGTGTCCATCGGCATTCTACGAGTCCCAGGAATCCTGCCCTTATGCTTGCCACTATACGAGCGCCACTTCGCGGTCGAAATTTGGCTTCTTTTCGGCATGGAGCTTTAGAGCGACGCCGCAGGCCGTAGCGATGCGCTCCAGCATCGTGAGCGAGTGTCCGGTGTATTCGGCGTCCTCAAGACGGGCAATCACGGATTGTGTGGTGCCGACCTTCTTGGCAAGCTCGGCCTGAGTCAGACCTGCGTCCTCCCGCATCTCGCGGACCAGGAGCGCCAGGTCAATCTGGTGCAAGGTGCGCGCGAAGGTCTTTCGGTAGGTTGCGCTCTTGCGCGCTCGCCGCTCGACCATCTCGCTGTGTCCGTCGCTTTTAACGCTTTGTCTCATAGCCCCAACTCCTTCAGGATCGCGTCTCTTTCCTTTTGCGATCCCGTGTAGTGGTTTCGGTACTTCATCCAGAGCTTCTTTAGCTGCTCTGCCCTGGTAATCTCGCCCTGCAGAGTTTCTTGCGTCTTCTTCTGAAATCCCGACGTAATCACGATCAGCATTCCCGGCTGGTAGAAAAAGAGAACTCGAAAAATCCGGTCGAATTGTTTGACGCGCCGCTCGAATATGTCGTCGGTGAGCTTCTTGACGAATTTGCCCTGCATCCGGTTCCCATAGACGTGTAGGCGTTCGATAAACGTCTATTCTCGCAGCGGTTTTGTCATCCAGCGAATCGACGAACTCCCGCGCGGGCACTCGCCCGTTCGGCAGTTCCACATACTCAATCATGAATTCGCCGTTCACCTGCTTTGGATTATCGCATTATTGCGATATGCAGTCAATGCAGGGCTACAAGCGAACGGCTGGCCGTGCGGGCTATTTGCGTTCGATCCTAGCAAACTGGATTTGAGCGCAGCCACCCGGTTCTATCCGTATATCGCGGGGATCCCTGAGCAGGAGCTGCTCAAGGCGCAACTCACCCTGCAAATCTATACCATCCTTAAGGACAGCGACATGACACAAGTCGAGATCGCCAAAATCCTCGGCGTGCAACAACCTCAGGTATCCTTGCTGATGCGAAACCGCGCGGGTAATTTCTCAGTCGGACGCCTCATGGAGTTCCTCACGGCTCTGCGTCAAGATGTTGAAATCACCGTTCGGCCAACGCGTAAGGAACATGGTGCGCTCTCGGTTATCTCGGCCTGAACTAATGCCCGTTCTATAATGCTGCATCCGTAGAGTAGATTGCTCGGTGAACTGAACGGACGAGGTTTCTGGGTCCGCGTGATGGGAATCGGCGACTGGAAGCCCTGAAAGGTGACCGCAAAGGCCAGCGCAGCATTCGGATCAACGATCGGTGGCGGATTTGTTTCGTATGGCGCGCCAACGATGCGTACGAAGTCAAGATTGTGGGTTACCACTAGGCGAGGAGGATGGAGATGGCAAAGAAGCTGAAGCCGGTTCATCCCGGCGAGCACCTGCGCGAGGATTTTCTCAAACCCCACAGGCTGAGCATGAACAAACTGGCGATGGATCTGCGCGTGCCGGTGACGCGGATCGCCGATATTGTTGGGGAGCGCCGCGGAATCACCTCCGACACGGCCCTACGCCTCGCTCGCTATTTCAAAACGAGCCCCGAATTCTGGATGAACATGCAGGTGAGATACGAACTCGATGTGGCCGAAGATGAACAGCGGTCCGAGATCGAGCGGGACGTGAGGCCCTTCGAAGCGACCGCCCGGTAGGGCGCCGGTCCCTACGTCCAGAAATCAGGGACAGGCTCGGGGAAGCCAATGGCGACGACCACTCGATTGAGATAGCCCGAACGTACACACACGACGCGGCATTTCTGGTCTTTGTCGTTTGCGTTGTTCATCAGTATCAGGGTCTGGCCGTTAGCGACGGCGGAGTTCAGCGTAATCAGACCGCCGCCCGCATTTACTTGAAGCGCTTCGGCCCCTTCGTGGAAAGGCTCACTCTGCGTCGTGTGGCCATAAACGCACACCGGGGAGTAAATCCAAGTCCGCGGAGTGCACCTTCGGTCGCGCTCGGGCAAATGCGGGGCGTCCACATTTTCATGGCTGGCGAAAGCCTTTTCGTGCAGCTCCAAATCCTTGAGTGAGTCCCAAATTCTGCTCACAGACCGTTGCTCCCATGCTGTCGGTCGCGGCGGCTCATTCCCGCAGCAGCTAAGAGTGTAACTCAACTCAAGGCGAATTCGAGAGCGTGTCTTCAGCCGCCCGGTCAGGCGCCCGGGATAGGTTACGCATAGAACCACAGCTTTGGCGGCGCCATCCGTCTCGTTGGAGTACCCTTTACCACAGACTCCGACTAGCTCATTTTATATTTGACAACATAGGATAACCGACCTCCCTGAAGATGTGCGAAAGGACACAGGCAGAGCCTTCAGAGGCTGAGTTGTCCCCTCCCGCGAGCGACGGCAGTTAACGCTCCTCCAAACAACCGCAGTACAAGCCTCTGGACTATGGTACCGCATGTGTTACCATTCGTTATGGTTGAAGTACGCGAATACCTTGACCGGAGCGGACGCAGTCCGTTCGCCGCTTGGTCCGACCGTCTGAACAGAGAGGCGGCAGCCAAGGTGACGGCCGCCCTAGCGCGCATGCAACAGGGCAATTTCTCTAATGCCAAGGGCGTGGGAACCGGTACTTACGAGTATCGAATCGACTTTGGCCCAGGTTACCGGATTTACTTCGGCAAAGACGGAGACAGGTTTGTAATCCTGGTTGGCGGGGGAACAAAGAATCGTCAGCAGGAAGACATCAAGACCGCGCTGCCCGGTGGCAAGACTACAAACAAAGAAAAGAATCGGGAAGGTGACAGCAATGGCTCTGACGCGAGATTTCAAGGAAACAATCCGGGCGCGCGTAAAGCGCGATCCTGGTTTCCGCAAGGCGCTTCTCCGAGAGGGAATCGAAAACTTTCTTTCGGGTGATGTAGAAACCGGCAAGATCCTACTGCGCGATTTCATCAATGCAACAGTTGGCTTCACCAAGTTGAGCGATGTTACGCACCGCTCGGCGAAGAGTCTAATGCGGATGCTCGGTCCCCGTGGCAACCCACAGGCTCGTAACTTGTTCGAAATTGTCGCCTATTTACAGCAAGCGGAAGGCGTGCGCTTCGAAGTCCGATCTGCTGGCGTTGCCCTACGGGCGAAAAGGCAGCCACCATCCCATGGACCAAAGCGCACTGCGGTTGCTGCATCGAGCCGTTAATCGGACAAGGCGGCGATTTCGCGCGCGCGATGCGCGGAAGCCCACTTGGGATTAGGAACCTGAGCGGCGTTACTGACTGGGCTAATTTCGGGGAGCAGGTCAGGCGGCCTGAGGAAGTTCGAATCTCTGCGGAATATAGCAGCCGAACTCAAACGGCAAACGCGTCCGCTGACAAGGCACAATGCCTATTGACTAAAATAGCTCAAATAGTCAAAATGGCTGCGGAGAAAAACCATGAACTCGTTGGAAGAAACTCGAAAAGGACGGGTCCTCATTATTGAGGATGAACTGGCCGCCCGCCGATCGTACGCAAAGCATTTGGCCGGTTCCGGGTTTGAGGTGGTCGAGGCGCGTCGAGCGAGTGAGGGGCTTGAGCGGCTAAGAGAAGATAGTTTTGATCTGGTGTTTACAGACCTTGTGATGCCTGGGAATAAAGGGTTGGCACTTGTCGAGAGAATGCGATCGAGATTTCCAGAGATTCCGGTCATCGTAATGCTCGACGCGGCAGACAATCGGATCGCTATTAAAGCCACTGAATTAGGCGTCATCCAGTCATTGGTCAAGCCGATCACTGCCGATGCTTTGGATCGGACGGCCAACTATGCGGTTCGGCTGAATCACGAGCGGCGGAGTCGGCAAAAGCAGACGAGCGTCTATCAAAGCGAGCCGATTGAGGCTGAATCGGTCACTGCGACCGAGGCGAAGAACGAGTTCGGGAAGATCCTTGAAACTGTGATTCGTGGAGGCAGGATATTTATTACAAAACATGACGCTCGCAAAGCGGTTCTTATGTCCGTCGGGGACTTCGAAACACTTTCGGTCTCAGGGGCGATTGAGCTGAACACGTTGAGCAACGAATTCGACGCTGTTCTTGCCAAAATGCAAACGCGTGGCGCGCGATCCAAGATGAGAGCCGCATTTGGCGCCTCTCCGAAACAACTCGGCCAAGCTGCGGTCGAAATCGCGAACAGGCGTGGCTGAACATTCTCAGCGTGCACATATCTACGTTCTGGCCGGCACCAACGGCGCCGGAAAGAGCAGCATTGGCGGCGCGATGTTCTTAAGAGAGGGCACGACGTATTTCAATCCCGATGACGCCGCTAAGCGGATTATCGCCGCGAATCCGGGAGTGGCCCAGAACATCGCAAATGGCGCAGCGTGGCAGCAGGGAAAAAGGGTGCTCCAACGTGCCATCGATGAAGGACTCACCTTTGCCTTCGAAACTACGCTCGGAGGTCGAACCCTCAGCGCCGTGCTTGAATCGGCTCTATCTGGCGGAGCAGAGGTTCGAGTCTGGTACGTGGGTCTAAACAGTCCGGAGCTCCACATTGCTCGCGTAAAGGCCAGAGTTGCTGCGGGAGGGCATGACATCCCGGAAAAAAAGATCCGCGAGCGCTACGACGAGAGCCGAATCAACCTGATCCGACTTCTGCCGAACCTGACTGAGCTTCGCGTCTACGACAACAGCGAGGAGGCGGATCCCGCTACAGGGGCGGCCCCTGAACTCAGGCTCATCCTGCACATGGAACGCAAAAAAGTCATTGAGCTTTGCGATCTGACCACTGCTCCGGGGTGGACAAAACCGATCCTTGCCGCTGCGATTAGGCTTCAGTTTTGATGGCCAAGATCGAATATTTCGATTTTTCGTTTTGGGACCGAGGCCGGAAAATAGCGCGTTCGTGCCGACGTTGTTCCGCCACCGACGTTATCGCGGGCCGGAAGGATTCAATGACACCACCGGGTAGGGGCCCTGCCCCCGCGGCATCGAAGGCACTTTGTCCGACATGATCACGCCTGCGGGACAGAATGACATCGGTATCAGCAAGCTTCTCCGGTTGAAGTATCTGAGAAAAATGCGGAACAGGGGCTACTGCTTACGGCACGGGGCTTTGTCGGGGCGAGCGAGAGCTTACGCTTAACACCTCCGGCAAACTGAAGGCGCAGGGCTTCGATACCGTCAGTAACGAAGATGATTTCTTTCGTTGGAGTGCGCTTCAGTCCGGTTATCCAAGCGTTTCTTCGCTCTCACTCAACTCAATCCGCTTGATGCTATGTTGGTGCAGTTTTTCGTGGCAGTCATCACAAACCGTTATGAGGTTGCCTTCTTCGTCGTTCCCGAGGTGACCTCGGGATTGGATGTGGTGCACTTGGAGATCTTTCATGCTGCCACAATGCTGGCAGCGCCAGCCATCGCGGGCGAGTATCTTGTTCCGCAGTTCCCTGTACGCTTCTGGATCGAGTCTTAGTCGAGGATGTTTCTCTTGCCGTCGCCTCATGACGCGATTGACATTCGTTGCCGGAGTTCTGCCTTCCTTGGGTCCGGAAGAAACTCAATCAGTCGACAGAGTGCCATGAGCAACGTGCCCGGATCGCCCTCGGTAACGCTCGCGCTGAGAGCAAAGAAGGAATCAACCCTCCACCGCGGAAAGAAGTTATGTTCCGCACCAAAGACTCTTGACCGAATATTTTTCAAACATTCGATCCGCGGTCAGCAACACCATGCCTTCCGTCACTGCCTGGACGATTAGAATGCGATCAAATGGGTCTTGATGATGCAGCGGCAGATCGCCGACTGCGAGTGCGTGCAGATGCGAGATACCCAAACCGCGAATACCTCAGGCGCCTTCATTGTCGAAACATCGAAGACTCGGCTGGGAGCCGATACCGATTGTCTGCTGGGAATGGGCAAATGATCGGAGACGCCGCTCGTGCACATCGTGGAACGGGTGGCCTGCGTCACCGTCCATGCCTGGATTCTGAGGCAACCGGACAATTTCGGCTATCGGCTTTGGATGAAAGCATCAGCAGGAAGTTTGAAGCGTGCGCTTAGCTTCCGTACCTGCTGCAGTGTGAGTTTCCGCTGTTTCGTCAGAAACATAGAGACGCCGCTTTCGGATCCAAATTCCGGGATCAAATCACGCTGAGTCAGGCCCTGATGTTCCAGCAGCAAACGCACGACGGAAACTGCGTCCGCGGGAGGGATCGGGTAGTGCGTTTCCTCGTAGCGCTCGATCAGCAGGGTTAGGAGCTCAATCGCCTCTCGTTCCGCGCGAGATGGATTCTCGAGAGCCGTCAATTGGAACAGGGCGTCGGTGTATGCTTCTAGCTCCTCGTCATTGTGTATGACGTGAGGAGCGCCCTTCGCGATCATCTTGGCCGGATTTGCTAGAAGTGTTGTGCTCATTTTGTACCAAATCTCCTATCCCAGTTCGCGGGATTGTCGTACTCCTTGTGCGTCAAAAAAGAGCGAATGTAAACGTGCCCTTGGGTTCGCTTCTGGTTCGTTGTTCTTGCGTAGCGAATGATCGTGACGAGCCTGTAACGGTTCTGCCGAATGTTGAAAATTACGTATCCGTTCACATTGTCGGCATCCTTGAACGCGCTACGAACCTCCAGGAAATTGTGCCATCGAACCCCTTTGACGATAACCACCCATGCTTTGATCTCGTACGCCGCATCTGGGTACTGCTGCATGGCCTCGTGCAGATGCTCGCGTGTGACGATATACACAGCGGAATGATACTTCACAATATGTGAAGGTGTCAAGGGCCGTACTCGGGGCACGGATATCGCAATTCCGAGCGAAGTTGGCGACGGAACTCCGATTCCCATCGAAACCTGAGATACTCTCTCAGTGACCGAGGCGCGGAGTCTTGGTGCGATCCGGGCACCCGCTTTTTTTGCGATCCGCAAGGGCTGTTCGCGTGCTCCCCACGTAATGTAACTCGCTGACAAACGCGCCAAGTTGCGAGAAGCCGTGACTCAGGGAACGACCCTGGGAAGTTCGAGGACGGAGAAGGCTCAAACATCACTTCTCGCGCAGCGCGAGCCGTTGTGGGCAAATCCGATCTTGTATCAGGAAAAACGGGCTTCGCATGTTCCTTGTGAAGAGACCGTCAAAATTCCTCCATCGTAACTGATAGTCGCACTGTTGCTGTCCCCCGCGTTGCACACACGCACGTCCAGTCGATCGTCAGGTACGCGAATTATGGGATGATTGACGGACGGATCCGACCGTGAATTCTGTAGACAGCGAAGTCTCTCTTGTCCACGGTGAATATTTTGCGGATACCTTCTCGCTCGGCAATCCGGATAAGTGCTGCGTCGGCAAGATCCATCGGGCGATCGGCATATTTCCGCAGAAGTTCACGGATGCGAGGCAAATCGACCAAGCCAAGCGGCAGCAGCTCCAGCGCCTTCCTCACCAACATCTCCCATAAAGCTTCCTGGGCCGCCGGCAGATCGTTTAACAGGTACATCGCTTCGGTCAGCGGCGGCCATACCGTTGCCAAAGGCTCTTGCAAAGCCTTCAGAGTCGACACGCATTGCTCATGATATTGGTCATCTGCGTCCACGAGAGCCACGAGGGGCCCCGCATCCACCAAGATCACCGAGAGCCCCGTCGGCTCTTTAGCAGAGCGGCGAACTGACGGCCGGCCCCCGCCGAGCGTTTTCGGTTTCCGCCGTGGACAATTCCAATCAAATCCGAAACCATTTCATAAGGCGATCCGGCTGGTTCCTGCTCTTCAATCCATGTCTCGATAGCCTGGCGAATCACCTCCGACGCGGACACTTGCTTGCGGCGCGCAATACGGGCGATACGCTGCCTGGTTTCCTTATCCACCCTCAATGTCACTGGAGATGGCATAACATCACCTCGAAGGCTTAGTTTAATGTATTACGAGCTGTAATACAAGAAGTTTACGCCGGGAAACAAAACAGCGCATGCTTACAAGACATTGTTTCTCATCACGTCCACCACGGTAAGTTTTCCTTCCATGAACTTCGTGGGGTTCCGGCGAATCTGCCAAAACCGCAAGGGCATCTGCTGTTAAGCAGATGCCTTCTCACCGTAGTCAGAACGCAATGCAAGTCGCGGCAAGAACAAGCAAATTGCGAAAAAAAGAATCCGGCATGATCACCAAGGGAGTCTAGCGATCGACCAGGCAAACGTTGTTACCCGGCGATCTGCATGACGCTCGCTGCTCATCCCGATCCTCTCGCAGCGCAGATTTGCTTCTGGTTCGGTCCTTTGAGCGCAGGCTTTTGGGTTTTAGTCTACAGCCAATGGAGCAGCGCCATGAGGAGCAGGGATATAGCGAAAGTACGTGATGCAGCTAAAGGAGGGGCTCGCCGGTGTTGCGGGCGATGATGGCGCGCGTTTCGTCGCGCAAGCGAACGACTTCGCGCCAATCGCCGCCGAGGTTTGGCGTCGGTTTTACGAGCGGGCCGAACGCGACCGTAACCTTGCCGGGCTTGGGCAGGCGCGTCTCGTCGCGCAAGATTCGGCGCGCACCGCGAATCGCGACGGGGCAGATCGGGCGCCGTGTGATCGCGGCTGCTTTGAACGCGCCGAGATGAAATGGCCTGATCCCGACGGATCGCGTGAACGTGCCTTCGGGATAGATCGCGACCGATTCTCCGCGCAGCAGGGCTGCGTCCACTTCATTCGCGAGCTTGATTCGCTCTTCGGGATCGCTGCGGTCAAACGCAAACTGTCCTGTGCGCCGCACGATTAGGCCGATGAAGGGCATTTTCAGCGTTTCGCCCTTCGCCGCAAACCGCACGCCGGCGGGCAGCAGCGCGAGCGCCACCAAAACGTCCACGTAACTCGAATGATTCGGCGCGAAGATACAAGCGCCGGCGCTAGCCGCCTCCTCAAGCACTTCCCTCCCCTCGACCCGCACCGGAATCCCCGCAATGTAGAGCATGAGCCGCGCGCCAAGACGAGCCAGCCGGGCCGCGCGCATGCGGTTGGGCGTGAGTGCAATCGCAAGCCACAAAATGAACAGGCCGACGCCGAAAGTTGCGAGGGCATAGGCGGCGTACAGAAGCTCCGCCGCTTTCGTCGCGCCGCGCTTGACGAGCGACCAGGCTCTCGGCGCGGCGCCGCGCGCTCCCAGCTTCGCGATCTGCATCCATGGCGGCGCAGCCTTCTTCCCCAACTTCCCATCGATGAATAGCGACCTCGTTTCGCTGCGGCGCAATTTCCCGCTCGAAGTCTTGGGAATCGAATGCGGCGGCAGTAGTTCCACGACATCCGGCGGCGCGCCCATAGCCTGATCCACTTCGCGCGTGATTTCCGCGACGATTCGCTTGGCGTCCGCCATGCTTCGAACTTCCGCCGCCACGACAAGCCGCTCCGTCCCCGTGCGGGTGTCGGGCGCGCCGAAGGCGGCCACGCATCCCGTGCGCACGCCGGGCACACGTCCCGCAATCTCCTCGACTTCCTGCGGATAGAGATTGCGCCCCGCCTTGATGATGACGTCCTTCGCGCGGCCCGTGATGAAAATCTCGCCGTTCGCAAGATACGCGCGGTCGCCCGAATCAAGCCATCCTTCCCCGCGCATTACCGCTTCAGTGGCCTCCACATTCCGGTAGTAGCCACTCGTCGCAGACGGACTGCGGAACCAGAGCCTCCCCTCGGTTCGCTCGCCCGCATCGCGCCCTTCTTCCGTGATCACGCGCACTTCGATATTCGGGAGCGGCCTGCCGGCGCCGACGAATTCAAGCGCTGCTACGTCGCCGGATGCGACCGGGATGGCCTGTCCCTCCGTCTCGAAAACCGCGCGCTCGATTCGATCGACGGTGTGCCCGAATCCCATTCGGGGAGCGGACACGGCGAGCGATGCCTCCGCGAGCCCATATACTGGAAGAAAGGCCTCGCGACGGAAACCGTAAGGAGCGAAGCGCGCCGCAAATCGATCGAGCGTGCCCGGCTGGACCGGCTCGGCGCCATTCAACGCGCCGCGCCACGAACTGAGATCGAGCCCTTCGAGATCCTTGTCGGCAATCTTTCGCGCGCACAATTCGTAGGCGAAATTCGGCGCAGGACTCACGGTGCCGCGATGACGATGAATCGCGCGCAGCCAGCGCTCCGGCCGGCTGAGGAATGCAAGCGGCGACATAATCACGACGGGATTGCCCGAGAAAAGCGTGACGAACCAGGCGCCGATCAGTCCCATATCGTGATACAGCGGCAACCAGCTGATGGCCACGTCGTCGGGCACGATTCCGAGCCCCTCGACAATCGACCGGATGTTGGCGAGCAGGTTCGCATGCGTCAGCGTGACGCCCTTGGGATCGCCGGTCGAGCCCGACGTATATTGCAGGAACGCGATATCTTCGCCGCGCGCCTGGTGCGAAAAATATTCGACCGGCCGCCAGCCGCTCGAGCGCTGGCCGTCGTGCGCAGGCTCCACTGCAAACTGCTGCGCGTTCAAGACTCCCTTGAGCGTGGGGACGCGCGGCTGCAAGAGCCGCGCCAAACCCTCGGCCCGGCGAAACGTGAACAGAAATCGCGACTCGGCATTGCGAAGGATATTGGCTTGCCGCGTGGCATATTCGCCGATGCGATCGGCGCGCAGGGGAGGATAGATCGGCACGGGAATGCCGCCGGCCAGCAGGATTCCGGCAAATGTAAAGAAGAATTCAGCGCACGTGGGCAGCATGATCGCGACGGTCTGCGCGGGCTCAAGGCCGCGGCGGCGCAGCTCATCGGCGACCAGCGAAGCGCGCTCGTAGAGTTCGCCGAACGTGATCGGGCGCAACCGATCGTCCTCTTCGTAGAGCTGGATGTGCGCGCGGCCGGGTTCGCCGAGACCGCGCAGGCGCAAAACTTCGGTCAGCGTTTCAGCGGCGCGAATCCGGCGCTCGAGATCGGCTAGGAATTCAGGATCAGCCGCCGGCGAAATCGCAGTGAGGGGAAGTGCGGCGTATTCGTGCGCACTCGCGCGATGCGTTTTCGCTGCGGATCCTCCACCCAGCTCCGCATGCAGGAGGGCGTCGATCAGATCCTGCACGGTTTCGGCATCGGCGACCACGCGGTCCGGCAGGCGCACGCCGCAAGCATCGCCAAGGCGCAGCATCAATTCGACTCGCTCGAGGCTGCCGAGCCCGAGTTCGCGCTCGAGATGCGCCGCCGGTCCGCGCGCCGCCAACTCCTCGATCCCGCGCGGCGAGCCGAGTTCACCCAGGATTTCGCGCACAACCACAAGAGTTTGCTCGGAAACCGCGGCCGTGCGATCGAGTTTTGTTCCCGTAGCGCTCATTGGACCATCGCCGCTCCGGACGTTGCCGGATCGAACGCGCGGAAGGGGCCGAAGAAGAACCGAAAAACGAACCGTCAGGAATCGTCAAAGGCCGTGGGCAACGGCTGCCGAACCTACTCCCCTGGGGCCAGCCTATCACTCGAGTTTACATCATTCAAATCGTTTGGTTGCTCCGTGGGGGCGTTCAGCGGTTCGCTAATGTGGCGATCGTTCCGAGGCCTAGCAAACGATGGTCGGCAGTCACCAAGGTCAGGCCGAGCACATCCGCCGTGGCAGCCAAGAAACGATCGGCTGGGTCCTGGTGCGGGAGCGGCAATTCGTGTGCCGCCACGACGATTTCGTGAGTTAACGGAGCTTCGTGCATGTGCATCGTTGCTTTTGTGATCCAATCCCGGGCATTGCCGCGCAACTGTATTCGACCCTTGGAATGGAGCAAAAGCGCTTCCCACGCGCTCACCGGAGAGAGCCAGAGCTCGTTGGCTGGATCTTTCAATTCGCGATGTACGCGCGGGGAGAGTTGCTTCGGCTCCGCCAAGCTCCAAATCCAAATGTGCGTATCGAGCAGGAGTTTCAACTCTTCAGCGCCTCGATGGTTTCGGTATCGATGACCGGAGAGACGATATCCCCGGTGATTTCGATGCTGTCCGACATGGAACCTATCCAGCTTCTTTCTTCCGTTTCTGAAGACGCGGGAATGACATCAGCTATCGCTTTGCCGCGCCGGGTCACTCGAAGCGGAGTCTTTGTCTTACTCACTTGTTCCAGCAACGACAGGCACTTTGCCTTGAACTCAGAAATGGCAACCTCCTGGATCGGGTTCTTGCGCTTACCGGGCATCGCGTCCCTCCGTCGACCATTAGAATATACCATAGTCATGTACAATAGTCATGTCTACGCTGAGATCGCGAGCGTCCTGCGTGTTGTCCAGGTGACGCGGGGACACGGCCGAATTTGACCCGGGCGCGGCCGGGGATTATACTTTCAGCTATCTACGATGTTTGCTGCTTTCCATTAGCGCTCTCTCTTCCGCTCCCCGTGGAGCGCCGCCGAACGGTATCTTTCCACTTCGACCAATTTCCAATTCTCTGACTTTGTAATTTCAGGTGCATGACGATGGCAAATTTGACGCTGTTTGAAAAGCTTGACCAGATCGAATCGCGCTACGAGCAAATGACGAGCGAGCTTTCGTCGCCGGAGGTGCACGACGACTCGGCGCGTTATCAGAAGCTCGCGAAAACCCATTCGGAGCTGGGAGAGATCGTGGCGAAGTACCGCGAGTGGAAGGAACTTGAAAAGGGCTACGAGGGCGCGAAACAGCTCGTCGCCGAATCGGAAGATGCTGAGATGCGGCAGATGGCGCATGACGAATTGCGCGATCTGGAAGCTCGCCGCGAAATTGTGGAGCGCGAATTGAGATTCCTGCTCGTGCCCAAGGATCCCAACGACGAAAAGAACGTGATCGTCGAAATCCGCGCCGGGACGGGCGGTGACGAGGCTTCGCTCTTTGCCGGCGAGCTTTTCCGGATGTACTCGCGTTACGCCGAATCGCAGGGCTGGAAGGTCGAGATTCTCGAAAGTTCGCCGTCGTCCGTGGGCGGACTAAAGGAAGTTGTGGCGGCGATTCAAGGGCGCAAGGTTTATTCGAAGCTCAAGTACGAGAGCGGCGTGCACCGCGTGCAGCGCGTGCCGGCGACCGAGCAGCAGGGTCGCATTCATACGTCCGCGGCGACGGTGGCCGTGCTGCCCGAGGCGGACGATATCGACATCAAGATCGAGGCGAAGGATCTGCGCATCGACACGTTCTGCTCGTCGGGGCCGGGCGGGCAATCGGTGAACACGACGTATTCGGCGGTTCGCATCACGCATATTCCGAGCGGGCTCGTGGTTTCGCAGCAGGACGAAAAATCGCAGATCAAGAACCGCGCGAAGGCCATGCGCGTGCTGCGCGCGCGGCTTTACGAGCTGGAACAGTCGAAGCAGCACGAAGCCATCGCCGCCGAGCGCCGCGGCCAGATCAAGACGGGCGACCGCTCCGAGAAAATCCGGACGTACAATTTCCCACAGAATCGCGTGACCGACCATCGCATCAACTTCACGCTCCATCAGCTCACGGAAGTGATGGACGGGAAGCTGGGGCCTCTGGTCGACGCGCTCGTGACGCATTTCGAATCCGAACGGCTGAAGCAGGAGCTGGTGGAGGCATAAGGGCTTTGTCTCACGCAGAGCAACGAGCGCTGCCCCTCGACGTACGGTCGATCTTGAGAGAAGGGATCGCGCGGCTTCGCGCGGGCCGGGTTTCGTCGGATACGCTTGCCGCTGAAGTCCTGCTTCTGTATTCGCTGGGCCGCGACCGCTCGTGGCTCTATTCGCATGCCGACGAGCAACTCGATCCTTATCTGGTTGCGAACTACTTCACCTTGATCGCTCGCCGTGTTGCAGGTGAGCCCACTCAACACCTGACGGGCAAGCAGGAATTCTGGGGGCTCGAATTCGAGGTGACGCCGGCGGTGCTGATCCCGCGGCCCGAGACCGAGCATGTGGTGGAGGTGGCGCTCGGGCGGCTGGGCGCGGCGGGCATCCAGATCGACATGAAGACGGGCGCTCCGAGTCCACGGCTGCGCATTGCGGATGTGGGCACGGGATCGGGATGCATCGCGATCGCGCTGGCGCACGAATTGCCGCACGCGGAGATTTTCGCCACGGATATTTCGGTGGCGGCGCTGCACGTCGCGCGCTGCAACGGTGCGCGGCATCGCGTGGACGATCGCGTCCATTTCGTCGAAACCGACTTGCTTGAGGAAATTTCGCCTTCGCCGCTCGCCGCTGCAGGATCGCCGCGGCTTTTCGATTTGATCGTGAGCAACCCGCCGTATGTCGCGCGCGACGACGCGGCAACGCTCGAGCGCGAAGTGCGCGAGCATGAACCGGAGACTGCGCTCTTCGGCGGGCCGACGGGTATCGAAATTTATGCTCGGCTGATCGAGCAGGCAGGCGCGTTGCTGCGGCCGGGCGGGAATCTTGTGCTCGAGCTTGGCTATGGCGCGGCGGATGCGGTGCGCGCGATTCTCGGCACCGGTGCCGGCTGGGCGAATATCTGCGTCACGAACGATCTCGCGGGGATTCCGCGCGTTATTGCCGCGGAGCGAATCTGATTCGTTGAGCTGCGGCCGCCCGCAAGGCGCCGACAACACCTCGTTCTTGCAATCCCGCGCCCTTCTGCTAGCGTAATCTCAACGAGCGCCATGCCGAATCTGGCTCATTTTCGCGCCAAGCACGATGCGGTTCCCCTCGCAGCTTCCACGCCCGACACTGCCGCGTCGATCCTCCACGTGGATATGGATGCGTTTTTCGTCTCGGTCGAGCTGCTGGCGCGGCCCGATCTGAAGGGATTGGCGGTTGTCGTCGGCGGGCAGCGCGACCAGCGCGGAGTGGTCACGTCTGCGAGCTACGAGGCGCGGCGCTTCGGAGTTCATTCCGCGATGTCCCTGCGGACCGCCGCGAAACTTTGCCCGCATGCTGTTTTTCTCGACGGGCACCACGAGCTGTATGGACAATGGAGCGACCGCGTCGCCGGCATCCTAGCAAAATATTCGCCGATCGTCGAAATGGCATCGATCGATGAGGCGTACATCAATCTCACTGGCACCGAGCGGCTGCACGGCCCTGCCCTGTCGGCGGCGCATGAACTGCTGTGCGAAATCACTGCGACGACGGGGCTTCCGTGTTCTGGCGGGCTCGGCGCGACGCGCCTCGTCGCCAAAGTGGCCAGCGAGCAGGCCAAGCCGCGAGGGCTGGTTTGGGTCCCGGCCGGCAGCGAGGAGGCTTTCCTGGCTCCGCTCGCGGTGCGGAGAATACCTGGGATCGGCAAGGTGACTGAAGCAGCGCTGAAGAATATCGGCATCGAAACCCTGGCGCAACTGCAGGCCATTTCGCAGGAGCGCCTGGAGGAGATTTTCGGACGCTGGGGCACGGCGCTCTATCGCAAGGCGCGCGGGATCGATTCGTATGAGTTTTTCGTCGACGCCGAAGCGAAATCGCTTTCACACAATCAGACTTTCGGCGAGGACACGAACGACCGCGAACTGCTGCATGCGACGCTGAGCCATCTCTGCGAAAAAGCGTCGAAACGCCTTCGCGACGCTGCCCTTCACGCTCGCACCGTGACGCTCACCCTCCGCTTTAGCGATTTCAGGACGATTACGCGAGCCCAGACGCTTGCGGAGCCTTCCGACCTCGATCCCGTGTTCCTGAAGACGATCGGCGAACTTTTCTCGCGCTCATGGAACGGCAAGGCAATGCTGCGACTTGTCGGCGTGGCGTTATCTTCCTTCTCGACCGGGCCGGGCCAACTCGAACTGCTCGATCCTGGGCGACTTGAAAAGCTCGAGCGCCTCGCGCGGACCACGGATCGCTTGCGCGACAAATTCGGATTCTCGAAACTTCAGCTGGGCGGCTCGCTCGGAAAGCGGGACCGCCGCGACGAGCGGCCACAATGAGCGATGCGCGAGCCCTTGCGGAACGCGTTTGCCGCGTCCTGCGAGACGCCGGTTACCAAGCCTATTTCGTGGGCGGCTGCGTGCGCGACATTCTGCTCGGCCGCGAGCCCGCCGACTACGACGTCGCGACGGATGCAACGCCAGATCGCGTTCAGCAGCTTTTTCCGCACAGCCTGGCAGTGGGCGCGCAATTCGGCGTGATCGTCGTAACCGAAAATTCCCCTGCAGGCGGTTCCCTGCAGGTGGAAGTCGCTACGTTTCGCTCGGATATCGGCTATTCGGACGGCCGGCATCCAGATCGCGTCGTCTACGCGAAAACGCCGCAAGAGGATGTGAAGCGCCGCGATTTCGCGATCAACGCGCTGCTCCTCGATCCCGAAACCGACGACATCCTGGACTTTGTTGGCGGGCGCGATGACCTGCGAGCCGGAATCATTCGCGCCATCGGGAATGCCGAAGATCGCTTTCGCGAGGACAAATTGCGGATGGTGCGCGCCGTTCGGTTCGCCGCGCGATTTCGTTACGCGATCGAAGAGGCTACCTTTGCCGCCATCATGAAGCTGGCTCCGGAAATCCACCAAGTCTCGGCCGAACGGATTCGCGACGAGCTAACCAAGCTGCTCACCGAGGGTGAGGCACGGCGCGGATTCGAACTTCTGGATGAAACGCGGCTTCTCCCGGAGCTTCTCCCCGAAATCGCGCGGATGAAAGGCGTCGAGCAGCCGCCGCAATTTCATCCCGAAGGAGACGTCTGGATTCACACTCTCCTGATGATCGAAAAACTGCCGCCCAACTGCGCGCCCACGCTGGCCTGGGGCGTTCTCCTGCACGACGTCGGTAAGCCGCCCACGTTCAAGCCCCCGTCGGGATCAGGCGACCGCATCCGCTTTAACGAGCACGCGGAGATCGGCACGCGCATGGCCGAGGATATCTGCCGGCGGTTGCGCTTCTCGAATGAAGACACCGCGCAGATCGCGGCCCTCGTCGCAAACCACATGCGCTTCAAGGATGTGCTTCAGATGAAGCCCGCCACACTCAAGCGCTTCGTCCGGCTGGACCGCTTCGAGGAGCACATGAAGTTGCACCGCCTCGACTGCTTGAGTAGCAACGGGAACCTCGACAACTACGAGTTCATGTGCCGGTTCCTCGATGAGACCTCCCCGGAGCAGGTTCGACCGCCCAGACTCCTGACGGGCGACGACCTGGTCCGGCTGGGCTATCGACCTGGGCCGACCTTTAAAGCTATTCTGGAGGCCTTAGAAGAGGCCCAGCTCAACGGCACGCTCCAGACACGCGAAGAAGCCCTACGATTGGTCCAGGACAAGTTCGCGCTGGCGAAATAGCATTATTAAGGCTTTAAGGAACAGCAATTTACGGAGGATCCTCAGCTCGCTCGGTTTGCAATTGAATCTTTAGCGTAATATACTCATATCTCCTTATATAGAGTTGCGAAAAAGAGAGTTACTTTTCCGGTCCGCCTGCATCTAAAGCCGTGTAGGCCGATAAGGGTTAGGTCAGCTAACTGCAAGTCGATTCATTGTTTCTGAACGGTAGTGAGGGTGTCAAATGAATAAAACAACACGAGTTATCCCAGCTGAGCTGGCAGTCCTTCCGGTGCGGGATACGGTCCTGTTCCCTGGCGCCGTAATGCCATTGCCGGTGGGCCGAGAGAGCTCGCTGGCGCTGCTCGATTCGCTGGAAGGGCCTGAGAAGCTGTTGGGAGTGGTCGCACAACTCGATCCGCGGGTCGAGACGCCCACAGGCACCGACCTTCACAGTGTTGGGACACTGGCGAAGGTTCACAAGATGGTGCGGATGCCCAATGGCAACGTGGTGGCGTTTCTGGAGGGTCTGGATCGCCTCCGGGTTCTGGAGGTGATCGGGCTGAAGCCGTTTCTGCGCGCTCGCGTCGAATTGCAACCCGATATGGAAGGGGAGCGTGACGCGGAGCTTACCGCGCTCGAGCGCAACGTCCAGGAGCTATTCCGCGAAGTCGTGGCGCGTTCACCGCAACTTTCGGACGATCTTCAAACGGAGGCCATGAATATCGATTCTCCGGCTCGCCTGGCGGACTTCGTCTCTTCGACGCTTCCCGCGCTCAACACAATGGTGCGGCAGGAGTTGCTCGAAACCTTCAACGTGCGGAAGCGCCTAGAAACGCTCGTCAATGAACTGTCCAAGGAAAAGGAAGTCCTCGAGCTGCGCAACAAGATTCACGAGCAGGTACAGGAGCAGGTCAACCAGAGCCAGCGTGAATTCCTGCTGCGCGAGCAGATGAAGGCAATTCAGAAGGAACTCGGCGAGTCCGACGATTCTCAGACGGAAGTCGAAGAGCTTCGCAAGAAGGTCGAAGAGTCCGGAATGTCCGCCGAGGCGAAGAAGGAGTGCGACCGAGAGCTGAAGCGGCTCGCGAAAATGACTCCGGCCTCGGCCGAGTACATGGTTTCGCGAACGTATCTCGAATGGATGACGTCTTTGCCGTGGAACAGGACGTCCGGCACCGGCGAAGAGCAGATCGACATCGCGAAAGCGCAGGAAATCCTCGATGAGGATCACTACGACCTCGCGAAGGTGAAGCAGCGCATTCTCGACTATCTCGCGGTGAAGAAGCTGCAGCCCGGAATGAAGGGGCCGATTCTCTGCTTCGTCGGACCTCCCGGCGTGGGCAAGACTTCTCTCGGGAAGTCGATCGCGCGTGCGATGGGCCGCAAGTTCGTTCGTCTTTCGCTCGGCGGGATGCATGACGAGGCGGAACTTCGCGGTCACCGACGCACCTACATCGGAGCTCTACCTGGCCAGATCATTCAGGGAATTCGCCGTGCCGAGACGATGGACCCCGTCCTGATGCTGGACGAGGTCGACAAGCTCGGGCGCGACTTTCGAGGCGATCCGGCGGCGGCGCTGATGGAAGTGCTCGATCCGGAGCAGAACTCGACGTTCCGCGATCATTATCTGGACGTGCCGTTCGACCTGTCGAAAGTTCTTTTCGTGATGACGGCGAACTGGCTCGACCCGATTCCGGAACCGTTGCGCGACCGCATGGAGATCCTCGAACTCCCCGGCTACACCGAGGAGGAAAAGGTTCACATTGCGAAGCGCTTCCTGATCCCGCGGCAAACGAAGGAGCATGGAATCACGCTCACCGAGCAGATTGAGTTCACCGACGAGTCGCTCCACGACCTGATTCACCATTACACGCGTGAAGCGGGCGTGCGGAACCTCGAACGAGAGATCGCCACGCTCGTGCGGAAGCAGGCGCGCCGTCTCGCCGAAGGACAAACGGACAAGCTCATCGTTACGCCTGATGTCATTCGCGAGGTGCTGGGCATTCCGAAGTTCCGCCTCGAAAAGGAAGTCGAGGAGCGCGTCAAGAAGCCCGGCGTTTCGGTCGGGCTCGTCTGGACGCCGGTGGGCGGCGACATCGTCTTCATCGAGGCCAGCAAGATGCGCGGCGGCAAGCAGTTCACGATGACCGGGCATCTCGGCGAGGTGATGCAGGAGTCCATGCGGGCGGCGCTGAGCTGGGTCCGCGCGAACTCCGATCGCTACGGCATCGATCCGGACTTCTTCCGCAAGCTCGACTTGCACGTTCATGTGCCGTCGGGAGCGATCCCGAAGGACGGGCCGTCGGCCGGCATTGCGATGGTCACTGCGCTGGTGAGCTTGCTCACCGGGCGTCCCGTCCGGCCGCGCGTCGCGATGACCGGAGAGATTTCGCTCTCGGGGATCGTGCTGCCGATCGGCGGCGTGAAGGAAAAAGTCCTCGGCGCAAAGCGGGCCGGAATCCGCGAGGTGATTTTGCCTTCGGAAAACGAGCCGAACGTTCAGGAGGACTTGCAGCCGGAGATGCTGGAAGGCGTGCAGATCCACTTCGTGCGGACGGTCGAAGAGGCGCTCGAAATCGCGCTCGGCAAGTTCGAAAAGCCGGTGCGTCCGATTACGGGTGGACCGCACGGCGAGGATCGCCCGATTGCGGGCCCCTTGCACTAACCAAATCGAGGCTTAGAATCGCGAAGAGAGAAAGGCCCGGGAAGAATTCCCGGGCCTTTTCATTTGTGGGCACGCCGCCGCTTTTCCTATTGCGCCGCCGGACGCCTTCGCGTACAGCTAGAAATCCTCCATGCCCTATCGACCTCGAGAACTCGTCGTGCGCGCGCGCGAAGCCGCAACGCTGCTGCTTGCCGCGCTCGACCGCGACGAAATGGTGGCGCGTTTTCTTGACGTCTACGCCGCCCAAAATCGCCGGCCGGGCCGCGCCGATCATCCCGTGTTTTATCGCGATCAGCTGGCCACGATCCGGCGCGAGTCGATTCTGGCGATGGTGCAGCGGATCGAAGCGGCGCTGCCTGCCCGCCTAAAGGTGAGCGTGACGGTGCGCGGCGCGAACCGGCCGCGAAAAGCAAAGAAGGGGAAAAAGCAAGAAAAGATGAAGCCCGCAAGGAACGCGGCGATGGAGCTCGCGATCCCGTTTCTCGATCTGTTTCGCGAGGAGTTTTTCGTCGCTCTGGGACGGGCCCTCGATTGGACCGACCGCGACGCCGAAGAATTCTGGCGCGACCTCGAACTCTATGAACAGCTTGCCGCGCGCGAACCGCGGCGCCCCGCGCAGCGCGCATCGCGGACCGTCGCTTCCGGGCCGTTTGTGGATCGCGTGGCGATGTTGCTCGATCCGTCGCTGATGGAACAGGCTCGGCGCGCAGCCGGGGCATTCCAAGTCGAGCTCGCCGCCGCCGCCGACCGTATCCTCCGCAAGACATTCGCGCACCGGCGCGCCGTTTAAGGCGGCAAATCCAGGGTCAGAACCGCCAGGGTTGTGTCTGGTTCTATACGTGCCGATCAGGCACTTTAACTGCGGCAAAAGGGCATCTTTGTGGGCGATTTTGCTATTCTCGCCAAGTGATCCAAATCTTCTACATTCTTGTGGTCCTGCAGATTGCCCTCGGGCTCTATTCCCTGTGGGAGGGCTTCGAATGGATGCGCATGGTCGGCCAGCGGCTCGGGTCGCACCAGGGATTTTATTCGCCACTCGTGGCCTTGATCTGCCCTTGCAAGGGCACGGAACCCGGGCTCGAGGAAAATCTCACCGCGCTCGCGCAATTCGAGTATGCGAACTACGAAATCTACTTTTCGCTGGCCACCAGTCTCGATCCGGCGCTGAAAGTGATCGAGCGCGTGAAAGCGGCGAGCCAGCGGCCCGTGCACATCGTGATCGCCGGTCCTCCCGAGGCGTGTGGGGAAAAGGTGCACAACCTGAAGCGCGCCGTTGAGGAGGCGCCCGAGAAATTCGAGGTTCTTGCATTTACCGACTCCGATGTCCGCCTGCCGCGCACCTGGCTTACCAAGCTCGTCGCTCCGTTGCACGATCCGCGCATCGGGGCCTCGACCACCTACCGCTGGATTCTTCCGAGCGGCCGCCTCGGCGCGGGAGCCTTCGCGAGCGCGATGGCGTCCGCATGGAACGCATCCGTTGCCACGATGCTCGGCCGCCCGCGCGACAATTTCTGTTGGGGCGGCGGCACGGCCATCCGTCGGAAAAATTTCGACGAGGTCAACATGGCTGAGGCGTGGAACGGCGCGGTGAGCGACGATTTTGTTCTTACGCGCGCACTGCAAGGCGCGGGTAAATCCATCATCTTCTGCCCTGAGTGCATGGCTCCGACGCTGCATCCGTGGACGGGGACGAGCCTGCTCGAATTCACCAACCGGCAGATCGTCGTTACGCGCGTCTATTCTTTTCGCCAGTGGGCGCTCGGCGCGGCGGCGCATTTGAGCTATTCGCTCACCCTGATCTATGCCGCTTTCGTGATCATGGCTACCCTCATCTCCGGAGATCCATGGCTTCAGCTGTTCCTGATGGCGATGATCATCCCCCTGCTGGCCGCGGCAAAAGGCGCCATGCGCACGATCGCCATCGGGGAGGTGCTGCCGGCGTGGAAAGCGAAACTCAGCGAATGGAGCTGGGTCTGGATGGTCCTCGCCCCCGTTGTGCCTTTTCTCTTCGCATGGAATTTCGTTTCCTCGCTCTTGACCAAGCGCATTCGTTGGCGCAACATCCGCTACGAGCTTGTCACTCCCAACGTCACTCGCATCCTGAAGCGCTAGCTGAATCGCGTTTGTGGTAACTTTCCGGCGGCGCGCGCGTAGTGCAGAGTAGAAGGCGGCCCCCTAATCCCAGTTTTGGAGGATCGACATGGCCAGCGCGACCCTGCCGTCAGCGGAAGTGCCGGAACGCAGTAATTCCTTCGCACGCATTTTCGGCGTCCTGTTCAGCCCCAAGGCTACTTTCCAATCCATCGTCCGCCAACCCACGTGGATAGTGCCGATCATCCTGAGCTGCCTCGTTTTCCTTGGAACCGTGGGCTTGTTCGGCCATCGGGGCGGATGGCCGAGCTATTTTGAAAAACAATTGGCAAGCAACAATCGCTTTCAAGAGTTGCCCAAAGACCAGCAACAGCGAACACTTGCGGCAGAACTCAAGTACGGACCGCCCGTGGCATACGTCGAGGGTGTGATCGCTCCGGCTGTGGGAGCCCTCGTGATGGCCGCGATACTTCTGGGCCTGTTCAAGGGATTGGCTGGCGCGCAGTTCGGATTCAAAACCTCGCTCGGCATCGTGGCGTACGCCTGGATACCCAATCTAATTTCAGGGCTCCTCGGCATTTTGATAATTGCGGTCAAAGATCCAGCCACCGTGGACCTCCAAAATGTGGTTGCGTCCAACGCCAGCATTTTTGTTTCAGGCGACTCGGCGAGATGGCTCATCGCTTTACTCGGCGCGATCGACATTTTCTCGTTCTGGGTCATGATTCTGCTGGCGATGGGATACAGCGCAGCGGCACCGAAGAAGCTTTCCACTGGGAAGGCGTTCGCGTGGATTTTCTCGGCTTGGTTGATCTACGTCCTCGCGAAGGTCGGTCTCTTAGCAGCATTCGCATCCGCTTGATACACTCGCCCGGATGGGCTTTCATTTTGAAGTGCTCGCCACCGATCCATCGGGCGCGCGGCTCGGGCGCCTCACTACTCCGCACGGCGTGATCGAGACGCCGGCGTTCATGCCGGTCGGCACAGCCGCGACGGTCAAGGGTCAGACGCAGGAGGATCTCGAAGAGCTCGGCGTCCAAATTCTGCTTTCGAATACGTATCATCTTTATCTCCGGCCCGGCCATGAGCTGATCCGCCAGATGGGCGGTCTCCACAAATTCATGTCCTGGCCGCATCCGATCCTCACCGATTCGGGCGGCTTTCAGGTCTTCAGCCTGAGTGATCTCCGCAAAGTGATCGATGACGGCGTGACGTTTCGTTCGCATCTGGATGGCTCGGAGCATTTTCTCTCGCCTGAAAAATCGCTCGAAGTTCAGATGGCGCTCGGATCGGACATTGTCATGGTCCTCGACGAATGCATCGAGGCGCCCGCGCCCGAGCCGCGCGCCCGCGAAGCCGCCGCACGCACTTTGGCGTGGGCAAAGCGTTCGCACGATTATTTCGCGCGGCACGGCGATGCGTCGAGGCAGGCCGTGTTCGGCATCGTGCAGGGAGGAACGTACGCGGCCCTCCGCCGCGAAAACGCGGACGCGCTCGTCGATCTCGATTTTCCGGGCTACGCGATCGGCGGGCTCGCCGTCGGTGAAGCGCACGCGCTCACTTGCGAGATGACGCAAGCGGCAGCATCGCGGCTGCCCGCCGATCGTCCTCGCTATTTGATGGGCGTTGGCAAGCCCGAGCAGATTCTCGATTACGTCGGCCTTGGGATCGACATGATGGATTGCGTGTTGCCTACGCGCAGCGCGCGCCACGGTTGCCTGTACACGTCGCAAGGCCGCGTACTGATCCGCAACGCCCAGTACGCGAACGATCCGCGGCCCATCGACAAAAATTGCCGCTGCTCCGTTTGCAGGCGATACTCCCGTTCCTATTTGCGGCATCTTTATTCCACGGGAGAATTCCTCGCCCTCATCTTGAACACCCACCATAACCTCTACTTTTACCTTGACATGATGCGTCAAATTCGCGAGGCTATCGGTTTTGGGAACCTGGGAAGATTCCGCTCTGACCTTCAGGCACGCCTCCAATAGGCAACCCAAGCGGGCGCTGGGTGCGGCAAGGGATGGGGCAGCATCTTTGGGGAATGGAAAGCCTGCCGCCCCGGCAGGTAGTATGGTTCGGGCAGAAGAGGCACAACAATCATGATAGTGAGCCTGATGATTCCGGCAACGTTCGCCCTAGTGGCGCAAGCCTCGCAGTCGGGCGGCGGGATTGCACTTTTCCTCCCCTTGGTTCTTATTATGGTGATCTTCTATTTTCTGATGATCATGCCCGCGCAGCGCCGTCAGAAGAAGGTCACGGAAATGCTGAAGAATCTGAAGAACGGCGATAAGGTCATCACCAACGGCGGCATCCACGGCACCATCATGGGGCTCGAAGACGACGCCGTCCAGCTTCGCATCGCCGAGCAAGTGAAGATTAAGGTGTCGCGCAGCGCGATTGCAGGGCTCCAGGCGGAAAATAAGGAGAGTTAGACAGCCCGCATGAGTTCCCAGATCAAGTGGAAGTTCGTTCTCGTGGCCGCCGTAATTCTGGCATGTATTTATGGCTTGATCGGCTTGCCGCAGTTCCCCACCTCATTGACGCAGGTCAAAACGAACCTTGCGGATCGCATCAAACTCGGCCTTGATTTGAAGGGTGGCAGCCACCTCGTCCTCCAAGTGCAGCTCGAAGAGGCGGTCGCGCAGCGTTGCAACGAAGCGCATGACGATCTCATCCAGCAGCTCCACACCAAGAACATCCCCTTCAGCGAAGTCCGCCAAGTGGACGACACTCACATCCTCGTCCGCGGCGTGGACCCGAGTGCCTCCGGCAGTCTTCGAGACCTGATCACCAGCCAATTCACGGATTGGGCGATGTCTCCGGCACCCGGCGAGGTAAACGCCTTCCTGCTGACGATGAAGCCGTCCGTCATCAGCGATATCAATACGGAAACCATGAACCAGGCCCTCGAGACGATCACGCGCCGTATCAATGCGCTCGGCCTTACGGAGCCGACCATCGCCTTCACCGGCCGCGGCAATGACGAAATTCTGGTGCAGTTGCCTGGCGTCGGAGATCCTACGGCCGCGAAGGAAGTGATTCAGGCGGGCGGACAACTCTCATTGGTTCGCGTCGCCGATGGACCATTCGCGTCCGAGACGGAAGCGCTCTCGAAATACGGTGGCGTTCTTCCGGCCGGCACTGTTCTCGTCCCCGGGAAGCCGGAGTCCGCTGGGGTGAGCCAGCCATCGGGGCAGGTTTACTATCTGTTGGATCGCTCGCCGATTGTCACTGGCCAGGATCTCCGCGACGCCAGCGCGAGCCCCAGCACGGATAACCCCGGCGCATACGAGGTGGATTTCAAGCTCTCGAACGCCGCAGCGGCTCGCTTTGGCCCCTTCACAGAGCAGCAAGCGGCCATTGGCGGACGCATGGCGGTCGTCCTCGATCATCAAGTCTACGAAGCTGCGGTGATTAAGAGCCGGATCGACGATTCCGGTCGCATTACGGGAGGCTTCAGCCAGGAATCGGCCCAGAATCTCGCCCTCGTGCTGAAGGCCGGCGCCCTCCCGGCCTCGATCAAATACCTCGAAGAGCGCACCGTGGGTCCCTCACTGGGAGCGGACTCGATTCGCGAAGGCGTTCGGGCTTCGGTAAGCAGCTTGATCGTCGTGATGATCTTCTTGGTGGTCTATTACCGGCTCAGCGGTGTCAATGCTGTTGTGGCCCTAATCCTGAATTTGTTTATCCTTCTCGCGTTCATGACGTTCGCGGGCGCGGTCCTTACATTGCCCGGCATTGCCGGCGTCGTCTTGACCATCGGTATGGGCGTCGACTCTAACGTGCTCGTTTTCGAGCGCATTCGCGAAGAGTTGCGCGCGGGCAAGGCTCCCGCGCCCGCGGTAGACACAGGTTTCGCCCGCGCCTTCTTGACCATCATCGACACTCACATCACCACCCTGGTTTCGGCCGCGTTTTTATTCCTCTTCGGGACTGGGCCGGTGCAGGGCTTTGCCGTCACATTGAGCGTCGGTTTGGTGGCCAATCTGTTCACGTCGATCTACGTTTCACGCGCGATTTTCGATTTCCACCTGTCGCGCATGGGCAGGCAGGAGCCTCTAAGTATATAGGGGGCTTCAGTTACAGGGCCTTGTCGGGGGCGAGCCATTCAAATCCGCGACAAGGTTGAAAATAGAGTTAGCGGGAACAAATCGTGAGTCGATGGTGTCAAATCTAGCCGGATAGGACTGGGATGGAATTCTTCCATGGCGTAAACGTCGACTGGATGGGGAAGGCGAAGTACTTCGTCAGCGTTTCCCTGATCCTGTTGGCGGTCGGATGGGCCACCGTGGCAAAGAACCACGGCCTGAGTTACGGCATTGACTTCCGGGGGGGCACTCTGGTTTATGTTCGCTTCGCCGGTCCACCTCCCATCAGCAAGATCCGCAAGGAACTCGGAACGGCCACTATCCAGCAGATTAGCGACATTTCGGATCCCAGCTCGAAAAACGACTTGGTGATCGGTCTCGAGCAGAGCAACGCGACGGATCAGTCCTTGGACACCGGGAAACAGAAGATCGTGGATATCCTGAACAAGACCTTCGGCGTCGATACGAGCGCAACCGGCAAACAGGACTTCAATTCCGTCACGGCGTCGGCGCTGGCCACCTACCTCACGCAGAAAGATCCGCTCTCGCTTGGCATCAAGGCCGGGGACCGCTACAACCAAATGGCGCAGCAGCTTGTTGACGCGCGCGACAAAGACCACGGCGGCGTGATCACGAATTTCGACGAACTGAAAAGTGTCGACGGCGCGACTCCTGCTGTTCTGAATGCTCTCTCGAGCGGCTTCTCGCTCGGCCAGTTCGCCGTTCGCGACGTTGAGATCGTCGGCCCCAAGGTCGGCGCCCAGCTCCGCCGCCAGGCTATTCTTGCAACTCTGTATGCTCTCGCGGGCATGTTGGTGTATATTGCGATTCGCTTTGAATGGGTGTACGGGGCCGCAGCCGTCATTGCCGTCTTCCACGACGTGCTGATCACGCTCGGCTTCTTTTCGCTTTTTCATTACGAGATTTCGCTGACGGTGATTGCGGCCTTGCTGACTCTCGTTGGTTATTCGATGAACGACACGATCGTGATCTTCGACCGCGTGAGGGAAAACCTTCGCTTGATGAGGCGCGAATCGTTCACTGAAATCGTGAACAAGTCCATCAACCAGACCCTCTCTCGCACGATCTTGACCAGCGGCCTGACCTTCCTCACCGTCCTCGTTCTGTACGTAACGGGCGGCGAGGTGCTTCGCGCTTTCGCCTTTGCCATGGTGGTTGGTGTTGTGGTAGGAACGTACTCCAGTTTTGGCATTGCAGCACCCATCGTGGTCGCTTGGAACAAGTACACGGGCGGCAAGGGAGTCGCCGTTACTGCTCGCGTCGGATCCGCAGCCGAGAAGCGCGTGCCGGCAGCCGCAAGGAGATAGCACTATGTTCGATCAATTGATTATATCGACCAACCAGACCAAGACGAACAAGCCTTGGGCGGTGGGACTCTCGGCGCTGATTCAGCTACTCGTGGTATTTGTCCTGATCTTGATTCCGCTGATCTACACCGAGGCTTTGCCCAAGGAGTTGACCTCGATGTTCCTGGTCGCTCCGGCTCCGCCGCCGCCTCCTCCTCCTCCCGCGGCCATCGTAAAAACTGTGCGGCCAAAGTTCGTTGAGCCGCAACGCATGGTCGCTCCGACCGTCATCCCGAAGAAGGTCGAAATCGTCAAGGATGAGGCGCCGGATGTCGCCGGAACCGCCGGCGGATTCGGAGTTCCGGGCGGCATGGCTGGCGGCGTTCTCGGGGGCATCGTCAGTGGTGCTGCGCCGCCTCCCCCGCCGAAGCCCGTTCAAGCAGGTCCGGTGCGCATCGGTGGCAACGTTATGCAGGCAAAGGCCATCGATAGAACCCAGCCTGTCTATCCGCCGATTGCCAGGGCCGCGCACGTTCAGGGCACGGTTGTGTTGCACGCAATCATCGCGAAGGACGGCACTGTGCAGCAATTGCAGTTGGTGTCCGGACCTCCACTGCTGGTGAATTCGGCGATGGACGCCGTTCGCCAGTGGCGCTATTCCCCCACCGAGTTGAACGGAGAGCCGGTGGAAGTGGACACCACGATTCAAGTGGTCTTTACGCTCGGCGACTAGGCAGCATTCGTATTCGGGGCTCGTTCGCGGGCTCGGAAAATTGCAAGGGGTGGTGATTGGCGACCGGCAGAATCTTACTGCCGTGATCGATAGGCAGGAACGGAGGAGGAGCAAACGCTATGCTTCTGAACTTAGTGTGGGCCAGTTTGGTGATGTTGCAAGATCAGGGCGGCAGCGATGCCGGCATGAGCTGGAACCTGATCGACATGTGGCACAGCATGGGTTACCCGGCGAAGACCGTCGTGTTCATTCTCTTCATTATGTCCGCGTGGTCGGTGGGCATCATGATCGACCGGGCGCTGATGTACAGTGCCGCCCGGAAACAGTCGCGCGTGTTCGTCCAGCAGGTAGCCGGCGCGCTGAAGGACAACAAGCTCGACGAAGCCATCTCGATCGCCGAACGC
Organism: uncultured Acidobacteriota bacterium; assembly: GCA_963841605.1. Classification (GTDB taxonomy): domain Bacteria; phylum Acidobacteriota; class Terriglobia; order Acidiferrales; family UBA7541; genus Palsa-295. The sequence continues at coordinate 42,391 of CAWJDM010000011.1, forward strand.
AACAAGAAGAGCCATATCGCCAAGGTCGTCGCAACCGGCCTTTCCGAGTTTCAGGCGGCTTCGGCGCAGGTCAGCGATGAGGAAGTGATCGAAGCGGCTAAACGCGGCCTCGAGCGCTCCGTCGCCATCGTGCACGCGGAAATGAAGCGTGGCCTCTCGGGCCTCGCCACGATCGGTTCGACCGCTCCCTTCGTCGGACTGTTCGGTACCGTCATGGGTATCATTAACGCGTTCAAAGGCATCTCGAACCAGAAGGTCACCGGTCTTTCGGCCGTGGCCGGCGGTATCGCTGAAGCCCTCGTCACCACCGCGCTCGGCTTGCTCGTGGCCGTACCCGCCGTGTGGACGTTCAACTACTTCACGAACCGTGTGGAAGCCTTCGACGTGGAGATGGATAACTCCTCCATGGAGTTGATCAACTACTTCATCACGCGCCGCAGCGGAAAGAAGTAGCCAATGGCTTATAAACCCAAAGCACCGCCGGTGATGGCCGCCCCCAACGTAATCCCGATGGCGGACATCATGCTGGTGCTGCTGATCATCTTCATGGTGATCACGCCCATGTTGCACAAGGGCATCCCGGTAAACATGGCCGCGGCTCACAATGTGGATCCGATGCAGCCGGCGGACCGCGACGACGCGGTTATCGTGGCGGTCACGCGCGACGGCAAAACCTACCTTGGCAACAATCAGGTCTCGTCCAACGAGATCACCGATCAGGTCAAGGATCTGATCTCCAATCGCCTCGACAAGACCGTGTACGTTCGCTCCGATGCCCGCGCCAAGTACGGCGACGTCGTGCGGGCAGTGGATGCGGTCCGTGCCGCGGGAGTCGAGAACCTCGGCCTCCTTACCGACAGGCTGGCTGCCAGCAAAGCTGGGCCGCCGCCACCGCCGGATGCATCGGGCGGCCAGGACTAACGAGAAGCGCAGTAAAGGAGTATTTCCATGGGAATGGCAGTTGGTGAACAGAAGGGCGTCGTATCCGAGCCGAATATCGTCCCGTTGATCGACGTGCTGCTGGTGCTGATCATCATCTTCATGGTGATCACACCGAGAACCCCGACCGGTCTCAAGACTCTGGTTCCTCAGCCTCCTCCGCCGAACCAGAAACAGGAACCGCCGGACAACAAGACAATTGTCGTTTCGGTGCTCGCCGGCGGCAAGCTGATGATCAATCAGGATAATGCCACATGGAACGATCTCGGCCCTCGGCTCGACGACATTTTCAAGGAGCGGGCTGACAGGATCGCCTTCGTCAAAGGCGATGATAACGTCGAGTTTGCCGACGTCGCGAGAGCGATCGACATCATGCGTGGCTCGGGGATCGACCATGTCGGTCTCATCACCGCTAAAATCGAAGCGGGGCAATAACTAAGGAGAGCAAGAATGCAGCGAAAGCCCCACATTATATTTCTCGTGGCCGTACTTGCGGCTGCGGTCGCTGCGGGAGCAGGGTGCAACAAGCTTCGCGCACGCGACAAGCTGAACAAGGGCGTTCAGGCCTACAAGAACGGTCAGTTCGACCTGGCCATCGAGGATTTCAAGCAAGCCAAGGAGTTTGACCCCACTCTCACGAACGCTCAAATCTTTCTTGCCACCGCTTACGCGAGCCAGTATGTTCCCGGCGCTCCTTCGCAGGCAAACATAAACAATGGCAAGCAGGCGATCGCCGAATTCAAAGAGATTCTCGATAACGACCCAGGTAATCTCTCCGCGATCGATGGCATCGGTTCGATCATGTACGCCATGGGCAGTTCGCCCTACGACGAAGCCGAAATTGAGGCGTCGAAGGCGTATCACCTGAAGCATATCGAACTGAAGCCGGACGACCCCGAGCCTTACTACTGGGTTGGCGTGATCGATTGGGACGTCGCGTTTCGCGCGAACCGCGAAATGCGCGACGACTACAACAAGAAGGCGAAGAAACCCATCAAAGAGACCGATCCCCTGCCCCCGGCCCTCGCCAAGGACTTCGCGGATAAGCACGGTGCGGATGTCGATGATGGCATTGCCAAGATCCAGAAGGCCGTCGACCTGAAGCCGGATTACGACGACGCGATGGCTTATCTGAACCTTCTCTATCGCCAGAAGGCCGACATGGAGACGACGGAAGAGGCTCGCAACGCCGATCTCGATCAGGCCGACAAGCTCGTCGATGAGGTCAAGGCGATCAAGCAGAAGAAAGCCAACGTCACGCCGAGCTCTTAGAAGGTCTCCTTAAACCAGCGGGGCGGGCCTCCGGCTCGCCCTGTTTCCCTCCCGTCGCATATTCCTTGATCCTTGCAGGCAATTACGTGTGAGTTTCGACTCTCGCTACAACTTGTTGAGCCCGTCGAGCGCCGCTACCTTGTAGGCCTCGGCAAGCGTCGGATAGTTAAAAACGGTATCGCGGAAATATTCGATCGAGCCGCCGTAGGCGAGCACGGCCTGGCCGATGTGGATGATTTCCGTGGCGCGCTGTCCGATCGCGTGCACGCCCAGCAGCTTGCGCGTATTGCGATTGAAAAGCAGTTTCAGCATCCCCGTTTCATCGCCTAACATCATGCTTTTGGCCAGTTCGGCGTATTTCGAGATGCCAACTTCGTAGGGAATTTTGGCTGCCGTGAGTTTCTCTTCCGTCTGCCCGACCATCGAGATTTCGGGGATCGTGTAGATGCCGTATGGAAACAGCTCCTGCATGTGCTCGGATGGCGCGCCAAACATGCGGCAACTGGCCAGACGTCCTTGCTCCATCGACGTGCTCGCGAGCGCGGGAAAGCCGATCACGTCACCCGCCGCATAGACGTGCGGAACGTCCGTCTGATAAAAGTCGTTCACCTTGATTTTCCCGCGAGGGTCGGGTTGCAACCCGGCCGCCTCCAGTCGAAGCTGGTCGCCATTGGCTTGGCGCCCGACGGCATAGAGCAGCACGTCCCCGCGCACCTTCTTGCCGCTCTCGAGCTCCGCGAATACGCTGTCCCGCTCGGCGTCGTAACCCACCCGCGTCACTTTCTCTCCGAGCCGGAACGTCGTGCCCATCTGTCTCAGGTGATACGACAACGCCTCGATGATCTCGCGGTCGACAAAATCCAGTATCACGGGCCGCTGGTCGATCAGCGTCACTTCGGCGCCCAGCGCGGCCATGAACGACGCATACTCCAGTCCCACGACGCCCGCGCCGACTACGATGATCTCCTTCGGCACGCTGTTGATGGTCGTGAATTCGTCCGTGTCGAGAATGCGCTTGCCGTCGAAGGAAATGTCCGGGCTTCGCGCCGGGCGCGTGCCGCAGGCGATCAGAATATTGTCGCCATGGAGTTTGATCTTGCCTTCTTCGCCTTCGACCTCGATCGTGTGCGGATCGGCAAACTGCGCGACCCCTTGATAGACCACGACACCATTCCGCTTGAGTTGCGCGCGGATCACATCCGTCTCGCGCGAGACGATGCTGTTCACCCGGAACGAGAGGTCCTGCAGCGAAACATCTCCATTCCCCCGGTAGTTGTTGCCGTAAAACGTCCGAACCGCGATTCCCGTCAGTTGAAAGATGGCCTCGCGAACGCTCTTGCTCGGAATGGTTCCCGTATGGACGCACACCCCGCCCATCATCATTCGCCGGTCGATCACCGCAACCCGCTTGCGGAGCTTCGCGGCGCAGATCGCCCCCTTCTGCCCGGCGGGGCCGCTCCCGATAACAATCAGATCAAAGGATGGATCGTTCACGATAGACCACCAATATCGACCACTAATTTTACAGGAAGATGAATGCACCCGCGAAACACCTACTCTGGGCTCATCGGCAAAACGGCGAAACTCTCCACTGATTGCCCTACACGAGGTCAGACGAGCTCTTCAGGGGGCAGGCCAGACAATCCCATGAAGCAAGCCGTCATGCAAGAACCACCAGATCAATCTCCACACGGAGATCCATCGGCAGCCGCGCCGCCTGAATCGTCGTACGCGCAGGTGGATTCTGCGGGAAATAGCGGCCGTAGACCTCGTTCATCGCGGCGAAATCCTGCATGTCTTTCAGGTACACCGTGGCCTTCACGGCTCGGTCGAGCGACGAGCCGGCTGCCTCAACGATCGCCTTCAGATTCTCCATCACGCGCGCCGTCTGGGTAGCCGTATCGCCCTCGACAAGCTTTCCCGTTGCGGGGTCGAGTGCACCCTGCCCAGCCGTAAAAATGAATCCGTTGGCCTTAACGGCTTGCGAGTACGGCCCCAGCGCCTTCGGCCCTTTTTCAGTCGATATGATCTCTTTCACGAAGCCTCCGATCCAATTCGACTATTGATATCGGTCCCTGAAATCTTGTGGGATGTCCTTTTGGTTGAGCCATACGCGAAACACCTCGGCGAGATTCTTGCCGCTCGCTTCCTCGAGCGCCGAGCGCAAACTATCGAAGCTTGCTTCCTGGCCGCGCAGCAGTTCGACCATCTGCTTCAGCCCGCTCCGCATCGCTTCCGCCCCGCAGGCGTCTTCCAGCGCCACGAAGAAGAGCGCTGCTTTCGCGAGAGCGATGCGGCGCTGGCCCGGCGAGTCGGTCAGCATCGTGATGCCCAATGCCTTCTCGTCGGCACTTTTCCGCGCCTCGTCGTATTCCCTCAAGTACCGTTGGATCCGCTCGCGGCGAGCCGCAGCTCCATTCCGCGCTTCGTCGATAACGATCGTGGCGTACTCGGGTAGGCCCTCGCCCAGACCCAAAGCCGCGTCTGGCGCGGGATACATCTCATCGCCGAACCAATCGTGCGCGAGCGAATGGGTCACCATTTGAAGAAACTGGTCGCTGTCGGTGCCAAGCGCGAGCGCCGCGGGATTCACCAGCACGCCTCCCGGAAACGCAGCCGCTGTTGGTCCTGGCTCATCCTCGGAAGTATGCCCGCGCAATTCCGGCGACTCGACCACGTGCGGCGCCGCCATGTTCCGATCGAGCGGCCCGAAATCCTTCTCGAGAATGTCCCGCGCCTGCGCGATCTGCATGGCCGCTTCCTGCGGATTGCTCGGCAGCGGCTTCAGCGTCCAAAACGTCGCCGAATTCAGCGCGCGTTGAGCGGGTGATTCGACGTAGTTCCCGGCAACAACATATGGCGGCAGATCACCTTGTAGCAGCGCGAAGCGGTATTCGGTTTCGCCGCCTTCTTGTTTCCGGCCTTTTGGAGTCCCTCGCGCCAGCACTAGGAAGTTCGAAGGAACGCGGACCGCGTACGGCGTGACCTTCGGCCTCTTCGGGAAAGGGGAGAGTACATGCTTCGGCGGCTGCAACACCGGAAACCATCCGCGCGAGCCGAGATGGAACTCGTCGTCGCCAAGCGTGATGCGCGACCCTGAATCTTGCGGCGACACCAGGTCGTATTCGACTACGAGTTCGAGAGACTTCTTGCGCTGCCACGGTGGACTGAATGGGATGCGCACTGCGTTCGGATTGTCCTGCTGATACTCCGCTGGGATATTCTCGGGGGCGATCTCGCGGCCGTCCAACTCCATGCGAACGTTCCGCAGTCCGAAGGCTTTCTCTTCAGGCAGCGTCACGTCCACGAAAGTCAGATCGCTGTTGCCGGTGTTTTGGAGTTTGAAGCGGCCGGTTATATGGAGCGTTGGGGATCCAGTCCGTACGAAGTGGACCTCGCGCGATTCCCGCACGATCTGATAGCCGGGAACGATCGGAACGTCGCACGAAAAAGCACACAGAAAAAGGACGACAGGAATCAGGGCGATGGCTAGCGTGCGCGGCGCAGGTCGATTCAAGATGCGACGATTCTACCGGGAGGGCACGCGCGCGGGCAAACCGCAGTTCACGAGCCGGCGAAATGGCGCAAAATTTGCCGATCGCTCGCGCCGCGGCGCCGGCGAGTGAGAATCGCCTTCGTCTGCGAATCGGGAACGCTGTGGCGCACAAGATCGAGCAACGTCGATTCGCGGATCCCGGCATTCTGCAGTGTGGCGAGCGAAACACCGGACAACACCGGCTGCCCCGCGGCATGATGCTGAGCCACTTCGAGGATGATTTCGTCGGACAAGCCGGCAAGCCGCATCGCCTGCAGCTCGCCCGCATTGATTCCCAGTTGATTCAGCTGCGCGAGCTTGAGGACCGTGCCTTCATTCATTCCCGCCTGCATGAGGCCGGCGATTGCGTCACCCGCGTCGAACTTCTGCTTTCGCTCCCGATACAGGCGCACCACCTGGATGCACGCGTCGTCGGAGAATCCGCTTTGGCGCGCCGTCGCGATCTGCGCGATTTCCGGCGGCGTCACGTCGAGCGCCTTCAGCTGGTTCTCGGCGTCGTAGCTCATGCCGGCGTTGTCGAGCGGCGCCGTGTCCGCCGGCGGGACATTGTGGCACCCCAGGAACGCGAGAGCGGCCATGAGAGCGGCGAGCCACGCCAGACGTTTCCCTGCCCACGTGCTTCCGCCTGAACCGCGGGAAACGCGGTTTGCCAGAATGTACCCCATAAATTTCATTCTACGCGCCTGACGAAGCGTCAAGACCTGGTGTCGCCGATGAATTACTGGGGTAAGTAATGTGAAAGTTCATACGTTATAGACGCGTTCGATATCGAAGACGCCGGGGATGCGCCGGATGCCGGCGAGGATGTGCTCGAGCTGCTTGCGGTCCTTGACGTCGAGGCCGACGTCGATGCGCGCGCGAATGTCTTCGCCGCCGCTCTCGAATGTCCGGATATTCGCGCCGGTGTCGCTGATGACGTTGGTGATCGCCGCGAGCATGCCGGGACGATCCTCGGTGAAGATGCGCAGGCGCACCGGGAAGGTGGTTTGATTCGACTCGGCCCACTCGACGGGGATGCGACGCTCGGTTTCATACAGCAGGTTCTCTACGTTGGGACAATCCTTGCTGTGCACGGCGATGCCGCGCCCGCGCGTGACGTAACCGATAATGTCGTCGCCCGGAATCGGATTGCAGCATTTCGAGCGGTAGACCATCAGATCGTCGTGTCCGCGCACGACGATCGCGGCGTCGTCCATTCCAAGCATGCGCTTGACGGTCGACACCGCCTTGCGCGGCTTCTCTTCCGTCTCCTCGGCGAGCGGCTGGCCGGTGGCCTTCGACAGTACTTGCCGCGCCGACCATTTGCCGTAGCCCAACTCGGCGTGTAGATCCTCGACCCGCGAACAACCGTATTCGGAGGCGACGCGCTGCCAATCCTCCGCCGCGATTTTCTTGAGGCTGACGCCTGCCTGCCGCGCTTCTTTTTCAAGCAGCCGCCGCCCGACGTCCGTGGCCTGCTCGCGTTCGTGCAGATTGATCCACTGGCGAATCTTGCTGCGGGCGCGCGACGTATGAACGAAGGAGAGCCAATCGCGCGATGGCGCATGACCTTTTTGCGTCACGACCTCGACGACATCGCCATTCGCGAGCGCATGGCGCAGCGGCACCATTTCGCCATTCACCTTCGCGCCCGCGCACTGGTGGCCGACTTCGGTGTGCACCGCGTAAGCGAAGTCGATCGGCGTCGCCCCGCGCGGCAGGACCACCACGCGGCCTTTCGGCGTGAATGTGTAGACCTCTTCGGGATACAGGTCGACGCGGAGGGTCGAAAGAAACTCGCTTGGCTCCTGCATCTCCTGCACCCACTCAATCAAATGGCGCATCCAGACGATGCGCTGATCGTCCGCCGAAGCCGGCGGCGCCTCGCGACCGCCATCCTTGTATTTCCAGTGCGCGGCCACGCCCTGCTCGGCGATCCGATGCATCTCCTGGGTGCGAATCTGCACCTCGAACGGCTGGCCGGAATGAATCACGGCCGTGTGCAGGGACTGATACAGATTCGGCCGCGGCATGGCGATGTAGTCCTTGAAGCGGCCCGGCACCGGCCGCCAGATCTGATGGATCACGCCGAGCGCGCCGTAGCAGTTCTTCACGGTGTCGGTGACCACGCGGATTGCCAGCAAATCGTAAACCTGATCGAGATTGCGCTGCTGCTTCTGGATTTTCTGGTGCAGTGAATAGAGCCGCTTCACGCGGCCTTGGACTTCCGCGGGAATTCCGTTCTCGACCATCTTGCTCCGAATCGCGTCCTGCACTTCGAGCAGGAATTTGTCGAAGACTTTCTGTTTCGACGCGACTTTCTTCTGCAGTTCGAGAAACGCCTCGGGCTCGAGATAACGGAAGGCCAAATCTTCCAGTTCGCCGCGGATCAGGCCCATGCCGAGCCGGTTCGCGACGGGCGCGTAGATATCGAGCGTCTCGCGCGCGATGCGCTGCTGGCGCTCGGGCGCGAGGAATTCGAGCGTGCGCATGTTGTGCAGGCGGTCGCCAAGCTTCACCATCACCACGCGCACGTCGTTGACCATCGCGAGCAGCATCTTGCGGACGTTTTCCGCCTGGCGATCTTCGGGCGCGAGCAGATCGAGCTTGCTGATTTTCGTGACACCTTCGACGAGCCGCGCGACGTCCGGCCCAAACGATTCGGAAATCTTCTCGAGCGGGATTTTCGTGTCCTCGACCACATCGTGCAGCAGCGCGGCACAGATCGACGTGACGTCGAGCTTCATGTCCGCGAGGAGATGCGCGACTTCGAGGGGATGCGAGAGGTAGGGTTCGCCCGAAAGGCGAAATTGCGTCTTGTGCTGCTCGGCGGCGAAATCGTAGGCGCGGCGCAGCAGGTCGATATCGTCGCCGGGGCGATTCTTGCGGACTTTGTCGGTGAGCTCGACGAAGCGCAGATCGACGGTGCGCCGCGCACCAACGCTCATCGTGGTTTTTCCGACCGCGTCCATGATGGGTATTATAGCGCTCTGCCGCTTCGCGCCGATCATTTCGCCTGTCCTGGTGACCCCTCGTTACTGTGTCGATTAGAGTGTGTGCCCATCGTTTATTTTCAATGAGTTGCAGCGATTTCTAATCGCCCAGTGTCGATCAGAAAAGGCGTGGCGACGAAGAGGGATGTGGAGGAAGTAGAGGAAAGGGAGGAGGCAGAGGAATGAGAAATTCGAGAACGCAGATGGCCGCTTTTTGCGCGGCCCGTCCTTCTTTTCCGCCGATTGTGACCGCCGCTCTCCATATTTGTTTTTCGCCGGGCTCAAAACTGCCCCGACTCACGTTAATACAGGTGGCGCCTCGCCGTCTATTGTGGGAACTACGCAGACCCGCATCTGCAAGAAAAATGGGGGCTAATCAGTGGCAGGATTTCTTCTGCCGTCTCCGCCCAAAGTCGACGGAAGCTTCCAACCGAACTCAAGTTCCCCCAAGCGGACTTCCTTCCTCTCAGTGGTTCTGGTATGACGGCGATTCTTGCAGCGATGATCCGCACGAGCTTTACAACTTCTTCGTAGTATCTGGCGACAGGATCGTCCGAGAAAATGTCTCGTTCGGCGACTACCATGACCGCGGATTTGATCCAGCTATTTTCGAGTCGTTTGATAATTCCGATTCCATTTGGTTGAACGACTCGGACTGGCGCGAAGCAACGACAAGATTTTGGATCACAAGTTCTAAAATCGGCATTTTTTGCTGTTAGCTATCGTCCATGGCCAAACGACTATCGTGCGCGCGTGTCGAGGCGCCGGTTCTCAGCGTTGGGGAAGCCCCCGGCCTGTGCCGGGGGCTCTTGCTCATACGACAGGATCCGGCTTACCGGCTGACCTGGACGCTGGTTCCTCCGGCGCCAGGGCCGCTAATGCGGGCGCCTTCACCGTTAGAGACAACCTTGACCCACAGCGCGTCCTTGCCCTTGTAGTACGAGGTAGCGCTGGCCTTGCGCAGCGCATCGAGGCTCTCCTGCGGCGTACCCGAGGCGGCCGTGGCGAATCCCGGCAGTTCGAAGATCACCCACGAGCCGCTATCCAGTTCGCTGAGCTGCAATGTCACGGACGGCCTTTCGGTGGTCACCTTGATCTCGGTGCCGGCGCGTATGTTGGTTGCGCCGGTTAGGGTGAACTCCTTGCCGTTGCGGCTCAGAATGACCGGCGGCTGAGGAGGTCCGCTGGGCCGGCCAAACACCGAGCCGGGATCGCGACGAGTTGCCGCTAGTCCAGGACCCGATGGGCCAGCACCGGCAGCTGGGTGAGCCCCGGCAGTTAGGCCAGCACCGGTGGCTGCGGCCATGGCAGGACCTGCGCCAGCGCCGGGACCGGCAGCTGCGACGGGAGCCGCGGGGGCGGTTCTGGCAGCATCTGGGCCACCGGCGCCGTTAAAACTACGAGGGGGGAACACCACGCCCCCGCCGCCGCCCTCGCCGGGGGTGCCAACCGCAAAACGTCCCACGTCGCCCTTGCACACGGCGGCATTCCAGGTCGGCTTGATCTCACAGGCGTCGTCGACGGCCATCTCGTCATCTTGGTCATTGATCAGAATGTAGGAGTCCGGGACACCGGTGACCGAGCCGTCCGCGTCGTGGAACACCGATGTCTTGTAGCTCACGTTGCCGTAATCATCGTTGGTCCACTTCTTCTCCATCGGCGGGAAATACACCGGCTTGGCGTTGATGAATTTGGCGCGCTGTACGGTGTTGTTGGTGCTCATTCCGAAGCTGGTATACAGCAGGTAAGAGATCGCTCCGGTCTTGCGGGTGGCGTTGTCCTCGTAATTCACGAAAGTGTCGTTGTCCAGTTCATGGCGGTAATCGTAAAACTCGTAGCCGCGGATCGGGAAATCCGGAATTCCGGGCTCCGGCAAGCTGCGGCCGTAAGCGATCTCCGCCGGCGTGCTGGGATTGCCGATGTTCTCGGTTTCGCCCACGAACAGCGAGTCGACCACGCGTGACGTAAACGCCGAACGTCCGAAGTTGCCCGACGCATGCGTGTAGCCGATGGCGTTGTCGGCCAGCTTCAAATTCTTGAAGGTGTCCATCTCACCGCGGGCCCACATTCCGCTATTCCGGTTCTTGTAGCTGGTGAAATCCTCGATCACCGTCTCCACGATCGGGCTGTTCGCGTCAGACGGATTGGCCAGGGCCAGATGGCCGCCGGGCCTGATATGGCCATTGGGCTCAGGGCCGCGGTCGAACATGAACCCGTCAAAGTTCGAATGGGCGGTGTTGCCCTTGAACTCCCGCAGCCGCATTCGACGTGGCCAGGTTGTCTTGCTGATTTCCGTGCCTGCGAACGCGCCCGTCGGATGCTGCGGCAAGGCCAACCAAAAACCCGTCGCCTCGGACCCCGCGGCCACGTTGTCCCGGAAAATATTGTCTGGATTCGTGATCCAGAACGTCGCCGCCGTATTGTCGGAAGGGATCAGGACATCCTTGGCGCTCTGGCCGGCCGGATCGAAGACCGTTTTGCCCTCCGTTCCGATTGGGCCGAGGTTTGTCGGGACGCAGGGTTTGCCGTCCGGATGACACTTGGTCATCATTCCCAGGTTGTGGATGAACTGGTTGCCCGTTTCGACGGCGTCTTCCAGGAAGTAGCAGTGGCCCACGGTGTTGTAGGCCACGTTGTTTTCCACTCGCACGTTATTGGTACCATGCACCGTCACGCAGCGGCTGTAGCTGTCGTGAATCGATGAGTTTTCGATGTACTGCCCTTTGCCTTCGCCGAGCAGATGCCAGTGGATCGGATACCGGGCCAGATGCATGTTCTGACCCATGCGATTCAATTCGACGCCGGAGACATACATTTTAGACCCGGCCATCGCCATGATATGCCCCCCGAAGTAGGAGCGTTCTGCGTCCTCCGAAGCCTGGATAAGAATATTTCGCGTCAGCATGCCGACTTCACCACGCTCATCGACGCCGAACGTGATTTTGCCGAAATGCATGTACTTCAGGGGCTGATCGAGCCGGATCACGTTCCCGGCAATGGCGGCGATGGTTCGCTTCTCCGCCTGCGTGGAATCGAAGTCGGTCGAGGCAAGGACGATCACGTCCCCTTTTCGCCAGCCACTGGCATTCAATACTTCGATCCTGGCGCTACCGGCCTTGGCGGTTCGTGCGAGTTTGGTCCAGGAATTCGTCCGGTCACCATGCAGGTTCAGGGTTCCGCCCGCGATCACGATCCCGCGGTCGTTACCCGGGACATGGTTGGTGAGGGTGATGGTCGCCTTGCGCGTGTGGGGCTTGGCTTCGGTGCCGATTTCCAGTTCCCCGTGCACGACGATCGACTCGGTGGTCAGCTCGATGTCGGCTTTATCCGAGAAGCTGAGTTTGCCTTTGATTTGCAAGCCGCCGAGCGACGGCGGACTGACGTCGAGGAGCACATCCTTGCCTTTTTCAATGGTGACCGTGTCCCCGGCGCGGGGCACCTTCCGGTCTGGCCAGGTGGCGGGATTGGACCAGAGCTCCTGCTTGACCGCCTGCGATCCTTGTTCCTGAGCCGCCACAACGACGCCGAATGCGCTGACGAGGAAGACTGCTGGAACGAGCAACGCAAAAAGGAACGAGCGATTTCGTCTTCTCATGTCATCACTCCCTCGTATTCAAAGGTGACCCCGCATCTTCGCGGCGCGCGGATCTTCGCGCGATTACGCTCTCCTCGGGGCTTATGAGGCTGCATTATAGCTCGTCTGTCAACTACTGAGCGAAGGCCGCTTTGGGTCGATATACCCTGTTGCGTCTTAACAATCGTAAGTGGATTATTTCTTGTGGCACGATTAGTGACGAAGTTCGCTTTACATATCGATGATCGTGCGCGGAGCAAGGTGTAGGTTGAATCTGATTTCTCCGTAAAGATCCGCAGTCGAACGTAGCACTTTAACAGTAACGCCTGGTAAGTCGTAACCGGACAAATCAAGCTTGGGCAGAGATCAGACGCGCACGTTTCCGCTTGTCTATACCTGCGTCGGCTTACCTGGGCGCTTCAGGAATGGGATGAGCATGGGGGTGCGCTGGCGATATTGCCTGTAGGCATCGCCGAAGAAGGTGATGAGGTCGTGTTCTTCGAACTGGATGGCGAGGAGAATATAGCCGGTGGTTGCGATCGAGAATAGCAGATGGCCCTGCGTCATCCGAGGCGTGGCCCAGAAGGCGACGAGGAACCCGAGGTAGATCGGGTGGCGGACACTCTTGTACAGCATGGGCTCCTTGAAACCGATGGGCTCGTACGGCCGGCCGCGCAGGTAAAGCGCCACCTGCCGCAGGCCGAAAAGATCGGCGTGGCTCACGAGCAGAGTGCTTCCCAAGACAATCAGCCAACCCACAAGGCTGAGGGCGAGAAGTATCCAGCGGCCGGCGGCGTTTTGGACGCTCCAGACGACGCCCGTCATAGGCCGCCACTGCCAATAGAGGAGATCGAGGCACAGGCTCGCGAACAAGACGTAGGTGCTGCGTTCCACGGGGCGGGGAACCAATTTCGTCCACGCATGCTTGAACCATTGGCGCGCCATCACGCTGTGCTGAATCGCGAAAAGTCCCAGCAAGAGCGCATCGATTCCCAGGGATTCGACGGAAAAGCCTCCCACGCCGGAATCGATGGTTTTGGGAACGAAGAAGTTTTCGACGAAGGCGATGGCGTAGAGAAACGTCGCCAGGAAAATCAGGTAAACGATGATTCCGTAGAGAAACGCAGCAACCTTGCCCATTGCTTTGCCTCCCAAACCCCAAATCCAATTTGGTCCCGAGGCCCGAGGTATGTCGCTGAGTTGATGGTCCAGTTGCCGGCTAATATAGAGCGCAATCCCCGTTTGTCAAGCGAAACCCAGCGCGAGCATCAGCAAGCGGGACGGTCCTGGCGGCAGATCGGCCGACATCCGAGGTAGCCCGCGGCGGCATGTGTCGCGTACAATTGCGCGCGGGGCGAGGGCGGAGAATGATGAGGATACTGCGAGTACGGGAGCAAAAGGCTGTGCGTTCCGGAATCGGGATTGTAGTTGCTCTTGGCGTGATCGCGGTCGGAGTGGCGCTGAGCGTGACGCCCGCTTCGAACGCGCAGACGGGGACGACGTTTGGCCCGAGCAATCCGTTCTATGCGCCGAGCACGCTGCCATTCCAGGCGCCGCCATTCGACAAGATCAAGGACAGCGATTACCAGCCCGCGTTTGAAGCGGGAATGGCGCAGCAGCTGAAAGAAATCCAGACGATCGCGGATAATCCCGCGCCGCCGACCTTCGAGAACACGTTCGTGGCCATGGAGAAGAGCGGCCAGCTGCTCGATCGCGTCCAGTACGCGTTTAACGACGTGAGCCAGGCCAACCTGGACGACACGCTCGAAAAAGTGAGGGACATCGAGGCGCCCAAGCTGGCCGCGACGCAGGATGCCATTTTCCTCAACCCGAAATTATTTCAGCGGATCGCGGCGATCTACAAGGAGCGCGCGTCGCTCAAGCTCGATCCAGAATCGCTGCGGCTGGTGGACTTCGATTACAAATTGTTCGTTCATTCCGGAGCCAACCTACCGGATGCCGACAAGGCCAAGCTGAAGAAGCTGAACGAGGAGGAATCGACCCTCGAGAGCACGTTCATGAGCAAGCTACTGGCCGGGACGAAAGACGGGGCGTATCACACCACCGATAAAAACGCGCTTGCGGGATTGAGCGGCGCGCAAATCGATGCGGCCGCGCAAGCTGCGAAAGAACGGAAGATGGACGGCTATGTGATTCCCCTGCAGAACACGACGCAGCAGCCGAGCCTAACTTCTCTGAGCAATCGCTCGACCCGCGAGGCGCTCTTCGAGGATTCCTGGAACCGCACCGAGCGCGGAGGCGCGGACGATACGCGCGCCACCATCGCGCGCCTGGCGCAGTTGCGGGCCGAGAAGGCCAAACTGCTCGGCTTTCCGAATTTCGCCGCATGGCAGCTGGAAGATCAAATGGCAAAGACGCCGGACGCCGTGCAGAAATTCATATTCGCGCTGGTGCCCGGCACGATCGGGAGCGCCGACAAGGAAGCGAAAGAAATTCAGGAAGAAATCGATCAGCAGAAAGGTGGCTTCCAACTCCAGCCGTGGGACTGGAATTACTACGCCGAGCAGATTCGCAAAAAGAAATACGACATCGACGAATCGCAAGTGGACCAGTACTTCGAGCTGAACAACGTCCTGGAGAACGGCGTCTTCTACGCGGCGAACCAGCTCTACGGGCTCACCTTCAAGGAACGCAAAGACATTCCGGTGTACAACCCGGATATGCGCGTATTCGAGGTGTTCGACGACGCGGACGGCAAGCCGCTAGCGCTGTGGTATTGCGATTACTTCAAGCGCGACAACAAAAGCGGCGGCGCTTGGATGGATGTTCTGGTCCGAGGATCGAAATTGATGGGCACGCTGCCGGTAGTCTACAACGTGGCCAACTTCACGAAGCCGGCGCCGGGCCAGCCGGCGCTGCTCAGCTTCGACGATGTGACCACGATGTTCCACGAGTTCGGCCACGCGCTGCACGGCATGTTTGGCCAGACCGAGTATCCCAGCCTTGCCGGCACCAACACTCCGCGCGATTTCGTCGAGTTCCCTTCGCAATTCAACGAGCACTGGGCGAGCTATCCGGCTGTGTTCGATCACTACGCGAAGAACTACAAGACGGGCGCGCCGATGCCGGCCGCTCTCGCCGAGAAGATCAAGAAGACGAAAAATTTCAACCAGGGTTACGACTTCACGGAACTGATCGCCGCGGCGGAACTCGACATGCAGTGGCATATTCTGCCGGCGAGCGCACCGCTGGAAAATCCGGATACATTTGAAAAGGAATCACTGGAGAAGACGCATCTCTGGCTTCACGACGTGCCGCCGCGTTACCGCTCGAGCTACTTCCTGCACATCTGGGCGAACGGGTACGACGCCGGATACTACGCGTATCTCTGGAGCGAAATGCTGGATGACAATGCGTTTCAGTGGTTCGAAGACCACGGCGGCATGACCCGCGCCAACGGCGACCGTTTCCGCAGGATGGTCCTCTCGCGCGGCAATACCGAGGATCTTGCGAAAATGTACGCGGCGTGGCTTGGCGCGGAACCCACGGTCAAACCGATGCTGAAATACCGTGGCCTCGCGCAGGCCGCGAATTCGAAGTAGACGGGGGTCAGCTACAGGCAAAGCTTCATGAGCAACGCAGCCAATGGCACGCGAGCGAAGGCGTGGCTCGCATGGAGTTCCGGAAAAGACAGCGCCTGGACGCTGCACGTGGTCCGCGCGCGCGGCGACCTCGACGTGGTTGCGCTCCTCACTACCGTAAATCGGACGCACAACCGCGTGGCCATGCATGCGGTGCGGGAATCGCTGCTCGAAGCGCAGGCGGCCGCGGCCAGCCTGCCGCTTGTCGTGGTGCCAATCCCTTCGCCGTGCCCAAACGAACAGTACGAACGTGCGATGGCCTCAGCCATGAGCCGTGCGCGCG
The DNA here is from genome assembly GCA_963841605.1 of uncultured Acidobacteriota bacterium. Lineage (GTDB taxonomy): Bacteria > Acidobacteriota > Terriglobia > Acidiferrales > UBA7541 > Palsa-295. The sequence goes on from CAWJDM010000011.1 coordinate 58,589, forward strand.
AGGAGGGTGTGACGCACATGATCTTCGGCGATCTGTTTCTCCAGGATGTGCGCCGCTATCGCGAAGAAAACCTCGCTAAATGCGGCATTACGCCAGTGTTTCCCTTGTGGGGGATTCCCACGCGGCAACTTGCCGGCGAGATGATGGCCGGCGGGCTGCGTTCGTACATCACCTGTATCGATCCGCGGAAACTCGACAAATCGTTTGCGGGGCGCGAATGGAATTCGGAGTTGCTGGCGGATTTGCCTCCGGCGGCCGACCCGTGCGGCGAAAACGGCGAATTTCACACGTTTGCTTGCGCCGGGCCGATGTTTCGCGGGCCGATCGCGGTGCGGCGCGGCGAAATTGTGGAGAGGGATGGCTTCGTGTTTGCCGATTTGCTCGGATGACCCGCTGGGCGATCGCGCTGGAAAGTTTGCCGCGCGTGTCTTCGCCCAGTTTGAACTGAAAGCCGCTGCGCTACATCTAAACCTTTGAGTATTGGGCGGTGTGAGCTGCGATTTTGGGAGCGAAACGATGGCTGCTATTTCGCTGAAAGTGAACGGCCGGGATCACGCGGTGGATGTTGATCCGGAGACGCCGCTGCTGTACGTGCTCGGCGACGAACTCCAATTGCGCGGGCCCAAATTCGGCTGCGGCCTCGCGCAGTGCGGAGCCTGCACGGTGATCATCCAAGGCCGGGCAGTGCGCTCGTGCGTGATGCCGGTCGGCGCGGTGAAGGGCCGAGAAGTCACTACGCTCGAGGGCGTCGGAACTCCGGAAAAGCCTCACGCGATTCAGCAGGCTTTCATCGATGAGGGAGCCGCGCAGTGCGGCTTCTGCCTCAGCGGCGTGATTCTGACGGCGAAAGCGCTGCTGGATGAAAATCCGAAGGCTTCGGACGGGCAGATCCGGCAGGCGCTGTCGAATGTGCTATGCCGCTGCTTTACGCACACGCGAATGATGCGCGCGATCAAGCGCTACCAAGGGAGCCGCGCATGAAGAAAGAACTCTCTCGCCGCGACTTTCTCCAGGCTTCGGGCGCGCTCGTGGTCAGCTTCAGCGCGGCAGCTATCATCGAACCATTCGCGGCAGCGCAGGGGCCGTTCGACACGCATCCATCGCACATCGATCCGCTGAAGCTGGACTCGTGGCTGGCGGTCGCGTCCGACGGCAGCGTGACCGCCTACACCGGAAAATGCGACCTCGGGCAGGGGATGTACACGGTGCAGACGCAGTTGGTGGCCGAGGAGTTGTGCGTGGCGCTCGATCGCGTGAAACTAATCCAGTGCGACACGTCCGTAACGCCGGATCAGGGAACGACGTCCGGCAGCCAGTCGACACCAACGAATTTCAACGCGCGGAATCTCGCGCAGGCGGCTGCCACGGCGCGCGAGGCCCTCATCGGAATGGCGGCGGAGCAACTGGGCGTGCCGATGGATCAACTTACGCCGGAGGGTGGCGTCGTTAGTGCGAAGGGCGGCGGCCGCGTCAGCTACGGCGACCTGATTGGCGGCAAGCAATTCAACCTGCCGGTGAATCCTGCAGCCAAGCGCCGATCACCAAGCGAGTGGACGGTGCTGGGGAAACCGATTCCCTCGACGGACCGGGTTGCGCTGATGACCGGCACGTTCGAATTCGTTCACAACGTGCGCGTGCCGGGAATGGTCCACGGCCGGGTGGTGCGTCCGCCGGAGATCGGGGCGACGGTCGCAAATGTGGACGAGACATCCGTGCAGCATATTCCCGGGCTCATCAAGGTCGTTGTCCGAAAAAATTTCATCGGCGTCGTGGCGGAAAAGCAGTGGCAGGCAGCGCAAGCAGCGAAGGCCCTGAAGGTGGCATGGAATCCGGGCCCCGGCCTGCCGGCGCAGAGGGGCTTCTACGAGTACATCCGCAAGCAGCCATCGAGCGACTTCCTGCTGGTGGATTCCAAAGACGTGGATGAGAAACTGAAGGCGGCTTCGCACGTTTTGAAAGCCACGTATTCGTATCCCTATCAGGCGCACGGTTCGATCGGCTCGTCGTGCGCGGTGGCCGATGTGCAGGCGGACCGCGCGACGATCTGGTCGCCCACGCAGTCCGTGTATCCGACGCAGCACGGAATCTCCATGCTCACAGGCCTGCCATCCGAAAGCGTGCGCGTGATCTTCGTGCGCGGCTCCGGCTGCTATGGACTCAACGCGGCGGATACCGTCTCCTATGATGCGGCGCTGCTCTCGCAGGCGGTGGGCAGGCCCGTTCGCGTGCAACTCACGCGGGAGGACGAATTCCTTTCCGAGAACTACGGCTCGGCAAGCGTGATCGAGCAACAGGCCGGGATCGATGCAAGCGGCGCGATCGCGGCCTGGGACTGCGTGAGCTGGTCGGTGTCGCTCGGCAACAGACCCGGATACGAGAGGCCGGGAAATGTAATCACGGGCATGCTGGCCGGCTTCGATCCCGAGACGGTTTCGCCGCGGGCGGCCGTCGAGCCAACCCGGCCGCTGCGCAATGGCAGCAATGCGGTGCCGTCCTATTTGGCGGGATGCGTGGGCGCCCAGTGCGGCGGAGGCGGTTCGATCCGCAGCGAGCGCGTGATGATGCGCACCGTGGCCTCGCCTTTGTTTACCGGGCCGCTGCGCTCGCCATCGCGATTGCAAAACACATTCGCGCACGAATGCTTCATGGACGAAATCTGCGCCCATGTGAAGGCGGATCCGGTCGCATACCGCCTGAAGCATCTGAGCGAGACGCGAATTATCGATGTGCTGAAGGCTGCGGCGCAGAAAGCCGATTGGGTCGCCAGGCCCTCGCCCCAGCACCGCAATCCGCACGCTGGCGCTACCGCCACCGGGCGCGGCGTCGCCTGCGTGGCCTACGAGGGCGGCAACGGGTATGCTGCGGTTGTCGCCGAAGTGGAGGTGAATCGGGCGACCGGGCACGTGCAGCCCAGGCGGTTTGTCGTCGCGATCGATTGCGGGCCGGTGTCGAATCCGGACGGCTTGCGCAACCAGATCGAGGGCGGAATATTGCAAGGAACGAGCCGCGCGCTCGGCGAAGAAATCACCTGGGACGATCGCAAAGTGACTTCGGTCGACTGGCGCACCTACCACTCGCTGCCGCTCGGGTTCGAGGCGCCTGTGATCGAGAGCGTTCTCATCGACCGCCCCGACGCCGGAGCGACGGGAGCGGGAGAAACGGCGATCACGCTTTCCGCCGCGGCGATCGGCAATGCGATCTTCGATGCTACCGGCGCGCGCATCCGGCAAGTGCCGTTCACGCCCGAGCGCGTGAAAGCGGCGCTCGCTGCGAAGGCGTAACGACCGGAGACGATCGCCTCATTGACAAAATGCGCTCGCTCGGAATAATGGAGGGACCTCTCATGAGCCCCAGCTCGAGCGCCATTCGCAAAATCATCGCTTGTTGCGTGCTGCTGGGATTTTCCGCGAGTCTCTGCGCGGCGCAGGAAAAGCCGGTGAAGCAAGCGAAGCCGGATTCGTCGCTCGCGGCCGGCGCGAAAATCTACAAACGGGATTGCGCCGTCTGCCACGGCAACGACGGAAAAGGAAACGGGCCGCCGCCCGCGTCATCGCCATTCAAAGAGCCGCCTCCCGATCTGACGACGCTCGCCAAACGTCACAACGGAGAATTTCCCGCAGCCTACGTGAGGTCCGTCCTATTGGTGGGCGTGAAAATGCCGGATCATGGCCCCGCGGAGATGCCGGTGTGGGGCGTCATGTTCAAGGCCGCTACCAAATCCGACGAAGCGAAAGTGGCGGCGCGCATCGCCGACCTCACGGAGTACCTCAAGTCCCTGCAGGTAAAATAGGCCGCCGCGACGGGGCGGAGGCTTGCGTTTTCAATGGCTTGGGGCGCTATAATGCTCCCCAGGTGCGAACCAGTTTCGGCCGCCCAGGCGCTTCCTCGAGGTTGCGTGAGCCATGGCGGCCGGGGGAGGGCGGCGATGGACCTGCAAATTTCGGAACGAAAATCCGAGAACGTCACGATTCTGGACCTGCGGGGCCGCGTGGTCATTGGCCGCACCAACGATTCCCTCGCCGCGGAATTACGCAAGCTGGCCGAGAGCGCGCCGTGCAACGTTCTCATCAATTTGAACGACGTCGCGCAAGTGGACAGCTCGGGTCTGAGCACGCTGGTGCGATCGTTCGTCACGCTCGAACGCGACGGCGGCAGCCTCAAGCTCCTCAATCCGAGCGGACACGTGAAGGAGATTCTCGAGCTGACCCGGCTGGTGCAATGCTTCCCCACCTACACGAATGAAGCAGAAGCCCTCGCCAGTTTTCACGATAGCGCCGCCCACGCCTAACCGCCGGCGATCAGCGCCAGTGCCGGAAGTCCCAAAATACTTTTGGCCTGAAGCGAGCTTATAATCGGTGAGTCGGCTAAACTCGGAGGCCCGCCATGGCGCAAACCTGCAAGCACACCAAGGAAATTCGCGACGTTAAGCCCAGCGGCAACGGATGCAAAGAGTGCCTCGAGATGGGCGACACCTGGGTCCATTTGCGGCTGTGCCTTAGCTGCGGCCACGTCGGATGCTGCGACAGCTCCAAGAACAAGCATGCGACGAAGCACTTCCACGCATCGCACCACCCGATCATTCAGTCGTTCGAGCCCGGCGAGGACTGGCGCTGGTGCTACGTCGACGAAATGATTGTCGGCTGACACTGACCGCAGGCCAAGGTTCCTGACTAAGCTGGGATCACGTCAGTGGCCGTATGATGTTGTCAAGCCGCAGATCGAATCGCCTGTGCTGAAGACTTATATTGCCGGCTTGGCAACACCGTGTAAGTCCGCATCGACAAGAGGCCGCCTCTCGCCGATATTCAGGACATGAGCTTCGATGCGCTCGCTACACTGGCCACGGTTCTGATCATGGCTGGATTGACCATGCTCATGCTCGACGCAGTGCTGGGCAGAGACTAGCCGGTGCGGCAATCGATGGTCGCCTGCAGCCGCTCGGACCCAACGTCGCGAGTCGAACGCCTTGGCTAGAGCGCATCCCCCTGATAAGGGGGGGTAAGGCGATCCCTGGCGAGCACCAAGAGGAAGACAAGAATGGCTGCGAACCTCATCATCCGCTTCGCAGCTACCCTCCGATGGTCTTGAGATCGTCCTTGGCCTGTTGCTCCGCGTCCTTTGTCGCCTGTTTGGCGTCAGCATCCGGCTTCAGCTGATGGATGGCCTTGGTCAGATTCTGCGCTTTCTCTGCGTCGGCAACCTTACAGCCAGACATATCCGCGCTGGTGAGCACACCCGTCACGCCGGCGCGGAGGCAATCGAAATCGACTCCGAGATTGTGGCTGGCGTGAAGGACAGCCAGGCATTCATCCAATGTCGTGAATGACGCACACGCATCTGTAGCGGTCGCGTTAGCGGCCAACAGCCCCTGGGCCTGTAGGCCGGGTGTGAGCTTTTTCTCCACATCGCTTCTGTTTCCGAGCGCATCGGCGGAATTCTTGGAATCTTTCTTGAGCCACCCGATCGGATTAAGGGAATACGAGCCGTCCTGGGCCGCAGCGGCCGCGCCCGAGCCTGCCGGCCCTTGCGCCGCGGTTCGTTCCGCACCCACCGTCAAAAAAATCGATACGCCGAAGAGCAGAACTACGGCAGCAAAGAGCGTTTTGTTCATACGTGCCCCTTCGTCGAAGATACCTGTCAAAAAGTAGGCCACAGCATTGATGCTGCCGGGGCTAAAGCGGGACGGCACTCATCCAATTGGTCACTACTGGACGCTCATTTGCATAGATAGAAGGTACACAGCTGGCGTCCATCAGTTTCTTGCAGCTTTCTGGGTAAGTACCGCGACTACAGGGCAGCGGAGACGCTCGTCCCGGCGGCGGCAAATACGGAGGACATCTCGGCACGCGCGAGGGGAAGGAAGTGATGGACCACGCCGGGATCAAACTGCGTGCCACTCGCTGCGAGCAGACGACGCTCGGCTTCCGCATATGGCATTCCCGCGCGATAGGGGCGGGAGGAGACCATTGCGTCAAACGCGTCGATCACGGAAACGATGCGCGATCCGATCGGAATCTCATCACCCTTCAGCCCGGCCGGATAGCCTTGGCCATCGTAGCTCTCGTGGTGATGCAGGATCATGAGGCTGGCGCATTCCATCCCCGGCACGTTGCGCATCACCGCCCAGCCGTATTCGGGATGCTTTTTCATCAGGCTGTACTCTTCACCGGTCAGCTTGGCGGGCTTGTGGAGGATGGCGTCGGGAATACCAATTTTACCGATATCGTGGAGCAGCGCAGCCACCTCGAGATCGGAGAGAGAGCCTTGGTCCAGGCCAAGTTCCCCAGCGACATGAAGCGCCCACTCCGCCAATCGCGTGCTGTGAACTCCCGTGTTGAGATCCTTGAGGTCCAAAAGCTGGTTGAAGGCGCAGATCAGCGAGGTGCGCAGGGCCAGCGCCTGCTCCTCCATCTGCTTAATGCGAAGAATTACACCCGACCACTGGCGCGGAACGCTCGCCGGAACGGTGAGAAACGGGAGCGCTTCCGAGAGTGCCTCGATTCGCGTGGGGGGCTCGGAAGCGCTAGCCGGCGTGTTGGCCATCGTCTGCATCGGAGCGTCTCTCGCCGCCTACTGAAGCAGACCCTGAAGAGGATTCATCGCGGACAACGTCCAGTAGACGTTGAGACGGCCGTAGCCCATGTTGAGCCCAACGAACTGCGCATGCGAGATGGCCCACGACGCCTGGCTCTGAGTGTCCTGCGATTGCATGTTCCAAACAAGGTCGGCCGTTCCAGCGACGAAGGGCGAACTGAACGACGTTCCCCAGCCGGCGGCGTAGAGGCCGAACGGGTAGGTGGTGATCACGCCTTCGCCGGGAGCGGCGACCCACACGATCTTGTTTCCGTAGTTCGAGAAGCTCGATCGCTGGTCCTGATTGTTGGTGGAGGCGACGCCCATCACGTTCTGGAGGCCCGCAGGATAGACCATTTCCTGGACGCCATCGTTGCCGGATGAGGCCACCAAAATCACGTGGTTGCTGTTGGCGTAATTGATGGCGTCGGTGAGCTCGGTCGAGTTTTGCAGCAAGTCGAAGCTCATGTTGATCACGTTGGCGTGATTCTGGACAGCGTAATAGATGCCCGCGATAATGTTGGAAAGCGAACCGCTTCCATTGGCGCTAAACGCCTTCACCGGCAGAAGCTTGGCCGTTGGCGCGACGAGGTGAATCACGCCCATCACCATCGTGCCGTGCCCAAACGCCTCGTACGCAGTGCCGTCGAGCATTGAGGCAGTATGCTGATCAAGCATCGCCGCGGTGTGCTGATTCACGTAGGCGGCCGCGCACGAACTGCATGGCGGAGGCGCACTCATCGAGATGTCGTTCATCTCAGAGCCGCCGGGCTGGTTGCGCGTGAAATCGTAGCCCTGCAGCAGCACGCCCCGGAAGGCCGGATGGTTCGGGTCTACCCCCGTATCGATATCGGCCACGATTCCGGTGCCGCTCACGTTGAAGACGCTATGAGCTTGCGAGATCTGGACGATTTTCGCAGCCGGCTGATTGACATAGCCGTCGGTGACCGTGTTCCCGTAGTAGTTGACGGGTGTCGTGTCCCAGAGACCGGGGGGCGGGTTGCCAATGGTCGACTGGCTGGTCGGGCTTGGCGGGATCACCAGGGTCTGATCGGGCTCCGCATCGAGAATTCCTGTGACCAATCTGAGAACGCCGGCAAGAAGATTCGGGAGCAGTCCTTGCACCGGCCTGACGAGAAAGACCTGGTTCTGGTTTCCGTCGATGTTGCCGACGACCGTGCATCCATTCAGCGAGCAGGTGTTTTGCAATCCGGCGAGGCCAAGGTTTGTGCGCACGATGACGCCCGGCTGGGGCGACGTTAGACTTGACAGTACGCTTCCAACGGTGGAAAGCAGGCCGCCCAAGAGCCCCTGAGCTGCGGCCGGCCGACCCCACAGACCGATCGCAAGAACTAAGGTGATTAGCCAGATTCGACGCTTCATGTTTGCCACTGCTCCTTTGGCGTACCCACCCTGTAGCCGCTGTATCTTCTCGGTACTGCTACCACCCGAGTTTGGCCGCGTTGACTGATTTTGGGCCATGGTACAAACGGCTAGTTTCGAGGGCTTCCGCATTAGACCTTCTTCCTAGTACGTTTCCTATCTTTCCTCAATTTTTTGCTAACAGGCTTTGAATCAGTAGCTTCCGAAAGCGGTCGGGAACGCTCGATGGTAGGCTCCATCACGGGAAGGCACAGGTCTTCGTGAGGCAGGCTCACCCTTAGCTGAAGCCCCTTCCCTAGGTCACATTCCACGTCGAATTCGCCGAAGGGGCTGGTCATTGATTCTGCAAGCACCTTGCGGCCCTGGCACAGCCGCACCGGCACTGCTCCGATACTTTTGCCGGGGTCGGTCGAATTGAGTATTTGGCCAACGAGCGCGACTCTCTCGGAATTCGGCTGAGGCTCGATTCGGACGTCGACCCGGTATTTGCTCACGCCGTAGAGTAGTTGGCGTTCAGTTGTGGCGGCTGACCGGACGCCCGCCGCGAGCGGGGTCCTGGCGCTGTCGAACAGCAGACTGGCGATTGTCTGGGCCGCATGCCCCACCCTGCGAGGGCGCTGGATGGCGAATGTGCCCATCACGGTGCCGACGAGGCTCTGGGGCGGCACGTATGCAGATTCACGCCTGCTGGCTTCCGAGACGCGCTGCCATAGGCTCAGAGTCTTCGAACACTGCTTGCAGCCGTCACTCAGGTGACTTTCCATCTCAGCCCTTTCACGCGGCCCGATAACGTTTCGGGCAAAATCAATCCACTGCTCCATCGAAAAATGTCGCATCCAGTCCTCCCCCAAAGTTCGTAGTTTCTGCTGCTTGCCCCGATCCCCTTCCGGCTTCCATCTCGATGGCTCGGCCGGAATCCTGCATCACCAACCCATAAGGGCGAGAAGGCAGCCGAAAAATATAGGGTACAGAAAGAATTCCCGGATGGCAGGTCAGTTAGGCTAAGGTCTTTCCAATCAATACGAAAGGCGCCCAGTAGTAGGGATGGGGGTAGCGCGAGCGGAGTTCCTGCATCGCGCCCCGGAGGGCGACGGCTTTGGATTCTCCAACGCTGAATCGGCGGTAGAACGCCGTCATGAACTCGGATGTGCTGCGGTCGTGGACGTCCCAGAGCGTGAGCAGCAGGGACTGGGCTCCAGCGAAGAGCAGCCCTCGGATCAGACCCAGCAACTCGTCGCCGGGACTGACCACGTTCATGCCGGTCGCACAGCCGCTGAGTGTGACCAACTCCGCCTGCAACTTGAGCTGGTAGAGGTCGTAGAGGTTGATGTAGGCGTCGCCGAGCCGAATGCCGGAAAACATCGGGTTGTCCTGACGAAAACTGCCGTGCGTGGCGATATGAATCAGGCGGCTGTGCGATCCCTTCTCGCGAAGGTTCTTTTCGTTTGCCTCGGCACCAATGATCAACTCCGCTCGGGGCAGAATTCTTGCCACCGATTGCACCTCGTCGAGAATCAACGGGGCGCGCGAATCGGGGACTCCGAGGATGAGCGAGCCTCCCGAAGCGAGAGATGGCTTACGCTGGCAGAGAGCGAAAATGCTGGCGCTGGGCGCGTAAGAAACCGTGACGGAGTCGATGAGGTACCCGGCGCCGTCGTACAGGGCGTGAAACGGGAGATAGTGCAGGACGCCGTGTGGCACGATCACGACGTGCCTGGCGCGCAACTGGCCGCGCACCGCGGCGAATACCTCGTCGTAAAGTTGGGCGAGGTGAGATTGCATGGCTTCAAGCAGCGGCTTCTCGAAGGTTTGCACGTACTCCGCGCCCAGGCGGAATTTCGAAATTTGCAGATGGAGCATTCGCAGCAAATTGACGACCCGTGAGATCGGGGTGACGGGAACGATCTCGAGCGCGTCGTGCGTAACCACAGCGGCGACGAACTGATCCTTAATGCTGAAATATTCGACGAGCGCCGTCTCGGGCGGCAGGCACTCGCGCACATCTTTCAGAGACGCGATCGCGGAAACGGAGCTTGCAGTTACGCCGATGGCTTGGGGCGCCGGAAGATCGCGCAGCGCGCGAAGCAGTTCATTTTCGTGCGCCAAGGCCTCTTTCTGAAGCTTCTCGATACGCTCCGGCGATGGATCTTCGGAACGCAATTGCTCGAGTTCGATGCGGCGGTAATACCAATTCAACTCCTCGCGCATTTCGCGGACCCGGCGGACAAAACCGCTTTGGCCCGCATCCGCCACCGGCAGCACGTGACCGTGTTGCACGAGCGATTCGGCCAGGCTTCGCGATTTGGCCAATTCCATGTAGCCGAATGCTTCCTCGCGCGAATCGCGGCGTTCGTTTCCGCCGATACAGAGATCGACGAGGCATTCGTAGACCTCAAGTCGGTTTTTCATGAAGGCGATTTTGAGTTCTTCGCCATGGAGGCTGCTACGCAGAGTTTCCAGCGCGCTGCGCGCCCTCTGATACGAATCGTATGCGCCCGAAGGGTCGTCGGACGCCTGCTGAATCTGCCCCATCAGGAATTCCGCCTGATAGCGCAAGACCGGGGCTTCGAGTGACGCCAGGCGCTCCAGGGCGCGGGCACATTCCGAGCGAGCCGCGGCGCGATCTCCCGTGCGCATCGAAAGCCGCGCCAGCAACAGGTGACACAACACAGCCTTGCCGGGAGAAACGACGTGTCGAAAAACGCGGCGGCGCCCGCGCACAGGCGGCGGGCTTCGAATAAGCGGCCTTCGTTATAGAGAACGACAGCCTGGTAGAGATCGATCAGCCACGGCCAAACGAGATTTCTTTCGCGAACGAACTTGGGCCGGGCTTCGGCGAACAGTTCGAGCGAGCGGATGGCTTTTCCGAGCTGGCTGAGCGCCATGGCTTCGTTCGCCTGGCATTTCGCTTCTTCGTAGCCCATGCCGAGCTTCTGAAATCGAAGATAGCCTTCGTGAGCCGTCTCCATGGCTTCCGAACTGAGATTGAGCTCCAGGTATATTTCGGACAAATCGAGGTAGCAGAGAGCCATCACGTAGGCGTCGCCATTTTTCTCGCACTCTTCACGCGTGGCGCGCAGCATCTCGATGGCGCGCCCGTATTCGCCGCGCAGATAGTAGAGGTAAGCGATGTTGTAGTCGCTTTGTGTGACGAGCAGCTTCATTCCATGCTGGACGCACATTTCTCTAGCGCGCTGGTAGCTGGCGAGGGCGCGCGGGAAATCGTTGAGCGTGATCAGGCAAACGGCTATGTTGTACATGGCGACGGCGAGGCCCTCGGAATCGTGGAGAGGAAGCAGAGCCTCGTAGGCGCGCTCGTCGCCGGCCAGCCCTTCCTCGAAGCGATCCTGGCGATGGTAAATGTTGCCAACGTTGATCTGAACGTGGGCCAGGCGCTGTTGATCGTTCAGGCGCGTGAAGATTTCTTCGGCGCGTTTGGCGGTCTCGAAGGCTTTGTCGTATTGGCCAAGCAGGATGAGGGGCTGAATCGAGGGAATCAGCGTTCGCGCTTCTTCTTGCTCGTTGCGGATTTTTCGAAAGACCTAGAAGAGGCTAGCGCGTGAAATTCCAAAGCCTTCTGATTCTCGCCGAGGATCATCAGGGCGTTGGCCTTGGACCGTAGGGCGCGCCCCAGCGCTTCCTTGTTGCGCAGCTTTTTTGCGATGGCGATCGCCGATTCCACTAAGGCAATCGCGTGGCGAGTATCCGAGCGGAGCATCGCTCGCGCGATTTCGTTCAGTTGCTGAAGCGCCGGCTCACGATACAGGCTTTCGTGCTGCGCTAGAAAACGTTTGCGGGCAACATCCGTGGCGAGACTTCCGAGGTCGCGAAGCAGCTTCTCGGAAAGCGGCGCCTTTGCACTCTTCTTGGTCACGAAAAGCCTGCCTGAAGGAGCTTCTCGCGCAGACGATCGAGGCAACGCTGCCGGATAAAGCCGATCGAGCCCGGGGCGATTCGAGCTCGCGCGCCACCTCCTGATATGGGCGCGCCGGCT